>NZ_QHKS01000042.1 GCF_003353175.1 Paraburkholderia lacunae | reverse complement strand
TCGGGAAGGAGAAAGCTTTGTGTACGACTATCGCCTTGAACGAACCGCTTCATCTTGCTCATCCTCCGCTATCGGATGAAGAATTCTAGCGCTTCAAAAATGCGTTTTGACACAGTCTGGGCCGTCTGCGACCGCATAACACCGGCAGGGACTGGGCCACCCCATGGTCTCGATCAGTGGGCGGGCGCCGTTCAACCCTCGCCAAAACCGTCGTCCGGATGTAGCGCTTCGAGAGGCTCGAGGACCGCCCTTACCTGGGTGAGCTCCATGACAAATTCGTCAATCAGATCGAGCGCATCCTGTACCTGCTCCGGCAAGGTGCCATCGTGTTTCGACGGCACCGATGGCATACAGTTCAAGACCGAGTGCGCCATGCTATGGATTTGCAGCAGATCATCGCGCAGACCTTCTGGATCGTGCAACTGTGCGCGGACGCGATCGACGATATCGACGGCGGCCAGCAGGCGGGTTGTGTCGTAGCTCGATTCGAGCCGCTCGAGCGCGGCGGTGTCGACATCGCCGAAACAGGTCGCAGTGATGGCCGGGCGTGCAGTCATGGGCGGGATGCGTAGGTACGGGCAGCGTGGCCAAACAGCGGGTCCCTGATCCAGGCTTCCGGCCGACGATCCAGGTGCAGTTTATAGTGGCCGAAGCGTCGGATGTTGTGGGTCGGGTATGGGCTCAGAAACTCGATGTCTTCGGCGCGCACTTTCTCGCCGTTTGCCGCCATCTCGCGCAGCGCCTGCATCATGTCCACCGTGTTCTGCAGGATCACGGCCGACGCGACCAGGTCGTTGTAGCGCAGCCGCTTCTGCTGCTCCTCGGGCTCGTTCTCGGCGATCACGTCGCCACCGAACGACAGCCATTTGGAGAAGCCATTGTACGACTCGATCTTGTTCGTGTTCGCGGTGACCTCCTGCCGCAATTCGAGGCTGCCGATCCACTCGAGCAGGAACACCGTGCGCACGACGTTGCCGAGCTCGCGCGCGGCCAGGTACAGCCGGTTCTTGCGGCTTTCGGAGCCGAGCCGGCGCAGTAGCAGCGGCGACGAGATCGTACCCGCCTGAATCGACAGCGCGACCTGCATCAGCTCCTGCCAGTGCTGCTCGATCAGCACCCAGTCGATGGTCGCCGTGAACAGCTTGTCGATATGCCTGTATTTGGCCTTGCTGTCCGGGCGGTACAGGACGAGGTCCTTCCAGTTGCGAATCCGTGGCATCAGGTTGATGCCGAGCAGGTACGTGAACGCGAACACGGCGGCCGACTGCCCCTGCGTGTCGGCATGGACGGTATCGGCCTTGACCGACAGGCCCGCCTTCAGCAGCCCCTCGATCACATAGATCGCTTCCCACACGCCCGGCGGAATGAAGTGCTGGAACACGGCGATATAGTTGTCGGCGACGTGACGGTACGCGACCGCGCCCATTTTCCGGTAGCGGAAGTGGTAGCCGGCCAGCAGGTTGTTGTCGTAGAAGTCGTACTGCGTGCCGTCGGCGGCCACCGTCTTGCCATCGCCCCAGTGTTTCGGCAGATCCAGCCGCAGGTACAGTTCAATCAGCTCGCGCTGCGCGGTCTCGAGCTTGTCCAGACTCATATGCCGGCGGTTGACGAATGAGAGCATGTGCGCGGTCACATCAGAATCGAGATGGCGGGCCGCCTGGGTCGGGCCGAGATTGCAGCCCATCGCGAAAACGGTCAGCAGGTAGCGCTCGGTGGCCTTGCGGATCTGGGGATCGCTCCCGGACAGCGGCCCGAAGTGCCGCGTGAAATACGTCCAGTGTTCGATGTTCGTGAGGATGTCCAGCATGTTCCGCGTCGGCAGGCGGGCGTTCAGCCGCTCCTGCAGTGCGATCGCGCTCGCCGGGATCTCCTTCGCGACGGTTTTGCGCAGGATCGGTTCGCCGTGACGGTCGATCACGACGTGCTCGCGCTTGCGCGGCAATTCGTCGTCGAGCTTGCGGGCGGCGTCCGTCAGCCATTGACGGAGATACTGAACGAAGTCACTGCCGGTCGTCGGCATGCCGAGCTTGTCGCAATAATCCGGCAACTGCTGCTCGCATTGGCGCCATGGCAGCAGGTGGTCGCGATAATCCGCGTAGGCGTCGGAACCGGACACGCACAGATCGCCGACCCGTAACTCCTCGGCCATGTACGAGAACACGCAGAGTTCGAGGTACCGTCGATTGGTCGGCGCTCCGTCGCCGTGGGAGCGACGTGCGAGCTTGCGCCACCGCGGCGCGGCAAAGCCCAGATCAACGTCGGCCTCGATCCACTCGCGATGCCGCGATTCGTTTTCCAGCACGACATCGAGCGCATCGAGCAGCGAGCGGACCGGGCTGGTCGAATCCCATTCGAGCGTACGGGCGACGCGCATCATGACCGAACGGTGGGCCTTGAAGTGCTTCCAGAGCAGCGGCAGATAGTTGCGGCCGCTGAACGCGCGGATCGCCGCACAGCTCTCGCGCAACGGCTCCAGATCGCCTTTCGGCGCAAGCAGCTTCCTGACCGCCCTGGCGATGGCCGTCTCGTCGGATTCGTCGGCCAGGATGTCGGCCACGCCGTCAAGCAGGACCACGAGATCCTCGACCTGATCACGCTGCTTGCGCTGGATCCCGTCCAGCTCGTCGCTCGCGCGCTTGTGGATGGCGCCCATGCGCCGCACGAACATGTCGGCGAGATCGTCGCGGGCGCGCACGCGCATGCGGTTAAGCAGCGCGACGATCAATGTGTAGCGCTTCTCGGGCAGTGTGTCGTTCCTGAGCGCCGACGCGTCGAGCGCCATTGCCTGATTCGCGAGCGAGCGCAGCTTTGAGGCGGGAATCCCGGCGACGACCAGTGAAAAATCGCCGAGTTCGTCGAGCCAGGCAATCTGGTCGATCAGCAGGTCCAGATGCTGACGCGATGGGCGTTTCGCATGACGCTTGATCCGGTTGTAGGTGGTCTGCCGGCTCGACAGGTCGCGCGCGAGCAGCCGGTCGAGCGCGAGCCGCTGTTCATCGGTCAGGCGTCGTGTGACGCGCTTGAAGAGCCGGGACTGTGCCCGGGCGTGGATCTGCTCGGTCAGCCGGTCCAGCGTTGAGAACGCCGGCAGCTCGACATCGCGCGCGATGAGCTCGTCGATCGTCGCGTTGATGATGTCAACAGGCTGGTCCATCGTCAGCGACGCCGTGTGCGCCGCCCGTGTCGCGATCGCACTCGCATCGGTGCCGTAGTACGGCTTCACGTTCAGCCAGGCGCGTACCGCGGCGTAATGCCGGAACAGTGTCGGGGACGACGCCGTGTCGTAGCCAAATCGCACGGTGTCCGCAAAGTTGGCGGCCGCCCGGACATGATCGACGACGGCGGGTGGAATGCTGTCGACCGGCGGGAAATAGTGCAGTTGCTGAAAGACCTTCAGCAGCACGAGCAGGCCCAGTCGAGGCCGCTCGCCGCGCGTCGAACGGCGCGCCCATTCAAGTTCGTCGGACAGCGGCGTGTAGCAGGCTTGCAGTTCCCGGGGTGCCAGAACCTCGGGGAAGCGCGGGTATGCGGTGCGTTCGAGGGTAGCCATTGCGGATCGTCCGGATCGCAGAGGGCCGGTCAGATTAGCGCAAGAAAAATAGGGCTTACTGCGTCAAATCGTAATGATTGGCGCAATCTTTATAACCACAAAGCTTATGATAGGAAATTGCGTACCTTGTTCATCCCCGTTGACGGTTCCGTGGATCAGGGATGGAGTGCTGGCACTGCGAACAGGCTCGTGCCCGCGCAGCTAGGCCCAACGCGACATAGCTCCGGGCCGAGCGACTCGGCGGCCACGGGCAGGATTTTTATGTCGCGGTTCCGTGCTCGAATTCATTGACGCATGTCCAGTCAGTGGGACGGTCTACTGGTCGGCGGTTCGCGAGGGTGAACCGGCTAGTCGGGGAGACCTCAAATGATGGCCGCGGTTAGGAACCGTTCCCCGGTCCGTAGGAAGTCTCGGGTTCGGTCCCGCCTAACTGGTAGTGGTCAGGATGCGGCTCCATCGTCGGCCGACAAATTGAAAGTGCATAGACGCACCATGATCCATCGCTGTGTCCCTACGACGGGACGTGCGAACGCGCGGCACTCGGCCGGGCCGACCGAAAGGGTGCGGTCGCACTAGCGCGCATCGCGTGTCACTTGTTCGCGGCTGCTTATTTGCTGTAGTCGTACACCCCGCGCCCCGTCTTGCGCCCGAGCCGCCCCGCCGACACCATCTCGCGCAGTAACGGGCACGCGCGATACTTCGGATCACCGAAATCCTTCAGGAACACATCCATCACCGCAAGGCACACGTCGAGGCCGACGAGGTCCGCCAGTGCCAACGGCCCGATCGGGTGGTTCGCGCCGAGCTTCATCCCCGCGTCGATCTCCTCGGCCGATGCGATGCCTTCGGCCAGCACGAAGAACGCCTCGTTGATCATCGGCACGAGAATCCGGTTCACGACGAAGCCTGGCGCGTTGCGCACGCCGATCGGCGACTTGTCGAAACGCTCGGTCAGCGCACGCACGGCTGACGCAGTCGCGTCGCTCGTCTGAAGCCCGCGGATGATTTCGACAAGCGGCATCAGCGGCACCGGATTGAAGAAATGCATGCCGACGAAGCGCGACGGATCGGCGAGCAGCGCCGCGAGCGCGGTGATGGAGATCGACGACGTATTGGTCGCGATGATCGCGTCGGGCCGCGCGACCGACTCGATCTGCTTCAGGATGCGGCTCTTCAGCTCGACGTTCTCGGTCGCGGCTTCGATCACGATGTCGACCGCCGCGAGCTTCGCGTAATCGGTCGACGTCGTGATGCGCGCGAGGGCGGCATCGCGTGCGCCGGCATCGAGTTTCTGCTTCGACACAAGCCGCTCGAGGCTGCCCTTCAGTGCAGCAATGCCCTTGTCGAGCGCCGCATCGCTGACGTCGATCATCACGACGTTCAGTCCTGCAACGGCGACGGTCTGCGCGATGCCGTTGCCCATGGTTCCGGCGCCCACGACGCCGACGGTTTCGATGGCCATGACGATTCCTGTGTATTGGGGTGCTGAGCGGTCGATTATCAGATGTTCTCGAAGATCGCCGCAATGCCCTGGCCGCCGCCGATACACATCGTCACGAGCGCATAACGCCCGCCGATGCGCTTGAGCTCGTAAAGCGCCTTGACTGTGATCAACGCGCCCGTCGCGCCGATCGGGTGGCCGAGCGAAATGCCGGAGCCGTTCGGGTTGACCTTCGCCGGATCGGCGCCGAGTTCCTGCGTGACCGCGCATGCCTGCGCCGCGAATGCCTCGTTCGCCTCGATCACGTCGAGATCGGTGACCTTCAGGCCCGCACGCTCGAGCGCCTTCTGCGTGGCCGGCACCGGGCCGATACCCATGTATGCCGGATCGACGCCTGCGTGCGCATACGCGACGAGACGCGCGAGCGGCTTCACGCCCTGCGCGCGCGCGACATCCGCGCTCATCATCAGCACCGCGGCGGCCGCATCGTTGATCCCCGACGCGTTGCCGGCCGTCACCGTGCCGTCCTCCTTCACGAACACCGGCTTCAGCTTCGTGAAATCGTCCGGGCCCGCGTCGTGACGCACGTGCTCGTCGGTGTCGAACGCGACCTCGCCCTTCTTCGTGCGGATCGAGATCGGCAGGATCTGGTCCTTGAAGCGGCCTTCCGCGATCGCGCGCGCCGCACGACGATGCGATTCGAGCGCGAGCGCATCCTGCGCGTCACGCGAAATGCCGTACTTGCGTGCAACGTTCTCGGCCGTCACGCCCATGTGAATCGTCTGGAACGGGTCGTGCAACGCGCCGAGCATCATGTCGACGAGCTTCGCATCGCCCATGCGCTGGCCGAAACGCGCGGACGGCACGCTGTACGGCGCGCGGCTCATGCTCTCGGAACCGCCGCCGATCGCGACGTCGGCATCGCCGAGCATGATCGTCTGCGCGGCCGACACGATTGCCTGCAGGCCCGAGCCGCACAGCCGGTTCACCGTCAGCGCCGGCGTGTGCTGCGCGACGCCGCCGTTGATCGCCGCGACGCGCGCGAGATACATATCCTTCGGCTCGGTGTTCACGACGTGGCCGAACACGACATGGCCGACCGCATCGCCCGGCACGTTCGCGCGCGACAGCACTTCGCTCACGACATTCGCACCGAGATCGGTCGGCGAGAAATCCTTCAGGCTTCCGCCGAAATCGCCGATCGCGGTACGGACACCGCTCACCACCACGACTTCCTTCGCTGCATTGCTCATCGTCTCACTCCGGTTTGTTCGCGCCCGCAGGCGCGGAGATGCGTTTGCGTTACATGTTCGGGTAATTCGGCCCGCCGCCTTCCGGCGTGACCCACACGATGTTCTGCGTCGGATCCTTGATGTCGCAGGTCTTGCAGTGCACGCAGTTCTGCGCGTTGATGACCAGCCGATCGCTGCCGTCGTCGTTCTTCACGAACTCGTACACGGCCGCCGGGCAGAAGCGCCCCTCCGGCCCGGCGTATGTGCGCAGGTTCACGTTCACCGGCACGCTCGGATCCTTCAGAGTCAGGTGCGCCGGCTGGTTCTCCTCGTGGTTCGTGTTCGAGATGAATACCGACGACAGGCGGTCGAACGTCAGTTTGCCGTCCGGCTTCGGATACTCGATCGGCGTGCATTGCGACGCCGGCTTCAGCATCTCGTGATCCGCATGCTTGTGGTGCAGTGTCCACGGCACGTTGCCGCCCATCACCTTCTGCTCGAGCCCGGCCATCAGCGTGCCGAGATACAGTCCCTTGCTCATCCACTGCTTGAAATTACGCGCCTTGTAGAGTTCCGTGTGCAGCCAGGAGGTCCTGAACGATTTGGGGTAGGCGGCGAGTTCGTCGTTCTGGCGGCCAGCCTGGACCGCTTCGAAAGCGGCGTCGGCGGCGAGCATTCCGGTCTTGATCGCCGCATGCGAGCCCTTGATGCGCGAGGCGTTCAGGAAACCCGCGTCGTCGCCGACCAGCGCGCCGCCGGGGAACACGAGCTTCGGCAGCGACATCAGCCCGCCCGCGGTGATCGCCCGCGCGCCGTACGACACGCGCTTGCCGCCTTCGAGGAACGCGCGGATCGACGGATGCGTCTTGTAGCGCTGGAATTCCTCGAACGGTGACAGGTACGGGTTCGTGTAGCCCAAGCCGACCACGAAGCCGACCACGACCTGGTTGTTGTCCATGTGATACAGGAACGAGCCGCCGTACGTATCGGACTTCAGCGGCCATCCGGCCGTGTGGATCACGAGGCCCGGCTTGTGCTTGGCCGGATCGATTTCCCACAGTTCCTTGATGCCGATCCCGTACGCCTGCGGATCGGCGTTCGCGTCCAGCTTGAACTTCGAGATCAGCTGGCGGCCGAGATGGCCGCGGCAGCCTTCGGCGAACAGCGTGTACTTCGCGTGCAGTTCCATGCCGAGCTGGAAGTTCTCGGTCGGCTCGCCGTCCTTGCCCACGCCCATGTTGCCGGTGGCGACGCCCTTCACCGAGCCGTCGTCGTTGTAGAGAATCTCCGCAGCCGGGAAGCCGGGGAAGATCTCGACGCCCAGGGCTTCCGCCTGCTGGCCGAGCCAGCGCGTGACGTTGCCCAGCGAGATCACGTAGTTGCCGCGATTCTTGAAGTTGTCGGGCAGCGCCCAGTTCGGCGTGGTGACCGCGCTGTTTTCAGAAAGGAACAGGAAGCGGTCTTCCGTCACCTCGACTGTGAGCGGCGCGCCCTGTTCCTTCCAGTCGGGGAACAGTTCGGTGATCGCGCGCGGGTCCATCACCGCGCCCGACAGGATGTGCGCGCCGATCTCGGAACCCTTCTCGAGCACGCACACGCCGATCTCGGTGCCTTTCCCGGCGGCGAGCTGCTTGAGCCGGATCGCCGCAGACAGCCCGGCGGGGCCGCCGCCGACGATCACGACGTCGTATTCCATCGATTCCCGCGGGCCGTATTGCGCGGCCAAGTCCTGTGTGGTCAAAATCCTGTCCCCTCCGCCCCGACCGTTACGGTCAGAACTGGTCTTCCGTCAACGCGAGCACGCTCTCGCTTCCCTTCGCGCCGACGATCGACGCTTCGAGCCCGCCTGCCTGCACGAGGACGTGTTCCGCATAGCATTGTGCGATCGCGATCTTTGCATCGTAGAACGCCGTGTCGTTCGCGCGGTTCGCGTGCGCCGCCAGCAGCGCTCGTGCCATCTGCCATCCGCACAGCACCACGCCCGCCAGCTTCAGGTACGGCACGCTGCCCGCGAACACCGCATTCGGGTCCTGCTTCACGTTCGTGAGCACGTAGTCCACCACCGTCGACAACGAGCGCGCGCCCTTCTCCAGCTGCGGCTTCATCGACGCGGCCGCCGCGCCGGCGACCTTGCCGAGCGCCGCGACGGTGTCGCCGATCTCCGCGATCAGCGCCTTCGCGACCGCCCCGCCGTCGCGCATCGTCTTGCGGCCGACCAGGTCGTTCGCCTGAATCGCGGTCGTGCCTTCGTAGATCGCCAGGATCCGCGCATCGCGGTAGTACTGCGCCGCGCCGGTTTCCTCGATGAAGCCCATCCCGCCGTGCACCTGCACGCCCAGGCTTGCCACGTCGTTCACCATCTCGGTGCTCCAGCCCTTCACGACCGGCACCAGATATTCGTAGATTGCCTGATGATGCGCCCGGGTCGCCTCGTCCGAATGGCGGTGGGCAATGTCGCTGTGCGCGGCAGCCACATACGCTATCGCCCGTGCGCCTTCGGTCAACGCACGCATCGTGCCGAGCATCCGGCGCACGTCCGGGTGATGGATGATCGTCACCGACTGCCTGGCCGAACCGTCGACCGGGCGGCTCTGCACGCGCTCCTTCGCAAATGCGGCGGCCTTCTGGTATGCACGGTCGGCGACGCCGATTCCCTGCATCCCGACGCCGAAGCGCGCGGCGTTCATCATGATGAACATGTATTCGAGGCCGCGATTCTCTTCGCCGACCAGGTAGCCGATCGCGCCGCCGTGGTCGCCATATTGCAGCACCGCGGTCGGGCTCGCCTTGATCCCGAGCTTGTGCTCGACCGACACGCAGTGCACGTCGTTGCGTGCGCCGAGCGAGCCGTCGTCGTTGACCAGGAACTTCGGCACGATGAACAGCGAAATGCCCTTCACGCCTTCCGGCGCGTTCGGCGTGCGCGCAAGCACCAGGTGGACGATGTTGTCCGCCATGTCGTGCTCGCCCCACGTGATGAAGATCTTCGTGCCGAACACGTTGTACGTACCGTCGCCCTGCGGCTCGGCGCGCGAGCGCACCAGCGCGAGGTCCGAACCGGCCTGCGGCTCGGTCAGGTTCATCGTGCCCGTCCATTCGCCCGAGATCAGCTTTGGCACGTAGCGCCGCTTCTGTTCGTCGGTGCCGGCCGTCAGCAGAGCCTCGATCGCGCCGTCGGTGAGCAGCGGACACAGCGCGAACGACAGGTTCGATGCGTTCTGCATTTCGATGCACGGCGCCGCGATCAGCTTCGGCAACCCCTGACCGTCGTACTCGGCCG
Source organism: Paraburkholderia lacunae (assembly GCF_003353175.1). Taxonomy (GTDB): domain Bacteria; phylum Pseudomonadota; class Gammaproteobacteria; order Burkholderiales; family Burkholderiaceae; genus Paraburkholderia; species Paraburkholderia lacunae. Next base: position 39,855 of record NZ_QHKS01000042.1, on the reverse strand, counting down.
GATGCTGCAGCCCCTGCCAGCCGCCTTCGACGAACTTACGGAACGCTTCCTTGAAGCCCGGCGTGACGGTCACGACGCCGTCCTTCCAGCTGCTCGGATTGCGGTCGCCTTCAACGTTCAGCGGCGCCAGCACCCCGCCGCAAAGTTTCGCCGACTCGTCGAGCACGGCATGCGCGGTGTCGTAACCGGCATCCCCGAAGCCCGGAAGCTGCGCAACGGTGTCGATGCCCGCGAGTTCCCTGAGCACGAACAGCATGTCCTTGACGGGGGCGGTATAGCTCATGGTCGATGTTCCAATCAGGCGGTGAATGAGGTGCGCCACAAGGCCCGATACGGTCAAAACCGGCCAGATCCAAGAGACGTTGTGACGCATCCTACCGCCGCAATGACGGACTCCCATTGTCATATCCGGCCCTAATGGTGACAAAACCGGCCACGTTATGCGCGGACGGTGCCGGAAGCAGCCGGCCGCACGCGGGTTTCGCCGGGGCCGGTCTCTGGCGAAAGCGACGAGCCAATCGGTGTGCCGGTCGGTTGCGTCGAAGCGGTGGTGACAGTTGGCGGAGGGTCCGGCAACGGGAGCCGGTTATGGGTGGCATATGGGAGCCGGTCATGGGAGCGCGCGAAGGGAGTCGGTTATGGGAACCAGCTTCGGAATAACGGCTGCACTTGCGCCGCGCGCTATGCACGCCGCCGGTAAGTCCCCGGCGTACTCCCTGTCCAGTGCCGGAACGCGCGATGGAACGCGCTCGGATCGTCGAAGCCAATATCGGCGCCGATCGCCGCGATTGTGTCGGGCGTGTCGGTGAGCCGCTGGATTGCAATGTCTCGCCGCAATTCATCCTTGAGCACCTGGAACGTCGTGCCTTCGGCGGCCAGGTGGCGGCTCAAGGTGCGTACCGAGCAATGCAGATGCTCGGCCGCCTGATCGATCACGGGCAGGTCGGGCAGCGCCGCCGACAGGTACTGCCGCACGCGATGGCACACGAGCTGTTCGCTGAACGATTCAAAGATCCAGTCGCCGGGCGCGCGCGCGAGGAATTTGCGCAGGTTGCGCTTGCTCTGCCGGATCGGCGCGTCGAGGTAGTCCACGCTGAAGCGCAGCAGCGTGCGCTCGCGGTCGAACTGCACGGACCCGGAGAAGAAGTACAGGTGATCGACCGCATGGCGCGGCCGCGGGCACGCAAGCTCGATGTGCAGCAGCGGGATCTTCTGCCCGATCAGCCACGAACACACGCCGTGCACGAGCTTGAGCATCAGCTCCTGGCCGAGCGCGCTGATCGGGCCGACAGCCGCGTTCGGCCGCAGCAGCACCTGCGCGACGAGACCGTCGCGCCTCGATTCGACGAAGAAGTCGTCGAGCAGGATATGGAAGAACTGGCCGAAGCGATGCAGCGCCGTTTCGAGGTTGCGCGCATCGAGCAGGCTCAGGCACAGGTACTTCAGCGTGCCGCCGCGCAGCGGGCGCGAGAAGATGCCGGGCATCTCGTCGTCGAGGTCGATCGCGAGCGTGCGGTACAGCGTCGAGAATTGCTCTTCCGTCACGCGCGCATGCAGCTCGCCGAGCAACTCGATCGGGATGCCGGCGTCGTGCAGATAGCCTTCGACCACATCGCGCTGGACGCCGGCGCTCGCGAGGAAACCGTTGACGAGCGAGATCGGCACCGTGGCGCTCGGCGACGGCAGCGCGCGCCCGCGCTGGGCGGAACGTGAGTCTGAGCCGGTCATCGCGTCTCCGTCGATCAAACCGCTCGCATTGTACTTGAGCGGCCCGGAACCCCATCGACTTGCGCGTCGGCTTCCAAAAAGAGTCGGTGCAATGGGAATGATAAGCGAATGGTCCTACTTGCTGCCTTCACCCCGCTCCAACTTTAGAGGCACTATCTTCCGGGGGCAAGAAAACCGCTCAATCAGCAGGAGGCAGCTTCGCGGAGAGGTCGGGAAAGTGGAGTTCACCTTCGTAGGTCTCGGCGCCGGCTGCGAGTATCGCTAGCACGCGCGCCTGTATCGCTTCGTTCGCTACGCAAAGATCGGCCTCGTGCGCCTCCACCAACAAGCCTTCGGAGACGGAGACGTCGGACCCCATGTCCACGGACTTTTTTCAGGTGGGCGATCGTGGTGGGCGGGAAGGTCGCGATGCGGCGTGCGAGCTTGTCCACGAATGGACCCAGTTCCTTGGCCGGCAGCGCCCGATTGATATAGCCGTAGCGGTCGGCCAGTTCCGCCGAGAAGTCCGCTCCGGCCGGCAGCACCTCGAGGGCACGGGCGCGCCCCATCCGCCGCGGCGGGCGCTGCGTGTTGCCGCCGCACGGAACGAGTCCGCAGACGACCTCCGGTTGACCGAACACGGCTTCGCCGATCGCGGCGAAACACATGTCCGCGGCCAACGCGATCTCGCAGCCGCCGCAACGGGCGATACCTTCGACCTTGGCGATCACGGCCTTGGGCATGTTGCGCAGACGTTCGCCAAGCATCTGTGTCAGGCGGAAGGTGCGTGTATTCGAAGTCGTTTTCGGCGCAGAGCCGACACGGTGCAGGCCCGAGTGCGCAATAAAGAACTTCGGCACGGCGCTCTGCAGGACAACGAGTGCACCTCAGGAAAATACAATCACGTTCGTCCTGTCGCCGCACTCCTGCATCACGCTCCACATACATCATGCTCCACATACATCATGTATTCGTCGCCCCATCTTATATTTCGGATACCCAAACAGGCATCGCCATTGTCAACGCCGCCTGCAACTGGGCAAGCACGAGCGGCGTCACCGGGCTGTACGTCTTCAAGACCATTCTCGCCGCGCTTCTGGCGCTCGGTGTGGCGATGAAGCTCGAACTCCCGATGCCACGAACGGCGATGACGACGGTCTTCGTGCTGATGCAGCCACAAAGCGGCATGGTGCTCGCAAAAAGCCTGTACCGGATCTGCGGCACGATCGTGGGCCTGCTCGCCACGCTGGGGCTGATCAGTCTGTTCGGGCAGGCGCCGGAACTCTTTCTCGGTGCAACCGCACTCTGCATCGGCATATGCACAGCAGGTGCCGCGCGAAACCGCAACTTCCGGACATATGGATTTGTGCTCGCCGGCTACACTGCCGCGCTCATCGGCATCCCGTCAACGCGTGTGACGGAAGTGACGATCGGCATCCTGAGTTCGGGCGCGGTCAGCGCACTCGCGTCCTTCGTGAACGACGCGATCGCGGTGTCCTGTCCATGCAGATGGCGTCGGTCGCGTTCGAATTGTTCCTGCCACCGACGACGCGCGGATTGCGCAAACACCTGCTGGACGACCTGCGCAGGCATCGTGTTCGCATGCACCGACTCGGCCGCGACGCTGCGCACGCGCTTCGAAAGCCGCACACGAGACCTCATGTATCAGGTTCGGTCGATATCGCGTGACGACCCGCGTTGGCGAACGGCGAGTCCGTCGAATGGTTTCTGTCCGTCCTCGAGATCGGCTCAGCCGTCGTGGACCTGAGCGGCACGATGGCCATCGAGGCAGCACGGACCGGCCCGGACGCCGCACCGGCATGGCTCGACGATCGCGCGTACGCATGTCGCGCGATTCGGCTTTTGTTCGAGGCGCCGACACCGAAGGCCAGCGCCGCTGCCACGCGCGCGGTGCAGGTTGCAATCGCCACACTACAACGCACGATGCAGACCACCGACGCGGCTCGCCCGGCGGTGCCACACCTTCAGACGGTGCTCGGTAGTCTGCATTTCATTCACAGCGCGCTCGCGGCACGCGCCTCGCCACTACCCGCGCCTGCGCCAAATGACCACGCGTCGGCACAAAGCCGCGCACACTGACTCGTTCACCGGCGAGCGTCGCTATCCCCACTTCGAAGTTATGGAAGGTTCAGCATCCGCGCATCAAGGATACGTCTGATTTCGGGGCTTCTGGTCCGTCCCGCTGGGCAGGCAACCTTCCATAATTTGCTGTACTTTCCTCGTGCTGCTTATCTTGCGAGGAGAGTTGCCGTGCCCACGTACTCGCGTATCAAACGTGGCCATATTCTTGGCCGACAGTGGTTTGCCAAGGCTGCATTGGAAGCACACGCAGATGCATATGTCCTCTATCTATCCGAGCGTGGCTATGCCGCCGAAACCGTGCAGTGCTATCTCAGAAGCGTCGCTCACTTCGTTCACTGGATCTCGCAGCGGGGTGTCGGTCTTGGCGATATCAGTGAATCAGCGATTACTCGGTATCTCGCTTGTCACCTGCCTCGTTGTCGATGCGCGATGCCGCCGCACAAGGGTCGACGCCCGTGCCGGGGTGAAGCACTTTTTTGCCATGCTAGGCAAGGATCAAGTACAAGTAGTGCCGAATGTTCCCGCGACAATTGCCGTAGAACTGACGAGTCTTGACCACCATCTTGCAGAGGTCCGAGGTCTTTCCGATATCTCACGCATCGTTCGGCGGCGGCACGTCCTCGAGTTTCTTGTCAGCACAAGCCCGGTTGCGTATCTCGAGGTATGACCGGGATTCGTAAAAAATCCGCCACATCTCAACCTAAGGCGCTGATATAAAAGAGAAATTGATGGCCGGTCCCATCACGCTCAGTGCTGCCATAGACAGCGGGGGCAATGCAAGTGGGTGAAACGCTTCTTCCGTCCTACGGCCGAGCGATTCGACAAGGAACAGGTCTTCGAACTCGTTCTCGTCTTGCGCTTTTTGTTTTCGATGCAACGACAGCACGTTCAGTCGACCTTGAACCTTGCAATGGTCAATGCCAGGGTGTTTGCTTGCGCCTGCAAGGCGGCCGACGCCGCCGCTGATTCTTCGACTAGCGCCGCATTCTGCTGCACCATTGCATCGAGTTGCATGACTGCCAGATTGACCTCCTGGATCCCGCGCGTCTGCTCGGTGGCTGCACGGGCGATGCCCGAAATGACCAATTGAACATCAACGGCATTGGCGACAATCTTGCCCATCGTCTCGCCGGCTTGACGCACCTGGGCCGATCCCGCCGCAACCCGCGAGACCGTCGCCTCGACAAGTTGCTTCACTTCGCGCGCAGCCTGTGCGCTGCGCTGCGCCAGGCTACGAACCTCGTGTGCGACGACTGCGAAGCCGCGACCTTGCTCCCCCGCGCGCGCGGCTTCAACAGCAGCATTGAGCGCGAGAATGTTGGTCTGAAACGCTATGCCGTCGATCACGCTAATGATTGCACCGATCCGGCCGGAAGCGTCCTCGATTTCTCCCATCGTACCGACCGCATCGGATACGATCTCACCACCGCGCGAAGCCATTTGCGTCGCGATACCAGATCGCTCGTCGGCCTCTTGCGCGGCTGCTGCCGATTGATCGACTGTCCCCGAGATTTGGTCCATCGATGCGGCCGTCTGCTGCAGGCTCGCCGCTGCCGACTCGGTGCGGGACGACAGATCATGACTTGCCGCGGCAATTTCATTTGCGGCGGCACGCACCGATTCGCTTGCGCCACGGATCTCCAACATCACGCTTTGAAGCTTGGCGACGAACTGGTTGAACGAACGCGCGATGTTGGCCACTTCGTCTCTCCCCTCGTCCGGCAGGCGCCGCGTCAAGTCGCTCGTGCCCGAGCCGATCGCAGTCATTGCTTGACAGACGTGGCCAAGGCGGCGGAACGCGGTCGTGGTAAGCGCGGCCCCTATAACCGAAGCGATACCGACGATCACCATGAGAGACACCAGTGATGCACTTAACAGCGAACGCATTCCCGCAGTCGCCTGCGACTCGTCGAGGGCCACCACGACGTCCCAGTCCGTACCCGGCACCTCCTGTGCGCGTACCAACTTTATTTTTCCATCAACCGCTAGTTTCGTCGGCGCGTTCCCCGGGCCAGCCGACGCCGTGGTAACCGCGGCGAAATCGGCCGCAATGTCAGTGACCGGCTTGAGCCTGAATTTTGGATCCGGGTACGCAATAACGCGGCGGCTGTGGTCGATCAGCATGCCGAAACTTGCTGGCGTCGGATGAATCGACTTCACGTTCTCAACCACGCTGTCCAACGCGATATTGCCATCCAGAACTGCCTTCACCACGCCGTCGCGTATCACGGGAATTCCCAAGCCAACCAGCAACGCCCCGCTCGTGCTGACGTAAGGGATAGCAACGGGTTTACCAGTTTCGACGGCGGCTTTGTACCAAGGGCGGCTAGTCGGATCGTAGCTGGAAGGAGGGTTCGGCCAGTCGTTGAACTTCGCGGTTTTGTCCGGGTAGCCGACGCCGACGTCAAAGAATCCGCCCGCGACGGCGATCTGCTGAAGCATGGGCAAAGGATCCGCCGTCAGCACAATATCCTGCAGCGATGAAATCATTTGAGTTTTTCCAGCGATCCACTCGCTGATTGCCGCAGCGTGATCGTTGGCGGACGACGTCAAGTCATGGTCGATCGCTGTCTCCATGCTCGCCTTCGCGATCGAATAGTCAATCGCGGTGTTGCAGAAGACGGAGAAAACAACCAGTGCTACGCAAGCAAGAACAACCCGGGCGCGAATGGACGATAGCATCGGTGGATTACGGTTCTTATGATTTTGAGTAAGTTGCATACGCGTGTGCGCCCGCGCCTGGTGCGTCAAAATGAGTCCCACAGACATGGACTGCCTGCGGGCGAAGCCACATCAGGGGCGTGATTCGCGACGTTATGCCGGACGATAAATCGCGTATATCTTTGCGACTTGCTCGCGACTTTCCCAACTGCACTGCGCGCCTTGCTCAACGAGGAAAATGTCGCCGCGCGAAAACGTGCCGGTGCGGCCCGTTTCGTCCACGAACGTTACGCTGCCTTCGAGCAGATGCATGAGTTCGTAATGGTGGTAAAGCATTGCGACCCGATGATAGGGCGTTGAATCCCACGTGCCGCAGGTGAATTTCCCATCAGGCGAACGATAGTCTGTCTGATTGCGGCATTGCGGCGTCGGCGTGAGTAGCAGTTCCGCGAGAGGCGCCCCCGAAGGCTCGAGTTGCGGCGCTCGGTCGATTGGCACGATTGCGCCGTCGGTACCCTGGCCGCCCTGATAGCGCATAAAGATGACCAATACTGGCGCTTGCGTCGACCAAGAAAATTCAGCTCCGTGGGGGATCACGCCGCTCTCTCCAGCGTTCAGCGTCAGTTCGCGCCCAGCTTGCGTGAATGATATCTTTCCTTCGGAGACGATGACGAACTCGTCAGCCGGTTGGTAGGATACGGCCCCTCTGCCTTTGGTAAGCGTGATGACCCCGGCCGACACGGGGCCCGGCGGAAAATCCAGGTAGCGGCGGCTCGTTTGGAAGCAATCATCCTTCAGTGAAGCCCGGGACGGGATGCCTTGATTCGCGTCCGACGCGAACGCTTTCAAATCGATGAAGGACCGAGGGCGGCCGGTTAGCGCTGCCGGTTGCTGCGTTTCGGACGTTTCAGCTTTGGATAGTGCTTGCTCAACTTTCACGTTGCTTGCTCCTGTTTTTGCTTCAGATGATCAATGCGCTGTAATATCCGACCTAGCCGCACCACAGTCACGCCGGGGCGTAGCTGGCGTACAGACGGCATTACGAGCACGCAGTCGTCATACGGCGTAGTGACGGCTTTTCCATCTGACCAGCCAATCACCGTACCGGCCTTCTCAAACACTTCTAGACCGGTGTATGACCCGGCGAAACGAAAATCCATGCTCCGGGCAACGACAGGTTCTGTCACGCGTACGACGCGCATTTCGTCAGGAAGAGGTACGAGCCATCCCGCCGGAAAATCGCTTTCGACGGCTACACCTGCCAGCAGAAGGAAACGTGCGGTGCAGTCGCGAGCGACCGTGACGGCACTTTTCTCCCAGTGCTGACCGCATTCGATGAGGAGAGCGGTCCTCGCGCTGGCATCATCGCCAAAGCCTTCGTAATCGCGCATCCGGCGTCCCTCAGGATGGCCTTCGTCACACATCACTGTGCCGGGGGCGCCTAGACGGGTTGCGAGTTCGACGCCTCTTCTCAGCGGTCCGGCTACGATCAACGGCGCGCTTTTCTCGTGCATCGAGTGGAGGTCGAGTAGAAGGTCCACCGTATCGACTACCGGCCGCATCTCGCGGGCGCGATCGAGCTCCGACGAGCGGGTCGCGAGATCGTCGAGCTGGGCGGCCGTCCATACGCGATTAAAGTCGTGATCGATAAAGCGCGCCTTGTCCGGCACCGCAGGATCGAAACGCGCATAGGCGGCCACGTTCGCGAACGACAGGGTGAGCCTGCCGCGACGCGGACGCAGCCGCGCGCGCAACAGTTCGTCCACAATGACCGCGCCGCACACCTCATTACCGTGCGTTAGTGCGTTAATCATCACGTGCGGGCCGGCTACGCCGGATTCAAACGTAAAGAGGAACGGGATGCCCGTATTGCCAGGCGCATGCACGCCGATATCGGGAAACTCGACCTCGATCGGGTAGGCCTCCATCTTTATTGCAGCCCGCCCTGGCACAGATATTTGATCGACAGATAATCGTCGAGGCCGTACTTTGAACCTTCGCGTCCATAGCCCGATTCCTTCACGCCGCCGAACGGCGCGGCTTCCGACGCCAACGCGCCCTCGTTGATACCGACGATCCCCGCCTGGAGCGCCCGCGAGACGCGATCGATGCGGCGCAGGTCCATGCTATAGAAGTACGACGCGAGGCCGAACGGCGTGTCGTTTGCCGCCAGCACTGCCTCCTCTTCCGTATCAAATGAAAAGAGCGGCACCACAGGGCCGAACGTTTCCTCCTCAAATAGCACCATGCTGGGCGTCGCATTGGCGAGCACCGTCGGTGCGTAGTAGTGCGGCCCCAGGTTCGTGAGGCGTTGGCCGCCCGTTAAAACGAGCGCACCGTTTGCAACGGCATCATCGACGTGGCGCGCGATTTTCTCGACTGCACGTAGGTTGATCATCGGGCCGATCTGCGAAGCCGGATCGCTAGCGGGGCCCACACGCAGTTCCGCGACCTTTGCGCTAAGCAGGGCCGAAAAGCGCGCATACACGTTGCGCTGTACGTAGACCCGGTTTGGGCTGACGCAGGTCTGTCCACCATTGCGGAACTTGGCCGCCAGCAGGCCCGTCACAGCAGCGTCGAGATCGGCATCCTCGAATACGATAAACGGAGCGTTGCCCCCCAACTCCAGCGAGGCCTTCTTTAGCGAACTCGCCGATTCGCGGGCGAGGTACTTACCGACTGGGGTGGAGCCGGTGAAAGTGATCTTGCGCACGCGCCCGTCCGCGAGCCATTCGCCCACCGCCTCGGCGGTCGCCTCGCGTGACGCCGAAATCAGATTGAGAACGCCGTCCGGTACACCCGCCTGATGTGCAAGCATCGTTAACGCGATCGCGGTGAGCGGCGTATCTTCCGCCGGTTTGGCAACCACGGTGCAGCCGACGGCCAGTGCCGGCGCGATCTTGCGCGCAATCATCGCGAGCGGGAAATTCCACGGCGTGATTGCCGCGACCACACCGATCGGTTCCTTGATTGCACTCATGCGCTTGCCGTGCTGCTGCTGCGGAATCAGGTCGCCGTAGATCCGCGCGGCCTCGTCGGCGAACCACACGACGTACGAAGCGCCGTAGGCGACTTCACCACGGCCTTCGGCGAGGGGCTTGCCTTGTTCCAGAGAGATTAACGCGGCAAGCGATTCTTGCTGCTCCAGGATGAGGGCATGCCAGCGTCGGAGTATGGCCGCGCGTTCCTTGGGTAACATCGCCCGCCATGCGGGTAACGCGTCGGCGGCGGCGTCCGCCGCCAGGCGCGCGTCGGCCGGACCGCTGTCGGCTACGTCGGCGATCAGCTTTCCGGTCGCGGGGTCCGTGACCGCGAAGCGCCGGCCGCTGACCGCGGCGAGCCATTGCCCATTGATGAAGTTATCGGCGCGGATCAGCGCGCGTGCCTTCTGCTCGAGATTCGTGCTCAAAAGAACACCTCCTTTCATGATTTGCGTTGCCGGGCGAACGCCGGCCGATAGCCTCAATATCCGCGCGCCCGATCAATCTCACCGATCATGGGCTCGCCGGAGCTATGACGGCGCAGGTTTTGCAGCAGTGCGTCGGCGGCCGTGACGGCGCTTGTGGCGCTAGCGATATGCGGTGTTATGCGCACGCGCGGCTGACTCCAAAGCGGGTGATCTGCGGGCAAGGGCTCCGGATCCGTCACGTCGATGACAGCACTGCGGATCTGACCGCGATCCAGTGCATCGAGCAGATCGTCGGTGACGAGTTGTGGTCCTCGACCTGCATGCACGATCGACGCGCCTTCGGGTAACGCAGCGAACACGCGCCGATCGAGCAAACCGCGTGTCGCGTCGGTGAGCGGCAGGAGGCAGACGAGCACGTCGGTGCGCGCGAGAAACGTATCGAGCGCGGCATTGCCGGCGAAGCATTCAACGCCATCGATATCGTGCGGCGAACGACTCCATCCGGCACACGCGAAACCGAAGAGCCGCAGCCGTTCGAGCACTGCGGTTCCGAGTACGCCGAGCCCCAGTACGCCGACGCGCCGTGAGGCGGCTGGCCGTAGCGGTATGGGTTTCCATATGCGAGCCTGCTGTTGCAACGCGTAGTCGTACAGATCGCGATGAATCGCCAGCACCGCTTCCGTGACGTACTCGACCATGCCGTCCACAATCCCCGGCTCAATCATGCGCACAACCGGTAGACGGGCAGGAATGCGGCTCAGATCAAGCTGATCGACGCCAGAGCCGATCGAAAACACCACTTCGAGATTGGGCAAAGTGAGGACGAGATCATCGGGCTGCCAGGCAACGAGATAGCGTATCTCGGTTGGGTCGCCTATATCTGGCCACATGCGAAATGCAATGTCCGGTGCGAGTTGAGCAAAGCGCTCGGCCCAGATTGCACCTCGCACCGGATCGGATTTGTATAGCACGCTCATCGTCGCTTACCCCATCGCCTGATTGATGATGCCGAACACGCGATATATCGGGTCCGGTTCGCCGCCGTGGCGCTCGGCCGGCTCATTGCGCACCATCCTCACGACCGTGTCGACGCGCGTCATGCCAAGCCCGTTCAACCAGTCGTTGAGACCGGCACCGCCAGGCAGGTCGATGCGCATGAACTCGCCGGCGTACTGCGCGAGCCAGTGGGCGATTAGCGCCTTCGCGCGCCGATCGTCTGGCGAATGTGCCGCCACGACGGGACCGATTGCGTAACCGCGACCGAAGCGGCGAAACAGCGAAAAACCTACAAGTTCGCCGCTGCGTTCGAGCAGGACTCCCTCCGCGAAATCGAGTAGCGCCGGGAAAGTCTCGCCGCGATCCAGCCCACTCGCGCGCGACGCGAGTTCGATGACATGCGGTATGTCGTCGCCCGTCAGGGGGCGCAGTTGGTCTCCGGCCGGAAGCAAGACAGCCTGCACGCTGCCGACAGTGCCTTGATGCTGATCGACCGTGCTGCACGCTTCGAAACCGAGTTTTTCGTAGAGCGGTTTGCCGGCGGGCGTGGCATACAGGAAGGTGACGCGGTTACCGAGTGCTTCGAGCACCAGTTCCATCAGCTTCCGGCCGATACCGCGCCCCTGCTCTTCTGAAGACACGATTACTAGGCCGAGGGTGCCTCGACCGGCACCGCACTTCCAGTAGAGTGCTGTGCCGATCACTTCACCGCTGTCATCCTGCGCGACGAACCCGTTGCCGGTATCGAACATCAATTGCCAGTCTTCCGCTCGGTGCGGCCAGCCAGCGGCAATCGAAAGTGCATGCGCGGCGACGATGTCGCTGGACCTGAAGGCTCGGTATGCGGGCGCCTTCTTGAGGCGTATTTCGGACATGAGAGCTCCTATAGCGGGATGCGTGACCTCAGGAAGCGCCACCATTGCCAAGTCGGTCAGTGGATCGTCGTGTTTACGGCTAAGCCACCGCCGAACGTTCAGCGAAATATGGCATTATTCAATATAATGATCAAGAGAATTCCGATCTTCATCGCGCTGACGGCCGGTTGCGTCGCGTCGGACAGAAGGTCCCCGGCCCGCAACCGAGCCTGCGAATGAATGTGCGTATAGGGCACGGAAGGGGCGTTGAACCGTTTAAAGAGGGGTTTGCATGAAGGCAACACAGGCGAGAAAGAAAGACGTGAGCGAACTTCACCATTCCGATGTCGGCGCGCGCTTACGGGCCCTGCGCATCGGGCAACGGTTGTCCGTCAACGAACTGGCGATGCGCGCCGGCGTATCGGCCGGCACCGTGAGCCAGGTCGAGCGCAACAAAGCGAACCCGTCGGTGCGCATCCTCGAGCGTCTAAGGCAGGCGTTGTCAGTCCCGCTTACCGCTCTGCTTGAGGAGGACGACGCAGTGTCGGATCCGGTAGCCGGCGACTTCGTGCGCAAGGCGGACGAGCGGCCCCTGTTCGACGTCGGAAAGCACGGCATGCAAAAAGAGCTGCTTTCGCCGCACGGGGATCATGACCTGAAGATGATGATCATCCTGTTGCCGGCAGGTGCGGGCTCGGATGAGGTGCTCGTCGGCGTGGGCGAGAAGGCGGGGCTCGTGCTCGAAGGCACCGTCGTGCTCCACGTTGGCGACCGCCGCGCCGTGCTGCGGGCTGGCGACAGCTTCCAGTTCAAGAGCACGGTGCCGCACAGCGTACGCAACGAGAGTGGCGAGATGGCGCGCGTGCTGTGGATCATGAATACGCTGCCGCCGGTCGTTCATTTGTGATCTTTCGCGCGCATTCACCGTGCGCCCCGGCATCCGCCCGTCGCCGAACGGCGCCCCTCTTCCTGCTGCGATGCGGCGCAAAGGGGATCGTCCGCTCTCCGTAGCCCAGGCTGTGCGCGCGAGATTCCGCCGTTCCCCGACGCAGAAAGTCTTCCCGCACTGCACAACAAAAACTTCGTGGTTTTTTATTTTTGATCACTGGAAATTCATTTCACATTCACTATACTGAACACTATCCTAGGTTTGTTCATTGAGCGTCGTGCGATGGACACGTCTTGCAACTCATGGCGACGCGTGGAGCGAATCCTGATGTCGCCGCTTTACTCCAGGTTTTGAGGTCAGGCCGAGCATGTCCACTCCGTCACTCGATTTTGATCCGTCTAATGTCTCGTTGCCGCAAGGACATTTCATTGGCGGCACGTCGTACTACTCGACCAATGAGGCATCGATCGCTGTCTACCGTCCTTCTGACGGTCAGTTGCTCGGTTACATTCCGGATGCCTCCCCAGACACTATCGACCATGCGGTCAGCAACGCGTTGCAGGCATGGAAGACGAGCAGGTGGGCAACACAGCCGCCACGCGAGCGAGCAAAGGTACTAACCCGGTGGGCAGAGCTAATCGACCGGAATGCAGTAAGCCTGGCGCAGTTGGAGGCGGTTAGCTCGACACGCCCGGTAGCCGAGGCGTACGCCTCGGATGTGCCCTTCACTGCGGATGCGATCCGCTTCTTCGCAGAGCTCGCCGACAAGCATGGCGGCGATTTTGCGGCAACGCGGCGGGAAAGTCTGGGATTCGTGGCATCGGAACCTTATGGTGTGATCGGTGCAATCACGCCATGGAATTTCCCGCTGTCGATGTGCTCGTGGAAATGCGGGCCCGCGCTCGCCGCCGGGAACGCGGTCGTGCTGAAGCCGTCGGAGCTTACGCCGTTCTCCACGCTGCGGCTCGCGGAACTGGCGATCGAAGCCGGCATACCGCCCGGCATCTTCAACGTGGTGAACGGTCGTGGTGCAACGACCGGAGCCGCAATCACCCGTCATCCCGACATCTCGAAGATCAGCTTCACAGGCTCGACGCGCACTGGTGCGGCGATCATGAGCGACGCAGCTTTGCATGGCACAAAGCCCGTTACGCTCGAGCTGGGCGGGAAAAGCCCGCAGCTTGTGTTCGAACGGGTACCAGACCTGGCACACGCGGCGCAATGTATCGCGCGAGGGTTCACGAGCAACGGGGGCCAGGCATGCGTCGCCGGCACGCGGCTTATCGCGCACAAGCGGATTGTCGAGCCGCTGCTCGAAGCGGTGCAGGGTCATCTGGCAAACATTGCCCCAGGGCCGCTATGGCGGAGCACCACGAGCTATTCGCCCCTCATCAGCCAAAACCAGGCTGAGCGGATTGCCGCACTCATCGACGCGAGCCGGGCGAGCGGCGCTGAAGTGATTTTTGGCGGCGGTTACTTCGAAGATACGGACGGTGGCTATTTCCACCGGCCGACGCTCCTGGCGAATGTGACCGAATCGACTCCAGCAGTACGGCAGGAATTGTTCGGCCCGGTGCTAACCGTTCAGACCTTTGAGGACGAAGACGAGGGAATTGCACTGGCCGGGCACCCGACGTACGGCCTTTGTGCGGGCATCCATACACGCGACATCGGCCAGGCGATGCGCGCGATGCGCCGTATATCGGCGGGCACTGTCTGGATCAATCGTTATGGTCGCAGCGGGGACATGATTATCCCCACCGGAGGATTCAAGCAGTCCGGCATTGGCAAAGATCTTGGACGCCAGGCTCTCGAGGCCAGCATGCGATACAAGAGCGTGCTGATCGATTTTGATCGGACGTGACTTCACGGCCCGCAGTTGATCGCTATTGCAATGAATGTTTCTATCCGTTGCCTTACACCGACGTGTAAAGGAGGTCCAACGTCTGATATGCACGCTTTTTCCTCACCTGTCTGAAGAACCCTTCTTAAGGATAGACCATGTTCCAACGTACGTCGCAAAGTGCTTCGGGGAAGCACACCAGTTTCGTGAAACGCATCCTCATTGCCGCTGCCGTTGTGGCGGCAGCGGCCTGCGGGGCAAGCGAGGCAAGCGCTGCGCAAGTAACGGTATCCGCCGGGACGACGCCGTCCAGCATTCCTAACGCGTTTCTCAATATCAAAACAAACCAGATCGAGGGAGTCATGCCGGATGTGATTCGTGAAATCGGGAAGCGCGAAGGTTTCGACGTGTCGTTCGACGTTATTCCTTTCCCGGCATTGATCCAATCCGTCGTCTCCGACAAGATCAACCTTATTGTCGCAGGCATGTCCCCAACGCCGAAGCGTCAAGAAGTTATCGACTTTTCTCAGCCAGTGGCGTTTTTTGGCAAGGGCATCATCGTCGCGGCAGATGATAAGAACACTTATCGCACGGTTGAGGATTTAAAGGGCACGGTCGTCGGATCGGGCGCTGGTGAGGAAACCTCTGAGGAGCTGATCAAGCTTGGCATCTTTAAGGAAGTCAAGTTGTACAACACTGCGGCGGATATGGCCCGTGATGTTGCTTTGGGCCGTATTACGGCAGGCTTCAATGATTATCCCATCTGGAAGGCCCAACAAGCGGCTGGAACGCTGCAGGGCTGTCGCGTGGTCGATGGTTTTACTCCGCTGCGGAAAGTGCCAATTGCATTCGGGGTAAAGAAAGGCAACACGGCGTTGCTGTCCAAGATTAATGATGGGCTGAACAAAATGAAGGCAGACGGATCGCTGGACAAGATTCTGAAGAAATGGAACTACGTGGATTGACGCACGTACTTTCGATGGATTTTCGTAGGAGCGCATAGTCATGCGCGTCTTGGGGTCGGTTGTGCATCAGGTGCGACCCGGCCCGCGAGATGTGCATGAGTATGCCGATGGGTAAGGAGACGCCGGTTTGCCGGATGATTTGAGCGTAGCTATCGAGGTCATCTATCTTTGATAGCTACGTTGAAGATCGGCATCGGTCATGCAAGTAACGATTATTAGAAAGGCGAATCATGCGTTGGAGCGACGTAGTCGAGTTTGTCCCGATACTCCTTCAAGGGGCCGGGCTGACCATCTTCATCACAGTCAGCTGCCTGATCCTCAGTACTGCGCTTGGCCTTGTCTGGGCGCTACTGAAGATGTCGCGGCATGCGCCGGTCAGGCGGGCAGCCACCATGTTGATCAACGTGGTTCGTGGCCTGCCGATGATCGTGCTGCTGTTCTACATCTACTTTGTATTGCCTTCAGTTCATGTCCAGATGAGCGCGTTGCAAGCAAGCATCGTTGGTTTGGCGTTTGGCTATTCAACGTACGTCGCAGAGATTATTCGATCAGGCATCGAATCGGTAGATCCCGGCCAATATGAAGCGGCGCAGTCCATAGGAATGGGCCGCTTCAAGACCATGACCCGGGTGGTTCTTCCCCAGGCAATCAAGGTCGCACTGCCGCCCTACTCCAATACGCTTGTGTCGATGCTCAAGGATTCGTCTCTTGCATCGACGATCACCGTCGCTGAAATGACGCGCCAAGGATTTCTCATCGCGGCGGCGACCTTCCAGAACCTGACGGTCTACACGCTCGTGGCGGTCGCATATCTCGCAATGAGCCTTCCGTTGATGAAATTGACGAAGGCGCTGGAAAAGCGCTTCGGAAAACACCAGG
This sequence comes from Paraburkholderia lacunae, assembly GCF_003353175.1. Taxonomy (GTDB): domain Bacteria; phylum Pseudomonadota; class Gammaproteobacteria; order Burkholderiales; family Burkholderiaceae; genus Paraburkholderia; species Paraburkholderia lacunae. Next base: position 23,549 of record NZ_QHKS01000042.1, on the reverse strand, counting down.
TGAAGTGAGGTTGCAATGATCGAAATCACAGACGTGCACAAAAGCTTCGGCACCGTGCCGGTGCTCAAGGGCATTACGCTGAAGGTGAATGAGGGCGAGGTCGTGTGTCTGATCGGAGCATCGGGCTCCGGCAAGTCAACGCTTCTTCGATGTATAAATGCGCTTGAGTCGTACGATTCGGGCGAGATTAAACTGCTGGATCAGGTGGTTGAGCAGCGCTCGCGTCATATTAATCAGCTTCGCACCCAGGTAGGCATGGTTTTCCAGCGTTTCAACCTGTTCCCGCACCGTACTGCGATCGAAAACGTAATGGAGGGGCCGGTGCATGTCAAGCACGAGCCGGTCGCCCAAGCCAGGCGCGAAGCGATCGACCTGCTGCACAAGGTTGGCCTCGGCCAGAAAATAGATGCGTATCCGCATCAACTGTCGGGCGGACAGCAGCAGCGTGTCGCGATCGCGCGATCACTCGCTATGAAACCAAAAGCGATCTTGTTCGATGAGCCCACTTCAGCCCTCGACCCAGAACTGGTGGGTGAGGTGCTGAGCGTAATGCGCACGCTAGCGCGTGAAGGTATGACCATGCTGGTTGTCACGCACGAAATGGGCTTCGCCCGCGAAGTGGCCGACCGAGTTTGCTTCCTGCACGCCGGGCTCATCATCGAGGAGGGCAGTGCCAACCAGGTGCTTGGCTCCCCTCGCGAAGCGCGGACCCGAGAATTTCTGCGCCACGTGCTGACACACAGGGCCGAGGATCCGCATGCGCACAACGGTGGAACCGGAGCTGTGGCGTGACGCGCCGCTCGTCGAACCAAATGATGGAAGTCTGAAATGCTCAGAGTTGAAGAGGTGTACGACACGCCGGAATTCTCGGGCACGGCCGACGTGATCGTAATCGGTGCAGGAATCGTCGGAACATCCACGGCCTATGAACTAGCGCGACGCGGTGTTTCCGTCGCACTGGTTGACAAAGGTATCGTCGGGGGCGAGCAGTCGGGGCGGAACTGGGGCTGGGTTCGCCAGCAGAACCGCGACATCTTCGAACTCCCGCTTGCGATGCGTAGCCTTCGTCGATGGAGCGAATTGCGAGACGAAATCCAGATTGACCTGGGCTTTCGCCGCGAAGGAATTCTTTATGCCAGCAGCGACGCAAAGAGCATTGCTCAGTGGGAGGCGTGGTGCAGGCGGGCATCCGAGGTCGGGTTTGTCAGTCATATGCTAAGTTCCGCCGAGGTGAACAGCCGTGCTCCCCGCGGCGGTCCACAGTACGCCGGAGGCGTCTGGTCGCCCACCGACGGGCGGGCCGAGCCCTCGCGTGCTGCGCCTGCTCTTGCTGAGGGGGCCAGGCGCAACGGTGCACTGCTTTACCAAAACTGCGCGGCACGTGGCCTGGAACTCAGTGCAGGGCGCGTCAGCGGTGTGTGGACCGAGCGCGGTCTGATCAAGGCGAGCACGGTGGTATGCGCGGGTGGGGCGTGGAGTTCACGCTTCTGCAAGCGCCATGGCATCGAACTGCCGGCAGTAAACGTGATCGGAACGGCCATGCGTACGTCCGCCGCTGCGGACGTGGTCAACGGTTGCTTCAGTGGCCCTGGGTTTGCGCTGCGTCGTCGTCTGGACGGCGGTTACACGCTGGCCGTTCCGGGTTTTGGGCGTATCGACCTCGCGCCGCTTGGCGTGAAGAACGCGTTAAGGTACTACCGCAATTACCGGAACGATATCGGCAAGAAGCTCAAGTACCGCCTTGCAAAGCCCTGGTTCGAAGGGCCCGAGGCATCGGCGAACTGGCAGTTCGATCAGATTTCGCCATTCGAACGCTGCCGCGTGCTAGACCCAAAGCCCGATCTCGAGTTCGTGAAGCTTGCTCTGGACAACGTCAAGCGCGCTATCCCACAGTTGTCCGATCTGCGAGTGGTGCATGCGTGGGCCGGGGCAATCGACACGACGCCAGACCTCATTCCAGTCATCTCTGATGTTGCGACATTTCCTGGATTTTACGTCGCCACGGGGTTCAGTGGTCATGGCTTCGCGTTGGGTCCGGCGGCCGGAGAGCTGGTCGCCGATATGGTCACAGGCGCGGAGCCCATGATGGATACTTCCCCTTACCGATTGAGCCGTTTTACAGACGGCACACCCATCAAGGTTCCAGAAATGATGTGACGGCGAACGTTGTGGACGCCGTTTGATCGGTCGTTTGCACCGCACCAGCCGCGCCATCGCCGGCCCCCGGTCCGTCTCTGCCCGCAGCGTTCTCAGATGAACGCCAACTTCTCCGTCACGGTTCCTGTTGGGATGTCGCAGTTTATTCGAGTTAACTTTGATATCCCGTACTCAAGCATTTTTCATTTATTGAAGACTCAAGTAGGAGCGTCGTTATGAGATATGTGTCGACCCGAGGCGGCAGCGTCGATCGGCGGTTTTCCGAAGTTTTAATGGAAGGACTGGCGCCGGACGGTGGCCTATACGTACCTACCTGCTACCCCACGGTCGATGAAGTAACGCTGCAGCGCTGGCGTTGCCTGCCCTATGCTGAACTGGCCTTCGAGATCCTCTCGCTGTATATCGACGACATTCCGTCCGACGAACTCCGCGCCATTATCGCCAGTACCTATACCCCCGAAACCTTCGGCTCGGCACAGATCGTTCCGCTGCGAAAGCTGGACGAGTCGATCGCTTTGCTCAACCTGTCCAATGGCCCCACTTTCGCCTTCAAGGACATGGCAATGCAGCTGCTGGGCAACTTGTTCGAAGCCGAACTCGGGCGCCGCGGCGCACAACTCAACATCCTGGGCGCCACATCGGGTGATACCGGCAGTGCAGCGGAATACGCCATGCGAGGCAAGCAGAACGTCCAGGTATTCATGTTGAGTCCGCGTGATCGCATGAGCCTGTTTCAGCAGGCCCAGATGTTCAGCCTGATGGACAAGAACATTCACAATCTCGTTGTCGAAGGCAGCTTTGACACGTGCCAGGATATTGTCAAGGCTGTTTCAGCCGACCTTGCGTTCAAGCGGCAATACAACATCGGTACGGTCAACTCCATCAACTGGGCCCGCTTGCTGGCGCAGGTCGTCTACTACTTCTCCGGTTATTTCCAGGCGACGAACGACAACAGCGAGCGCATCTCCTTTTGCGTCCCTTCCGGCAATTTCGGCAACATATGCGCTGGCCACGTCGCCCGGATGATGGGGTTGCCGATCGCGAAGCTGGTGCTGGCGACCAACGAAAACGATGTGCTTGACGAGTTCTTCAAGACCGGCCGATACCGTGCGCGCGCCAGCAGCGAGACAATGGTTACCTCGAGCCCGTCGATGGACATCTCGAAGGCATCGAATTTCGAGCGCTTCGCCTTCGACTTGCTGGGCCGGGACGCACAGCGCGTCGAGCAGTTGTTTGGCATGGAGCTCTCGCAGCGCGGCCAGTTCCGCCTCACGGACCAAGAGACTGCGAGCATCGCCCGCTATGGCTTTGTGTCGGGCAAGAGTACGCACGTGGACCGCCTGAGGACGATTGCCGATGCCTGGCAACGCCATCGCAATATGATTGACCCGCACACCGCCGATGGTGTCAAGGTGGCGCGAGAGCACCTTCTCCCGGACACCCGCGCCATCGTGCTCGAAACCGCACTGCCGCTGAAGTTCGAGGACATCATCCGGGAGGCGACCGGCCAGGAACCGCCGCGGCCCGCTGCGGTGGCAGGCCTGGAACAGCGCCCGCGACGCTGCGAGGTAGTCGCGCCGTCGGCTGAGGCGGTGATGGCATACATCGCCCGGCATTGCAACGCCTGACCTCGCTCGGAGAGTTCTACCATGGCTGTATTTACCCTGGTCTCCGAGGAAGAGGCTGCAGCTTTCATCGAGCCACTCGCACTGGGAAAGCTGACGTCATTACGGGGCGTTCCAGGTGGGATTGAAAACACTAACTATTTCGTTACGACGAACGCCGGTGAATTCGTGCTCACGCTCTTCGAGCGGCTGAGTGAAGCGCAATTGTCGTTCAGCTTGCAATTGATGCTGCACCTGGCTCGGAAGGACATTCCCGTACCTGAGCCAAGGGCAGCTGAGAACGGCCAGATCGTGTCCCGGTTGAGCGGGAAAGCCGCCTGCGTTGTTACCAAACTGCAAGGACATCATTGCCTGGTACCCGAGCGATACCATTGCGAGCAAGTCGGCGAAACGCTAGCTTGCATGCACCAAGCCGGTAACGACTTCGAATTGGAGCGGGTCAATTCGCGAGGCTATGACTGGTGGTTTCGGGCCGCTGACCGGATTGTGCCATTTCTCGATGAGGAAAGACGCAAGGTCCTGATTGACGAACTGCGATTCCAGGAGGAACTCGCCAGTTGCAGTTCCTACCGTGGATTGCCTCGAGGCCCCGTTCATGGCGATCTTTTTCGCGACAACGTCTTGTTTTCCAAAGCCGCTTCACTGGAGACCCACACGGTCGCCGAGAAGCTGTCAGGATGCTTTGACTTTTACTTCGCCGGAACCGACGTTTTGATATTCGACGTAGCGGTGTGTCTGAATGACTGGTGCATCGATCGCCAGACGGGGGCAATGCTGCCCGCCATGGCCGCTGCACTCGTTGAAGGATACGAACGCGCCCGCGCGTTGACATCGACGGAGCGACGCTACTTGCCTGCGGTTCTCAGAGCCGCAGCGTTGCGGTTCTGGCTATCGCGCCTGGTGGACCTCCACTTCCCCCGTGATTCTGCACTGCTCCGAGCGCACGACCCAGAGCACTTCTTTCGCGTGCTATGCCACCACCGCCGCTCGTCCGCTTTCTGATCGCGAAAGCGGAAGTACGCCGGCAGCATTCGTGACTCTATCGCAGCAGCGACCACGACTAAATGGGTACGACCATCGAGGAGCCGTGTACGAAGTGGTCGGCCCGCAAAATGCGTTGTGGACATCCACTGCTGTATTGCGCCACAGACTATGCCGTCTGAGCCTTTAATACAACGTTGAACTCCTGTTTTGCGGCCGAGAACCAACAACATCTCCATTTTTAGGATGCTTAAATACTCCCCACAAATTCACTTCCTTTTTCCACCACCCAACTCTTCACGGGTTCACAAAACGGTAGGACTGAGACAATGATCGATTTCGAGCCAAAGTACATTACCTTCGACTGTTACGGCACGCTGACGAAGTTCCGCATGGGCGACAAGGCCCGCGAGATTTACGGTAACCGCCTCCAGGGCGTAGAACTGGAGCGATTTGTCGCATTTTTCTCGGGCTATCGCCGGGACGAGGTGCTCGGCGCGTGGAAGCCATATCGTGACGTGGTCGCCAACGCAGTGCGCCGCGCATGCGAGCGACTGAACGTTGAGTTTATCGAAGCGGAAGCGGAACTGTTCTACCTCGCTGTGCCGACGTGGGGTCCGCATCCCGATGTGCCGGAAGGGCTGTCGCGTCTCGCGAAGAAGTACAAGCTCGTGATTCTGTCGAATGCGNAGTACATGTTCGACCAGCTGAACTGCAACCCCGAGGACGTGTTGCACGTGTCGTCGAGCCCGCGCTACGACCTGATGACGGCACACGACATCGGCATCAAGCACAAGGCGTTCGTCAAACGCGGGCATGAGCCGGACGCGCCGTACTACGAGTACTACGAAGTCGACACTATCGGCGATCTCGCCACGAAACTCGGTCTGTGACTCCCTGGCTCCGTCTATCCCTGCGCAAGGACCCTCGACTTGTAAGATCTCGAGACGGCGGGTAACGCTGTACTGCGCGACGGCCACCGATGGCAATATTGAAACTACGATGACTGGCCAGCCGTTCCATGGGACTGTCCGCCCGGCCGGCACTCGGTCCACACGGCGCTACATTGTCGCGCCGGAGGCTGGTGTCGTCACCGTGGCGGATCATTACGATGATTGATTCGCTTGATACATGCCTCGAACACATCTAGCGACTGTGTCAGCGCTTCACTGTCCATATGCCCATATCCGAGCAGAAATCCATCAGGGGCTGATTCAAGCATTGCGAAATCGCGAACGTCATTGAACACGACGCCGTTGCATCGCAATGCGGCTCGCAAGTCGCGATCAAAGGAGCTATGGCGACCTGCGATGATCACATGCAGGCCGCCCTCTTCGCCCCCCAAGGTGACCAGGTCCGCGTATGGGGCCAGCCGTTGGCGTATGGTGTCTCGCATCGCCCCATAATGCCGCCGCACCCTTCGCAGGTGCCGATCCAGTTCACCGGACAGGAGCAACGTCTCGACTATCTTCTGCACCGGCCACGACACATGCGTACGCTCACGCTCGATCTGCGCAACCAGCGCGGCAGCTACGACCGGCGGAGCAACGATGAAACCAAGACGAAGTGACGGACTGACCGCCTTTGCGAACGTGTTCAGCAGCACCGTGCTTTCCGGCGCATAGCTGAAAATCGGCGGATGGTTTGTTCCCGAGTAGTGGAACTCGCAATCGTATTCGTTCTCGACAATTAGCATTGCCCGCGTGCGCGCAAGCTCGACCAGTGCCGTGCGCCTCGAACCCGAAAGACGCCCGCCCATCGGATATTGATGCGCCGGCGTCACATGCACGAGGACCGGCGAGGCGCTGTCATCGACGATTCTGTCAATAACGAGACCTTCAGCATCAACCGGCGCGTAGCGCATTAATGCACCGGAGCGCAGGAATGCCAACGTCGCGCCCGCGTAGCCCGGGTCCTCTGTCGCGCACAGGTCGCCCCGCCGCAGTAGAGTCTGTGCAACCAGATGAAGTGCATGGCCCGTGCCGTGCGTAATAACGATCTGCTCAGGTGTAACGTAGACCGATCGGTGTTCACGTATCCAGTCCGCGATCGCGCGTCTAAGCCCCGGCTCACCACGAGGATCGCCATAGCCCTGCGGCGGCAAATGCCGCCCCGCTTCACGACAGGCGTTCCGCCATACATCGAGCGGCAAGCTCCGGGTGCTGGCCTGTCCGGGCCGCCAGTCGAAGTTCGCACCGGCCGATCCTTCGGGTGGGCGGATTTCATCGTGACACACACGCTGCAGCAACAAAGGCTTCCAAGCTGGCCGATCTGCTGCGGCAGGGACGGCGGGTACCCTTGCCACCACGAAAGTACCGCGACGGCCGCGCCCTTCTAGGATGCCCTCGGCGATCAGCTCGTCGTACGCTTCAACTACGCAGTTGCGTGCCACCGCCAAGTGGCTGGCAAGTTCGCGGCTTGGAGGTAAGCGAGAGCCGGGCAGCAGCGCATGACTAACTATTTTTTCGCGCAATTGTCTTGCTATCTGCCGGAAAACTGGCACACCTGACACTCGGTCGAGTTCAAGCGCGACCAGCGCGGGCAGCGGGTGCCTAGAGGGACGGGTCGCAACCATAAAAGCCTAAAACTGCTCCGGTTTTGGTTCTTAAAAATCCTGCGTAAACCGCCAGAATTGACGAACCAACGATACCACGGGATCGCCATGCGCATCCGCATCATCACTGACGACTTCACCAGCGCCCTCGACGGGACGGCTTGCTTCGCAGAGCGTCGCTGGGAGACATCTGTCCTTGTCCAACCGGAAGGCATCGCTACAGCCCAGGTCGTTAGCCTAGACACGGATTCCCGCGAATACACGCCAACGCTCGACCACGACGCTGTCGCCAACGCCGCACACGCATGGCGCGATGCCGACGTCCTCACGCTGCAGTTCGACTCAACGCTGCGTGGCCGCGTCGCTCGCGACTGCTCGACTGCGCTTGCCGCTTCCGGCCGGCGTAAGCTGCTCATCGCGCCCGCGTTTCCGTCGGCCGGGCGCACGGTCGAAGAGGGGTGCGTGCTAGTTGACGGCGTGCCAGTTCACGAAACCGCATTCGGATACGATCCCACGCTGCCGGTACGCGAATCCAGCATCCCAGCACTGCTCCGTGCCCATGGCATCGAAGTAAAGGTCGCACGCGACGCGGCTCAGGCCCGCGCGCTGCTCGATGTGCATGACGCTGTGGTTGTCGATGCACGCACTGAAGCGGAACTGGATGCGATCGCCACTACCTTCGCCGGAGCGCGCGATCTGCTGCTGGCCGGTTCGACGGGTCTTCTGCGAGGGCTCGCCCGCGTATTGCCCCGCCCACAAAGTGCGCCAGACGATCGAGGAAACTGCGGCGATCACGCAGCTTCGCGCGTGCCCTTGGCCGGCCGGCCATGGCTCGTGGTGGGTAGCCTGAATCCACGCTCCAGACGGCAACTCAGCATCGCCCAGGCGCAATGCCGGGTGAACGTACTGGCAACCGGTGAAACGCGTCTACCAGCCAGCGCCCCCCCGCAAGCGGCGCTGCGCGATCTCGTGGTCCAGGCGGTGAATGTAGTGAGCAGCCGTGCGTGCGACGGTCTCGTTGTAACCGGAGGGGAAACCGCCCGGCGCATCATTGACGCGCTCCCGGTTGTGTCACTGCGCGTGTGCCGAGAAATCATGCCGGGTGTGCCGCTGGCAGAGGTTCAAACCGCGATTGGTACGTTTCCCATGATCACAAAGGCTGGTGGATTCGGCGACGACGACGCCTTGCTCACCTGTATCTACGCATTGACTGGGGCACAACCATGAAGCAGAAACTGATAGCCGTCACAATGGGTGACGCCGCAGGCATTGGGCCAGAGATCATCGTCAAATCGTTTGCCGATGTCGCGTTCATCGCCAGCCACCCGTCCTTTGTCATCGGTGATGCCGGCGTGCTACGACGACAGGCTGCCGCGTTCTGCGTCAAACTCGATATCCGAGAGGTAAGCACCGTTGCTGATATCACACCGCAACCGGGTGTGCTCGACGTGTTAGGGGTCCCAGGCGCAATTGCACTGCCCCACGACCTACCGATCGGCTCGGTCAGTGCCACTGCCGGACAGGCCGCATTCGACGCGATCCGTACCGCGATCGATCTCGCCGTCCGGGGCGAAATCGCCGGCATCTGCACGGCGCCGATCCACAAGGAAGCGCTCGCCGCCGCGCACGTGCCTTATCCTGGTCACACCGAGATGCTCGCGGACCTCTCGGGCGCTCGCGACTACGCGATGATGCTCGTCAACCCGACGCTGCGCACGATCCTCGTAACGGTTCACTGCTCGATGCTGGACGCGATCGCAAAACTCTCTATCGAGAGCGAACTGCGCATCATCCGGCTCGCTTATCGCGCCATGCGCGATCTCGGTATCGAATGTCCCCGGGTGGCGGTTGCCGGACTCAATCCGCACGCGGGTGAAGGAGGCCTCTTCGGCCGGGAGGACCTCGACATCATCGCACCCGCGGTACGACTTGCGCAGAACGAGGGCATCGACGCCAGTGGCCCATGGCCAGGCGACACCGTGTTCATGAACGCGCGCCGCGGCCGCTTCGATATCGTCGTTGCGCAGTATCACGACCAGGGGCTGATACCGGTGAAGCTCGCAGGGGTGGAAGACGGCGTCAACATTACCGTCGGCCTACCGTTCGTACGCACGAGCCCAGATCATGGCACCGCCTTTGACATCGCAGGAAAAGGTATTGCCGATCCGGCGAGTCTTCAGGTGGCCCTGAAAACTGCCCACCAGTTCATCCGCCAGCAGGCGGTACATCCATTTATAACCGGAGCTTGATGTGTCCCACTTCATCCTGATGCTGACCGAAAATGACGCGACTGTCAGCGACGCACTGGCAACCTACGAAAGCCTGCGTTATAGCCCGGTCCGCTATGTTGGCTTCAAGGACATTGGCTTGCCCATAGCGGCCCTCAAACAGCTTGCGCAGCGCATCCGTGCCGACGATCGCAAGGTCATGCTGGAAGTCGTCGCAACCACCCGCAAGGCAGAGCTGGAATCGATCAATGCTGCGCTCGAGATCGGCGTCGACTATCTGCTCGGCGGGCGTCACGTCGAAGACGCGCTGACCTTGCTGCGTGGTTCGGCGATCCAGTATTTTCCCTTCGCAGGGCGCACTGTTGGCCATCCGACCGTACTTGAAGGCTCAATGGACGATATCGTCGACGATGCGCGTCGCATCGCAGCGATGCCTGGCGTACACGGCCTGGACCTGCTTGCATACCGCTTTGCTGGCGAGGGCGATCCGGCAGAACTGACAGCGCGTGTTGTCGAGGCAGTCGACGTACCCGTCATTGCCGCGGGCAGCATCGACCGCGAGGCGCGGGTGAAGGCAATGATCGATGCAAAGACGTGGGGCTTCACTGTCGGCAGCGCGCTTTTTCAGGAGGCCTTCGTCGATCGACGTCTGTCAGCCCAGATCGATACGATCTTCAAAATCGAAGGGGTTATCGCGTGATGCTCAATAAGGTTGACAATATTAAGTAGAGGATCCGCGGGCATCCCGGGATAGTGGCGCTGAAGATCGACGGCGACATCAGCGACTCACAGATGTGGAGGAAACTAGCGAGCGGTCACTCTCTGAATGATAATCACGGGGCGGTGTCGGGGTGATCTAAGCCAATCGTGCTTTCAGACACCTGCAATTCGTGAGCCCCAAGAGAGGCGAGGCTGAACGCGCCAAGGGTGCGGCAGCTGTAGATGTCAATACCGTTGCGACCGAAACTTCATGGGCATTTTTGAAGGAGCCGTCGCGTCTTTGGGAGCTGCACCATCGACTCGGCCGTGACGGTCAGACAGGAAGGAGAAGTTGATGGCAAGTGCAGAAAGATCGTTGAGAAGGATGGTTGAGCATTGGCTGGCGCCGGACTTCACGCAAGCGCTTAGAGTCAGTCAGTTTCGACGATCCAAAAGCAAATGCTACGTACGCGTTGAGGCGATAAGCGCGGCAGGTCCGGTTGCAATGTTCTTTTTCCGTCACCGTGACGGGACATGGTGTATTTTCCCGCCACGGCCAGAGACACCGACCATGCGCCTCGCTGAACTTCCGTCGGCGGAGACCACGGCCTGAACGAAGGAGTGCGGCGAACGAGGAGTATGGTCAGCTCCAACCGACAATGCGTCTTGAATTTTTCATAGCTGTACGGCATGCCGACGAATTTCCATGCATCTCTATCGCTAACAGATATTATCGATAGGGATACATTTTTTGATAAAACTCCCGTTTCGGGAAACGTGCCACACCTGACGTGCCGCTCCCCGGCCATCACGTTGCCTATAATCTCCGGATGCCGAACGTTCCGTTGCCCCCGTCCTTTCCTGACACTGCGTCTCTGTCCGCGCTGCGCGCGTGGTACGCCGGCGTCGGCGCGCGCGAGGCGGTCGAACGTTATTGCCCGCAGGCGCTCGAAGGTGGCCAGTCGGCGCGCGGCGTGATCGGCCGGATTCGCCGGCAGCTTGCCGGTTTCGCCCTCAGCCGGCATCGTGCAGATCTGGCCCGGCTGTTCCAGTGCGCAGTGGGCGAACGGTCCCGTCACCGCAAGGCCGCGACCCGGGCACTGGATAACCTGCCAACGCTTGCGATCCCGCAACCGCAGGTGAGCGATGCGGTCGATGTCTGGCTGCCAGCCCGTGTTGTCCCCATGCTGCATCAGCATGGCATCCGGACGCTGGCTGATCTGACCGTGCGCATCCCTCGTCGGCAGCGCTGGTGGCGCACGATTGCCGGACTCGGCGTGCGCAGCGCACGTCATATTGAGGCCTTCTTTGCCTCCCACCCGGTACTTACCGAGCGCGCCCGCGCGCTGATCGTGGTGGCTACGCCGGAACCCGTGGTGCCGTGGGAAAACATCCACGTGCCACATGACGTCGACGGCTCGCGTGGCGCCTTCCGCGCACCGAAGCCGATGTGCGCGCTCGAGGCCGATAACGACTATCAGGCGATCAGCGCCTGGCTCGACCGGCACGAAGCCGCCGAAACTCAGCGTGCCTATCGCCGGGAAGCCGAGCGCCTGCTGCTCTGGGCGATTGCCGAGCGCGGCAAAGCGCTGTCTTCGCTCACGAGCGAGGATGCGACCGCTTATCGTGCCTTTCTGCGCCATCCCACACCCCGCGCCCGGTGGGTCGCGCCGGCGCGACCGCGACCGTCGTCCGAATGGCGGCCGTTCACGGGCGCGTTGTCGCCAGATTCCATCGCCTATGCGCTGTCAGTTCTGAGTGCAATGTTTCGCTGGCTGATCGAGCAGCGCTACGTGCTCGCGAATCCGTTTGCCGGCCTCAGGGTGCGCGGCGCGCAGCGCAATGGTGAGTTGGACATCTCGCGCGCCTTTACGGCCGGAGAGTGGGAGTTGATCCGCACGATTGCCGATGGCCTGGAATGGTCGCATGGCTGGGCGGTTCCCGCCGCACAGCGTCTGCGCTTTCTGCTCGATTTCGGTTACGCGACCGGCCTGCGCGCAGGCGAACTGGTCAGCGTTACACTCGGCGGCATCATGACCGGCACGCGCGGCGAGCGGTGGCTTCACCTCACCGGTAAGGGGGCGAAGGCTGGCAAGGTGGTGCTGCCGCCGCTCGCACGATTTGCGTTGGACCAGTACCTGATGCAGCGCGGTCTGCCCGTGAGCCCCGCACGCTGGGCACCGGATACGCCGCTGCTCGGCCATCTCGACGAACCCGGCGGCATCACCACGCCGCGTCTGAGGGAGGTGCTGCGCCGGTTCTTCCAGACCGCCGCCGACGCCATTCGGGCCGACCACCCGGCACTCGCCGACAAGCTGCAGCGCGCGACGCCACACTGGCTACGCCACACGCACGCGACAAATGCTCTCGCACAGGGCGCCACGCTGACGACTGTGCGCGACAATCTGCGTCACGCGTCGATCACAACGACCTCGATCTACCTGGACGACGACGAAGTTCAGCGTACCCGGCAGATCGAGCAGATCTTTGCGCGGCGGCAGCCAACGTGACGACTGTCCACGAGACCATCTATCCGGTGCTGCCTGCGGAGCCGGGCGCGGCGGAGCTGAAAGCGGCATTCACGCCGAGCGCCGCGGAAATCCGCTTCGTGCGCCGGCAATCCCGGCAGGAAGCCTCCGCCGTATTGATCATGGTGCAGTTGAAGCTGCTGCAGCGTCTCGGTTACTTCCCGATGCTCGTGGAGGTACCGCCCGCCATTATCGATCACATCCGGACGTCGATGCGGGCCCGCGTCCAGTCCAGGACGGCGATCGCACGGTATGACGTGTCGGGCACCCGCATTCGTCACCAGAAACTGCTGCGCGGCTGGCTTGACATCCGGGCGTTCGATGCGAGTGAGGCGGCGTCGCTTGCTGAACTGGCGTCGGCGGAAGCCCGGACAAAGATCGAACTGCCCGATATCATCAACGTGCTGATCGAGGAACTGGTCCGGCGCCGGTACGAGCTGCCGCCACTGGCAACGCTGCAGCGCATCGCCACGCAGGCGCGCAACGATCACAACGAGGCGATCTATGGGGCCATCACCGGCGCACTCGACTCAGCACTCGTCGAACGCATCGACGCGCTTCTCGTCGTCAAGGCCGGCAAGTCCGGTTGGGGCGATCTGAAACAGGAGCCGAAGCGACCCGCCGCGCGGGCGATCGCCAGCTTCCTCAAACATATCAATGGGATCAGGACACTGGCGGAAGGCTTGCCGGCGCCACCCTCGATCCTGTCTGTTAGCAAACGAGCCCAACTGGTCACCGAAGCGCGGGCCCTGGACGTCGCGGAACTGCGTTCGCTCAAGACCGCGAAGCGTCATGCGCTTGCGGTACTGTTCATTCAGGCGCAGTTGCAGAAGGCGCTTGATGACGTCGCTGAGATCTTCATCAAGGTGGTGCGCAAGCTGGAGTCCTACGCAAAGGTCCGACTGCAAAAATACCAGCTTGAACACGCCGGTATGCTGGAGGGGCTGGTCGGGCAGTTCCGGGACGTCCTGCAGATTCTCCAGGATGAGGGCGTACCGGAGCCTAAGCGGTTACCGAAAATCCGCGAGGCGCTCGGCGACCCGGCCGAAGCGCTCGCGCAATGCAACGAGCACATCGCTTATGCCGGGCAGTTCGATCTGCCGTTCATGCTCGTGCCGTACCGCACCCGGCGCTCGCTGCTGATCCAGTGCCTGGACGTACTGCCGCTGCAATCGAGCTCGCAAGACCGCGCGGTGCTGGTCGCGCTCGCGTGGCTGGAAGGTTTCCGCAACGCGCACCGCGAATTCCTGCTGCTGACCGACAACGACCTCGCGAACCTGCCGCTGGACTGGTTGCCGGAGAAGTGGGAGCGCGCGGTGTTCCCGCACGGCCGGGACAGCCGGATGCTGCACCGCCGGTTCTTCGAGCTGGGCGTCTTCAGCCAGATCATGCGGGAACTCAATTCCGGCGACCTCTATGTGGAGGACAGCGACCGCTTCGACGATTATCGGGTGCATCAGGTCACCGACGAGGAATTCCGGCGTGAGCTGCCGCGCTACTGCGAGATCGTGGGCTTGCCCACGGACGGCAAGAGCTTCGCGAAGGATCTGCGAGACAGGCTGAACGCGGCGCTCGACGAGGCCGACGCGAACTTCCCGGCAAACGACAGCATCGAGTTCGTCAATGAGGAACTCGTCATTCACAAGCCGGGCAAGGAGCCCGAGCCGCCGAACCGCACGCTGATCGATCAGGCCATCACGGCATCGATGCCGCAGCTCAGCATCCTGGATCTGCTCACCGAAACCGAGCTGTGGCTCGACCTGCATAAACTGTTTGGACCGCTGTCCGGGTTTGATACGAAGATCGACGATCCGCGCAAGCGTTTCATCACGACGCTGTTCTGCTACGGCTGCAACCTGGGGCCGAGCCAGACGGCGCGCTCGGTGAAAGGGCTCACCCGCAAACAGGTCGCCTGGCTGAACCTGAAACACGTCACGGAGGAGCGGCTCGACAAGGCGAACGTGAAGGTGATCAACGCGTACAACCAGTTCGCGTTGCCGAAGTACTGGGGCAGCGGCAAGCGCGCGTCGGCCGACGGCACCAAGTGGAGCCTGTACGAGCAGAACCTGCTGTCCGAGTATCACGTTCGCTATGGGGGATACGGCGGGATCGGCTACTATCACGTATCCGACATGTACATCGCGCTGTTCAGTCACTTCATCCCGTGCGGCGTCCACGAAGCCGTCTACATCCTCGATGGGCTGATCCTGAACGGCGCCGACGTCAAGCCCGATACGATCCACGGCGATACGCAGGCGCAAAGCGGTCCGGTCTTCGGTCTGTCGTACGTGGTGGGCATCAACCTGATGCCGCGCATGCGCAACATCAAGGATCTCGTGCTGTACAAGGCGGACCGGCGGCGCAAATACAAGCACATCGACAGCTTGTGCCGTCAGGCGATTGACTGGGCACTGATCGAACGTCACTATTCCGACATGATGCGCGTTGCAGTGTCGATCAAGGCGGGCAGGATGACGCCGTCGACGATCCTGCGCCGCCTCGGATCGGAGAGCACGAAAAACAAGCTCTACTTCGCATTCCGGGAGCTGGGACGCGTGATCCGGACGCTGTTCCTGCTGAAATATCTCAATGAACCGGACCTGCGGCGCACGATTCACGCGGCGACCAACAAGAGCGAGCAGTTCAATGACTTCGCTCAGTGGCTGATGTTTGGTGGCGAAGGCGTGATCGCCGAAAACGTCCGGCACGAGCAGCGCAAGGTGATCAAGTACAACCACCTCGCCGCGAACATGGTGATCCTGTACAACGTGCAGTGGATGTCGCGCAAGTTGAAGGAACTGCAGGCGAAGGGGCATCCGGTCGATGCCGAGGTCCTCAAGGTTCTGTCGCCGTACCGGCGCGAGCACATCAACCGGTTCGGCGACTATCTGCTGGATCTCTTGCGCTCCGTCCCACCGCTCGATCCGACGATTGATTTCGCATTCAAATCAGCAGCTTAGATTGAGATGTGGCGGATTTTTAATGAATCCCGGCCAGGCCTCAACTCTCTACGGTGCCGCGAATCCGCACGGCCGCGCGACTGCCAATCAACCTGAGCGACGGCCGTGAACTCACCAGCACAATATACAGCTTCGACGGTCTATTCGACGGCGAGAAGCATTTTGGCATCCCCGTGATTTCCATGCAGATTACGACGGTAGCGCGATCTAGGTGCGACAATGGTTAGCGGTAAGCCCCCAATATAATATTCAATCAAATCAACCGCTTTCTGTCGGGTCCTACCATGACGGCTCGCGGCCTTGGGGCGAGGCCGAAACGGGCTGGTTTCGCGGCAATAAAGGCGCTTTTTGCCGATAGCCTACCGGCGGCCGCTCGAAAAGAGGTATTCCAACGACTAATTCGTATGCCATCCGGGGCAGACAGACGTGATGCTCGCTGCCGGCTTACCTGTCAGAGACACTCCGCTGTCATCACGAGCTGACCGCTCGACTGGCCGGAAAGCCAGACTGGACAAGGCTCTCCGGCGGGCACCGGCGAGTTTCACGAGGCGCGCTGCCGCGCATGCCGACGCCAGAAAAGGCAAACAGCAACTATCTGATTTTCTTGGATATTTAAATCGTGCCGGTTCGCAAAACCTTGTCGGGCTTGAAACGGCCTACCGTCGCAATCTGCATGGAAATCACGGGGATGCCTCCTCCCGGCTGAAACCGGACGGAAAAGGTCAAACTGGGGCCAGTGTCCGCAAATGAAGGGGTAGATAGCCCCAATTATGTGGAATTGGACGATTTTTCGGTCGAAACCCAAGACTGGCGGGCTTCGGCCGGCCTGCGACAATGCGTTGCGAGTTCCCGATAGTGAAATGCCCAGAAACCAACTCGACAGGCAAATTTCGACCCGAAGCTGCCGATCGATCCGCCAGGGCTTCAGGCAGTTATCGGAGTGATCCGGCCGTCCGCGCCGGTCGCTCACGAGCAACGCTTCCACCTCTTTGTGGACGTTTGTCGATTGACGGCAAGGCGATCGTTCAACGGCCCAGGCTTACTGCTTAAACCCTGCGTGACGCAGCGCTTCCTCAGCGGCCTCGTGGTCTTGAACCGATGTTCCGCCAGAAACACCGATGCCACCCACCAGACGCCCTTCGTGGAAGATCGGTACGCCACCGCCGACCGGCGTCAGCCGCGGATGGTGCGCCAGTGGGGCAACGGTGGGCTCGGCCATGTACTGATTCCATTGGTGCGTGGCCATGCCGAACGACGCGGCGGTCCATGCCTTGTCGATGGCGACATCAACGGTAAGGAACGGGGCGGTATCCGCTCGCTCGAAAGCGCGCAGGTGGCCTCCTGCATCGGTAATTGCGATCGTCGCGGCGAATCCGCGCGCTGCGCAGGCGCGGCGCGCTTCTGCCAGCAATGCTTGTGCAGCTTCCAGGCTGATCGTTGTCGTGCTGATGATTTGCGATGTCATGTTGATGCCCATTGTCAGAAGAGTTCAGCGGTTGGCGACGACGACCTTGCCGATCATATTGCCTGCCTCGACCAGCGCATGCGCCTCGATCAGACCTGCGGCGTTGATGCCGTCAATGCGTCGGGTCAGCGTGTGCTTGAGGCGGCCCAGATCGACCAGCTCCGCCGCGCGGCGCAGCAACGCGTATTGCCGTGCGAGGGTGTCGGTGGTGAACATCGCGCGGGTGAACATCAGCTCCCAGTGAATCGAGATGGATTTCCCCTTGAACGGCCCGATGTCCAGACCCACCGGGTCGTCGATGAGTGCGAACTGGCCTTCCGGGCGCAGCACGGCGGCGATTTGCGGCACATAGGCGGCGCTGTTGTTCAGCCCGGCAACGTGGGTAACGTGCTCGATACCGAGCGCGGCCAACTGGAGTGCCCAGGCCTGATGATGATCGAGGACGTAATGTGCGCCATGGGCCAGCACCCACTCGCGGGTTTCCGGCCGCGAGGCCGTGCCGATGACGGTCATGCCAGTCAACTCGCGCGCCAGTTGGGTCAGAATCGAACCGACGCCACCAGCCGCTCCAATGACGAGCAGCACGTTGTTGTCGGTCGGGTCCGCTGCGTGAACACGCAGACGGTCGAACAGCAGCTCCCACGCAGTGATCGTCGTCAGCGGCAACGACGCGGCCGCGGCGAAGTCCAGTGAGATCGGCATAGGTCCGACGATGCGCTCGTCCACGGCGTGCAGTTCGCTGTTGCTGCCGGGCCGCTTGATGTCACCCGCGTACCAGACACGGTCGCCTGCCTTGAAGCGGGTTGCCAGCGGACCGGTCGCGCGGACGATTCCCGCCGCGTCCCAGCCGGCGATGCGCGCACCGCCTTCCGGAATATCTCCACCGCGCCGGATTTTGGTATCGACCGGGTTGACCGATACCGCTTTCACTTCCACCAGCAGATCGTGGTCGCGCAGCTCCGGCGTCGGCAGCTCGATATCCTGCAGCGCCTGCGGGTGGCTGATGGGATGGTTCTGATAGAAGCCAATTGCTTTCATACACGTGGTCTCCAAGGGTGATTGAGACCATGTTATCTTTCGTCGATATACGGATAAATACCCGCCGAACCAAAACAATTTCGGCATTTCAATGAAAATGATTCGACTCGATGACGTTCAGATCTTCGTACACACGGTGGACTACGGCAGCTTCTCGGAGGCGGCGCGCCAGTTGAATATCGCGCCCGCACATGCGAGTGCGTCAGTGCAGCGACTCGAAAAGGCGCTGGACACGCGCCTGTTCACCCGTTCGACGCGAAGCATGCAACTTTCGGACGCCGGGGAGCGATACCTGCCGCATGCGCGGGTCATGATTGGCGCGCTGGAGCAAGGCCAGCAGGCCCTGGCCGACGGCCGGGGGGCGCTGTCCGGGCGGCTGCGGCTGTCCGCTCCGTCTGACTTTGGTCGAAACCTGCTGTTACCGTGGCTGGATGAATTTCAGCACCAGCACCCTGGTTTGTCGCTGCACGTGAAAATAAGCGACCGTGCGGCCGACCTCATCCGCCAGCCGCTGGATGCGGTCGTGCGCTACGGAGCGCTGCCAGATTCGTCTCTTCTGGCCATGAAACTGGTCGACAACAATCGACGCGCATTGTGTGCCGCGCCGTCATACCTCGAACGGCATGGCGCACCGGCCAAAGTTGAGGATCTGAGGCGACACAACTGCCTTCGGTACGTCTGGAGCGAGCAGATACATGAACGCTGGCACTTTACCCCGCCTGGCGGCGAGCGCACCGTGGCCGTCACAGGCAATCGCATCAGCGACGATGCCGATGCAGTTCGTCGCTGGGCGATAGCCGGGGAAGGCCTTGTCTACAAGTCGCGGCTGGACCTCATTGACGATCTGAAGGCAGGTCGGCTGGTGGAGTTATTTCCCCCGGAGTATTGCGACCTCGCGCCGCTGCACTTGATTTGTGCTCACCGTGCGCAACTGTCGCCGGCGATTAACGCGTTGCATGCTTTCTTGCGGGAGCGCTGCACTGCATTGCTTGCCAGCCATCCATCCGGAGGCACTCAGGCTGTACTCGCGATCTAATTGGCCGCCTACAGGGCGCAGCGGACGTCTGAATGTCCGAACCCCGTTGCCCGCGAAGGTCGTCTGTTGGCCGGTTATCGCCTCCGACGGTTCGCGCAGACTGGTACCCCCTTCACTCGAAAGGAGATCGTCATGGAAGCTACTGCCGCCGCCAGCCCGGCACACGTACCCTGGAACAAAGGCAAGCTTACGGGGCAGAAACCCCCGTTAAAACTGAAAGAGATCTGGGCGATACGGATTCGTCTGCAACTGGCCGCGAGAACCCGCGACCTTGCGATGTTTAACCCGGCCATCGACAGCAAGCTGAGGGCATGCGATCTGACCAGGCTACGCGTGCGTGATGTCTGCCTTGGCCAGCGTGTAGCGTCACGGGCGATGGTCATGCAGCAGAAGACTCAACGTCCTGTCCAGTTTGAAATCACCGAACAGACCCGCGATAGCGTGGAGGCCTGGATCAAGCTGGCGAAGCTAGTGCCGCCCGACTTTCTATTCCCGAGCCGCATTCACGGGTCGCCGCACCTGTCCACGCGCCAATACGCCCGTCTGGTGCACCGTTGGATAGGGTCGATCGGCCTTGACGATACCGCATACGGAACGCACACGATGCGTCGAACCAAGGCGTCGCTAATTTACCGCCGAACGAAAAACCTGCGAGCGGTACAGTTGCTGCTCGGTCACACGAAACTGGAAAGCACAGTTCGATACCTCGGCATCGAAGTCGACGATGCACTCGAGATGGCAGAGCAGACCGAGGTTTGAGCTACGGACAGGCCAAATGGTAACGGTCGCTGTCCGGCCATTAAGAGACTTTCCCCACCGGCCTGCGAACGGCCGATCGCTGTCCAACAGCGGCCGTCCAAGATAAATTCCCTTGCCTTGCGGTCGGCCGTCGAAAAGCGTGTCATCGGCAGCGATAATGCTGGTCTGAGCGGTGATGCCAGGCTGGTGCGGACCCATCGTACCCCGGGAAGTTGACACCGTGTATGCGCGGCAGGTCAGACGTTGCGCGGTGCGCTGGCGATTCAGTGGCTCAGTCCGGCCGCGTGCATTGCGATGTGCAACGCGCTCGCAACGATACCGAGCGCGGCGACGCTCGCCGCCCAGATCGCGATGAGCCACGCGATGCGCTTGCTCCAGACACACAATGTGCCGTGTTTTTTGTCATCAATGATAGTGCTCGCCCTGTCGCACCTTGCCGCGAAACACATAGTACGACCACGTGGTATAGACAAGGATGAATGGAATGATGAACAGTGTGCCGACCAGCGTGAACAGCTGACTTTGCAACGGTCCAGCTGCGTCCCAGATCGAGATGCCCGGCGGCACGATGTTCGGCCAGATACTGATCGCCAGACCGCTGTAGCCGAGAAAGACCAGCGCCAGTGCAAAGAGAAACGGTCCCAGGTCAGGTTCGTGTCGCAGCGAACGTTGCAGCGCATATACGAAAAAGGCAACGAGTAGCGGCACTGGGCAGAACCAGAGCAGATTGGGAAGCGTAAACCACCGCTGAGCGATGTGCGGTTGTGAGACTGGCGTCCAGATGCTGACGACGACGATGGCGGCGAGCAACGTCCAGACGAGCCGTCCCGCGAGATGGATCATAGCCTGCTGCAGTCTGCCGTCGGTCTTCATGATAAGCCACGTCGCGCCGAGCAGCGCATACGCGGCAAGCACGCCGATACCGCAGAACACCGGAAACGGCCGCAGCCAGTCGAGCGGGCCGCCGACGAACGCGTAGCCGCTGACACGCACGCCGTCGATGTACGCGCCGAGCGATACGCCCTGGAAGAACGACGCTACAAGCGATCCGCCGATGAACGCGGCATCCCACAGGGGGCGCTCCCGGTCGTTCGCCTTGAAGCGAAATTCAAAAGCGACCCCGCGGAAAATGAGCCCGAGCAGCATGAATATCAGCGGCAGATACAGCGCGCTGAGCAGGATCGAATACGCTGTAGGGAATGCAGCTAACATGCCTGCGCCGCCTAGCACGAGCCATGTTTCGTTGCCGTCCCATACCGGCGCGACGGTGTTCATCATCACGTCCCGTTCGGCGCGCGGCGAGATGAAAGCAAAGAGCAGCCCGATGCCCAGATCGAAGCCGTCCATGATGACGTACATCATCACGCCAAAAAATATGATCGCGGCCCAGATCAGCGACACGTCGACGCCCATTATCGCGATCTCCTCGAGTTGGCGTGCAGCGTAGTATTTGGTGACTCGTCGCCGACAGCCGACAGAGGTCGTGCCGGCGTGCGCTCCTTCCCCGGGCCGCCTGACGGTAGCCCTTCTTCGAGGTACTGCGACGGTCCCATTCGCACAAGGCGCAGGATGTAGGCAATGCCAACGCCGAACACGAAGAAGTACGACACTATGAATAATGTGGTCGATAGCGCCAGTTGCGGCATGCCGCTCGGCGAGGTCGCTTCGGCGGTGCGCTGCAGGCCGTAGACGACCCACGGTTGCCTGCCAATTTCCGTTGTCAGCCAGCCGGCAAGAAGCGCGACCAGGCCCATCGGACCCATTAGCAGTGTTGCCCGCAGGAACGGGCGAGTTCGGTGGAGCCGCTCGCGACGGCGCAGCAGCAGGCCCCACAGACCGAGCATGATCATCAGCGCCCCCAGCCCCGCCATGGCCCGGAACGTCCAGAAGATGATCGTCGAATTGGGCCGGTCCTCGGGAGCAAAGTCCTTGAGGCCTTTGAACTGCCTCGTCCAACTGTGCGTGAGAATCAGACTGCCCAGGTGAGGAATCTCGACGGCGAACCGTGTCTGTTCGCGCTGCATGTCAGGCCAGCCGAATATAATCAGCGGCACCGCTTCATTGCCACGATTCTCCCAATGCCCCTCCATCGCGGCAAGCTTTGCGGGCTGATGCTCCAGCGTGTTAAGGCCGTGGGCATCGCCGACAACCGCCTGGACTGGCGCCACCACCAGCACCATCCACATCGCCATCGACAGCATTTTCCGGATCGCAGCGTTGTCATTGCCACGCAGCAGATGCCATGCCGCCGACCCGGCCACGAACAGGGCGGTCGCGAGAAACGCCGCCAGACTCATGTGAACGAGGCGGTACGGAAATGACGGATTGAAGATGACTTCGAGCCAGCGCACCGGCACGATGCGGCCGTTGACGATCTCGTATCCCTGTGGCGTCTGCATCCAGCTATTGGACGCGAGTATCCACGTCGCCGAGATCAGCGTACCGATCGCGACCAGCAGAGTTGCCAGGAAGTGGAGCGCGGAGCCAACCTTGTTCCATCCGAATAGCATGACGCCAAGGAAGCCCGCCTCGAGGAAGAACGCGGTGAGCACTTCATACGTCAGCAACGGCCCAGTCACGCCCCCGGCAAACTGCGCGAAACGAGACCAGTTAGTGCCGAACTGGTAGGCCATCACGATTCCCGACACGACGCCCATTCCGAAATTGACAGCGAAGACTTTCAGCCAAAAGTGATAGAGATCGCGATAGACGTTCTGCCGGGTGCGCAGCCAGCACGCTTCAAGGACGGCCAGATAGCTGGCCATGCCGATCGTAATGGCAGGGAACAGGATGTGAAATGATATTGTGAAGCCAAACTGAAAACGGGCGAGGTCGAGCGCCGTCAGGCCGAACATTGCGTTTTGCTCCTTCAACATGACCAAATAGTCAGCGATGTTCGCAAATGGAGTCGTCGTACCTGCCCTGGGACGTGGCCGATCGCGCGGTTGGCCTCGACGGCCAGCGCGACGTCTGGCAAATGCCAACTCGTCGACGGTGGTCCTGCAACACGGTAGTCATAATATATGAGCTGCGCGACATGGTGGTCGAAGGCGAGGAAATCGGCTTGAGGATATCGATTTCATGAGCCTGTATCAGACGCACAACGCCTGGCGTTTGGGCGTTACAACTCCTTCGACCATTGCATCAGGTCGGCGGTCGTCGTGCGACGACCGGCCGCGTCCTCGTCCGACCACCTACGATTGGCCCGTCCGCGCCTGAGAAGGAGACGGCCGCAGTTCTTGTTCGAATGGCTCCAAGGGGTCGCGTGCTGCCGATCGAAATTTAGGCCGCGTATGCTCATTGCATGAGGCTGCACCCGGCCCAGACTGTGTCAAAACGCATTTTTGAAGCGCTAGAATTCTTCATCCGATAGCGGAGGATGAGCAAGATGAAGCTGTTCGTTCAAGGCGATAGTCGTACACAAAGCTTTCTCCTTCCCGAAGCGCTTGATGACTACGTGACCGACACCAATCCCGTGCGCGTGGTGGATGTCTTTGTGGATGAGCTCGATCTTCAGAA
>NZ_QHKS01000041.1 GCF_003353175.1 Paraburkholderia lacunae | reverse complement strand
GACGGCCGGACAGATCAAACACGGCACGTCGGGCGGTTTTGAGGTGCACTCGGCCAGCCGGACGTTTGTTGGACCTGACAGCGTGAGCACGCCGAACATTTTGGCTTTGCCACCGGAGAAGGAGCAGCTGCATTTCGCGCTGGGGGCGCTGCCGGGCGAGGCACATCAGTTCGCCAGTGAGCCCTATGATCTCTACAAGGGCGGCGCAAAAATCGGCGAAGGCGTGACAGACGAATTCGGACGTGTCGTGGTGAAGGATCATCAGCCCGGCACACCAGCGTATCAGGTCAAGCTCGCCAACGGCAGCCACTACGATCTGAACGTCAAGGATGCCCTTCGGGGCGATCCAGACCACACCGACCAGCGGACCAACCGTGGCGAACGGCTGGCCTGATGCGTTGCATCCAGACACACTGATGACAAGGACCTGAACGTGGCTGACACCCTACAGTCCCAGAATCCGGCAACCGTCGCGATTGACGAACAGAGCCGTACCGCGCAGGGATCGGTTCAATGGCTACTGGAAAAACGCCAGGACATTGCGCCGATTACCTATGAGAACACGCTCGATTTCATGATCTGTGGCGAAGATGGATTCAGATCGATCGCGAACGACCTGAAAAATGCGAAATCGACCGTGGAAATCATCTGCTGGGGATTCGACCCAGGCATGGAACTCGTGCGCGGCGGCGACACGTGGCCGCGCGGGCAGACCTATGGGGCGCTGCTTGAAGAGATCACGACCCGCAAGGAGAACCCGGTTACGGTCAGACTGATGGTCTGGTACGCCGAAACTGCCTCGGCCAAACAGAACAACGTACCCGGCTACTCCGACAACGGCCACAATCCATTCACCAATCCGGCGGCCTGGATAGTCGGCACTTCGTCGTCTCCGTACGACAGCAAGAAGCGTCAGGAATACTGCATCCGGTGGTGGAAAGACAATCTGCCGAAAGGCAACGTCAGCGGGAAGAATCCGCGTCTTCAGGTTGCATTCCGCTCCATCGAAACCGCGGATGCGCACCACGCACTGGCCGACGAGGAGGACAAGCCGGCTTACGTGGCGGGAAATCCAACTGATGAAACCGGTCTGATGGAAAATTATCCGACGCACCATCAGAAACCGGTCCTGATCGATTACGCCTACGAGGAAGGCCGCTACGCAGTCGGTTACGTCATGGGGCTGAACTCTGTGACCGACTACTGGGACAGCACTGCCCACAAGATCGACGATCCAATACGGGAGGCGTTAGCCAAGGGTAAGCTCAAGGACGAGCAGGCGCACGAGGAGGCGACGCAAGGGCAACCCGCGACGAAAGGCTACGTGCACGGCAGACCGTACCAGGACTATGCGTGCCGCGTGGTCGGTCCCGCGCTCAAGCGGTTGCATCATAACTTTGTGAGCGACTGGAACATCTTCGCGCCAGACCATAAGGTCAACGAGCTGACCGACATCCCGGCCAACATCCCGAAGGTACCCAGCAATCCAGCTCACGGCGTGCAGATCGTTCGCACCCATCCGCGTGAGAACGACAAGACGATCAAGGAACTGTACTATCAGGCCAGCAGTTTCGCCCGCAACTACATCTATATCGAGAACCAGTATTTTTTCTATCCCGCATTCGCACGTCACCTGAAAGACACCCGACAAACATTCTGCGAGGCGTGGGCGGCAAAGTCTGGCAAACCCGTTTCACAGATGCCGATGCTACATCTGTTCATCGTCATCCCGCATCCAGAAGACGACGGAATGATTCCACGCACGTATGACATGCTTACCGAGCTTGGCGCGAGCGATGGAATGTCGGACCAGAGAAAGTACGTGGATGACGGCAATATCAGCCAGAATTATGCGGACGCAAAAACCATCACCGATACCGTCGACACGCCCGACGGTCCGATAAGCACCCAGCGCAAGGTATTGGATCGCCCCAGCACGCAGCAGCTTGCGGCCACCTATGGAATGAAAGTGAGTGTCGCCCGGTTGCGCGCGAGCGGCCCCCACGGCGATGGTATGGCGTACCGTGAAATCTACATCCACTCCAAGCTGATGATCATCGACGACGTGTTCCTCACGGTGGGCAGTGCGAACCTGAACCAACGAAGCATGTCGTCAGACAGCGAAATCAATATCGGCGTGACCGGACTGGAATATGCTGGCTCGTTGCGCCAGAATGTTTTCAATTTGCATTCCGGAGGCGATATTCCTGGCAGCGGCAGCCCTGCCGATCTGCCCGATGTTTTTAGAGCATGGAACAGACGTATGGCACAGAACCTTAATGTCAAGAAGGGCGGCAAAGAGCCTCTGAATGGCTTCCTGCTGCCCTTCGAGGACCACCGTGCCACGAACACGATGCACGCGTCAGTGACCATGCCGTCTTCGGGAAACTCAGAATATGCCTGACATGTATCGATTCCGCGCAGGGTTTATCACCCTCGTTCTGCGATTTCTGGTCGCCAGCCTCGGTGTGATGACCGCTGGCGTGCAGGCCAGCCCCTTCACTGCCCTTACCAGCAAGCTGAGCACCGCCATGTCCGACCTGCCACGCTACGAGAAACTGCCGCTGTTCAATCCGCACCGCGAAACCTTCACCTGTGTGCACCAGGACCCGCACCTACCGCCGGTCAATCCGCAGGCTGAACTGTGGTTCCAGCAGGCGCTGGCGCTCGATGACCCGAACATCTACGCCACGAAGCGTGACTACGCGAAGATTTACCAGTTGTACATGCAGGCGGCCGAACGCAATCACTGGAAAGCCATGCTTAATCTCGCCTCACTGATCCTGAGCGACAATCCGGGCGTTCCGCAACACGATCCGGAGGCCGCGATTGGCTGGGTCGAGAAGGCTATGAAACTGGGCGTGCCCGACGCATACGACATGATGGGCATCTATCATCAGAACGGTGTGGTCAAGGGAGGGAGCGCCACCAGTGCGTACGCGTTTTTTCAGCGCGCGGCCGACATGGGTAGTCCTTCGGCGATGACGTTCCTCGGCACAAAAATGGATGGTGCGTACGATGATCCTGAGGGGGAATTCTGGGGCAATCTGCCCGTTGCAACACAAATGCTGGAATGTGCCTTGGCCCAAGGTTATGGGGACGCGGCAGACGAATTGTCACTTATCTATTCACGCTCCAAGACAGTTGAAGCCAAGCTGAAGGCTCTCAAGCTTTTGCACGAGGGTGTAAAACTTGGAAGTGCAAAATGCGCCAACAGTATCGTTCCCGAATTCAATGGCCTAGGCCTTGCAGACGGCAGCAATCTCGTCGGCAGCATTGACAAGGCCCGTGCCCAGCGTTACAGCAAGCTTGGCGACGCGCTGGAGTTTTATGGTGGCCGCCTGAAGCTTCCCAATCTCGACAAGGTACTCCCCCTGCCTCCGGCCCCATTGCCCAAGTGGGACGGCGATGTGCAGACATTGATCGACGGCGCAAAGGCCGTGACACCACCGCCCAAACCGCAACAAGGCGCAGCGCTGCAAGGACGTGAATTCATTCCGCCCGGATACACTGTGTCGTCGGTGGAACAAAGCACGATGGCGGTGGCGGGCAACCAGATCGTGCCGCGCGACGGCTACTGGCTTGCGCTGTACGGTCCCGCATCTGCTCCCAAGACCCAACTGATTCCCGCCCGGCGAAACGCGCCGGAGCGCTATCAGGCCGGTGAGCGCTTCGAAGCATCGTCATTCGAGTGGCTCACTGCCGACCAGGTGCAGTGGCATTATCTCGGCGAGACGTATGCCCTGCCACCGCAGCGATACGATTTCCTGAAACACATGATCGAGGCCGGCTTCCTGCGCGAAGTCCCTGAACCCGCTTCGCCGGTCCGGTGCAATGGCCAGCAGCGCTGCCCGCAGACCGGGATATGGGAAGGCCGTGTCGCCGACGATCACCCGATGGCTGGGGTGTACAACCGCTGGGACCGCCAGGCGTTCGTCGAGAAGGATCACGCGTTCCCGCACCCGGGCGAACAGTTCATCGACGTCGCGGCTCAGGACCTGCAGTGGACTTACCTGGGCAGTCCCAACGGGGATACCGGAATGCCCGGCATACTCGACATCCGCTTGTAGGCAGCGCCCGACAGGCGCGTCGTCACAAGGCAATAAACCGGCTGCAAGGGAGAGTTCTGATGGCCCGACAAGTCATTGTCGTTGGCGATACGCTGGCCCCGCACGGCGGCACCGTCACGACCGGTTCGAACGCCGACTTCGTGGACGGCAAGCCGGTTGCCCGCAAGGGCGACTCGGTTGAATGCAGGGAACACGGAACACAGACCATCGCGGAAGGCGATGGAAACAGCATGTTCGGCGGTGCCCCGGTTGCCCTGCACGGCCATCATGCGACGTGCGGCTGCACACTGGTGAGCCGCAGTGCGACGGCCTCCATGCCTTGACCCGATGCACGGTCCGTCGTTGAGTCGGAAAATCCGAATCCATCGGAACTGGCGGATGAGCAAGAATCAGGATGTCCAGCAGGCAGGCACGCAGCTGATGACTGGATTCTTATTGCCATTCGAAGATCACCGCGCGACCACCACGCTGTACGGCTCGATCTCCGTGCCATCTACAAGCGATACCGCCGTCCGGCATTGCCGGAAACGGCGATAGAATCGCCGGATGACTACCTACGCTGCTTTCCTGCGGGCCGTGAATGTGGGCGGCACCGGCAAACTTCCCATGGCCGAACTTCGCGCGATGTGCGAATCCATCGGCTTTTCCAACGTGCGCACGTATATCGCCAGCGGTAACGTCGTATTCGAAAGCAAGCTTCCTGAACGTTCTGTGAAGGCGAAGCTCGAGGCTTGCCTCGCGACGTATGCCGGCAAGCCCGTAGGGGTTCTCGTCCGGACAGGCGCCGAACTCGCCGCGGTTCTCGCCGGGAATCCCTTCGGGTCGGCGGCACCGAATCGAACCGTCGCAATCTTTCTCGATGCACCGCCGCCTGCCGATACCCTGGATCGTGTAAGTGGCCAGCAGACAGAAGAAATCGTCCTCGGAGCGCGCGAGATTTACGTGCACTACGGGGAAGGCATGGCGCATTCCAAACTGAACATCCCGGCCGCGAAAACCGGCACCGCCCGCAACATGAACACTGTCGCCAAACTCGTCGAGTGGACGGCGGCGTAGTTCGATGGCCACTTGACGCGCAGACCCCGGCCAAGCCTCGGGGCGATGCGTTTTCGAGCGCCAGCCGAAAGAGATGCGCGAATGGGATGCTCAGCGCAATCGCCGGAAGCGTTTGCGCCGGTAGCAGACGAAGTCGATAGAATCCCCTTACCGCCACCAATACCGGCAAGTGAGGATTCTTATGACCTTGGCAACCGCAACCGCCGTATCGGACGCAGACGCGCCCGACTATCTCGTCAAACTCGAAGCGGGCACCCACAGCCTGGTCGGCGATGAAGCGCCGCACGAGGGTGGGCAAAATCGCGGCCCGGCGCCATTCGAGTTCGTGCTCGCGGGCCTCGCCGCCTGCACCACGGCAACGCTCAAGATGTACATGCAGAGGAAAACCTGGCCGGGCGGCCGAATCGAAGTCAGCGCCGAATTACACAACGACCATAACGGCGGCCAATACATCCGGCGCGCCGTATCCGTCGATGCGCCCCTCGACGATGCCCAGCGTGCCCGCCTCGCCGAAATCTGCGAGAAGACGCCGGTCACGCTGTTCATCAAGCGGGGAACACGTATCGACACGACAATGCAGTGATGCATCGCGCTGAAACTGCAGGAGCGTTGAATTTCAAGCCGCGGTGAACGCGGCCAACGTGAACGCGGCGAATGCCCCGACCCGCCGCCTCACATCTTGTGCGTCGAAAGAAAAATGCTCGTCTCGGTGCTCGCGATCCCGTCGATCAGGCGGATCGCGCCGAGCACGCGATCGAAGTTCTCCAGCGAATCCGCCCGCAGCTCCGCGACGAGATCCCAGCGCCCGTTGGTGCTGTGAATCGTCGCGACATTGGGGTATCCGCGCAGCACCTTCACCACGTCGGCTGCGCGGTTGCCTTCGACCGCGATCGACATCAGCGCGCGAATCCGGTGTGCCTCCGCCGCCGGCTTCAGCCGCACCGTGTAGCCCACGATCACCCCGCTCTCCTCCAGACGCGTCAGCCGGTTCTGCACCGTGGCCCGCGCGACGCGCAACTGCTTCGCCAGCGCTACGACCGACATGCGCGCGTTGTCGCGCAGTAGCGCGATGAGCTGCCGGTCGATGTCATCGAGATGGATCATTTTCGTTGCCCGTTTTTGCCGCTCGCGCGGATTGCCCCTGTTGGCGATGTACAAAACGCCATTTTGCCAAAGCATTTTGCTATTCGGACGGGAAATTTTGCAAGGTTTGCCATCTTTTTGTTGGCTGGACTCACGGGAATAATGCCGTCATCGCTCCCGTGCTGGAGCCCATTTCAACCTTGGAGGCATGACCATGACCCGCTTTCTCGACGTACCCGCCACGTATCGACTCGTTGCCGAAATCGGCGTGCCGCGCTTCCTGAGCGAGCTCGCCGAAGCCATCCGTGCGGACTATCTTCGCTGGAGCGATTTCGACAAGTCGCCGCGCGTCGCCTGTCACTCGCGGGTGGGGGTGATCGAATTGATGCCCATCGCCGACGCGAACCTGTTCGCCTTCAAGTATGTGAACGGGCATCCGATCAACGCCGAGCGCGGCATTCACACGGTGATGGCCTTCGGTGCGCTCGCCTCGGTCGATACCGGCTACCCGCTGTTCCTCTCCGAACTCACGCTGACCACCGCCCTGCGCACCGCGGCGACTTCCGCGCTCGCTGCGCGAAACCTTGCGCGCCCCGATTCGCGACGAATGGCCCTGATCGGCAACGGCGCGCAAAGCGAATTCCAGGCGATCGCGTTCCACACGCTCCTCGGCATCGATGAGATTCGCGTGTTCGATATCGATGCGCGTGCAACCGATAAGCTCGTGCGCAACCTGGCCGCGTGGCCGGCGTTGCGGATCGTTCGCGCAACGTCTACCGCCGACGCGGTGCGAGGCGCCGATATCGTCACGACCGTGACGGCCGACAAAGCCTACGCGACGATCGTCACACCCGACATGATCGAGCCCGGCATGCACCTGAACGCCGTCGGCGGCGATTGCCCCGGCAAGACCGAATTGCATGCGGACGTGCTGCGCATGAGCCGCGTAATCGTCGAATACGAGCCGCAGACCCGCATCGAAGGCGACATTCAGCAACTCCCCGCCGACTCGCCCGTCATCGAACTGTGGCGCGTGCTGCGCGGCGAGACGGCAGGCCGGGAGAGCGCCGCTCAGGTCACCGTATTCGACTCCGTGGGCTTCGCGCTCGAAGACTATTCCGCGCTGCGCTATCTCCACGCGCTCGCGCAGGAGCAGGACGCCGGCATCGAAGTCGCGCTGATCCCGCCGCCGGCCGATCCGAGAGACCTGTTCGGCGCACTGGCCACCGCTGCGCCCGCGCCTGCGGCAAACGCAGCTGCAACGCCGGCGCTGGCCGACGCATTCGCATTCGCCCGATAAAGCGATCGGTCCCAAGCGATCGGACCCGGGGCCGTTCCAGCCCCGTACGTACCCACTGCCTACCATCAGAAATCCCATGAGCCTCCTGTCAATCCAGGCGCCGGCCGCCGTCGTGATGATCCGCCCGCACTGTTTTCATCCGAACCCCGAAACAGCGGCCGACAACGCGTTCCAGCGTGCAGGCGAGGTCCGGAGCCGGACCGAAGCGGCATTGCTTGCCACGGCGGCGCGCGATGAAGTCAGCGCCGCCGTCGAAACGCTGGAGGCGGCCGGCGTACGCGTGCACGTATTCGACGACAGAGGCGAGAACCAGACACCGGATTCGGTGTTTCCCAACAACTGGTTCTCGACGCATCCCGGCGGCCACGTCGCGGTCTATCCAATGCATTCGGTCAGCCGGCGGCGCGAACGCAGAACCGATGTAATCGAAATGCTCAAGGCGACCTACCGCGTGCAGGACGTCATCGACTACTCGGGCCTGGAACACGACGACATGTTTCTGGAAGGCACGGGCGCCATGGTGCTGGATCATATCGCCCGCATTGCCTACACTGCGCGCTCACGCCGCGCGGACCCCGTGGCGCTCGAACGTTTCTGCACGCATTTCAATTTCGAACCGATGTGCTTCGATACCGCCGACGCCGCCGGCCGCCCCGTGTATCACACCAACGTGATGATGAGCGTCGCGACCGAGTTCGTGCTGATCGGTCTCGACCTGATCCAGGATGAACACCGCCGCGCTCAGGTGAAGGAACGCCTGCTGGAGAGCGGCCGCGCCGTCATCGCGCTGGACCGTTCGCAGATCGATAACTTCGCGGGCAATGCACTGGAACTGTCGGGCAAGGATGGCCGTGTTCTTGCGCTGTCCGAACGGGCGCTTGGGTGCCTGACGGGACAGCAGCGCGCCCTCATCGAACGCTCCGCGCGGCTCTTGCCGTTGCGCGTCGGCACGATCGAACAGGCTGGCGGATCCGTGCGTTGCATGCTCGCGGGAATTCATCTGTCGCGGCGCTAGCAGGTGTGCCGGGATGAATGCGATGAGGCCTCGCGCATGGCCCTGGATGGCCTTGGATGGCCTTAGATGGCACCGTACATTGCGGCGCTTTCGCCGCGTTTCAGAGCGGCGCCGCCGAACGGATCGAGGCGGAGATATCGCCGCTGACCGTGGCGAAGGCCCGGCTATAAGCGGCCACCACGGCATCGTAGCCGGCGCCGGCGCAGGGCTCGCGCACGGTGCTGCGACCGCTGAGCGGCGCACGTTTGCCGGGCGGCGACACGGACCACAACACCTCGACGGTGACCGCGTCGCCGAGCGTGGCGTCA
The DNA here is from genome assembly GCF_003353175.1 of Paraburkholderia lacunae. Taxonomy (GTDB): domain Bacteria; phylum Pseudomonadota; class Gammaproteobacteria; order Burkholderiales; family Burkholderiaceae; genus Paraburkholderia; species Paraburkholderia lacunae. The sequence continues at coordinate 40,750 of NZ_QHKS01000041.1, read as the reverse complement.
AAGCGCTGGACGTCGATCTGCACGCGCCAGACCGCGGTCATATCTCCGGCCATCGGGTAAGCGGACACGCGCGGGCTGTTCAGCTCCTGGGCGACGTCGGCGGCAAGCACACGCGGAATCTGGCTCTTCAACGAGTCCGCCCAGCGGGCGAATTCGTTCATCGTCACCTGATTGGCGCCGGCGCGAACCACGATCTGCGGCCGGTCGACGAGTTCGGGCACGTTGACCGACCCTATCAGGACGACAATCGGCGTAGCAGGACGGGCGCTTTCGCGTGGCGCTTCCGGACTCAGCGTGTAGAAGTCGGCCTTTGGCGAGGCGCAACCGGCCAGCGTGAGCACAGCCAGTGCGAATGCGACGAGTAAGGATAGGCGCATCACTTGTTATCCCCCGGTTTGCCGCGAATCAGCGCCTCAGGATGACGGTCGAGGTAATCCGCGAGCGTGCGGAATGCGGCCGCGGTGCGGGCAAGTTCGCGCATCGCATCGGTGGTGCCCTGCTGCAGCGCCGAGTTCGGCTGCAACGCACCGTTCGCCGAGTCCAGCGTCGTCTGCGCAGCGGCGAGCGTGTCCCGAGCCTGCGGCATGACCTCGGTGCGCAACAGTTTGAGAAGCGAATCCGCATCCGCCAGCGTCTTTTGTGCGTCCTTGCCGAGGCCTTCGAACGGGATCTTGTTCAGCTTGGCCACCAGACTGGTCACCGAATCCTGCAGCGATTGCAGTCCACCCGGCACGGTCGGAATTTCCGGCGGGTTCACGCTCCAGTTCACCTCGGCTTTGGGCGCAGCGGGGAAGAAGTCGAGCGCGATATACAGCTGTCCGGTCAACAGGTTTCCGGTTCGCAGCTGCGCACGCAAGCCGTGTGCGACCAGCCATTCCGCCATCTGGTGGGGATTCGATGCGAGCCTGCCTCCGGCCCCGCCCGACTGGTAACGTGAAGTGAAGCGCTCTGGATAAAGGTGAATTTCCACCGGAATGCTGAACAGCTTCCTGACTGGATCGAAGCGCGTATAGATCGCTGCCACCTCGCCCACCACGATGCCGCGGAAATCGACCGGCGCACCGACCGTCAACCCCCGCACCGAGTCGTTAAAATTGAATACATAGGTATCGACAATGCGATCGTGGCGCTTCATCGCCTCCGCACGATCGTGGAACAGCAAAAATTCGGTACGAACGGCGGCCTCGGGCTGACCGGCAGTCTCATCTGGCGTCTGGAACGCAAGACCGCCGATCAGGATCGCCACCACCGATTGCGTGTTGACCTTGACGCCATCGGTACCCAGAGACACGTCGACACCGCTTGCATGCCAGAAGCGCGTATCGCTCTGCACGTACTTGTCATAAGGCGCGTTGATGAAGACCCGCAGCGTGACGCCCTTGCCGTCCGCGTCGAGCGAATACGCCGTGATCTGTCCGACCTGCAGGCGTCTGAAGAAGACAGGAGAGCCGACATCCAGCGAGCCCATATCCTCGCTCTTCAGCACGAACTCCCGCCCCGGTACGCCGCTGGCGAATACCGGTGGCGACTCGAGTCCGACATAGTCGCGCCGCGACCTCGTCGAGGCTCCCAGATCCATGCCAATGAAGGAACCGGACAGCAGCGTGCCGATCCCCGATACCGTGCCCCCGGAAATGCGCGGGCGCACGACCCAGAAGCGCGTATCGTCGACCAGCATGTTCGACGCGTCCTTGACAAGCTCAGCGGTCGCCACGACGCTGCGATGGTCTCTCGACAAGGTCACGCTCTTCACCACGCCAACGTCCACGTTCTTGAACTTGATCTTGGTCTTGCCGGCTTCGAGACCTTCGCCGGTGGCGAAGCTGATGGTGACCGTCGGCCCTTGCTCGAGGACGGCCTTCACGGCCAGCCAGCCGCCAATCAGCACGGCCACGATCGGCACCAGCCAGACGATCTGCATGCGCCAGCGCGAGCGAGGCGTGGCCACCGCTTCGGGGAGATCCGGCGACTCCGGCTGACCGGGAGGTTTAGCCATGATGAGCCTCCGCCGCGTCCCAGATCAGACGCGGGTCGAACGACATGGCCGCGAACATCGTCAGCACGACCACCGCGCCAAACGCAACGGCGGCCGGCCCAGCCTGGATCGTCGCGAGCGCATTGAACTGCACGAGCGCGACGAGAATGGTGATGACATAGATATCGAGCATCGACCAGCGGCCGACGAGTTCCACCAGCCGGTAGATGCGCGTTCTCTGCTGCAATAGCACGGCCGAGCGCCGCTGCGTCGAGATCACGAGGTACATGATCGCGATGATCTTGAGCATCGGCACGGCAATGCTCGCGATAAACACCACGACGGCGAGAGGCCACGAACCGGAGATCCAGAGGTAGACCACGCCGCTCAGAATCGTGTCTTTCTGCGAGCCGAACAGCGAACTGGTGTTCATGACGGGCAACACGTTGGCCGGGATGTACAGCACCATCGCAGCGATCAGGAACGCCCACGTGCGCGAGTAGCTCGCCGGTTTGCGCGGGTGAAGATGCGCGCCGCAGCGTGGACAACTGGCGTCGTGCAGATGCGCGTCCGATTTCGTCAACAACCCGCAACTGTGGCAGGTCATCAGACCGCTGGCCAGCGCTGTGCGTGCGGATGGGGTCGCGAGCTGGTCCGGATCCGGTGCGCCGCTGTAGCGGTCGCCCATGCGCTGCCAGAGCTCGTGGGGATCGAATGCGGCGCTGGCGGCCGCGAGCAGCAGCATGAGCGTGCCAAACGACCAGAGCGCCACACCCGGCACGACACTGGCGATATGCGCCAGCTTGACCAGCGCTACCAGCATGCCGAGGATCAGAACCTCCGTCATGCCCCACGGCCGCGCCAGTTGCATGAGACGAAACACCACGTCGGCCCGGTACGGCAGGCGATAAAGCCGCAGCGGCACCAGCATGTACGCCATGCAGGTCGTCTGCAATAGCGGCATCAGGAATGTCGTCGCGAACACGAGCCCCGCGAGCGGCCACATGCCGTCGTTGTACAGGATCCGGACGGCACCCAGCAAAGTCGTCTGCACGAGGTCGCCGTTGACCGCCAGGCCGACGATCGGATGCACGTTGCTGATCACGAACAACACAATCGACGTGAGCGTGAAGGCCAGCGCCCGGTCGAGGCTGTTCGGATGGTTGCGGTACAGCTCCGCGCGACAGCGGCAGCAGCGCAACACACCTTCGCCTGTCAACGGCGCTTCGCGTTGCAGCAGATCGCATTCGTGGCAGGCGATGAGGCGCGCGCTTTTCGCTGGAGTGGTCGCTGGAGTAATCGTTGAAGCTGTCATTGCGGCTGCTCCGTCGCGGCTTCATTCGCTCCATGCACCGCAGCACCCTGCTGCATGACGCGGCCTGTCATGCCCTCGGCTTGTACGACCCATCCGCCGCCCATTGCCTTGTAAAGACCAATCAGCGAGTTGAACACCACGCCATGGGTTTGCGTATAGCTGAGTTGCGCGTTGAACAGACTGCGTTCGGCGTCCAGCACCTCGATATAACTCGTGTAGCCCCCTTCGTAACGCAGCCGCGCCAATCGCGCATAGTTGCGCAGCGCGTCGACCTGCCGACCCTGCACGACAAGCTGCTCGCGCGATTTTTGCAAGGCGATCAGCGCATCGTCGACTTCCTGGAACGCCACCTGGATCGTTTGCTGATACTGGAACAGTGCCTGTTGCTGCTGCGCCTCAGCCTGCTGAACCTGACCGCCGATACTGCCCGCGGTAAAGATCGGCACCGTCACGGAGCCGGCATACGACCACACGCGCGCGGGACCGGTGAACAGCTTTGAGAACTGTCCGCTGACCGATCCAAACAGGCCCGTGAGCGAAATCGACGGAAAGTACAGCGCGCGCGCGGCGCCGATCAGCGCATTGGCGGCGATCAGGTTCTGCTCCGCCTGCCGCAGATCGGGGCGGCGCTCGAGCAGATCGGATGGCAGCCCCGCAGGCACAGCGGGCACCGCCAGTTCGGCCAGTTCGCGGCCGCGCGGGATCGCGCCGGGGTTGTGGCCGAGCAGGACCGAGAGGGCGTCCTCCTGCTGGGCGATCTGCGTCTCGATCTGTGGAATGGCCGCGAGCGATGCCTCATATTCCGACTGGCTTTGCGCAAGCTCCATCTGCGATACGTCGCCGCCTGAAAAGCGCGCCTGGAAAACTTTCACCGATCCGGCGCGGCTGTCTGTCGTCGCCTTGGCGATCGCCAGTTGCGCATCGAGATCGCGCAGATTGATGTAGGCGGTGGCAACCGACGCGACCAGCGACAGGATCGTCGCGCGGCGGCCTTCCTCGCTTGCCAGCAGGCTCGCGCGTGCCGCTTCGGTTTGGCGCCGTACCTTGCCGAACAGGTCGATTTCCCACGCGACCATGAGCGGCGCCTGAAACTCGTTGAATACCGGGCCGACGCCGGGCGGCAACGGTGTCGGGCCCGCCTGCGAAGCACGCTGGCGCGACGCGTCGAAGCCCGCGCTGATCTGCGGAAACAGCGCCGAGCGAGTCGTGACGAACTGTCCGAGAAACTGATCGACGCGAGCGGCGGCGATCTTCACATCCTTGTTATCCGCGAGCGCTGCCGCAATCAGATCGTTCAATGCGGGATCCTGAAATTGCTCCCACCATGGCGCATTGGCGAGCTCGGCCGCTTCGTTCGTTTCGAAACGAAACGTTGCGGGCGTCGCCACCTTCGGCCGTACGTAGTCGGGGCCGAACAGACAGCCATTCAGTCCGAGCGTCAGGAGCAGGGCCGGCATCACACGCAGCAGGAACGCTGAGCCGCGCATGTCAGTCATCCTCATGTCGCGCGGACGGCGTGATCGACGGGCCGCCCGAGCCAGGTTGCACAGCCGGAGCCGGCTCCTGTCCCCCGGCTCCGCCGCTTGCTCCCGGTGTCTTCTTGCTGCCGCTCTTTTCCGACATCGACTCCAGCACGTAGAAGAACATCGGGATGAAGAACACCGCAATCACCGTTGCGCCGAGCATGCCGCCGATCACGCCGGTACCGATCGAATGCCGGCTGTTAGCCGACGCCCCTAACGCAATGGCAAGCGGCACGCAACCGAGGATGAAAGCGAGCGACGTCATGATGATCGGCCGCAACCGTTCGGTCGCCGCAGTGACAGCGGCGTCGTATACCGACCCGCCCGCTTCGCGGTTCAGCACCGCGAACTCGAAAATCAGGATCGCGTTCTTGGCCGCAAGCGCGACCAGCATCGTCAGGCCGATCTGGAAGTACACGTCGTTATCGAGGCCGCGCAGCAGAATCGCAAGCAGCGCGCCGAACAGCGCGAATGGCACCGCCATCAGTACGCCGAACGGCAGGCTCCATTTCTCGTATTGCGCGGCGAGAATCAGGAACACCATCACGAGGCCGAACACGAAGACGAGACCCGATGTGCTGCCCGACTGCCGCGCCTCGAAGGCCTCCCCGCTCCAGCCGACGCCGTAGCCCGGCGGCATCACCTCGTCGGCGACTTCCTCGAGCGTCGAGATGACCTGCCCGGAGCTGTAGCCCGGTGCGCCGTTGGCGGTGATCTTGACCGCTGGAAAATTGTTGAAGCGGGTAATGAGGTCCGGTCCGGTGACGTACTTCGACGTCACCACCGCCTTGAGCGGCACCATGTTGTTCGTCCTGCTGCGCACGTAGAGCTGGTTGAGGTCCTGCGGCGAAAGCCGGTAGGACGGCTCGGCCTGCAGGATGACCTGCCACAGCCGGCTGGAACGATTGAACTGCGACACGTACAGCGAGCCGAACATCGTCTGCATCGCGCTATACACTTCTTCGATCGGCACGCCGAGCGTTTCCGACTTGTCCCGATCGACGTCGACCAGCAACTGTTGCGCGGACGCATTGAAGGTGGAGGTCACGCGCGCCAGTTCGGGCCGCTTCTTCGCCTTGTCCATGAAGTCCTGCACCACACCGGCGAGCTGCGCGATGGTCGCGTCGCCCTTGCTCTGAATCCACATCTCGGTGCCGCCTGTCGTACCCAGCCCCGGAATCGACGGCGGATTGACCGGCAGGATGATCCCCTCCTTCACTTTCGAGAGGTTCTGGTACGCGTCGATCAGCACGGCCCGCGCGTTTTGCGTCTTGATGTTGGCGAACTTGTAGCGTTCGTCGAAACCCTTGAAGCCGATGAAAAACGCGCCTGCATTGTTCTTGTTCTGGCTGTCGAGCAGACTGAAGCCGTCGACGACCGTCACGCTGCTCACCGCCGGCTGCTTCATGAAGTAGTCCGTGACACGCTGCGAGACTTCGCCGGTGCGATCGAGGCTCGCGGCGTCCGGCATGATGACCGCGCCGAGCAGGTAGCCCTGGTCTTCGGGCGGCAGAAATGACGTGGGTATCGAGCGCATCATGACGACCGCCAGCGCGATCATTCCGACAAACAGCAACAGCGCGACCACGAAGCGCTTGATGACCAGTTTGACGACGTTCGAATAGCTGTTCGTCATCCTTTCAAAGCGATTGTCGAACCATCTGAAGAAGCCGCGTTTTTCGTGGTGACCCGGCTTGAGCAGCAGCGCGGCGAGGGCCGGCGAGAGCGTCAATGCAACCACGCCTGAGAAAATCACCGAGATCGCGATCGTGATCGCGAACTGCTTGTACAACTGGCCCGTGATGCCGCCGAGAAACGCGACCGGCACAAACACCGCGCACAGCACCAGCACGATCGCGACGACCGGGCCGGCGACTTCGTCCATCGCCCGCTTGGCGGCGTCTTTCGGACTCAGCTTGTGCACACTCATGTTGCGCTCGACGTTCTCGATCACGACGATCGCGTCGTCCACCACAATGCCGATCGCGAGCACCATGCCGAACAGCGTCAGCATGTTGATCGAGAAACCGAGCGCGAGCATCCCCATGAAGGTGCCGAGGATCGATACCGGCACCGCCAGCACCGGAATCAGCGTCGCGCGCAGGCTTTGCAGGAACACGAACACGACGATCACGACCAGCACGAGCGCTTCGAAGAACGTGTGGACGACATCCGTGATCGACGCGCGGGTGAAATCGGTCGTGTCCATCGCGATGCTGTATTCGAGCCCCTCCGGAAAGCTCTTTTTCATCTCGGCGAGCGTCGCATGAACCTGCTTCGACACGTCCAGCGCGTTGGCGCCAGGCTGCTGATACACCGCGATAACGGTGGCCGGCTTGCCCTGAAAGCGGCTGCGGATCGAATAGTCCTTCTGCCCGAGCGCGGCGCGGCCGATGTCCTTGAGCCGCACGATCGCCGCATCGCCGTTAGCGGCGCGAATGATGATGTTGTCGAACTCGGCAGGGTCGCTCAGGCGGCCGGTGGTGGTGACCGCGAACGACTGTTCGACCGGCGCGCCGGTCGGCGACTGCCCGAGACGGCCGACGGCGAATTGCTGGTTCTGGTTGGCGACCGCTCTCTGCACGTCGCCCGCCGTGACGCCCAGTTGCGCCATGCGATCGGGCTTCAGCCAGATCCGCATCGCGTAGTCGGGCGTGCCGAAAATGCTCGACTGATTGGCGCCCGGCACGCGCTTGAGCGCATCGAGCACGTAGATGTTCGCGTAGTTGGCGATGTACGTGGCGTCGTAGCGGTCGGTCGGCGAATAGATCGCGATCACCATCATGAACGCCGACGATTTCTTCTGCACCTGAATGCCTTGCGACTGCACCGACGATGGCAGTTGCGGCAGCGCCAGGTTCACGCGGTTCTGCACGTCGACCTGCGCGAGCTCGGGGTTGGTGCCGATCTGAAAGAACGCATTGACGGTCAGGTTGCCGGTCGCCGAACTCGACGAGTTCATATAGATCATGTTGTCCGCGCCGTTCACCTGCTGCTCGATCGGCGCGGCCACATTGTTGGCGACCACATCGGCGCTCGCACCCGGATAGTTGGCGGCGATCGTGATCTGCGGCGGCGTGATGTCCGGGTACTGCGCAATCGGCAGATTGAACATTGCGACGGCGCCGCCAAGCGTGATGACAATCGATATCACCGACGCAAAAATCGGGCGCTCGATGCAGAAGTGGGAGAGATTCATGTCGCTGGCCGGCTCACTTCGCCGCGGTAGTGTCAGCTGTGCGCTCCCCGGCCTTTCCTGCTCCGCTCGCCGGCGCCTCGGTTGCGGCGGGTGCCGCGGGCGCTGCGGGCGCCGCTGGGGCTGCGACGATCTTCAGCGGCGTATCGGCGGCAACGCGGATCGCACCGTCGACGACCACCCTTTCGCCAGGCTGCAATCCCTGCGAGATGAACCAGTCGTCGCCGTGCCACTCGCCGACCTCGACCACCCGTTGATGCGCTTTCGAATCGCTGTCGACGACCCACACAAAGTGACTCTTCGCGCCCTGCAATACCGCGCGTTGCGGCACGAGGATCGCGTTCGGACGCGTGGCACCAGACACCCGCGCACGGACAAACTGCCCGGGGCGCAGCGTGCCATTCGGGTTCGCGAACGACGCACGAACAAGGAACGTACCGGTTTCCGTGCTGAAGGCCGGATTGGTGAAGTCGATATGGCCGCGGTCCGGAAACTCGGTGCCGTCGGCCATGATCACCGTCACTTCGAAGTTGTTGTTGGCAGGAAACCGCAGATGGCCTTTGCTGGTCTCGTCGCGGTACCTCAGCAGCTCATTCTCGGAAATGCTGAAGTTGACCCACATCGGATCGAGCTGATAGACGTAGGTCAGCAGCCCGGAGGCGGCGGCCGTCACATAGCTGCCGTCCTGCTGGCGGGCGAAGCTCGACAGGCCGGTGAGCGGCGATTTGATGGTCGTGTAGCTCAGGTTCAGTTGGGCGGTCTGCACCTGTCCCTGCGCGGCGATCACCGCGGCTTCCGCCTGCTTTTCATTGCCGGTCGCGTCGTCGAGATCCTTCTTGCTCAACGCATTCTGCGCAGCCAGCGGAATGACGCGCGCGAGGTTCGCCTTCGTGACGCCTAGCCTTGCCTGCTGCTGCGCAAGCTCGCCTTTCGCGGTTTGCAGCGCGGCCTCGAAGGGCTTGGGGTCCATCAGGAAGAGCGTCTGTCCGGCATGAACCAGTTGCCCTTCGGTATAGACGCGCTTGTCGAGAAAGCCGTCGACGCGTGCGCGAATCTCGACTTCGCGAGAACTCTGCGTTTGCGCGGTAAATTCAAAATCGACCGGCGTGTCGCGCTGCGTGACCTGCATCACGGTGACCTCGATCGGTCCGGCCGTGGGCAGCGTGGGCGCTTTACGACAAGCGGCACACAGGGCGAACGCGGCGAGTGCGGCAAAGGCGAGACGTAGGCGGTTCCTGCTCATGGATGTCTCCCCCGTCCCGATCGATGTCTATTGAACCGTGTAGCCGCGGCCGGTCATGCACGCCGACACCGCCCGGTTGAAGGTCGCCATCTGTTGGGACGTCTGTTGCTGAGCCGCTTGCTGCTGTTGCGCCTCTGCCTGGTTGGCGCGGCGCTGGCGCATGCCGCCGCCTGCTGTCCCCGTGACCGCGCCGATCGCCGCGCCTTTGCCCGCGTTGCCGGCGATGGCGCCCACCGCCGCGCCCACTGCCGCGCCGCCGGCTGCGCCCTTGAGCGCGCCGCCTTGCTTCGGCTGAGCACCCGGTTGACCGGATTGCTGGGCGATCGCGACCGGATCCACGCCGGTCGTCTGCTTTGCCCATAGCTGGCATTCGGCGGTGTCGGTCTGCTGCTTCTCGGGACTTTGGCCTTTGGCCGGATAGATGATGGGCTGCTGCGCGGCGGCCGCGAATGTCAGCATCCATCCCACCAAACCCATTGCGACTCGCTGCATTCGTTGCATGGTCCGAGGTCCTCAATGTTCTACGGTCGACCCGTTTACCGGCTACTGGCTTACCGGCTACTGGCGGCCAATGTCCGCGCAACGCGCGAACGTTTTTCCCGGCTCTCCCGAGCAGGTTTCCCGATCGCGCGCCCGGCGCGGCGTGCATCGCGCGCAGGGTGCGGTGTGCATCGCGCGCAGGGTGCGGTGTGCATTGCCGAGGCGATTCGCTTCAGAGCATCGGCCGCTATGACTGCGCGAGGAGATTGCGCACTTCACTCGTCGAACTTGACGATTCTCTGCCCCTGAACGCCCAGACCGGCCATCAAGCCCTGCTGGCCAAAAATGAACGCATAGACATCTGATTTCATTGTCGTAGTTGTCATCGATTTGGCCATCCCAGCATCCACCACCACGACGCTCGGTCCCACACCAACGGACAATCCGGTGCCGCTCGTGAGCTCAGTGATTGCCGAGTCGGTCATTAAAAACATCGCCTCCGAAAAGCTTTGTGCGCCCGCTTGCAACCCGTATGAAAGTCCGCGCACTCTGTAGTACCCGAGGATCCGGCCATCCGGACTGAACATCACGCCCTTTCCACCTTGCGCACCGACTAGCAACCCAGCCTTGACGACGCTCGGAAACACGACGACGGCTCTCGCCTGGAATTGGAGATCCTTCGCCTTCGGGGTGCTGTCAAATAGTTGCTGCAGCGCCTGACGTGCTTGCGCGTCCAATTCGGGGTCCCCACCCTTGGCAACAGTCGGGTTCGTCGAACACGCCACGGCAAACAGAAAGAGGGGAACCGCGAGAATCAGCCGAAGGTACTTGATCATGATGCGTACTCCATTCAGAAATTGACACCACGGTTTGAAACGCGTTTCCGCCTCGAATGCTTCGCGGTCAACGTGAATAGTGGTGTTTGCGTCCCGTTAAAACAATTGGCCTTTGGTCCCATATCGTCTGAATACGCAAGCGCACGAGCTTGCGCTACGGCGGCTGATCGCCTTCAAGGGCTGCGCGTACCGTCTTGACGAACAGTTCGTCGTTGAACGGCTTGCGCAAATAGGCGACCGCGCCGCCCGCGAGCGCGTGCTCGCGCACGCCGATATCGTCGTGGGCGGTGATGAAAACGACAGGTATGCCACTGCCGGCCAGACGTCGCTGTACTTCCAGTCCGTTCAACCCTGGCATCTGCACGTCGAGAATGACGCAGTCAGGGTGATATGACGGCATGGACGCCAGGGCTTCGAGAAACGCGTCGCCGCTTGCGAACGTGTCGGCGGCGATCCCGATTGAACGCAACAGTCGCTTGATCGCTCGGCTCACCGATTCATCGTCATCGACGACGACAACGAACGGTTTGAGTTTTCCCATGGTGAGTAGTCCGGTGTGCGGGAATGCAGGCGCCGCGCGCACTCTCTCATACGACAGCCTACGAGGCAGACAGGTTTACCGATATTGGACCTTGGTCCCGGATGGACAGCAGAGAGCGGCCGGCCGCGAGCCCTGAACGCGCCGGTGCGAGCCGCCGATGACGCCGACGACGCCGGATCCTCACCGCTCAGCGCGGCGCGTGTGTTTCGGCAGCATGGCCGACACCGGCTTTGTCCGCGACGCGGACAAGCTCGGCCAGCGAGGTGACTTCCATCTTCGACATGACGCGCGCGCGATGGGCCTTGATGGTTTTTTCGACCGTGCCAAGTTCGCCCGCGACCTGCTTGTTCAGACGGCCGGTTACGACGAGCGCCATCACTTCCAGTTCGCGCGGCGTCAGTCTGCGCAGACGGAGACGGATCGCCTCCATTTCGCACCGCACGGCATGCGCTTGTGCCGCGCACTCGAGCGCCTGCCCGATCGCACGAAGCAGGTCGGTATCGCGCACCGGTTTGGCGAGGAAATCGGTTGCCCCCGCTTTCATCGCCCCCACGGTCATGGCAATGTCGCCATATCCGGTGATGAAGATGACCGGCAGCGCCCCCTTCAATTCGCGCTGCAACTCGAGGCCCGTGAGATCCGGCAACCGGACATCGAGGACCACACAGGCAGGGCCAGTGACGGAGTCGATCCGATCGAGAAATGCGCGTGCCGAGCCGAAGGTCTCGACGCGATAGCCGGCGGATTGGATCAGGCGGGCCAACCCGCGGCGCACGGAGTCGTCGTCATCGACGACGAATACAAACGAATCGGTATCTGTCATGGTCTCTTTCGCGATTCGTCCTGCCCCGTCGCATCGCCAGCCGGCAATGCGACATAGAACGTCGCGCCTCGATCGACGTTGTTTTCGGCCCAGAGCCGCCCGCGGTGCATGTCGATGATGGAGCGGCTAATCGACAATCCCAAACCGAGCCCCTGGGGTTTTGATGTAAAGAACGGCTTGAAGATCTTATCGAGCTTGTCGGCGGTCAGTCCGTGCCCTCTGTCACGAACGGCTATGCATGCCATGTCGTTGCCCTGGCGCGTGAGCGTCACGGATACCCTTCTGTCGGCAGGCGGTACGTCGTTCATTGCGTCGAATGCGTTGAGCAGGAGATTGAGCACGACCTGCTGCAACTGCACCTTGTCGCCGCGCACAGGCGGCAAGGTGTCGTCGACGTCGAGTGTCACGCGCATTCCGCGCACGATCGCGTCGCTGTGCACCAGAAGAACCACGTCGCGTATCACGCCTGCGAGATCGAGCGACGCGACTTCCAGATCGCCTTTCTTGACCACCGCGCGAATGCGCCGAATCACTTCGCTGGCGCGATAGTCATCCTGGACGATGTCGTTCAGGATCTCCCGCAACTCATTCAGATCGATGGGATCGGCGGCCATGAATCGTTGCGCGGCCTGCACGTTGCTCAGGATCGCGGTGAGCGGCTGATTCAGTTCATGAGCGAGCGACGAGGCGAGTTGCCCCATCGTGGATACACGCGTCAGATGGGCGAGCTCCTGGCGGTTGCGGTGCAGCTCGTATCGATCCGTCCTGTCAATGACGAAGGCGAGCGTGACACCGTTGCCGTCGAAGCGAAACGGATTCAGCCCGATTTCCACGCGAAACTCGGTGCCGTCCTTGCGCCGCGCAGACAGTTCGTGCAAACGCGCCATATCGAGGGCGTGCCGCGACGCAACGGGACTTGCTCCAATAGCGGACGGGTTGTCGATACGCAGATCGTGAACCAGCAGTTCGATGGACTTCCCAATCAATTCGCCGGCTTCATAACCAAACAGCGTCGCCGCTTGCGGATTCGTCATCAGGATCAGGCCGCGCTCACCCAGCATCAGAATCGCGAGCGGCAACAACCCTAACGCCTCGCGAAAGTAGTGTTCGCCGCTATCGCGCCCGGCGCGGGTGTCGTAGGTATCCTGCAGGGCCGCTGATCGAGTGCCGCTGTGATGCGCGTGGCGGCGAACCGGCCGGAACGAAGCCACCGTTCGTAGGCGCTCGGCAAACGGACGCCTCGCGCGCGACGCAGGAAGGCCCAACTCCGGCACGCCGGCCGCTTCGGGCACGTGGCGGTGCTCCGCGCGCATCCGCTCTGCCGGGGCCGCTCTCGCCGAAGCGTCATGGGGATCGGCTTTATCTGTATTTTCACGCACGTTTGAGCGCACCGTAAAAAGGCCGGCGATGGTGCGCTCGACAAAATGCGAAGAAATAGCTGGCGGATCGACACTACCGATCGATGCCGAAGCCCGCCGGCGTCGCGCCCGCGTTATCAGCAACCATAGAATAATGGCCGCTTGCAGAACAACGATAACGGGCATGACGATGCTCATGGCCGAACTGCCTCTCCAAAGAGTCGGCGCCGAAAGATACGCTGACGAAACTTCGCTCTGAACTGCGACGAGAGACTATGGTTCTTGACCCGGACACGGGTTGGATGCGATCGCTGCTAGCCGGATGAAACCGCTGGTAGGAATTGCGACGATCCCAATGGAGAGCGGCAAATTTATCGTAGTTCCCACTCATGCATATGTAAACGTCTGTATGCACGTTTTTCTATTTCCTGTCTCGAACGCAGGCGCCGACTAACTATCGTCAACGGCGCATGATGCACAGCAGCATCGGCATGACTTTTTGCTCCGATAGCAAGCGGCGACGTTTCGGCCTCTCCGGCTCGACCAGCTCAACCTTAAGGAACCCTTACGCATCCCCCCGAGGGAGTACCTCTTCGCGCTCCTTGCTCCGGCGATATTGTCCGGTGAATGTCGCCTGAGTGACGACACACCCTTGGGGAGACGAACATGAGTTCGGTAAACGATGCAGGTCAGGAGCTTCAGCTTGCCGCACCCGTCGACGCGACGGGACTTCATAGAAAGATCGGCTGGGCAGGCGCATTCTGGGTAGCCAGCGGCGTACCGGCGCTGGTGCTGTTCTCGATCGGCTCGATTGCGGCGACCGTGGGCAAGCCATCGTGGATCATCTGGGCGATCTCGATCTGCTTCGGCTTCATCCAGTCCTTTGCCTACGCCGAGATCGCCGGGCTGTTTCCGCACAAGTCCGGTGGCGCATCGGTGTATGGCGCCATCGCCTGGGTGCGCTACAGCAAACTGCTCGCGCCGCTCTCCGTGTGGTGCAACTGGTTCGCGTGGTCGCCGGTGCTGGCAATCGGCTCGGGCCTCGGCGCGGGCTACGTGCTGAACATGCTGTTCCCCGCAACCTCCGCGATCAACACGTGGCAAATCACCCTGGTCGATCTGGGCTGGCTGTCGAGCGGGCTGAGTCTGCGGGTCAACGCCACCTTCGTGATCGGCGCCGCGATCCTGCTGACGACCTTCGCGATCCAGCATCGCGGCATTCTGCAGGCCGCGCGGCTCCAGATGATTCTCGCGATCTCCGCGTTGCTGCCGCTCCTGCTGGTCGGCGTCTATCCGTTGCTGACGGGCGATCTGCCGATGCAGCATCTGTTCCCGCTCTACCCGCTGGCAAAAGACGCGGGCGGCCGCGTGATCGACGGCACGTGGGATCTGAGCGGCATCGAACTGATGGCCGGCGGACTCTTTATCGCCGCCTGGTCCACCTACGGCTTCGAAACGGCGGTCTGCTACACGCGCGAATTCAAGGATCCGCGCCGCGATACGCTCAAGGCGATCGTCTATTCCGGACTCCTGTGCCTCGTGTTCTTCACGCTCGTCCCGCTCGCGTTCCAGGGCGCCCTCGGTCTCGGCCAACTCGTCTCGCCCGAGGTCAAGGACGCCGCCGGCAACGTCACGCAGCCCGCTGTCTACGACGGCATTCTGTCGCCGGGCATCTACAGCGGCATGGGCGTTTCCGAAGCGATGGCGCAAATCGTGCACACCGGCAAGCTGGGCGCATTCATTCTTAAGCCGATGCTGGTGTTCGCGCTCGTGCTCGCCATCATGACGTCGATGGCGGGTTCGTCGCGCACGCTCTATCAGGCTTCCGTCGACGGCTGGCTGCCCAAATACCTGTCCCACGTCAACCACAACGGCGCGCCGACCCGCGCGATGTGGACCGACCTCGTATTCAATCTCGTGCTGCTGCTGATGTCCGACTACGTCGTCGTCCTCGCGATGTCGAATGTGGGCTACATCATCTTCAACTTTCTGAATCTCAATGCCGCGTGGATCCACCGCCTCGACCGGTCGAGTTGGGAGCGCCCTTTCAAGGCGCCGAAATGGGTGCTCGGCGCCTGCGTTGTGCTGTCGTTCGTCAATCTCGCATTGATGGGATTGGGCGCGGACGTATGGGGCAAAGGCACCCTGATGTCGGGCATCGTCTTCTCGGCGCTGATCGTGCCGGTGTTTGTCTGGCGTCACTACGTGACGGACAAAGGCCGTTTCCCCGCTGCGATGCTGGACGACATGGACCTGTCGAACTCCAGCACCGAGCGGCGCGCAGGTTTTCTGCCGTATGCGGCGTTAGCGCTTGGCGTGGTGGTCGTCTTCGCGAGCCATTGGATCACGACCTGACTACGTACCGTTTTCTGTCAACCGAACGCCGGTGTTGCGCGACTCTGCGCGCAACACCGGCGCTGTTCATCGCGCCGCGAAGATCGCGCCTTCGATACCCAGCACCTCGCTGCTGGCCGTATAGATACCGACGCCGCGCTCCCAGACGTTTCTCAGCACGCCGTTCGCCCCGCGAATGCGATAGCGCAGCTCGAACGGCCTGCGATCCGCCAGTGCTTCCTGCACGCCGCGCCAGACATAATCGACGTCTTCCGGCACGATCAACTGGCTGTAGCTATGTTCGTGACTATCGATAAACCAGGCGGCCGGATAGCCGGTCAACTCTTCGCAGCCGTCGCTGACGAATTCCATCGTCCAGGACGGATTGTTGCGGCCGCGATAGATCAGACCCGGCACGCCGTTCAGGAGACCCATCGCGCTGCGCAGCCTGGCTTCGATTGAAGTCTCCTGACGCTTTTGCGCCGTGGCGTCGAATGCGGAGATAAAGAAGGCGTCTTCGTGCCGGCGGCATGCCACCTCCAGCCAGCGCAGCTGGCCGTGCGGATGAACGAAGCGGATTCGCTCGCGCAGGCAGACTCCGCTTTCGTTGCACAACCGCTCCAGCACCGCGCGCCAGATCAGCCGATCTTCCGGATGCACGTACGCGGCTATCTCGACGCCCGCCGCGCTCGCTTCCATCAGTTCGGCCCACGCAGCGTTCGCCTGGCGAATGCAGCCCTCGGTATCCACTTGCAGCAGCGCGACCGGATAGGCATCGAGGCCCAACGCGCTGGTGGCCAATTCGCTTACAACAGCATTGTCTTGCATTCGTTTTACGCCTTCATCATTGCCGCGCCAGGGCATCGCGGTGAACCCACGCGGCCAGTTCAAGCCGGGAACGCAAATTCAGCTTGCGTAGCAGATTCTTGACATAGACCTTGACGGTGCCGTCGCTAATGCCCAACTGCCGGGCGATCTGCTTGTTGCTCATGCCCTCCGAGATGAGCGCCAAAGTCTGCGCTTCGCGCTCGGTCAGTTCGACCTGGCGAGTGCCTCTTTCGCCTTCGGGCACATCGTCGTCCTGCGCGAGAAGCGTGACCAGACAATCGTCGAGCACGATCACGCCCTGCACGCAGTTGCGGATGTATAAGCGCAAATCTTCGGGCTCGGTTTCCTTCAGCATATAGCCGTCGGCGCCGAGGCGCAGCGCGCTCAACAACTCGTTGCGATCGAGCGAGGCGGTCAGCACGACCTTGCGGCTCCCGATTTCGAGCTGGCCCAGTTCATCGAGCACATGCAAACCATCCAGTCCCGGCATGTGAAGATCGATCAGGATCAAGCCAGGCCTTAACTGCTCCGCGAGCGCAATGCCCTGCCGCCCGCTGGACGCTTCGCCGACCACCTGAAACTCCCCGGTCGAGTTGAAGTACTCGGCGAGGCCGCGTCGGAACAGCGGATGGTCGTCAATCAGAAGCAACGTCGTCGGAACCATCAAGGGACTCCCTTCTGGAAGCGTCTTTCGGGACAAGCAGGCGGACCCGCGTGCCGTTCGGCTGCGCATTCTCGATGGCGACGCGCGCGCCTATCGCACGCGCCCGCTCGCGCATGATCTCCAGCCCGTAGTGATTTTCGTCGGGCGAAGCAGGCCGCAAACCTACGCCGTCGTCGGTCACGGTCACACACAGGACGTCCGCGGGATCGTCCATCACTTCGATCCGCGCATGTCGCGCGTGGGCGTGGCGGACCACGTTCGACAACGCTTCGCGCACGATCTGCAATGCGTGCAGCGCGACATCCGGCGCGAGTTCGATGTCGGGCATGCGGTTGTCCAGCTCGAAAACCACGTTGCAGCGGCGCGAAAACTCATCGACGGAATCCGCCAGCGCCTGGCGCCACGAACGCCCTTCGAGCGTCAGGCGCGCGCCGGTGATCAACTGGCGAACGTCGCGTTGCAGCCGCGTCATCGTAGTGCGCAACTCGGCGATCAGGGGCTCCGCGACCTCAGGCTTGCGCGACTGCTGCTGCACCCGGCTAACGAGAAACGACATAAAGCCAAGCTGCTGCGCAACCGAATCGTGAAGCTCCCGGATCAGCACCTGCGCGCCGCTGTCGGCAGTGTTCGCTTCCTCCTGATGTTCCTCACGCTCCTGCTGGATCAAGCCGATCGCGGCGCCTAGCGCCTGCACCGCATGGCCGGCTTCGGCCGCCAACAGCTGACTCGCGGGTGATGCCAGTTCGAGCAGAAGTGCGGTGCCGCCGGACCTTGAAACCAGCCGCATGCGGCCGTCGCGCGAGCATGCCGGACACAGCCGGGTCGACGCTTCGGCATGCGACGTCTTCAACGCGCAGTCGCGAGGCTCGTCGCATGAGAGAACCACGCCGGACGCTCCCGCTAGCCACGTTTCGCCCGCGATCGTCAGCGTCGCGCGGCTGCCGGGAAGGTCCGCTTCGAGCCAGCCGAGAAACCGCTGCAACGGCTGCGTGGATCTTTGACCGCCCGCGATCTCGGCAAAGACCCGCAACAGCGCATCCCGGAAACGCAGCGAAAGATCGACGCTGTCGATCTCACCAGCCGCTTGCGAGGATGTGTGTCGCCGCATCGGGGTCCGGCTCAACGCCATGCAGGGCATCCCATGACAAAAGCCACTTTAAAGGCAAGAACCGTGCCGTTGTCCGCACCATCCCGGCACTACTCCTTTAGGCGTACCTCGTTGTCAGGATTGAACGAGGTTTCCCTTTAAGAAACTATTTTGCTTGTGGGGAACGCAGCTTTTTCGGGTCATTGATCCGTCGGACCTGCACTGCCCCGCACTGACCCGCACTTCGCCACGCACTCGAATGGAGCAGACGCCCTGTTTTAGTTCAGAGACCAATGCACACGTTTGAGGCGAAACAGGGTCCACGTGCCCCGCCCACATCGACAGAACCGGCAACTCAACATGACATCGGACATGGCATCGACGCACGACAGAATACCTGGCTCTCCTCCGAGCCTGCCGCGTTATCAGCCGCTGCGGCTACGTGAGGAGGCGCGGCGGCACATTGTGGTCGTTCAGGCCGGCGCACTTGCGAAGATCGCCGCTTTCATCGCGACGCTGCCGGCCGAGCGCGACCAGAGCACCTTGCTCGTGCAAGGCGATCTGTGCGCAACGGCTCGCGCTGCCTCGTTCTTCCCGGCGCGCGACGCGCTCGAGCGCCACCTTCTCGCGATCCTGGATCGCGCGGCCATCGGCTTGCGGCTCTACGTATGCGGCGACGAAGCGTTCATCTGGTACATCCGGCGTCTCGCCTGCGACGCGGGACTGCTTCCAGAGGAAATCAGCGCGGAGCTCGATGGCGCACCGCGCACCGTTTACTGCGTGCATTGCAGCGTATCGCACGTGTACGACGCACTGCCCGAAGTCGAATGCGCCAGCTGCGGCATCAACCTGGGCGTGCGCCAGCATTTCTCGCGGCGGGTCGGCGCGTATCTCGGCGTGTGCGCCGATCCGGATCGTCCTTACCAGGAGCCACGCGCATGAACACGATCGAGGTTCGAGTCGAAGCGACGCGGCTGCTGACACCCGTGGTGCGCGAGTTCACGCTGAGCGCCGTGCGCGGCCGGTTGCCGAAATTCTCTTCAGGCAGTCATATCCAGGTGCGCTTGCCACTGGACGAACGCCCATTGCGCAACGCCTATTCGCTGCTCGGCGATCCGGCAGACTCGTCCAGCTATCGCATCGCCGTGCGCAAGCAGGATGATTCGCGCGGCGGCTCGGTGTTCATGCATGAGCGGATCCGTGAAGGGTCGGCGTTGAAAATCACGCCGCCGGCCAATCTGTTTGCGCTGCATTCCGGCGCGCGCGCTCACATCCTGATCGCGGGCGGCATCGGCATCACGCCGTTTGTCTCGCATGTCGCCGCGCTGGAGCGCGACGCCGCCGATTTCGAATTGCACTACGCCTACCGGCAAGGGCTCACCGACGCGTATCGCACCGAGTTGAGCAAGCGCCTGGGCAACCGTTTTCATGGTTACGACGGCGAGCGAGCGCGCCTCGATATCGAACGGGTGCTGCGTGGCCGGCCGTTGGGGACGCATGTCTATGTGTGCGGTCCGCAAGCGCTTCTGGACGCGGTGCGCGACACCGCCCGCGCGCTCGGCTGGCCTGCCGGCCGCGTGCACTGGGAAGCGTTCGCCGCGCCGCAGCCGGGCACGCCGTTCATCGTGACACTCATGCGCAGCGGCTCGAGGCTCGACGTGGCGGCCGACCAGAGCCTGCTGGAAGCGCTCGAAGCGAGCGGACTCGAGATTCCGAACCTGTGCCGCGGCGGGGTCTGCGGTCAGTGCGCGACCCGTCACGTTGCCGGTGAAGTCGACCACCGCGATCTGTTCCTGCACGAAGCCGAGCGCGCCACGCATCTGATGCCGTGTGTCTCGCGTGCCCACAGCAGCTCTCTTTTCCTTGACCTCTGAGGACCGCGCCATGAGCGTCATTCTGAAACCCGCCGAAAGCTACCGTGAGGCGTTTTCGTTTCGCAACAGCGAAGCCGCCATTGCGCGCTTCCCTTTTCCGTTTCCCGAAGACGGCTACCGGTATTCGGTGAATCTCGAACCGGCCACGCCGCGCGATCCGGGCTCGGTCTTCGAGCACTGGTTCGATATCGACGAGCACTATCGCTCCGAAGTCGCCGAGCGCGCCATCGTGCTGCAAAACGATCCGCGCCGCTGCCTGGTGATGCCGCACATGCAGAAAGCGTCGTGGGACGCGCTGGAAATGATCATGGAGCATCTCGCCCAGGATTATCCCGAGCTGTTTTCGCTCAGGCGCAAGGGCGATCAGTGGATATGGCGCAATCGCGCGCTCGGCATCGAGCAGGCGTTCCGTTTCGGCGATGCGCAGACGCTGCCGTGCGAGCCGCTCGAATACGTCATGCGGCAAACACAAGGCGATATCGCGCTGCTCGATCAACGCGACGGCGACCTCTTCATGGATGCCGGCGTCGTCACCGGACCTGCGGACTGGTCGCTCGCATTCGATGCGGGGATGAGTTTCAGGCAATGGCATTCGCCGGTGCCGATGGCGCACGAGATGGGCATCTTCGATCGCGCGCTGAAGTATCTGCTGAACATTCAGGTGGACCGTCCGGTTCGGCGTCTGAACTGGACGCTCACGATCAATCCGCGCCTCGACACCGCGCCTGAGAACTACCACCTGTGGGGTGCGGAACGCGGCCAGGTGAGCCCGGAAAACGTCGCGCAATGCGTGCATCTACGCGTCGAACTGCAATTCATGGCGCGGCTGCCGCAGAGCAACGCGCTGATGTTCAGCATCCGCACGTATCTCGCCAGCATGGCCGAGCTCGTCACACATCCTGGGTGGGCGCGCCGTCTGCATCGGGTGCTGCGCGACCTGCCCGGGCCGATTGCCGACTACAAAGGCATGACGCGTTACCGGACGACGCTCGTCGACTGGTTGAGCCAGTTCGACGACGGCGTCCAGCACGCCGCGGAAGTGCCGCACCCACAGACACCCTCACCTCTGGAGTAACAGACATGGCTAATTCATGGCGTATTTCCGCGCTCGCCGATCGACATCGCGCATTGGGCTCGAACCTGGAAGACTGGAACGGCATGGGCACCGCATGGACCTATTCCGGCGACCTCGCCGACCAGCACGAAGCGATTCGCACCAAGGCCGGCTTAATGGACGTATCCGGCCTGAAGAAGGTGCACTACGTCGGCCCGCACGCGGAAAGCCTGCTCAACTGGGCGACCACGCGCGAGCTCAGCAAGCTCTACCCGGGCAAGTCGGTGTACGCCACCATGCTCAACGAAGACGGCAAGTTTATCGACGACTGCATCGTCTACCGGACCGGGCCGAACGCATTCATGGTCGTGCACGGCTCGGGCACCGGTTATGAACGCCTCGTGCGCTCAGCGCAAGGCCGCCAGGTGGCGGTGCTGTTCGACGACGATCTGCATGATCTGTCTTTGCAGGGTCCCGCCGCCGTGGACTTTCTCGCGGAACACGTACCGGGCATTCGAGACCTGCCGTATTTCCATCATCTGCAAACACGGCTCTTCGGCAAACCGGTAACGATCTCGCGCACCGGCTACACCGGCGAGCGCGGCTACGAAATCTTCTGCAAGGCCGCGGACGCTCCCTTCATCTGGGACACCGTCCTCGACAAGGGCGCGACGTTCGGCATCATCCCGTGCGCGTTCACCGCGCTCGACTGGCTGCGCGTCGAAAGCTATCTGCTGTTTTTCCCCTACGACAACTCCGAGATGTATCCGTTCGCGAACGAAAAGGCGGGCGACACGCTGTGGGAACTCGGGCTCGATTTCACCGTATCGCCGGGGAAAACCGAGTTCTGCGGCGCGGGCGAACACTTTCGTCTGCAAGGCAAGGAGCGCTTCAGGATCTTCGGCGTGCTGGTGGACTCCACCGAAGCGGCCAGCGGCGGCGACGCCTTGTGGAACGACGGCAAGCAGGTCGGCGTCGTCACCTGCGGCATGGTCTCGCGGTTGAGCGGCCGCTCGATGGCGATCGCCCGCCTCGACGTGGACTACGCACGCGCCGGCGCGCCGCTCGAAGTGCGCGGCCGCATCAAGGCCCGCGCCAACGCTGCCGAGCTGCCGTTCGACGATCCGGAAAAGAAGAAGCGCACCGCGATCGGCTAATCCCCGGGCGGCCCGCTACGTCTCTTACGCCTCTTACGTCTGTCACGTCATTCCAGGAGTGTCGCAGTGACCCAGAACTACATACTGACGATCAGTTGCCCGGCCACCTCGGGCATCGTCGCGGCCGTCTCGTCCTACCTCGCGCAATCGGGCTGCTATATCAGCGAGCTGGCGCAATTCGACGACGAATCCAACGGCACGTTCTTCATGCGCGCGGTGTTCCGCTTCAACGAAGCGAAGGCCGGCAGCATCGACAAGTTGCGCCACGACTTCGGCAGCATCGCGAACGACTTCGCGATGCAATGGAAGCTCCACAGCGCCGCGCAGCCGATGAAGGTGCTGCTGATGGTCAGCAAGTTCGATCATTGCCTCGCCGACCTGCTGTACCGGCATCACAAAGGCCAGTTGCACATGCAGATCACCGCGATCGTCTCCAACCATCTGGACCTGCGGCCGATGGCGGAGCGCGAAGGCATCCGCTTCGTCTATCTGCCGGTGGCGCCGGAAACCAAGAACCTGCAGGAAGCCGAGTTGCTGAAGATCGTCGCCGAGACCGAGACGGAACTCGTGGTGCTCGCGCGCTACATGCAGATCCTCTCCAACAACCTCTGCAAGCAGCTCGCCGGCCGGGCCATCAACATCCATCACTCGTTTCTGCCGGGCTTCAAAGGCGCGAAACCGTATCACCAGGCATTCGAACGCGGCGTCAAGCTTATCGGCGCCACCGCGCACTACGTCACGTCGGATCTCGACGAAGGACCGATCATCGAACAGGAAGTGCAACGCGTCGATCACGTGCTGCAGCCCGAGGGTCTCGTGGCGATCGGACGCGATACGGAGACGGTGGCGCTGTCGCGCGCGGTGAAATTCCACACCGAACATCGCGTCTTCCTCAACCGCGACCGCACCGTGATCTTCCGATGAACCAGGCCCCACTATCGAGTGAGTCAAAAACCATGAAAAAGCGCGTCGCAATCATCGGTTCAGGTCCGTCCGGAATGGCGCAATTGCGCGCTTTCCAGTCCGCGAGAGAAAAAGGCGCGGAGATTCCCGAGATCGTCTGCTTCGAGAAGCAGCAAGACTGGGGCGGTATGTGGAACTACACATGGCGCACCGGCACCGACGAAAACGGCGAGCCGGTGCACGGCAGCATGTATCGCTACCTGTGGTCCAACGGGCCGAAGGAATGTCTGGAGTTCGCGGACTACACCTTCGAGGAGCATTTCGGCAAACCGATCGCCTCGTATCCGCCGCGCGAGGTGCTGTGGGACTACATTCGCGGACGCGTCGAGAAAGCCGGCGTGCGGCCTTATATCCGCTTCAATACGGTTGTCCGTCAGGTAATCTTCGACGCGGCAAGCCAAAAATTCACCGTCGCCGCACAAGACTTTTCCACCGGCACGACCGCGTCGGAGGAGTTCGACTACGTCGTCAACGCGTGCGGCCACTTCTCGACGCCGAACGCGCCGACCTTTCCCGGCTTCGAGAGCTTTGGCGGCCGCATCCTGCATGCGCACGATTTCCGCGACGCGCTGGAGTTCAAGGACAAGGATGTGCTGCTGATCGGCAGCAGCTATTCGGCGGAAGACATCGGCTCCCAGTGCTACAAGTACGGCGCGAAGAGCATCACGAGTTGCTATCGCACTGCGCCGATGGGCTATCACTGGCCCGGCAACTGGGAAGAGAAACCGCTCCTGCAGCGCGTGCGCGGCAACATCGCCTACTTCGCAGACGACACGCACAAGCGCATCGACGCCATCATCCTGTGCACCGGGTATCAGCATCACTTTCCGTTCCTGCCGGACGAACTGCGCCTGAAGACCGGCAACCGGCTGTGGCCTTTGAACCTCTACCAGGGCATTTTCTGGGAAGACAATCCCGGCCTGATCTACCTCGGCATGCAGGACCTGTGGTACTCGTTCAACATGTTCGACGCTCAGGCCTGGTATGCGCGCGATGTGATTCTCGGCCGCATCGCGCTGCCGCCCAAAGCGGACATGACCGCGCACAGCCTCGCCTGGCGCGCGAAGGAAGAGAAGCTCGTCACCCATCAGGAGATGTTCGAGTTTCAGGGCAGCTACATCCAGGCGCTGCTCGACGCGACCGACTACCCGCGCTTCGACATCGAAGGCGTGAACCGCACGTTCCTCGAATGGAAACACGACAAGCATCACGACATCATGGGCTATCGCAACAAGTCCTATCGCTCGCTGATGACCGGCACGCAATCGCCGCCCCATCACACGCCGTGGCTGTCGGCACTCGACGACTCGATGCAGGCGTATCTGGGCGAACCCGTCGGGGCGCTGAAAACCGCCGGCTAAGCGCCGCGAACCAGGGAAGAACATGCTGATACGCACCCCCATGAGCTCGCGTCCCGCGGAGCCTGCGCTGTTTGCGCGCGCGCCCGGACGCGAACGATATCGCGTGGCGGGCGGCGGCCTCACGGCGGTCGCGCTCTCTTTCGGCGATACCTTGCGGATCGTCGATATCGAAGGCCGGCAGCGCTGCGAACTCATGGCGTTCGACGCGCAAGGCAAAGCCGCGCTGGCCGCGCTCGACCTGCAAGCGTCGGCAGACGCATCGTTCATTGCGAGTCTTTTGCATAACGGCCCGTCTTCGCCCGTGCTGACCGGTCTGCTCAAGCGTGGCGTCGATGCGGGCGCACGGCAGCCTGCGGCGGCCATCTGGAGCGGCGATACGCCGGCGGGTTTGACCCGCGAACTCGTGGCCGCCGAAGCACTGCTCGTCATCGTCGCCGCGCCGGGCATCGCGAGCGCAATCGATTCGCAGAATCCGCCCACCGACTTGCGTCTCACGATCGATCGCGCGAATCCCGCGCTGCTCGCCGCGCCGCCGCTTCCCGCTCCGCTGGCCGACGCGTTGAACGACTTCACGATCCGGCCCGGCACGGCCACCGCGTACACGGTGCGCGCGGGCGAATACATTCAGGTGCTGGACGTCGCGGGCCGGCAATGTTCGGATTTCGTCGCCTTCGATCTCGCCGCGCTGGATCGAAACGAAGAACTCGACCTCGACCAGACCGTGACGAGAACGCTGAACGGCAATGCGTATCCCGCACCCGGCCTGTTCTCGAAGTTCTTCAATCGACGCATGCAGCCCATGCTCGAAGTCGTGCGCGACACGGTGGGCCGTCACGATTCGTTCGCTTTGGCATGCGCTGCGCGCTATTACGAGAGTCAGGGCTACTTCGGCCACAGCAATTGCAGCGACAACATGAGCCGCGCCCTCGCCGCCTTCGGCGTGGCGCCGCGCCCCGGCTGGCCCGCGATCAATTTCTTCTTCAACACCGGCATCAATGCCCATCAGCAGATGACGCTCGATGAACCGTGGTCGCGCCCCGGCGACTACGTGCTGATGCGCGCGCTAACCGATCTCGTCTGCGTGAGCTCGTCCTGCCCCGACGACATCGATCCCGCGAACGGCTGGAATCCGACCGATATCCAGATCCGCGTCTATCCGAACAAGGAACGTTTCTCCATTGCCATGGCTACCCGAACCACGCCCGATGCCGAACCGGTCCTGACCCGCGAGTCGGGTTTTCACGCGAGGACCGCTGCGCTCACCCGCCATTTCACCGACTACCGCGGCTGGTGGCTGCCTACGCAATACGAAGGTTTCGGCACCGTCGAAGAATATTTCGGCTGCCGGGAGCGCGTCGCCATGATGGATCTGTCGGCGCTGCGCAAGTTCGAGATCATCGGCCCCGACGCGGAAGCCCTGTTGCAATACTGCCTGACGCGCGACGTCCGGCGCCTCGCGGTCGGCCAGGTCGTGTATTCGGCGATGTGCTATCCGCACGGCGGCATGCTCGACGACGGCACGCTGTTGCGCCTCGGCCCGGACAATTTCCGCTGGATTTGCGGCGAAGACTACGCCGGTGTCTGGCTGCGCGAGCAGGCGGCGGCGCTCGGCATGAAGGTGTGGATCAAATCGGCCGCGGATCAGATTCACAATCTGTCGATTCAGGGACCGCTGAGCCGCGAACTGTTGAAGCAGATCGTGTGGACGCCCCCCACCCAGACGGCACTCGACCACCTCGGCTGGTTCCGCTTTCTGGTCGGCCGGCTCGACAATGGCGAAGGCTGTCCGCTCATGGTTTCGCGCACCGGCTATACCGGCGAGCTCGGCTACGAAGTCTGGTGTCATCCGCAGGACGCCGAACGCGTGTGGGACCGTCTGTGGTCGGCTGGGCAACCGCTAGGGATGGTCCCGCTCGGACTGAACGCGCTCGACATGCTGCGCGTCGAAGCGGGTCTGATCTTCGCCGGCTATGAGTTCACCGACCAAACCGATCCGTTCGAGGCCGGTATCGGTTTTTCGGCGCCGCTAAAGAGCAAAGCCGACGATTTCATAGGCCGCGCAGCACTGCTTGCCCGCAGTGCGCATCCGCGGCACAAGCTGGTCGGGCTGGAACTCGACGGCAATGAGCCGGCGCATCACGGAGACTGCGTGCATGGGCAACACAACGCGCGCGCGCAGATCGGCGTGGTCACGAGCGGCGTGCGCTCGCCGATACTCGGCAAGAACATTGCGCTGTGCCGGATCGATATCGCCCATGCCGAAGCGGGCACGCACGTGCAGATCGGCAAGATCGACGGACATCAGAAACGTATCGATGCGCGGGTCGTGGCGCCGATCTTCTACGATCCGGATAAGAGCCGCGTGCGTGCCTGAACGGCAGCAGCGCGGGCAATGGCTCACGGCTTGCGCCGCCTGACGCGGCGCTGTGCCGCGCCACCCACCCCGCTCAATGCCGCATCAACGACCACAACAGCAGCGCCAGCAACAGCACCACGACCGACTGCCAGAACAGCACCGGATCGCTCTCGAGCAAGGGCTTGCGCCGAGCCGGCGCCAGCGCGTCCCGATCGCTCGAAAAACGTTCGAGATCGGCGCAGACTTCGAGCACGTCCTGATACCTGCGCGCCGGATCGGGCTGCAAGGCTTTCTCCAGCACCAGGTCGAGCCATTGCGGCGCGTCAGGCCGGTAGTGATAGAGCGGCACGCGGCCATTGAAGCCGTAGGGCAGCCTGCCGCCGCTGAACAGCCGGTACAGGGTCACGCCATACGCGAACACCTCGGAGCGGGCATCGCCCAATGCGCCCTTCATCAACTCAGGCGCCATATAAGCGGGCGAGCCCGGTGCGACGTCGGGGCCCGGCACCTGCATGCCCGGCATATAACCGAAACCGAGATCGAGCAGGCGCGTGTCATCGCCCCGCATCACCAGCACGTTCTCGGGTTTGATATCGCGATGGAAGATATTGCGGCGATTCAGCGCGTCGATCGAACGGCCCAGCTGCCGCGCGATCTTGAGCGCACGCGGCAGCGCGATGGGCTGCGGCGCCGCCAGCAGTTTTTCGAGCGTGACGCCTGCGCCGAGCGGCATCACCACATAGAGCCGGGTTTGCCGGTCGGCATCGACCGGCAGCGGCGCGAGCACGCCATCGTCGCCGATCTTGCCGGCCAGCCACCGTTCGCGCACGATCGACTGGCGCACGTTCTCGTCCTGCTCGACACGCGGCTTGGGAAACTTGAGCGCGAGCGGCGTGTTTGGATCGGCCAGATCGTAGCCGGCGAAAATCCGCGAATAAAAGCCATCGCTCAACACGCTCTTGAGCAGATAGCCATCGACCACATGGCCGGCGTCGGGCACGGCCGGAATCGGCAAGGCGCCGACCACCCGCTCCAGGTAACCGACATCGAGCAAAGGCAGGCTGCCCACATCGACCACCACGCTCGTCACGTCGTCCTGCGAGCCGCGCGCCACCGCCAGCGCGTCGAGCCGGCGTGCCGTGTCGAGCGCACTGCTGCGCGCCGCCAGCACCGTCTGCAGCTCGCGCATCGGCACGCGGCGATAGAGCCCGTCGGAGCACATCAGCAGACGGTCGCCTTCGCGCAGCTCGAGGGTTTCGATGCGGGTCACCAGCGTCGGATGCATGCCGACCGCGTGCGCCACATAAGAACCGAAGGCGACCGGCATCACGTCGTCGTCGCCGAGCTGGGTCAGTTGGCCATCGCGCAGCAGATAGAGCCGCACGTCGCCGGCCGCCACCAGATACGCGGTAGCGCGGCGCACGATCAGCGCCGCAAAGGACGCGGCCATCTGCTTCAGTGCGGGATCGACGCGGCCGATCTGATGCAGCCAGCCGTGAATGGCCTCGAGCGCGCGCGCAGCGGCCACGCCGGGCTGCAAGGTGTCGGGGAGCCCGTAATAGGCATCGATAAAGGTCCGCACCGAGAGTTCGGCCGCGACCCGTCCGCCCTTGCTGCCGCTCACGCCATCGGCGAGAGCGATCACACTGCCGGAGGCCGCGCGCGCCGCCAGATCGCCGAGCATCACGCCGACGTAGTCTTCGTTGATGTGGTCCTGCCCGCGGGCGCGGGCAGGACAAGAGAGACAGCCGATCTCGAGGGCGGCGCACTCGCCGCGCTCCGGCCGCAACTGCAGGTCGATTTCCTGGCCGCCCATGCCGCGACGGCTGGCAGGCCTTCTCTCTGGATCGTCTGGCATCCGGCCCGTGTTCGGTGCGGGCAAACTATCCGGGGAGAAGGGTCCACTCATTTACTTTTTGCCATGGGTCATCACGTCGCTTGTTTCCAGATCGTGCTCGATCTTTTCGAGCACCTGCGGCGAGCGCTTCTTGAGCATCATCAACCAGACTGCGCCAACCAGCATATACGCAACGAACAGATAGGGCAGGATGTTATACGGATAATCGGGCACCGGATACACGCTGCCGATCACTGCGCCGACCATCGCCAGCGCGCCGAGCACGCCCCATACCACGTTGATCGACTTGAGCTCGCCCTGCTTCTTCAGATAAACCGGTGCCGCGATTGCGACCAGGAAATACACGACCAGGAAGCCGAAGGTCGCGAACGTGCTCGTATAGCCGAAGGTGTTGAGCGGACCCGTGCCGAGCATCGCAATGCACACCACGAAGGTCACGATCGAGGAAAACGCAACGGCCAGGTACGGCGTCTGATGCGTGCGATGCACCATACCCATCGAGCGGTGCACGAACTGGTAGCGCCCCATCGAATACAGCAGGCGACTGGCCGAGTTGATGGACGCCAGCACGCACGAGAACGCGCTGACCGAGGCGATCAGATAAAACACCGGGCCGAGCGGCGAGGCGCCGACGCTCGTGAGCAAGGTGCTGAGCACGGCCGAATCGCCGCCGAGCTTGGCTCCATCGTCGTGATACGCGATCATCATCGAATAGGCCACGAACATAAAGAACAGGCCCGACAGGATCACGCTCCAGATCACCGCACGCGGAATCACGCGCAGCGGGTTCCTGGTTTCCTGGCCGAGCGAGGCCGCGCTTTCGAAACCCACGTACGAGAAGATGCCGAGCACCATGCCCTGCGCCATGCCCTTGCCGCTCACGCCCTGCAGCCCCAGCTGCGCATGGTCGACGATATGGTCCGGATGCAGTGCGAGCACATAGATCAGCACGCCGCCCACGATCACCACCGAAGCGGCTTCGATCGCCAGCGACAGGCGCGAGGAGAGTTTCACGTCACGTGCCGAGAAGAACCAGGCCAGGCCGACAAAGATCGTGTAGACCGCCCACGACGGGATATTGATGCCCCAGGCCGAAAAAGCGTTCTGCACGAACATCACGCCTGCGGCGCCCACCCCCATCGCAGTACCCACGTAAGCCGCAATCAGGCCCCAGCCGGCAATGCCGCCCGCCATCGGCCCGAGCGCGCGGGAGATATAGATAAAGAAAGAACCCGCCGACGCGATCCGGCTCGAGAGCGCGATGATGCTCATGCTCACCAGCAACAGCCCGAGCGTCGAAAGACCATAGATCAACCAGGTACCCGCGCCGGCCAGCGCCGCGATCGCGGTCACGTTGATCGACGGCGTGAAGGTCGGAGAAAGGTTCGCGATAGATTGGCCGATCACCTCGGCAAAACCTAAAGTACCGGCACGCAGGCCGCCGGCTGATGCCGGCGAGGCTGGCGCCGCTTGCGTGGTGCTTTGCGGAGTGCTCATGTGGGGCTCCTGATAGATGGGTGAGTCAAAGTTGAATGCGCTCAACTTTTCCATAGTCAAAAATCGCGAAACAAATTAATTCATCCAGTCCATCCGGGAATCCACGAAGTCCCCGCGAGCGGCACGCGCGCCATCGCCGCGGCTTCCACGGTCAGGGCGACGAGATCCTCGGGCTCCAGGTGATGCACGTTCTGCTTGCCGCACGCACGCGCGATCGTCGTCAGTTCCATGTTCAGCGTCTTCAGATAGTTGCGCACACGGCGCGAACCTTCGTCGGGCTGGACGCGCTGTTCGAGCACCGCGTCCTGCGTGGTCACGCCGACCGGGCACTTGCCCGTGTGGCAGTGGTGGCAGAATCCCGCCGACGTGTTCAGCGCCGCGTAGTCCGCCGCCGCCGAATGCAGCGCGCCATTCTGGAAATACGTATCGCTGTTGCAGCCGAGCGCCATCAGCATGCCCTGCCCGATCGCCACCGCGTCCGCGCCGAGCGCCAATGCCTTCGCCACGTCGGCGCCGGTGCGGATGCCGCCCGAGACGATCAGCTGCACCTGGCCTTTCATGTTCAGGTCTTCGAGCGCGTCCACCGCCTGGCGAACCGCGGCCAGCGTCGGAATGCCGACGTTTTCGATGAAGCAGGTCTGCGTCGCCGCCGTGCCGCCCTGCATCCCGTCGATCACGACCACGTCCGCGCCCGCATGGACCGCGAGCTTGACGTCGTTGAACGTGCGGGTCGCGCCGACCTTCACGTAGATCGGTTTTTCCCAATCGGTGATTTCGCGCAGCTCCTGAATCTTGATCGCGAGGTCATCCGGGCCGGTCCAGTCCGGATGACGGCTCGCCGAACGCTGATCGACGCCGGCCGGCAAGGTGCGCATCGAGGCGACGCGCGGATTGACCTTCTGCCCGAGCAACATGCCGCCGCCGCCCGGTTTCGCGCCCTGGCCGATCACGATTTCGATCGCGTCGGCGCGGCGCACGTCGTCCGGGTTGAAGCCGTAGCGCGACGGCAGGCACTGATAGACCAGCGTCTTCGACGAGCGGCGTTCTTCCTGCGTCATGCCGCCATCGCCGGTGGTGGTCGAGGTGCCCAGCGCGGTCGCGGCCTGGCCGAGCGCTTCCTTCACGTTCGCGGACAGCGCGCCGAAGCTCATGCCGGCAATCGTGATCGGAATGTCGAGCACCACCGGTTTCGTGGCGAAACGCGTGCCGAGCACCGTCTGCGTCGCGCATTTCTCGCGATACCCTTCGAGCGGATAGCGCGACAGCGAGGCGCCGAGAAACAGCAGATCGTCGAAATGCGGCACGCGGCGCTTCGCGCCCAGACCGCGAATTTCGTAGAGGCCGCGCTGCGCGGCGGAGTGGATATAGTCGATCGTCTTGCGGTCGTAGCCTTGCGACTCTTCCTGCTGCAAGCGGGCGAAGTGAACGGGTTTGGCTTCCATGGGGACCTTCTTCGAGAGCGTGTGTTCAATATTCCTGGTTCGCGTCGGCGTTCCAGTGATAGAGCGTGCGAGCGGAGGCGATCCGTTTGAACGACGCCGGGTCGTGGTCCATGCCGGCGGCGCTGAGCAGTGCGCGTACGGCGTCGAGATCGGCCTGGGTCATCGGTTCGTATTGCGCGTCCGCGCCGAGCGACTTCACTGCGCCGCGCACATACAGCACCGCTTCGTAAAGCGAGTCGCCGAGCGCGTCACCCGCATCGCCGCAAATCACCATGCGCCCGGCCTGAGCCATGAACGCGGAAAAGCTGCCGACCGAACCGCCCACCACGATATCGCCGCCCTTGAGCGAAATACCGCAGCGCAGGCCCGCATCGCCGTCGATCACCAGCAGGCCGCCATGCGCCGAAGCGCCCGCGCCGTTCGACGCGAAACCCTTCACATGCACCTTGCCGCTCATCATGTTTTCCGCGACGCCGGTGCCCGCGCTGCCGTCGATCTCGATCGTCGCGTGTTTGTTCATGCCGCCCGCGTAATAGCCGGCGTGACCGGCGATCGTCACCCGCACCGGCGCATCCACGCCGACCGCGAGGTTATGCGCGCCGTTCGGCGCGACGACCGTCACCGCCTGGCCTTCCAGTTCGCTCGCCGGCTTGTGCAGGAACTGGTTCAGCTCACGGACCGTCGTACGCTCCAGATCGAAAGTCAGGCTTTCCATACATACATCTCCTCAGGTGCGGGTTCGAAGACCCTGGCGTTCTTGATATCGGGCAGATGCGCGAGCGAACGGAACTCGGAGGCAATCGCGACGTAGTCGTCGTTTTCCGCGACCACCGCCGGCTTGCACGCGAACGGATCGCGAATCAGCGCGAGCTCGGTCGACGTGCCCATCAGGAAGGTGTAGAAGCCGTCGAGTTCTTCGAAACCCTTCTGCAACGCGACCGGCAAGGTGTCGCCTTCGCGCAGCCGCCATTCGAGAAAGCGGCAGGCGGCTTCGGTGTCGTTGTCGGTATCGAAGTGAATGCCTTGCGGTTCGAGCTTGCGGCGCACGCCATGCGCGTTCGAGAGCGAACCGTTGTGAACCAGGCAGAAGTCGTCGCCGGCGGTGAACGGATGGGCGCGGTCGGGCGTCACCGCCGATTCCGTCGCCATGCGTGTGTGGCCGACCAGATGCGAGCCCTTCAGGTTCGCAAAGTCATAACGCCCGGCGACTTGCGACGGCGAGCCGATATCCTTGTACAGATCGATCGAGCGCCCGCTCGAGAGCAGGTACAGCTTCGGATAGCGTTCGCGCAGCCACGTCTTCACGCGCTCGACATTGCCTTGAACGGTCAGCACCGCGTGATTGCCTTTCGAGTCGATGCGTGCGGTCACGTCCATCGCCGCGTTCAACGCTTCCAGCAACGTGGGCCACGCGAAATCCGCGCCTTCTTCGGTGAAGCCCGCGTAGATGCTCAGCTTGCGCTGGCTCGCATCGACCGGTTTGCCGAACACCGCGAGGCCCGCCGAGTCCGGTCCGCGCTCGGTCATGCCGATCAGCATCGGCACCATCAGTTCGCCGAGCCGCTCGCGCAGTGCCGGCGTCTTCACCAGCAAGCCTACAATTCCGCACATTGTGGTTCTCCTTAGAAAAATTCGAGGTAGGTCTTCAGTTCCCAGTCCGACACGTGGCGCATGTATTCGAGCCACTCCATCCGTTTGAGCTTGAGGAATTCGTCGGCAACCGGGCCGAGCGCGTCGCAGACCACACGGTCGCTTTCGAGTGCGTCGAGCGCCTGTTCGAGGTTTTGCGGCAGCACGCCGATGCCGTGTTCCGACAGCCGCGCGGGCGACCACTCGTACAGGTTTTCGTTAGCCGGTTCGCCCGGCGACATGCCGCGGTCGATGCCGTCGAGTCCCGCCGCGATCACGGCCGCCGTCGCGAGATAGGGATTGCATGCGCCGTCGGGCAGGCGCAGTTCGATCCGCTCGCCAGGCATGCGCACCATCGTCGAACGGTTGTTGTCGCCATAGCTGATGTAGGCCGGCGCCCACGTTGCGCCCGTCAGCGAGCGGCCGACCACGAGGCGCTTGTACGAGTTCACCGTCGGATTGCACAGCGCCGTCAGCGCCGGTGCGTGCGCGAGCAGGCCGGCCGTGAACTGGTAGCCGAGCGACGAAAGCCCCATGCCGAGCTTGTCGGCGGGATCGGCGAACAGGTTGCGCTCGCCGTCGCCGATCGACATATGCATATGCATGCCGTTGCCCGGACGGTTCGCGAACGGCTTCGGCATGAACGAGCAGATCATGCCGAGTTCATTGGCGATCTCGGAGGCCGCCATCTTGAAGAACACGTAGTGATCGCATGAGGTCAGGCAATCGGTGTACGTGTAGTTGATTTCGAACTGCCCGTTGGCGTCTTCGTGATCGATCTGATAGACGTCGATGCCGACCGCGCGCATCGATTCGGTGAGCTTTTCCAGGAAGACGCGCGTGCGCGAGAGGCCCTTGTAGTCGTAGCACGGCTTGGCGAGCGTATCGCTCGGATCGCACGGCTCCAGCGTGCCGGACGCCGAACGGCGCAGCAGCGAGAATTCCGGCTCAAGACCTGTGAAGAGCGTCCAGTTGCGCTCGGTCATCCGCGCAACCTGCTTCTTCAGCGTCACACGCGAATCGTATTGCCACGCCTCGCCATTCACGTGACCGTCGCAGACGATCCGTGCCAGACCCGGCTGCCACGGCACCGGCGTGAGCGTCGCCAGCTCGCCGACGGCCATGTAGTCGGGACCGTTCGGCTCGATACCGACACCCCAGATCGCAAACCCCGCGAAACCGGCGCCCGCTTTCAACACGCTCTTCAGATGACTGACCGGCACCGATTTCGCCTTGGCCACGCCATGAATATCGACAAACTGCGCCAGCACGTACTTCACGCCCTGCTGCGTCAGATAAGCTTGCGCCTCTTCCGCCGAGCCGAAGCGGGGCACGCATCCGAGTTCGTTGACCGGCAGCTTGCTCGCATCGTTCAGGTTCATCGCCACTCCTTGCAACAACATTGTTAGTGAAACTCTCCGCGCGCGACCCGGCGCTGCGATCTGCTACGCTTTCCTTTTCCATGAGGCCTACATGCAAACCGGTGAAGACAACAAAACGCCGCTCGAACGCTACCTCGGCATTACCATCCGCGAGCTACGCCAGCGCCACGGTCTGACGATCGCCCAGGTCTCCGCGCAGGCCGGCATCAGCCGCGGCATGCTCTCGAAGATCGAGAACGCGCAGACCTCCGCAGGCCTCGACGTGCTCAACCGCATCGCCCAGGCGCTCGGTGTGTCGCTCTCCGCGCTGTTCCGCAATTTCGACGTACCGCAAGGCGGTGCACAGCTCGTCAAAAAAGGCGCCGGCATGGAGGTGGTCCGCAAAGGCACCAAACGCGGTCACACCTATCACCTGCTCGCTTACGACCAGGGTCCGCGCAAGCTCTTCGAACCCTTCCTGATCACGATGGAGGACGAAGCCGAACGCTTCCCTGTGTTCGAGCATCCGGGCACCGAATTCATCCACATGCTCAAGGGCGTGATCGAATACCGCCACGGACAGCAAACCTACATCCTCCATCCCGGCGACACCCTCACCTTCCAGGGCGAGATACCGCACGGTCCTGAACGTCTGATCAAGACGCCCATTCAATTCCTGTCGATCTTTGTGTACCCGCAATCGGGCGCCGACTGATCAGTCGCTGCGTCCGTCCACGACCGGCAGGTAAAACAATGCAACGTTTGTGCCATGTTTAACTGCGTGAATCAAAAATTCCCGCCAATAAACGCTTTATGCGCAATGAGGCTTCGTCGGCATTTGGGCTGAAGCGCTCGCTGGCTTGACTGCGGTGCACATCTTCGTCGCGAGTGGTGCGACTTTGCACAAGAACGAGGTGTGCGGTTAAACAGTGTCAGAAGCAATGCTTATACAAACGGCGTGATAGCGCCCGAAACGCGTGCAGCGATACCTCTGCCCTGCTTCGCAAGACCGGCTGTAGCTGCGCGGCGCGCGCGTCGACGGCGACTTGCGATCCATCTCCCTCGGGTCAGCGCAACGCGTCTTCCGGCAGATCGGGCAGCGCGCGCGCCAGCGACGGCTGGATCGCGTTGTCCAGCACGCCGCGCGTGAGCATGACGATATCGCCGGCGAACTGATCCCATTCGCCCTGGCGGTGCAGCAGAAAGAAATCGCGCCGCCCGAGGCCGCTCGGCGGCAGCGGCATCACCGCGATATCGTCCAGATACTGACGGGCCTGCCACAAACACAAGGGCGTCGAAATCGCGAAACCCACGCGCGCCGCCACCAGACTCAGCAGCGGATCGGTCGCGTCGAACTCGTAACGCCGCGGACTGTTGATGCCCAGGTGCCGCGCGAAACGCTCGATCTGCTGGCCGATCACCGAGCGCGCCGTGTAGCGGATCAACGGCATTTCCAGCGCGAGCGTGCGCCAGTCGACCTGGCGGCGTCCGCTCAGATGGCTGCGCGCAACCACCACCACGAACGCTTCGGAAAACAGCGGCACCTCGACGATCCGCGCGTCGTTCAGCGTGGTCTGCGTGCAGATCGCTATATCCAGTTCGCGGTCGTGCAACTGCTTGCTCAGGCCCGGCGTCAGGCCGGACCACATCGAAATCTGCCGCTCCGAATTCGACACCGCGCGAATCAGTTCCGGGCCGACCGTCGCCGCGAACGAATCGACACAACCCAGCCGCACCGGCATCTTGCCCGTATGCGAGGCATCGCCGATGCGGGCGCTGACCATCTGCGCATGCTCCATCAACGGGCCCGCCAGTTCGAGCAGCGCGCGCCCCGCCACGTTCGGCCTCGGCGGGCGGCTCTCCCGGTCGAACAGCGTCAGGCCCTGGTCGCGCTCCAACGCCGCGATCGACTGACTGACCGCGCTCTGGCTCACGCCCAACTGCTTCGCCGCGCCCGTCATCGAGCCGCTGTCGCACACGGCGACGAAAGCCTGCAGCGCGCGCAGATCGATCGGGGTCGGGGTTCGTCTCATGGCATGCTCCGCTCGCGTGGGTGACTTGCCGGTCATACCGTGAGGCACGAAAGCATGGTGCCGAGGTTTGCACGACCGGTGTTCAGGATGAGAAATTGCATTGGGTCGCCATAAGTTTGCCTAATACAAAATTAACGCGGCCGGTGTTTTCCTAGAATTCGCCTCATTGCCCACACAGAGGTCCACATGAGCCACTACGATTTCATCGTGATCGGCGCTGGCGTCATCGGCGCGTCGGTTGCCCATCATCTCGCCGCACAAGGCGCGCAGAGCGTGCTGGTCATCGAGCAGGGCACGATCGGCGCGGGCACCACCTCGCAATCGTCCGGCCTGCTGCGCACGCATTATTCGGTACGCCAGAATGTGGAGCTCGCGCGCTCGTCGTGGTGGGCGTTCAATAACTTCGCCGAATACGTCGGCGACGACGAAGCGTCCTGCGGCCTCGTCAAATGCGGCTATCTGATCTGCTCGCCCGAGGGCGACAAGCTGGAGCCGCTGCGCGCTTCGCTCGCCGCGCAGCAGGACATGGGCATCGAAGTGCAGTTGCTCGATAAGGGCGAGGCGCACGAGCGCCTGCCGATCGCCAGTTTCGACGACGCCGCGCTGATCGGCTTCGAACCGGAAGCGGGTTTTGCCGACGCCTATCTGGTCGCCACCGGCTTTGCCCGTTCGGCGCGCCGGCGCGGCGTCAAGATCATGGAAGGCGTCACGGTAACCGGCCTCATCCGCGAAGGACGCCGGATCACCGGCGTTCAGACGAGTGCCGGCAACTTCGGTTGCGGCACCCTCATCAGCACCCAGAACATCTGGACGCCTGAACTCGCTGACTGGATCGGCGTGCCGCTGCCGGTCAAGCCGGAGCGTCACACGGTGCTCGCACTCGACTGCGAGGGCGCCGCGTACTCGTTCAAGATGCCGGCGTTCAAGGACCTGGGCTCGGCCGGCATGCTCTATTACCGCAGCTACGGCGGCAGCCAGATGCTCGTGTCCGAGGGCGTGGTCGGCGAAACGCTGAACTCGCCGGAAACGGAACAGGGCGAGATCTCGCTCGACTATGTCGCCGAAGTCGGCGCCCAGGTCGCCGAACGCTTCCCCGCTTATGAAGCCGCGGGGCTCGCTTCGTCGTGGACCGGCGTCTACGACGTGACGCCTGACTGGAACCCGGTGTTGGGCAAGGTCGCCGATATCGAGGGACTCGTGGTCGGCTTCGGCTTCTCGGGGCACGGCTTCAAGCTCTCGCCGGGCATCGGCAGGATTCTCGCCCAGCATGCGCTCGGTCAGCCCACCGACGTTTCGCTCGCACCCTATGCGCTCGACCGGTTCGCCAGCGGCGCGCTGCTGGTGGGCAAATACGGCTCCGGCGCGGTTTCCTGATTTCCGCTCGAGGGATGCTCCCGTCATGACAATCAACATTCTGGTTCCGGTCAAGCGCGTGGTGGACGCCAACGTGCGCGTGCGGGTCGCCGCAAACGGCGCAATCGACACCACCGGCCTCAAGATGTCGCTCAATCCGTTCGACGAGTGCGCGGTCGAAAAGGCCTTGCAACTCAGGGAAGCCGGCGCCGCATCGAAAGTGACGGTGATCACCTGCGGCACGCAAGCCAGCCAGGACGTCTTGCGCACCGCGCTGGCAATGGGCGCGGACGATGCCGTGCTGATCGATACGGCAACGGCGACTTCCACGCTCGATTCGCTGGCGGTGGCGCGTTTGCTGAACGCTCACATGGCGAGTCGCGAATACGGCCTCGTGCTGTGCGGCAAGCAGGCGATCGACGGCGACATCGGCGGTGTCGCCGCCATGCTCGCCGCCCTGCTCGACTGGCCACAGGCGTTGAACGCCGGCGCACTCTCAGCGCAGGGCACAGGCTGGTCCGTCTCGTGCGGCGACGACACCGGCACGGCGACGTGGCTGCTCGACGGTCCGGCTGTCATCAGCGCCGATCTGCGTCTCGCCGACCCGCGCCGCGTGACCTTGCCGAGCATCGTCAAGGCGAAGCAGAAGCCGCTCGCGATCGTCGACGCCGCCACGCTGGCAATCGACCTGACGCCCCGCAGCCACATCGTCAAACTCAGCGATCCGCCGGTTCGCCAGCCCGGCATCAAGGTCGCCGACAGCGCCGCGCTCATTGCAGCGCTCACGCAGCGGCACGTGTTCGATCAGGCAGGAGTGCCAACATGAGAAGCCTTGTCGTAGCCGAAAGCGAAAACGGCCGCGTGGCCGACGCGACGCTTCGCGTCATCACCGCGGTCAGGCAACGCGGCCTGCCGGTCGACGTATTCGTGCCGGATGCCGCGTTGGCAGCCACAGTCGAAAAGATCGCCGGGGTAGAACGCGTCCTGACGATGGCAGGCGCTGCAAACGAGTACGTCGTACCTGAAACGCTCGCCGCGCAGTTGCACGCGGTGCACGCGTTGCACGGACCGTATTCGCTGATCGCCGCGAGTCATCGGACGCTCGGCCGCAGCGCCCTGCCACGCGCTGCGGCGCTGGCGGGCGGCGCGTTCATTCCGGATGTGATCGCTGTAGAAGGTGAAGGCTCGTATGTCCGCAGCCTCTACGCGGGAAGCGTCGTCGCCAACGTGAGTACGGCGAGCGCCGTGACGTTCGCGACGATTCGAGCCTCGTCGTTCGCGCCCGCTGCCGACAGCGGCGGCAACGGCCTGCGCGCGACGCTCGAACCGATCGCTGGCTTCAACAGGACGCGGCTCGTCGAACGCCAGGCCTCGGCACAGACTGGCCGCGAGTTGCCCGACGCGCGGATCGTCGTCGCGGGCGGGCGCGGTCTTGCGTCGAAGGAGAATATGGAGCGGCTCGGGGAATTGGCGGAAAAGATCGGCGCGGCGCTCGGTGCATCGCGTGCCGCGGTGGATGCCGGCTATGCGCCGAATACCGCGCAGGTCGGGCAAACCGGCAAGATGGTCGCGCCCGAGGTCTACCTTGCGTTCGGCATCTCCGGCGCGATTCAGCATCTAGCCGGCATGAAGGACTCGAAGATCATCGTCGCGATCAATAAAGATCCGGATGCGCCGATTTTTTCTGTCGCGGACATCGGGCTCGTGGGCGATCTGTTCGAGGTGATGGGCGAGATCGAAGCGCATGTCGGCGCGGGAGGCGCGGGCCGATGACACTTCATCTGTCGGGCGAGTCGAGCTCGTCGGGCTCATCGACTTCATCGGACCACGGCAAGGCCTCGCCGCATCCGGTCACGGGAGCGCAGCCCGCCGTGCGTTTTTTCAATTGCGCCAGTCTCGCGCCGGAACCGTGGGCGAACGGCGGCGGCGTCACACGGACCATCGCGCGCGGGCCCGAGGATCACGCAGGCGTGCATTGGCGCGTCAGCCTTGCCACGCTCAGCGGCGGGGCCAGGTTTTCGCAGTTTCCCGGCTTCGACCGCACGCTGGTATTGCTCGACGACGGTGCCGTCGATCTGCATTCGCAGGACGGCCAGTTGACTGCACGCACGGGGCAACCGGTGCAGTTTTCCGGCGATCTGCACGTGTGGGTGACCTTGGCCGCCAAACCGGTCCATGTGCTCAACGTCATGACGCGGCGCGACGCATGCCGCGCGAGCGTCGGCGTCCATACGCATTCGTTGCGCGTGACGCCCGCGGCCAATCAGCTGTTGTTGTCCGTCGATGATCAATGGACGCTCTCCAGTTCGTTGCTTCGCAACGTCTCGCTCGCGCCGATGAATGGAATATGGCTCGAAGAGCGGCACGAAGCGCTGGACCTCAGTCCGCTCGGACCGGAGGCGAGACTGCTGTCGATTGCGATCGAACCGTTGGCGGACCGCTGAGAAGAACCGATGGCAAACGATACTTTGATCGAGCAGTACGGTCCGCGCGAGTCGATGGAATACGACGTGGTGATCGTCGGCGGCGGCCCTGCGGGTCTTGCCGCGGCTATCAGGCTCAAGCAGCGCGCGACGGAACAAGGCGTCGAGCTTGGCGTCTGCATACTG
>NZ_QHKS01000040.1 GCF_003353175.1 Paraburkholderia lacunae | reverse complement strand
CGTCGGTTTCTACAATGCCGTACGCCTGCATTCGACTTTGGGCTATCTGTCGCCCGCTGCCTACGAGGCGAAACCGACAGTGAAAGAACCTATCTCCCTGTCCGAAATAACTTGACCACTACACTGCTAACAGATCTTCTATGTGTCATTGGGAAGGCAAGCGAAGTGAAGGGCGAATGTAGGGGGCGCTTATGTTGGCCATTACGAAGAACAGTCCTACACTGAGTTGTCGGTTTGGGCTGGTTTTCGTCAAGAGCATCTATCGCCCTGAGCCACATTCGCTGCGCCCGATAACGTTTTGTAACGCTAAACGTCGACTGTCATGGGGAGGATGGTAATGGCAAGCAACCAAATTACGAAGGTGGAGGGGAGAGGCTGGAAGGATCTTGTGCATAAAATATGTGCGAGTCTGATACTGGGCGCACTAGTTATCGGCCCCGTCTTCTTGGCGATATTTGTGACCATACCGCCTGCATGGGCGGATGACGACTTTATAGACTTCGTCCTGGGCAACTACGCGGTTTTCTTCATTCTTCCGTACATCGGCTGCCTCGCCTATTTCCTGGTCGTCACATTGGAGGCGACGCGTGGTCCTGTAGAGTTTGAATTCGCTGCTATCAAGATCAAAGGTGCCGGTGGGCCGATACTTTTCTGGGTGATTGCCTTTGTGGCTGTCTCTGGAACCGTGAAGATGTTTTGGGCCGGGTGGCCAAGTTGACAAATGCCTCGCTCGCGCCTGCCCGATGCGATGTACAAGGCCGAGTGAAGTTGCCGCAATCGCTTCGAGACAGCCGCTTGCCCGATTCCCTCACTTGCGACGGCGCGGCTGGCCAAGGCGAAGCTGACGAACGCAGCGGCCGGCGACCAGGACCGCTAGTCTGTGACGAACTCCGCAACGGCGTTCGGCTGTGCCAGCTCGAACGTTCGAACCGTTGCGTCCGTACCCGACACAAGGATCAAGATCCTTGTTTTTACCTCCTTTTGCAAGTGTTGATTTGTTGCTCTCGGGCATCGGACGTGGAACGCGGTAGCTCTCGCCGTCGAGCATGACGCGATCCCGATAACCGTCATCCGCATAAAGGCGTGCTACGTTTCGGCCGGCCAAGCCTTGTCAGGCTTGAAGCGACCTCCTGTCGTAATCTGCACAGAATTCACAGGCATACCAGAACACCATTGCCCGCGATGCGGCGGCAATTTACGGCGACCCATTCGGTAGCGCCAGGCTGACGACGAAAGAGGGCGGCTGGACCAATTTGAACAACTTCAAGCAGGCCCGACCGGTACGCGCAATAACAACGGCGTTGCACGGACCGCCGTCCCGTAACACAGTACCTCTGTGATTCCCTTTGCTATTTCGGTTGCGTCGTAGCGCATACCGATGATGCCGTTTGCCCCCAAGCCCTCGGCTTGCGCAATCATGCGTTCGTATGCATCTTGTCTCGCCCGCTCACATAACGATGTATACAGCGAAATGTTTCCACCGAATATTGTCTGGAGGGATGCTCCAAGCGCTCCGACGATGGATCGAGATCGAACGATGATTCCGCGGGCGACACCGAAGGAGCGCTCTATCCTGCAACCCGGAAGCTCAAACGCCGTCACAACCATATGTCGTTCTATCATCGCCTTCTCAATGCTGAGGTTTCGTTTCCGGCGCAGGGACCGGAGCTGTTGTCCTTTCCTGGATCGGGTCTTTGCGCAGCCCATAATGCTTCATCGCTCCCGTTGCCCGCGATGGTCGTCCAACTGCGCCCCTGCTCATCGACAGCTATGCAGCCGGGTTGCCAGTGCTCCGGATTGCGCAGTTCATTCACCCAGCCTTGCACGTCTCCCTAAAATAGCACGATGACGCAACCCCGCCGACGCAGCGGTTTTCCTTCGTCGCTGGTCACGACGCCGTTACCGGACGCGCTAACGCTTTGAGATCGAGCCAGGCAACGCCACTTCTTCGCGTCACCGGCCCTCTCAGGACGCCATCACCAGCCTACGAGGCGGCAAGCTTCGCGCTTTGTTGCCGCAGGCCCTCGAAGATCTTGTCTGACACGTCCTTCGGAAACGCGGCCGGCAACAGCGCCTCAACCTCCGCGACGACACCTTCCGTCATGTCGGTCAGGGTAGTGATCATCTCGTCGACGTCAGCCGGGGCCAGCGTGACTCGTTGCCCCTGGGCAATCCAGTGCCGACGCCGGATATCATTGATCAGGTAGTGAGCGTTTTTACCTCGTACCGCCATTGCCAGTTTCACCCGACGCGGAGAAAACAGGTTCGGCCCGTTTCCAATGATCGGGTGCGCGGAGAGAACGTCATAGATCGGAGTGGCCTCATAGCGATTGGACTTCAGGTGTGAGATGCTGAAATTCTTCGCGTGCCCGTCGGTGGCGGCGAGCATCCAGAAAATGATCTGCGTCATGAAGAAATAGCGCTGATCGATCGCGGACTGCTCTGAACCGGCCAGGACTTCCATGACCTTCTGGATTCCAGGTCCACCATCTGACTCATATTTGGCCGCAGCGGACGTCCCGGTCGCCTGGCACATATCCTCCTGCGGAAGCCGCAGGATCCATGAACCGTCGCTCGCGTATCTGCGATCAAATCGCTCGACGACGAGCACCTTCTGGTCCTCGAAGGTTGCGATGTCGCATCTTGCGATGGGCAAACCATACGCGGCGACGATTTTCGAGCACAGCCACTCGTTCTCTACCGACGTGCGCATGTCGGCGCGCATGTTTCCGACCAGTCCAAGAGGTAGCTTCAGGATATGTGTGGTCGGGGTGCTGCCTTCCGGGATGATCCACTGGTCGTCGTGCCATAGAAGCGCGGTCTTTTCCTGCACACCAGCGATGGACAGGCGTAGGTCGTCGATGGGCTCACGCTGACCCATTACAGGCGGGGCCGTTACTTCCCGCAGTAGCCGCGCAATTTCCGCCTCGTCGAGGGGGCGCCCGCTGATCTGCTCAAGATCCACCGGGGTTTCGTCTGGAGACAGCATCTGGATAGCACCTACGCAGTCTCGGCCCAGTTGGGCTAGCAACTCGAAAGGCGACGTGCCGCCAGTTTTGTAGCGCCCTGCGATGCGCTCGCGGATAGCCTTGCTGTCAGGCAGCAGGTTATCGAAATAGTCCGAAACTACCTTGCCCCGATAGGACTGGTTGCCGGCCGTGAAAGGCAGCGAGAGGGACAGGGGGCGCCCCTGTTCGTCTGCTATCCAATCTTCGAAGTAGGTGAGTCTCTCCCCGTCCCGGGTGGTCTCCCAGGTGCCTACGGGCAACCCGTTCATCCAGAGGTTCAGTCTCCTGGCGTGTGCGCGGCGGCCCATTGTTACCAGTCCTCCCGCTTCTTGGGGGCAGCGGCCAACGGCGCCACTCGCTTCCGTGTGACCGGCTTCGGCGAGCCTTGCCTGCTACCGCGTGCCGGTGTGGGGGCGGCCTTTCGGGTGCCCGCCGTCTTCGCTGCCGCGGTAGTCGCGCGCTCTTTTGTCACGCGCTGCTTCACCGCGACCGGCGACTCCACTGTCCGCAGACGCCCGGGTAGGCGGCCCTCGAGGTTCGCCGAGCCCGACACATGAGTCAGAACGATATCGACCTTGAGCACCTTCAAAACATGGAATAGCCGATCCATGCTCGCGGATTCGGGCTTTGCCTCGAGCTGGGCGTAGGTCTGCTGGGTGACCCCCAAATGGCTCGCCATCTGGGCCTGCGTGAGTCCGGCGGCCTTGCGGAAGCCGACAAGAAGCGGCCGCAACTGGAGAGGGGTTTTAACGGGATAATCCACGGGCGACCTCGGGTAGTCTGAAAAACAGTGGTCAGTCTGTAAATGACAAGCACAGTATATATTCTGTATTCGACAAATACAAAAAATATCCTGTAAATGACGGATACAGGAAATACCTTGTCAGGTATCCCCGTGATTTCTGTGAGATAAGGTCAAGTCTGGTGTATGGGTGGTTGATGGCCGGCGACG
Source organism: Paraburkholderia lacunae (assembly GCF_003353175.1). Classification (GTDB taxonomy): domain Bacteria; phylum Pseudomonadota; class Gammaproteobacteria; order Burkholderiales; family Burkholderiaceae; genus Paraburkholderia; species Paraburkholderia lacunae. The sequence goes on along the minus strand of NZ_QHKS01000040.1, from coordinate 46,461 downwards.
TCAATCGGCGAGTTTCGACATCCCGGGAGGTGGAGCGCCTGAGGCTTCCTGACCAGCCTCTCGCAGGTCTTGTTGACGTCCACAGCGGCTAGTCGGACCGGGATCTCGATCGCCTCGGGCCGTTCTTTACCCTGAACACGAACGGCAAGGCGGCATCGACCCGGCACGACGAAACGTTGACGGAGAAACGCCGTCAGTTGTCGGGGGAAGAACAAGGTACGCGCTTATGCTCTGCTTTATGTGACGCTTTCCATAAGGCCGAATTGCCGCCGACGCAACTGTGAGCTTGGCTGCCAATCTCGCCGACCCAATCAGCCCTTCGCGGTCCGGCGTTAGCACGTCCGCCAAGGGATGCTGACCGGGCCTTATCCACACATAGCGACCGCGAACTTCTGCTTCCAACCGCAGGGGTGGGGGGTTTATCAATGACCCGGGTGCGCAATTCCAGGCGACAACTCAAGATTGCATCGCGAGATCACTCGTTTTACACGTTGAAGTTGTGTCCGTCCGCATCGCCCGGGTCCCGATTGTGCGCCCACGGGTTTTCGCACATCTGACGCATTGTCTGTCGTTGGTGCGGCGGAATGTGCCGACAGTACGAACAATTTCGTTTGGATGAGGCCCTGAGAGAGGTGTCTTACGTGCTGATCCGGCATAGCCACATCCCACTACCCGAGTCTCACCTGGGGGGCAAAGACTTGTCGGGGCGGTCCAGGCTGAACACGCGCGTAATCATCCCGTCGATCATCCGGAAGAACCCGTCTGCGCCATAGCCGGCGAGAAATGCGATTGCCGATGCCGACAACGTCAGCACCCCGGCGCCCGAGCTCACCTGCGCCGCGACGGACGCGGGCGTGAAGAACAGCCCGACCGCGAGCCCCGCGATTGCACCCAGAATCAGGCGGATGATGGCGAGCGTTTCATCGCGTGGCGCGAGCGTACTGCCGGTGAGCCGGTTGCCGATGTCGCGCAGGAAAGACGCAATCGTGCCGACCACGCCAAACATCACCGGCAATACATAGCTCGCGTACGCAGACAGCACCAGCGTAATCGACTGAATGTTTTCCTGCTTTGCGACATATCCGCTTTCGCCTCTTTCCCTGAGTCCCGGAGAAGTCGGGAAGGGCGTCATCAGCCAGCTGGAGGGCCAATGGTTGGCAAACGTCGCGACGTCGCTGATCGATTTGTCGTAGCGCGCCTGATCGTAGGACCACTGGTTGCACAACAGCCTGATCTGATTGCTTTGCTGCTCGATCTTGTCCGCACCGCACCGCACTGGGGCGCTCTCGTGGGTTTGTTGCGCAGGAGGGGGCACTGCCGCGTTTTCCTTGTCGACCTGCGCGTATATCTGAGTCGCCACGTCGGCCGCGCTCTTCTGGTCTTCCTCGAACCGCGACGTCAGCTGCACGCCGTACACAACCAACCACAATAGAATCGCCGCCAGCAGCGTGATGGCAACACCCGCCCACGCCACAGTCTTATGAAAGCGGCGAAACCGCGTCGCGCTCACAATCAGGCCTGGATACGCCGTTCTCGCAACTAAAGCGCGCGCCCTGGAACGCCCGGACGACGCTTCCTGGCGTCCGGACTTCTCGATTTCCTCAAGAAAGACGTACGTATACGCGATCGTCAAGCCGCAAGCCGGATACGCAACCGCATTCAATCTGTCTTTCACGCACAAAAGGAGCGCCGCATTTTCCGCCTTGTCTGGCGTATTTTGTCCCGTCGGTGGCGGATAACGTAGTTCGCAAATGCGTTCGATGACCTGGTACGCCGTCAGAACCGCGCCGTTCCCGCTGCTTCGATCCGGAAATTTGACGTCGCCGATATCCCAGATATGGGAATCGGGTCGTCCGGAAATGAAGTCCAGCAGCAGGTGAACCTCATTGAGATCGCGCTTGAAAATGAGCTCGTCGAACGTGCTTGGCACGGGCTCATCATCGGGCACGGCAGCGAGAGCAGGAGTGGCCATCGGTTCGCTCCACAGCGCAGTCTAGTTACCAAGGGAATCGGGAATCAATGCGGCTCCACGCTGGTAGGCGTCTTCAAAACGGGCTTTTCGGAGAACAGTGAGACAGGATGAGACAGGACATGACTCTGCTCCTTCGAACCACGCGCTCGACCCGTTTGGTCGCGTGTGGCGATCGGCGGGGTTGGACGTGCGGTCAATCCTGCACAGAACCAGCGCCGGGGTCGCTGGGTAGTCGACACCTGACGAAGCGGAGATCGCCGTATCGATTCATCAACAACCAGGGTTGTTTGGTGCGGTCATCGTCGCACCTGACGTTCTATGACCGATGCCTGGAGAACGACGCAGCGACTGGAATTTTGAAATCCGCGAGGTCTTGAACCTTCGGCGGCCGAGGCGAACCTGGGTTGGCTTCGGATGAGCCTTTCCACATATGTCGCTGTGTCGCCAACAGCAGCCCGCGGTCTGTCGGATTTCCCCAAGCACACGGTGTGTCCGCCTCTTGAAAGGCCGACAACCAGCCAGGCAAGGAACGCATCATCATGATCCAGTGCCGGCGTGCCCGCACCGTCCGCGAGTTACTGGACCGTGAACGTTCCGAAAGACCGCATGGCTGTGTGTCACCTTTCTGCGAAAAGCCGCAGCACTCGGCGAATGAAGGCCTCGCGCGACGTCGCGCAGTCGCGCGCTTCAGGGCGCTGTCCCGGCTGGCAGCCTGAACGTGAACACGCTGCCGCGCGCCGCGCGCGGAGCGGCGTCGAGCGTGCCGCCGTGCGCGTCGGTTATTGACCGGCAGATCGCGAGGCCCATCCCCATCCCGCCTGACTTCGTCGTGAAGAACGGATCGAAGATCCGCGCGGTGATTTCCCCGTCGATCCCGCCGCCGCTGTCGGCGATGCCGACGATCACGTGTCCGTCGCTCGCGTGCGACGTCACCGCGAGTTCGCGCGGCGCGGCGATACCGTCCATCGCGTCGAGAGCGTTCGTCACGAGGTTGAAGATGACCTGCTGGATCTGCGTCCGGTCGGCCAGCACCTTGATGCCACCGCTGCGCAGATCGACACGCAGCTGCACGTTCTTCGCGTTGATTTCGGTTGCGGTCAGCCGCAGAATGTCCCGAATCAGATCATCGATCACGAGCGGCGCCATCGCCGGCGGCGCCTGCTTTGCGAGCGAGCGCAGCGCACGCACGATGTCGGCCGCGCGTACGCCCGATGCCCGGATGTCCTCGAGGCTCGCGAGCGCCTCGTCGATATCCGGCTGCTCGCCGCGCAGCCAGCGCATGCATGCGCCAACGCTCGTCACGACGCTGGTCAGCGGCTGGTTGATTTCGTGCGCGATCGATGCGGCCAGTTCTCCCATCACCGTCATGTGCGCGGTGCGAGCGAGTTCGGTTCGCGCATGCCGCAGCGCGGCCTCGGTCTCGATCCGGCGCGTGCTTTCGTCGATCAGCTCCGCATAGAGCCGCGCCGACTCGAGCGAGTTCGCCGCCTGCGGGGCGAGCACCTCGAGCATCGCGACGCGCCGCGGCGAAAACACGCCCTGGGTCAGCGCATTCTCGAGATACAGCACGCCAATCAGCGTGCCTTGCTTCAGAAGCGGGAGGCAGAACACCGAACGCGTTGGATGCGCGCTCAGGCTGTGGACGTGTTCGGGCATTCCCTGGCGCTGTGCGTCTCCGAGCAGGATCGGCTTGCGGGTCCGAACCACCATGTTCAGGATCGACAACGGCACGTCCTGTTCGGTCGGCTGGCCGTGAGCGATGTCGACGATCACGTCGTTGCCGAAGACGCGCGCGACCGCTTCGATCCCGAGCTTCTCGTGCCGCGCGAGCAGAAGGAGTCCATAGCGCGCGCCGGCGTACACCACCATGTTGCGCATCAGCGTCTGGATCAGCCGCTCGAGCACAATTTCCTCGGACAGCGAGTGCGCGGTTCGCATTGCCAGAGAGAAGTCCAGATCCTCACGCGCGTAAGCGGCCGTCACCCCGTGCAGGGACGTATCGACGACGAGGAACGGATGCAGGGCCGTCATCGTATGCGCCTTGCCCGTCGCACCCCATCGCCGATAGCACGCGTGCGCAACACGCAACTGATGGCGCGCCGGACCGGTCAGGCCGAGCAACGCGGCATGGCGTCCCGCTAACTCATGTGCAAGTGCCTGTTCGTGCACGAAGCCGCGTTCGGCCGCGAGATTCGCAGACGACTCATAGTGCTGCATGGCGGCGACATGGTCGCCGCGTATGCGCGCGAACTCTGCGTCGATCAACGCGAGCTTGTTGCGGAACGTATGCGGATTCAGTGCGCTCCATGCGACGAACCTGGCGCGGTGTGCATCGAGGCGATCGATCAGCCGCTCCGGCGGCGTCGCGCCGTTGTCGCACGCAATCTCCGCGAGCGCACTGAACAGATAGAAGTCGGAGAGCATGATGTGGGCCGGCGTGGACCATGCGAGCGGCGCGGCGGCATCAAACGACGCGCGCGCCGTGTCGATGTCGCCGAAGAGGAATGCAGCCTGGCCTTTCAGCACGTCGGTCCAAAACTGCAGTACGGACATTGGCATTTTGGTCCCCGCGCGGGCCCGCCACGAGCCGACCGGGCGATCGTAACCGAACCGCAATGCATCGACGAATTCCAACTGTGTCGACACCAGGTCGACGATGTCTTCATAGTGCGCGCCGCGCGCGACTTCGAGCAGCGGTTCGATCTCCTCGCGGATCGCCGGCAGCGGTTCCCCCATCGCCAGCAGGTCGCTGACGATGTGGTTGCAGCTGTAGCACATCCAGCGTAGTTCGGCGCTCGCGTTGCCGGCGGCCTTCGCATCGCGTGCGCGGTCGAGCGCATACGAGAGCGGCTGGGTCCAGACGCTGACCTGATCGAGCGCGACGAGCGTCGCGGAGCGATAGCGCTCGAAACCGTGGCGCTCGACGAGCGCGAGCGCGACCTTCGCGAATTCGAAACCCTCCTCATACGCGTCGCAATGTTCCGCGATGCTCACGCCGTACCACGCGAGTCCCTGCACCGATGCGGCCGTCACGCCATGGCGCAGCGTGAGCCGGACCATCATCGCCAGGTGCAACAGCACGAGTCCGCTGCTCGGGTAGAAATGGGCGGCCTCGAGCGCGGTGAGGAGCGCCATCGTCGCTCCGATCCGCTGGTCGGTCATCGCGGGCAGATCGACCAGTTCGTGGACGTGCCGCTCGCCGAGCGCATCGCGCACGGCCTGGCAGGCCGCCGTGAGATCCGCTTCGGTCGGATGAGCGGGCAGGTCCACGCCGAGCAGAGCGAGTCCCGCGAGGGCGATGTCGACCGCTCGCTCGTATTCCGACTCCACCGTCAACAGCGCAGCTTTCAGCCGGTGCGCCTCGGCGCGGTCAGCCGGCGTGCTCGTGCGAGCCAGGAGCTCGTCGATTTCGATGCCTGCCTGCGCGGTTTCGCCTTCCGCGAGCAGGATGCCGCAACGGAGCATGCCTATCCGACTGGCGAGCGCGTAATGACGGGCCCAGCCTTGCGGACCGAGCAATGTTCGTGCGGACGCAAGGAACGACAGTGCGCGTTTGCGCGCCGCGGCCGCGGCCGCGGCTTCCGCGGCACTGACGAGCGCGTGCGCGAACGCGAGCGCCTGGCTGTCTTCGAGCGGTATGGACATCGCCTCCTCGATGTGAGCGGCGAGATCGAGCAGCGTTTGTGCCGACGCTGCATCGGGGCGCGCGAGCTGCGCCGCGGCGATGTTCGCGTGATGTGCGGCGCGCACCGGCTGAGCGATCAGCGCATACGCGGCCTCGAGCATCCGGTCGTGCATGAAGCTCCAGTGACCGTCGCGCATGCAGACCAGGCCCGCCTTGCGGGCCGGCTCCAGCCGGAGGCGGAGTTCGGCCGGCGTCGTGCCGGCCACCGCGCACAGCAGGGTCTCATCGGCGCGGGTGCCGACGCACGCGAGCAGCGACAGCATCGCCCGCGCGCCGGGTGTCAGCCGTTCGAGCCGGGTGACGAGCAGGCTCACGACGTTCTCGGTCTGCCGATGCGCGTCGATGTCGGCCGATCGCCATTGCCAGGTTTGCAGCGCGGAGTCGTAGCGGAGCAGCCGCTCGTCGATCAGCGCGCGCAGCAACTGCTGTACGTAGAACGGATTGCCGCCGGTCTTGCGGTGGATGATGTTGGCTAGCTCCGACAGTTGGCCGCGCACCTCGCCCAGCATCGCGGCAAGCATCTGCGCGACATTGTGTGGATCGAGCGGAGCCAGCGTGATGCTCGATACACGGGCCCGATCGAGTTGCCGCAGGAATGCCTGGAACGCGGGCGTGTGGTCCTGCTCGCTGCGGTATCCGGCGACCAGACAGATATTGGCCGGCCCGTCCGCTGCTATAGAGGCGATGAATGCGAGCGTCGCGTCGTCGGCCCACTGGATGTCGTCGATCATGAGGAGCAGCGGCTCGGCTGGCCCCGCGAATGCGCGGAATGCGTTCACGAGTGCATGGCACAAGTGGAACTCCGGAATCACGTCCGCCGGTCCCGCGTGGCTGAGCGTGAGCGGTTCCAGGTCGATCAGCCAGGTGATTTCCGGAAAAATGCCGGCCAGCAGGCTCGCCTGTCGACCGACGCAGTCGTGCAGCCGTGCGACTATCGCAGCGATCTCGTCATCGCGCCTTGCCAGCGCGCTGCCGAACAGCGAGCGTAGTGCCTGTAGCACCGGCGCGTACGGCCTCGCGGGATGGTACTGAGCGACCTTGCCGGATGCGCAGCAGGATGTGGGCGACGCCGCGCGCACGTGGCGCGCAAACTCGTCGGCGAGCGCCGTCTTGCCGACGCCGCCCGGTCCTTCGATGAGGACGATCGCGGTCTCGCTGGAGCGCGCGACCTGGCTCAGCGTGTCGGCGAGCTGACGCGATTGCGCCGCGCGGCCGATCAGTACGTCGGGTATGCGCAGGCGCGCGAGCGGGTCGGCGCTCGCGAGCTCGAACGGCTCGACGCGGCCAGGCGCGAGCCAATCACGGCGAATGTGCTCGAGGTCGTGCTGCAGCGAATCGCAGGACGGATAGCGCTCACCCGGTTCTTTCGCGATCAGCTTCAGGATCGCGCGCTCCAGAATCGCCGGCACGCCGTTGCGAAACGCGCCCGGGGGCGACGGCTGCATGGCGACGTGCGCGTGAATCCATTCGGACGTCGACGACGCCTTGTACGGCATGGAGCCCGTCAGCAGGCGGAACAGCGTGACGCCGAGCGAATACAGGTCCGACCGCTCGTCGATCCGCGCGTTTTCCGACGCTACCTGCTCGGGGGCCGCATAGGCAGCGAAATCCGCGCGCATCGTACCGGACGCTTCCGTGTCGTTGCGCAGCTTCCTCGCATGGGCGAACGAGCGGAGCTTCACCGCGCCGTCTTGATCGACGAAAAGGCTCGTCGGCCGCAGGTCGCTGTGCAGCCAGGACCGGCGATGGAGCTTGGCGAGGGCGCGCACTGCGCCGAGCGACAGGTCGAGGAAGGTGTCGAGCGGCAGTTGGCCATCCGCAAGCGAATCGAACGTATTGCCGCCCGTGTGCGGGTGGACGAGAACCGGGCCGTCGCTCGCGCGAATCAGCGCGACCGCCAGAAGCGCCCATTCCGGCTCCAGCGATTGGTTCAACGCGAACTCACGCTCGAGCTGCCGGCAGCGCAGGTCGAGCTCCCATGAGGTCTGGCGCGCTGACCAGACGATGCCGTTGTCCGGATCCGTTACGTCAAACGTCAGCACGTTGTCGGATCGCGTGATGTTGGTCCACTTCGCGCGGGCGAGCCAGTCGGCGTCCATCCGCCTCGCATCGGCCGGGAGGGCAGGGCGCATGTTCATAGTCGGACGCTCAAAATGGTGGAACTGGGCGACTGCCGGCCGGCGTGTCGGTTCCGCCACGCGCCAGTCGGGCCGCAGGCATCGTCGTCGCGGCCCCCGCATTGTCCGGCAGGTCGCGGGAAAATTCAGGCACCCCCCTCGAGCGCCCGCGGCGCGTGCCTGCCCTTCGTGTAACCAGGGGGGTGTCTGACAAGCCGCCAGGCGCGCGATTATCATCCGGAAACGATGAATCTGATCCGCATGGAGGTGCCATGTCGTGCACGCTGGATTCCGCGTCGTCCGGCGACCCGAGATTGGACGATGCGGCGCCGATCGTCTATGTCGTCGACGACGACGAGACGCTGAGACGATCGTTGAGCTCGTTGTTGCGCTCGACGGGTTACCTTGTCGAAGCGTTTGCTTCGTCGCGCGCGTTGCTCGAGTTCCGTCGTCCCGACGTGCCAAGCTGCCTGATCCTCGACCTGCAACTCGATGACGAAAGCGGACTCGCGGTCCAGGAGGAAGTGGCGCGCGTCGGCTTGACCATGCCGATCCTGTTCATGACTGGATACGGGGATGTTGCCGCGTCGGTCAAGGCGATGAAGGGCGGCGCGCTCGACTTCCTGACCAAGCCGTTTGACGACGAGGAGATGCTCGACGCCGTCGGCCGCGCGCTCGCGCTCGACAGCCAACGACTCGGGCGCGAGCGCGCGCTAGGTGACGATCGCCGGGCATATGCGACGTTGACGCCGCGTGAGCGCGAAGTGATGGCCTGTGTGATCGCGGGCCTGATGAACAAGCAAATCGCCTGGGACCTGTCCGTGCAGGAGATCACGATCAAGGTTCATCGCGCGCAGGTGATGAAGAAGATGCGGGTGCGCACCTTGCCGGATCTCGTGCGCAAGGCCGAGGCGCTGGGCGTCCAGCCTGCCCGCACACATAGCTGAGCGAGCACGCCCGCATGCAAACCTGAGGCCGGGCAGGTGCGATATGTCGCGTCGGAGAGGCGGCCGCGCGCTTGCCGGGTTGCCGCCCTCACTGCCGCGCTTGACGCCATGCGCGCGGTGTGCCGCCGGTCATCTGCGAGAACACACGCGTGAAATGGCTTTGATCGGCGAAGCCGCATGAGATCGCGATTTCCGTCATCGACAACGTGCCGCGTTCGAGCAGATCGCGCGCGATGTCGATGCGTCGTCGCATCAACCACTGGTGCGGCGCGAGCCCGGTGGAGCGGCGGAATGCGCGGCAGAAGTAAGCGGGAGAGAGCTCGCACGCGGCGGCGAGCTCAAGGATCGACAGGCCGTCTTCGAGGTGCGCGTCGATCATCGCCTTGGCGCGCAGTTCCTGCCACGGTGCGAGTGCCCCCGTCTTGCGCGCATCCGCGACCCGCACGCCACTGTACGTAGCCGCGAGATGGCTATGCAGCGCGATCAACAGACCATCGACAAACAATTGCGGCACGGTGTTGCCGGCAAGCGCGGGCAGCAGCAACTGCCCGATCGTCGCGACGAATGGATCCTGGATGCCGTGCGGAATGGCGAGTTCGCGGATCGCGGCGCAGTCTTCCGCGGCGGCGATACGTTGCAGCGAAGCTTCCGGCAGATAGAACTGCAGGCAGTCGAATGCCGTGGGAAGGAACGCGGAGGGGCGGGCGGCAAGATCGACCACCGACACGGCTCCGCGAGCGTACGGAGTCACGCGCTCGGGCTTGCCGTCCAACCACAGCTCGTGCCGGGGCAGCGGCTGCAGCTGGAGGCACAGAACGAACGCGTTTTCCGGCGGGATAGGGTCGGTCAGGTTGACGGCGCCCGGCGTGGACGTCAGGCGCGTAATCGTGACGTCCGGCGTTTGAAGCATTGAGCTCCTGAGCACCGGCATGGGCGGCAGTCTGAAGTACTGGGCGGCTTCGTTGCCGTAATGGTTGGACATCGGTGAGTCCCGGCGACTTAGCGCGACGGCGCGCGGGTCCGTTCCGCCCGCGACTGCATGGGTATTCGCCTCGACGCTTGCCAGGCACGCGGCGTGGCGCCGGTCACTTTGACGAATACGCGGGTCAGGTGACTCTGATGTGAGAAGCCACAGGCCGCTGCGATCTCGCTTAATGAGCAATCGTTTCGTATGAGCATTTGCTTGGCTCGCTCGATGCGCCGCCGCAGGAGCCATTGCTTCGGCGTCTCGCCGGTCGCGCGCTTGAGTGCACGGGACAGATGCGCGGCGCTCAGCGTCGACGCGGCGGCAAGCTCGGCTGTCATCAGCGACGCGGACAGATGCGTGTTGGCATGTTCGAGTAGCGCCCGATACTGGCGTGCAGTCATTCCGCGGGTGTCTCGCTCGAGCGAGCGCGCCGCGCCGCCGGGCCCGGCGGCGTGGCCGTAGATCGCGAGCAGCAAGCCGTGTACGACACCGCGCGTTTGCGCGTGCGGAGAGGCGAGCGCATCGCGCAACAGCGTACCAAGCCGCGTCGATACGGGGTCGCCGTTCGTTAACTCCTCTGCCAGTGTTTCAAGTTCGCGTGCGACCGCGGGATCCGGCTGCCAAGTGCCCGCGACTTGCGGGAGCGGCGCGTGCAGCGCGGATGCCAGCGACGCAAGTCGCGATAGCTCAGCTATGGACATTCGGGGCTTCCGGTTTCGACATCGGGGCGGATGCGCATGCGTGCGAGTGAACCACGGGGCGGGCAATGCGGGCGGTTGGCTTCCTGCGTCGCGTGATCAAACCGGACGCTGCGCATCCAGCTTTGGGCTGAATCTTAGCACGTGAAAATTCGAACAAGTCGCGCGTGAAAGTGCGCTTTATAAAATTTTTATGCTTCGAATTCCACTGATGATTCAGCAATTGCTTAAGGAATTGGGCGAACCATGACTGATCTGGTCACCGGCGACGTTCGAGGCTACTATTGCCGGATCAAATCGTGCAATGCCGGGCAAGAACGTTCAAGAAAGTCTCCGCCGGCGTATCCATCATTCAGGCATGTACCGTGAACGCGCCCCCGGGCTACCGCGATGAAGACTTCGTTGCCAGTTACCCTGATTCCGTCGCTCACTTCAGGATTGAGGCCCGGCGGCGATCGGGTCGAGCTGGAATCCCTCTGGCGCTGTCCGGGCGACAAGGCCCGACGCGCGGTCAGGCTGGCGCGCTGGACGCGCCATCTCGTCGAGCCGGAGGAGGTCGCGCACGGCGGCCATGACGCGCTTCATTGCGTCGGCATCAACCTGAAATGCACATCGTTGAGGTTTGAGCACGCAGACGAGGTTCTGTTTGACGGCCGCGTGATTCCGGGCGCAATCCAGGTGACGACGCCACGCGTTGCGACGCGAGCGTGCTTCCATTGCGCGTGCGACGTCCTGCATCTGTTCGTTTCGCCCGGCTGCCTGACCGAGTGCTATCAGAGCCTTTTCGACGACGGCCCCTCAGCGGACGTATTGCTCGACGATCCGCGCTTGCGATACGACCCGGTGATCGAACGGCTCGCTCAGGCGCTTGTCGCCGCACAGACCGGCGACATCGCGTGCGGCGCGATATTCGTCGACGCGGTGGGCCTCGCGATCGTATCGCGGCTCGTTGCGCATCGATTCGAAGGCATGGCGCGGCGGGCGCATGACGCGGCGTTGCCGGGCTGGCGCATGCGGCATGTCGCCGAATACGTGGATGCTCACTTGTCCGAGCCGATCGGACTCGCCGACATGGCCGAGAGCGCCGGGCTTACGCGCATGCAGTTCGCGTCCCAGTTTCGGCGGGCGACGGGCTTGCGACCCCACGAGTACCTGCTGAAACGCCGGATCGAACGCGCGCAGACGCTGCTTGTGACGTCGAAGCTGAACGTGCTCGATGTCGCGCTCGCCTGCGGATTCCGGTCACAGGCGCATTTCACGATGGTGTTCCGACGGTTCGTCGGTAACACGCCGCATCGTTGGCGAATCATGGCGACGGCTGGATAGCACGCGGTACCAGTCTGTCGAGACGCGCGCGCCGGCGCAGTACGCCGGCGGGACAAAGGAGTGCAGCATCATGTCGATATTCGAAACGAATCGGGATCCGTGGCGGTGGACGGTCGATCTGCTGTCGCGCGTGTACGCCTATCCTGCGATGGTGGCCGAGCGTGTGCTGCAATCTCACGGGATTGCATCCTGTGCGGTACATCAGGCGACGATTCGTTTGCTCGAGCGGCAGACGGACGTGACCGCCACGATTGCGTGGAGCGAGGCGACCCGTTGCTCGTACGGCGACCAGATCTGGCAGGCGGCCCGCGCGCGTGGCCCGGGCGTGTGCGCGATGAGCGGACGAGCGATCCACCGTGGCGACGAGGTCTTCCAGCCGCGCCACTGCCAGCCGCCGGCGCTGAATGCCCGCGAGATGATCCTCGCGTCGGTGCTGCGCACGGCCGAGGTCGACGATTTCGAGCCGGTGACCGCATGATGCGCGGTGGTACGTCGGACGGCGTCCCGCTCAGGCGTCAGTGTGCTCCTGCGAGATCACGTTGCAGCGGAACAGATGGTATTGGTTCCGATCGTGACGGAAGCGATCAGGCCGATCCCTATCAGCATGAAGACGATGGCGCTCGGATCGGACGCGGCCTCCACCACGTTCATCTGCTGCATCAGTTTCTCTCGCCGCTCGCCAATCGTCGGCAGGACGATTACGGCGGCACGCTCGAGAACCGGATGCGACTCGCACTGGAGATCGCCGATGCCGTGAAGGCCGCACTGCCTGCGGAAGTCGCACTCGGTTTTCGCATCACGGGGACGGACTGGGCAGGTTCGCGCCACGGGTGGGACCGAGCTTAGACCTATGGATAATGGTCCAGTGCTTATCCACCCTCTAGCATGCGTATGAGCCCTGCCGTATCTGCTCCGCACGACGAGCGCGGAGCAGATACGGCACGATGCCAGCGCCGCGAGGCACGGGCGAATGTGTGGAGAGCGTGGGAAATGCACAATTTTGATCGAGTGTCGGTCTCTCTAGAATGCCGTGAGGTGTTCGCCGATGGTCAGCCTCAGCATATCGGAGCCCGAGCTTTCGAAATCCTGGAACTTCTCATCAGCGCCGAAGGGGGGCTGGTCACGAAGGACCAGATCATGCGTACCGTGTGGCCGAACACAGTTGTCGTTGAGAACAATATTCAGGTACATGTCTCGACGCTACGGAAGTTGTTTGGCGGCAAGCACGGCTGGATCCGGACCGAGGCGGGCAGGGGTTACCGTTTCGCGCCGCCCGCCGCGGGTACACGCGTGCCGGTTGGCGACGCTGTACCCGCGCAGCCACACGCGCTCGCCGCACAGCGTAAATGGCCGTTGATTGGGCGCGAACACGAGCTCGCAGAGCTTCGTAACCTGTTCGAGCGGGAAGTGCTCGTGACCCTGGTGGGCCCCGGCGGTGTCGGCAAATCACACCTTGCACTCGAAGCCGCGGCGGCCCTGGCATGTTCGCGCAGGGTCAAGCTGTGTCACGTCGATCTTGCCAGCCTGACCGGGCGTGACACACTTATGGCAACGCTGCTGCGTGCGCTTCGCGGTTCCGGAGATTCCTGCAAAGGCGACATGGACGACGTCGTGCGCGAAATAGGCGCTCGCGAGCTCGTACTCGTATTCGACAATTCCGAGCGGTGCGTGGACGAGTTGGCAGGGTTCTGCGAAGCCATCGCGGCTTCGCATGCAGTGGTGTCGATGATCGTGACAAGCCGCGAGCCACTGCGGGTCGCTTACGAACGCATTTACCGGGTTGACCCACTTGCTGTACCCGACACCGAGGCGAGCGAGAGCGATCTGGAGGCATGCAGTGCAGTCAGGATGTTCATCGCGCGTGTGCGTGCGATGGGGACGGACTTCCCCCACGACCTCAAAACGCTGCGGATGATCGCCAGCGTGTGTGGAAGGCTCAATGGCTTACCCTTGGGGCTGGAGCTTGCCGCCGCGCGGGCCGCATCGCTCGGCATAAAGGGGCTCGCGGCAGATCTGGACCGATCGCTGTTGTCGCTCTCCGGTGGGCTGCGCACTGCGCACCCGAGGCAGCGGACACTGCGGGCGAGTGTCGAATGGAGCTACGAGCTGCTCGGAGAGGCTGAGCGTACCGTGTTGCGGCGACTCGCGGTATTCCCCTTTACTTTCAGGCTTGAAGCGGCCTGTGCGCTCGCCACTTGCGAGCAACTGGGCCACGACGCCGTGCTTGATTGCGTGGTGAGCCTCGCGTCCAAGTCGTTGCTCGTCGTGCACGCGGCCGAATTATCGAAATATTATTCGCTGCTTGACTGCGTGCGCACGTACGCATTTGAAAAACTCGAGGAGGCCGGTGAGCGCACGCAGGTCAGCGACCGTTACCTGTCGAGCCCCAGCATCGACACTTTGCTGGCGGCCACCCGGCGATCCTCGCCGATCGCTTTGACTATGGCGGCGCCGGCAACTGTCACGTATATGTAGCGGCTAGCGCGCGATTCTGCCGCCTGCCGGCATGGACACCGCCGCGGCAAGCCACAGGGCGAAGCGGGCGAGCTTCAAAGTCGCGCCGGCGCCGTATCGCGACACATATCTGGTTTTAATTAAATGGCCATTGTCTGCATCATCGATGACGACGCGTTGATACGTAAGAGTCTGACGAGTCTGCTGAAATCAGCCGGGCATACCGCGGTGCCTTTTTCTTCCGGAGAGGATTTTCTCGCCTCTGCTCAGGCTGGGAGCGCTGGCTGCATCCTGCTGGATCTGGAGTTGAAGGGCGTGAATGGGCTCGAAGTTCAGCGGCTGCTGCTCGAACGGGGCGTGGACGCTCCGGTGATTTTCATATCGTCGCACGGCGACGACGCGTCTGTTGGTCGGGCTCTTGAACAGGGCGCACGTGCGTTCTTGCACAAGCCGTTCTCGTCGGAGGAAATACTGGAGCTGATCGAACGTCTCTCGCCAAATCCCGCGTCCGGGCAAGGAAGCGGGCCTGACGGTGGCAATGCCTGACCGCTCTCACCCTCACGTCTTGCCCATGTCACGCGAGCGCGGCGTGAGCATCCATGGGTGCCTCCTCTCGCAGTCCCCCGGCGTCAGAATAGATGTCGCCTCTGAATTTTCTTAATTTAAAGCGATCAGAGGTGCAGGTTGAAGGAGACGAGCACCCCGTTACGGTTCGAGCAGGCGCAACAGGCGCAGCTCCTCGAGATCGAGTTCGGACTCGATGCGATGCAGCACGGCGTCGTCCACCTTGCCGTCACGATGTAGGTCGAGCAATGCCTCGCGCGATACGCCTACCAGATCGAGTTCGACGCGCAGGAAGCGCGCGCGGTGCTCGACCTGCTCGGCGCCAAACGCGTGTGCGTTTTCGTTCGCGGCAACGCGGATCCGGTATTCGGCGAGCAGGCGCTCCAACGTCGTATGTTCAATGCCGGACGTGCGCTTGCCGGTCCTCTCGAGCGCGGCGAGCGACGCACCGAACGTATGCACGCGCGCCTCATGCTCGGACATCGTACGGCGTGCGCTCGGGCGCAACTTAAGCAACCGGATAAGAGGCGCCAGGCTCGCGCCTTGCAGGACAAGCGTCGCGATGATGAGCAGGAAGGCGCTGAAGACGATCAGGTCACGATTCGGGAAATTGCCCGGCAGCGCAAGCGCGGCTGCGAGGCTGACGACGCCCCGCATGCCAGCCCATCCGAGCACGACCGCCTCGCCGAACGACCACGGCCGCGCCCCTGGTGACCTCCCACGGATGCGGCCCGGTAGCCAGACCGCCGCGAATGCCCACAGGAGCCGGGCGACGATTGCCGCCGCGGTCGCCGGCAATGCGACGCGCAGGCCCGCCATCAATACGGCGCCTTCGTGATTCACTCGCGCGAGTATGGTGTGCAGCGCGAGGCCAATCAGGATGAAGACGAGCGCGTCCAGCACGAACACGATCGCTTCCCAGGTTGCCTTGGCCTTGATGCGCATATCGGCGTCAAATACCCGATGCTGCCGGATGCCCAGCACGAGGCCACAGGTCACAACGGAAAGCACGCCCGAGCCGTGGACGGCCTCAGCGACGCCGAAACTCGCCCAGGCTGCCACAAAGGTCACAACGATGCCGAGCATGGGATCGCGCAGGCGCGGCAGCACCCAGCACATCGCCTGGCCGCATAGCAGACCGATCGCGACGCCGATCAGCGTGAGCATGAAGAACAGGCCCGTTCCACCCGCAACGGTGATGGTGGTTGCCAGCGCCGCCGAAACCGCAATCTGGTAGAGCAGCAGGCCGGACGCGTCGTTGACGAGGCTTTCTCCTTCCAGCACGGCTACTAGCCTTGCGGGCAGCGGGTTGCGCTGCAGGATCGCCTTCGCGGCCACGGCGTCGGGAGGCGAGACGATCGCACCTAGCGTGAAGCACACGGCCCATGGCAGCCCAGGGTTGAAGGCGTGCACGGCGGAGGCGACCGAGAAAGTCGTGAACGTCACAGCCCCGAGCACGAGCGAAATGATGGTGCCGATTTCCTGCCGGAATTCCTTCCACGCCGTGTAGAACGAGCTCGACATCAGCAGCGGCGGCAGGACGGCTGCCAGCAACAGGTCGGGGTCCATGTCGGGCACGCGCTTGCCGGCGACTGCGATCATGCAGCCGCCCACCAGCAGAACGACGGCAGGGGGGATGGCAATGCGGCTGGCGAGCCAGGTCAGCGCGCCCGCGCCGCAGATCAGTAGCAGCAGATATTGGAAGAGCTCGACGTTGTTCATTCGTGTGCCGGCAGCTGATACAGCGCGCACTCGTGTGAGTGGCGGCCCATCACGATGGTTGCTGGTCTCTTGCGGCCACGTCTGATACGCGAGCACCCGGCAGCCGCCCAAACATGTGCTGGCTGCATTTCGCTTCGCGCCATGCCGCGCCCAGCTTGAGGCCCGATAGCACCTGCCGCGCGAGAGGCAGAATCTGCTCGCCGGCCAGCATGCCCAGCAGACCGAGCAGCGCGATCGTGGGTGGGGCCGGCGACTGCACGTCGAGCGCACCATAAACGACGCCGGCAAGCATGCCGGCGAATAGCGAAAGGAAATACGGTTTCATGTTGCGGGCCTCGTTGACTTCCAGCAGGTTGCACAGGCTCTGTGCGGAAAACTCTTTGAAAGCGTATCGGCTTCCAGGTGTTAAGAGAAGGTCCATTCAGATTATTTAAGGGGTAAATTTTTTGAATTAGATTATTTCCGTTTTTTTAACTGTTGATCTTCTGCTTTTGCATGTCAAATAAACGCAGCTGGACGACAGCTTTCGCCAGCGAAAACGTACGTTGGAATCCTCCCGATCATTCCGGCGAGGTGGACTTTTCTCCGACCGGTTCAAAGGACATAGAAATCATGAGCAATCCGAAACTTGAAGTACTCACCCCGCAGAACAGTCAGCTGATCTTCATCGATCAGCAGCCGCAAATGGCCTTCGGCGTTCAGTCGATCGACCGCCAGGTGCTGAAGAACAATACGGTCGGCCTTGCCAAGGCCGCGAAAATCTTCAACATCCCGACCACCATCACCACGGTCGAAACCGAGTCGTTCTCCGGCTTCACGTACCCCGAGTTGCTGGACGTTTTCCCGGGCCAGAAGCTGCTCGAGCGTACCTCGATGAACTCGTGGGACGACCAGAAGGTTCGTGACGCGCTGGCCGCCAATGGCCGCAAGAAGGTGATCGTGTCGGGCCTGTGGACAGAAGTCTGCAACAACACGTTCGCGCTCTGCGCGATGCTCGAAGGCGGCTACGAGATCTACATGGTAGCCGACGCTTCGGGCGGCACCAGCAAAGAAGCGCACGACTACGCGATGCAGCGCATGATCCAGGCCGGCGTGGTGCCGGTGACGTGGCAGCAGGTCCTGCTCGAGTGGCAGCGGGATTGGGCCCATCGCGAGACCTATGACGCGGTCATGAACCTCGTCAAGGAGCACTCTGGGGCCTACGGTATGGGCGTTGACTACGCATACACGATGGTCCACAAGGCCGCGCAACGCACCGCCACTGCTCACGAGGCCATCGCGCCTGTGCCGGCGAAGTGACCATAGGCCGTCGCGACTGGCGGTGCTGATGTGGCGTGTTCGATGTGAACGCGTCGCGTCGGCAACACGTAATGAGGGTGGCGATTCGTGGTCAATTCACCAAAGCCATCCTCGGAGCGACTGCCGGGACGTGCGACCTGCATTCCAACCTGTCCGAGAAATTGATCGTATGGAACCCTATCTGGTTTCCCTTGGTGCGGGCTTGCTGATCGGTGTGATCTACAGCGCAATTAAGGTTCGTTCTCCCGCACCGCCGCTGATTGCCCTGGTCGGCCTGGCCGGCATGCTGATCGGCGCACAGGCTATCGCGCCGGTCCGTCACTGGCTCGGCTTCTGACCGCATCGAGGACATTTCATGAGCGCAAACGATACTCAACCCGATCTCATCCTGCACAACGGGCGCATCACGACGCTCGATCGTGCGAACCCCGTCGCCACCGCCGTCGCGATCAAGGGCGGCCGCTTCGTCGCGGTCGGCGGCAACGCGGAGATCGTGCCGCTCGCGGGCCGCGCGACGAAGGTCGTCGACCTCGGGGGGCGCGCCGTGCTGCCGGGCCTGATCGACAACCACTGCCACGTGATTCGCGGTGGCTTGAACTACAACATGGAGCTGCGCTGGGATGGCGTGCCGTCGCTCGCGGTCGCGATGGACATGCTCAGGCGGCAGGTCGCGATCACGCCCGCGCCGCAATGGGTGCGCGTGGTTGGTGGTTTCACCGAACACCAGTTTGCCGAGAAGCGGCTGCCGACGATCGAAGAACTCAATGCGGCCGCGCCCGATACGCCGGTGTTCATCCTGCACCTGTACGACCGCGCGCTGCTGAACGCGGCCGCGCTGCGTGTGGTCGGCTACACGAAGGACACGCCCGAGCCGCCGGGCGGCACGATCCTGCGCGACGCCGCGGGCAACCCGAGCGGGTTGCTGCTCGCGAACCCGAACGCGACGATCCTTTACGCGACGCTCGCGAAGGGGCCCAAGCTGCCGTTCGAATACCAGTACAACTCGACACGCCACTTCATGCGCGAACTGAACCGCCTCGGCGTGACGGGCGTGATCGATGCGGGCGGCGGTTCGCAGAATTATCCCGACGATTACGAAGTGATCCGCAAGCTGCACGACGCGGGCGAGATGACGATCCGGATCGCGTACAACCTGTTCACGCAGAAGCCGAATGCCGAGAAGGAAGACTTCGTGAACTGGACGAAGAGCGTCAAGTATCACGACGGTACCGACTATTTCCGCAACAACGGCGCGGGCGAGATGCTGGTGTTCTCGGCGGCCGATTTCGAGGACTTCCGCGTCGCGCGCCCGGACCTGCCGGCGCAGATGGAAGACGATCTCGAAGGTGTCGTGCGTGTGCTCGCACAGAACCGCTGGCCGTGGCGCATGCATGCGACCTACGACGAAACGATCAGCCGCGCGCTCGACGTGTTCGAGAAGGTCAACAAGGACATCCCGCTTGCCGGTTTGAACTGGTTCTTCGATCACGCGGAAACCGTTACCGAAAAATCGATGGATCGTATTGCGGCGCTGGGCGGCGGCATCGCGGTGCAGCATCGCATGGCGTACCAGGGCGAATACTTCGTCGAGCGCTATGGCGCGCAGGCAGCCGAAGCGACGCCGCCCGTCGCGAAGATGCTTTCGAAGGGCATCAAGGTGTCGGCCGGCACCGACGCGACGCGCGTCGCGTCGTACAACCCGTGGGTGTCGCTCGCATGGCTCGTGACGGGCAAGACGGTCGGCGGGCTGCGGATGTATCCGCAACGCAACCTGCTCGATCGCGAGACCGCGCTGCGCATGTGGACCGAATACGTGACCTGGTTCTCGAACGAGGAAGGGAAGAAAGGGCGTGTGGCGGTCGGGCAGCTCGCCGATCTGGTGGTCCCGGATCGCGATTTCTTCGCGTGTGCGGAAGACGATATTGCGGACACGACCGCGTTGTTGACGGTGGTCGGCGGAAAGATCGTATGGGGCGCGGGGCCGTTCGCGTCGCACGATGCGCCGATTCCGCCCGCGATGCCGGACTGGTCGCCCGTGCGCGAGTACGGCGGCTACGGCGGCTGGGGCGCGACGCAGCGCAACGGCGCACCGCTGCAGCGTGCGGCTGCTGCCGCGATGTGCGGCTGCGCGAGCGCATGCAACGTGCACGGACATGCGCATGCGGGCGCATGGAGCCGCGCGTTGCCGACGTCGGACGCGAAGGGCTTCTGGGGCGCGTTCGGCTGTTCGTGCTGGGCGATCTGACATGGCGGCTTCGACCAACCGCGGCGGCTTCGGCAACCCGGCGTGGGTCCGCGCGCTGCTGGCGCAGCCGTGGATCCTGCCGCTCGTGCGTCTGGCGCTGGTGTCCGCCTACCTGATCGGCGGCGTCGCGAAGGCGCTGGACTTCGACGGCGCGGTCGCCGAACAGGCGCATTTCGGCCTGCATCCGGCCGCGCTCTGGGCGGCGCTCGCGATCGCAGTCGAGATCGCCGGCTCGCTGAGCGTGGTGCTGAACCGCTTCACGTGGCTCGGCGCCGGCAGCCTCGGCATGCTGACGCTCGTCGCAATGGCGGTGGCGAACGATTTCTGGAACCGCACGGGCGCCGAGCATTTCACGGCGCTCAACAGCTTTTTCGAACATCTCGGGCTGATCGCCGCACTCGTGCTCGCGACCGTGCTCGCCGATGCGAAGCATCCGCCCGGCGACGGCCGCCCCGTTCGATGACGATGAAACAACAAGGAAACCCTGTGATGAAAACCATTCGTTCCGTGCTGCTCGCCGCGATGATCGCGGGCGGTCTCGCCGTCGCGCCCATCGCGTTCGCGAAGACGCCGGTCGCGAAGACCATTGCGACACCGGCCGTTGCGGTCGGCCCGCAGTACGACACGACGCACGTGTGCGTGTCGCCCGACGATTTCGACCGCTTCACCGACAGCTTCGTCGCGACCTTCGGCGGCAAGAAGTCGAAGCAGGGCGTGTTCCAGGTCACGCCGACGCCGAGCCAGACGATGTCGCAAGTCGTGCTCACGCCGGTCGGCACGATCTCGGTGTTCGGCTTCAAAACGCCGATTCCGTATCCGTTCTGCGCGGAGCGCACCGGCTATTTCGTCACCGACATGGGCGTAGCGGTGAAGTCGGCGCGCGCGCACGGCGCGGACGTGATCGTCGACACGTTTCCCGACCCGATCGGCCGCGACGCGATCGTCCGCTGGCCGGGCGGCGTGAACATGCAACTCTACTGGCATACCGAAGTGCCGCACTACGACGCGCTCGAGACGGTGCCCGAGAATCGCGTATACGTGTCGCCGGAAAGTGCCGACAAGCTGGTGCGCGACTTCGTCGCGTTCTCGCACGGCAAGGTCGTGTCCGACGTGCGCAATGCGCCGGGCATCGAGATCGGCCGGCCGAACGACACGTACCGCCGCGTCCGTATCGAATCGGGGTTCGGCAAGATGACCGTGCTCGCGACGGACGGCCATCTGCCTTACCCGTTCGGCCGCGAGATGACCGGCTACGAAGTGTCCGACCTGGCCGCGACGCTGAAGAAAGCACAGGCCGCGGGCGTGACCGTGCTGGTACCGACGTTCACGTCGGACGGGCGCGATGCGGCGCTCGTGCAGTTCCTGGGCGGCTACGTCGCCGAGATCCACGCGGGCGCGGCACGATGAAGCACGAAGACACGATCCTTGCCGCGGTGGCCGGCTTCGTCGATACGCTGAGCTTCGTCGCGCTGTTCGGGCTGTTCACCGCGCACGTGACGGGCAATTTCGTGCTGATCGGCGCGGGCGTCGCGGGATTCGGGCAGGGCATCCTGCTGAAGCTCAGCGTGTTTCCTGCGTTCGTGTGCGGCGTCGTCGCGAGCAGCCTGATTGCGCGCGCGCTTTCGAGGCGGCCCGCGTGGCAAGGTGCGCGCGCGCTGCATGCGGTGCAGGCCGTGCTGCTGCTCGGCTTCTGCGCGGCCGGCGTGTGGGCGACGCCCGTGACTCAATCCGACAGCCTGCCGGTGCTGGTGGCCGGCATCGTCGGCACGTTCGCGATGGGCGTGCAGAACGCGCATCCGCGCGTGATCGCGCGCGCCGGCGTGCCGAACACGGTGATGACCGGCAACGTTACACAGGCGATCCTCGACGTCGTCGACATGCTGTCCGCCGGCATGGCCGACAGCGTGCGCGCGACGGCACGCGCGCGTTTCGCAAAGATGCTGCCGGCGATCGTGGCGTTCGCGCTAGGCGCGACGGCCGGTGCGCTCGGGTTCCGCCATGCCGGATTCTGGGCGCTGCTCGTGCCCGTCGGTGCGCTTGCGGCGCTGGCGCTGTGCGCGGCGCAACCCGCCGGCATCGTCACGCAGGAGGGCACATGAACGGGCGGCGGGAACGGAAGCATCACGGCCGCCGTTTTGATCGTGCGGCCCGCGTGTCGGTCGTCGCGGGGTTGTTGTTCGCCGGGGCCGACGCGGCGTTCGCGGAAGCGGCGCCGGCACCGACCTCGGTGCCAGCGCCAGCCGTGGACAGCACCGCGTCGACGTGCACGGCCAAGCGGCCAACCGTGCTGTTCAACCGCTGGCAGGAAGACTGGTCGGTGCTCGCGAATCCTTGCGTGCCGCACGCGCCGCTCGACGGGTTGAAGTACATCCCGCTCGGCAACGATCCGGCATCCTATCTGTCGCTCGGCGTGAACCTGCGCGAGCGTTTGGAGACCAACGACGCGCCGCTGTTCGGGATCGGCTCCGCGCAGTCGGACACGTACCTGATCCAGCGCGTCGAGGTTCATGCCGATGCGCATCTCGGACAGCACTGGCAGTTCTTCGTGCAGCTCGAAGACGCCCGCCCGTTCGGCAAGAACACGGTGACGTCCGTGGACAAGAACCCGCTCGATATCGAGCAGGCATTCGTGACCTATACCGGGGCGCTCGGCGGGGGCACGGTCAAGTTTCGCATCGGCCGCCAGGAAATGGCCTTCGACTTGCAGCGCTTCATTGCCGTGCGAGACGGTCCGAACGTGCGCCAGGCATTCGACGCCATCTGGGCCGACTACGAATACCAGAAGTGGCGCTTCATCGCGTACGCGACGCAGCCTGTGCAGTACCGCGACGCGACCGTGTTCGACGACGTGTCGAACCGCGATCTCACCTTCAGCGGCGTGCGCTTCGAGCGCCAGTCGGTGGGGCCGGGCGATCTGTCCGGTTACTGGTCGCGCTATAACCGCAGCAATGCGCGATTTCTCGACGCGAGCGGCGCCGAGCGCCGCGACGTGTGGGACTTGCGCTACACGGGCACGCAGGGCCGCTTCGACTGGGATGTCGAAGGCATGCTGCAGACGGGCACGGTCGGCAACAGCACGATCGGCGCGTGGGCGCTCGGTTCGATCGCGGGCTACAAGCTCGACCTGCCCTGGTCGCCGCGCATCGGGCTGCAGTTCGACGCGGCTTCGGGCGACCGGCATCCCAGAGATGGTCGCGTCGAGACCTTCAATCCGCTGTTTCCCAACGGCTACTACTTCACGCTTGCCGGCTATACCGGCTATTCGAACCTGATTCACGTGAAGCCGTCGGTTACGCTGAAGCCGTCGTCGAACCTGTCGCTGCTCGGCGCGCTCGGTTTTCAGTGGCGCGAGACGACCGGCGACGCCGTCTACCAGCAGGGCAACGCCGTGGTGCCGGGTACGGCCGGCAAGGGCGGGTTGTGGACGGGGATGTATGTGCAGTTGCGTGCGGACTGGACGATTGCCGCGAACCTGGTCGGCGCGATCGAGGCCGTGCATTTCCAGGTCGGCGACGCGATCCGGAAGGCGGGCGGGCACAACGCGGACTACGTCGGCGTCGAGCTGAAGTACGGGTGGTAACCGATGCGTGGGTCCGAGATCCACGCATCGGTTGCCCTGGGCGGATACAGCACCGAGATCGGGCGCGCGGGGGTGTTGAAATCAGTCAGGACCTCACGCAAGCGGCCCGACTTCAGGTACGGTTCGACCAGGTACGCGAGAAACGCCGGCAGCGCTGGAACCATGACTTGTTTCGCCATCGCTGGCGGTAGGTTCACCTTCAGGCGGCCGTGCGGCACGTTACGTGCATGCGATACCGACGCCTCCATATCGTCGATCTCGCGGAGCACTGCGACGGAGCGCTCGTAGTACGCCTGCCCGTCCTCGGTCAGCGAGATCCGACGGGTGGTGCGATTCAGCAGCCGGAAGCCGAGATGCTGCTCGAGCGCGCTCAGCAGCGCCGACACGCGTGGCGTCGTGAGTCCGATCGTGTCAGACGCGCGCGTGAAGCTGCCAGTTTCGACAATGCGCGTAAAGACACGCATCGAAAGCAGGGTATCCATCGTCGGGAGCTCTCCAGCCTGTTGGTTTGCAGCGCCGGCTCGTGCCGGCGCTGCCATGTCGATCGAACCGCTATGCGTCGGAGCGGATCGACGGCAAACGACATTTCGCGCAGGTGCGGTCCGGTCGGGCAGGATCGAAGGGGAAGATGCTTATGCCTGCAGGAACGCGAGCAGTTCCGCGTTGATGCGATCCGCGTTGACGACGCACATGCCGTGCGAACCGCCCTCGATCACCTTCAGTTGCGCGTGCTTTACGATCTTCGCGGACAGGCGGGCCGAATCGTCGATCGGCACGATCTGGTCGTCGTCGCCATGCAGGATCAGCGTCGGCACGTCGATCTTCTTCAGGTCCTCCGTGTAGTCGACCTCGGAAAATTCCTTTACGCACAGATACTGGCCGTAGACGCCGCCCATCATCCCCTGCGCCCAGAACGCGTCGATCGTGCCCTGCGACGCCTTGGCGTTCGAGCGATTGAAGCCGAAGAACGGCACGGCGAGATCCCTGTAAAACTGCGAACGGTTCTCCGCCACGTTCTTGCGGATGCCGTCGAACACTTCCATCGGCAGGCCGCCGGGGTTCGTGGCCGACTTCACCATCTGCGGCGGCACTGCGCCGATCAGCACGGCCTTCGACACGCGCTTCGTGCCGTGGCGCCCGATGTAGTGCGCGACTTCGCCGCCGCCGGTGGAGTGGCCGACGAGCGTCGCTTCGCGTACGTCGAGTGCGTCCAGCAGCGCTGCGAGATCGTCCGCGTACGTGTCCATGTCGTTGCCGTGGGACGGCTGACTCGAGCGGCCGTGGCCGCGGCGGTCGTGCGCGATCACGCGATAGCCGTGCTGCAGGAGGAACAGCATCTGCGGATCCCACGCGTCGGCGCACAGCGGCCAGCCGTGCGAGAAGACAACCGGACGGCCGCTTCCCCAGTCCTTGAAGTAAATCTGCGTACCGTCGTTTGTGGTGATCGTGTTCATGGCGCGAGCTCCTGTGTGGGCGGAAGATGCGGTGCGGGCGGGTGTGCCGGCCGCGGCCGCCATGGCGGGCAGCGCCGCTGCCGCGACGGCGGTCGCGCCGGCGATGAGCATGTCGCGGCGGCGGGTCAACGGAACGGCATCGGGTTGTACGGAATGCATCGGGGCTCCTTGGGTATGCGGCGCAAGGACGCCGCGCAAGATGGTTGATGGGGGGACCGGCCGCGTCATCTCGGCGGCGGCCGGCCCGCCTGCGCCGTCGCGCACCGGCCGGCGCGCAATGCTGGCGAACGAAGGCTGACAGGAGCCTATCCCGACGCGGTGCACGCTGTACTGAAATCTGGCTTAATTTTCTTGAGTGCCGCTGGGTTACCGGTTCGGATTGCCACGATGCGAAAAAATAAAACACACTTCAAGACTCTTCCGCGGCGCACGACTATCGTGGCACCTGCTCACCCGCCGCAGACCGCGACGGTTTGCGTCGGAGCACGACCATCTCGCGACCCACGAGCCCTTCGGTATGCAACTGGCGAATCAGCTGGAACAGGCGGTCCGTTTCGCGCGACGACAGCGGCGTGGTCGGCTCGTTGCGCGGGCGTGGACGGCCCGCGCAATTTCGACGAGCTGCTGCTCGGCAATTGACAGCTCGCTCACCTTGCGACAGCAGCAACGTCGATGAAAGCCCGCTGACGCAGCAAGCGCGTAGCGAAAGGGCACTTCGGGTCGCTGCGTGCAAATAAGGTCCGTTTCCTGGTACAAAGTGGGTCGCGGATCCCGCGAGCCCAAGCGTAGGAATGCACCGCAGATAAAGTTCTACAGAAGATGTGAAATGCTCTGAGTACGCGATCGTCGCCGACTTTCCGCTATCGATCGAGTGCGTCGCTGCTTGAATACTTTTTAAGAATTATTAAGGCCTTTAGCCAAGGACTCTACGAAAAGCTGTCGATAGAATGGGCTCCAGTTCTTCTCGGCGATCAAGCGAGCACGGCATGTCTGTCCAGACTTGCACGGTGATGCGGATGCAGTCGTGAGATTCGACGTCACGGGGAGGGCGGCGGCCGCACTGATCAAGGGCGCGAAGCTGCTGGTCTACGAGGGCGCACCGCATGCGCTTTATTTCACGCATAAGGAACGGCTCAATCGGGATCTGCTTGACTTCGCACGGTCATAGAGGCCGCTGGCAGCGAGGCCGGCGCGTGCGCCGGCTCTGCCGGGAGGAGATGTTCGGCACAGAGGAGGGGACATGAAGGAAACCATAGCGGGAGTCGACATTCCCGATGGCGCGATGGCAAGAGCGGCAACCGACCAGATCCGGAGCACGGAGTCTGAGCTGATGTTCCACCATGCACTCAGAGCTTTTCTGTTCGGTGCGCTGATCGGCTATCGCGAGAAACTGACTTTCGATGCGGAGCTGCTCTATGTCGGCGCAATGTTTCATAACGTCGGTCTGAACGTGAAGCATCAGCGTTCCCCGCACCGATTCGAAGTGGACGGCGCGAACGCCGCGCGTGAATTCATGCGCCAGCACGGAGCCGCGGAATCCGCGGTGCAGGAAGTGTGGGCGGCGATCGCGTTGCATACGACGCCAGGCATTCCGCAGCATATGTCTCCGCTCATCGCGCTGGTCAGCGCCGGAGTGCAGATGGACATACGGGGCGCCCGCTATGGGGAATTCACGGTACAGCAGCGTGACGAAATCGTTCAGGCGTATCCGCGCGAAGCCGGGTTCAAGAAGAGGGTCATCGAGGCGTACGCGCGTGGCATGGAGCATCGCCCGGAGACGACTTTCGGCACTGTGAATGCCGACGTTCTCGACCGGTGGGACCCGAACTATCGGCGATTGAATTTCTGTGGGACGGTGCTGGGATCGGACTGGCCGAACTGACGTTGCGAGTGACGTAAGCACGACCGCCATGCGACGAGTCGTGTGCGGATCGGATGTGGATAGCGCGAATGCCGTCCCTGTGGCTGTCCTGCTGTTCCTCGCCTGGAAGCAAAGAGGCGGCCGGATGCAGCCGCGCAATGCCGACTACGTAGGCGCCGAGCTGAAGTTCGGTTGGTAGACGCAGTTTCTGGAAACGTGACAACGCTGACATGTTGGATGAGGTCGATTTTATGAGCACCCCAGATTTACCTGCCGACGCCGCGATGCCGTCCGAGCTCGAGATTCCGTACTCGTCGCTGGAATATCGTCAGCACCAGATGTTCCCGCGCCTGTCGGCTGCGGAGATTCAGAGCCTGCGGCGCTTTGCGACGCCAATGTCATTCAAGGCGGGCGAACTGATCTTCGAAACCGGACAGGTTGCGCTGGGCCTGTTCGTTCTTCTGAAGGGACGGGTGCGCATCTATTCGCGCGACAGCTTTGGCCGTTCGACGCTCGTCACCGAGCATGACGACGGTCACTTCATGGCGGAGATGGCGCAGTTATCGGGCAAGCCCGCGCTGATCGATGGCGTCGCGCTGACGGATGTTGACACGCTCGTCACCGATCCGGAACGATTGCGGGCGCTGATCGTCGCCGATGCCCAGCTAGGCGAGCACATCATGCGCGCGCTGATCTTGCGGCGGCTTGGGCTGATCGAGCAGGGGCTCGGCCCGATCATTGTGGGCAATAGCGACGACGCACGACTGGTCTCGCTCCAGGGGTTCCTGCGCCGGAACGCCTACCCGGCAACGGTAGTGGACGCGCGTAGCGACCCGGAAGCGGTCACACTGCTCGGCGGCATGACGACAGGACCCGACGACTTCCCGCTCGTGTTCTGCCCGAATGGTTATGTTCTGCGCGCGCCCGACGAGGCACAACTCGCATCATGCCTCGGGCTCTTGCCGACGTTCGAGCCATCGCATGTCTATGACGTGGCGATCGTCGGTGCCGGTCCAGCGGGGCTCGCCGCGTCCGTCTACGCGGCGACGGAAGGGCTGTCGGTTGCCGTGTTCGACCAGCGCGCGCCGGGCGGGCAGGCGGGTGCAAGCTCGCGCATTGAGAACTATCTCGGCTTTCCGACCGGCATCTCGGGTCAGGCGCTGGCTGCACGAGCTTTCCAGCAGGCGTTGAAGTTCGGCGCGCATCTGGCCATTCCCGGCAAGGTCATCGACGTGAGCCGGCAAGATGGCGTGTTCCGTCTGACCTTGCTCGACGGGCAACACATCAGCGCTCTTGCGGTGGTGGTGGCCAGCGGGGCTGCTTATCGGAAGCCGAGGGTGCCCGGCTTCGATCGCTTTGAAGGACGGGGCACGTACTACTGGGCATCGACGATCGAAGCGAAACTGGTGAAAGGGCAGGACATCGTGTTGATCGGCGGCGGCAACTCCGCCGGGCAGGCGATCGTCTTTCTCGCCAATTCCGCGCGCAGCATTCGCGTGCTGATTCGCGGCAAGGATCTCAGCGCGAGCATGTCAAAGTATCTGATCGACCGGATCGGTTCGCTACCGAATGTGACGCTCTGCACGGGCTGCACGCTGCGTTCGCTCGATGGCGACGAGGCCGGGTTGACGCACATTCATGTCAGACGTGAAGGCGACGACGGGGACGAGGTGGTGGCGTCGCGTCACCTGTTCCTTTTCATCGGCGCGGCCCCGAAGACAGACTGGCTCCGCTCGAGCGGCGTGGAGCTCGACAACCGGGGGTTTGTCGTGACGGGGTTCGCGCGTCACGAGCATGGGTCGCCAGGAGCAGGCGTCGTGTATCCGCTCGAAACCAGCGTGCCTGGCATGTTCGCCGTCGGCGACGCGCGTTCGGAGTCCGCGAAGCGGGTGGCGTCGGCGGTTGGCGACGGCGCGGCGGTCGTCAGTCAGATCCATGCCTATCTGAGCCATCTGAGAACGACGTCTGCTCAGCACGATTAAGAAAAATTAGCAACGACGCTGAGCGTGTCGTCGGTATCCTATTTTGCAGGAAGAGGAACAACCCGAAAGCGTCAACGAAATGCTGATGGATTTTCTGAGGCTGAACGGGCATTCGTCAGATGGCGCCGCACGTACAAAGCCGATTGATCGGGAGAAGCACTATGCATGTCGACATCCACACGAATCAATGCACCGAAATGGTTCGGGGCGAGGGGCAAGTCCGGCAAGGCGCACTTTGCGCGCCTTGCGACCGGGCCGATTCGAGGATCGACGGCGGCCGCATGCCTGTGTGGGATCATGTGATCAGAGCGCTGCTGGCCGGCCATTGCGATGAAGATAGACGCGGACCGCAGCTCGCCCGGCCATCGAATGGCATCGATGCGTATGCGACGTCACCGCGCGTGCAGGTTGAAGTCATCGAGCGACTGTCAGACACGGCGGTCGCGGTGCATTGGCAGGACGCCACACGCGGCCGTTACGCGGACCAGGTGTGGATCAGTTGCCGCGCCCGGGTGACGGGGCGCTGCGCATTGAGCGGCGCGATGATCCGCCGTAATGATCTCATCTACAAACCGAGGGGACGCGGTACGACCCCGGCCAACGCCGACGCGATGATTCTGGCTTCCGTGATCAAAGGGCCGCCCTCCAGTGCCCTGAAGGGCGACTCGCGCTAGATCTTCAGGCATCCTGCCGTTGCAGCGGGTGCGGTGGCTGACTATCCTCATACCAGTACTTGATCTGACGCATTGCAGCAACAAAGATCAATCGCGACAGCGGGTCGTGTGGTTCCGTCGCAAGCAAAGTGCAGCTCCCCGACTCACGACGCAGTTGAATTCGATAGTCAATCGACTTTCTGCACACAGTTGGCGGGTGCCCACCGCGCGCGTCGCGAGCAGGCCAGACTGATCGGCCGTTCTGCTGTCGACGCATGCCGGCATCAAGCTGCCGCGTGAATTCGTATCGCATCCTGCAGGCAAAAATCGCGTTTTTGGACAATCCAAATTACTGGCAGGACCGTTCCAAATGAACTAACTTTCGTTCATGCGGCGGTCGGGCCCGGCGGTAATCGAATGGGTGCGCTCGGTGATGAGCGTGCCCGCGTTGAGATGGATCGGATTGCTCGGGCTTTGCTCGGCATATCTGCAGGGCGGTCTTACGAAGGCCATGGATTTCAGCGGTGCGGTGGCGGAGATGGCTCATGCAGGACTCACGCCTGCCGCACCGCTGGCCGTCGCAACGATCGTGCTGGAGCTGGTTGCGCCGCTCGCGATCCTCACGGGCCGTTTTCGCTGGCTCGGTGCGCTGGCGCTGGTCGCGTTCACGTTGAGGCGACGTTCCTCGTCAATCGGTTCTGGGAAATGGCGCCGCCTAACCGTGTGCCGGTTGCCAATGCGTTCTTCGAACATCTCGGGCTCGTCGGCGGATTCGTGCGGGTCGCCTGGCACCCGGCGAATTCAAAACGAACGCATACTACGAAGGATCGCTTGATGAGGCGGAATTTACCGGCGTTGCTGAGCTTCAACGGAGGCTATGTCGATACGGCAGGCTTTCTCGCGCTGCATGGCTTGTTTACGGCGCACGTCACCGGAAACTTCGTCACGTTGGGGGCGACGTTCGTTTTCGGCACAACGGGCGCTGTTGCGAAACTGCTCGCGTTGCCGGTGTTTTGCTTGATGGTAATGCTGGCGGGCGCCATGAGCTATCGGCTGCAGCAGGTCGGCGCGCCGGTGCTGCGCGTAATGCTCGGCGTTCAGGTTCTGTTGCTCGTTCTCGGCGCGGCGCTTGCAGTCCGTCTTGACCCGCTCGCCGACGGAGACGACTGGACGGCAGTCGTAACTGGCCTTACGCTCGTCGCTGCAATGTCGATCCAGAACGCGCTGCACCGGCTCCATCTCCCAGATGCGCCGCCGTCGACGCTCATGACGGGTACTGTCACCCAGATCATGCTGCAGCTGGCCGACCGCTTCCGGAGGGTTCAGCCTGCGGCGGCCGGCGGACCGTCACCGCTGGCGCGGATGGCAGCGAGTGTCGCGAGCTTCGCGGTGGGATGCGGTGCAGCGGCGGGCATGTACTACCTTGCTGGCAACTGGAGTTTTGCCGTGCCACCGGTGCTCATCGCCGTCGGGCTCTTCCTTGCCGGAAACGAGCAAGCCTAGTGTGCAAGCGGTACCACGATGAGGACTTTGGTCTCACGTCCTGGGTGTGCGGCCGCGTCAAGAAAGAATTTGAAGACGGAGAAAATCGATGAAGAAATGCGTCGCGATCGCCATGACGGCCGCAGGTCTTGCGTCCGGCACTGTTTGCGCTCAAAGCAGCGTGATCCTCTACGGGCTCGTCGATAACGGCATCACCTATCAAAGCAGCAGCACGTCGCTCGGCTCGACGACCGGCGGTCACTCGGCGGTGAAGATGTCGACGGGCGTCTGGCTAGGAAGCCGGTTCGGTTTGAAGGGTGCTGAGGACCTGGGCGGTGGCTTGAAGGCCGTCTTTCAACTCGAAGCGGGCGTGAACACCAATAACGGTACTTCGCAATTCAGCGGTGGCATGTTCACGCGTCAATCGTGGGTGGGACTGTCCGACCCGCACTACGGCGTGCTGACGGCAGGCCGCCAGTATACGGCGTACTACACGCTGCTGTCGCCGTACACTCCGAACAACTGGCTGACCGGCTACTTCGGCGCACACCCTGGCGACATCGACGCGCTCGACGTCGATTATCGCGCTAACAATTCGCTCGTCTACATGTCGCCGGAGTTTTACGGCTTCACGGTTGGAGGCTCGTACGCGTTTGGTGGCGTGCCGGGCAGCCTGAACGCCGGCTCGACTTGGAGCGGGGGCGTCCGGTATGTCCACGGTCCCTATGGCATCGCCGCCGGCTTTCAGCGTGTGAATAACTCGACGCCGGGCGGCGGTGCCTGGGGTGCGGAATCCACGCTGTCGAACGGTGGCGCTCAGACGGCCGTGTCGGCAATCAACAATGGGTATAAGACGGCGCAAGCGCAGCAGCGCGTGGCTGTGACGGCGGGCTACCTCACGTCGGAGTGGGACATAACAGCATCGTACTCGAACGTGCAGTACATCCCGGGTGTCGGCTCGACATTCCGCAACCAGGCGACATTCAACACGGCAGGCGCCGTGCTTCGATGGAAGCCTACAGCCCCGTGGGCGCTCGCGGGTGGCTACAGCTACACACGCGCAACCCGGTCAAACGGCATCTCGAGCGCAGCGCAGTACCACCAGTTCACGCTGTCACAGTTCTACAACCTGTCGAAGCGCACGGGTCTCTACGCAGTCGAGGCTTACCAGCACGCAAACGGCATGACGCTCAATGGCGGGGAGATCATCGACGCAACGGCGTCGATCGGCAACGGTTTCAACAACTCGCCGTCGTCATCGCGTAGCCAGTTCGGGGCGGGCATCGGCCTGATCCATAACTTCTGACCATTGAGGCCGAGCCTTCGGCGATCAACGTTTATTGAGCGTCACTCTACGCCATGAGTTCGGCTGCTTGGCGGCATCGAGGTCATGCACATGATCGCCAGGGGGCCGATGAATGACGGCGACATCGGACTGACCGCATCTGAGCGGTTCTACTCGCCGGCAGCATAGGCAATCGCCATCATATTGTCGGGATTCCTTCGCCCTGCCGCCATTATCGCGACAAAACCGGGTCATGAGAGCCGGGTGCTTACTACAAAATTTTCGAATCATATGTTCGATATTTTCCGCGCATGCAAATCGGCGGCTGTTCTAGACTTCGGAACGCAACGCTGAGCGGTCAGTCCTCAGTTCCCTTCTACCCGCCGCGTCCTGGATACACAAGCAATGATTCACATTGGCCCACTTCAGGTGGACCTCCCTCGCAGAGAAATGTTTGTCGACGGACAACCTGTGCGGCTGGGTAGCCGTGCGTTCGACATGCTCGCAGTTCTGATCGCCGCAAACGGCGCATTGGTATCGAAGAGCGAGATACTCAGGCGGGTCTGGCCGGATACGATCGTCGAAGAGAACAATCTTCAGGTTCATATGTCCGCTCTGCGCAAGGTGCTCGGCGAGAGTCGCGGACTGATCCAGACGGTGTCGGGGCGAGGCTATCGGCTCATGGTGCCAGAGCCAACGACGGTTCATGGCGCCGGGGCCGATCGAGGCGCCGGTGCCCACGACATCGATGATGTCGATGACGTGGTTCGCGAGCCGATCGTTCCAAACAACCTGCCTTCCAGTTCGTCCGCGTTGATCGGACGCGACAAGGCAATCAAGGATGTCGCCCTTGCGCTGGAGTCCGCCCGCCATGTGACGCTTGTCGGTGCTGGTGGCATCGGCAAGACGCGTCTGGCGATCGAGGTCGCGCGCAGCCTGCTGGGGTACTTTCCCGACGGCGTCTGTCTGGTGCCGCTCGCGTCCGCGTCCGACCCGCGTAGTGTCCTTGCAATGTTCGCGACCAGCATGGGTGTGAATCCGGCAACCGGCCCGCTCTCGCTCGCGCGCGTCTGCAAGGAGCTCGGTGAACGGCGCGTGCTGTTCGTGCTCGACAACTGCGAGCACGTTCTTGGTCCTGCCGCTGAGCTTGCCGAGATGCTGTTGAACGTAAGTGCGTCGATTCGCTTGCTCGCGACGAGCCGAGAGCCGTTGAGGGTAGCGAACGAGCGGCTGTACTGGGTCGCCTCGCTGGACGTGCCCGCGCCGGATGATCAGAGTCAAGCCGTCCTGCAATCCAGTGCCGTGAAGCTGTTCCTGTCACGGGCACGTGCGATCGACGCGCGCTTTTCGTTCGATACACGAAGCATCCATCTGACGGGCACGGTCTGCCGCCGGCTCGACGGCATCCCATTGGCCATCGAACTGGCGGCGGCGCGTGCGGCGATACTCGGCATCGAGACGCTTGCAGAGCATCTCGACGATCGCTTCAATATGCTGAATGGCGGCAATTGCACGGCGTTGCCGCGACATCAAACGCTGAAAGCGACGCTCGACTGGAGCCATGCGCTGCTCGATGACGCTGAGCGCGCGACGCTGCGTAGGCTCGGCATCTTCGTGAACAGCTTTACGATGGAAGCGGCTATCGCCGTTGCAGGCGACGGCGAGCTGCACGAGCTCGATGTGATCTCGGCGATATCGGGGCTGGTCGAAAAGTCGCTGGTGGTGGCGCATGTGGAGCGCGGCAAAGCGAGCTATCGACTGCTGGAGACCACCCACGCTTACGCGATGCAGAAGCTGGACGACAATGGTGAACGGCGTCTCGTCGCGCTCAATCACGCGCGCTATTTCGCCGGCCTGCTCGACCGCGATGCGTCGGGCGGCGGGTATGCTACGGGAGCGTTCCGCGATCAATGGCACCACCGGATGCGGGACCTGCTCGATGACCTGCGCGCGGCGCTGGCCTGGGCCTTGTCGACGAAGGGCGACGAGACATTGGGCGAGACGCTCGCCGTGAAGGTCGTGTTCCTACTTTATGAATTGTCGCTGGTCGACGAATGCTGTTGCTGGGCACGTCGAGCGCTCGACACCGTGGCCGCGGCACATGAAGATTCGCTCTCGACCAGGCATTTGCGCGTGCGCATGCAGCTTCTTGCAGCGCTCGGCGCGGCGAAGGTCTATGTCAAGGGGCCGAACACGGAAACGCGCGGCATCTGGGCCGAGACACTCGCGTCGGCGATCGCGCTTGGCGATCACGCGTTCGAGGCGCGCGCGCTGTGGGGCCTGTGGAATGCAAGTCAGTCGTCCGGCGCGGTGCGCAACGCATTGGCATTCGCCAAGCGCTTCGCATCGCTTGCAGCGGAGACGGGCGATGCCGGCAGCATAGTCCTCGGATACCGTTTGCTCGGCATCGCTTCGCACTACGCGGGCGATCAAAAGCAGGCGCGTTTGTCGCTCGAACAACTGCTGCAGCACAGTGACGGCCTGCAGCATCGCCTGCCGCTTGGGCAGTCCGTCGATCAGCGTTTAGTTGGCCGCGCCACGCTTGCGCGTGTGTTGTGGCTACAGGGCTACCGCGACCAGGCGCTCAGGGTTGCCGAGGAGTGCGTGGTCGATGCCTGCAATCAGGAACAGGTGTGCGTCACGTGCTACGTTCTGGGCGAAGCAATGGTTCCGTTGGCACTGCTGTCAGGCAAGCGGGATCGGGCGGCCCAGGCTATCGCCGTGCTGCATGAGGTGTCGGCGCGCGCCGGGCTGAGTGTGTCGCAAGCGTGTTGCCGCTGTTTCAATGAATACTTGCGCTCGCTGGATGAAGCCGTGCCGGACCGTTTGCATGCTTTCCGGGCGGCACTGGATGATCTCGAATCGCTTGCGTTTGGGGCGCCGCGCGCCATGTTTGCCGGCCAGTACAGTCTCGCGCTCGGCCGCGCGGGACGGCGGGAAGAAGGCATCGCTGCGGTCGAGCGCGCACTCGCGCAATGTGATGAAACCGGCGACCGCTGGTATGCCGCCGAACTTCGGCGCATTCATGGCGATCTACTTTTGATGAGCGCTGCAGGCGACTCGCCATCCGTCGACGTCGCCAGGGATGCGGAGGCGAGCCTGATCGCGGCGCTAGACGAATCGTTGGAGCAGGGCTGCCGCTCGTTGCAATTGCGTGCGGCGACGAGCCTCGGCCGGCTGTGGCACGCGCAGGGCCGAAACGCGGAGGCGGCACAACTGGTGGAATCCGCCTGCGCAAAGGTGACGCAAGGCCTTGATTGGGACGACTTCAAGGCCGCCAACCACCTGCTGCAAATCGCCACAAGAGCAAGCGAGCAAGCCGACGCTCATGTGGCGGCTGGCTCGTCCTGATGAAACGCCGCCCGGCAAATTCATGGCACGCGGCTGGACAAGGGTCATCCGTACATCATCCGCTGCTGCGCGGCCTCGTCGATCAGGTCCGGCCGGTCCAGTTGGTCGGCCCACCAGCGCAGGGCCTTGCCCGTCTCGTCGTCACGCCAGGCCAGATAGCAGTGCGTGACATCGCGCATGCCGCGCACTTCCTTTTTCACGAGTTCGCCCTGGCTCAACGGCCCGGCCGCAAGACATTCCGGTATGGTGCCCGCCGCCAAGCCTTTGATCTGCGCGTCGAGCTTGGCTTCGAGCGTGGGCACGATCAGCACTTCCTGATTGGCAGCAAGCGCGATGCTGCGCGGCGCAAGCTTGCGGGACGTATCGCCGATCGCGACCGCGCGATACCGCGCAACGATATCCAGTGTGAGCGGCCCCGGTATCGAAGCCAGAGGGTGATCCGGCGCGACCACGAACACGTGGCGTAGCGAACCGATCGGTTTCGCAACCAGATGCGGGATGGGCGGCGGCTCGCCGGCCGCACCGACGATCAGATCGGCGCGCCGAGTCAGCAAGGCGTCCCACGATCCCCCGAGCACCTCTTTCGAAAGATGCAGCCGCGTGTCCAGATTCAGCTTGTAAAAGGCGCTGACGTGATCCCATAGCAGCTGGAATGGGATGATCTCGTCGACGGCGATATGAAGGTCGGCTTCCCAGCCGTGCTGGATTCTTTTCGCTTTGCGCTCCAGATCGTCCGCAGCCTCCAGCAGGCGACGTCCCTCCTCCACGACCACGCGCCCCGCGTGCGTGAGCGTCGCGCGGCGACCGCTGCGGTCGAACAGTTTCACGCCAAGGTCGAGCTCCAGTTTCTGGACGAGATAGGTCAACGACGACGGAACCTTGTGAAGCGTTTCCGCCGCACTCGCAAAGGTGCCGGTGCGATCGATTGCGTCGAGGACTTGCAGCACGTCAAAAGATAGCTTCATGGCGAACAACCGGGGATTTAGGCACATCGTGAGCATACTGGATTTCAGGGGGTCCGCAACCGCGTTCGTCCGATCAATCGTGCAGCCCAGATCATTCGAGTCGAAATGCCAGCCTCATAAACCGGAGGGCAGGAGGAGGGCGCGGCGATTCCCAATCTGGAATCAAGGTGACGCATGTACAGGGAACAGCGGGTGCGCGCTGGTGGGGTGAGCATCGTAAGGTGAACGGCAGCGCAGCGCGAAACAGGCGCATCGCGGAGGGGCCCGCGCTTGATTGGAGCTCTATATGCATAGAATTGCGACTACCCACCACGTTGATAGCAACATAGGGGCACGATGTTTCCACCTCGCGCCGGAAGACAAGTGCGGCACTCCCGCAACTCGAACTCGACCCTGCTCCTGTTGGCTAAAGCTGCGCTTGGTGGTCGCGACGGCTGCTATCTTTCGAGCCGGTGCATCTCGATACTTCGCATGACACTTTCGCATGCTGGCGCGTGTGTTTTGAGATGAACCACGAGGTCGTAGGTCGTCGATGGGCGGGTGAGCATGAGGCACGTCGCTTCGCGTTCGTGAACCCGGGTCGCGTGCCATATATTGGGCCGCATGCACAGGCCCTTACCGACCGGAATGTCGAACGCACGCAAGGAATTCAAGTTCGGGGTACCGTCGTCCGATGAGGTCGCGACGATCTGGATGACTGGCGCCGTCAGTGGCACGATGGCCTGCTGAGTCAGACGATGCAGCTCGAGAGACGTTACCTTTTTGTCGCGGTTCCGGTAGGTCACCCACAGGATTTCCGTTTCTCCCTGCGAGCCGGTGTCAAACAGATGTTCACGCCAGAAATCGGATGCGGGACTGATGTACGACGGCGCGTCGCTGTCGGCACGGACGGGCTTGCCGAGCATCCAGCCATAAGGCTCGCAAAGGGTCGCATCGAGCGGTCCGATCGGAATGAAAAGGGCGGTCGGCATGTCGGAGTACTCGTGTTGATGATTGGATCGTTCAGATGCGCGAAATCGTTTCGTCCGTCGGTGGGAACAGCGCGAATTCAGACCCATGCTTCAGGCTGAAGTCGAGCACCACGTTGAGCGCAAGCCGCGTGATGGACTCGGGAAGCAGGCTGTCGGGTGTGCGCCGAAACACGGCGACTAGCGGTAACGCGGGCACCCGATGCGTCACTTGCAGCAGATGCAGTTGACCGGCTTCGAGCTCGCGCATGACGAACGCGGGAGGCAGCACGGCAATGCCGAATCCATCGACAACGAGCCGGATGATGGCGGCCACCGACGACAGGCAGTTGATCTGCACCTGTACGTCGCCGCTTGCGGCGAACAAGCCAGTGAGAAATTCGTGCGGCGGCGAATGACGCGCGAAACTGATCACCGGGTAGGCAGCGAGTTCAGCCGCCGTTAACGCCTGCGCTGACAGGTTGAGCGCCGGGCTCGCCATCCAGCGCATCGGAAGGCTGCCTAGTGGGACATTCGTCATGTCAGAGCCCGTGACGCTCGTCGTCTGAAACGAGACGTCGACATGGCCATTGAGCAGTTGTGTCGACAGATTGCTTGACGTGTCGCTGGTCAGTTCGATCACGAGATTCGGATATTCCTCCCGGATGTGCTTGAGGAGATCCGGCAACCACGTGTGAACGATCGATTCGATCGCGCCTACCCGCAGCAACCCCGAAACCTTCGAGCGATCGCCGACGCTCGAGATCATCGCCTCATTCAGCTTCAGCATCTGTTCTGCGAACGGCAACGCCTTCGTGCCGTCCTGCGTGAGCGTTGCTTCTTTGGGGCCGCGTTCGAAGAGCCGCACGCCAAGTTCCTGTTCCAACGCCGAAATGCGGCTGGAAATCGCTGCCTGGGTTGCGTGCAGCCGCTCAGCCGTCAGACGAAAGCTGCGCAGTCGCGCGAGCCAGACAAACGTTTCCAGAAATCGCAGATTCATTTGCAACCCTGACGAGCCAAGCGAGAATGGTTCAGTGTAGTGCTGTCCTTCGCGCCATGCGACAAGAAATTTTTCTCCGGCGCGACAACTTTAATTTGTTGGACACGGGCGCGCCGAGCGCCAAAACTTCGCAACGAATGCCGATGCAGGCGCACAACCGCCGTCGGCGAGGGGGCTGTCAAACGAAAGGACGTTGCGATGAAAAAAGTGGCATGTGAAATCGAAGGCGGAACGCCGATTGAAGTGACTGCGAGCCGGCTCGTGATCGCGGGCTGGGCCGGTAGGGACAGCGTCGAGGTCGAGCATCATATCCGCGAACTGGAAGCGATCGGCGTGCGCAGGCCATCGACCGTGCCATGCTTCTACGAAGTCACGCCCGAGCTGCTGACGACGGCGGAGAGCATCGAAGTGATCGGCGCGCATTCGTCGGGTGAGGTCGAAGTCGTGCTGATCCAGACGGAGGCGGATGGCCTGCTGGTAGGCCTCGGCTCGGATCACACGGACCGCAAGGTCGAGGGCTATGACGTTGCCGTGTCGAAACAGATGTGCGCGAAGCCGCTCGGCCGGGCGCTCTGGCGTTATTCGGAAGTGGCTGCGCATTGGGATGCGCTGATCGCGCGCAGCTGGCGCATCGACTCAACTGGTGAGCGCATCCGCTATCAGGAAGGCACGCTTGCGCGGCTGATGCATCCCGAGCCGTTGATTTGGCGTGCGTTCGGTGCGATGTCGATGATTCCGGAGACTGTGCTGTTTTGCGGCACGCAGCCGGTGCTCGGTCCATTGACGCCGGCCGTCGCTTACGTGCTGGAACTGCACGACCCCATCCTCGGACGCAGCCTCTGGCACCGTTATTCGGTCGATGCGCTTGCGCACACGGAGTGACCGCGATGCGCACCATCCGTCAAACAGGCAAAGCGCTTGCGACAAAGACCGTATCGGCGGGCCAGTTGCTCGACGCGAGCCTCGCCGCCATCGATGCCGACGTGGTGCGCGGTGGATCAACCTACACGCATATTGACCGTTCGGCGGCGCGCGAAGCCGCCTCCAGCAGCGACGCATTCCGCGATCGGGGTTATGTGCCTTCGGCGCTGGCAGGCGTGCCTGTGTCCGTGAAAGACCTGTTCGACGTCAAAGGCCAGGTGACGACGGCAGGCTCGCGAATCTTGCGCGGAGCGGCGCCCGCCGTCCGCGACGCAGCCGCCGTCGCACGATTGCGCGAGGCAGGCGCGGTGTTCGTCGGCCGCACGAATATGAGCGAGTTCGCGTTCTCCGGCCTCGGACTCAATCCTCACTATGGCACGCCGCTGAATCCGTTCGATCCGAGCCGTCTGGCGGGCGGTTCCAGTTCCGGGGCGGCGACATCCGTCGCACTCGGACATGTCGCAGCCGCACTAGGCACCGACACGGGGGGCTCGGTCCGCATTCCCGCTGCATTTTGCGGTCTCGTCAGTTTCAAGCCGACCGCACGCCGCGTGCCGCTCGACGGCGCGGTGCCGCTGTCCACATCCTTCGACTCGATCGGCCCGATCGCGCGAAGCGTCGACTGTTGCACGCTCATCGATCGTGTCGTGTCGGGGCAAGCGCTCGATACCACGCCGCGCCCGCTTACGGGGCTTCGCTTCGGGGTCACGTCGGACTATGTCTCAGACGATCTGGACGAGACCGTGAGTACGGCGTTCAACCGCGCGATCAGCATGCTGAGGCGCGCGGGCGCGTCGGTCGAGCGCTTTGCGTTTCCAGAGTTGCATGAGGTTGCCGGCCACCTTCCGCTTGCGGGCATCACGGCGGCGCAGGCTTGGGCGTGGCATCGCGAGCATGTCGCAAGCCACGCTGAAGGTTACGACCCGCGCGTACTCACCCGTCTGCGCATCGGCGAAGGGCGCGGCGCCGCCGACTATATCGACCTGCTTGCCGCGCGCGAGCGCTTCGTGCGAGACGCACGTACGAGACTTGCGAGTTTCGATGCATGGCTGATGCCGACGGTCGCGATCGTGCCGCCGGTGATTGCCGGCGTCGAGCACGACGATGAGGCATTTTTTGCGGTGAACGCGAAAGTTCTACGGAACCCGAGTGTCGTGAATTTCATGGACGGATGCGCGCTCACACTGCCTTGCCACAACGAGGGCGAACTGCCCGTCGGCCTTTCGATCTGCGGACCCGCGCTCGCCGATGCATCGATTCTCTCGATAGCGCGCAGCGTCGAGGCATTGCTGCGTGCGAGCGTGCCCGTCGTGGCGGCATAAGGTTTGTTTATCGGCGGCAAAAAGAATTTGTCGTTGGACGCGCAATTACGGCGATCGAATACTGGTTTTCAGGCGCATCGGGATCGACAGAGCGCCATTCGACACATCCACTACAGAAGTGAGGCAGCCCGTGAATTCTACTTTTCGTTCCGTGGTCGGCGTGGTCGTGCTGGCCGCCATTCATGCATCGGCACATGCAGCCGACGCCTCTCCTGTCGTCGTGCTGATCGGTCACGCCGCGCCGCTCACCGGCCAGCTCGCGAACATGGGCAAGGACAGCGAGAACGCGGCGCGCCTCGCCATCGATGAAATCAACAGCCAGCATCCCGTGATCGGCGGCAAGCCGGTGCGTCTCCAACTGGATTCGCAGGACGACGCAGCCGATCCGCGCACGGGCACGCAGGTCGCACAGAAGCTGGTTGACGATGGCGTTGTGGCCGTTGTCGGCGACATCAATTCCGGTGTATCGATTCCGGCATCGCGCATCTATAGCGAAGCACAGGTCGTGCAGATATCGCAGGGCTCGACGAACCCAGCGTACACGCAGCAAGGGTACAAGACGACGTTTCGCATGGTCGCAACCGATGCACTGCAGGGACCGGCGCTCGCCCGCTATGCGCTTGCTTCGCTGCACGCCAAACGTATCGCCGTGATCGACGATTCGACGGCATACGGGCAAGGTCTCGCCGACGAGTTCGTCAAGGCGGCGAACGCGAACGGGGGGAAGATCATCGCGCGCGAAGCTACCAACGACAAGGCGACTGACTTCCGTGCCATTCTGACGAAGGTAAAGGGGCTCCGGCCCGACGTCATCATGTATGGCGGTTCTGACGCGACGGCTGGTCCGCTTGCAAAACAGGCGGCGAATCTGGGGGTCACGGCTCCCGTGCTTGGTGGAGACGGCGC
Organism: Paraburkholderia lacunae; assembly: GCF_003353175.1. Lineage (GTDB taxonomy): Bacteria > Pseudomonadota > Gammaproteobacteria > Burkholderiales > Burkholderiaceae > Paraburkholderia > Paraburkholderia lacunae. Next base: position 4,756 of record NZ_QHKS01000040.1, on the reverse strand, counting down.
CTGCACTATCAAGATGGTCAGTCTTGCAGGCGACGCAATATCAAATGTTGTCTGCTCCGAAGCTGGACTCGCGCTGTCGCAGATGCCGAAAGGGCGGGATTTCGATCGACGCTACACTGCACGCTACAAGGTGCCGGTCGACGCGTACGCACCGTTCGCCTACGACGCAATCTACGTAATCTACGACGCCATGAAGCGTGCCAATTCGACGGAACGAGCCACGGTGCTGGCTGCGATTCCCGCGACACAGTACGACGGGGTGATCGGGCGGATCGCGTTCGACTCGCACGGTGATCTGAAAGACGCCGCCATCACGATTTACCAGTTCAAGGACAAAAGAAAATCGGTGATGGACGTTATAAAAATGTAGGACATCTGGCGCCTGATACCTGTTGGAATCCCGGTTTGCCGGATGCGACGTGTCGCACCCGGCTTTCTGCATATCTGCAGCATGAATGCGCAAGACGCATTGCGGGGCAGGATGCAAGCCACACCATTCCCAGGCTGTGTCCGCCGGAGGTTTCAAATCGGGACGCCAATAATAGAGTGGTCGAGTCGTAAGTTGATTGAATTTGGCTCGTTATCCCTCGGCGGCTTATGTTATGGCGAAGCGCCTGGAACGTCTCATGACTGTTTTGAAACGGTCATTGGATTGGCCATTGGGATTGGCCGTTCAGGGACCTGTAACGACCATTCCCCATCCGGTTCATGCCGCAGTTGCCCGACAGTTGCTTGACGAGCCTCGTGGCAAAGCCCCGATGAATCGAACGAAAAAAAGAGAAGCCTGCCACCCGAGGGAGGGGCAGGCCGAAAAATCGAGGGACGGGTCGCCTCGTGGAGGGCCTCCCCTCGAAGACCGAAGCGAAGTTTCGTCTATCGAAGCGATCGGCGGAAGCCAGTGGTGGATGGAGTCAATCCGTTGACTGAACTGGACCCGAAATAGGTCGGAAAAGGTGTTTCGCGGGCATCTATGGCCCCGATCCGGTCTCAATGTTGAAACAGGTTTGACTTCCTATTCGTTGCCGCCACGCTGTGCCTGAACATTCAACAGGCCTCCCGCGCCGGCCTTATGCACCATGGACTTGCGGAGGGCATGGTCTCTCTCGCACCCTTGAGAAACGGCCATTTTTGAACCGGGTCGAGCCCTTGCGTGTGTAACAGCTGCGAAACATGAGGCGCCTGTGCCGCGCCCGCCGACAACATTGGAACAATGCTGTTTGTCGCGCGGAAAGGGTTTGCGCGCTCATGGCACAGCCGTTGCAGTAACAGATTCACGAGCGAGTCTGCGGCGACCGATATGAAGCCCAGAACAATCCAGGGAAGCGATACAGACCTCGCACGCGTGGACACGGAAACGCCAACGCATTTTTGATGCAATCAGCTGAGCCCATTGAAAAGTCGAGCGACGAAAGACCGACAAATGGTTTGCATTAGAGATTAATAAGGGGCCGTGAAAACTGCCGACCAGGCTGTTTTCAGGGGGAGGACTCGTGAAGAATATATATCGGATTGGCATTGCTTGCGCAATGCCCGTGGCGACTTGCGCCTTGTCTTCACTCGCGTACGCCACGCTTGGAGAGAGGGTCAGCGACGTAGGTAGCGATCAGATTCAAATGCATGCCACGGTACATAGCGTCACATCGCAAGCCGCCTACACCGTGCATACGATGACGCTGCCCTCGGGCACTGTGGTGCGCGAGTATGTCGCGGCAAACGGAATCGTGTTCGGCGTCGCTTGGGAGGGACCGACATTGCCGAATCTCAAGGCTACGCTGGGCAAAGCTTTCGATCAATACGTCGCGGCCATCGCGACGCGCCGGGCAAGCCCGCTTGCCGTTTCGAACGATGCTCTGGTGGTATTCTCGGCCGGCCATTTACGTGCGTTCGCAGGCTACGCCTATTTGCCGCAAGCGCTCCCGCCCGGCGTCGACGCCAGCGTCATTAATTAGCGGGGCGATCATGCGCGACTCAGATTCGCCCCGTGGTTCAGGTCCGCTTCTCAAGCTTCTCGCAACCACATTGCTTGCGGTGTTAATGGCCGGATGCGGGGGAGGGGGTGGCGGTGGTGGGAGCAGTAGCGGGTCCAGTGCATCGGCACCGGCGCAGACGGTCACGAATACGCCCCCTGCGCCGCCAGTGCTGGCCTCTAACGCCGCGGCGCTGACCGTCGATTTCGGCGTGATCGGTGTGCCGAATATGCCCTTCGTCAGCGTCACGCTCTGTATGCGGGACACAACGCAGTGTCAAACCGTGGATCACGTGCAGGTCGACACCGGATCGTCGGGGCTGCGCGTGTTCGCCTCGCAACTGCCGCCGTCGTTCATGCTGTCGCAACAGAAGGATGGTGCGGGCAATCCGCTTGCCGAGTGCATGCAGTTCTTCGACGGTTACACATGGGGTTCTGTACAGCTCGCCGATGTACTGATCGGTGGTGAGAAAGCGGCGTCGCTACCCATTCAGGTGATTGACCCAAACTATGGCGCGATACCGTCGGACTGCAGCAGTCTCGGCGCGTCGCGCAACACTCCTGCTAGTCTGGCAGCCAACGGGGTGCTCGGCATTGGCGTGTTCAAGCACGATTGCGGTCCGGCCTGCGTGCGAACTGCCGTGCCGGCGACCTACTATGGCTGCGTCGGAAACAGTTGCACGTCGACCGCCGTCGCCGAGAACCTGCAGGTTGGCAATCCGATTCCCTACTTCGCGATCAATAACAATGGTTCGATATTGATGTTGCCAGCCGCCTCGCCGAGCGGCCAAACTTCGCTCACCGGCCAACTCGTGTTCGGCATCGGTACGCAGAGCAATAATGGCTTGGGCAACGCGCAGGTGATCGGGCTCAGTCCGTCCAGCGGCACGTTCATGACCGTGCTAAATGGAACGAGCTACTCAAGGAGCATCGTGGACAGTGGTTCGAACGGACTGTTCTTTCAAACCAGCATGCTGCCTGTCTGCGCGAGCCCAAACAGCCTGTATTACTGCCCCGCATCGACTCAGCAGTTGAGCGCCATGATTGAAGGTGCAAACGGCACGAACAGTGCTGTCTCGTTTGACGTCGGCAATGGCACGGAACTCAAGCAGAACCGTGGCGGCAACTCAGTAGTGCCGCTGCTAGCCGGTCCGGCATACGTTTCCCCGGCGATCTTTGTCTGGGGCATGCCGTTTTTCTACGGGCGTAACGTCTATGCCGCCGTCGAGCAGCAATCGACCCCTGGCGGAGCGGGGCCCTATATTGCGTACTGAGATACGCCGCATTAATCTGCCATCTTTGTGTCGGATGCGCATGTGAAGCACGTTTTCGTCAAGGCGGCTGCACGCGTGAGCAACCGTGCCGAGAACAGCCACCAGCCGACCCGCAGGAATGTTATCTGATAAGGATCACTACTCTTTAGACGCACAGGTAGCCGGCGCTCGCCAACTTGACAGAGCCGTTGCTGGTGCAGCTTGATCCACTTGCGCGGCAGGTTCGCATTGATGCCGTGTCCGCGTACGAGCCCCGATGCGCCATGTGATCGATAGATTGCCGCCCATATGCGTCGTAACGACACGTCTACGCCATGTCTTGCGGCTACCCGTATGAGACCGTCGTGGCCCGAGCAATAATCTTCCGTTGCAGCCAACTTCTTCTTCTCGCTGTATCGCATAAAAGCACCTCAAAATGAGGTCCAACTTTTTGGGTGCAGTTCAAATCAGTGGACATAGCCTGCACGGTCAGATCGCTGAGTACTAGACGCCGATTTCTGCACGCTTACGATGTATCGACTGGCGATACGCGGGCGGTGCTCAACTGGATTGCGTTTCGGAAGGCGCTCGAGTCGTGAATTCTGATCCGGAAGGAAGAGGGCACAACTCTGCATGGACCAAGCTAAATCGATCGAAGTAGGCGTCGATGGAGTAGGGCCGTGAGATCCATGCGGGAGTCGCAGACGACGTGGACATAGACCATGTCGTCTGTGACCTGATAGACGACCCTGTTCGCGCCAGAGATTACCTGTCGAAACTGGATCATGTTCAGTTCACGCAACTCGTCGACCCGCCCGTCGGAATCAGGGAAATCAGCCAGCCGGCGATCCGGATCAGCTCGCCCAGACAGGCGCGGCGGTTTCTCGGCTGGTGGAGTTTCGGCGGCCGCTGTTTGCGTGGAATCCACAGCCCGGCATCCCGCATCCAGCGCCGCACGGTTTCCTTCGCCAGCACCACGCCATGACATTCAGCGAGCTTCTCGCACGCCAGCGTCGGCCCGAAATCGGCGTAGCGCTCACGCACCAGCGCCATCGCCCGTGCACGCAGATCCACCGGCAGCTCGCGGTTACTCGGTTGCCCACGCCGCGCCGACACCAGTCCGGCCGGTCCGGCAGCCTCGTAGCGCCGCACCAGCCGGCTGACCTGACGCTCACTCAGCTGCAGCCGCTCAGCCGCCAGCACGATCGTCAGCCGCCGCTGGACGACCGATTCGATGATCTTCACGCGCTCGAGCTCGTGCATGCTGATCGTGATGAATCCACGTCCGTTCATGTCCGGCTCCCGGGCTGTGCTCATGCCGCAGCATGCGCCACAGCAGCCGGCCTGGAGCCGGGAAAACCGGACATTTCTAATGAGCCAGAACCAGACATTACTAAAAAGCTCTGACACCTTATGTCAAAGCCATCCTGAAATGTCGCAGTGGCAGCTATTTAGAAATGTCGGGTTTTGACGTTGATTTTGACTCTGTATTTAACGGTTTGAATCTCACACGGCGTTGAAGGACAGCGTGTGAACG
>NZ_QHKS01000004.1 GCF_003353175.1 Paraburkholderia lacunae | reverse complement strand
CGCATGCGCATTGCCTGCAAAAACCACCCGGCGAACCCGCAATTCAGCAGCAAATCGCATGCGCAGACCTCGTGAGCACTGCTTCGGTCATCGTGACGGGGCGCTTTTCAACAGCCTGCTAGGTCCAGGTGCGACCCAACACAACCTGCGTCTGACAAAAAGAATCTGAACGACTGGAACACAACATGTCCAAATTGCAGCAAGCAGTAGCGGAGCATTGCAGCTCCCGATCGTTTATCGATCTACGGAAGTTCGCGTCGGATAAAAGCCAGGGGATTGAGGCGATTGGTTCGGCCGACGAGAGTCGCTTCCTTTCTAGTCGCCGCGTTCTAGATTGGCCGCCGGGGCCCGTGAGCGCGGGCGTGATAGCGCTCGACGCAGGATGCGGTGTGGTGCCGCCTCAGCCGGCAGATGAATTCATCATCGTTGCGGAAGGGGAGATCACGTTGACGCAAGCCGAGCGTGCGCTAACGCTGGGGCCAGGCGACAGCGCGGTGCTGGGTCATGGCGCGGAGTTTTCTTGGTCGGCGCGAGGGCCCGTATCGGTCATCTTCATGCGTTACCAGGGCAGTCAGTATGCTGACGGGAAGATTGTCCCGATCCAGCCAGCGCCGCAATTGGAGCCGTCGGGCACGCCGCCCACGGAATTGCTACTCACGCCCGCGCCGGTCTGCCGTAACTTCACGGACTACCGCTCTGCGGATGGAGAATTTGTCTGCGGCACTTGGGATTCAACACCCTATCATCGTAGTGCAATGTTTTATCGCCATTGCGAACTGATGTATCTCCTGGAAGGCAGTGTCACATTCGTGGACGAATCCGGCAGAACGGACACCTTCGAGCGCGGTGACATTTTCCTCGTTGAGCAAGGCGCGCAGTGCAGTTGGGAAAGTCGCGAGCACGTCGCAAAGATATACGCGATTTATCGTCCGGTATAACGCCGCCAATCGTCCGCGAATCACGTCCTTGGTGTAGCTTCGCCCGCAGGCAGTCCATGTCTGCGGGCTTTTTTTGGCGCGCCACGTGTGGGTGCACTCACGCGGATGCAAGTTCAGTCATAAGAGCGATGGACCATACGATGCTATCGTCCATTCGTGCACGCGTTGTTCTTGCATGCGTAGCGCTGGTAGTTTTCTCCGTCGTCTCCAGCACCGCGACCGACTATTCGAGCCTGCAGCAGACGGCCGCATCGCGATGGACCAATCTCGGGGACAGTCAACCAGTCGGCCGCGGCGGACCGCGAGGCCGACGAGCGATCGAGCATCGCGACGCAAATCGCTTCGCGCGGTGGTGAGATCGTGTCTGATGCGGTCGGCACAATGGGAGAGATCGAGCCTGCCTCAAGCTCTGCTAGAAGCGATGCCGGATGCCGATAACTACTTGCGCTTGGCTCTGAGTTGTGGAGGCGGTCAGGCCCGTGAGGTTTGCGACCGCCTTCCCACCGGTCGAATCAGTGCCCGACGCATGCTGGTAAACAGCGACTGTGTAAAGGTCAGTTCGCTTGGAAAGGAAGTAGTCGGCCCCGATCGTGCCTTGATTGTAAGTTGCACCGTTGACGCCATATCCTTTCAGGTAGTTATAGGCGACGCCGAGGTGGAGGGCCGGCGTGAGTTGATAGCCGACATTGACTTCAATGTCGTGGAATCTTGCATCGCCGCCTGCGCCGGTAGCCGGGAGACCCCGTAGCGTCCCGATATCCTTGAACTGCGTGTTGCTGTAGTCAACGCCAAACGTAGCGGCACCAACGGCATAAGAAGCGCCTGCGACGAAGATCTGCTGTCTTTTCGCGGACGCATAGCCGGAATACACGCGGCTTGCAGTCATGTTGGACCCCGTAGTGCTTGAAGCCGCGGTATTGCCAAAATAGGAGAAGTTAGGATCCCGCGCGTCGACGAAGGCGGCGCCAAGCGTGAGCGGTCCCAAATTGTAGTTCGCCCCGACTGACCAGATCTGGTTCTGGTTGAATGTCCCAGCGACACCGCCGAAGCTGTAGAGGCCCGCGAACGACAATCCACCGTACGACACACTGCGAAACTTGATCGCGTTGTTGACGTGGTTGCTGCCATCTGTGTTATCTACATCGCCAGGATGGGCGCTGGCGTATCCGCCCCACATCTGTGCCGCCACGAACATGTAGGTCAAGTCGTTAATCAAATCATATTGACGCCCGAACGTAACGGTACCTATGTTCGATGATGAAAAACCGACATAGGCTTGGCGTCCGAACTCGTCGCCCCCTTGACCGAGCTTTCCGTTCGCAACACTGAAGCCGTTTTCAAGCACGAAAAGTGTTTGCAGTCCGCCGCCGAGATCTTCAGCGCCTCGCAGCCCCCAACGGTCGCCACTGAGATTTCCGGCGACCATCGAATACTGCTTGTGGCCACCAATGTTGTTCGCATAGTTCATGCCGACGTCGATCAAACCGTAGAGTGTGACGCTATTCTGAGCATGTGCCGTAGATGCAAACGAGGCTATGAAGGCCGCCGTAATCAAGGACTTTTTCATATGAATGTCTTGTGGTTGGATAAAAAAAATCTTCACTGTCTCACTCCAATCTTTTAGACAGTCAGCGAGGTCACGCGGCCTGCCCTTGGACGACTCTTTTTGGATCGCCGCGCACAGTCGAGAGCCTGCCGAAAGCAGGTGCAAACCCCTTCGTCACGCTGGTTGCAGTGCAGCGCTTCCGGGAAAGATGAAAGCGCCGGCAACCAGAGTTGCCGGCGTCCAGGGACGCCTTCCTTACTCGATGACGAAGCGCGCGCTGCTCGTCGACTTGTCTTCCATCGTCACGAGAGCGATCACCTTGTCGCCCTTGACAAGCTTCACGCCGCGAGCGGCCGCAGCAAGTGCGGCCAGGCCGGAAATTCGTTTCATGGGAGGCGCTCCAGCAGATAACGATTGATCACTCGGGCAGGTGCTGCAGCACGAACGATAGTGTGGCCTCATGCTCGTCGCTGTTCGTCTTCGCGGGTTCCGTCGGCGGCGTATCGAGTTTCGCAACGACTACGTTCAGGCCCTGGTTGCGCACCTTGATCGTCACGGTGCCGTCGGCGCCGGTCTTCAGCGGTTCGGAATCGGGGTCGTTGAGGAGGTCTGGCTGCACCTCGGCGCCGGGCGCGGGCTTGCCGGCGTAGAGCACCCGAACCGTGAGCGGCTGGCCCATCTGATCCGGCAGCCGCTTGCCGACCGGCACGATCTGCAGCTTCTGCCCGGGCAGTACGGGCATCGCCCCATCCAGAGGCCGGCGCAGATGCACCCCGTACTTGAATGTGTGCAAGCTGATCGTGGCGTTGGGCACCTCGTCCTTGCCCTTGTTGTACCACTTGCCGTCCGCCGTCTTGCTCCACAGGCCGTTGTCCATGATCCCGGCAACGATTGCCGGCTGGTTGTCGGTATTCACCACGAGCAGCGGGCCGCTGGGCGAGAGCTGCGTGGAGACCTCCTTGCCCTGCTCGTCGTAGGCCGTGACGCTCTTCACTTTTTGCTGGCGCTTGATGACATCCAGGTCGTCGCCGCCGATGCCGTAGATCAGCGCCAGCTGGTTCGAGCGCTGCGCAAACCAGATGCCATGGGCCTGCGCCAGGCTGGCTGCGCCCATGCCTGCAACTATGCTTGCCACGATAGCAAGCTTTCCCGTGATCCTCATTTGTGTCTCCTTCAGTGGTTGGCAAAAAACGGTTTGTTCACAGTTTTGCCGACAGTGCCGGCTTTTCCATCTACAGATCGAGTACTAGCCTCCGGCTATTGGCACGCGAACAGCAGGGAGTGAAGCGATCGTTCCTATTCTTCTCGTCGTCGGAGAGAAACACGTCACGATGCTGCGGTTCGCCTTCCAGCACGCGCGTTACACAAGTGCCGCAGACGCCTTGCTCACACGACGTCGTAATGTGGATTCCGTAATCCGCCAAAGCAGCCATTACCGTCTTGTCTGCAGGGATACAAATAGTCTTGCCTGTGCTTGCAATCGTGACGTCGAATTCGACATTGCTGTCGGATTCCCTGCGTTCAACGCTGAAATATTCCCTGTGAATCCGGTTTTTGTGCCAGCGTTTTTGCAGTGCGGTGTCGATGACTGCATTCATGAATGCTTCGCCGCCGCATACGTATAAGTGCGTTTCGGCATCGTGCGTTTCGAGAAGCGCGGCTAGATCCAGCCGTTGCTGTTTCTGGTCTTCCGTGAAGTGGAAGAAAACGCGGTCGGCGAATTTCGAGCGCTTGATGCGGTCGACAAAGGCTGCGCGCGCCGGCGAGCGCGCAAAGTAATGCATTTTGAAATCGGCTCCGAGATCCGCCAGGTCTTCCGCCATGCAAAGAATCGGCGTAATACCGATACCACCCGCGATGAGCAGGGAATGCTTCGCGGATTCCACGAGCGGGAAGTGATTTTTCGGAGCACTGACGTCAATTAAGTCGCCTTCCTTGACCTGCTCATGCATGGCCCTCGACCCACCGCGCGTCGGTTCCGCCCGCATGACGGCAATGAGATAGCGATGTCTTTCCCCAGGAGGATTGCACAGTGAGTATTGTCGAACCTTTCCGCCGGGTACATGAATATCAATATGGGAACCGGCCGAAAACGGCGGCAGCGCTTTTCCGGCAGGGTCGACAAGTTCAAAAGATTGAATGTTCTCCGCTTCGGCCGTTTTCCTGGCCACTTTCAACGCGAGCGTCGTTCGGGGCGACACGGGAGCCGGCCGACGGCGTTTGCCGCGCAGATAACTGCCGATGCCGGCGCAAGCCAATACCGGTACAGAGAGCATGCCGATCAGTTGCAGCACTTGCATAAATCCGCCACTCAACCATCCGTAATGCAGCGCAAGCGCCGTCAGGTAAATTCGATGACCTAAGCTGTTCTCGGCATATGGCGTAAAACGCAACACTTTGCCTGTGCTCGCATCGAGACTGACATAGGAAAACGCATTGACATGCGATGCGTCGCGTGCGACAAGATCGATGTTGAAAGCATCCCCGGGCTTGCCAGGGTAGCGAATGCGGGCATATTTTGGTTGCGGCACCAATGCCTGTGCGCGTTGCCAGAGGGCCTCGACTGGCAGGCGTTGCGCATCGGCCTGCACGACCAATCTAGGAGAGGGTGCGGGGGGCTTCGAGGCCGTCAGTGTGTAGAGCGCATCCCTCACGAATTGAAACGATTGCAGCGCGCCGGTGAGCGCGGACGCAAGTAGGATGAGGCTGACATAGACGCCAAGGGTTTTGTGCAGATTGAGCCAGCGCGCGCGACCGGTGATGTTGGGCTTGATCGTGACGGCGCGCCTGCGTTTACGCAACGCCCCTGGAATCCACACAGCCAAGCCGCCACCGACCAGGACAATCGCGAATGTCAGCGCAAGCGTTCCAGCGACGACGCTTCCATTCTCCAGAAACTGAAAGCTGTGTAGTCTGGCCATCGTACCGAACAGGCCGCCGTAACGATGCTCGCTTCCAAGCACTTCGCCAGTGCATGGATTGACGTAGTACCACCGGTCGTCGCTGAGTAGAACACGCGTGCTGGAATCCGCATCGTCGTATATGCGCAGCTGCTTTGGTCGGCCTGCGACTGGATTGGAAGCGCTGGCATTGGCAATCAACGTATCGAGCGGTAGGCGCTGTTTGCACAATGCTACTTTGAGCAGATCGTGGTAGATGACGGGTTCGAGTGGCGCCCGAAACAGCATGCCCGCGCCGGTAACCGCCACCATGACGACGAATAGACCGATGCTCAGGCCGATCACGCGATGTAACTGAAGAATACGCTCACGTAGAGATACACGCATAGGACCCCCAATAACTGGAATGACGTTGGCTTTGATTGCCAGTCATCGGCTCGACGATGACTGCTGCGATGGATGAGGCGTCGTGCGGCGCCGCCAGTCGCTCGAGGTCAGATGCGAGGTGAGCGCCCCACGTGGGCCGGTTCTTGGAGAAGGCCATGTCTGGAAGGCTGTGGGTATGAGGCAGATGATCAACGCCCGGCAGTATCATCGTTGCGAATTTCCTGCGATTAGTAACCATGCCTCCCACCGAGATGCCGCCCAAAAAGTGCGTTAGGAGTAAACCCGATAAGAGAGGATTCCAAAATAACGTTCCATGATGCTTAATATCTGTAAGATCCATGAATTTCCCGGCACACTTCGACTTAAGGCTTGGGTCGATGGCGAGACTTGACAGTACGCGTACCCGCGGCGAACCTATGAGTCCAATTCAAAAAGTTTGATAGGTCCAATGGCTGACTCGTTACTTGCTGACCTCCTGATCGGGCGTCTCCGTCGGGACGGGTCCGTACCCCTGCAGATCCAGATCGCGAACGGGATCCGAGACGCGGTATCCGACGGCACGCTGAAGGCTTCCGCACGTTTGCCGTCTTCCCGAACGCTCGCGGCGGCATTAGGGGTCTCCCGAATAACCGTTGTAACGGCTTATGACAGGCTGTCGGCCGACGGCTATCTCCATACCGATTCCACGAGCGGTACGCTTGTCTCCGACAAGCTGCCGCAATCGATGAAGTCGGCGCCTCGGGAATCAACCGCACGAACCCTGTCCGAGCGCGGGGAGCAACTGATACGCGCTCCTGCGGGCATCCAGGAACGCAAGGGGGCGTTCGTGCCGGGCGTCTGCGATACGGATTATTTTCCTTATCAGATATGGAGGCGTATCCAGAATCGCTATCTCGGGGAGCAGCATGCGGACCTCATGGGCTACTCCAATCCGGGCGGATATCTCCCGTTGCGCCGCGCGCTGTCGGAGTATTTGCGCGTATCGCGCGCGGTTCGGGCCTCCCCGGAACAGATCATCGTAACAATGGGGAGCAATCAGTCGATTGACCTTTGCTCACGCATTCTGGCCGACGTGGGTGAACTGGCCTATGTTGAAAACCCTTGCCACTGGGCAACGCCAATCCTGTTGCGCGCCAACGGGCTGGAAGTGGAGGCTATTGCTGTCGACAGTAACGGTATGAAGCTCGAACGATGTTTGCGCCGGCCTCGACTCGTAGTGATCACACCATCGCATCAGTTTCCAATGGGGGTGACGTTGTCGGACGAACGGCGTGCTCTTCTGCGTGCGGCCGCTGAGCGGTGGGACGCATTCGTTCTGGAAGACGACTATGACAGTGAATTCCGATATGACCAGCGTCCGCTTCCGTCTCTTCAAGGCGTCGATGAAAACGGCCGTGTCATTCTGATGGGAACGTTTAGTAAGGTAATGTACCCCGGCATGAGGCTCAGCTATATAGTCGTTCCGCCCGACCTGGTCGATTCCTTCGCAGCCGCTTCGTTGCGCTTATACAGGCCAGGGCACCTTTCCTTGCAGGCAGCAATGACAGACTTTATGGCGGACGGTCATTTCTCGACGCACATTCGGCGGATGCGCGATATCTACGGTGCAAGACAATCGGAATTGCTCCGATGTCTGGACCAGTGCTTTGGCGATGCACTTGAAACATCACGGAACGCGGCGGGTCTGCATATGACAATCAGGATCCGGGATCTGGTTGACTTCGATACGACTGTATCGCGATCGCTTGAACAGGGAATTTACCTTCGCAGGCTGCACACGTTCAATCAAGGCGATCCAGGATTTCGTGACGGATTTCTGTTGGGGTTCGGCGCACTCGATATCGAAGCCATCCGTCCCGCTGTCCAGACCTTCGCCCGTATCGTCGAGAGCGTAATATCCGTGCCGGATTCGCGGTAATGCCCCTCAGACACTTCTCGGCAAGGGTCGTACAGCTAGTCGAGGCATCGAGATTTTATCCAATGGAATGATCAGGTCTTTTCCCATTCCACTTCAGGATTTCTCCGATGTAGGACCGTCCCGTCTCCGGCATGCTTCGAAACTCAGGCGACTCGCTGGGCAGGAGCAGCCTGTCGAGCGTATGCCTGGCCAGGCTGACGCGCCGCGCGAAGTCATCACGGCCCATGCCTAGCTGTTTCATCGCGAAGCGCAGAAAGTCCTGCTGAGCGAGGTCCGAAATCCTCTCCGATGTCGTCATCGAATGCTCATAATATCGATAAGTATGACTAATGGACCCGGCGCCAAAACCAATGCGTCGGCAAGCTCGGCGGTGATGATTCGGCTTTCTCATTCAAAGTCGCGAAGGAATCCTCAGATCGATGCCGTCCGGCTTGCAGCCGTGACTCATTGCGGTTATCTCCGATGAGATGCGTGCGCTCGGCATTGATCGGCGAGTGGGTCGACATAGATCCTGAAGTCGCGAAAGGGATGTAGATCGTTCCATAGTACTGACTGACGGCGCGCAATTGCGTCGTCAAATACATGCCGAAAGAAGGCGCATGTCGCAATTTGCAATGGGCTGCCGGCATTTTCTGCTGCGAGCGCTCAACCACCGTTCCGTCGCCCCGGGGCCGGCGCTGACAGCGTATCGGGAAACGTGCTGGATCGTGGACGACGTTGTCGAAGACCGCCCTGGCGGCTTCGAGTAGCACTGACATGAGTGCGCTTCGATCAAGGCCTCAAGCACTGGATGCCCGTTCGGTCAGGCGTACTTCCGCCATCGGCTGACCGGCCCGCTCACGGCGTGTCTTTTCAACGTTGGCCGTGCACCGTCGGAATCAATGCAAAGTGCTGTGTCAGGGAGTGAAAAACGCGTGCAATCTGCTGAATCGTGCCACTAGCCGGTGAAATGTGCGGGCCCTGGAGGCGTACGATCTTGTCGTCACGGAACGAATCAAAAGGATACCTGAATGGATAGCTCAAAAATCCGGGCTTGATGATCGGCGAGTCCTTTGGTCGGCGGGCGCGATCGCACGTGAAATTCCGCGCAGATGTTTTTCTTTCGCCAGCATAACGGCGCGTGGAGCATCTTCCAGAGCCGCCGCAGGATCGGGCGATAACATTGGCTCCCTTTGTACGAGGAAGGGGCGACATAAAACAAGGGCCCGTGGGTAACGTCCATCGTGTCGTCCACCCAAAAAAGTGTACTTGACGCAGATCAGTTATCAATAAAAGAGGCTTTACGATGTTATCGTCGATTCGCGCTCGCATTCTTTGCGCTTGCATAGCCCTGGTAGTCTTCTCAGTCGTTTCCAGTACCGCGACTAACTACGTCATCACGAAGGCGAACAATGACGAGACGATTGACCGCAACCTGACCTCGGTTGCAGGCGACCATGCTGTCGCGATCGGTGAATGGGTCGCCTCGAACACCCGGATGATTTCGTCGCTGCAGGATGTGGCGCTGTCGTCCGATCCGATGCCCGCGCTCAAGCAGGTCGCTGCCGCGGGTAAATTCTGGGACGTTGGCGTCGGCTATGCCGATAAGACGGCGAAATTCACCGATTGGCCCAACATCCCGGCCGACTATGATCCGACCAGTCGCCCCTGGTACAGGAAGGCCGTGCAGGCCGGTAAGCCGATCGCCATGCCTTACGTGAGCACCAGCGGCGCATTACTGGTCGGGATCGCAGTTCCGGTCGTGCGCAACGGTGTGGTGAAGGCTGTCGTAGTGGGGGACATCGCGATGGACAGCGTGGTTGCGAATGTGAAAACAATCCATCCGACTCCGGCAAGCTTCGGCATGTTGATCGATGACAGCGGCCGGATCATCGCGCATCCGGAACCGAAACTGATATTCAAGCCTGTCACTGATGTCGCGGCGGATTTCGGCAGGATGGCTCCCGCTTCGTTCGCGGCGGCCAGAACGCCCATCGAGCTGACGGTCAGTGAGAAAGCGAAACTGGTGCGCGCCCAATCGGTACCGGGAACGGACTGGCACGTTGTCATCGCTCTTGACAAGTCCGAGGCGACCGCCGGGATGCGGTCGCTACTGACTGCCTCGCTCGTGTCGCTCATCGTGATCGTTGGCATCGCGTCGCTATTCGTCGGCGCAATCACGACGACTGCGTTCCGCCGGTTGTTGCATGTCTGTCATGCGATGGCGGCTATCGGTTCGGGCACCGGTGACCTGACCCAGCGTCTGCCGGCCGACGGGCGCGACGAAGTGGCCGACATCGCGCGCTCGTTCAACCGCTTTGTCGACAAACTGCAACGCGTGATGGTTCAGATCCGAGATGCGAGCGAATCGGTGCGTGCCGCCGCGAACGAGATCGCAGCGGGAAGCCACGACCTGTCGTCGCGCACCGAGTCGGCTGCGGGGAGCCTGCAGCAGACGGCGGCATCGATGGAGGAAATTACCGGGACGGTCGATCAGTCTGCCGCGGCGGCTCGCGAGGCCGACGAGCGTGCGGCGGTCGCAGCGAAGATCGCGTCGCATGGCGGTGAGGTCGTGTCTGCCGCGGTTGCGACGATGGCAACGATTGAAGAAGCGTCCGACCGGATCGGTGAAATCATTGGCGTGATCGACGGCATTGCGTTCCAGACCAACATTCTCGCGCTGAACGCTGCTGTCGAGGCCGCGCGCGCGGGCGCGCAAGGCCGGGGTTTCGCAGTCGTCGCGCAGGAAGTGCGCAGCCTCGCGCAGCGAAGCGCGCAGGCTGCGCGCGAAGTCAAGGAACTGGTCGAGTCGACGGTCGCAAGCGTCGCAGCGGGCTCGGGCCAGGTGCGTCTGGCGGGTGAGACGATGAACGAGATAGTCACCAATGTCGCGAATGTTACAACGATCATCTCCGAGATCACATGTGCGGCCGACGAGCAGACGCGCGGGATTCAGGAAGTCAATCGCGCGGTCACGCAACTCGACGGGATGGTGCAGCAGAACGCGGCGCTTGTTGAACAGTCGGCAGCGGCAGCGACCGAGTTGCAGACACAGGCCAGCGCGCTAGCATCCACCGTCGGACAGTTCAAGATCGAGTAAGACGACGGCGTGCTGCGGTCAATCGGCGAAACACGGCCACTTTCGTCGACCCATCCCGGCCGCTCGTGCCCGCTTTCAGCGAATGGCGGGTTGCGGAGTACTCCAGTCGTCGCCCATAATCGCCGTCTAGCGCGCTGTTCTTCATAGTGGTCGCGGATCTCACCCGGGCTCCGGCTGCCTCCACTGGGAACTGACACCATGCCATCTGACCTCCGGCCCCCTGTTTCTCCGACTACAGTCCCACCGGAAGGTACGGGACGACGATCGCCCCTCCGTATGGCCGGCTGGCTTTTCGTGGCAGTCGTCCTAGTTGGTCTGATTGGTCTGATCGCGGCTTTCCTGTTCAGGACCGATCCCGGCCCGGCACGCACTGCCGTGCTGGGCATTCACCATCGCGCGCCCGAACTGGCAGCGATCATCATCTTCGCCGCGACCTACCTGGTCGTCGCCGTCGGCCGGGTTCCTGGCCTGCACCTTGACCGGGCCGGCGCGGCGCTGGTCGGCGCGAGCCTGATGGTGGTCTGCGGGATCATGACGCTCAAGGAGGCTTACCAGTCCATTGACTTCGACACGATCACGCTGCTGCTCGGCATGATGATCGTGGTCGCCAATCTGCGGCTTTCCGGCTTCTTCCGGCTGGTCAACGCGTGGATGGTGACGCGCGCACGCCATCCGGTCATCCTGCTCGCTGCGGTGACCTTCGTTTCCGGTTTCTTCTCGGCCTTTCTGGTCAACGACACGATCTGCCTGGTGTTGACGCCGCTGGTCCTCGGGCTGGTGACGCAGTTGCGGCGCAATCCGGTGCCCTACCTGTTGGCGGTGGCAATGGCGTCGAATATCGGCAGCACGGCGACGATCACGGGGAACCCGCAGAACATCATCATCGGCAGCCTGTCGCAGGTTCCGTATGGGACGTTTGCGGCCACGCTCGCACCGGTGGCCGGAATCGGGCTGCTGCTCACGGTGATCCTGATCGCACTAGCATTCCGGCGCGAATTCTGGACCCGCGACAGGCTCCATGCAGAACCGCAGGCGCCGCGCGCGAACTCGCCGCTCGTGATCAAGTCGGTCATGGTGACGCTCGCGATGGTGGTGGGGTTCTTTGCTGGTGTGCCGTCGGCCAAGGTGGCGATCGTCGCGGGCGCACTGCTGCTGCTCACCCGACGTGTCAAGGCCGACAAGGTCTATCGCGAAATCGACGGATCGTTGCTGATCATGTTCGCCGGACTCTTCATCGTTGTCGCCGGACTCGAGAAGACGGTCCTGTCGCCGGAGATCATTGCGGCGGTGGGCCGCCTGCAGCTCGACCGGCTGCCGGTCCTGAGCGGCATCACTGCGGTGCTCTCCAACATCGTAAGCAACGTACCCGCGGTCCTGGTGCTGAAACCCTTCATCGCCCATCTTCAGAACCAGCAGCACGCCTGGCTCACGGTGGCGATGGCGTCCACTCTGGCTGGCAACTTCACGATCCTGGGATCGGTCGCCAACCTGATCGTCGTGCAACGGGCACGCGCGCAGAACGTCAAGATCGGCTTCGGGACCTACTTCAAAGTGGGCGCGCCACTGACCGTCCTGACCATCGCGGTCGGCGTACTGTGGCTCTCCGTCAGATAGGTGTTCCAGAGATTTTGTCGTTCGGACCAGGCGAAAGCGAAGGACGCCTCCAGGCTTGGCGAGGATGGCTTTCCGGTGCATAGCTTCCGCACCTTGCTCGATGATCTGGCCACGTTCGCGTACAACGTCTGTCCTCAATCCGTGCGTTGCTTCAACGCGCCGCTAATCCATCGTTCTTCGGAAGCCCTTAAATGCGCGCGCATCGCTGTTTGAGCGGCGATGGGGTCGCCAGCCTGCAGCGCTTTCAGTACGTCCTCGTGTTCCCGTACCGCTGCGGTCCAGGTTTGCGCGCTTTCCGTGTGACCCCGCATGGCGGCTGCAATGGGATCGTGGCGGCTATCGAACAGCTCTCCAACAAAGCGGCTGAGCACCGAGTTACCTGCGGTTTCCGCAATCAGCATGTGGAATTGGCGATCCGCTTCAACGGGCGATTTGCCCGCTGCAGCGAGTCGACGCATGCGCTCGATCATGCGGCGCAGACGATCCAGCGTGGCCGCCGTCATGCGCGCCGTAGCAAGCACGACCACGCTGCCTTCTATAGCAGCGCGCGCCTGCATCAGCTCCGACGGACTGTCGCCAAGCGCGCCCATCACGCTCACGTCGTCCGCGCTTGCATCGCGCACATAAACGCCCGACCCCATCCGGATCTCTATCTGACCGCCGATCTCCAGCGCGATGAGTGCTTCGCGCAGCGACGGACGTGACACGCCGAGCTTTAAGGCCAGTTCACGCTCAGGCGGCAGCCGTTCTCCAGCGGGAAATTCCTCCTGACGAATCAGCGCGAGGATCTGTGCGGCAACAGTTTGGTAAAGCCGCTTTGGTTCTGTCGATTTCATATTGCAGGTCGTTGCCAGTCATAGGTGGCATCAGGAGCCATTCGGTAACTCTAGCATAACCGGGGAAAGCCATACTTGACAGTCGATCTGCCCCAGTCAAAGGTTTTGTCATCTTGGTAAGGTCAGTTACAAAAGTTCGTATTGGCTTGACCAATTGGCGAAATTTCTGTTTAATTAAACCAAATTGGACTGACCAGCGCGCAGCGCCAGATCGGCCTTCCACAGGAGACGCAATGACAATGCTTCACGGTCCGTCCAGCCTCGCTGCCGAGCCCCACGAGTTCCCCGACCGGGAAATCCTGCGCCTGGAGGGCATCGGCAAGCGCTTTCCGGGCGTCATCGCCCTCGACGGCATTCACCTCGATCTGCGGCGTGGGGAGGTCCACGCCGTCTGTGGTGAAAATGGGGCAGGTAAGTCCACGCTGATGAAGATCATCAGCGGTCAGTACTCGCCCGACGAAGGCACCATTCGTTATCGTGGCGAGCCGGTGCGGTTTCATTCGACGTCCGAGGCACAGGCGGCCGGTATCGCGATCATTCATCAGGAGCTCAACCTCGTACCGCACCTGACGGTGGCGGAAAACCTGTACCTCGCACGTGAACCCAAACGCGGGCCGTTTGTCGACTCCCGCAAGCTCAACGCCGACGCGGCGCGTTGTCTCGCACGCGTCGGCCTGAACGTGGCCCCGACGATGCCGGTCGGCGCGCTGTCCATCGCGCAGCAGCAAATGGTCGAAATCGCGAAAGCGCTGTCGCTCGACGCCCTTGTGCTGATCATGGACGAGCCCACCTCGTCGCTCACCGAATCGGAAACGGTTCAGCTCTTTCGGATCATCAAGGAGTTACGGGCGGCAGGCGTGGCGATCCTTTACATCTCGCACCGTCTCGACGAAATGGCGCAAATCGTCGACCGCGTGACAGTGCTGCGCGACGGTCGCCATATTTCCACCGATGACTTTTCCGCGCTGAGCGTGAACGACATCGTCGCCCGCATGGTGGGACGTTCGCTCGAAGACGCGTATCCGCCGCGGCAGTCGCGGCCCACCGACACCGTGCTGCTGCGCGTGCGCGACCTGAGTCGGGCAGGCGTCTTCGGTCCGGTTTCATTCGAGCTTCGCCAAGGCGAGATCCTCGGCTTCGCCGGTCTCATGGGCGCAGGCCGTACCGAAGTCGCCCGCGCGATCTTCGGTGCCGACAGGCTCGACGGCGGCGCGATTACGCTTCACGGTCAGCCCGTGACGATACGCTCGCCGCGCGAAGCCATCCGTCACGGCATCGCATACCTGTCGGAAGACCGCAAGCAGGACGGTCTCGCGCTCGCGATGCCCGTCGCCGCGAACATCACGCTTGCGAATGTGCGGGCCATCTCGTCGCGCGCCGGCTTCCTGCGTTTTAGCGACGAGGCTGCGGTTGCGCAGCGCTACGTGCAGGAACTGGCTATCCGCACGCCATCTGTCGACCAGATCGTACGCAACCTGTCCGGCGGCAATCAGCAGAAGGTCGTGATCGGCAAGTGGCTCTATCGCGGATCGAAGATCCTGTTCTTCGACGAGCCCACGCGCGGGATCGACGTGGGAGCTAAGTTCGCCATTTACGGGCTGATGGACAGGCTCGCGGCAGACGGCGTCGGTGTCGTGCTGATCAGTTCGGAGTTGCCGGAGCTGCTTGGGATGACAGATCGAATTGCCGTATTTCACGAGGGCCAGATGACGGCGGTTCTCGAAACGAAACAGACCAGTCAGGAGGAAATCATGCACTTTGCTTCGGGACACACACATGCTTGAAATGACATCGGATCGGACCCAGGCCGTGGATCGGACGGCACGTCAGCGGCGGCGCGAGCTCATCCAGAAGTTCGCGGCATTGGGCAGCCTCGTAGCACTTGTGATCGCGTTCTCCATCACGAGCACGGCTTTCTTCTCGGTCGGCAACATGATGACCGTCAGCTTGCAGGTGACCTCCATCGCGTATCTTGGCGTCGCGGCCACCTGCGTGATCATCACGGGCGGCATCGACCTTTCCGTGGGCTCGGTGCTCGCGCTAGCAGGGGTGTCGGCGGCGCTGCTCGTGAAAGCCGGTACGCCGGTGCCGGTCGCCATGCTCAGCGGGATCACGGTGGGCGGGCTGTGCGGTTTCGTCAACGGCATCTGCGTGACGCGCATGGGCTTGCCGCCCTTCATCGCGACGCTCGGCATGATGCTGGTCGCACGCGGCCTTGCACTGGAGATCACTGGGGCACGTCCCGTCTCCGACCTCGGCGATGCGTTTGGCGTGCTTGGCAACGGTGCGTTGTTTCGCCTCTCCCATATCGGTTCTGACGGTTTTCCGGACACGACCTTTCCCGGTATTCCATACCCCGTTGTCATCATGATCGTGCTATTCGTCGCGGGTTCAGTACTGCTCTCGAAGACTTCACTCGGCCGTCACATCCACGCCGTCGGCTCGAATGCGGAGGCAGCGCGACTTTCCGGCGTCAACGTTCAGGGCGTAAAGCTTTTCACTTACGTGTTCTCCGGTGTGCTGGCCGGCGTGACGGGATGCGTGTTGATGTCCCGGCTCGTGACCGGCCAGCCCAACGAAGGCGTCATGTACGAACTCGATGCGATCGCGAGCGCGGTGATCGGCGGCACGTCCCTGATGGGCGGCGTGGGCGCGATGTCCGGCACGGCGATCGGCGCGTTCGTGATCGGCGTTCTTCGCAACGGTCTGAACATGAATGGGGTGTCCAGTTTCATTCAGCAGATCATTATCGGCGTCGTCATTCTGGGCACCGTCTGGATCGACCAGTTGCGAAGCCGGAAGCGGTGACCACAAGAAGTTTAACCACGCGACATAGGAGCGAGACATGAAGAAGTTCCCATTAATGGCGGTATCGGCACTGCTTTGCACGATGTTCACGACGGGGGCGTATGCAGCAGGCGGCGAGGTCGCAGTGATTGTCAAGACGGTCAATTCGAACTACTGGCAAAACGTGCAGAAAGGCGCGAATGCCGCGCTTGGCGAGGCGAAGGGCTATACGATGACCTTCCAGGGACCGGCTGCTGAATCGGCCATCGCCGACGAAGTCAATATGGTCGAGAACGCAGTCAACCGGCACGTCGCGGGCATCGTGCTCGCGCCGTCCGATCCTGATGCCCTCGTGCCGGCCATCAAGAAAGCGTGGGAGGCGCACATCCCGGTCGTGCTGATCGACTCGGCACTTTCGGATGCAGGCAAGCAGTACTACCAGTCGTTCCTGTCCACCGACAACGAGAAGGCCGGGGAACTGTGCGCGAAGTCGCTGA
This sequence comes from Paraburkholderia lacunae, assembly GCF_003353175.1. Classification (GTDB taxonomy): domain Bacteria; phylum Pseudomonadota; class Gammaproteobacteria; order Burkholderiales; family Burkholderiaceae; genus Paraburkholderia; species Paraburkholderia lacunae. The sequence goes on along the minus strand of NZ_QHKS01000004.1, from coordinate 375,971 downwards.
TCGATCGCGTCGGTCAGACGGGCAAGATCGCCATCATGTCCTATGTGCCTGGAGCCGGATCGGAAATCGGGCGTGTTGGGGGCTTCCGCAAGTACATCGCTGCCCACTCGAAGCTGCAAATTGTCGGGCCATACTACTCGCAGTCGCAGATGGCTACTGCATTGAATCAGACGACCGACGTGCTTTCGGCCAATCCCGACCTGAAGGGTATTTTCGGCGCCAATGAACCCACGGCCGTCGGGATGGGCCGCGCACTCAAGCAGTCCGGGAAGGCAGGAAAACTGGTGGCTATCGGCTTCGACGGCAACCAGGACCTGCAGGACTTCGCACGCGACGGCACGATTCAGGCGATCGCCGTTCAGGGATCCTATCAGATGGGATACAAGGGTATTCAGACTGTGGTGAGCGTCATCGAGCACAAACCCGTCGCGAAGCAGGTCGATACGGGCGTCGTCATGGTCGACAAGCAGAACCTCGATTCCCCGGAAGCAAAGAACGTCCTCTACTGACGAGGCCACGGACCTGCGGCGATGCTACGCCGGATCGATGCAGGTCCGTTTCACGGTCCCGTTCGGCAACCTATATTCCTTCATATTGCACCCCCGGCCCATGAATGCTCATGAATTGCGCGCCTTGCCTCGCAGCGGGCTGAAGTTGCCCGCCCTCGGTCTGGGTTGTTCCCAGCTTGGCGGCCTCTACCGTCCCATGTCATCCGCCGACGCGACGGCGCTTGTCGAGGCGGCATGGTCCGCGGGCGTGCGCTATTTCGATACCGCCCCGTACTATGGCTATACGCTCTCCGAGCGGCGCGTGGGGCAGGCACTCGCGCTGCGCGAGCGTGATGCATTCACTTTAAGTTCGAAAGTGGGCCGCTTGATGCGGCCCGACGCGAGCGTGCGACCCGGCGATGATGGCTGGGCCGAACCGCTTCCTTTCCGGCCAATCTTCGATTACAGCTACGGTGGCGTCATGCGCTCGTACGAGGATAGCCAGCAGCGGCTCGGGACGTCGCGGATCGATGTTCTCTATGTGCACGACATCGGCGCCATGACACATGGCGACCGTCACCCTCACTTCTGGGATCAATTGGTTGCGGGCGGCGGATTACGCGCGTTGGCTGAACTGCGGCAGAGTGGTGAGGTGCGTGCGATCGGTCTCGGTGTCAACGAGTGGGAAATCGCGGTCGATGCGATGAACGAGGCGCCACTCGACGCGATCCTGCTCGCCGGCCGTTACACGCTGCTTGAACAGACAGCGCTGGAACCGCTGCTCGATCGCTGTGCGCGCGTGGGGACGGCCATCGTCGTAGGTGGCGTGTTCAATTCAGGTGTGCTTGCGGGCAATGGCAAGTTCAATTACGCGGACGCGCCTGCCGAAGTCGTCGAGAAGGTCCAGCGGTTGTCCGCGCTGTGCGAGCGCTTTGACGTTCCCCTTCCGGCGGCCGCATTGCAATTTCCGTTCGCACATCCTGCCGTCGTCTCGTGCGTGGTGGGCGTACGCAGTGTCGCCCAGTTGCAGCAGAACATCGCGTGGCTCGAGCAACGTGTGCCCGCCGGATTCTGGGCCGCGCTCAGCAACGAAGGGTTGATTGCAGCGAATGCGCCGGTATCCGAGGGGGACGCGTGACGCCACGTATCGATGCTCACCAGCACTATTGGCGAATCAGCGAGCGTGCGGGCCACTGGCCTCCCCGAGAACTGAGCCCGATTTACCGTGATTTCGGCCCCGGCGATCTGACACCGGAACTCGAAGCGGGCCGCATCGACGGCACCGTACTTGTGCAGTCACTACCCACCGTCGAAGACACGCGCTATTTGCTCGACCTCGCCGATGAAACCGGGACCGTGCTCGCCGTCGTCGGCTGGGTCGATCTGAAGGCCGCTGTTGCAGCGACCAGGATCACGGCATTCGCCGCGCATCCGAAGGCTCGCGCTCTACGGCCGATGCTTCAGGATCTCGCCGACGATGCGTGGATCGATGACCCCGCTCTCGACGGCGCGGTCGCGGCGATGACTGAGCACGATCTTAGCTTCGACGCGCTGGTCATGCCACGTCATCTCGACTCGCTGTACGCGTTTGCGCGACGTTACCCTGATTTGCCGATCGTCATCGATCACGCGGCGAAGCCCCACATCGCGACGGACGAAAGGGAGCCCTGGTGTTCGGCCATGACGCGCCTCGCGCACCTGCCCAATGTGCATTGCAAGCTTTCCGGGCTATGGACCGAGGCAGGGCCCGCAGCCGACGTCGAAGCGGTTCGCGCGCGCCTTCATCCGTATGTTCGCATCCTCGCGGATCTATTTGGCCCGCAACGGCTGATGTGGGGCAGCGACTGGCCCGTGCTGCGCCTCGCAGCAATCCGCGGTGATTACGGCGAGTGGCTGTCCGCGTGCGAAGACGACTGCGAGCGTCTTTTTGGCGCTGCCGCACCCCCCGACGTGTTTGGTGGCAATGCATGCCGTTTCTATCGCATCGGCGTATGACCCGCCGCACTTAACTTGATCAAAAGGAAACCACCATGCTTAGCGTCATTTGCGAATCCCCGGGCGTCTTGCGCGTACAACAGCGCGACGTACCCGCGCGCGAAAAGGGCGAAGTGCTGTTGCGAGTCAGTCGCGTCGGAATTTGCGGCACCGACCTTCACATCTTTACAGGCAATCAGCCCTATCTGGAATACCCGCGCGTGATGGGCCACGAACTTTCCGCGGTGGTCGTAGAAGCAGAGCCCGACTCGGGACTTGCCGCCGGCGACGGCGTCTACGTCATGCCATATTTGTCGTGCGGGCATTGCGTTGCATGCCGCCAGGGTAAAACGAACTGTTGCGTCGGCATCAAGGTGCTGGGCGTGCATCGCGACGGCGCGCTCACCGAGTATCTCAGCGTGCCGGCCCAGTTCGTGCACAAGGCTGAAGGCGTGACACTCGATCAGGCAGCGATGCTCGAATTCCTCGCCATCGGGGCGCATGCGGTGCGACGGGCGGATGTCCTGGCTGGCCAGCGGGTGCTGGTGGTCGGAGCGGGTCCGATCGGGATGGCCGCGATGATCTTCGCGAAGCTTCGCGGCGCCACCGTGACCTGTCTCGACACGCGTGCCGACCGCCTCGCATTCTGCGAGTCGCAACTCGGCGTGGACGCCGCCGTCGCGGTCGGCACGGACGATACGGAGCAGCTCGCGTCGCTGACAGACGGCGAGTTCTTCGATGCTGTCTTCGATGCGACGGGGAACATCGACGCGATGAACCGCGGCTTTGGCTTTGTCGCGCACGGCGGCAAATACACGCTCATCTCGATCGTTCCTGGCCAGGTGGCATTCTCGGACCCCGAGTTTCATAAGCGCGAAACCACCTTGCTCGCGAGCCGCAACGCCACGACCGTCGACTTCGAAACCGTGCTCGAGGCGATGCGCGCGGGACACATTCCCGACCAGGCACTCAACACGCACCGCATGCAGCTTGCGGAAGTGCCGGACGCGTTTCCGCGTCTGCTCGAGCCGGGGCAAACCGTGGTGAAGGCGCTGGTGGAGTGCTGACCGGTGGCGTCGGACCAATCAGGACGGGAAGGATGAGCGAACCTATACTTCAGTTTGGCACGAGCCGATTCCTGCTGGCTCACGTCGCGCTGTTCGTGTCTCAGGCACTCGAGCGTGGAGATGCGATCGGCGGCATCAGTGTCGTGCAGACGACCGGGAATCCATCAAGCCGCGTGCGAGTCGCTGCGCTCTCGCAAGCGGGCAGTTACCCCGTGAAAATTCGCGGCGTGGAAGGCGGCTCGGTCGTGGACAAGACGATCGAATGCCACGCCATACGCACGGCATGGGCTGCCGATCAAGACTGGGCTGCGGTCCGACGCGCGACGATCGAAGACGTCCGCGTAATCGTATCGAACACGGGTGATACAGGCTATCGGCTCGACGAGCGTGATTCGGCAGCCGTACTGGCGAACACTGCGCAGGCGCCGCACAGTTATCCCGCCAAACTGCTGACGTTGCTTCATGCACGATGGCGCGAGAGGCCCGGTGCCGGTGTGTCAGTCTTTCCGTGTGAACTCGTTGCGAACAATGGCGACACCCTTCGGGACGTCGTGCTCGGTCTGGCCCAACAATGGGCGCTCCCTCAAGCCTTCGTGGGCTATTTGCAGGAGCACTGCGTCTGGGTGAACTCCCTGGTCGACCGGATCGTATCCGAGCCAATCGATCCGGTCGGCGCGGTAGCCGAGCCCTATGCGCTGTGGGCAATCGAACGCCGCGACGGCATGCAACTTCCATGCGCACACGAGAACATCATACTCACGGACGATTTGCGCAGTTACGAGCGGTTGAAATTGTTCTTCCTCAATCTGGTCCATACCTGGCTGGCCGAGCAGTGGCTCAACGAGCGCCGCGCCTCGTCCGAAACGGTTCTCGACGCGATGAACGATGTACGGCTGCGTGATGGAATTGAGGCAGTGTGGCAGGAAGAAGTCCTTGAGGTATTCGCCGCGATGGATTTGCGTAGTCGCGCCGAGTGTTATATCGCGAGCGTGCGTGAGCGGTTTCTCAACCCGTATCTCAATCATCGAATCGCGGATATCGCGCAGAACCATGTCGAAAAGGTCAGGAGGCGGATATTGCCGCTGATCGAGCTCGCGGATTCGCTCTCGTTGCAAGCGGATCAGCCGCGTTTGCGGAGCACCCTGGCGAGGCACGGACTGCTGCAGACCTGGCAAGGGGCGCAGGCATCATGAAAGACCAGACTGTCGTGAAACTGGATGACGAAGACAACGTAGCGGTGGCGCTTGGCGCATTGGGCGCGGATGTGTGGATTGACGCGATCGGGCAGCCATTGCGAATCCTGACTCCCATTCCTGCCGGTCACAAGGTCGCGACCCGGGATATCGCGCGCGGAGCGCACATCGTCAAGTACCGGCAGACGATCGGCGTTGCTTTGTGCGACATCGCGGCGGGAGAGCACGTCCACATACATAACGTCGGGATGCCGGAACATCATCAGAGCGAGCGGCTGCTGGACGATGCGACGTATCGAATCGTCGAAGTGGATCGCTCGGATACGTTCCTCGGCTTCGAGCGACCGGACGGCCAGGTCGGAACACGCAATTACGTCGGTGTAATCGGGAGCGTCAACTGTTCGGCGAGTGTCTGTCACGCGATAGCGGATGCGTTCAAGGGCGACGCGATGGCGGCCTACGGAAGGGTCGACGGCGTGGTTGCCATCACGCACCAGAGTGGATGTGGCCTGTCGGCCACGGGAGACGGTATTGCGTTGTTGCGCCGCACGCTCGTTGGCTACGCGTGCAACCCGAACTTCGCAGGCGTGTTGCTCGTTGGACTCGGTTGCGAAGTCAACCAGGTGAACGATTTGGCCGAATTGCTGGGTCCGCTCAATCCAGGCCCGATCAAAACGCTCGTCATACAGGAAGAGGGCGGTGTACGCGAGACGATCTCCCGCGGGGTCGTGATCGTCCGCGAGCTGCTCGATGCGGCCGACCGCGCGACCCGCACGGAAGTACCCGCAGCGCGATTGAAGCTGGGCTTGCAGTGCGGCGGTTCCGACGGATATTCCGGCATCACCGCTAACCCCGCGCTTGGTGTAGCCGTTGACCTGCTCGTACGCGATGGTGGAACCGCAATACTCTCCGAGACGCCGGAAATCTATGGTGCCGAACACCTGCTGACGGCGCGAGCCGCGTCGCGCGGGGTGGCCGATCGGCTGCTGGAGAAGCTACGGTGGTGGGAGCACTACGCAGGCGATGCGGGTGGAGAAATGAACAACAACCCGTCGCCCGGAAACAAGGCGGGAGGCATCACGACGATCCTGGAAAAATCGCTGGGCGCGGTGTCGAAAGGAGGGAGTACCGCGCTCATGGCCGTATACGACTATGCGGACCCCGTATCCGAACGTGGCCTCGTGTTCATGGACACGCCGGGCTACGATCCAGTGTCCGCAACCGGACAAATTGCGGGAGGGGCGAATCTGATCTGCTTCACCACCGGGCGAGGTTCTGTCTTTGGTTCGAAGCCGGTTCCGACGATCAAGGTCGCGACAACCACAGGGCTTTTTGAACGTATGCGTTCGGACATGGACTTCAACTGCGGGGAGATCCTCGACGGCTCGCTCAGTATTGAAGAGGCGGGGGCGCGGCTGTTTCAGCTGATGCTGGCCTTCGCCTCGGGCGGCAAAACCTGCAGCGAGGAAAACGGCATCGGCGAACGCGAGTTCGTGCCGTGGCTGCGCGGTGCCGCAGTCATGTAACGGTAAGCGCCAGGAGGTAAAGATGAGCGTCGCACTCAAGGAGTGGATGTGAACTGTCGGGGACAATTGCCAATGGATACTGAAGCGTTTGAACTTACAGTTGTCGAGGCCAAGCAAGCTTTTCGGCTATCCGCGTTACAGAAGGGCTTACTGTGGGAGGCGCTATCCCTCTTGATGATCACGCGCGCCCGGGCGCTGGAACTTGCAGTGGAGGTCTGCCGCCGACAAGGCAACGCGGCTCCCGATGTTCTCGATTTTCACCTTCCCGCAATCATCGAGCTGCAAAGGCAGTTCAGCGGCCAGCATGATTGATTTGACAATGCCAGACGGCTCTGGAAATTCGAAGGCATGACGGTGGGCTATTCGCCAGGCTCGCATAAGGTAATGTCTGGCAAATGACGCGCTTCGCCCCCAATCCGTTCGTTGTCGGTTCGAATGTATCGTAAAAGGAAACGGCTATGCGCTACTGTTTTGCCCTGGATTTAAGAGATGATCCGAATCTGATCGCGCGTTACGAGGAGTTTCACCGCCAGGTCTGGCCGGATGTCGTCAGGCACATACGCGAGCATGGAGTCCTGAGTATGGAGATCTATCGCTTGGGGACGCGACTACTCATGATCATGGAAACGGACGACGCCATATTCGATGCCGACAGAATGGCCCGTGCCGCAGAGATCAATGCGGCGGTTCGACAGTGGGAGGATCTGATGTGGAGGTTCCAGGCTCCCACGCCCTGGACGCCGACCGGACAGAAGTGGATGCCGATGCAGCGGATATTCGACTTGCAGCAGTTCTAAGGGGCGGTTTCACAAAGACTGCTCCGTATGCGAAGGTGCAGTCCAGCGGATAGGTGAGCGTCATGGCGAGCTCCGTCACGGACAACTACCATGAGTTTTACCTGCAATTTACGTACAATTAACCTGCAAAACCGACGGAAGCAGGCGGACTTTCCGGGAACTTGTCGGACCCAGCATCAGCCACCGGATGCGCAACCGCAGTGATTCCATATCGCCTGAACCATTCGCCGTAACCCTTTACCAGAAAGCCTCCGGAGCGCTTGATGTATTGCTGGCGCGAGGTCACATACACCTGTCGAAGTGCAAACCAGGGTACATGCGGCAAGTCATGATGCACCAGATGATAGTTGTTGTTCAGGAACAGCAAACGCCAGAACCACGCCGCTTCATTGATGACGGTGCGATACTCGTGAGCATGCGCCGCGCGATGTTCCTGAAACGAGCGAATCTTGCCCAACGCCAGCGAGCCATAACCGACGCCGACAATGAACAGCCACACGGGTATCCCGCAAGTACGCTGGAGCCAGATCGTCAGCGCGGCCAGCGCGGCGAAGTGTGCAAGCCAAACCGGCACGTCGCGCCCATCGCCTCGCCTGATTTTCGCAAGTGCGTCCACGCCGGTTGCCGCAATCGCAAACGCCGGCCCGACCAGCAGGCGGCCGATGAACGTATTGCGGAATATCAGCAGCGCACGAATCGGCCGACCCGCACGAACCCACACCCGGTGGCTGACGAAGTAACTCTCGGGATCGTAGTCGGGGCGCGTCAGATGTGGATCGTCGTGATGCCGAAGATGCGAGTCGCGATAGATGCCATACGGAAACCACACCGCGAGCGGCAGGAAGCCCAACAGTGCGTTGACGAAAGGCGAACGGGTTGGATGACCGTGCAGCAGTTCGTGTTGCAGCGACATGTACCATGCGCCCAGCAACGCGAGCAGCATGATGGTCAGCGGCAAGCCGAGGTTGCGCGCGTGCGTCGCGACGCCGACCCATCCACCGTAGATCGTGCCGATCAGTGCCCACGTTGGCCATTGTGTGCGCCATGTCCAACTCGCGGCGAGCCGCGCGAGCGTTTTGCGTTGGGTATCGTCGAGGTATATCGCCATTGGTTGGATCGGTCGGAGTGTACGTTCAGGCCGATCCTACGGACCAATCCGCACCACTAGAACCATTTTGTCGAGCAATGCATCTGCGAATTTGTGCATTAGCGCGAATCGGCGTGCGTCAGCCGCCATCCGCAATCCGGCAGGCATGGTCGAGCAAGCCTTCGGCCGTGCCGCTGCCGTTGTCGGCTTCGGTGCCGCTATTCACCACCAGCCAGCCGTCACGCTCGGCCGACGGTCCCGCGCCCGTCACGAGAATGGTTTGCGTGGCCATCGCGTCGGCCCCCTTGTTGTCGCGCGCGACCACACGAAACGGATCGCTTCCTTGCGTGAGCGCGGTGATCCGCATGACGCGATAACGGTTTCCGTTGAGCGTGTCCCAGCGCCACGTGCCGGGCGCGTCATGCGTGTGACGCGCGAGCGCGTCGCTTACGTCGCCGCGCATGCAATCGATATGGATATGCAGTTGGTGCTGCGTGCGCCGGAAAACCGAGTTGATCTCGAGACCGAGCCGATTGTCGGGCAGCGACCGCTTGACCGACGTCTCCACATAGTGCCGCGACGCCCACGCATCGGCCCAGTAGTCCTGCGCCTGGGCGTCCAGCACACGCGGGCTTTCGATTCCGGTGATGCGATCTGTCGGAATCAGCAGATACTGCGATCGGCCGGTGATGTCCTTCAGAATCACATAGCGCTTGTCGAGATCGACAGCCGTGCACTGGCCCGGCGTGCCGCTGGCCTGTTGCGACGGCACGCAGCGGAGGTCGACGATCTTCCATAGCGCGTTGGAATCGGCTGCGGCGAGGCGCGCGCACGCGCAGACCAGCGCGACGACCGTGACCGCGGCCGCGACCATCGCGGCGCTTCGCAATGGGCCTTGCAGTGCGCTTCGTAGCGTGCCTCGCAACGGGCTGCGCAGCAGGCCTCGCTGCATGCGGTTTGACGGGCGCATCAAATCGCGGGCGCGGGCAGCACGCCGAGCAACTCCTCGAACGCGACGCCGATCGCCAGCAGCCGCCGGTCGCTGCCCAGTGGTCCATCCAGTTCGAGGCCGACCGGCAAGCCGCCTCGCGTCATCCCCGCCGCGAGCGACAACCCCGGAATGCCCGACGTGCTGGCCGAATCAGTGTTGCGCAGAAACGCCTCCATCGTATCGATCGGCGCGGCGCCGTCGATCGATACCGTCGACGAACCGTGCACGTCGTCGATCGGCACCGCGGCGAGGCGGGTGGTGGGAAACAGCAGCGCGTCGAGACGATGGTCAGCGAAGGTTGCGGCGACATACTGCTGCAAGCTCGGCCGCCACTGGTTCAGCGCCGCTTCGTAACGCGCGCCGAGCTGATCGGCGAGCACGGCGTCGTAGATGGCGCGCACATCCGGGCTCGCGATCCGGGCCGCCAGTTCGGCCACGGTCCTGACCGGCGCGTCGTTGGCGACGAGCCAGGCGCGCACGTCCTCACGCGCCTCGTGGATCGCGATCGGGCCGCCGACCAAACCGTTCAAGGTCTCCAGTTCGCTCATCTCGACCGGCACCATGCTCACGCCGGCCGCCTCGAGCCGGTTCAACGCGGCGCGCGCGACACCTTCCACCTGCTTTTCGAGTCCCGCCCACAACGGCGCGGGCAAGCCGATGCGCAGACCGTTCAGCCCAACCACAGGCAACGGGCCCGCGCCGGTGATAACGCCGTCGAGCAACGCGATGTCGGCGACCGTGCGTGCCATCGGTCCCACCGTGTCGCGCGTATGGCTGATCGGCACCACAGCGTTCGGATCGTGATAGCGCCGCTCGGCGCCGCCGTTGCCCACCGACGGACGAAAGCCCGCGATGCCCGTCAATGCGGCCGGAATCCGGGTCGAGCCGCCGGTATCGGTGCCCAGACCCGCAGGCGCGATGCGCGCGGCGATCGCCGCGGCGGTGCCGCCCGACGAGCCGCCCGGAATCCGCGTCGGATCGTACGGATTGCGTACCGGCCCGGCGTGCGTGGCCAGGTTCGTGCTGGTGATGCCGAACGCGAGTTCGTGCATGTTGGCCTTGCCGAGCACGATCGCGCCGGCGTCGATGAGCCGTTGCACCGAAGGCGCGTTCGTCTTCGGCACGAAGTTCTCGAGCGCGGGCGTGCCCGCCGAAGTCTGCAGGCCGGCCGTATTGATGTTGTCCTTCACGACGATCGCGAGACCGGCGAGCGGCAATTGCGCTTTCGCTTCGGGCGGTAACGCGTCGACGCGCCGCGCGGCGGCCAGCGCGCCGTCCAGATCGAGCGTGGTCAGCGCGTTCAGGCTGGAGAGTGCGGCGGCGCGGGCCAGCAGCGTGGCGACATAGTCTGCGGCCTTGAGCCGGCCCGACTGGATTGCCTCGACTGCTTGAGTCGACGTCAAAGCTAGTTGTGCATCGACAGTCCAGGTCATGGCCGACGTCTCCTTCTCTAGTGCTGCCGGTTTCGGCGCAATGGTGTGATGAAGCGTAGCGCAAAGCGCGCGAGGGCCGGCACCAGCCTCGGGCGCAGCAGTCTCGCGTCGTAGCCGCTCATACGTCGGTCGTTTTCCGCGAGACACAGTTCGATCAGTTCGCGCACTTCGATCGATTCGCCGATCATTTTGCTGCTTTCGGGCAGGAAGTTGGAATCGTGCGCGACGCCTTGGGCGTCGAGACCTTTGGCGATGGCGACGCGCTGCCAGATCAGCACGGCCCAGATCGCGGCGACCCGCAGCGCATGCCAGGGCCGTCGCCACCATGGCATTGTGCGCCGATGCCACGCGATCCAGTTGGCGAAAAACAGAATGTGGCGCGCTTCTTCCTGAATCACCGGCTCGAATGTTTCGACCAGCGTCTGGGGAAAGTAGCCGGACTGCTGCGCCGAGCGGAACAGGCCGAAGGCGAAGAAGCTGTCGATGCATTCGCTGTAGCCGGTGCGCATCCAGGCCCACTCGGCGTCGCGTGGAGCCGGGTAGGGCGGCTCGGGCGCGATCTCGATGCCGTACGCGGCAATCAGCCTCGCGAGCACGCGCTTGTGACGCGCTTCCTCCTCGGCATCCATCGTAAGCGCGTCGCGCAGCAGCGGATCGCTGAGGCGCGCGGCATACGTGCTGACATCGATCGACGCGCGGCCCTCGGTCTGCACCGCGATGTCCCAGATCGGCAGCGAGCACAGGCGTTCGAGCGCGTCCGGCGGCCATTCGATAACGGCCGGTTTATAGGGGTTGTGGGTTTCAAGCAGCATGCGGCAAAACATCTGCTTGTGAGCGTCTGAACCGATCTTCACGCGGGCGGGGCCGCGGAATGTCCAATGGCGCAGGGTGCGATCTTCGGCGGCGTCTGTCAGGGTGTCGGACATGGCAGGCGAACAGAGAGCGAACGGGTGTGTCGCCTATTCTGGCACAACCATGTAAATCCCGACGCCGACGCCGACGCCGGGGCCGGCAGCCTGCGCGCCGGCGGGCCGGTCTACTGCGTCATTGGTGGCTGTCGATCCACATGCGTCCCCAGCGGAACGCATAGGCGAGCGCATGTTCTTCGTCGAAGAAGTAATCGAGCGCGTCGAACGAATAGGCCTGGCCCTCGTTTGCGGTGGTTTTCTCGATGGTCAGGTTGGCGGCGAACAGGCCGTTGGGCAGGCGTTGTGCAACCGGTGCGACTTCGTAGCCCTTGTAGCGGATATGTGAATTCATGGTCGTGGCAGTGTGTATGCCCGCTCTGCTAGGGGAAACCGGCGTTCGAGGTGCAACCCTGTGCGTCAGGTGGCCGATGAGTAAGCGGGCAGGGGGAAGCGTAGGCCGCGCCACGCAGCGGGTAAACCAATCTTTCGTCGTAAGCAAATCAGCGAGGTCCCGGAACCGTCTTCAGGAGGCCGGATCGGGCCATCGTCGCTGTATTCGCACACACTATCCGGCGCTGGCGGCGGAAAGTCTGTTGTTTGGCGCACGGTTTGCGCAATGGCGTAGCGGGCGGCTTTGAGCGCGCGATCAGGCGCCCCCCGCGCGCGGGATTTTGGCTTCGATGAACCTTTGGGAAGAGACGCGCCGTGGGGGGCGGCTTGAGTGCGTGGCACGCGAGAACGACGCGACGAGCCCCGGACTTTAGCAGTTGGCCGCGTCGCGATGCGGCAAGCACCGTGGACCGGCTTCGGACCACGACGCAGTGCGCGAAGCGTCAAACCGCGTGCAGGAGCCTTGCCGGTTGCGTTTCCTTGAGCGCGTTGCCGAGCGGCGCAGCCGCCGGCGCGCGGTGCGCATTGAACGCCAGCGCGAATTGCGCGGCTTGCTGGCCGACCGTCGAGAGCTGCTCGACCACCTTGGCATCCGAGCACGTGTCGACGGTGTCGAAGCGGGTTTCCAGCGTGTTGATGCCGGCGCCGAACGGTGTCGGCCAGCCGCGCAGCGCGTGCACGATCGAGCGCAGCGAGGTCAGCACCGAGCCCGCGGCCTGCCAGCCATAAGCCGTGACGATACAGCCGACCGCGCGGCCGTCCAGATATGGACGCTCATCGGCGCGCAGCTCTTCGAGCGTGTCGAGCGCATTCTTGACGAGACCCGACACCCCGCCGTGATAGCCGGGCGTGGCGATGATCAAGGCGTCAGCACGGCGCACGGCTTCGATCAGTTCGAGTTGTTCGTCGGTGCGTTGCGGGTTTTCCGGTGCGTAGTGGGGCAGGCTATGCAGGAAGGTGCCGCCGAACAGGCGAGTATTCGCGCCGGCGGCTTCCGCGCCACGCAACGCAAAGCCGAGCGCGCGCTCGGTCGACGACGCGGCGCGGGTCGTGCCGCCGATGCCGATCACGAGAGGCCGGCGGTGATGATCGAAACTGGTCAACGAAATGCTCCTTCGGTAGCGGCTGCCGGTACGCTGGCGCGGGGCTGCGCGCAGAGGAACCGGGGCGAACCGGACTTTGAAGTGTCATCTTAATGACGCCCGCCAGCCCCGCGAAGCGACTTTTTGTTCTAACGATATAACCGCTCGAGGTCGTCGCCTTGTCGGCTGGTGCTGCGGCAGGCATCGCAACAGGCGCCCCGGCGGGCGTTTCGATTCCGACGTTGCGCGCCGTGCAATGCAGCTCAGGCCGCGTCGGATAAGCATATGGCGAACGATTGTTTGGGGGCGCGATGACGCGCGGCTATGATCGGATCGTCTCCTCCATGACATCTCCTTGACATGGGACTCGGCCTCGCTACGCCAGTGGCGGGGCCATTTTTTTGCGGCGTTGCAGGTGCGCAATCGCTTGCGCTTCACAATAAAGCAGTCTTCCGCATGCTACGATGGTCCGCGAAGCGATTCCCGCCGAGGCCGAGCAAGCGATGGCAACCCTCTATGACACGCTCGGCGTGCACGCGCACGCCACTCCCGACGAAATCAAGCGCGCCTATCGGAAGGCCGCCATGAAATGGCATCCGGACCGCAATGCCGGCGCCGAACACGTGGCGCGCGCCACCTTCCAGGAAATCAAGGACGCGTACGCGATCCTGTCCGACGCCGCGCAGCGCAAGGTGTACGACGCGGTCTACGCCGAGCAGATGCGCGGCTGGGAAGCGCAGCACGCGCGTCAACAGCAGGCACAAGCCGAGCGCGAGGCCGCTGCGCGGGCGGCCGACGAAGCCGCGTATGCGGAAATGGTCTCGCTGGCCATGCGTTTCGCCGACGAAGGCCACAATCGCGACGTCCTGTTCGGCGTGCTGCTCGGGCGCCAATGCGAGGCGCGGCGGGCAGCGCAGATCGCCGACAGCGTCGCGGCATTGCAGGCGTCGCGGCGCGAGGCGGAAAAGGGTGTGGCGGCTGCTGCGACTTTTGAGGCCTCCGAGACGCCTGAGACTCCGGTGGCTTCCACCCAGGCTGAGGCGGCGGCCGCAAAGGACGAAGCCGCCAGCCCCGTCAATCACGCGAGGCCAGAAGAAACTTCAAACGACGCGCATCCGCTCGGTGCATTAAGTGGACTCTGGTATCAGTTTCTGAACGGCCTGCGGCTTTGATCCGCGGCCTTAGCTCGCGCATGCCGGTGCGCGAGGAGAGCGAGTCCGGCTCATTTGGGGTGCTCTCAAGATTACGGATTTTTTCGACACGAACCGGTGCAAGGCGATCAACCGGTTCAGCAGAAACTCGCCGCCTGAAGTCGAACGCTATCAAGCTGCCCATACACCACTCTTGACGTTAGCTCTCGGGCAAAACGCGTACGGCAAACAGTGTCGGATAGGCGTGATAACCAGAAACGTCACTCATAACGTTTTGCGACGGAATTTTCGGCGGTTCCGGCTTGCACCCCCACATTGTTGAGCCCGCTGCCAGATCGCACATATACTGAAGCGACGTGCGGCCATGCGAAAACTGGTTGCGCAGTTCTAGTGCCAGCGGGCCTGAGCGCGAGCATCGCGGCCGCTACTCTTATTGGACTATGGTCCAGTACCGCAGTTGGCAGTTGCGCCGATTGTCAGCGTCGTGTGAGCCTCGAGGCACCGTACCATGGAGGCAGGGATGCAGAGCGAACAGGTGTACTGGGTTTTCACCGTTGCCGTCGATCAGATGGACAAGTTCACGCCGCTGATACCAAAGCTTGAGGCCGCGACAGAGAAGGAGCCGGGCGCGCTGCAGTTCGAGTTCAACATCGCGGACGACCAGAAGACGGTTGACATCTTCGAACGCTACTCGGATTCGAAGGCGGCGCTGTTCCACCAAACGGAAAGCTTCGCCCCATTGTCGAACGAGTTCTTCGCTGTGGCCAAGCTCACTCGCTGGGTGATTTATGGTACGCCCTCGGACGAGTTCAAGAAGGCGAACACCGACTTCCACCCGATTTATATGACACGATCCGATGGTTTTGTCAGGTGACGGGATCGGCTCCTGGGCTTAAGGTCGCGAGTTTGGTAGCGGACATCAAACTGGCCCGTGTTCCGTTCGGCGCGCAGCGGTAGCCATATCTCCTTTGGGTCTCGGCTGTGCATACTTGCAACGGCCGACGGCTGTTTTGGGAGAGCGCGTCAACATACTCGGCCTGCGGCCGTGGCGCACTCGACCGGTTCGGTTTGGCGAGACCATGGGTGCATTGCGTCGTTCCTAGTCGGACGGCGGCGGATGCGCCATGGTTCGTCGACGTCCTACCTCGGAGGGCCCATGTTCTTCCCCATTTCCTGCTTCAACTACACCGCACATGCACTCGCGCCCGCTCTCTCTGCTGGCGGAGGTGCCGCATGACCCGGCTGTTTTTCGAACTGCTCCTCATGCTGGCCGTCATTCTGGTCGCGGCCGAAGTATTCACGAACGCTCTCGAACATCTGGGCGAGCGGCTCAAGATTTCCGAAGGCGTGACCGGCTCACTGTTTGCCGCTGTGGGGACCGCGTTGCCCGAGACGATGGTGCCGCTGCTCGCGCTGGCCGGCGGCACATCGAGCAAGCGCGTCAATGAGGAAATCGGTGTCGGCGCCATCCTCGGTGCGCCGCTGATGCTGGCCACACTGACCACGTTCTTGATGACGTTGGCCATCGTTCGTACGCGCGGTTTGCGCGGTTCCGTCGTGCCGGAGCGAAGCGGATTCGTGCGCGACATGAACTATTTTCTTGCTGCGTTCGGGCTCGCTGCTGTGGCGATGTTCGTACCGCATGACGAGTGGTATGTGCGCGCGCTATTCAGCGTCGGGCTGGTCGGTATCTACGTGCTGTATGTCGTGATGACATTCCGTGCGTCAGAGAAGCTCGTCGAAAGCGGACATGGCACGGAGGCGCCGGGCACCATGTTTCTGGCGCGACTTGGGGTTCCGACCAACCTCCTGACCATCCTCGTGCAACTGGCAGTCGGTGTGGCGCTGCTTGTCGGCGGAGCCAAAGGCTTCATCCACGGCGTGGAAGGCGTGTCGCGTGCGCTTGGCATATCGGCACTCCTGCTGTCGCTCATCATCATTCCCATTGCGACGGAACTGCCCGAGAAGGTGAACAGCATTCTGTGGATTCGACGCAAAAAGGACACTCTGGCATTCGGCAACATCACCGGAGCGATGGTCTTTCAGGGCACGCTGCTACCCGCCATCGGCATCATGCTGACGCCATGGGAGCCGCGTGTGGAGGTGCTAACAGGCGTCATCATCACACTCATTGCTGCTGCCTGGTTGCGCATTAACGCGCGAGCGGGCGGCCTGGCGGTCCGGGCGTTGCTGATGAACGGATTGCTCTATCTGGGCTACCTTTTCCTCACATTGACGCGGTAATCGCCCGACACCGCGTACACACTTCTATGAATACGCGTTTCAACGCTGCCTCCAAGGCGCTCCTCGGAGCTGCGCTGTCAGGCGCACGACGACACCGCTCGCCAGGACCCTGCCGGGCACAGTGTCGGCTCCCATAGTCGCTGGGCTGTTCTACCGCTGGAAGCAGTGTCGGGCAGGATAGCAAGCAGCGTGGCGTGACGGCGATCGGACTTATGCTCTATCGAGTTGATAGACCGGTGCGCGAACATTTCGCCGTACTCGGTGTCACTGGAAGCCGTATTCGGGGTTTCGCCGATCGAACGTAGTTTCGCTCCAGCGGTGAGGCACGACGTCTTCGAAATGGATCAGTTCCAATGGCCGGCCGCGTTCGTCCCACGCGGCTTCGCCGCGGGGCCAGGGGTGCTGAAGATCGAACAGCAGTCGCACGCGCTGCGCATAATGCGCAGGCGGTCCCGACGGAGCAGTCCACGTCCAGGCAAGCAACCGCATGCCACGCACGTTCACGAGTTCGATGCGGGTCGGCCTTTCAGTAAGACCCTCTTCACGAAAGCTGCGTGCGTCGTGCTCGACGATGCGTGCGATGAACTGCAGACCAAGATCGCGGACGCTATGTCGGGACTGGGTGTGCGCGAGCGGGCCGTCCAGGGCGATCTTGCCTGACACGAAATGCCATGAGCCGCCCAGATGGCCGAAGATGCTATCCCGGTCCGACGTTTCGTCGTAAAGAAGCTCCTGTCCCGCATGGTCGCCGTCAGGCAGCCATTTCGCGTAGACTTTTCGTGGGTTGTCCTGGTAACGGACAACCATGTGATCGGGCCGGTCGGGCCATCTGCCGAACACGCGCTCCTGCCGAAACATCCGGTATTCGCAGCCACCATCGGGGACCATCTCGGACCTTGCGTACTCAACGAAGGCTTCCGGCTTCATCGCGTCCATCAGGGACAGAATCTGCTCGTCGGTCAGGGAGGACAGCGTGTGGTTTTCGATCCGTGTTCGCAACGACCTCGCCTGTTCGTCCGCAGTGAGACACCGGAACGGGGCGACGTCCGCGCTTGCGGCATCCGACGTAGCGGCACCGGCGCATCGCGCCGACGTGCCGGATGACGCCGGCGCGATTGGGCTGCTCGATTGAGCCAGAGCGCCGCCTGTGACGACCAGGCACGTCAACACGAGCGCGCGAAACGACGTGTGCACGGTTGCGTGCCGTCCCGCAGCAGGCTGGCTGCTCCGGCTTGTTGGATGGTCAGAAATGCGAAATCTGTAAAGCATCACGGGTTCGAATCACCGCCGATAGCCAGGCCTCTGACTAGCCCCCCAAGCGCGCTGCATACGTCGATCGCCATAGCGCGCAATTGCGCCTCGGAGACGTGGCCAGTCAGCGCGCATCCCATTCCCTCACTGACCCAGTAGAACGTGCTGCGTTTGTCGTCACGAAACAGGTGGAACGCGGCCACGTTCTTTGGAACCGCGGCCACGTACAGGGTGATCCGGGCTCCGGCGGAGTTCTGGTACATGAATTGCGCTGCAGGACCGGAGTCGTCCGGCAGCAAGCGACCGCCGACAAGCGAATAGCCATATTCCCGGAGCGAAGGCACCAACAACGGTCGATCGAGGCGCCTGGACAGCCACTTGACGAGATGATCCTCCTGCGCCGCGGCGACCTCCACGGGGTGGCGTTGATCGGGCGCGTACACCGCGTAAGCGATGTCGGCTCGCTTCGCGAACACAGGCTGATCGACCGGGAAGCCCGCCAACATCCAGCCGGGTGCAGACCCGAGCACCACGCCCACGACCATGCAGCAGGCCGCCACGCCCGTTTGCTGCCAACAGGGCGGACGGCGTCGCACGACGATGCATCGCACGTCTTCTCGCGGGTCCCCGAACAGCGCTGCCAACGCAGTTTTTTGCGCGCGGTAATCGGCCACGCGGGTGGCTGCCTCCCGGTCGTTGGCTAGCCAGTCGAGCGTTGCCGCGCGTTCCGTCGCAGACAGTTCATTGTCGGCAAGCGACGATAGCAGCCACAGATCCGACTCGCCAGAGCCTTGATTCCTCCGGTCACTATCGTCGTTCATGGCTCGTCTCCCGCTACCCTGGTTCAACCCTTCGTGATACCTGAACCTCGTGAGTCAACCATCAGCAAGGTCCGGGCGCTGCGCGACGGGCTGGCAGCAAAACACTCTGCGATGCACGTCGCGCAGGACCCGCTCGTCGTCCCGCCCAGGGCTGCCAGGTCGGTCTCGAAGCGTGTAGGCAATCGCGCCCCCTACGACATCGTCACCACCATCGATATCCGCCACCTCCATTGCTGCTACCACCGCTGGATGTCGCGCCGACGCAATGCATGCTCCCGTCTGATGAGCATCTCGCCATGGCGACCGCTAAATCCATCAGGAATGCTACAAATAGTCGAGTCGCGTTCATCCTCGTTTCCAGTGAGCGCGGCCAGCGCGCTCATTGCCTGACCTACGGTTTCGCCACGTGCCGCATGCCCCTGAAGCCGTCACTGTTCATATCGCCGGACTTGCTGTCCGTCGCAAACCGGTACAGGCGGCGTCCTTTGTATGCCGGGCCGCCTTGTCATAGTCATCTGCGACTCGTCGGCGGCCAGTCCGCGGCATGGGCGCAGTCTCGCGCCCCCTGGCCGGGCAAGCGTGTCCTTGTCAATGCCGTAACGGGTGTTGCCGTCTTCGTCGACCCATTTGCCGAGGGCGGCCCTGAGCCCTTCGGCCAGCGGGGGAGCGGCAAGGCTCGCGCACGCTGGCAGCACGTTCGGGGTTCCGCGGATGATGTCCTCTTCCCGGTCAGGAACGGCATCCTGGGACGGCGGGGGCTCGGAGCGCCGCGCGCCACTGCAGTTAATAAACGTGCGGCGGGACCGTTATATTCCAGTCGGGCGGGATGAGCGTTTGGCGTGACGGCGCCGAAATTGTTTTCGCCACAAACGTCCGACCTTGCGGTCGGGCTCGACCTTTCGTCGACCCGCTACGCGCGCGAACGAAATAAGTTCGGGTTCGTCAGCGCTGGTTGCGCGTTGCAGTGTCAGCGTGCCAATGATCTGCGTCGGGGGGGGCGCCGGCGGCTGAGGTTCGCGTACGCGTAAGGGCCTACGGCGGCGACGCCCATCCCGAGCGCTGCCCGCACGCGGGAACGGCATGTGGCCTGGCTGGCTGCCGTCGCTCGTGTCAGCGCGCGCGGTAGTCGTTGGCGTTGCTCGAGCCTGCACGTACAGTTCCGATTCACTGGAGTACGTCATCGTCGAGCATGCATTTTTATCGGATAGCGACGGACATGAAAATATTTCCTGGACGCTGGAATAACCCCGCCGCGCTGACGTTTTAGTAATGTAGTGTGAGCAGGCCGGCAGAGTGATCAGCGCTCGAAGCGCATTCGAGCCTGGAGTTTATTGCCTCTGGCGACGACTACGACTCGGACGGTGGCCTAAGCAACGCTCGACCGTTATCTGTCGACTGGTGCCGATGTCGATAGACCGCGCGTCGGGTGCAGGCGTTTCGTCCGGCCCTTCTCAATGAAGCGCCCGAACATGGCATCACGCGTAGCGCAACCCGCCACACGCGGACGCTCGCGACGGTTTGCAGAGGTAAACGTCATGATCTCCAGTCCACGCACCGCGGTCTTCCTTGGTGTGACCGTATTCGGCCTCGTTTGCAGCCCTGGTTATGCAGAGGAGACGATTAAAGCCACCCTGCTAAAAAATAACACGATCCAGCTTGATACGAGTCGCGTCAAGGCAGGCACAGTCACGTTCGACGTAAGCAACGCACCGGACACCGCTCAGACCCATGAACTGGTGGTCCTCAAAACGGACCTGGCCGCCGATAAGCTGCCGGTTAAAAACGGACAAGTGCCAGAGAGCCAGTTCAAAAAAATGGGAGAGGTGGAGGACTTGGTGCCCGGTAAGGGCAAGCGTATGACGCTCAAGTTGGCACCCGGCCGCTACGTACTGATCTGCAACAGACCTGGCCATTACTCGATGGGCTTGCATGCGTCTTTGGTCGTCATGCCCTGACCCGCTTGCGTCATGGGGGCGCCCCGAGCACCATCTTCGGAATGTGGTGAAGGCCCGCGGGTTCATGTTTGTTAGGCATCGAACTCCGGCAGGAGTTGGCAAGCCAGATATTTGCGTCACAACCCTTTCGTATTCCCATCCGAACACCACCGACCGTCATGACGGTCGATGCCGGCAAGGCGTACGACCCTTCGTCCAACATTGCCGCGCGCAACGTGACGCCGCACGTGGCACGCAGCGATGAGTGCCTGGGTGGCAGGTAGTACGAACGATGGCCGCACTTCGCGACACGCGAACTACCACGTGAACCATGGACAGGCATCGAAGAACATTTCCGCGGGTGCATCACCGGTTACCGGATTTTCCAGACTATATATCGAGGGATGAGATGCGTCGGTCAGCACTCGCCTGCGTGAAATCCATATCACAGCAAAGAATCTTGCCTATATTGAGAAAGTGTCCTCCTTCCTGTGACGAACCGCCGTTCCGGCGTCGTATCTTTGAGGAGTTGCCATGCTTACTTCAGGATTTAATCTTCGACCGGTCTACTTCGCTTCGAAGCTGGTACTCGCCGCCGGAATTCTATTGTGTGCCGCCGCGAGCGTTGCTTACGCGTCGAGCCATCGCGAGGCGCCGCTGATTGCGACGATGCCGAAGGTGGATGGCACCGACTTCTACATGTTCAACAGCTATGAGCCGAACCGAAGCGGCTATGTGACGCTGATTGCGAACTACTCGCCTTTGGAAGACGCCTACGGCGGCCCGAATTACTTCGCCCTCGACCCCAATGCGCTGTACGAAATTCATATCGACAACGTCGGCGACGGTAAAGCGCATCTGACGTTTCAGTTTCGTTTCAGGAATACAGTGAGCAACGTCGCACTGAACGTCGGCGGCAAGCAGGTGGCGATTCCTCTCGTTCAGGCGGGCCCGGTGTCAGCAGGCGACTCATCGAAGCTGAACGTTAACGAAACGTACACGCTCAAGGTATTGCGTGGTGCCTCTCATGAAGATTCTGAGGGCGTGGTCACGGGTCCGGGCGGCATCACTACCTTCACCAAACCAACGGACTTCATAGGGACCAAGACGTTCGGCAGCGTAAGTGGCTATGCCAGCTACGCGCGGCAATATGTGTACACGATCAACATTCCCGGGTGCGGAGCTCCAGGGCGCGTTTTTGTGGGCCAGAGAAAGGAGTCGTTTGCGGTGGCGCTCGGCAAGACGTTCGACTTACTCAACCTGAATCCGCTGGGTCCCCGAAACGGCAATGCGAACGATCTGTCCGACAAGAACATCACCTCGATCGCGCTCGAGGTTCCGGCCCAGTGTCTGGTTGGCGAGCGCGGCACGTCGGTTATCGGTGGCTGGACGACGTCAAGCATTCGCAAGGAGAGGCTGAGCGATAGCGACGCCGCAGGTATATCGGAGAGGGGCTGGACGCAAGTTTCCCGGCTCGGGATGCCACTGGTCAACGAACTCGTGATCGGCTTGAAGGACAAGGACAAATTCAACAATTCGAAGCCCGCGAACGATGGGCAGTTTGCGGACTATGTGACGAATCCCACGCTTCCTGCGTTGATCGAGAGCCTTTTCCCCGGGGCCAAAGCGCCGACAAACTTCCCGCGCCTCGATCTGGTTTTCACATTCCTCACTGGATTTCAGGGACTCAATCAGCTGAGAACGGTCACACCATCCGAAATGTTGCGTCTGAACACGTCTATTCCGCCCACACCCAAAGGCAGTCAGAAGAATCTGGGGGTCCTCGCCGGTGACAACGCGGGCTTTCCAAACGGACGGCGGCCAGGGGACGATGTCGTCACGGCATCGCTCAGGGTGGTGATAGGGGTGCTGTGTACATTCAACAAGCCTGGAATCTTCGGCTGCTCGCCGTCCGACGCTCCGGCCGGAGCGGCTCCTCTGACAGATGGCGCAGCAATCGACGACAGCGTATTTGACAATTCTTTTCCTTATCTGACCACGCCGATCCCGGGCGCGATGAATTGATAACCGGGCAAGCGCAACCTGAATGAGTCGCAGCAGACCATGATGCGGCGCGGGGTTCACCCTGTCGCCGCATGGCAGACCGAGGCGGCCATGGCGCTAAAAAGATCGACCGCCCTCAAGGTGCTGCGGGCCTATCGTTCGAACCGGACGCGTGTCGTTAAAAGGGAAGCGAATGTGCGCCGCATCCTGTGCGTATCGTGCCTCATCGTTGGACTGGCAGGCGCGTTGGTGAACGCGGCTCCCGTGCGGCCGCAACAGGACTCACAGGTGCTGGAAACGCTCCCGCCCCGTGCGCACGACGCACTTAACTCGGCCATTGCGAGCATGCACGCAGCGCTGGCTGCGGGCGGTCAGAACTTCGACCTGGCGGCTGATCTCGCGAAGCGCCACCTGGAGCGTTTTCGGCGCGATCAAGATCCGCGCGACCTGGGCCAGGCCGAAGCCGCAATCGAACCGTGGCTCCGGCAGTCAAACCCACCGCCGCGCGCATTGGTGTTGCGTGCGAGCGTTCGGCAAAGCAACCATTTCTTTGCGAGCGCGCTCGACGATCTCGATCACGCAATTCACGCCCAGCCGGACAACGTGGAGGCGTGGCTGATCCGTGCGAATATCCTGCAAGTGCAAGGCCGCTACCTGGAGGCCCGGCAGAGTTGCGGTCGGCTCATCCTGATGAATACCGCCATCGCGGGAATATGCCTCGCCAATGTGGCAGCGGTCAGCGGCAGGCCCGAGCAGGCTTATCTCCTTTTGCAACAGCTTGCCGCGCAGATACCGCCGACCGATTCGCTCTACACCTGGCTGGTGGTCAGTCAAGCCGAAACGGCGGTCTGGATGGACAAGGAGGAAACCGCCGAACAGTTCTTCCGCAAGGCGCTGGTCGCCAGTCCGCGCGACGCATACCTCAAAGCAGCCTGGGCTGACTTCCTGCTCGACCGGAAACGGCCCAGGGAGGTCCTCGCTCTGCTCGCGGCCGACGTCCGGAACGACAACCTGCTCCTTCGTCTGGCGCTGGCAGAGAAACAGGCAGGGCTGAATGCTGAGCTGGCGCCTCATGTCGAAGATTTACGAAGCCGGTTTGCGGCATCCGCCGAGCGGGGTGATCGCGTGCATCTGCGTGAGGAAGCGATTTTCAACCTGAAACTCCTTAACGACCCGGAGAAAGCGCTTAGTCTGGCCGAGGCTGATTGGCAGGTGCAAAAAGAGGTCGCGGATTGCCGGATCCTGATGGAGGCGGCGATAGCCGCCCGGCAGCCTGCCCGCGCCGCTCCCGCGATGACATGGCTGAAGACCGCGCGATTGCGCTATCCGGTCTTGACGACACTCGAGGCGCGGCTGGCAAGCCTTGTCGTTGGAGCCGGGTCTGCGATGCGGGCAACGCACAGCAGCCCGTCTGCATGAAACGGCGAGCGCACGGGTGGCTGGCACTCTTCATGTTGTGCTGGGCTGCCGCGGTGCAGGCGCACAAGCCGAGCGACAGTTACCTGACGCTTACGGTCAGCGACAAAACGATTGTGGGCCGATGGGATATCGCACTTCGCGACCTGGACAATCCGCTTATCCTCGATGCGGACGGGGACGGCGTGCTGACGTGGGGCGAGGTCCGCGTCCGCGAAGCGGACATCAAGTCGTATGCCTTCACGCGGATCAAGCTTACGGGTGACGGGCGAGCGTGCACGATTCATCCAGGCGACCTGCTGATCGACCACCACAGCGACGGCGCGTACGCGGTGCTCGATTTCGACGTGACCTGTCCAACTCGACCGACCCGGCTTGGCATCGATTACCGCTTGTTTGCCGACGTCGACACGCTGCACAAAGGACTCGTACACGTCGTGAGCAACGGCGCTACAACAACGGCTATTCTTGGGCTCAGTCATCCGACCGAGATCCTGGACATACGCGGGAAGGGAGTCGGGCGCGCCTTCATCGATTTCGTCGGGGAGGGCATGTGGCACATCTGGCGCGGCTTCGACCACGCCTTGTTTCTCCTGTCACTGATGTTGCCGGCAGCTTGCGTGTTGCGCGGGAAAAAGTGGTGTCCTGCCGACTCCCCGGGGGCCGTGTCGATCGATGTATTGAAGCTCGTCACTGCGTTCACGGCGGCACACGCAATCACGTTGTCTCTTGCCACGTTGCACGTTGTGGCGTTGCCGTCGCGGTGGGTGGAGGTCGCGATCGCTGTGACGATCCTGCTTTCCGCGCTCAACAATATTGTTCCGCTGGTGCGCAGGCGCCGTTGGCTGGTCGCGTTTTCTTTTGGCTTGATCCACGGCTTCGGCTTTGCAAGCGTGCTGACCGATATGGCCCTCCCGACATCCCTGCTTGCGGCTGCCCTTGCCGGGTT
This sequence comes from Paraburkholderia lacunae, assembly GCF_003353175.1. Taxonomy (GTDB): domain Bacteria; phylum Pseudomonadota; class Gammaproteobacteria; order Burkholderiales; family Burkholderiaceae; genus Paraburkholderia; species Paraburkholderia lacunae. Next base: position 351,265 of record NZ_QHKS01000004.1, on the reverse strand, counting down.
CAATATCGGTGTGGAATTGGGGCAGATCTCGCTGGTCCTGCTGCTATTACCCATTCTTTACATCTATCGGTCAAGCCGTTGGTTTCGCCTGGCTACCCTGTACGGCGGATCAGCAGCCATCACGGTTTTCGCAACCCTGTGGATTTATGAACGAACGACGGGGCTGACAGTGCTTGCACTTTAGATGCCATTGACGGCCACGGAGATGACCTAGGAGAGAAGCAACGCACGTTGAGTGAGACTGAGCACGAGAAGCCCGATTGCTGCGGCCCAGCTGCCCGCGACGCGCACGGCAATGGCGATCCACGTGGGCCGTAGCCGCAGCAGGAACGAGGTCGCCGCGACCGTGTAGGCGATCAGGATGAAGCTCGCGACCGCCATGCCTGCGATGAAAACGCCTGGGCGGATTTGACCGATGATGGCTGATCCGTTTGCATACCCGTGGGTCAGGCCGAACCCGACCGATAGAATCAGGATCAGCCATGACGGCAACGTCAAGGCAGCCGCAAGGAGTGAACCCAGCAATACGGCTGAGACAACATTGAGCAGGAGAACACCACGCAGATCCGGAACTGAAAGGGCAGCGCACGCGCCGGCCGCCATGGCAGCCGGAAATGCCCAAAGCACGAATTCACATCGTTTCAGGCCGTTCTGCCCTGCCAGCGCGCCGAGCACCAGCATGGGCAAGACATGTTCCGGCGACGTCAACGGATGCAGCATCCCGGCGTAAAAGTCGCCCGCGCCCTGGTACACCGCGTGTGCTTCGGCTGATGCAAGCAACATCAGCGCACTCAGACCGGCAGCGGCTTGCCGGACCACCCGGTGCAATGCGCGCATGCGTCACGCTCCCCGAATCGCATACGTGAGGAAATAGACACCGCAGCCGGAGATGAGGGCTCCGCCTGCCCGCAGTGCATAGCCGCCCGCCTTCCAGCGATTGACTGTGCCGGCCAGGATGCCAAGTGCATGAAGTGTGCCCGTGGCCGCAACGAAGCCGATCGCGTAGGTCATTGCGTTCGCGGACCCGGGCAGTTCCGCCCCGTGCGCGTGTCCATGGCAGATGGCGAACAGGGCAACCAGCAGACCCGCAATCCAGAGCGGCGGCGTCAACGCAAGTGCCACCGCCGCACCGAGCGCCAGTGCCGATAGCGCAATGCCGACCTCGATCCCCGGAATCGGGACGCCCAGGCCGCCGAGAACAGCGCCGAACGCCATGACGATCGGGAACGTGACCGGCAGCACCCAGATCGCCGGTCTCCCCAGCTGCGCACCCCACAATCCAACTGCAACCATTGCGACGACATGATCCAGGCCGGAAATCGGGTGTCTGAAACCGGCGAGCAGGCCGCCGGATATGTCGCCTTGGCCGATGTGCGCGAATGCGATGACCGGAAAAAGACACCCATACCCGAATACAAGTCCCGCGTGGATCGCGCTTCGCATTCCGAAAGTCATGATGATCCTTTCGAGGTGTCTGCACCCGCGACACCGGACTGAGCACGCATCGGACCTGGCTATTCCCGGCTTCGTCAAGTCATCTGCTGGGGCGTCGTCCGTGGACTATCCGGTGTTCCCCAACACTATAGGTCGCCTGCGGCGAGTCGCCAACGGCGTTGGCGCGCGGATCGGAATCCGGGGAAGGTTGTGAGGCAAACTTCTGCTTGTTAACTCCTGCCGGAATTCAATGCCGGGCAGACACAACGCCGAGCGCCGGCACCGCATGCCGACGCTATCGTTCGGGGTGACAATCTGGCGGGCCTATAAAGACGGACTGAAGTAACGGGGCAGCCTGGCGCCCTTGGGCACCCCTAGTTATGGACCGCTCTTCGATCGGTGGGCGTGTCGGTCGTCATTCCGGGCTCTGGCGGAAGCGCCTCCACGTAAGCAGCGACTGCGCGAAATTCCTGCTCCGACATGTTGATGCAGATCGCCTTCATGGTTGCACCACGGGGCCTGTCTTCGGTGCGCTGGTAGACCAGCAGCTGCTTCACGACATAATCCGCATGTTGACCAGCGAGGCGAGGATTTGGACCCGCCCCCTCGCCGTGCTGTCCGTGACATGAAATGCATGCCGCGACGTTCCTGTCCGGCAGGCCGGATGCGAATATCGTCCGCCCCTGGTCGATGAGCATGCGATCGCCAGACGCACCCCGAGCCGCGGGCTGATCCGAAAAATATGTTGCGATCTCCTCGATCTGCGACTCGGTCAGGTGAGTAAAGCCCCACATGTATCGTTTGGCATTCGGGTCGGCTCGGCTATGAGTCTTGAAGTCCGTTAATTGATCGACAAGGTATTGCCGTTGTTGACCCGCCAGCTTGGGAAACATCGGCGACACCGAGACGCCGTTCGCGCCATGACAGTTCGAGCAAACCTGCAGGGCGATTGTCTTTCCGGCGACTTCCGGGTCGATCGACCGGGACCGTTCGAGGTCGTGACAGCCCGACCCCGCCAGCAACGTCGCAAGCGATATGAATCGCGTCACGTTTTTCATGTCGCGAACCTCCAACCGCCGTCACTGCTTTTTGGATCGACGCCACTGCATGACCAGGCGCAGCGCCATCCACTCACAGTTAAACGACTCGCGCTCGCTTTTTATTCCGTGAGCACGAAGGTTCGTTTCAAGAAGAGCTGCTTGCAGCAAGGCTCGGCCACTCGGCAAGTTTTCCGCGTTGGGCGATCTTGCAAGTTGTCTTGATCCAGATGGATTTTCAGAATCTAACCGCCAGATTTTCCGCGGAAGGTGCGACTACCTCTAACCACGGCGAGCCCGCTTCCGTGGCTTTGTCGACGGAAGGGCGTAGAGGCGAGCGTGAGTGCGATGTGAGGCGACGTTGCGCTATGAGTTAATAAGGATTACATGGCAACTGACGGCGAGCTTCAGCCTCAACTCGCTGGAGGCGGTGGTGGCGGCAAGCCTGGGGGCGGCGGTGCATAGGGCCGTGTGCCCGGCGCGATCATCATGCGTCCGCGGACCGGAATGCGATCACCGACGGCATACATGCATTGGAGGTAAGCATAGTCGTAGCGGCGCTGCACGCCGTAGGCCGAGTCTTGCGCGGCGCCCGCGCCAAACGCACTCCCGACAAGCAGGCCGACACCCGCGCCCACGGCCGCGCCGGAGCCTCCATTGAATGCCGCACCCGCAGCCGCGCCGAGTCCCGTTCCAATGGCGGCGCTGCCAACCGCGCTCGCGGTTGCCGCCTGGTTGGCTGATACTCCACCCACCTGATTGAACGCAAATTGCCGGCACGAGGCGTCGTCTGCGCGAAACTGGTCGAACGTCTTTCCGGTGCCGGGCAACGCCATAACGCTGGGACCGGGCGGCAGGACGGAGCATGCGCTGGCACAGGTCAGCGAGGCAAGCAGGGCAAGTCTTGAATAATTCATGGCGCTTTGAACAGCCAGTTGATCGTCAATGGGAAGATGCGGGCTGCGTAGGCACTTCACGCCACCCGCCGGGGCACTGCTTCACATACGGGTAGTAGGCCCTGGACGCATCGCAGTAATACCAGGAGCCGCTGGACTGCCTCGGGCCGGCTGACGGCTGCCCTTGTTCGACGTAGGTCACCGGAGCGGCCGGCACGGCGACGACGGGCGGGTAGTAGTAGTACGGGAGCGGAGCGACCGGATAGAAGAAGGGGGTGCCCACGCCGACAAAGACCCGCGCGTGCCCAGCATCTGCTGACCCGGATACGCAGCCGGCGGCCAGCACCGCCAGCGTGACGAAAATCTTCAAGCTTTTCACGACGAACTCCTCACTGGACGTTTTTGCCGTCAGCTTGACGCCAACCTGGCCACCGGCTAACAGCGACCGGTAGCACTGCCGAATCCTTAAGCGGCCTACGTAGTTCGTTCTTCAGTGGCCCCTTTGGGCTATCCCGGATAAAAGGCGGGAACAGGAAAGGTCGGGCTAGTGCCGTCGCACCCCGCCGAACCCGTGCATACCACCGGACACGGGCATGCCACCGGACACGCGCATACCACTGGACACGGGCATACCACCGGACACGCGCATACCACCGGACACGCGCATACCACCGGACACGCGCATACCACCGGACACGGGCATGCCACCGGACACGGGCATGCCACCGGACACGCGCATACCACCCGACACGGGTATGCCACCGGACACGGGCGTGCGACTCATGCCTCCGGACCCGCGTATGCCACCGCCGGGGAATGGTCTGCGGTGAAAGCCGGCTCCCATTGGCACCCCGAAGTGGTTGTGATCCATCTGGTGAAAATGATCGAAGTGACGGAAATGATGGAAACGATGGAAACGATCGACAAAGATAAAGCTCACGCCCCCGCCGATGAAAAGCGGCGGCCCCCAATACCAGGGGTCAGGATACGGGTAGGCCGTGACCGGGTACCACAGCACGCTGCCATCAGGGTTTTGCACGATCTGCCATGTTCCGTCACTTTGCAGGCAAGCACGTCCGATGATCTGCTGCATCGTGCCGTCAATTTCTGCCTGCCCGGCGACCGCGCGGCAATTGGAGCTGTCGGCCGGGACGGGTGAATCGTAGTAGGTTTGCGCGAGTGCCGGCGCAGAAAAGCCGAGACAGATGGCTAATGTCCCGAAACGAAGTAATTTGTCCATGATGGGGTCCTGACTGGATCCCCGACGTTTCGACGCGCGGCGTCACCGGCGTCATCCAGCACATCGGTTTGCTTGCGCAAATTCACGCCGCGGCGGTAGAGACTTGCCGCTCGGGACGTGGTTGCCCGATGAGTAAACGATGGAACACGCCGGACTATTCCAGACCGTGAAGGAGACAGTCGATCGCCGCCGAAGCAGACACCCATCAGCCGGCCGGGATCGAGGCATGGCATCACGACTGCGTCGGCCACTACGCCCATCTGCGAGTCGAACGCCGCAATTCGACAACCGGGAGCGGCGCGGCCTCTATCCTCGAAAACGCTGCGGGTGACGCATTCAGCACATGAAATACAGCAGCACGAATTATCGAAGCATGCGTGATCGCGACGACGGTGCCCGTACCACCCAAGGCATCAAGCCATGTCCAAACGCGCGCCGGCACCTCGACAAACGACTCACCGTCGTGCGATGCCGCGCCCCGTGTCACTACTCCACGCCGCCAACGCGTGTGGCTCGTCGGCGGCGATACCCTCCCTGATTAAGCGACCATGAGGCCGTAATGGCGTCAGTACGGTCAACTGGAAGTCTCGCCCGTCGAATGGATTTGAAATGCCTTCCTCTACCACGTTGCCTGTCTTCCCGGGGAGCAGGGAGCGATTTCGCCGTTTGCCGAAGTGTTCGACTGTTCGGCCGCGCCACGGCGGCCTCAGCCTTGCGGCGCCATGATGCGCAACGTCGCCCGTCCCTGAACATTCTCGAGCGGGAAGTAGGCATGATGCGTCGAGTCATCCACCACGACGATATGCGCATTGGGCCCGATGCGGCCGTCGCCGATCTTCGAGACCTGGCCCGCTTTGACTTTGAACATCGAGACAATGCCGGCTTCGCCAGCAACGTAAAGCAGATGCAGTTGTGGGTCGAAGGCCAGGACGTCCGGATTCCGACCGACGTCGAAGGACGACGTAACGTGCATCGTGTGCATATCGAGCACCAGCAGCTTGTCATTGCCTTCGCAGGCGATGAAAGCGAGTCGTTGCTGCGGATCGATCAGCAGGCCGTGATTGCCCCGCGCGCCCGGCAGATTGATCTGTGCGAGGATCCGGTCGTTGGCCGGGTCGATTTCGACCAGCTTACTTCGGGATTGCACATTCACAAACATGTGCCGGGAAACCGGATCGTACTGGGTATTGCCGACCTCGCCGCCGAGCGGCACCGTCGCAATCCGTGCGTTCGAGCGAACGTCGATCACTGTCTCGGTCGCACCCGTTTCGTCGGAGACATAGAGCTTGTGTGCGTCGGGTGCGTAGGCCATGCCGTCCGGGTAGCTGCCGCCCGGCATGCGCGCGGTGATTTTTAGCGTGGTTTCGTCGATCGCGACGATCTCATCTGAGCCGGTGGCCGACGCATACACGCGGGACAGCTCGGGAATGGCGAGTACGCCGTGGACCGAGGCCACGTCCGCAATCCTGGCGATCACGCGCGCAGCGCGCGTGTCGAACACGACGACCTCGCCGTCGCCCAGATGGGCGATGAACAGCAGGTGACGATCCGGGTCAAAGCTTGCGTAGTCGAGTCGGGTCGGCCGTCCGCCCAGCGGAACGTCGGCGACTTGTTTCAACGGAAGGCCGCCTATTTCGACACCGTCGTCCGCACCTGACGCCGGAAACACAGCGGCCCCCAGCGCAGCAGCGATAGCGCACGCGACAGGAAGCAGCCAACGAGCAACAGGCCGAGACCAAAGTGTATTCATGGTGCGAAATTCAATCAGTGAGTTTCACCCGTCGGAATGCCCCCAGTAGCGTGAGGTCATAGGCAATCTTCAGCAGGCCGCAGGCGACAAGTGGGGCGCCGACCCAGCCCATTGCCAGTAGCGCGCCGGCCAGCGTGGGGCCGAGCGCCGAAGCGAGGCTTCTGGGTACCGACGTGAAGCTTGCAGCCGCCGGGCGCTCGGGCGGCGTCACCACTGCCATCACGTAGGCGGTCCGGGTTGGCACGTCCATTTGCGACAGCGCGCTGCGCACGAGCAATAGCGCCAGCGTCGGCAGCAAGGACGGCGCGAACGCAGCAGCGATCAGGCAGAGGCTGGACGGGATATGGGTGAACACCATCGTGTTCAGCAAACCGATCTTGCGCGCCAGGGGCACAGCAGCGAGCTGCGAGCCCGCGGTCAACAGACCCGCCCAGAAGAAGAACTGCCCGGCCGCGCCGAGGGAAAGCCCAAAGCGCTGCATCAGCCACAGCGACAGCAACGAGTTCACGACCAGACCGCCGGCAAATGCGTCCACACTGAAAAGCAGCGCGAGGCGCGTGACGATCCCGCGCGACGGACCTAGCGGCGCGCTGCGCGACCGGTCGTGCGCCTGAGGTTCGGGCAACCTGCGATAGAGGAACGACAGTGCGACACCGACTAGCGCATAAACGCCGAACATCGCACGCAGGGATGCGAGCAAAGACAGGCCCGCATGCGCGGCGAGCCAGCCCGGGAGCGCTGCCGCCAAAGCGCCTACCGAGGCGGATACCGCGCCCACCAGGCTGTAACGGGCGAATATCGCCGTGCGGGCATCGCCGGCGGCTGAACCAGCGAGACGCGCCAGTTCCAGTGGCAAGAACAGACTGACGTCCCCCGAACTGGGGTTGAGCGTCCCGACGAACGCGACAATGAGCAGCGGCCACAGCGCAGACAGTCCGGCGAAGCCCATGCCGGTCGCGGCCATCAAGCCTGCCGCCAGGGTGAGCATGCGACGCAGCGGATGGCGCCCGGCGAAGATTCCGACCAGGATCGTCGCGAGTGCCGAGCCGATCAGCGTGGCGCTACTGACCAGCCCCACGTCCAGTTGACCGAAACCGAGTGCAAGCAGGTACGCGGGCAGCAGCACAGCGACGAATCCGTCACAGAAACCGCGCAATCCGCGACCGATGAGGATCCGTAACGCGCTTGCGTCGGCACCAGCCGGCAGCATCAGGCGTATTGCCGCATTGTGGCTTGCGGTCAAGGCCGCTGTCCTAGGCGTGCGCATCGCCCTGACACCACGCGTAGAGAGCGTCATAGACGACCATGCCGTAACGTAGCTGTTCGTGATCGTTGGCGAAATGGCGCGACAGCCCCACGGAAATCGCGTAAAGGCCGCTCGCCTCGGGCGCGAGGTCGAGCCGGCTGGTATCCGCACCACGTACGATCTGCGCGAGCTTCAGCAGAGCCGGGTCGGTCAGCCGATACCTGTGCAGGAACGCGTCGAAGCTGCACAGTTCGCCGTGGTGACCCAGTTCGACGTTCGGCACGTCATAGGGAATGGCACCTGTCTCCTGCACCACCCGCAGTACCTCATCGCGCGGCACGTAAAGGAACTCGGCGTCCCTGTCGATGAACCTGACGATCAGCCACGGGCAGGCGATCCGGTCAACCTTGGGACGTTCGCGCGTGATCCATTTCATGTCAGTCTCCGGACAGGCAACGCCGCCTGCAGCCTGAGCGCGACGTTGTCCCAGTTGATGAGGCTAAAAAGCTGGTTGACGTATTCGTTGCGCCGGTTCTGGTACTTCAGGTAGTACGCGTGCTCAAAAACGTCGAGGATGAGGATGGGCTGGATGCCCCAGGCGGTGAGCTTCTGATGGTTCTCGCATATCAGGATCATGAGTTTGCCCGTCGCAGGATGGTAGCCAACGACACCCCAGCCGGATGCTTCGACAGCAATCGTCGCGGCAACCAGTTGTGCCTTGAACTTCGCATAGGAGCCGAAATTCCGGTCGATTGCTTTTGCCAGCTCGCCCTTCGGTTCACCGCCTTTTCCCGAGATGCTGGTCCAGTAAATGGTATGCAGGATGTGGCTGGATAGCTGGAATGCAAGTTCTTTCTCGTAGAACTTCACCAGCGCGAAGTCGTTTGAGTACCGTGCTTTCGCGAGGCCGTCTTCGGCCTTGTTCGCGGCAACCACAGCCGGCTTGTGATGAAAGTTGTAGTGCAGTTCGACGGTGCGCGCGTCGATGACGGGCTCAAGCGCGTCGTACGCAAATGGCAGTGGTGCTGCGGCATATTTGCCGTCCGCGTCTGTGAGCTTGTCGGTGAAACCGGGTTCCTCTGCGGCACGTGCGGTGTGCGCCTGGGCCAGCAAGATTCCTGCGCCGGCAGCAGCGGTGTCCTGCAGGAAGGTACGACGTGTTGCCATGATGACGTTCCTCGTGGATTGCGCGCACGCGCGTGCCGTTAGATCGCGTGCGAATGGATGAGCGGATAAACGGCAAGACCGAACAGGGCCGCCGCAACGACGATCACCGGCTCCTGCAGCTTCTTGAAGCGCCAGAGAAGCACCAGCGTCACAAGGGCAAGCGCAACGGCCGGCCAGTCGACGATGGAGCGTCGCGCAATGACAATCACCGAGCCGGTGATCGCACCCACGGCGGCGGCGGTAATGCCGTCGACGAACGCCTTGATAGCGGGTAACTTGCCGTATTTCTTGAAGTACGGCGCCGGCAGCACCGTGAACAGATAGCACGGTAGGAAGGTCCCTAGCGCGGCGATGCAGGCGCCTGAAAATCCTGCGACGAGATAGCCGATGAAGCCGACCGTGATGACGACCGGCCCCGGCGTGATCATCGCGACGGCGACTGCGTCGACGAACTGCTTGTCGTTGAGCCAGTGATGTTCGGTCACGACGCCACCGTAGAGGAACGGCACGATCGCGAGTCCTGAGCCGAACACGAACGCGCCGGCCTTGGCGAAGAAAAGGCCGATCTGGCCGAGCAGTGGCAGATCGAGACCACTCAGGACGCCGCTCACACCCGGCACCTGCGTCACGGCAAGCGCGTTCAATCCGCCCTTGCCGAGCCATTTTGGCGGAGCACGCCAGAACCAGTTGAGCAGGCCACCCGCGATAAACAACCACGCGATTTCGGACTCGGTGACAACGGTCACGACCACGAGCGTCAGGAATATCGCCCACAGTAGTCTGTCTTTGCCGACGGTCTTCCTGGTCAGCTTGTACGCGCTCATCGCGATGATTCCGACCACCGCTGCACCCACGCCGTAGAACACTGCCTGCATCCAGGAGAGGCCGCCATACTGGGCGTAGGCCCAGCCGAGTACCACGACCATCAGGAACGAAGGCAGGACAAAAGCGATGCCGGCCGCCGTAGCACCGACGATGCGGTAATGTACGTAGCCGAGGTAAATGGCGAGCTGTGCGGCGAGAGGGCCCGGCATCATTTGAGCCAGCGCCAACCCCTCCTTGTAGTCCTGTTCGCCGATCCAACCCCGGCGCTCGACGAGGTCGCGGTGCATATAGCCGACCAGCGCCACCGGGCCGCCAAAACCGAAGGTGCCGAGCCGCAGCATGTAAAGGATCATCTGGCCTAGCTTGAAGCCCGGCGCGGTGGTCATGACCGGCCCCCTACGTTGCTGTTTCCTGTGCTCGCCGTAAAGTGTGCGTAGATTGAATCCAGCACGCGACCCATCTCATCGAGCAGTTGATCGTCGTCCAATGCGCGTTGCCGCGCGCCGGCCATCACCGCTTCGAAGCCGATCGCCTCGGGCACCGGTGCTCCGCCGACATCGAGGGCGTGCACCATTGCACCGAGCCGAAGAAGCGCGGCGTCGTCGTCGAGACCGAAGCTCACGACCAGCACCTCGAACGTCACGCGCTCGCCCACGTGTGTAAAGGCGGCGCCGTCGAAGTCGAAGCCGAGTGCATCCGGTGGGCAGGCCCCCGGCGAAGCGAGCCAGAGGAAGCGTGCCGTCGGGTCGATGAAGCGGCGGATCAGCCATGCGCTCGCGACGCGGTCGACCCATAGCCGTTGCCGGGTTGCCCAGGTGCGGGCCTGGTACTGGTCGCGCCGTAACGGCCGGATGGTCCGCTCGGCTGCATGCGGCTCACCCGGCGACAGGACCGTATCCGCGAGCGCCAGGAAGTCTTCCCAGGCGACTTCGGCGTCGGTCGAAGCGGCGCCCGGGAAGTAGTCGATTGTCCGGATCGCGTCATAGTCCTTGCGCAGGCGACGTAACAGGCGGGCAACCTCCGCTGGTGGCTGGCCTCCCAGCGTTTTCCGCGAGGCGCCCAGTGACGCGACAAAGGTCGCGTAATCGCCATTCCGATCGAACAGCGCGCGAAAGTCCGCTTCCTGCGACGGGTTCAGGCTTTGCGCACGGAGCAGATGCGCGGTGCCGCCGGCTTCATCGATACTGCCAGCGAGTTCGTGCAGCATGTCCTCGCGTTCCGCGGTATGCGGCAGCAGGTAAATGCCGTCACGCAGGACGGCGCACCCCTTCGCTTTCAATGCCCGCCACGCCCGCATGCGCGCGGTGGCGTTCTCGGTAGGAAAGGTCAGGACCAGTACGGCCCAGGTCGTTAAGGTATCCATGTAAAGTAAACTACGTAAATGTAGAGTAATTTACAAATATTCTTTTTGATTGACAGGCATCCACGGTGGTGCGCTTGACCCTCTGCCCATGGCGCTCAGCGGAACTTCAAATCGCGCGCTCGGACTGGTTGCCGCGGCGGCGAAGCTCCCGGGAGCTCCTCAGCGCCCTGGCCGCTCCGGCCTTCTGGGCAGCCGGCAATGCGTCTCCCGGACGTGGTGCCGCAACGCTATTGGGATCAGACACATCAGAAAAGGCGGCTGGCGCGGCGGAATATTCGAATAGCGCGCTCTGGAGGCAAGGCGTCGTAACGTACGAAAAAATCGGTTTCTTGACGTCCCCCCATTTGTCCGGCAGACGATGGACGTAGACCGAATTGATCGAGGTAGCAGCCTTTAGCGCTGGGGTATCCGCTTCTAGAATCAAAGCATATGTGCTGCGCATTCTTTTGCGGGGGCCGGCACACGATGGACCTTGAGTCCCCGGCGCAAAACCTGTTTCGCCGGGTTTCACAAGGTGGATTCAGAGAGGCTGACAGCCATGGTTACTTTCATCGTTGTAGTTGCGCTAGCGGCGTTTATTCCTTATGTTGCCGCGCCCGGGATTGCCAATGGAGTTAAAGCGGTGACTTCGCCTCCGGCGGCCATGCGCCTCGACACCTCGCCTCCGGCCGCTTACGACGGGACGGACGCGGCCAATCGGATTCTCGTTGAGCGTCGCGATAGCGAGGCATCTGTCTGAAGAGAGACGGTTGAGCCGATACGTCGGATACCCGCAAACACTTCCCCCGAAATTCCCCTCAGAAAACGCCTGAAAACGGATTCGTCGCGCGAATCCGTATACCCCACCCCCCTATACAAATTCTCCAAAAGGTATATAGTCCCCCGGGCTATACACGGAGAATGGAATGGCTCACACGATTCAGGATAAGCAGAAGCTCCTCAACCGCGTCCGCCGCATCAAGGGGCAGGTCGAAGCCATCGAGCGGGCGCTCGAGCAGGAACACGGCTGCTCGGATGTTCTGCAACGAATTACGAGTTGCCGGGGCGCCATGAACGGCCTGCTCGCCGTTGTGCTCGAGGACCACATCAGGAACCACCTGGTCGACGCGGATACCGGCGAGGAGTCAGGTGGCAGCGCGACCGAACAGGTCATTGAAGTTGTTCACACCTATTTCAAATGAGCCGGCCGGAAAATGAATCAGATCGATTTTAAGGACGCCGCGTTTGGCGCAGGGCATGACCACATCTTTCTGGGGGCCGGTCACGAGAAGAACGAGCGCAAGACGTGGGCGGTGATCGCGCTGTGCAGCGCGATGATGCTGATTGAAATCGTCGGCGGCAGTGTGTTCGGGTCGCTCGCGCTCGTGGCCGACGGTCTCCACATGTCGACGCATGCGGGCGCAATGTTGATTGCCGCGCTCGCCTATACGTATGCGCGCAGGCATGCCACCGATTCCCGTTTTGTGTTCGGTACCGGCAAGCTGGGCGATCTCGCGGGATTTACGAGTGCCATCGTGCTGGCCATGATTGCCGTGCTCATCGGCTACGAGGCGGTTGCGCGTTTTCTGTCACCCGTACCGATTCATTTCAGTGAAGCGATTCCTATCGCCGTAGTGGGCCTGCTGGTCAACCTCGCGAGCGTGTGGCTGCTGAGCGGAGGCCACCACGGTCACGATCATAGCCATAGTCATGGGCACGGCCACAGCCACGGTCACGACGAGCACGGTCGCGAGGACGAGGGGCAGAAGGTTTTTGCTTCGTCCGGCGTGTTTGCCGTGTCCATTTTCGAGGACGGCGTGCCGCCCGTTTTTCGCATCACGCCGGCGACGGAGAATTCGGCGCTGGACCCGTCGGTCGCGTCTGTCACCACCATCCGGCTGGACGGTGCGCGGCAGGTATTTGCGCTGGCGGACCGTGGTGGCTATCTGGAGTCGAAGGAAGACATTCCTGAGCCGCACGCTTTCAAAGCCATTGTGCGGATGGCGGACGGCGAGCACGAGATCGAGTTCGAGGAACATGAGCACGGTCACGGCGCGCATGAGATGCACGAGGCGGCTACGCGGGACCACAACATTCGCTCTGCTTACCTGCACGTGATCGCCGATGCGGCGGTCTCCGTGCTGGCCATCGTGGGCCTCGTGCTCGCGCGGACGTTCGACTGGCTATGGATGGACCCGCTGGCCGGCGTCATCGGAGCACTCGTGATTGCGAACTGGTCCTATAGCCTGATGCGCGACACCGGCGCGATTCTGCTCGACATGAATCCCGACAGGCGCATGGAGGACAACGTTCGTCATGCCATCGAGGACCGTGGCGACAAGGTTGTCGATCTGCATGTGTGGCGAGTGGGGCCCGGTCACATGAGCGCCGTCGTGTCGGTTGCGAGCAGTGAGTCTCAGCGGGATTCGCGCTTCTATCACGCGGTGCTCGAACGCTTCAAGGGGCTCTCGCATGTCACCGTCGAAGTGCAATCGCCGCGCGCGCCGGCCTGAATCGCGACAACTGACGCACCTCCATGAAAAAGTGATTCATGGAAGGAGGAAGGGCGCATAGCCGGACGCGTGGATGACCGCGTACTGAAAGATTCGCCTGTGCGCCGGCGCAGAATCGAATTTTCGCCGCGGCCTGGCAACCGAGGCCGACTTGTCTTTTACTTTACGTCTGCGGTCGATCAGGATCGCGGACTCTGCCGCGCGAGCGGGCTTCCCGCAAACGGGTCGTTTTGCCAATCGACGCGCTTTTTTGCAGGCGGCGTGGCCGCCGGTGTCGTCGACAATTCGAAGTGGTCGATTGTTTGGCCTGCACTAATTGCCTGTTTAAGCCATTGGGGCATTTCGCCCTGGCCGTCCCAGGTATCTCCCGTGGCGCTCCGGTAGCGCCCCGCATTTTGTCCGGCGCTTTGCCCCGCTTGCTCGGACGCCAGCGCCGAAGCCAGGTCTTCCGGCTTGATACCAAACTCTTCCATGCGGCGGCGGAGATACGCAATCATGCTATCTCGCTTCCTTTCGTCCATAAGATATTCGTCCTTCTAAATCGTCGGGCTTTCTGTCAGGTGCAGATTGCAAGGGGCCTCGAAGACAGCGAGCCCACGTAATGGGGGCGGCCTGCGGGGACAGGTTTTACAAACGGTTGGATGAGCGTCACGGCCGCAATGAAAAAGACGGTGCTGACAATGCACGGGTTGCGAACGCCCGGTCTCATATTCAGGCACCGCCACCTCGGCGGTGCCTGGCGCGGGCCAATTTTCTGCGTTATGGCGATATCATAGCGCACTGTACGGTCGCCGCACGCCTTGTTGCGTCGGCTTTCGCAGAAGCCCGCAAGCCGCCGGTTGAAATCCTGAGCCCCCGACCTATAAAACAAGAACGCAGGGCAAACAATCTGCATCTCCAGCCGTGTGAATACTGATTCCGGCACATCGCGAAATCGCGGTCGACATCAGTCGAAGGACTGGCAACTATATATTTATTTAGTTCTGTGACTCGCCGCAGCAGCCCGTATTAGGGCATTCGTTCGTCCGTCAGCTCGATTTGGCTACAAGGCGTTTTTTCGCGGATAGGACATTGGAATATGAAAATTCTTCCGATGGTGCCTACGCTGCTGCGCCGCATTCGAGGAGTCTGGACATGAAATTACGTTTAGTGGTGCCTTTGGCGGGCGCGGTTCTGGTTCTGTTTTTTGCGCCGATGACAGCCGCCGCGCTGGACAGCCAGCAGGGCCGTGCACTCATGCAGCATGACGCGAACGAAACAGCGCAATCCACCACCGACATATCGCTCGGTGAAACTGGACAGGACGCCGCCTACGGCGGCGTGGCGGACAGCCGCTCGCAGGCAGGGAGCCGGCAAGGCCGGTCGTGCGAGGCCAATCCTCAATGCAGGATCTATTTTGGTCAATGACACTTAAGGCAATCGAATACCCACGCCCGCGAGTCCAATTTTATCGGCTCGTCGGCGAGCGATTTAATACGATGTTGTGGTGTATCCGGCTTAGGTTTTCACTGGGTGAGTTTTAAACCCATAGTCACAGGCAGGCAGTTTATCGCCTGCTTTTTTATTGTGGCTATTGTTGTGGCTATTGCTGCGGATTTGATGGGGCCGGTGCAACTATTGCAATCCCACCCGTTGTTCGGTTACTCGCAACCAATACCATGTCGATGGAAGATAATCCGCCGGCAAACCATGCCCCGCGGCAGAGTGGGGATGGTGAGGGCGGCACATCCCCACGGCACGAGCCGCCTGGTTCCTCCTGGCCATCCGCCGCCCTTCTCCTGTTTCAAACGTCGGCGTGGCCGGCCGCGCGATATCTGCGCTTTCCGCGTTGATCCGTTTCGTCAACATCGTCTTCCGGTCCGCGCCCCGTTCCAGGCCGCTTTACCCCGAGAGCCCGCCAGTGCGCGCGGACGGGCGGCGCGAGCTATAGCTTTTCAAAACAGATAGGGGATTGTCATGAAATACGCGTCGCTATTGACTCTCGCAACGGTTGCGATTTTCTCGCAGGCATGGGACGGTCGACCTCGAGTGCGGCGTCACGACCAACCTGACCTCGCGGCAAAATCAGGTCGCGTTTTCCGATACGTTCTTTGTTGCCACAACCCGTCTGCTCACGCGCAAAGACTCCGGCATCAAGGACTTTCCCGACCTCGCCGGCAAAACCGTGGTGACCAATCAGGGCACGACGTCAGAGCGTCTCCTCAGGAAAATGAACGAGGAGAAGAAGATGAACATGCAGATCATCAGCGCGAAAGACTACGGCGAAGGAAGAGCCACGCTCGAAACAGGACGCGCCGTCGCCTACATGATGGATGACGTTCTGCTTGCCGGCGCGCGTTCGCTGACCTCACAGCCCGCCGACTGGGTGATCGTGGGGGCGCCTCAGTCGTCGGAGGCGTACGGTTTCATGCTTCGCAGGAATGACCCCGAATTCAAGACGCTGGTTGACGACTCGATGAGCCAGGTGGTGAAGAGCGGTGAAATCAAAACCCTGTACGACAAGTGGTTCATGAAGCCGGTGCCGCCGAAAAATATCAACTTCGATTTCCCGATGAGCGACGCGATGCAGAAGCTCTATGCAACGCCGAACGACAAGGCTTTCGACTGAGTTTTGGCTGCTTACACCTGCCTCTTACACCTCTTGCACCTCTTACTCCTTGGGCATTGCCGCTACAGATACGGAGCGCGCGCTGTCCGCCCGCGAGGGCGCGCACGCCGTTCTTTTCGTGGCGCCGCGCGGCCGGCAAGCTAGAATTGTGCGTCGAACTTACGCAAAGAAATACGCAGATGAAAGACGCATTCGAACGCCGCGCCCTGTTGTTGCACCTCGGAGAGGTATTGGAGGCCGTGAACTGGCTCCTGAAATGTGACGGCGAGAAGACCGTGCACGAACTGGCGGCAGCCAACGCTTCGTTTGCCCGCCTGGCGCTACTCACCCAGGTCTCGCGACGGATGACATCGAAGGAGTTCGTACAACGCGCGACGAGCGCCTTCTTTGCATGGCCGGGGGAATTACTCGAGCCCGAGTTGAATCGCGAGCGTCTCGCGTCCACGGTCCAGCGGAACCTGTTTGCCGGCAACACGCAAGGATGGCGGGCTTATGTCGCCGCATTGAGCGGTGAAGTTCCGTGGTTCGGCGTGGGCCTGCCGTCTTTGAAGGCCGGCGCGGATGTACAGGTAGAGGTGGACTCACCTGAAGCCGCCGCTGGACGCGAGCAGTTGAACGAGGAGGAGGCCGCCGGCGACGTCGAACGCAATGGTGGGCGAACCGAAGATCCGCGGGAGAGTGTTGAAAGCAGCGAGCGTATTTATCCCTCCTGGCCATGGAAGTCTGGTGTGTAGGGACTTTGTGAGCGGTTATCATTGACAGCATTTTCGACTGGCAGCCCTCACGGAGAACCCTTGCTTTCGCGCCTATCCCGCTCAGCGAATGCCGACCGTAATCGCTTTGTCACACTTTACGCTGCGATAGTCGTCGGCTTGCTCGTCGCTGCGGGGATGTTTCTCTACGAAGCCCGCATCATCGTGGACGACGGCTTGCGCGACGAAGAAGCGTTCGCCGTGCTCGGTGCGGCAAACAGGGTATTGCACAACCTCGAAAACGCCGAGACCGGACAGCGGGGGTATCTGCTGACGGGCGATGAAAGCTATTTGTTGCCTTATCGTCAGGGCGTGCATGATCTGGACGATACCGTGCTGCACCTGCAGCGGGTCGTCGCCAACGACGAGAAATCAGTCGAATTGGTCCAGCGAATCGAACACTCGAAGACGGACAAAGTGACGGAACTGGCGCGCAGCATCGAACTCGCGCACTCGGGTAACCGTGCCGCGGCCATCACGCTGGTGCAGACCAACGAAGGCAGGCAGTACATGGACAGCCTTCGCGGCGACCTCGGCCAGTTGTTGAATGCGTGGCGGGAAAAGCGCCGGGTCGCCACGCGCGATGCGCACGTGCGGCTGGTGTATGGCACGGCCGCGCTGGCGGCCGTCGCCGTTTTCGTGTGCTGTCTGCTGGTCTACACACTCTTCATTCAGCGGCGCGCGTTTGCGAGAGTTCATGCGTATTCCGCAGCGCTCGATCTGGAGGCCGCGCAGGATTCGTTGACCGGCTTGCCGAACCGTCGCCGCTTGCTGGCGGCGATCGACGCGCTGGCGCCTTCCTCACCGGACGACTTCCAGCGCACCGGCCTGCTGTACCTCGATATCGATGGCTTCAAGAGCGTCAACGACGCGCTCGGTCACAGCGCCGGCGACGCGTTGTTGCGCCGGCTCGCTGAAGCGCTACGCGCGGCGACGCCGGAGCAGGACATGCTGGCGCGTGTCGGCGGCGATGAATTCGTGCTGCTCGCGGCCGATTGCGACGACGACGAACAATTGCGTGAGCTGGCGGGCCGCCTGATTGCGCGCGTTCGCGAGGTCGGCGACAAGGAATATGGCGGACGTTTCCAGATCGGCGTCAGCATCGGCATTGCCACCTGTCCCGACCGGGCCGACTCCGTCGCGCAATTGCTCGACGTCGCCGATACGGCCATGTACGCCGCCAAGCAGGCGGGCCGCTCGACATACCGCTTCGGTACGTCTGCTGGCCGCGGCGTGTCCAACGTCGTGAAGCTGACGAGGTAAGCGCGGGTCAGCGCTGACCTGTGTGTCAAACGGAAATCGCAGCGACAACCAGGCGCGAGGGCGCTGCGGCACCTCCCGCCATATCTGTACCTGAAGGCGTGAATCGCTGGAGCGCGCCGGCCTTTCCCGGCGCGATGACATCCGCGTCCTCCGACGTTACCGGCAAAGTGGCCCGGCGTAGAATCTCCCGCTCTCGCCGGCGCTACGGCGTGTCCCAGGACCCGATATGGAAATCAAGTGGATTGAAGACTTCATTGCGCTTGCCCGATATCAAAGCTTTTCACGGGCAGCGGAATTTCGGAATGTGACGCAGTCTGGTTTTAGCCGGCGAATCCAGTCGCTTGAGCAATGGGTGGGCGCCGACCTCATCGACCGAAGCGGCTTTCCCCCGACGTTAACGCCGGCAGGGCGACTGTTCCAGGAAGCAGCCGAAGACATTCTCGAAAAGCTTTTCGACACGCGGGCCATCATCCGCACCGAGCAACGAATGGCCGGCAAAGGCTTGCAGATTGCGGCCGGCCACACAATCGCGCTGAGCTTTCTGCCTGCATGGTTGAAGACGCTCAGCGCGCATTTTGGCGAGGTGCGCGCCCGGGTCATTCCGACGAACGTACACGATTCGATTCTGATGCTCGTCAACGGTAACTGCGAACTGATGTTCGCGTATCACCATCCCGAGTTGCCGCTGCATCTGGACCCGGCGCGATACCAGCATCTGACCGTAGGCGTCGACACGTTTATGCCGGTGTGCCGCCCCAATGAACGCTCAGCCCCGGCGTTCCGGTTGCCGGGGACGGCGAACCATCCGCTTCCGCTCATTTCCTATACGGAAACCAGTTATTTCGGCCGCTGCCTTGCGCTTTTGCTTGGACAAGCAACGGCTGCCCCGGCGCTGCAGCTTCATTACGAATCGGACATGGCGGAAGTGCTGAAGAAACTCGTGATGGAAGGCGAAGGGGTCGCATGGCTACCCAGAAGTTCCATCATTGCCGAACTCGAGTCAGGCGAACTGGTGCCTGCCGGGCGCTCCGAATGGCATCTGGAGGTCGAGTTGCGCGTGTACCGCGATGCCTCGAATCGCAGCGAGTTTCTGGAGACGCTCTGGGGACATATTCGCGCCGCTTCGCAGCCCTCCCGGTAGGGTTTTCACGGGTTATGCGAAATTCGCATAGCCGCATGCAGTACTGGCATCAACGTATTTTTGACCTTCCTTAATATCCGTCCAAACACAAAAACCTGCTGATTCAGCGACGTTTTTGCCACTCATGCGCACGGCGGTGCAGTCGACCGCAGTCTGCTATTCCTGGACGGATCCCAATGAAGAATCGCCTCACGCTCTATATTTTTGCCGGCATGCTGCTCGGCGTGCTCGTCGGCTACATCTGTCATCGGTCAGTTGCGGATGCGGCACAAGCGCAAGCCATCGCCGGCTACTTCTCGATCATCACCGATATCTTTCTTCGTCTCGTGAAGATGATTATCGCGCCGCTGGTCTTTGCGACGCTGGTCTCCGGACTTGCAGGCATGGCGGGGACCAGCGATGTCCGCCGAATCGGGTTCAGGTCGGTGGGATGGTTCCTGTGCGCGTCTCTGTGCTCCCTCGCCCTCGGTCTTGTGCTGGCTAACGTATTTCAACCGGGCGCAGGGCTACATATGGTGCAGACTAGCGCTGACGTGACGACCGGTTTGAATACCGCCGGCCTGAACTTTAAAGACTTCGTGACCCATGCGTTTCCGACCAGCATCATCGACGCGATGGCCCGCAACGACATCCTGCAAATCCTCGTTTTCTCCGTGCTGTTCGGTGTCGTACTGAGTGTCATCAAGACCGACCCACGCGTGGCGCCGCTGATCGCCGGCGTCGATGCGCTCGTCCCAGCCATGTTGAAGCTGACAGACTATGTGATGCGTCTCGCGCCGATCGGTGTGTTCGGTGCGCTGGCCTCAGCGATTACCGTACATGGGCTGGATGTGTTGACCACGTACGGCAAGCTCATCGGCAGCTTCTATGTGGGTCTCGTGCTCCTTTGGACGCTTCTCATCCTTGTCGGCTATTTCTTTCTCGGGAAGTCGATCTGGACGCTGCTGAAGGCAATTCGCGAACCCGCGATGCTCGCGTTTTCGACGGCAAGCAGTGAGGCGGCTTACCCCCGCCTGACCGAAAAGCTTGAAGAGTTCGGGGTCGACAAAAAGGTGGTTGGGTTCACCTTGCCGCTCGGCTACGCGTTCAATCTGGACGGCTCGATGATGTACCAGGCGTTCGCTGCGATTTTCATCGCACAGGCTTTCGGCATTGACATGCCACTGGGCGCCCAAATCATGATGTTGCTCGTACTCATGGTCAGCAGCAAGGGGATGGCAGGTGTCGCCCGAGGCTCGGTCGTCGTGGTTGCCGCTGTCGCACCGATGTTCCATCTGCCCCCGTCCGGAGTCGTGCTCATCCTCGCCATCGACCAGGTCCTCGACATGGGGCGAACCGCCACCAACGTGATTGGCAACAGCATCGCAACGGCCGCCATCGCAAAGTGGGAGGCCAAGCGCACAGCCAGGCATGCGCAACGCACCAGCGACAATGCTTTTGTTCAACTGCAAGGCGAGACGAAATGACAGCCGCGCGGGAATCGAACGTGCGCAAGTTCGGCGTCGTGGGCGGGCTGGGGCCTCTGGCAAGCGCGGACGTATTCTTCAAGCTCGTCAAATCGACTCCCGCAACCAGCGACGCGGAGCACTTCGACGTGGTGTTCGAGCAGCACCCTTTCGGCAGCTCGGGTACTGCGACTGAGGCTACGACGCAACGCAAGCTGTATATCTTCGACCTCATTAGCCGCTTCGAGAAGCAAGGCGTGACGACGGTCGTGCTTCCTTGCTTCCTTAGTCACACGTTCATCGATGAGCTGAAGGCAAATTCGCCGCTGCAGATCGTCAACATGGTTGAGGCTGTGCGCAGCCACGTTCGGCGAAAATTTCCGACCGTGCGTCGGGTGGGCGTGCTGGCGTCCGATTACACGCGCAGGAAAGGTTTGTTTGAGAAGTATTTCGCACCGCCCGAGTTTGAGGTGGTCTATCCCCGCCAGCGGGAGAACCTGGACCTCGTCACAGAAGCGGTATATGGGTCTGAGGGCGTCAAGAGCGGGAACCTGAGTGGCCGACCGGTGAAGCTTTTGCGCGAGGCGTGTGAGGACCTCATCTCCCAGGGCGTCAACATCATTGTCCCGGGTCTGACCGAAATCGCTCTGGTAGCCGAGGAGATGGGTCCGCTGCGGGTGCCGCTGCTCGATTCGAATCTCGCGTATGCGCAATACGTCGTATCGGGTCAGTATTCTTCGCCCGAAACGCTGTTCAAGGTCGGTGTAGTCGGCGGAGTTGGACCAGCGGCAACCGTCGATTTCATCCATAAGATAGTGCGCAACACGCCCGCTAAACGGGACCAGGACCACATCAAACTGTTGGTCGAGCAGAACCCGCAGATTCCGGACCGCACGGAAAGCCTGATTGGCGACGGACCTGACCCGACCATCTCCCTTTACGCGACATGCAAGAAGCTCGAATCGGGCGACGCGGACATCATTGCTATCCCATGTAACACCGCTCACGCGTTCGTCGAGCGTATCCAGCCGTATCTCGGCATACCTATCGTGAACATGCTGACGGTTACTGTGCGCTACCTTCGCGAGACCTTTCCTTCGCTGCGTTCAGTCGGCGTGCTGGCGACCTCGGGTACGGTCGAAAGCGGTGTCTACGAAAAGGCGCTCACCGCACAAGGGTTGCAACAGGTCGTTCCGGGCCCGGCTTTGCAGGCACGAGTTATGAACGCAATTTACGGCAAGGAAGGCGTGAAAGCAGGGTTCACGACCGGGCAGTGCCAGTCCGATATCGCTGCAGCGATCGATGGACTCATTTCCGCAGGCGTAGAAGTCGTCATCCTTGGCTGCACCGAACTGCCGTTACTACTTCCGCAGGCGGATTTCGTCGGTTCGAGTGGCAGGTCCGTCCGCCTGGTGGACCCCACAGACGTACTTGCCCGGCAGTGCGTGGCGTACGCCACTGCGGCAGCGGAATCGCAGCGCCCCCAGGCGCCCGACCAGATCATTCTTCCCCCGACCCCGTGACGTACATGGGCGTCGGATGTCGAACATCGCCCGTATTTTTTACCTATCAAGGAAGCTATGCTCACGGCCATCGAACGCATCGAACACGACCTCCTCGGCGATCTCGCCGTACCGGCGTCAGCCTACTATGGCGTCCACACGCTGCGCGCACTCGAGAATTTTCCCATCACGGGAATTCCTATTTCGGTTTATCCGAATCTCATCAACGCGCTTGTGAGTGTTAAAGAGGCGGCTGCACAAGCGAATTACGACCTTGGGCTTCTCAGCGAGCTCAAGATGTCGGCTATCGTGCAAGCCTGCAGGCAGGTCCGCTCGGGTGTCGCACACGAGCACTTCGTCGTCGACGTCATTCAGGGCGGCGCCGGCACCTCAACCAACATGAACGCCAACGAGGTGATTGCCAATCTTGCTCTTGAGCACCTCGGGCACGAACGAGGCGAGTACCACATCCTTCATCCCAATGAGGACGTCAACCTTGGGCAAAGCACGAACGATGTCTACCCAACTGCATTGAAAATCGCGACGTACGCGGGAATCCAGCAGCTGATCGACGCAATGGCCGTGCTTCGTGCCTCGTTCGAACGCAAGGCCGAAGAGTTCAAGGGCGACCTGAAGATGGGACGAACCCAGCTGCAGGATGCAGTTCCGATGACGTTGGGGCAGGAGTTCAGCACGTTTGCGGTCATGCTCGGTGAAGACGAGGAGCGTCTCAGGGAAGCCTCAAAGTTGATCTGCGAGATTAACCTGGGCGCAACAGCCATTGGAACGGGCATCAACACTCATCCCGAGTATGCGCAACTCGTATGCCGTCACCTGAGCGACGTCACCGGCATTCCGCTCACGACGTCTCCCAACCTGGTAGAGGCGACCCAGGATGTCGGGTCATTTGTGCAGTTGTCCGGTGTGTTGAAGCGAGTCGCGGTGAAGCTTTCCAAGACGTGCAATGACCTCCGCCTTCTCTCGAGCGGCCCCCGCGCAGGTCTCGGGGAAATCAATCTGCCGCCGGTACAGGCCGGCTCCAGCATCATGCCGGGCAAGGTCAACCCGGTCATACCGGAGGTCGTCAATCAGATCGCGTTTGAGGTCATCGGTAATGACGTGACCGTCAGCTTTGCTGCGGAGGCCGGGCAGCTTCAACTCAACGCGTTCGAGCCAATCATCGCGCACAGTCTCTTCAAGAGCGTGGCCCATCTGCGGGCAGGATGCTTGACGCTGGCGTCCAGATGTGTCGACGGAATCACAGCCAATCGGGACCGGCTGCGGTCAATCGTCGAAAATTCGATTGGTATCGTGACAGCGCTTAACCCATACATTGGGTATGCGAATGCGACGGAGGTTGCACAGGAAGCCCTTGCATCCGGTCGAAGCGTGGCGGAGATAGTGATTGGCAAAGGGCTATTGAGTCAGTCTCAGCTCGATGAGATTTTGCAGCCCGCCATGCTGACCCAACCGAGGAAAGCGGCGTCGGGGGTTTAAGGAATCGTCGACTGGGGTGCGTTCCGCGCGCCTCAGTCATCGAGCTTAAGTTCGGCTGGGCGCAACGGGTTTCATTTACGACGAACCGGGGGGAACCGGTTGCCGCACCTCACTCCTCTCTCCGATCCACTTTTGTTATCGCCCCCTCCAATACTCGGATTGTTAGCGCATCGTACGGCTCGTATATTTGCTGAACAGAAGACAGAGCCAGCAGAAATACAACAACTGAAAAGCACGCCGCTCAAGCGTGCCACAGGAGCACAGCGATGAATCGAATCGATCTGGAGGGGCGCGTCGTCGTCATTACCGGCGGTGCGCGCGGTATCGGCTACGCGGTGGCGCAACGGGCATTGAACTCGGGCGCCTCGGTCGCGCTGTGGGACATCGACGCCGAGCGCCTCGCGCGCAGCGCACGCGAATTGAGCGAACTGGGCAAGGTGTCCGCCATCACGGTCGAACTTACTCAGGAAGCGGCGGTCACCCAGGCGGTGGCGCAAACCGTCGCGGCTCATGGAGCGATCGACGTGCTGATCAACTGCGCGGGCATCACCGGCGGTAACGGCACGACATGGGAGCTGGAACCCGACATCTGGCGCCGCGTGATCGACGTGAATCTGATCGGCCCGTATCTCACCTGCCGCGCGGTCGTGCCGCACATGCTCAAGCAAGGCTATGGCCGGATCGTCAATATCGCGTCGGTGGCCGGCAAGGAGGGCAACCCGAACGCGTCGCACTACAGCGCGTCGAAAGCCGGGCTGATCGGCTTGACCAAATCCCTCGGCAAAGAACTCGCGACGAAGAACATCCTCGTCAATGCCGTCACGCCCGCTGCGGCCAAAACCGAGATCTTCGATTCGATGTCGCAGCAGCATATCGACTACATGCTCTCGAAGATCCCGATGAACCGTTTCCTGCTGCCCGAAGAAGCGGCGTCGCTGATTCTCTGGTTGTCGTCCGAAGATTGCGCGTTCAGCACCGGCGCGGTGTTCGATTTGTCCGGCGGACGCGCGACGTACTGAAGTCACGACAGGCACGAATCATTTACTGCACCGCGCCCGCCAGGCGCGTTTTCGGCTGCGCTCCCGGCGCATCCATAACGGAGTCCTCGTCATGGCCATGCCTATCATCCGGCACGTGCGTGCCTTCATCGTCCGCGGAGGCGGTGCGGATTATCACGATCAACCCGGCGGACACTGGATCGACGATCACATTTCAACGCCGATGGCGCGTTACCCGGAGTATCGGCAAAGCCGCCAGTCATTCGGGATAAATGTGCTCGGCACGCTGGTGGTGGAGATCGAAGCGAGCGACGGCACCGTCGGTTTCGCGGTGACCACGGGCGGCGAGATCGGCGCGTTCATCGTCGAGAAACATCTGGCGCGCTTTCTCGAAGGCCAGCTCGTCACCGACATCGAGAAGATGTGGGATCAGATGTACTTCTCGACGCTGTATTACGGCCGCAAGGGCGTGGTGCTGAATACGATTTCCGGCGTCGATCTCGCGTTGTGGGATCTGCTCGCCAAGGTCCGCAAGGAGCCGGTGTACCAGCTATTGGGCGGCCCGGTGCGCGACGAACTCGTGTTCTACGCGACCGGCGCGCGCCCGGACCTCGCGAAGGACATGGGTTTCATCGGCGGCAAGTTGCCGCTGCAGCACGGCCCCGCGGAAGGCGATGCGGGCCTCGAGCAGAATCTGGCCAGGCTGGCCGACATGCGCAGCCGCGTCGGCGACGACTTCTGGCTGATGTTCGATTGCTGGATGAGTCTCGACGTGCCGTATGCAACGCGGCTAGCCCAGGCGGCGCACGAATACGGCCTGAAGTGGATCGAAGAATGCCTGCCGCCGGACGACTACTGGGGTTACGCCGAACTGCGCCGCAACGTGCCGCGCGGCATGATGGTGTCGACCGGCGAACACGAAGCGACGCGTTGGGGCTTTCGCATGCTGCTGGACATGCAGTGCTGCGATCTGATTCAACCGGATGTGGGCTGGTGCGGCGGCATGACGGAGCTGATCAAGATTTCCGCGCTTGCCGACGCGCACAATGTGATGGTGGTGCCGCACGGTTCGTCGGTGTATAGCTATCACTTCGTCGTTACGCGGCACAACTCGCCATTCGCCGAGTTTCTGATGATGGCGCCGAAAGCGGACGAGGTCGTGCCGATGTTCACGCCGCTTCTGCTCGATGAACCCGTGCCGGTCAACGGAAGAATGAAAGTGCCGGACACACCGGGTTTCGGCGTGCGCCTGAATCCGGAATGCGCGCTGGTGCGGCCTTACCCGCGTTGAATACCGATTGATCGTTCGTTGATCGCTCATGAACGGTCAAGCACCGTGTTGATCGATGGGATCGGAGTAAGTGCTCTGCATGGGGCCGGAGTAAGTGCTAAAGCGCTAACTCCGACCGACAGCTAAAGCGCTAACTCCGGTCGACAGCTTTGCATGGGACCGGAGTAAGTGCTCTGCATGGGGCCGGAGTAAGTGCTAAAGCACTAACTCCGACCGACAGCTAAAGCGCTAACTCCGGTCGACAGCTTTGCATGGGACCGGAATAAGCGCTAAAGCGCTAACTCCGGTCGACAAAGGAGAATGACGTGCTGCTCAAGGACAAGGTCGTAATCGTCACCGGCGGCTCGCGTGGCATCGGCCGCGCGATAGCCGTTGCGTGCGCAAGCGAAGGCGCGGATGTGGCGATCAACTACTGGGGCGACAACGACGCATCATACGGGCGCCGTTCCGCCGTCGAAGAAGTAGTCGGCGAAATCGAGGCACTAGGGCGGCGCGTGATTGCGATCGAGGGCAACGTCGCCGCGCGCGAGACCGGTCAGCAACTCGTGCGCCGTACCGTCGAAGCATTCGGCAAAGTCGACGTGCTCGCCAGCAACGCGGGCATCTGTCCGTTCCATACGTTTCTCGACATGCCGCCTGAAGTATTGGAGTCGACAGTGGCGGTCAATCTGAACGGCGCGTTTTATGTCACCCAGGCGGCGGCGCAGCAGATGAAAGCGCAAGGCACGGGCGGCGCGATCGTCGCGACGAGTTCGATTAGCGCATTGGTGGGCGGCGGCATGCAAACCCACTACACGCCGACCAAAGCAGGCGTGCATTCGTTGATGCAATCGTGCGCGATCGCTTTGGGGCCATACGGAATCCGCTGCAATTCGGTGATGCCGGGCACGATCGCGACCGACCTGAACGCAGAAGACCTCGCCGACGAAGCGAAGAAAGCCTACTTCGAGAAACGCATCCCGCTCGGCAGATTGGGCCGTCCGGAAGACGTCGCCGATTGCGTGGTGTTCCTCGCGTCCGATCGCGCGCGCTATGTGACCGGCGCCGCGTTGCTGGTGGACGGCGGTCTGTTCGTCAATTTGCAGTGACGCGCGACGCCGATGCCAATGTCAATTGACCGGTGCGAACGCGCTGACGGAACCCGGCGAGGAGGAGGCGGAGCCGTCGCGCGCGAGATTGCGCGAAAAACCGCGCAACAGATCGATGAAACGCAGCGCCGGTTCGGCAAGAGCTTCTTCCTTGCGCGTGAGAATGCCGAAGCCGGCGAGGCTCTTGCCGATTTCGAGCGGCAGCGCAACCAGCAGCTTGCCGCGCAGATGATCGCGCACGACCGACTCCGGCAGCATCGCCACGGCATCGTAGTTTTCCAGCAACTGAAGGGTAGCGAAGATCGATGCGCATTCGGTCAGGTTCACGGGCGTGGCGAGCCCCGCGCGCGCGAGTTCCTCTTCGAACAGAACACGTGCCGGACTGGTGAGCGGTTGCGCGACCCACGGCCAGTCGATCAGTTCACGCAAGGTGATGGAAGCGCGCTGCGCCAGCGGATGCACCGAACGCACGACCAGCAGCAAAGTCTCGCGCGCGAGCGGCTCGAAACCGAAATCGTTGTGTTGCAGCGGACTGGTCAGGCGCCCAAGCGCCAGATCGACTTCGCGGCGATGCAGCAATTGCACGACCTGATCGCTGGTTTCGCCGAGAATGCGCACGTTCAGCAACGGGCTTTCGGTTTTCAGCGCGGCGACCGCCATGGCCAGCAGATCGGGCGCGGCGCCCATGATCGCGCCGACGGTCAACTGGCCGTGTCCGCCGCGACGTTTGACCTCGAGGTCTTCGGCGAAACGGGTCAATTCGGCCAGCGCGCGCCTTGCGTAAGCGAGCGTGACGACGCCGAGCGGAGTAGGTGTCATGCCGCGCGCGTTGCGCTCGAACAGCAGGAAGCCGAGCGCTTCTTCGATATCGCCGAGCATGCGGCTCGCGCTGGGTTGCGCGACGTTGACCGCCTCGGCGGCCTGGTGGAGATTGCGCGCGTCGTCGAGCGCGACGAGCAGCGCGAGGTGCTTGAACTTGAGCCGATTGACGAGGGCGACGGCAGCTGAGTGTTGGCTCATGGTTCCGGTGCGATTCGGTTTCTGGATCGCCCAATCCCAACAACGGATTGAGATGCTATCGACGCAGGAATTATAGTCGCTTCAGACGCTTCGCCAGGAAAGCGCCCGAAGACGATGGGAGACAGGCCGCAATGGAAACAATCGCTTTCCGGATGGTGCTCAACCCCGGCATGCGCGAGGAATACGAACGGCGTCACGCGCAAATCTGGCCCGAGCTGGTTGACGCATTGCACAACGCGGGCGTGCGCGACTATCGGATCTTCTTCGACGCGGACTCGCACTATCTCTTCGCCGTTCTGACCCGCAACACGAATCATCGAATGGACGAGCTGCCGCAACTCGACGTGATGCGTAAATGGTGGGACTACATGGCCGACATCATGCAGACGGCCCCCGATCACACGCCGCTTCAACAACCGCTAGAGCTGGTCTTTCATCTGAGTTCGCTGAGCTGAGATTACTGACTTTTTCCAACAGAAGGCGGAGGGTGTCGCATGCAGGTCGTCGATTCGCATGTCCATCTGTGGGATCTGAAAACGCATCGCTATCCCTGGCTGGAGAATCCGGGCGTGTCGTTCGTGGGCGACGCTCGCGAGTTGAAGCACGACTATCTGCTTACCGATTTGCTCAGCGAAGCAGGGGATATCGACGTGCTGAAACTGGTGCACGTCGAAGCGAATCACGATCCCGCCGCTCCGGTCGAGGAAACGCGCTGGTTGCAGTCGATCGCGGATCGCGCCGAATCGCGCGGCATGCCGGATGCGATCGTCGCGGCCGTGGACCTGGCGGCACCGAACGCGCCACAGGTGCTCGAAGCGCATGCGGCGTTCGCCAATACGCGCGGCGTGCGGCAGATCCTGAACGTGCACGAAAACAAGCTGTTCGATTACGTCGGCCGTCATTTCATGCGCGAGCCGCAGTGGCGCGCGCATTTTGGGTTGCTGCGCCGTCACGACATGTCGTTCGATCTGCAACTGTATCCGTCGCAGATGGAAGAGGCGGCTGCGTTGGCGCGCTCGCATGGCGACACGCTCTTTATCGTCAACCATGCGGGGATGTTCGTGGATCGCGACAGTGTGGCCGGTTATCGCGCATGGCGTGACGGCATGCGTTTGCTGGCGGGTTGCAGGAATGTCGCGGTGAAGATCAGCGGACTGGCGATGTTCGATCATCAGTGGACTGTCGAAAGCTTGCGGCCTTATGTGCTGGAAACGATCGATACGTTCGGCGTGGAACGCGCGATGTTCGCGTCGAACTTTCCGGTCGATCGCCTGTTCGGTTCGTACGCGGATTTGTGGCACGCGTATGCGTCGATCGTGGGCGGCGCGAGCGCAGCGGAGAAAGCCGCGCTGTTCTGCCGGAACGCGGAGCGTTTCTATCGCATCTGAGCATCCGAGCATCCGAGCATCTGAAGAAAGCCTCACCCAGTGAGCACAAAGAAGGAGACACGCAGTGCAGCAACCGACATCCGCGGTGCCCAGGCTCGAACTGCGGCATGCGAGCAAATCTTTCGGCCGGGTCCGCGCGCTATCCGACGGCGATCTCGCGCTATGGCCGGGCGAAGTGCATGCGCTGCTCGGCGAAAACGGCGCGGGCAAATCGACGGTAGTCAAGATTCTCGCGGGCGTATATCAACCGGACACCGGCGAGCTTCTGATCGACGGCGTTGCGCGCCGCTTTGCAACGCCGGCTGAAGCGCGCGATGCAGGCCTCGCGGTCATCTATCAGGAACCGACGCTGTTCTTCGATCTGTCGATTGCGGAAAACATCTTTATGGGGCGGCAGCCGGTCGATCGGCTCGGCCGCATTCAATACGACGCGATGCGCCGCGAGGTGGACGGCCTGCTGGGCTCGCTCGGTGTCGATTTGCGCGCCGACCAACTGGTGCGTGGTTTGTCGATTGCGGATCAGCAGGTGATCGAAATTGCCAAGGCGTTGTCGTTGAACGCGAACGTGCTGATCATGGATGAGCCGACCGCCGCGTTATCGCTGCCGGAAGTCGAGCGGCTCTTTGCGATCGTGCGCAAGCTGCGCGAGCGCGAGGTGGCGATTCTGTTCATCACGCATCGGCTCGATGAAGTGTTTACGCTGACGCAACGCGTGACGATCATGCGCGACGGCGCCAAAGTGTTCGACGCGCTCACGGCGGACCTCACGACCGAGGCGATCGTCGCGAAGATGGTTGGCCGCGATCTGGAGACTTTCTATCCGAAGGCGGATCGTCCGCCTGGCGAAGTGCGCTTGTCGGTGCGCGGCCTCACGCGCGTGGGTGTGTTCAAGGACATTTCGTTCGACGTCCGCGCTGGCGAGATCGTCGCGCTGGCGGGCCTGGTGGGCGCAGGCCGCAGCGAAGTGGCGCGGGCGATCTTCGGCATCGATTCGCTCGACGCCGGCGAAATCTGGATCGGCGGCCAGCGTCTTACGGCGGGCCGGCCCGCCGAGGCCGTGCGAGCCGGTCTTGCGCTGGTGCCGGAAGATCGCCGGCAGCAAGGTCTCGCGCTGGAGTTGAGCATCGCGCGCAATGCATCGATGACAGTGCTCGGGCGGCTCGTCAAACATGGTCTCATCTCCGCGCGCAGCGAGACGCAACTGGCGGATCGATGGGGCACGCGCTTGCGCCTCAAAGCCGGTGACCCGAATGCGCCGGTCGGCACGCTATCCGGCGGCAATCAGCAAAAGGTCGTGCTCGGCAAGTGGCTCGCGACTGACCCGAAAGTGTTGATCATCGACGAACCCACGCGCGGCATCGACGTCGGCGCCAAGGCCGAAGTGTATGGCGCGCTCGCCGAACTGGTGCGCGACGGCATGGCGGTGCTGATGATTTCGAGCGAATTGCCCGAGGTGCTGGGCATGGCCGATCGCGTGCTGGTGATGCACGAGGGACGTATCAGCGCGGATATAGCGCGCGCCGAGGCCGACGAAGAGCGCGTCATGGGCGCCGCGCTCGGCCAACCGCTTCCGCCTTTGGGGCACGCCCCGAAGGAAGTCCCCCGCCCCGAAGGACGTCCCCTTGGGGGATTGGGGGGCGCCGCATGATGCGCCATTCCTCCACCCATCCGGTGCCGGTCCAGGCGAGCGTCGCGAAGCGCTCGAACGGCAATGCCGGCGGCTTCCTCGCGAGTCTCGCCAGGAGCCGCGAGACGACGCTGTTCGTCGTGCTCATCCTGCTGATCGCCGGCACCGGGCTAGCGAAGCCGCAGTTCCTCAATCTGCAAAATCTGCGTGACGTGCTGCTGAACGTGTCGATCATCAGTCTGCTGACGGCAGGCATGACGGTGGTGATCCTGATGCGGCATATCGATCTGTCGGTGGGATCGACGGTCGGCATCAGCGCCTATACGGTCGGCAGTCTGTATGTCGCGTTTCCCCATATGCCAGTGATCGTAGCTCTGCTTGCGGGCCTGGCGATCGGCTTGGTGGCGGGCGGCATCAATGCGCTGCTGGTTGCCGTGGGACGCGTGCCCTCGCTGGTGGCGACGCTCTCCACGCTCTACATCTTTCGCGGCGCCGATTATGCGTGGGTGCACGGCGGACAGATCAACGCGACCAGTTTGCCCGACGCGTTTTCCCGTCTCGCGACCGGCGCTTTTCTGGGCATACCGACGCTCGCGCTGATCGCCGTCGTCGTGCTGGCCGGCCTCTCCGTGTATCTGAAACAGTTTCGCGGCGGCCGCGAACACTATGCAATCGGCTCGAACCCCGAAGCTGCGCGGCTTGCCGGCGTGAACGTCGAGCGTCGCATGATGGCGGGTTTTCTGTTGTCCGGCGCAATCGCCGGGTTCGCGGGCGCGCTGTGGCTTGCGCGTTTCGGCACCGTCGATGCGAGCACCGCGAAGGGTATCGAATTGCAGGTGGTGGCGGCAGCGGTGGTGGGCAGCGTGGCGATTACCGGAGGCGTTGGCACGATTCTCGGCGCGACGCTCGGCGCGCTCGTACTCGGCGTGATCAGCATCGCGCTCGTCGTCTTGCACGTGTCGCCATTCTGGGAGCAGGCGATCGAAGGCGCGTTGATCGTCGCCGCGATTGCCGCCGATACCTTGCTGGCCCGTTCCGTCGCCAAACGCATGATGAGGAAACGCGATCATGGCTAAACCCGATTCCGCGCGGCTCACGCGCAAACGCGAAACGCCGCTGCAATGGGAAGTATTGCTGGTGATCGTGCTGGTTTTGTCGCTCGCGCTTGGAAGGTTCCTGTCACCCGTGTTTCTGACCGGCGCCAATCTGAGCAACGTTTTGGCGGATCTGACCGAGATCGCGCTGATGGCGTTGCCGATGACGCTGATTATCGTCGCGGCGGAAGTCGATCTTTCGGTGGCGTCGGTGCTGGGTGCATCCAGTGCGTTGACGGGCGTGCTCTGGCATATGGGCTTGCCGATGCCGGTGGTGATCGTGCTCGTATTGGTTGCCGGCGCGCTTGCCGGCCTGCTCAACGGCCTCGTGATCGTCAAGCTCAATCTGCCTTCGCTCGCGGTCACGATCGGCACGTTGGCGCTGTTTCGCGGGCTTGCGTATGTGCTGCTCGGCGACCAGGCGGTCGCGGATTTTCCAGCGGCTTATACGGCGTTCGGCATGGATACCGTGGGCGCGACCTTCATTCCGTTGCCGTTTTCGATCGTGATCGCCGCGGCGGTGCTGTTTACCGTCCTGCTGCAATCCACTGCGTTTGGCCGCAGCCTGTATGCCATCGGCGCGAATCCGATCGCCGCGGCTTTCTCGGGCATCGAAGTGGCGAAGATCAGGCTGCGCCTGTTCGTGCTGTCCGGCGCGATGAGCGCGTTGGCGGGCGTCGTCTATACGCTGCGCTTTACCAGTGCGCGCGGCGACAACGGCGAAGGCTTCGAGTTGTCGGTGATCGCGGCCGTGCTGTTCGGCGGCGTGAGTATTTTCGGCGGACGCGGCTCGATGATCGGCGTCCTGCTCTCGCTGCTGATCATCGGCGTGCTGAAAAACGCACTGACGCTCGACGACGTGTCGAGCGAAACGCTCACGATCGTCACGGGCGTGCTGCTGCTGGCATCGGTGCTGATTCCCAATCTGGCCGCCCGCTGGCGCGCGGCGCGCGACCGGCGTTTCATCGCGAAGTCCACGTCTTCCTTATAACTTCCCCGTAAAAACTGTCTGCAAGAGAAGTTACCGACAACCCGGACAGCATCTCGTCCAACGACAAAGCAGGAGACACTTCATGTTCAAATCTCTACGTCACACCGTCACGGCCGCGCTCTGCGTCGCTCTGGTGACTATCAGTTGCGCGGCGTCGGCTGCGGGTCTGAAAAACGGGCTCAAGATCGCTTTCGTGCCGAAGCAGATCAACAACCCCTATGAAGTGATCGCCGATGACGGCGGCATGGCGGCGATCAAGGAATTCAGCGGCGTGGGCAAGGTAGTGGGCCCCTCGGATGCGGGTGCCTCGTCGCAAGTGCAGTACATCAATACGTTGATCACGCAACGGCAGGACGCGATAGTGATCGCCGCGAACGATGCCAACGCGGTCGTGCCGTATCTGAAGAAAGCCATGTCGCAGGGCATCAAGGTCGTGACCTTCGACTCGGACACGGCGCCCGAAGGCCGGCAACTGTTCGTCAACCAGGCGAACGCGGAGGGCATCGGCCGTGGCCAGATTCAACTGGTGTCGAAGCTGATGGGCGGCGAGGGCGAGTTCGCGGTGCTGTCGGCCACGCCTAACGCGACCAATCAGAACACATGGATCAAATGGATGCAGGAGGAACTGAAAAAGCCCGAGTACTCGAAGATCAAGCTCGTCAAAATCGCCTATGGCAACGACGATGATCAGAAGTCATTCGTCGAAACGCAGGGCTTGTTGCAGGCATATCCGAATCTGAAGGCGATTGTCGCGCCGACTACGGTCGGCATTGCGGCGGCGGCGCGTTATATATCGAGCTCGTCGAGCAAGGGTAAGGTGGCGGTAACCGGTCTGGGCACACCGAACCAGATGCGTGCGTTCGTCAAGAACGGCACGGTCAAGGCGTTCCAGCTGTGGGATCCGAACCAGCTCGGTTATCTGGCTGCTTATGCTGCGGCGAACCTGTCTTCCGGTGCGATAAGCGGCAAAGAAGGTGAATCGTTCGATGCCGGCAAGCTCGGCAAGCGCACGATCGGGCCGCAAGGCGAAATCATTCTCGGACCGCCCACCACGTTCGACGCGAGCAACATCGACAACTTCAATTTCTGACCCGCCAGGATCGCCGCGCCCATCGAGCGCGGCGTCACATGCTACGCGTGGCCGTCGATGGGTTTCGGCGCAACCCCTTCGCCCGGCACCGCTACGCCGACGCGTGCGGCGGCCTCGCAATACAACTGCGTCTGATTGACCTTCGCCGCAATCTCCGCGTAATCCGCGCGCCTATCGATCATTCCCCAGCGCTCGAACTGCGTGAGAAACCACGCGCCCTCTATCGCGTGCGGATGATTCACCGTGCCGTTGTCGAAGAACCGGACCGGCAGACGCCGCGGTGTTGCAGCTGCAATCTCATTGCCGAGCCGTGCCGCAATCAACGCCTCGTCGATACCGATGAATTCGGGCCGTGCGAGCCAGCGCGCGATCTCCGCACGATGTCCGGCGCCGTCGAGCCAGCGGCACGCTTCCAGCATCGTCTGCACGAGTGCTCTCGCTGCATTCGGATTGGCGCTGACGAAATCGCGCCGGCATGCCAGCACCTTCTCCGGATGGTCGGGCCAAACCTCGCTCGTATAAGCGACCGTGCGGCCGACGCCTTCGGCTTCGGCCATGGCATTCCACGGCTCGCCGACACACAAGCCGTCGAGCTTGTCTTCGGCGAGCGCGGCGACCATTTGCGGCGGCGGAATCACGACGCTTTCGATGTCGCGCAACGGATGCACGTCTTGCGAGGCGAGCCAGTGGTACAGCCACATGGCATGCGTGCCGGTGGGGAAGGTCTGCGCGAACACCGGTTTGCGGCCGAGGGTCGCCAAAGCCTTCGGCAAGGTGCCATGTTCCGCCAATGCATCCGCGAGACCATTCGACAGCGTGATCGCCTGGCCGTTGCGATTGAGCACCATCAGCACGGCCATGTCCGTTCGCGGACCGCCCAGGCCTAGCTGCACGCCGTAGACGAGACCGTAGAGCGCGTGAGCGGCGTCGAGGTCGCCGGAGAGCAGCTTGTCGCGCACGGCGGCCCACGATGGCTGACGGCATAGCTCCAGCGTCAAACCATGTGCGTGACCGAATTCGAGCAGCTTCGCGGCGACGAGCGGCGCGGCATCGGACAGCGACACGAAGCCGAGGCGCAAATGCGTTTTCTCGAGCCGGGCAGGCGCGGACGCCGAGGTGAGGGGAGCAGGAGAGTTCATGAGCAGCGCTTCATTTGTGCGAGTCTGCCGCTGCAACGATGGCGCGCGCGACCTCGGCGAGTTTGACACCCTGGTTCATCGCTCGCTTGCGCAGGTTGGCGTAGGCAGCGTGTTCGGTGATTTTCTGCTGATCCATCAGCAGGCGTTTGGCGCGGTCGATCAGCTTGCGTTCGGCGAGTTCGTTTTCGACTTGCGCGAGACGCTCGCGCAACTGGGATTCCTGCGCGAAACGCGCGAGCGCGACTTCGAGAATCGGCGCGAGCCGCTCCGTCTCGAGGCCTTCGACGAGATAAGCGGTCACGCCCGCGCCGACCGCATCGCGAATCAGTTGCTGGTTCGCGTCGTGACTGAACATCAGCACCGGGCGCGGCGCGGTGGCGTTCATCACGGCGAGTTGTTCGAGCGTGTCGCGCGACGGCGATTCCGTATCGATGATGATCACATCGGGCCGTTCGCTTTCGACCACGCGATGCAGCGCCTGTGGCGTCGCGGTGCCGGCGAGCATGTCGTAGCCGAGCCGCGCGAGGGCATCGCGCAGATCGCCTATGGGCTTATCGGTATCGGTGACGAGCAGGACGCGCAGCATGAGTGTGGCTTATCGGACCGCCGCAGGTGTGGGGCCCGCTACGGCGAAGTCGAACGTCGTTGTTCGACAAATTATGTGCTTAAGCGCGCAAGCGTGTGCGTGGCGGGCCAGCGAATCGTATCGTAGGGAGAAGCCGGAACAATCGTGGCTTCATCGTGTCCTGCCTCGTTGCAGGACGAAACGATTAAGCAACGGCTGTGCCAGAATAGGCGCGGCTGATAAAGGCTAGGCGAATCATAGCGTTGCCGGAGCGGCGTACGGAACCGGCTGCACTCTGACGGGGCACGGCATCGCTATGCACCGAACCGGCGCATGGCGTGAGTCGCCATGCGATGACGAAGTAGAGTGCGAAGCGCTGCGAGAGGCACGGCGGGAAGTACGGCAAGAAGCACGACGGGAAGCGCGGCGAGAAGCACCGCGGCGTGCCGGTGAATCACGCGTCAAACCATTTCGACAATTCACTGCGGACTTCTTCGATTACCGGGTCCCACTTGCCCAGTTCCTGTTGCCGGAATAACCGCATCGACGGATACCAGGGGCTGTCGGTTCTATCGGTGAGCCATCGCCAATCCGAGCAGGCGGGGATGAGTACCCAAACAGGCAGTCCAGCCGCACCCGCCAGATGAGCGACTGAGGTATCGACCGTGATGAGCAGATCGAGTGAGTGAAGAATCGCGAGCGTATCCGTGAAGTCATTGATTGCGGGTCCCAGCGTGTGCAAATCATATTCATTCGCCAGACCTTTGCTTTCATGCTCATGCTCGCCCTTCTGCACGGAATACCAGCTCACCTCATGGAGCGCAAAAAGTGGCTTAAGTGCTTCGAGGCGGATGGACCGGTAACGGTCCAGAACGTGGTATGGGCCGCCCGCCCAAACAACACCAATGCGTCTGCGTTGACGAGGCATTCCGGGCGGCGACATGGCGTCGATGCAAGCCGCCCAATGCCGCATCTTTTCCGGCCTTGCGGCGAGATAGGGCATGACGATGGGGAGCATCGGCAGATCGAGTTTCATGTGCTCAGGCATTCGTAACATATGACACCAGTAGTGATAGGGGCCGGACGGCAACCTGGTCAATACGTTGCGCACGCCTGTCATGCTGGCGGCCAGTTCTGCGACTGGCTCGCTGACCAGCACATCCACCGTTGCGCCTTGCCGATGCAGCCATTCAGCGAATCTGATGAACTGTATTTCGTCGCCGCGCCCTTGCTCGCCCACCAGCAGGAATTGGCAGCCGGCAACCGGTTCGCCTTTCCACTCGCGAAAGCTGGGACAAACTAGTTCCGTTCTCTTATCAAGGAGTTCGTAAAACCATCTGTATCGCTTCCAGCCTTCTTCGAATTCGCCGAGGGCAAGTTGCACGCCCGCGAGGTGGAGTTGCATGTAAGGGTTGTCCGGCAGAAGCCGCGCGGCTTCCATGCTGTATGGTCGGCTTTCGGCGGTTTTGCCGCTTATGCTAAGCGCCCGGGCCGCGTTGTGATACAGGAGGGGATGGCGTGGATCGATGGCGAGTCCCTGCCTCGCTACGCTGAGCGCCTCGCTGAAACGGTCGTGTGTGTTCAATACGAACGACAGCGATTTGAGTGCTGCAGCATTGTCGGCAAAACGGGTTCTTATCTCTGTGAGCGTGCTCGCCAGTTGACTGGGGCGGCCGGCTTTTGCCAGTGCCGCAATCAGATCGAGCCCGTCTTGCAGGCTGGACGGGGCGAGCTCCCACGCGCGTAGCCAATAGTGCGCAGCGTCTTCGATCGCCCCGAGTTCCGTGCTGATCCGTGCCATTGCACGAATGGCGTGATGCAATGCCGGGTCGATTTCAACGGCGTGTCGATAGTGCTCCATGGCCGCACTCAGGCGGCCGGACAGCCGTAAGCAGTCGGCGAGATTCCTGTGCAGACTGACAGTGCCGCCCGCCAGTCCGATCGCGCAGCGATAGCACCGTTCGGCCTCTGCATAGTCATGCTTTAGCGCTGCCAGCAGTCCCGCGTGTTCATACAGTTCCGCCCGATCAGGGGCCGCTTGCACCGCCAGTTTCAGATACTCGCGTGCCTGTTCGAATTCGTTCTGATGGACGCAGACGAGTCCAATCCGGTGCAGTGCGTGCGCATCGCGCGGGCGCAAGGCCAACACGTTCTGGTAACCGCTCATCGCGTCGCTGAAGCGCTGAATGGAGAAATGCGCGTCCGCCTGCGCAACAAGCGCGTTCGCGCCATCGCTATCGATAGGTGACATAGGCGTTGCAAGGAATTCGTTGAATGTCGATGCGCTCC
This sequence comes from Paraburkholderia lacunae, assembly GCF_003353175.1. Taxonomy (GTDB): domain Bacteria; phylum Pseudomonadota; class Gammaproteobacteria; order Burkholderiales; family Burkholderiaceae; genus Paraburkholderia; species Paraburkholderia lacunae. Next base: position 313,027 of record NZ_QHKS01000004.1, on the reverse strand, counting down.
GGCCGGTGGATGGCGCCGGAAAGTGTGCCCCTGTGACCGTAGCTGCGGCACGGGGGCACACCGCTGGCTAACTGTCTGGATCCTGGTACGGCCAGGTCACCTTGTACTTGATGGAAATGCCGTTAAGCGGAGTGCGGGTGGTCACCATGGCGTAATAAGTCCCGGGGGCAGGCCACATGAGTTTGCAGATGGCGGCACTGCCCGCCGACATGACGGATGTACAGTCGGGCTGGACCATGGAAGCCGTGCCGCCTTTGACAGACAGCGTTGCAACCTGGCCGGGTGCGTCCGGTGAAAGGGTAAACGTCAGATACTTCACGTTCGTGGGGACCTTCAGGCTATGAATCGGGCTTCGTACGACCGTGCCCGAGAAGTACAGAACCTCGGAGGGTTGCAGTCCAATTCGCAGCCCATACTGATAGTCGTTGATGTCCGTAACAAGAAGGGGCTTGACCTCAACCGGGCGTGTCACCTTGCTGACGGCCCCATTGATATCGGTCACGGTGAGGGTAACTTCATAGGTCCCGGGCTGTTCGAAGTCGATCTCGGGATTGACGGATTGCGTGAAGAGCGCGTCGCCACTGCCGCTACCGTAATTCCATGCCCATGACTTGATGGGTGCGCCTCTGGCACTCGACAGGTCCGTGCATGAAATGTGCATCAGGTTCGGACTTTGCGAGCATTTGAAATCCGCTGCCGCTGGAATCTTTCCGGACCTGGCGGCAGCAACAGCCGCGTTAGCGTCCAGAATGCCGGGACCGATGGGGCGATCCGGCTGGCCGCTGGGAAACGGTTGAACATGCTGTGCGAGCAGCGTCCGCATTTCCGCCGAGGTCAGGGGCGTGGGCGCCACGGATTGAACAAGCGCGGCGACTCCGCTCACCATCGGCGCCGCCATCGACGTGCCCGACATGTATGAATAGCGCTCGGTGCCCGGTGCTGCTGTCCCGTCGTTGTAGGTAGACCAGATCGAGTCGCCGGGCGCGGCAACGTCGACAATCGGACCGAAGTTCGAGCGAACCCACCTCAAACCGCCGCGATGGGTCGCGCCCACACTGATTACGCCTGGGCAATTGGCTGGTGAAAAATTCGTTGCGCTAGCATGATCGTTGCCCGCGGCCGCGGTAACAACGGCGCCGCGACGGACTGCGTAGTCAATGGCGTTCCGAAAAGTCGTTTCACAGGAGCCGGACCCGCCAAGACTTATATTGATGACCTTCGCCGGATACGAATTCGCCGGGACGCCCGGAACAGTCCCGCCGGCGGCCCACACAATGCCGTCGGCAATATCGGACGTGTAGCCTCGTCCGCAGGCGTTCAAGACACGAACCGGGACGATTTTCGCTGCGGGGGCCACGCCGGCTATCCCGACGCCGTTATTCGTCTGCGCTGCCGCAATGCCCGCTACGTGCGTGCCGTGCCACAGGACTGAGCATTTCTCCGTGGTGATGCCCGGGTTCATGCCGTTGCCGCCGCGGGGATTGGTGGTGAAGTCGTACCCAGGCAGGTAGTTGGCATTCAGGTCGCTGTGGCTGGTGACACCGTTGTCGACCACGGCGATTACAGAGCCGGCACCGTTAGCGTTATCCCAGGCGCCCTCCGCGCGTATTCCTGCGGTTGTGGTGCCGGGTTTCAGGTTGGAGGTCAGGCCCCACTGCATGCCGTATTCCGGATCGTTCGGAACCATCAGGACGGACATTTCCGTGTCGGGTTCCACGTATTCGACGTTCGGGTCCGATGCGATAGCGCGCATGAAAGCCCTGGCGTCCTTGCCGTTCAGCTTGCGCTCAGTCGTCACTACGTCGGAGCCGACGCCCGTTCGGCGGACATGACGAGCCTTCGCGGGAAAGGCACCTGCCAGCCGGTCGAGTCTCGACTGGACCGATAAAGTTGATCCGCGTTCCGACGTGCCGTTTCTGTACTTGATAATGAAGCGGTCAACGGAGGCATCCGGTGACAAACCGCTCGTATTCATTTTCAGCGACATTGACAGCGGAACGGTGCTCGACGCCGCCGCCAATGCCGCCATCTTTTCAACCGTCGGCGTTGTTCCGGCAGCCGTGTCGCTGCCGATGTCTCCACCACATGCTGCGAGCGCCAGCGAAAGGGATAGACAGGCTGCGCCGGCAAGCACGCGGCGCGCTGTTACTTTCGGCTGCAACCCACTGATTCCTGTACCGGCTTTGCAGGCATCATCCCGCGTGCCCCGACATCTCTCTTTTTGCATATTTCTTGTACGACATATAGAAATGATTGCCCCTGTTTTTATCTGGTAGTCGTAGTGCGGCCATCAGCCTCGATAGTGATCCGCGCGCCAATCTTTACTCTTTCGGCGCTGACTATGTTTCTGTTGTTTTAAGAATCCTAATTAACAGCTATCCGCGACAGCGGCGAAATGCGTTGCCTTGCGCAGTTGGGAGTCAGCCCATTACGTCTTTGTGATCGTTGTATGTAGCTTGTAACTTTAATAAGAGAATAAATAGCCTGACTGGTTTAAGCAATCGGCGATCTCTATTTGTTCGTCGGATAACTTACTCAATGCGTAAGGCTATCGACGTGCTCGGTCACAGCGCGCCGCGGTCGACGCGCGCCGCTTGCGCCACGGCGAACAAGTCATCGTTTGCGTCGGACGCACAGCGGGTCAAGCTCGATTCATCGAAGCGCTCGCCGCAAGTGACCTGTAAGCGGCGCTGAGGGCAATGCATGGGCATCTTGTCGAAACTGGACGAGCGCGTGGTCGAACAGGCGCGCAGGAGCGCCGCAGGAGAGGATCCCGTTGCGGTATTCGGCGTGTAAAAAGGCGGGGTAGTGCGGACGGGGGCGCAACGCCCGCTAGAGGTAAAAAAAACGCAACTCACGCGATGCCGCGGCGCGCCGCTCAGGCCGGATTCGAAGTCTTCATCGAAGTCGAAATCCTCGAGCCAAGCCGGAGAAGGCGCGCGAAGGGCTTCGCGAACAACTGGCAGCAATCACCGCGCAATCGTCACGCGGCAACCGCTCGGAAAGCGGTCGGAAACAAATCTGAAAGCTATAAGAAAGCAGTCGGAATGCGCGGTCAGCGTACCGCCGACATCAACGACGGCGGAATTGCGAACTGCGGGCAGCGCCGCCGCCACCGCTGGCGCGCTCGTCCTTGTGGCGGAAATTGATCCGGCCTTTGGTCAGATCGTAAACCGACAGTTCCAGCGTCACGCGGTCGCCCGCGAGGATACGGATGTGGTTCTTGCGCATGCGTCCGGACGCGTAAGCGCCAACCACGACGCCGTTGTCGAGCGTCACGCGGTAACGGCTATCCGGAAGTACTTCGTCGACGATACCGTCAAGTTCAAGCAGTTCTTCTTTCGCCATGCATAACTCCTGGTCGATGGGATAAATGGGGGTTGGCCGATCGGCGTTGCCGGACGGCACAACATTCAATTCGTATGACGGAAGGCTCGTGAGCGTCCCGCCGTGCGGCAACGGCAGCGAAGGCGCTGACGTTGCCGCTCAAAGATCGGCGACCGACTGGCCGTCGATACGGCCGTCGATCAACTGCTCGGCGTGCGCCATGCACGCAATGCGTGCCTTGCCCGTGCCGTCGAACGGAAACAGATACTGCAGGCGGAACACACGGCCGTCGGCTGCCGGATTGGCGCCGACGCGGCAAATGCGCACCGATGCGTCGTAGCCCGCGTCCGGATTGCGGCCCGTCTGCGCGTCGGTCGGGCGGCGCGGATAGACGAGCGGGTGAATTTCGTAACCCTTGTAGGTCTTGACAGCTGAATTCATGAAGCACATGTCCTGTATTACGTGGCTGCCGTGTCACGCGTGTTACGTGCGGTACGGCAGGCCGGGCAGCGCTGCGCCCTGGGGCGCGCCGCCATGGAAAAAGTTGGCACAGGCCCGATGGCAAGGGCTTGAGCGCGGCCGCGCAAAATCGCGGATTCGATGGAGAAGAAACACGCTGATGTCGCGCAGACATCGGGCGCGTAAAAGCTGAACAACTCAGCTGCACAACTCGCGACGGCGAATGCATGCGGCGCATTGCCGGAGTGACGGGATCGCCGACAGGCGGCGGTCGAACAGTCGGGGCTGGTGCGGAGAAGCCGATTTGAGACTGCGGTGCAACAGATGCGGGATACAGCTATTGCAATATGATGCCCTAAATGGGGCTAATTGGATAGCGAAAAGTTCCGCGCAAGGGCACGCCGCCCAGCCGACGGGGCTTTGGGCGGGGAAGACCGTCCGCGTGCGGCGCGCCGGCGGATCACCGGCAGGCCGTCAGCAGGATGGTGGTTTGCCGGCAGGTCGACAGCGGCATGGCCTGGTGGTTTGCCGGCAGGCCGTCAGCGGCATGGCCTGGTGGCCTGGTTGAGGCGGTGGCGGGCGGCAGTGGCGATGAAGCGGCAGGGCGGTGGTGGCAACGAAGCGGCAGGGCGGCGCTCAGCGGGAGGTTTCGGCAACGCGCTTCTGCAACTCGCGCGACGCCGCGAGCGGAATGCGCGCGTCATCCCAGCCGGCCAGCCATTCGACTTCCTTCGACGTAAAAATCTGCCCGTGATTGCGCAGCGTGTATTGCAGCGAATCGATGATGTGATTGCGAATGATTTCCGGCGTGCCTTTGTCATCGAGCACGGCGCGGAACGCTTCGAGCGTGGCCATCTGTTGCTCCGTGAAATAGATGGTTCTTTTATCGCACGAAAAAAAATCGCCCGCCAAGCGGACAAAATTCGCCGCGTGCCGGCGCGCTCACACCGGATTGTGGCCGGACACGAACCATCGCCCGCGATAGCGCGGATCGCGGCGCTTGCGCAATACCGCCGCGGTCGCCGCCGCGGATCGGGGTGGCTACAATGGCGAGCTGACGTGCCGGGCCGGCCGACCTTGTCGGGCCGGGCCGGTCTGCTGGCTTTAACCTCGGCGCTCCCGTATCGGCTCACCGGTGCGCAGCGGCGCCGCCTACCTCGACGACCGCGATTTCCCAATGCGCAAGACCAAAGTCTCTGCTGTGAAAGACCTGCTGCTGGACCGCTACGCACCCATCGCGGACGGCATCGCCGCGCTGTTCTATCCGTGCGCCGAAGTCGTGATTCACGACCTGCAAGACCAGACCATCGCCTACCTCGTGAACAATCTGTCGAAGCTGGAAGTCGGCGGCCCCTCGGTGCTCGAAGAAATCCACTTCGCGGCGCGCGGCCGGACCATCGGGCCGTACGAAAAGCTCAATTGGGACGGGCGGCGCATGCGCTGCGTGAGCAACATCCTGTTCGACGACGAAGGCAAGCCTGCCGGCATGCTGTGCGTCAACTTCAATATCGCCGTGTTCGAAGACGTGCGCTCGACGCTCGATCTGTTCATCAAGGGCGGCAATCTGACGGACGCGCCCGCGCAAGAGCTGTTTCGCGACGACTGGCAGGACCGCATCAACACGTTTTTGCACGGCTGGCTGCGCGAGCGGCAAATCGGCATCAATGCGCTCACGCGCGAACACAAGCGGGAGATCGTCGAGGCGTTGCACGCGCAAGGCGCGTTTCGTGGCCGCAGTTCCGCGAACTACGTGGCCGCGGTGCTGACAATGGGACGCGCGACCGTCTACAAGATTCTGAAGCAGATGAAAGAGGGCGGCTGAGTGGGCTGGGCGCAAGCGGCAATTGCGGCCGGCAGACGCTGAAGCAGGCGCCGAGGTTTTCAATTCAAGGAGGATTCGAATGGCGCGTTACCGGCACTACAAAGGCGGTATTTACGAACTGCTTTGCGAGGCTACGCTGGAGTCCGACCCGACGGTCACCATGATCGTCTACAAGGCCAGCAATGGTACGATCTGGACGCGTCCGGCTTCGGTATTTTTCGAGCTGGTCGAGCACGACGGCGGCAAGGTGCCGCGCTTTGCGCCGATCGATTGACAGGTCTGCTCACGCGAATACGCGCGTGCCGGGTCGAATAAAAAAACAGGAAATCTGAATGCGTCTATTGCTCGCCATCATTCTGCCGTGGTTTCAGTTCTTCACGATCGGCCGTCCGTTTGCCGGGATCATCTGCCTGATCTTGCAGATCACGTTGATCGGCTGGATTCCGGCCGCAATCTGGTCGGTGTACGCGCTCAGCCAGTACAACACCGACAAGAAAATCGAACGGGCGATGGGCGGCCGGCGTTAAGGCCAGCGTTGGAGTTGGCGCCGGCTTTCGCCGTCGCGCTCGTGGATGCCGGTGCCGCGGGAGCGGGCCGGCGCGACGCATGTCTTTAGCGCGCCGGCGTTTCGACCGCGTCGGGCGCTTCGATTACCACATCGGTTTGCGCGATGGCCACGCACGGCAGGATATAGCCTTCCGCTTTTTCCTCGCGGCTTAGACCCGGCCATTCGATCGTGTAGCGCACACGTCCCGCGGTCATTTTGCAGAGGCACGTGCGGCAAGTTCCGTTGCGGCACGAGCGCGGCAGGCGCAGGTTGGCGAAACCGGCGGCTTCGAGGATCGTCAGCGAGTCGGGCGCTTCGAAGGTCTGGCCGAGCGGTTCGACACGAACGAGATGCGGGCGGGTAAGGTCGGACATCGTGTGGAGCGGTGACGGATTGCGCCACACTTTACACGGTGCGAGCGACGCTCACCCTGCGCCCGTCACGCTCACACTCAATCCACACGCGTCGCTGTTGCGCTTTCAGTGCGTGCTGGCACGCCTCAGGTAGCGGTATACCGTATTGCGCGCGAGCCCGAGTTCACGGGCTGCCGCCGACACGTTGCCGTCGAGCCGCGCGAGCGTCTGCGCGATCAACGTGGCCTGCCAGTCCTCCATGCGGGCGGGCGTCGCCGCGGCAGGCTCGCTGATGCCGTTGCACGGAACCGATGCGGGCGGTTTCGAGATGCCGTCGGGCTCGGCCTCGATGCAGTCCTGCAGGAAGTCTTCCGGCAAATCTTCGAGTTCGATCTGCTGTGCGCCTTCGGCCATGATGCTCGCGGTGCGCAGCACGTTCGCCAGTTGCCGCAGATTGCCCGGCCAGCGGCATTGCACAAAGCGCGCGAGCACGGCCTCGGATACGCGTCGCGGCAAGCGTTCGTGATCGGGCTGCAACGCCAGCATGCGCGTGACGAGCGCCGCCAGATCGGTGCGATCGCGCAGCGCCGGCAAGGTCACGACGAGTCCGTTGATCCGGTAATACAGGTCCTCGCGGAAGGTGCCGGCTTCGATCATCGCGCGCAGGTTGCGGTGGGTGGCGCAGACGATGCGCAGGTCGACCGGAATCGCCCTCGTGCCGCCGAGCGGCACGACGGTGCGCTCCTGCAGCACCCGCATCAGCCGCACTTGTTGCGCGAGAGGCATGTCGCCGATCTCGTCGAGAAACAGCGTGCCGCCATCGGCCTGCACGATCTTGCCGACGCTGCCGCGTTTCTTGGCGCCGGTGAACGCCCCGTCTTCATAACCGAACAACTCCGCTTCGATCAGCGTTTCCGGCAACGACGCGCAATTCAGCGCGACGAAGGGCGCGGCCCGGCGCGGCGAATCGTGATGGATCGCGCGGGCGAGCCATTCCTTGCCGGTGCCGGTCTTGCCGAGCACCAGAACCGGAATATCGCGACCGCGCAGCTTCGCGACCCGACGCAAGATCGCGGCGACTTGCGCGTCGCCGGTGTCGAGTGTTTCGAGCGTTGCCAGAGGTGCGGGTTCGCACGGACGGGCGCTGGATCGCGTTGCGGCCGAAACCGCGATACGCGACGAGGCCGCGAAGCCGTCGGCCGGCGCGAAGTAGCGCGGCGCCGTAAATTCGCCGCGCGCCACCACGCGCACGCCGCTTGGCAGCGTGAGTACGATGCTCTCGCCCGGCGCGCGGCTTGTCTGCTGCAGCGGCGTGGCGAAGGCGATGCCGAACAGCGCGTCGAACGGCTGCCGTTGCAGCTCGGCGAGCGGCCGGCCGAACTGAAACAGCGCACTGCGATTGGCCGACAGAAACGTGCCATCCGGCGCGAACGCGGCGAGCCCTTCAAACAGCGTGCCGATGAATTCCGCACGCGCATGAAAGTGGATACGGATCGAGTCCGCGAATTGATTGGAGAACAGATGATTTTCGATCATCTGCGCCGACATCCGCACGAGCGCCAGCGTGTGCTTGTGAAAGCCGCGTGTGTCGCCGCTCACGTCGAGTGCGCCGATGGTGCGCCCGAATGGGTCTGCGATGGGCGCGCACGAGCAGGTGAGAATCCGGTTGGCATGCAGAAAGTGTTCCTCGGCATGCACGACGGTGGGTTGGCTGTCGACCAGCGCCGTGCCGATGGCGTTCGTCCCGCGATCCGCCTCCGCCCAGGAAACGCCGGGACATAGGGCGACGCGATTGGCTTTTTCGACGAAGTCGCTATCGCCGAGACTGTGCAGGATGACCCCGTGATTGTCGGTCAGGACCACCATGCTTTGGGTATCGACAATCTGTGCGTGGAGCGTCTCCATGACCGGGAGAGCGTGGGTATAGAGTGACTGGTTCCGATCGACGAGCTCACGCAGCGCGGGCCGGCGCAGCGGATGAAAGTCCGGCGTTTCCGACGCGCGCAGACCGAGTTCGATCGAGCGCGCGTGAGCTTGCGCGATGACATCCGGCCGACCGGCAATGGGCGGCGAGGCAGGGCGATGGATCAAGGCATGTCTCCGGTTATACGGACACGGCGGGTACGTTGCCCGCCGTTGTCGTTGCGCAGCGCAACATAAGCTGCGATGGCTGAACCCTGATATTACACAGGACGAAGCGCAGGACGAAGCGCCGACCGCGCCGCGCGGAAAAATAACGGGGCAGCACGCTCATAGGCGAATCGCAAATCGAGGAAAGGCCAGAAACAGCCGGGTTACGCGCAGCAAAAACCGCCCTATAAAGCCGGAAAATCAGACAAAAAAAGGAAAAACTTGCACCACGCTACAACTCGTCTAAAGTGAATCCAATCACCTCCGCGAGGCGCGAACTGCGCCATTGACGCTTGGGGGTGACAGGCCCGCGCCATCGGCATCCGAAAAGGAGGGAAAGCAAGGCAAAAAGCGCGACTCCGTCTGACTAGCGTGCGCAGCACCCAACCATGAATGTGCGGCACTAACCATTTAGGTGACCTCCCATGCAGATCCTATTCCCGAACGAATCCCCTGAATATTCAGGGCGTGAACTTACCTTGGCGTTCCCGGCGATGGTCGATGGAGAGAGGGTGGAGTGCATGATCACCGCCGAGGCACTTGAGGACCATTTCGGCGCCGCATCGCCGCGCATCGAGGACATGATCGGCGCATTCGACGCGCACCGGGCCCGCATCGAGGCGGCCACGCGGCGTCTGCTGTCGGAGACGAGAGCGCAATGCCTGATCCTGCGCAGCGGCTACGTGCGTTTTTACGAAGCAAACTGGCGCAACTGAAGGAAGACGCGCCGACTGGCTGAAAAGCAGAGAAGAAAGCCGCGCTAACCGAACCAGGGCAACTCACGCAAACCCAGGGCGCGGCGCCAGCAAAACCAGGCTGCAGCGGCCGTTCACGCACGGCTGCGCGCGTACCCTCGCGTGGTCACGCACACGCGCGAAGAAACCATCAAACCATCCGCCGCAGCGTCCGATACTTGGACGCCATGTGATGCGCAAGCGCCGCAAGCGCATGCACGCCGATCACCCAATAAAACGCGTTGCCGAGTCACTCATGCGCTGTTCTTGGCAAGGGCGGCGCAATCGGATCCACGCTGCGAGCCTGCGCGCTGCGCTGCGAGCCTCCGTGCCGCGTCGCGGGAATGCGCATCGCGCTGCGAGCCTCTGCACCGCGCCGCGAGCCTGCGCACCGCGTCGCGAGCCTTCGTGCCGCGCCGCGAGCCCTCGCGTTCACTCGCTGCCGAGGTAGAAATAGCGAAACAGGAAGATCGCCGCGATGATCCACACCACCAGCTTGACCTTGCGCGCCTGCCCCGTCAGCAGTTTCAGCCCGGCGTAGGAGATAAAGCCGAACGCGACGCCATTGGCGATCGAGTAGGTGAACGGCATCAGCAGCGCGGTGAGCGCGGCCGGCACGACTTCGGTGGCGTCGTCCCACGGCAGGTCGAGCATTTCGCGCAGCATCAGGCACGACACGTACAGCAGCGCCGGCGCCGTCGCATAGCCGGGCACCACGCCCGCCAGCGGCGCGAAAAACAGCGCCGCGAGAAACAGCACGGCGACTGTGATCGCCGTCACGCCGGTGCGCCCGCCTGCCTGCACGCCCGACGCGCTTTCGATGTATGCCGTGGTCGATGAGGTGCCGAGCATCGAGCCGGCGAGAATCGCCGTGCTGTCGGCGAGCAGCGCGCGATTGAGCCGGTGCATCTTGCCTTCGACCAGCAGGCCGGCACGGTTGGCCACGCCCATCAGCGTACCGGTTGCGTCGAACAGCTCGACGAGGAAGAACACGAGGATCACGTTCAGCACGCCGGTGGAGAGCGCGCCGCGAATGTCGAGCTGGAACAGCGTCGGCGCGATCGACGGCGGCACGGAGACGACGCCGTGAAACTGATTGCCGCCGAAGAAAAAGCTCAGCACCGTCACCCCGACGATGCCGATCAGGATCGCGCCGCGCACCCGCAGATAGTCGAGCGTGACGATCGCGAAGAAGCCGACGATGGCGAGAATCACATGCGGGTTGTGCAGGTCGCCGAGCGTGACGAGTGTGGCCGGATTGCCGACCACCACGCCGGCCGTCTTCAGCGAAATGATCGCCAGGAAGAGCCCGATGCCGCCCGTGATCGCGATGCGGATCGAATGCGGAATCCCGTTGACGATCACTTCGCGCACGCGAATCAGCGTGACGATCAGGAACAGGCACCCGGAGATGAACACCGCGCCGAGCGCGGCTTGCCAGGGGAAGCCCATGCCTTTGACCACCGTGTACGCAAAGTACGCGTTCAGGCCCATGCCGGGCGCGAGCGCGATCGGATAGTTCGCGTAGAGGCCCATGATCAGCGAGGCCAGCGCGGCCACGATGCAGGTCGCGACGAACACCGCTTCTTTCGGCATGCCGGCGTCGCCGAGAATCGCCGGGTTGACGAAGATGATGTAGGCCATCGTCAGGAAGGTGGTCAGCCCGGCCAGCACTTCAGTGCGGACGTTGGTGCCGGCGGCGTCGAGCCCGAAGTAGCGATTTATCGAGTCCATGAGGCGCGTCTCTCGTCGTTTCAAAAGTGATTGTTGTTGGGGCGTGCGATGTATAGCGGATCAATCGCGGGTGGGCGGGGGCGGCGCATCGGTCTGCGGCTTTTGCCTCGCCAGCCAGCGATCCAGCTCGCCCGCGAAGCATTTGCTGTCACGCGGGCTGAACGCAGGCGGGCCGCCGGTATCGACGCCGCTGCTTCGCAACTGGTCGAGCATCGAGCGCATGCGCAGCCGTTCTTCGATCGTGCCCGGTGTGAACCAGTTGCCGCGCGGGTCGAGCGCCTGGGCGTGTTTGGCCAGCACGGCGGCGGCCAGCGGAATATCGGCGGTGATCACGAGGTCGCCGGCGGCGACGCGCTCGGCGATCAGATCGTCGGCGGCGTCGAAACCGGCCGGCACCTGGATCGCGCGGATCAGCGGCGACGGCGGCACACGCAAAAAGGAGTTGGCGACCAGCGTGAGTGTCATGCCCGTGCGACGCGCCGCGCGAAACAGCATCTCCTTGATCACGACCGGACAGGCGTCGGCGTCTACCCAGATTGGCATCGTTCGGATTCCGGCTGCGGGGTGAAAGGGGCGAGATGATACCTTGCCAGCGCGTCGGGCGGAGCGGCAAGTAAATTTACGATGTTCCGGCGCGACGCGGCCGGCTTTCAAACGAGCGGCAAAAGATGAAGCCGGATGGAGCGGTTGCGCGGCGTTAGGGCAGAAACGGATTCAAGTGGAGAGGCGGCGGGGAAGGCGGGAGAGAAAACAAGGGAAAACGGCAGGGAGGCGGCCAAGAAAGCGGCAACGGAACGGCAGGGAAAGCGGCAATCGAACGGCAGGCAAGCAGCAAGGAAAGCGGAAGTGGAACGGCAAGGAAAGCGGCAACGGAACGGCAACGAAAGCCGCAAAACGAAAACTCATCCGCGTGGCACGCAAGGCCGATGTCGCCCGCGGTCATTGCAATCGCGGGCGGCCCGGTATGCCGCGGTCAAGCCTCATTTACTGCGTCATGCTCCCACCTGCTCCCTGCGCCCGCCGCGCGGCGACGATGCGGCCCGCGCGTTGCGCGTTGTCCGGGTAGTTGATCCAGTCGAGCGGATCGTAGCCGGCGGCGCGCCATGCGGCCAGATCGGCTTTCACTTCGGCACGTGTTTTCGGCGCCGACGGATCGTAAGGCCGCGCCGAGGTCTGCGCGACCGCAGCGCTCATAAAAACGGCGGCGAGCAGCGCGCCGAGTCCAACTCGAGAAACGGTTTTCATGACTGGCTCCTGTGGAGCGGTTATCCAAGACCCCCGTATTCTAGTTTTCACCTGCCTTTCGAGTAAGGCGATGCAAGGCAATGGACTATTTCATCCAGCGATCCAAAGCGACCCAAAGCGACCCGCGGCTCACGACTGCGACGGCTTGCCGAGGCGATCCAGCACCGCAGTCAGCAGATCGACCGGCAGCGGAAACACGATGGTCGAGTTCTTGTCGGCGGCAATCGTCGTGAGGGTTTGCAGATAGCGCAACTGCATCGCCTGCGGCTGCTTCGAGAGGGTCTGCGCCGCTTCCAGCAAATGCTGCGAGGCCTGCAATTCGCCTTCCGCGTGAATCACCTTGGCGCGCCGTTCGCGCTCGGCCTCGGCCTGGCGCGCAATCGCGCGAATCATGGTTTCGTTGATGTCCACGTGCTTGATCTCGACGATCGACACCTTGATGCCCCATGCGTCGGTCTGGGCGTCGAGCACTTTCTGGATGTCGGCGTTCAGCTGCTCGCGCTCGGCCAGCAGTTCGTCGAGTTCGTGCTTGCCGAGCACCGCGCGCAGCGTGGTCTGCGACAACTGGCTGGTCGCTTCGAAGTAGCGCGCCACCTGGATCACCGCTTTCTCCGGATCGACGACGCGGAAATACACCACCGCGTTGACCTTCACCGAGACGTTGTCGCGCGTGATCACGTCTTGCGGCGGCACATCGAACACGACGGTGCGCAGATCCATCCGCACCACCTGTTGCACGATCGGGATGATCAGCACGAGCCCGGGCCCCTTGACCTTCCAGAAGCGCCCGAGCATGAAGACGACGCCGCGTTCGTATTCCCTGAAAATCCGTATCGCCGAAGCGATCAGGATGATCGCCAGCAGAATCAGAATGCTGCTGAAGCCGAATGTGAAACCGATCATGAGCGTTCTCCTTGTTGTATTGCTTCCGCGGGCTCCACGGTCAGCGTCAGTCCGTGCCGCGCGGTGACGCGCACCGCCCGACCCGCCGCGAGCGGTGCCGCGCTGGACACCCGCCAGCGTTCGCCGTGCACACGCGCCCAGCCGGCCACCGTGCCGCCGTCCGGCAGCAGGCCGCCGTCGAGCACAATGCCGAGACTGCCGACCATCGCTTCCGAGCCGGTCACCACGGGCCGGCGTCGCGCGCGCAACGCGACGCTCGACACCGCGAACACGAAGGCGACGCTGAACACCACGACGGCGGCGATCATCGGCAGCGGAATGCCGTAGCCGGGCACATCGGTATCGATCAGCATCATCGCGCCGATCACGAACGCCACCACGCCGCCGAAGCCCAGCGAGCCGAAGGTCGGCAAAAACGCTTCGGCGATCAGGAACGCGATGCCGAGAAAGATCAGGCTCAAGCCGACGTAGTTGATCGGCAGCATTTGCATCGCGAAGAGCCCGATCAGCAGACTGATCGCGCCGACCACGCCGGGCAGCACGAAGCCCGGGTTGGCGAATTCGAAGAACAGGCCGTACATGCCCAGCATCAGCAGAATCAGCGCGACGTTCGGGTCGGTGATGACCGCGAGGAAGTGGCTGCGCCAGTCGGCTTCGAGCGTGACGACCGGCGCGCCGGTGGTGCTGAGTTTGACGTTGCCGCGGATCGTGTTGATCGTGCGGCCGTCGACCTGGTGCAGCAGGTCGGGCACGTCGCGCGCAATCAGATCGACGACGTGCAGCGCGAGCGCATCGCTCGCCGACAGGCTGACGGCTTCGCGCACCGCGCGTTCGGCCCAGTCCGTATTGCGCCCGCGCATTTGCGCGAGGCCGCGGATGTAGGCGGCGGCGTCGTGGACCTGTTTGCGCAGTTCGGTCGATTGCGTGTCGAGCGGCAACGCGCCGCTTGCGGCGCTGGCTGGCGCGGCCGAGCTTGCCGCACTGGTCGAGGCCGGCGTCGCGGGCGCAGTTCGGGGTGTGCCGGGCATGCCGGGTGTCCCCGGTGCTCCGGCTGGCGGCTCCGCACCGCCGATGCCCAACTGCACGGGCGTCGCCGCGCCGAGATTGGTGCCCGGCGCCATGGCCGCGATGTGGCTGGCGTACACGATGTAGGTGCCGGCGCTCGCCGCCCGCGCGCCGCTCGGGCTGATGAAGGTCGCGACCGGCACCGGCGAGCCGAGAATGGCCTTGATGATCTGCCGCATCGACGTATCCAGCCCGCCTGGCGTGTCGAGTTGCAGCACGGCAAGCTGGGCGTGTTCGTCGGCTGCCCGCTGCAGGCCGCGCACGATGAAATCGGCGCTGGCCGGACCGATCGCGCCGTTCACCGGAATCACGACGATTTCATTGGGCGCTGCGGCGGCCTGAAGCGGCGGGTGGGCGACGGGGAGCGCGGCTGCAAACGCCAACAGTACGCCGAACGCGGTGATGCCGCGCACCAACCGGCCCACGATCGCGCCGCGGATAAGCGGACGATGTGGACCGGACTGCCGGAACGGGAGACGCTGATACGTGCTCATCGCTGACGGCCGTCACGCCGCGTCGACGGGTATCGACCGGCGCGGGCCGGAACCCCTAAAAGGCTGGCCTGCTTCTTACAGCTTAGTCCGATTCCGCGCGGCGCGTGAAGTCCGTGCGCGCCGGCCGGTAATCGGCCGGCCGCATGCCGGTCCACTTGCGAAACGCGCGATGAAACGCGCTCGGTTCGGCAAAACCGACCGCGGCGGCGATGTCGGCGATGGTGCGGCCGGTGCTCTGCAATTCGCCGATTGCGATGTCGCGCCGCAAGTCGTCCTTGATCGATTGATACGTGTAGCCCTCCTGTTTCAGACGCCGCCGCATCGTGGCCTCGGCGACGTTCAGGCGCTGCGCCATCTGATCGGCGGCGGGCCAGCCGGCCATCGGCAGCGCGCGCAGCAGCTTGCGTACACGCGCGGCGACCGAACCCGGATTGCGATACTTGACGATGAAACTGCCGGGCGCGTCGCGCAGGAACGGCTTCACCGACTTCGCCGTCTGGATAACCGGCAGTTCGAGAAACGCCGGCGCCAGGTCCACATAGGATTCGGGCTGATCGAACGTCATGTCGTCGCAGAACATCAGGCGGTATTCATGCGCGGCGGGCGGCGCCGCGCAGCGAAAGCGCGCTTCGAGCAGCGGAATGCGCCGCCCGACCAGCCAGCACAACAGGCCGTACACGACGATGAAGTAGGTCGCGTAGGCGAACATCCTGGGCGGCGGCGCACCTTCGCGTTCCGTGAATCTGAGCCGCACGCGTTGCGCGTTCGTCTCGATCCGCGCGCCCAGGTCGTCCAGCACCAGCCGCATGAAGCCGACCGTGCGCGCGAGCGCCTGCGCGCCGTTACGCGCGGTGAGCGCGGTCTGCGTCATCGCGATGAAGCTGCCGCTTTTCATCGGATGCGAGTCCTGGCCGAAGAATTCGTCGTCGAGTGCGCGGGCGATGCCGGCCCACAGCGCGCCGTATTGCGCCGACGACACCCGGCTCTTCGGCGACGCCAGCATCGGCGGCGCGATGCCGGCGGCTTCGGCGATCGGCAGCGCATCGAGACCGCGGGCGCGCGCCAGCGCCAGCGTCTCCTCGACCAGGCTGACGGAAATCGTGCCCTTATCGTTTCTCATGAGTGTCCGGCGTGTCTGGTCTGGCGTGTCTGGCGCATCCGGCATATCTGGCAATTGCGCTCAGTGTTTTCCCTGTGGCGAGTCGCCAGGCCGTTGAAGTGGCGTCCCGAATCGGGCTTGCATAGTACCAGTATGGCAAATGCGCTCAGCCAGAATGATCGGGCTGAGCATCGAACCTGTCCAGCCGCTTGCCTACACTTGCCTCAACCTTTTCGCGAGCCGGAGGCCACACCGGAGGCGCGAGCAGACGCAAAAGACAGGATCGAGCCCATGGACCATTTCTACTCCGACGAACAACGCATGATCCGCGACGCCGCGCGCGACTTCGCCTCCGAGCGCCTCGCACCGAACGCCGCGCAGTGGGACCGCGACGCGAAGCTGCCCGCGGAGGTCGTTGCGCAAATGGGCGAGCTCGGTTTTCTCGGCATGATCGTGCCGTCCGAATGGGGCGGCTCCTATACCGACTACGTGGCCTATGCACTCGCGCTCGAAGAGATCGCCGCCGGCTGCGCCGCGTGCGCGACGCTGATGAGCGTGCACAACTCGGTCGGATGCGGGCCGATTCTGAACTTCGGCACGGATGCGCAGAAAGACCGCTATCTGCACGATCTCGCCGCCGGCCGCCGCATCGGCGCGTTCTGCCTGACCGAGCCGCAAGCCGGCTCGGAGGCGAACAATCTGCGCACCCGCGCCGTGCTGCGCGACGGCAAGTGGATTCTCAACGGCAGCAAGCAGTTCGTGACCAACGGCGCGCGCGCCGACATTGCGATCGTGTTCGCCGTCACCGATCCGGAGCGCGGCAAGCGTGGCTTGTCGGCCTTTATCGTGCCGACCGATACACCGGGCTTCAAGGTCGGCAAGCCGGAACACAAGCTCGGCATTCGTGCGTCCGACACTTGCCCGATTTCGCTCGACGACTGCACCGTGCCCGAAGCCAATCTGCTCGGCGAGCCGGGCGAGGGCTTGCGCATCGCGCTGTCGAATCTCGAAGGCGGGCGCATCGGCATCGCCGCCCAGGCGGTCGGCATTGCGCGGGCCGCGTTCGACGCCGCGCGTCTCTATGCGAACGAACGCATCCAGTTCGGCAAGGCGCTGAAGGATCACCAGACCATCGCCAACATGCTCGCCGATATGGCAACGCGTTTGAACGCCGCGCGGCTGCTCGTGCATCACGCGGCGCGGCTGCGCACGGAAGGTAGGCCGTGCTTGTCGGAGGCGTCGCAGGCGAAGCTGTTCGCGTCGGAGCTGGCCGAGGAGATCTGCTCGAACGCGATCCAGATTCACGGCGGTTACGGCTATCTCGAGGATTATGCGGTGGAGCGCCATTACCGCGACGCTCGCATTACGCAGATTTACGAAGGAACCAGCGAAGTCCAGCGTATGGTGATCGCGCGCCACGTTTGAAGGAAAACACGGGCCGTTGAGCGCAGAATGGGTTGCCAGATAACGCAATAGCGGTGCGCACGCCGCGCCTAGCTTTGCATGGGACCAGAGTAGGTGCTAAAGCGCCAACTCCGGTCGACAGCTGCGGGCCTGGAGTAAGTGCTGAAGCACTAACTCCAGGCAGCCTCAGCATGGGACCGGAGTAGGCGCTAAAGCGCCAACTCCGGTCGACAAGGAGACGACGATGACTGCAGCGAAGAGCTTTTTCGACGCGCGTGACCTGTTGTTGCGCCATCGAACCGACTACGACCGTGCATACCGCGAATTCGCGTGGCCGGTACTGGACGAGTTCAACTGGGCGCTCGACTATTTCGACGTGGTCGCGCGAAACAACGACAATCCGGCGCTCTGGATCGTCGACGATCCGGCGAGCGAGGGTCTGCGGTTGTCCTATGCGCAGATGTCGGAGCGCTCGGCACGCATGGCGAACTTTCTGCGCGGTGTGGGCGTGGGGCGAGGCGACCGCCTGCTGCTGATGCTGCCGAACCGCGTCGAACTATGGGACGTGATGCTTGCGGCCATGAAGCTCGGCGCGATCGTGTTGCCCGCCACCACCCAGCTTTCCGCCGACGATGTGCGCGACCGTGTGCAGATCGGCGGCGCGAAATTCGTCGTGGTGGATAGCGCGGAGTTGGCCAAGTTCGACACGCTCGAAGTGCCGCTCACCCGTCTTTCAGTGGGCGCGCCGCGCGACGGCTGGATCGACCTGGCCGCCGCCTATGACGCATCGCCGCAATTCACGCCCGAAGGCGTCACGCGCGCCACCGATCCGCTGCTGCTGTACTTCACCTCGGGCACGACGTCCAAGCCGAAACTGGTCGAGCATACGCACCAGAGCTATCCGGTCGGTCATCTGTCGACGATGTACTGGATCGGCCTGCAACCGAACGACATCCATTGGAATATCAGCTCACCGGGCTGGGCCAAGCACGCGTGGAGCTGCTTTTTCGCGCCGTGGAATGCGCAGGCCTGCGTATTCGTGTTCAACTTCCCGCGCTTCGTGCCGAAAGATACGCTCAACGTGCTGGTGCGCTTCAACGTCACCACGCTCTGCGCGCCGCCGACCGTCTGGCGCATGCTGGTGCAGGAGCATCTCGCCGACTATCCGGTGAAGCTGCGCGAGATCGTCGGCGCGGGCGAGCCGTTGAATCCCGAGGTCATCGAGCGGGTGAAGCACGCGTGGGGCATCACGATCCGCGACGGTTTCGGCCAGACCGAAACCACCTGCCAGATCGGCAATTCGCCGGGCCAGCCGGTGGTGCCGGGTTCGATGGGGCGCCCGTTGCCGGGCTACAGGATCGAACTGATCGATGCCGACGATCAATCCGTGACCGAAGGCGAGATCGCGCTGCTTTTGACCGCACGACCGCTCGGCCTGATGACCGGCTACGCGAATAACGCCAATGCGACCGCGCAGGCGATGCGCAACGGTTTGTACCGCACGTCGGACGTCGCGCTGCGCCGCGACGACGGCTACTACGTCTACGTCGGCCGCGCCGACGACGTCTTCAAATCGTCCGATTACCGGCTGAGTCCGTTCGAACTCGAAAGCGTGCTGATCGAACACGAGGCAATCGGCGAAGCGGCCGTGGTGCCGAGTGCGGATGCGCTGCGTTTGTCAGTGCCCAAGGCGTTCGTGACCGTGCGGCAAGGCTACGAGGCCGGTCCGGAACTGGCGCGCGCCGTGTTCGCGTTTTCGCGCGAAAAACTCGCACCGTATAAGCGGATTCGCCGCCTGCAATTCAGCGAGCTGCCGAAAACCATCTCCGGAAAGATCCGCCGCGTCGAATTGCGGCGCCGCGAAATGGAACGCGAGGCCGAGCCCGCGCGTCTGCCGGGCGAGTACTGGGAAGAGGACTTCCCGGACCTGCGTTGATTGTTCCATTTCGAATTTTCAGTCACTGTCCGGCCGCCCCGCGGCCACTGCACAGGAGTTTCAACATGAGCGCAACTGCTTCGAACCACGCAGGGAATCAAGGCAATCAGAGCAATCAGACCGCGACCGTCAAACTGCTGATCAACGGCGAGTTCGTCGAATCGACGACCCGCGAGTGGCGCGACATCGTGAATCCGGCCACGCAAGAGGTGCTGGCCCGCGTGCCGTTCGCCACCGCGGATGAAGTCAACGAAGCAATCCGCTGCGCGCACGCTGCGTTCAGCACCTGGAAAGACACGCCGATCGGTGCGCGCATGCGCATCATGCTGAAGTACCAGGCGCTGATTCGCGAGCACATGCCACGCATCGCGAAGACCTTGAGCGCGGAGCAGGGCAAGACGATTCCCGATGCCGAAGGCGATATCTTCCGCGGTCTCGAAGTGGTCGAGCATGCCTGTTCGATCGGCTCGTTGCAGCAAGGGGAATTCGCGGAGAACGTGGCGGGTGGTGTAGATACCTACACGCTGCGCCAACCGATCGGCGTGTGCGCCGGCATCACGCCGTTCAATTTCCCGGCGATGATTCCGCTGTGGATGTTCCCGATGGCGATCGTGTGCGGCAATACCTTCGTGCTGAAACCGTCCGAACAGGATCCGTTGTCGACGATGCAGCTGGTCGAACTGGCGCTCGAAGCCGGCGTTCCGAAGGGCGTGCTGAATGTCGTGCACGGCGGCAAGGACGTCGTCGACGCGCTCTGCACGCATGAACTCGTGAAAGCGATTTCGTTCGTCGGTTCGACGGCGGTCGGCACGCATGTCTATCGCCTCGGCAGCGAACACGGCAAGCGCGTGCAGTCGATGATGGGCGCGAAGAATCATGCCGTCGTTTTGCCCGATGCGAACCGCGAGCAGACCTTGAACGCGCTGGCCGGGGCGGGCTTCGGCGCGGCGGGGCAGCGCTGCATGGCGACTTCGGTGGTGGTGCTGGTCGGCGCGGCCCAGCAATGGTTGCCCGATCTGGTCGCGAAGGCGAAGACGCTGAAGGTGAACGCCGGCAACGAACCGAATACGGACATCGGCCCGGTGGTTTCACGCGCGGCGAAGCAACGCATTCTCGGCCTGATCGACGCCGGCGTGAAGGAGGGGGCCACGCTCGCGCTCGACGGCCGCGGCGTGAAGGTGCCGGGCTACGAGCAAGGCAACTTCATCGGCCCGACGATTTTCAGCGGCGTTACCCGCGAGATGGAAATCTACCGCACCGAAATCTTCGGGCCGGTGCTGCTGATTCTGAACGCCGCCACGCTCGACGATGCGATCGAACTCGTCAACCGCAATCCGTTCGGCAACGGCGTCGGCCTGTTCACGCAGAGCGGCGCGGCGGCGCGCAAATTCCAGAGCGAGATCGACATCGGCCAGGTGGGCATCAACATTCCGATTCCTGTGCCCGTGCCGTTCTTCAGCTTTACCGGCTCGCGCGGCTCGAAGCTCGGCGACCTTGGGCCGTATGGCAAGCAGGTCGTGCAGTTCTATACGCAGACGAAGACCGTCACCGCCCGCTGGTTCGACGACGACACCGTCAACGACGGCGTCAACACGACCATCAGCCTGCGCTAATACGGAGGTCTAATGCTTTGCATGGGATGGGAGTAGCGCGCTGAAGCGCCAACTCCCATCGAGCTTTGCATGAGATGGGAGTAAGCGCTGAAGCGCTAACCCCCATCGAGCTTTGCATGGGATGGGAGTAAGTGCTGAAGCACTAACTCCCATCGAGCTTTGCATGGGATGGGAGTAAGTGCTGAAGCACTAACTCCCATCGACACAGGAGACGACACCATGAAAATAGGCTTTATCGGACTCGGCAATATGGGCGCGCCGATGGCGCTCAACCTGCTCAAGGCGGGCCACGCGGTCAACGTGTTCGACCTCAACGCGCAGGCTGTGCAGGCACTCGTCGAGGCGGGCGCCAAGGCGGCGGGTTCGCCGAAAGCGGCGGCGAGCGACGTCGAATGCGTGATCACGATGCTGCCCGCCGCCGCCCACGTGCGCAGCGTGCTGACGGCGGACGACGGCGTATTCGCCGGCATTGCCAAAGGCGTGACCATCATCGATTCGAGCACGATCGACCCGGCGAGCGTCAAGGCATTCGCCGAACTGGCCGCGCAACACGGCAACACGTTTGTCGATGCGCCCGTGTCGGGCGGCACCGGCGGCGCGGCGGCGGGCACGCTGACATTCATGGTCGGCGGCAGCGCGAGCGCGTATGAACAGGTCAAGCCGGTGCTGTCGGCGATGGGCGAGAACATCGTGCATTGCGGCGCTACCGGAACCGGGCAGGTCGCGAAGATCTGCAACAACCTCGTGCTCGGCATCACGATGGCGGGGGTGGCCGAGGCCATGTCGCTCGGCGAGGCGCTCGGCATCGACACGAAGGTGCTCGGCGGCATCATCAATACCTCGACCGGACGCTGCTGGAGTTCGGACACGTATAACCCGATGCCCGGCGTGATCGACACCGCGCCGTCGACGCGCGGCTACACCGGCGGCTTCGGCACCGATCTGATGCTCAAGGACCTCGGCCTCGCCACCGACGCCGCGAAATTCGCGCGTCAGCCGGTGTATCTCGGCGCACTGGCGCAGCAGCTCTATCAGACGATGAGCAGCAAAGGCGCGGGACGGCTGGACTTTTCGGCGGTGATCAAGCTTTACCGTAACGACGGCAAGAACGGAGATGCGCAATGATCGAACTCGACTACGCGCACGAAGGCGCCGTCGCCCTGCTGACGCTCAAGCGGCCACCGGCCAATGCATTCACGCCGGACGGTCTGCTGCTGTTGCAACGAACCGTCGAGCGCCTGAACGGCGAGGCGCGCGTGCGTGCCATCGTGATTACCGGCGACGGCCCGAAGTTCTTCAGCGCGGGCGCCGACCTGAACACGTTCGCCGACGGCAATCGCGAAGTCGCGCGCAGCGTGGCGATGCGTTTCGGCAGCGCGTTCGAAGCCTTGCAGAATGCGCGGCCGGTGGTGATCGCGGCGATCAACGGCTATGCGATGGGCGGCGGTCTCGAATGCGCGCTGGCCTGCGATATCCGGATTGCCGAACAGCACGCGCTGCTCGCCTTGCCCGAAACGGCGGTCGGCTTGCTGCCATGCGGATGCGGCACGCAGACGCTGCCGTGGCTGGTCGGCGAGGGCTGGGCCAAACGCATGATTCTGACGGGCGAGCGTGTCGATGCGGCGACTGCGTTGCGCATCGGTCTGGTCGAAGAAGTGGTGGACAAGGGCGCCTCGCGCGAGGCCGCACTGACGATGGCGGCGCGCGTCGCGACGCTGAGCCCGCAGGCGGTCGGCTTCAGCAAGACGCTGATTCATCAGGCGCGCGACGGCGTGCCGCGCTCGGCGGCGCTGGCCGTGGAGCGCGAACGTTTCGTCGATCTGTTCGACGGCGTGGATCAGCGCGAAGGCGTCAACGCGTTCCTCGAGAAGCGCGCACCGCGCTGGCAGCTTTCGCAGGTTATGCAGGCTGAACACATGGAGCAGGAGACGCATCGATGAGCGCGGCACAGAGCGTGGCAGCGCAGGCGAGCGCGGAGGCGGAGCGGGAGATTCTGTTTCGCGTCGTCAACCGTGTGGCGATCATCACGCTGAACCGGCCGGCGGCGCTTAATGCGTTGTCGCACGCGATGGTGCGCGAGCTTGCCGTGCTGGTCGAACATTGCCGCACTGATGACGGTATTGTCGCGCTCGTGCTGAAAGGCGCGGGCGCCAAGGGTTTTTGTGCCGGTGGCGACGTGCGCGAGGTGCACCGGCTGGCGAACGGCGGCGACAGCCGGTGGCTGGCATTTTTCGTCGATGAATACCGGCTCGATTACGCGCTGCATACCTTTCCGAAGCCGGTAGTCGCTTTGCTCGACGGCATTACGATGGGAGGCGGCATGGGCCTCGGCCAGGCGGCGCGGCTGCGGGTCGTCACAGAGCGCAGCCGGCTTGCGATGCCGGAGACGCGCATTGGTTTTTTGCCCGATGTCGGAGCGACGCGGTTTTTGAGCGTGATGCCGGCGGAGGTCGAGTTGTATGTCGGCCTGACGGGTGTGACGCTTTCCGGGGCTGATGCATTGCGGCTGCAACTGGCTGATTTATGCGTGCCGGCCGAGTGGCTTGCTACGTTCGAGGAGCGCTTGCAGCGCATGTCGCATGCGGGGGATTTGCTGGCGGCGTTGCGAGGCGTGTTCGAGCCGCCGTGCAACATTATTCCGCATGCTGGCTTGGGTCCTTTTACGCAGTTGATTTTGCGGCATTTCGATCGACGCTCGAGTGTCGAGCGGATGGTCGCGACGTTGCGGCATGATCTGGAGCGCGAGCCGCCGCGGGAGGTGCGGCAGTGGCTACAGGCCACTTATGACGCAATGGTGGGGCATTCGCCCACGATGTTGTGTGTCACGCGTGAGGCTTTATTGCGTGGGCGGCAGATGACGCTGGCTGAGTGCTTCCGGATGGAGCTGGGCATTGTCAGGCGGGTGATCGAGGAAGGGGATTTCTGTGAGGGCGTCAGGGCACAGTTGATCGATAAGGACCGGCGCGCAAGGTGGGCGCCGGCTTCGCTGGCGGAAGTCCGCGCAGAAAGAGTCCGGTGGTTTCTGGCTTCGCCGTGGAAAAAGGAGGGGCATCCTCTGGTTTCGCTGGCGTGATAGTTTTGCCTTTGGCGGTGGGGTTTAAGTCATGCCGTGGTCATCTTCGCGTCGCCGACTACCTGTCAGGTCCGGTCCAGGCTAACACACCATAGACGCTGCGCCGCAGGCAACAACCTCAGCCTTCTCCCGCAACCTCAGCCTGCAAACCCTCTGCGCGAGGCAACTCGACGTGAACCCCGCGGACGCGAGAAATCCAGGCAACCCCGACCAGGGCAATAGCGACAGCGACCAGCCCCACCGTCCCATACCCCAAAATCTCCCCGGAGGGCGAATTGCTGAGCATGAGCCCTCCGACCCATGCCCCGCACCCCGTACCGAGCGCCTGCAACGCGCTATTGGCGCTAAGAAAAGCGCCACGCCGGGAGGGTTCCGGCACCGTGGTCAGCAGTGCCTGCATCGGCACCATCCGCCCGGACATCAGCACCATGAAAAACGGAAAGAACAATACCAGCGCATAAAACGGCAACTCAGGCAGATGGGTGACAAACAGCACAGGCACGACCGATAGCACCGCGGCGATCCGAAACACGCGCCGCGTGCCAAACCGGTCTGCAAGCCGGCCAACTCGCCGGGAAGTAAAAAACGTCGCGGCCCCGCCGGCCATATACAACCATGACAACTGCGCAGGCGCCACACCGTGATTAGCCACCAGCATCGGCGAGATGAAAGGAATCACGAGCATGTGCGACACCATCATCATGAATGTCAGCGCGAACGCATTCACATGACGCGGGTTGCTCAATATCCGCCACAAATCAGGCAGCACTTCACCAAGCGCGGACTGCCGGCGGCTCAGATGCTCCGCGAGCGACGGCACCAGTTGCAATCCCGCAAACCAGACGATCGCGGACAGCACCACCAGCAACACGAACGGCGCGGCCCAGCTGAAATGCGCGCCCAGCATCACGCCGGCCGGTACGCCGGCAATCGCCGCCAGCGAAAACGCCGTCATGATCGTGCCGGTCGCGGCGCCGCGGCGCTGCACCGGAATCACGTCGCCCACAATCGCCATGATCACCGAACCCAACACGCCTCCGGTGATGCCGGCAAAAGCACGCGCGGCAAGCAGGAGCGGAAAGCTGCCGGCCAACGCGCACGCAAGGTTCGACAGCGCGAATAGCGCATACACGGTCAGCAGCAAACGGCGCCGGTCGAAATGGTCGATGTAAGTCGCGGCAAACAGCCCCGACAGACCGGAACACCATGAATACGCGGACACGGCAGTCGCAAACGCGGCAGGCGTGATGCTGAAGGCGTGCATGATCTGCGGCCCGAGCGGCATCATCACCATGAAGTCCATGATGATGGTGAACTGCGTCAGCGCAAGCAGCCACAGCAAACGGCGCTCGTGCCTTGTGCTAATCGAATACATCGTCAAATCCCTGTTTCTGTTCGCTCTGACAGTCCACGTAGCCTGCGGCGCTATGGCTGGGCGCGCTTCAATCGTCGAGCGACTCGTGAACCGCTTCTGCACCCTGTTTCCAGTAGCTGGCCGCGCGAATGCGCGACTTCTCGATGCCGCGTTCGGTGCACAAGTGGTAACGCACCGCCCGCATCGTCGCGGATTCTCCGGCGGCCCACACGTAGCCTTCGCCGTCTTCGGGCAGATAGAGTTCGCGCACCGCTTGCAGCAATGCGTCGCCGCGATACGCCGATTCGCTGCGATAGCGCCAGACGAGATGCAGCTCGGCACGCGTGGCGAATTCGAGGCGCGCCGACGGATCGGCCACTTCGATCACCGCCGCGACGCGCGCGCCGACAGGCAGTTCTTCGAGGCGGCGCGCAATGGCCGGCAGCGCGGTATCGTCGCCGATCAAAAGATGCCAGTCGAAACCGGTGGGTATCACCAGCGACCCGCGTGGCCCGCCGATGCCGAGGTATTGGCCGACCTTGGCCTGCGCCGCCCATGCAGCGGCTGGACCGGCCTCATGCATCGCAAATTCGATGTCGAGTTCGCGGGCTGCGCGGTCGAAGCGTCGCGGCGTGAAGTCGCGCGCGATCGGACGCGGCTGGTCGGCGGGGAACGTGGGACCGTCCGGACCGGCAACCGGCAGCACGGGTCGGTCGGCGCCGGGCACGGGGAAAAAGACTTTGATGTGGTCGTCGAACGACGCGGAGACGAAGTCGTGCAGGTCCTCGCCCGTGAAGGTGACGCGAATCAGATGCGGCGTCAGCGCCTGCACGCGCGCGACCTGCAACAGACGGAACTTCAGCGGATGCCGCACGCGATTGACCGCCAGATCGGCCCGGTGGTTAATTGCCAGCTCATTGGGCAACTCGTTTCTCGACATTGGGTGCTACTCCTGTTGGTTTGACCGGTGCGCGAGGGTGCAAGGGCGCTAACGACTTGTAATGGCGCGCGACGGTTTTGCAGTGCAATTTCAAGCAGTTTCAAGCGCGCTTAAACGGCTCAAACGGCTCAAACGGCTCAAACGGCTCAAACGGCTCAGACGGCTCAGACGGCTCAGACGGCTCAGACGGCTCAGACGGCTCAGACGGCTCAGACGGCTCAGACGGCTCAGACGGCTCAGACGGCTCAGGCGGCTTAAGCGCTCTCAAACAGTCTGGCCACCGCGGTTGTCATCGGCGCTGCTTTCGCCTTCGCCTTCGATTTCCTTTGCCGCGCGCATCAGGATCGCGGCGATGCGGCGCTGTTCAGCAGCGGGCGCATTGTCCCGGCGCAGCAGCGCATGCTTGAGCGCGCGGCGTGCTTCGTTCAGTTCCGGCAGCCAGCCGCCTTCGCTGATGTCGGCCGGCTCCTCGCCGGCAAAAGCGCGACGCACGGAATCCATCTTGCGGGCAATATGGCTCAGTTTCGCGAGCATCAACTCGACGCGGTCGCGGTTGGCGCTCAGATACTCGCGGCCGGCTTCGGCCAGTTCATAGCGCTTGCGGTTGCCTTCGAGCTGCACGGTCACGTAGCCGAGTTCTTCCAGATACGTGAGCGCCGGATAGACCATGCCGGGGCTCGGGCTGTAGAAGCCGTTCGAGCGGGTTTCAAGCGCCTTGATCAACTCGTAGCCGTGGCTCGGCTGCGCGTCGATCATCGACAGCAGCAGCAACTGCAGATCTTCGGAGGTGAATTTTCGGCCGCGTGGGAAACCGTCGCCGTCGCCGCCGAAGCCGCCGGGACCGCCGCCGAAGCGTCCACCCCGGCCTCCGCCGCGGTGCTCGTGATGGCGGCCGATCGCGTGCCACAGCGCATGCAGCGAGAAGCGGTCGTAGCCTCGATGGCCAAAGCGTGGGTCGCCGGCGAAGTTGCCGCGCTCGTCGTGGCCACGGCGGCTGTGATCGCCGCCACGGTCGCCGTCGCGGAAGTCAGGCCGGCGGCCGAGACCATCGTACCCACCATGGCGGCGCTCGCCGCGATACTCATGATGGCGGGCGAGCGCATGCCAAAGCGCATGCAGCGAAGGTTTGCCGTGTTCGGCGTAGGAATGGTCGTCCGCGTTGCGTGACTGGGAAAGACGGTGGTGATGACGCATCCTGGGTGCTCCATTTATGTCTTAAGATGTGTCGTAAGATATATATCTAAAGATAGTTTGTCAAACTACTTTTCGGGAAAGGCGCTGTGCCCGAGCACGGAAGCGATTCCACATCTATGCATCCAAGGCATTCCCGGACGATCGTCAGCGGATGCATCTATGACCAGATCTGGTATTGGGCGCGGGGGAGCGCGAGGAGTTACCCGCCTTCTACGGATACGGCTGCAACCCGGTGTGCCATCAATGGCAGAGCGCCTCTTGGGGGCGCGATAGGAAATAGCGTTGTTTTCCTGATGAAGGCGGTTCTTGCGCAACTACAAAACGGGCTCGCTCGTAATGGCGGGCGACGGAGGTTGGAATCCCGTAGAGTTTATGATCGCGCAACACGGTGCAGCCAACTCGGGTATTTTCGTTAGGTGACGCGGCAGGTTTTAGGAGGCCTCGAGATACCGCTGGCCGCTAGCGCGCCTCGTATTCAATGGTTCCGGCTGGAAGAACTATCGTGTGAATCAAGAATAAAGTATTGGTCTATCTTACGTGGCGAAATAGATTGCTCACTTTCACGCAGCCTAAGTTCCCGGAAGCCGGGCGGCAGGTGATCGCCGGCACGATGGAGCAGGACGAAATTCCGGTGGCCGCCGCGCTACGCGAGCTACGCGAGGAAAGTGGTGTCGAGGACGCCGAAGTTGTGCGTATTCTGGGCGACTACTTTTATTCGATGAGGAAATTCGGAAGAAG
Source organism: Paraburkholderia lacunae (assembly GCF_003353175.1). Taxonomy (GTDB): domain Bacteria; phylum Pseudomonadota; class Gammaproteobacteria; order Burkholderiales; family Burkholderiaceae; genus Paraburkholderia; species Paraburkholderia lacunae. The sequence goes on along the minus strand of NZ_QHKS01000004.1, from coordinate 284,863 downwards.
CGAGATCCAGCACCGGCATGTCGTGCATGTTAAGGTGAGCGATTCCATTGCTATGAAGGAGTACTGGACGCATTTCGAAACCCATCCAGGTTCCGGTGACGAACCCATTGAATTCAGTTTTCAGTGGCTTTCCCTTTTCGAAACAGAATTCGCGCTGATCGGTGGGCATGATTTTTTCTTGCCCATGCTGAAACACTTCATGCGTGAGCATTCGGAGGCTTGAATGGGATGCGTTGCTGATCACGTCGACAAGAGCGCGTTGTTTGGCGAGCCCACGGCAATCAACCTTGCATCGGCGAGGCTGGTGGACGGTCGTGCGATCCATCACTATCTGATTATTGCCACATATGAATACTCTCCCACTTTATGTGCCGTCGATTGTTCTGTGGCTGAGGGTACCTAACCCGCGGCGACGAAGAAGGCAGCGACAAGTCGGTTCGCAATGACCGGCCACGACAAGGAGTTTCAAATTCGTTCTCGATCGTATGTGAGAACGAGTCCCGTATAGGCAGGAGGCCAAAGCGAGGATAGCGGATTTGAATATACTCGCCAGCATGGTGCCAGCGACTGGCGGGAGTGACCTTTGAAAATCATCTTTAGCCGCAAAGGATTTGATTCCCAGTATGGCCGGGTGCCGAGCCCGATCCTCCCGGACGGGTCGCTTCAGACCTTGCCCATCCCATCGCGTTACGGCCGCCCGCTCGGCGACATCCAGGGCCCTCTGGGGCCATTGCACAATCTCGCCAGCGACCTGACGGAAGGCACGGTCACTTCGCGCACTTCTGTTCATCTCGATCCTGACCTGAGTGATGGCAGTGTGGCGCGCCGACCTGGGTGGCGTGCGTCGCTCGGGCAGGTAGGCGCGGCGCAGAAGCACCTCGCCAAACAGGGCGTGGGGCCGGGGGACGTTTTCCTGTTCTTCGGGTGGTTCCGTCAAGCTGAGCACTTCGCGGGCCGGTGGCGGTACGTACCCGGTGCGCCGAACGTCCACGCCCTCTTCGGCTGGCTTCAGGTCGGGCAGGTCCACAAGGTAGGTGCATCTGAATGCCCGGCGTGGCTTGAGGATCATCCGCACGTGCAGCACGCCGCCCACATTGGCGTGGACAACACGATCTATGTCGCCGGCGAGCGCCTGGTGGGTTCGCGCCATCGAGTACCAGCGGCCGGCGCATTCCGGGGCTGGGGCGCTGACCTGCAGCTTACTGCGCCCGGTCGTTCCCGTTCCGTCTGGCGTGTGCCGCGCTGGCTGCTCAAAAACCCTGAGCAGCCGACTCTCAGCTACCACCGCGATCCTGCCCGGTGGCGTATCGACGACGAGTGCGTCATCGTGCAAACGGTTGGCAAGGGGCAGGAGTTCGTGATTGACGTGGGCGACTGCGAAGAGGCCTCGCAATGGCTGCATTGCCTGGTGCTTCGTCATCGCACCTCGACAGGAGCGCCGGCATGAGCGTGCGCCGATCCGCCATTAAACGCAATCCTGATACGTGGAGTTATCAGGGTTGAAATGGTTCGTCGCGGGCGAGGGGGCGGATTTGTTGTTCTGCGGGGAGCGGCGACGTGATCGCATGCCAATCTGCGGCCGCTCGTCACCGAGATCTCCGTAGCACCCCGTGACGCACCCAATGGACGCAAGGTGAGTTCCGGGCACGTCCCAGTGCAGGTTTCACAGATCGCAACGAACGTGCGCGACGATCGCTGCATGCTACATCTGCACGTCGATCCGTCCGTAGACGCCGTCCGCTTCGTCATTGGGTCCTGCGGCAAAGAACAACGTGTTCACAGGCTGGTTGTCGAGCCCGTTGCCGAACGCGATCCCCCACAGGCCCTGCTGCACGAATACGGTCCCGTCCTTCAGCTTGAGGGCGCCGACGAACTGGCCGCTCACCGGGTCGAAAGCGTTGATCGTGCCATCGCCGAAATTGCCGATCAGCACGTCGCCACTAAACGGACCGAAGTTGCCGGGCGCCTGCGCGACGCCCCACGGTGCATTCAGCGGACCGGCCGATGCGAAGCGCTGCATGAGATTGCCCGCCGTATCGAATACATCGACGAAGCCGAGGCCTGGGCCGTCGAGATTGTCATGCATCGCCGCATTCTGTTTCGCGTAGGTCACGAACAGCTTCGAACCGATTGCCTGAATGCCAAACGGTGCGAACCCGGGCGGTAGCGTCGGATCCTGAAACTTGCCGGGCATCGCGACTTTCGTGAAGGTCCTGTCGAAAACGTCGATCTTGCCGTTGTGAAAATCAGCGGCATACAGAAAGTTGGCGCCGCCGTTGCTCGCGAGCGCAAGCCCTTTGTAGACGGCGCCGCCACTGCCGTCGTCGAACATCGTGATCGCGGCCGTCGGACTGACTGCGGGCGACCACGCAGTGACGGTGCCGCCTTCGCCCACGAAGATGAAAACGCCCACGCCGGACTTGCCGCCCTGACTGACGACGAAATCCGTGGTGCCGTTGAAAACGATGCCGGTCGGATTCGCAGGACCGCTGCTACCGTCAGGAATACTGACGATGAGCGATTGCGGCACGCCGTTGCCGTCATAGAGCGTGGCGACCGACGTCGCGTTGTCCGCGACCCAGACGAAGCCCTTCGGATTGAATGCGATGCCCCAAGGGTTTTTCAAGTTCGTATCGGTGTGCGGCGCAGGGACGGCGCCATCCGAAACCAGCGCGGTCGCCGTAAACGATTGCACGTGGACGGATCCGCCACATGCGACGAGACTCGCTAAAGCTACGCCGCCTGCAACGATGCTCAACACCTTAAGCAGCGATTTCATAACAGCGCTCCTTACCTGATCGAGAGTCAATGAGATTACTGAACGTGCGGTGACGTGGCTTTATTCCCTTGTCGGCGAATTATTTCGGGGTGTGCGACGCAGAGATTAATCAGCGCTTCCATTTGAATTGGCTCGCACTTTAACCCGGCTGCGGCCACCTACTGCGACCGGCCTGACGCCTTCGGCGATAAGTGAAGGTGCATCAAGGATGCGCGTCATGCAGGCCGGTCAGGGCGTGACGACCAGGGACGTGCGCATCCCCATAGCGTAGTGGCCGGCTTTGTTGCAGCTCAGCACGTAGCGGCCGGGCGCCAACTTGAGCGTCAAACGCTTGCTCCTGCCAGGGTCAATGTCTTCGGCCTCTCCCATTTTTTTGAACTGGCTCTCTGGCACCTGTTTTTTTCTAACTGGCAGCCTGTCGGCGGCCTGGTCCGTTTTTAGCACGACGAGTTCGTGTGTTTCACCGGTGTCCGGTGCATTGCTTACCTCGAACGTGACTGTACCCGCCTTCACGCGATTCTTATCAAGCTGGATCGCGTTGTTGAGCAACGTGGCTCGTATCGTCTCCTTTGCGTAGCCGGGACTGCAAACGAAGCAGAGCGCGGTCACAGCAAGGAAGACGGCAACACGCGGACTGACGATCATGACGTTTTCCCCCCGCAGGTCGCTGTGGGCTTCCGCGTGCTACGCGTCATGCCATGGCCGGGCGATTCATTGAGATGGGTCAGACGGAGCACAAAGAAACGACGAGCGGTCCTTCGACCGCAGCACGAATTACTAGCTAACGGCAGAGCGTTGCTCACGCTGCCGTCCGGGTCGTAGTCGTCGCAAGAGGCAATGAATTGCAGGCTCGATTGCCCTTCTAGCACTGTCCATTCCGCCCGCGCACTACGTTATTAAAACGTCGACGCAGCACTGGATATTCCTACGTCCAGAAATTATTTTTATGTCAGTCGCTATACGACGACACTGCAGCCCGGACTATGACGCACCCCAGCGAATCGGCGCCGTACGCGCGTTACACAATGGATCACCCGTTCGATGACGTGGCCTACGGTTCCGCCAGCGTGTCGCGCTCGAAGCGGCCATAGCGCAGCGCAAGCGTCGGCAGGACAATCAGGTTCAGGATCGTGGAGGTGGTCAGTCCGCCGAGAATGACGATCGCCATCGGCCCCTCGATCTCGTTGCCGGCCGCGCCGCTGGTCAGTGCGAGCGGCAGCAAGGCGAGGGCGGTCACGAGCGCCGTCATCAGGATCGGTATCAGCCGCTCCGATGCGCCGCGCACGGCCGCCTCCATGCCCCACGGCATTTCGTCGACATGCACCAGATGCTCATAGTGGCTGATCAGCATGATCGAGTTGCGCAGCGAAATGCCGAACAGGGTGATGAAACCGACCATGCCGCCCAGCGACAGGTCGCCGCCGCTCAGCAGCACGCTCAGCACCCCGCCCACCAGCGCGAACGGCAGGTTCACCATCACCAGCACGACACCTCGGCGGCTCCTCATCGCGAGGAACAGCAGCAGTGCGATGCCGGCCGCTGACATCGCCCCATAGGCGAGCAGGTCGCGCTGCGATTGTGTGCGCGCTTCGCTTTCGCCCGAGAACACTGCGTACGTGCCTCTGGGCATCACGATGTCGCGATTCACACGCGCCTGCGCTTCGCTCACGAAATCGCTCACCGCGCGGCTGCCGAGATTGACGGATACGGTCTGCATCCGGCGACCGCCGTCGTGCGTGATCTGATACCGGCCGGAGACCTGGCCGATGCTCGCCAGTTCGCGCAACGGCACGGCCAACCCATCCGGATTGCGCAGCATCAGCGCGCCGACGTCGCCCAGATTCCTGCGCGCATCGGGCGCGAGAACCACGGTGACGTCGTAGGGCCGGCTGCCTTCATAGGTTTGCGCAACCGTGCTCCCCTGCCAGGCGCTCTGGATTGCATCGAGCACGTCGACGGGCCGGAAGCCCCAGCGGCTCAACTGGTCGGGCTTCAGTCTGACGTCGAGCTCCGGGATGCCCGGCGGCGATTCCACCCGCACGCTCGCTGCGCCGCGGATCGTGCCGAGCAGCCGGGCGATGTCCTGCGCCTTGCGATCGATCACATCGAGGTTGTCGCCGAAGACGTTGACCGCAACGGGCGCCGTCACGCCAGAAATGGTCTCGTCGATCCGTTCGACAAGAAACGTGTTGACCGAGGTCGTGAGGCCGGGAAAGCGGGCGAGCGCATCCTGGATGCTGCGCAGGATCGCGCTCTGCCGGTCCGCGCTCATCGGCGTGAGGTCGACCTCGAACTCGCTCAACTGAACGCCGACCGGATCGACGACCTCGTTCGCCCGGCCGGCGCGCTGCGCGACCAGCCGCACCCCCGGCACGTGCATCAGCGCCTGCGAAACCTGCGTGCCGATGCGCATCGATTCGCCGAGCGATGTGCCGGGGGCCAGGCCCATGTGCACGATGTAGTGTCCCTCGCGCAGCTCAGGAATGAAGTTGCCGCGTAGAAACGGCAGCGCGGCCAGAGCCGCCACGCACATCACGGCGACCACCACCATGATCGTCTTCACGCGCTGCTCGACCTTCAGCAGCAGGGCGGCGTAGCGCGCCTTCAGCCACGTCAGCAGGCGTGGCTCGTGAGCGGGCAGCGGCCCGCGCGCCAGCAGCGCGAGCGCCATCGCCGGCGTGAGCGTGAGCGCGACGCCGAGCGACGCCAGCACTGCGAGGATGTAGGCGACGCCTAGCGGAGCGAACAGCTTGCCGGCTATCCCCGAGAGCGTCAGCACCGGCAGGAAGATCAGCATCACGATGAAGGTTGCGAACACGACCGCACTGCGCACCTCGAGCGAGGCGCGCAGCACGACGCGGAACGCCGCCATCGGCTCGCGCCGGGTGCGGTTCTCGCGCAGCCGCCGGTAGATGTTCTCCACGTCGATGATCGCGTCGTCGACCACTTCGCCGAGCGCGATCGCGAGGCCGCCAAGCGTCATCGTATTCAGGCTCACGCCGAACGACGTCAGCACGATGATCGCGACCAGCAGCGAGAGCGGGATCGCGACGGCTGAAATGACCGCGGTCCGGACATTGAGCAGGAACAGGAACAGCACCGCGATCACCAGCACCGCGCCGACCAGCAGCGCCGTGCGCAGATGGCCGACCGCCGCGTCGATGAAATTTGCCGGCCTGAACACGTCGGCGTTCAGGTCGACGCCTTGCTGGGTCAGCGCCGGCTTGAGCGCGGCGAGCGTCTTCTCGATGTCCTTGGTGACGGCGAGCGTGTTGGTGCCGTACTGGCTTTCGAGGACCAGCATCACACCGGGCGTGCCCATGATCGATGCGGCACCGACCGCAGGCGCGCCGCCCCAGGTGACGGTTGCGACGTCGCCGAGCCGCACGGCTGCGCCGTTGCTCCAGCGCAGGACCACACCGGCCATGGCGCCGGGTGTCCGGATCTGTCCATCGGTATTGATGGCGATGCGCTGATTCGCGCTCTCGATGAAGCCCGCGCCGCGCACGCCGGTAGACGTCCGGGCCGCGGTGATCACGTCCTGGATCGACAGCCCGTAGCGCATCAGCCTGGCCGGATCGGCCTGAATCTGCAGCTGCCGCGTGTCGCCGCCGAACACGATGGCGTCCGCGACCCCCGGCACGCTCAACAGTTGCGGCTTGACCGTCCACTGCGCAATGTCGTACAGGTCCATCAGCGAGCGTGTCTTCGAGGTCAGGCCAATGGTGCGCACCACACTCGTGGTGGTGGTGAGCGGCAGCAGCCTCGGCGGCTGCACGCCCGCAGGCAGGGTCGCGGCCAGCGCGTTCACGCGCTCGGACACGAGTTGCCGGACCTGCAGCAGGTTCGCATGACTGTCGAACACCACCGTGATCGCGGACAGGCCCTGCAGCGACTTCGAACGCATCGACTGCAGGCCGACCATGCCGGCAAGCGCGTTTTCGACTGGCTGGGTGACCAGCGTCTCGACCTGTTCGCTCGTGAGGCCCGGCGCCTCGGTCTGCACAATGCTCATCGGCGGAGCGAACTCCGGAAATACATCGAGCTTCGCGCGCGTGAGCGTATAGAGGCCATAGCCGGCCAGCAGCACGGCCAGCGCGTAAATCACACCGCGAAAGCGCAGCGAGAATCGGATGATGGCGTTGAGCATCGGCGGCCGGAAGGGTGCGGTGTGGGTGAAGTGGGCAAGCCGCAAGTAGGCCCGCCGACCTGCGGATCAGTCGTCACATTCGGGCGGATCCTTGCAAGCCGTCGCGATGCCCTGTGGCCGCAGTTCCTGGGAGAGCAGCAACTGCGCGCCATGCATCACCACTTCATCGCCCGCGTGAAAACCATCGGTCACGACGAAGCCCTGATCGCTTGAAGCGGCGTCCGGCACGTAACGTCGTGTGAAGCGATCGGGTGCAGTGCGCACATAGACCCATAGCTGTCCGCCGTACCAGATCACGGCAGGTTCGGGGATCACGAGCGCGGACACGTTCCGGTTCGACGCCGGCACATGCGCGGCGGTGTGCATTCCAACGGGCAACGCGCGCCCGGCCGCGTAGAAATACGGGTTGCCCTGGACCGCCGGATCGCCTTGCGGCGAGGCAGAGAGTTTCTGTGCCGCGACCGGCTGGCCGTCCGGCGCGTCGACCTTGATGCGCTCGGGCGGGGCGCCGCTGTAGCCGGCGGGCAGCGTCACGCGCAATACGACCGCGCGGCCGGCGAGCAGGCGCTGGAACAGATCCGAAGCCGGCGCCATCGCGGCGCTCGCGAGCGCATCGCCGAACTGTTGCCGCATCGTCGCATCCAGACCGCTTTGCGCCGCTTCGGCCGACTGGAGCTTCGCCTGATCGCCCTGCATGGCCGCTCGCGCGTCCTGCAGGCTCTTTTGCGAGACGTTGCGATCGTCTTCGAACAGCACGCGGCTACGCTCGTATTGCGCGTGCGAATTGCCGGCCTGTGCGCGCAACGTGTCGTAGTCCGCCCGCGCGGCCGCGAGCCGGTTGCGCAGATCGAACAGCGGCTGCAAGTCGACCACCGTCGCGTATGCGGTGTTCTCAGGCTGGATGGCGGCGACCGCGAGCGGCGCGACATCGATATGGCTGGCGCGCTGCACGTCGGTGGCGACGACGACCACCGTTTCGCCGTTCACCGTCTGCACGGACGGTTGGGTGGCGGCCTGCGCCGGTGCGCCCGGCCTCGGTTGACTGCCAACGAGTGTCTGGTAGATGAACCAGCTGGCGCCGGCCGCCAGCAGCACGGAGACAACCGAAAGAATGACCAATGTGCGTTTCATCGGGATATCTCTTGTTGGGTCACGGTAGGGTTGGCGCTCTCCGGTGCGAGCGGCCGCTGCATCGCGTCTTCGAGTGCGCCGGCCGCCTGCTGGGCACCGACCACGGCGTCCAGATGGGCGATCTCGCTCGCTTCGTAGTCCGCCCTGGCCTGGGTGAACGTCAGGCGGTCGCTGGTGCCGGTCGTGAAGCTGGCGGCCTGGCTGTCCAGCTGCTTGCGCGCGGTGGCCAGGCGTGTGACGGAGAGCTGCACGGCATCGCGGCTTGCCTGGTAATGGGTGAGCGCATGGTCGAGGTCGTTGAAAATCGTGTCCTGCAAGGCTGCGGTGCGCGCGGCCGCCTCCTTGCGTTTCGCCTCCGCCTGCGTAATGCCGCCCTGGTTCTGGTCGAAGACCGGCAGCGTGATGCCGGCCAGCCCGAATGCGATCTTGTGCGTGCCGGTGTCGTAGGTGTAGCCGGGGCCGAAATGGATGTCCGGATATTGCTTCGCGACTTCGAGCTGCAACGCCGATTCGGCAGCCGCATACTCGGCCAGCGATGCCAACAGATCGAGACGATGGAAAACCGCTTCGCGCTGCGCGTCAGCGGCGGGCGGCGCAGGTGGCGCGGTAACGAACGCCTCGTCATCGAACTGGATGTCGTCGAGCGCGGTGACCGGCACGCCGATCGCCGTCGCCAGTTGCGCGCGCGCGTCCTGTGCGGCACTGCGTGCGGCGGCGAGATCGGCCTGTGCCTGGGTGGCTGCGAGCACCGCCGCATCGACGTCCGGCCCTGAGTTTTCGCCGACCGAACGGCGCTTCGTTACCATCGCGACGATCTGCTGCTGGGCGCCGGCCTTGCGCGCCAGCAACGCGGTGTGTTGCCGGGCGGCGTAGAGCGAAAGCAGCGCGTCGCGCACCTGGGCGCGCACCTTCCACGCCTCGTTGCCGATGGCGAGGCGCGCGGCTTCCGACAGGTGTGACGCCTGGTCGATCCGATAGCCGCGCTTGTGCGCGGTCTCGATCGGAATGTCGAGCCCGGGGCCGACGACCCATGGCGCACCGGGCCCCGGGTTCGGCGTCGTGTACTGGAACGGCAGTTGCAGCACCGGGTTCGGCATCGCGCCCGCGACATCGATGCCCGCTTTGGCGGTGCCCCATTGCGCACGCGCGATATCGAGGACCGGGCTGTAGTAGTCAGCCGCGAGCGTGAGCATCCCGCGGTTCCAGCGCGGCAGAGGCCACGGATCGATATCGTGCCCGAGCTGCCGCGCGAGGTACGCGCGCAGTTCGGCGCTCGCAAGCGTGCGTTCCTCGAAGCGTTGGGCGATTTGCATCGGCGCGATCGGCTGCGGGCGGTAAGTCGCGCATCCCGTCAGCACCACCGTCAGCGTCACTGTCAATATCGGGCAGGCGAGCAGCAACGATCGGCGCATAGCGACATCCAGGGTCTGTTGGCCATCTGTCGGGATGGCGACAGACGTGGATGCTACGCAACGGCCTGTGAAGTTTTCGTCAAGTAGGTGTTAATTCGGTGTGAAGTCGGTGCGTCTGTGGCGAATTAGCCGATCCAGCGCTTTCGTAGCCAATGGTCGACGGACCCGCTTCCGGCACCGCGGCATAAGAGCACCAGCAGCATGGCAGCCCACTGGATATGGGTGGGCCATGCCTGGGGATAGACAAATATCTCGATGACGCTTGTCATCCCCAGAAGTAGAAATGCAACGGGCCTGGTAGCCAGGCCGAGTATCAACAGGACAGGCGTCGACAACTCGATCGACACGGCCATGTAAGCGGCAAGTTCCGGCGGCAGCAGCGGCAATCTGTATTCATCGCGGAACAGGGCAAGAGCGGCCTCCCAGTTCGCCAGTTTGGTCATCGCGGAGTTCCAGAAGACGGTCGCAACCGCAATTCGCAACGGGATGGCGAGCAGGGCGTAGGGCACGCGCTCGAGCCATCTGACAAGACGCATGATTTGACTGCTGTCGACCGGCGACAGAGTGACGGGTTGATGAGAGCGAGTCATGTGTGGGTCCTCCGTATTCCGCGTGCCACCGCCCTGGGAACCACGCTAACATCCGCAAGGCATCCGCGCGCCAGGTGCGTGGCGAGCACGGTGTACGCGTCGTCGCATGGCGCCTCTTCCAACGCTGCGGATAACGGCTTTCCCGACAACAGCGCTGCGGTAAAGCGCCATTCGCACTCGCCCAGACGCACCACCTCGATGCCGCTGCGCGTTCGGTGAACGAGCAGCCAGACGGGCCCTTCCGCGAGATCGACCGCTGCCATGGCCCGCTCATCGCGCTCCAGTACCGCATGCCAGATGACGTCAACCGGGAAATCACATCGCAGCAGTCGTACCGCCGGGTGAGACTGGAAGCGCAATTGCGCCGGCCCGGCTTCGCCCAGTGCCGTCAGGCGCGCGATATCGAGCGGCGGGGCGTCTGGCGCGTGAAGGACGAGGTTGACGTGCCATTCCAGGCGTGCCACGTCGGCGAGATAAGGCACCGACGCCGCTTGCGGCAGCCGGTCCAGAAAATCCGGAAATCCTGCACCGTACTCATCCAGCCACGCACTCCGCGGTGGAGCCTCTGCAACGAATAACCCCGCAGCGCCCTCAAAAAACGCCGGACCGACCAGATGCTGTACCGCCGGGAAGGCCAGGCGAAGGGCCGAGACGAGCACGCTGGCGCAGGTATTCCGGTAAATGCCGAGCCGTGCGCCGGCGTCCAACCCGTCGGCGATCACCCAGGCCGACGCGTCGCCGTCAGTGCGGTCGAGCAGGGTTCGCTGCATCGCGCGCTGCAACTCAAGCAGCGCTGGCGTGTCCGTGTTCATGGCGTTGCCTTTCCAGTTCCGTCTCGGCGAGGACGGCCTCTTCGATCAGGGTTTCGATCGGCGGTACGTCGGTATCCCATTCGATCAGCGTCGGAACCGGCCCGAAGCGCTTGAGCGCCTCGCGGTAGAGCGCCCAGACTTGCGGTACCACGCGTGAACCGTGGTCGTCGATGCGCAATGTCTTCCCGTTATCGAGCTGCCGGACGCTGTGCCCGGCGAGATGGATTTCGCCGATCGAGGCCGGCGGCAAGGCATCGAGGTAGGTCATCGCGTTCCAGCCGTGATTGCAGGCGCTCACGTAGATGTTGTTGACGTCGCACAGGATGCCGCAACCGGTGCGCTGTGCGACCTGGGCGAGGAATTCCCATTCCGGAATCGTCGAATGCCTGAAGCGTAGATAGGTCGATGGGTTCTCCACCAGGATGCGTCGGCGCAGGCACGTTTGCAGCTCATCGACATGCCGGCAGACCACGCTCAACGCTTCTTCAGTCATCGGCAGGGGCAACAGGTCGGCCAGATACGTGCCGCCGGCCACGCTCCACGCCAGATGTTCCGAAACGAGCCCGGGTTCGACCCGCTCGACCACACTGCGCACCCGGGCCAGATGCGCCGCGTCGAGCCCGTCGGCGCTGCCGAGGGACAACCCTACGCCGTGCAGCGACACCGGATAGTCGCGGCGAATCGTGTCCAGGTATTGGGGTGCGCTGCCGCCGCCCATGTAGTTCTCGGTATGCACCTCGAACCAGGCGACCGCGGGTCGTGTGTCGAGCACGGGTTGGTGATGGCGAAAGCGCAGCCCGACACCGGCCTCCACCGGAATCGGGCTGGAGGCTTCCAGCGCAGGGAGCACGGTCACGCTCATCGGTGTGGGCCGCTCAGCTTGCCTGCAGCTTGCCGCCCTGAATCTTCGAGCAGTCACCCGCCGGCAGCAGCACGAAGGACTTCGTATCGCGCGCCTGGGTGGCCTGGCCTGCACACGAATGGGCGCCCTCGGCACAGTCGTTCTTCGCGACCGCATTGACGCCGTAGCATTTTTCCAGCTTGTTCTTCTGCATCCGCATCATGTTGTCCTGGACAACCTGCGGCATCTTGCTCATGTCCTTCATCTCCTGCGCCTGTGCTGGCAACGCCTGCATCGCAAGCGCGAGACCGATCGCTGCGGACAGGGTCGAAGCGGCCAGTAGCGGCTTACCCAGTTGCTTGCTCATTTTGCATCCTCCTGAGGTTGGGGTCGCAGAATCGCAACCTGCAGGAAGATTCGCCGGACGACGGGAAAAGGTTACGCAGCACGCAAAATTTATATTCACGCAGGCATCCGGCCAAACGTGCAGAATTCGTACATGTCCTCCAGAATGCACCGCCCTGGCCCGACGCTGAGTGTCGTACGGAATGCTCACGATGCGGCCCAGGCTGATCACCCTCCCGAAACGTCGGAGACGCGCCCCGACGGCACGCTCGACTGGTCGATCCTGATGGCGCACGCGCAATCGGGCGACCGGGACGCGTACCGGCGCCTTCTCGAAGCGATCACGCCGTATCTGCGGGCGCTCGCGGCCCGCCATATCGCCAACCGGAGCGACGTCGAAGATACGGTTCAGGACATTCTGCTGACCCTCCATACGGTGCGTCAGACGTACGACCCAACCCGTCCATTCGGCCCCTGGCTGATCACCATCGCCAACCGGCGCATCGTCGACGGGCTGCGGCGCCAGGGGCGTCTGGGCGTGCGCGAAGCACCGTTCGATCCGGAACATGAAACCTTTCAGGCTGCTGAAGCGAATCTACAGGAAGAGGCGGTGGATGCCAGTGTGTTGCGTGACGCTGTCGAGCACCTGCCGGCCGGACAACGGGACGCAGTACGAATGCTGAAACTGGAAGAAATGTCGTTGAAGGAAGCCGCTGCCGCGAGCGGCATGTCTGTGGCGGCGCTGAAAGTGGCCACGCATCGGGCCATGAAGAATCTGCGCCGGTTGATAGAAAAGCGGGGTGGCCGGCCATGACTTCAACCCCTGAACTGATCGACTCGCTGGTCGCGGACGCGAAACCGGTGCGACGCCTGCGACCGCCTGTGACGCGGGCGCTGTGCTGGCTGCTGTTTGCGGCGCTGTTGCTGGCACTGGTTGCGCTCGTGCATGGCGTGCGGCCTGATCTCGTACTCAAGCTGCGCCAACCCACCTTTGTTGTTGGTGTGGTGGCAGCCCTGATCACCGCCGCGCTCGCCTCGACGGCGTCGTTCATTGCGAGCGTGCCGGGCCGCTCGCGACGGTGGCTATGGCTGCCTGCACCCGCCGTGATGGTGTGGATGTCCACGGTGGGTTACGGCTGTCTGACGAACTGGGTGAGCATCGGGCCGGACGGGATCTCGCCGGGCGAAACCGCGCGCTGCTTTGCGACGCTCGCGATCACCGGTGTTCCGCTGTCGCTGGCGATGCTCATCATGCTGCGGTACGTGGCGCGTCTGGCTCCGACGCCTGTCGTGATGACGGCGAGCCTTGCGGTTGCCGCGATGACCGCGGCCGCTCTGTCGCTGCTCCATCCGCTCGACGCGACGGTCATGATCCTGATGTGGAATGTCGGCGTGGCGCTGCTGCTGCTGGCCCTCAGCGGCCTGTATGGGCGTCGGCTATTCGGCTGGGTGGCGCCGCGGGGATGAGATTGCGGGACAGTGACGATTGGTGAAGGTGCGCCCGGGCCGAAGCCCGGAAGGTTGGCGACGACACGGAATCCGGGGACGCACGTGGGCAAACCGCTTCAAGGAGATGGACATGACGCCGCTCACCGGAAAGGGTTCACTGATCGCCGGCGTACTGGCCGCCGTCGGTGCGTCGGTGTGCTGTGTCGCACCGCTCGTGCTGCTGGCGCTCGGCATCGGCGGCACGTGGGTCGGTAGCCTTACGGCGATGGCGCCTTACCGGCCCATCTTCATCGGGCTCACGCTGCTGTTTCTCGGCTTGGCCTTCCGCGAGCTCTACCTGGTGCCGCAGGTCTGTGCGCCGGGCGCACCGTGCGTCGATCCGGGCGTGGTGAAGCGACGACGGATGACGTTCTGGATCGTCACCGTCCTGCTGCTCGGACTGCTGGCCGTGCCGTCATTGGCCCCATTGATCTCCTGAAAGGAGGTTCCCATGCGCAAACTGCCGATTGCCGCGATTGCCGCGATTGCCGCGCTTGCCGCGCTTGCCGCCTTGCCGCTCCTCACGCTGGCCGCCGCGCCGAGGACCGTCACGCTCGACGTGAAGAACATGACGTGCGAACTCTGTCCGGTCACGGTGCGGAAGTCGCTTGAAAAAGTACCCGGCGTGAGCGCCGTGAAAGTCGATTTCGACGGGAAGACCGCCACGGTCACCTATGACCCCGCCAAGGCCCAGCCCGACGCTCTGACCAGGGCGACCGCGAATGCGGGCTATCCCTCGACTCTGCAGAAGTGAGGCCGCGATGGATGCGATCGTCCTGGAATCCGTGCTGACCTGTCCGCACTGTGGTTTTGCACGACGGGAAACCATGCCCACGGATGCCTGCCAGTTCTTTTACGAGTGCAGCCACTGCAAGGCCCTGCTGCACGCCAGGCCGGGCGACTGCTGCGTGTTCTGCTCGTTCGGTTCCGTGAAGTGCCCGCCGATGCAACAACTGCAAGGCTGCTGCGGGGCGAGTGGGTAACCATGCCTGCCCCAGTCTGGGTAACGGCATGTTCCAATCTGGCAGGGCCGCCGCATTGGACAGATCTCAGTCGAGCGGCGGCAGGTACAGGGATACGCGCGTTCCTTTCCCGGGCTCGCTATCGAGTCTGATCGACCAGTGGTAGCGATCGCAGATCTTCCTGACTATCGACAGGCCGATGCCAAACCCGTGTTTGCCGGGCCGCGGCGGTTTAGCCTGATAGAACCGTTCGAACACCAGCGGCAGTGCATCCGGCGGGATGCCGCAGCCCGAGTCTTCGATATGCAACCAGCCGCCCACATAGGTGAAACGGATTTGGCCGCTGTCCGTGTAGCGCACAGCGTTGTCGATCAGGTTCGACAGCACGATCGCGAGCGCGGGCCGATTCGCCTCGATGCGCAGGCGGCTGTCGATGTCGATTCTCGTCTCGATTCCCTTGCCCGTCAGAACGATGGCAAACGGATCCAGCGCGTCCTCGATGGCGCTTGCGATGCGCACCGGGCCGACATCGGCCGACGACTCTTCGCGCGCGAGCAGCAGCAGCGCGTTGACGAGATCGGTCATGTTGTCCGCCGCGCGATCGATCTGTCGCAGCCGCGCCCTGGACTTTGTGCCCATCGTCTCATCCTGGTCGAGAAGTTCGCAGCTGGTCTTGATCGCCGTGAGCGGCGTGCGCAATTCGTGGCTGACGTTGCTGGCGAACTCCTTTTCGCGCTCGATCATCTGTGCCATCCGACCGTGATATTCGTTGAACGCTTCGACCAGCTGGACGACCTCCGCTTCATCGTATTTGCCGGGATCCAGCGTGGTCGCCGCACCGTGCCTGAGTGCGTTGACCTCACGGGCGAAGCCGGCGACCTGCCGGACCAGCAGGCCCGACAGGCCGAACGCGAGCCAGAAGGCCAGCAGGGCAAATATCCCGGTGCCGATCATCAGGGCGTCAATCACCTGCCTGAAACGCTGTTCGTATGTACTGAAGTCATAGATCCGATAGACGCGCGCATCGTCGAAGTGTGCGACCGCCACGTGGATTTCGCGGCCGTCGACGATGATCTCGTGGGTGCCATCGCGCAGATCCCCGACCGACGCAGGCAGCGGTACGCGTACGCGATCGCCTGCCGAGACATGGCCGCCGAGTCGCGGATCGAGCGGCGGCACAAGCGTTGGCTGCGACCTCCAGCTTTGAAGGAGGCTCGCCATGTCGTCGGAGATCAGCGCAGTGATGAGTCGCTCCTCCTGCGCTTCGGCGAGTGCCTTCACGCCGAGCGCCTGGCCTACGAGCAGCAGGACCGTCAGCGCGGAAAAGACCAGCGCGACCTTCAGGCGCAGGCTACGACGCGTCTGCATCGCTGTCCACGAACCGGTAGCCCAGACCGTGTACCGTCTCAATGAGATCGTCCTTACCATCGGCGGTCAGCGCACGTCGCAACGTGTAGACGTGCGCGCGCAGCGTATCGCTGTCCGGCAATTGCTCGCCCCAGATATCGGCCTCGAGTTCGGCCCGGCCAAACACCCGATTCGGCGATTGCATCAGGATGCGCAGCAGTTGCAGGCACTTCGGCGGTAGCTTGACAGGCCTTCCGGCGCGCTCCACCGTGAGCGTCGCCAGATCAAAGCGCACGTCCGCGCAACACAGGCTCGCCTGCGTCACCTGGCCCTTGTAGCGCTTGATCAGTGCATGGAGCCGTGCGCCGACTTCCTTGAGCGAGAACGGCTTGACCAGGTAGTCGTCCGCGCCGTGCACGAATCCCTCGAGTTTGTCGTCGAGCGTATCTTTCGCGGTTAGCATCAGCACCGGCGTGTCCCGACGTGCTTCTTCCCGCAGTTTGCGGCAGATCGTCAAACCGTCCACGCCGGGCAGCGACAGGTCCAGCAAAATCGCTTCCCAGTGCTGCGTCAGCGCGAGCTGCAAGCCCGCAGTTCCGTTGGACGCAATGTCGACGTCAAAGCCGCTGCCTTCCAGATAATCGAAAAGGTTGGTGGCGATGTCCGCGTCGTCCTCGATGATCAATACTTTCACTGCGCGGTCCTCCAGGAGAATTCAAGCGGGCAGGCAGTCATACGTTGGGGGCAACGCCTAACGCTTACCGCTACCCGATGCTGCCGTGCCACGGCGGCCGGACATCCCGTCCGAAGGACGCGCCACAGCAGCGGTCGCACGGGCTTCCAGTGAGGCAACGAGTTGCGCAGCGCTCGCCAACTTGCAGCGCGCTTCGGCCAGTTCGGCAAGCAACCTTTCACGTTCATGTTGCAAGCGGTGAAGATCGGCTTCAGCTTGCTCGAGTGTCTTACCCGATCGTTCGAGCATCCGCTTTTTGTCGATCAGATCAGTCCGCAATGCGCCCATTTCAGCCTGCAATGACTCGTATTTCGCTGGACCTTTGCGGACTGGACGTCGGCAAGCATCGCGTCGGCGGGCGACCGGCCGTTTGTCATATGATAATCGGCATTGTAACAATCTGTAATTGTCGAGGCTGCCTAGAAACACGTCATCCTGTTGACATTCGGCAGTGACTTAATACCGCTTTGTCGGTCAAGCCCCACTGGCCGATGAGAGGTTCGCTCGACAGGTCGTATTCGACATATCCAGAAATTACATTCCGGCACATTTGCGCAGCGTACGGCGACGCAGCGGCGCCGGGTCATGCCTGTCATGCCAGATCGGTCGCCGGTCCGGGATGGCTATTGCGTAATGAGGAATCCTATGAAAATGAAAACCCGCAATATCGTGACTGGGCTCCGGCTCGGCGTCATCATGTCGGCCGTGCTGCTCGTAGCGCAGTCTCACGCTGACAACCTCAGCGCTGTCGACACCGCACGCGTGCCCAGCGGTCAGTCGATCACGCCGCTGGTCGTGCGCGGCGCGGTTCAGCAATATCTGAATCCGGGCCTGCCGGCCCATCCGAATTTCGTGGCTGGCGAAGCCGTGCGTTCGCAGTTGAGCCCGGACGGCAAGACGCTCGCGATCATCACCGCGGGCCAGAACTCGCTGTACAACGCGGACGGTTCGGTCGACACGGCCGACTCGACGCAGTACATCTTCCTGTACGACGTGTCGGGCGCGAACAAGACCCGGCCGCAGCTCAAGCAGGTGATCCACCAGACGAACGCGTTCGTGGGTCTGGTGTTCTCGCACGACGGCAACACGCTGTATGCGACGGGCGGCAATGATGACGTCGTCCAGGTTTACACCCAACACGGCGGCGCATGGGTGCAGTCGGCCACGATCGCGCTCGGCCATAGTGGGAAGGGCGTGGGGATCGGCGTGCAGCCGAACGCGGGCGGTCTCGCGCTTTCGGCCGACGGCAAGACGCTCGTCGTGGCCAATAACTACAACGATTCGATCAGCGTGATCGATACCGCCTCCAACTCGGTGCGTTACGAGCACGATCTGCGCCCGTTCTTCTCCGGCAACGAGGGCACGCCGGGCGGTGTCGGCGGCACTTATCCGTTCGCGGTGGTCGTGAAGGGCAACAACACGGCCTATGTCTCGTCGGACCGCGATCGCGAAATCGTCGCAATCGATATCTCGTCGCCGTCACACGGCCGCCTGGTCAAGCGCATCAAGCTCGACGGCAACGCGCTCGGCATGACGCTGGACGCATCGCAGTCGCTGCTGTACGTCGCACAGGACAATGCAGACCAGGTCGCGGTGATCAATACCAGCGCGAATGCCGTGGTGGCCAGGATCGATGCGCGTGCGCCGGCCGGCGTGCTCGACCACCGTCAGGAACACACCGGCGCAGGCACCTACTCGGTGACGCTGTCGCGCGACGGCGGCACGCTGTACGCGACGAATGCCGGCGCCAACGAGATCGCGGTGATTCCGCTGAGGGGCCCGCGCGCATTTCATGTTACCGGCCTGATCCCAACCGCATTCGAACCGCATGATGTGACGTTCAGCGCAGACGGTTCGTGGATGTATGTCGTGAACGGCAAGAGCGTGACCGGTCCGAACCCGGACCACCTGTCGGGCGGCACCGCGGCACAGGCCGCCGCCGCGCGCGCGTCGAACGAATACCAGTTCCAGCTCGAGCGCGCATCGTTGGTCAGTGCGCCGGTGCCGACGGACAACGACCTGGCGCGGCTCACCCAGCAGGTCGCGCGCAACAACTTCTATCGCCCGGATTCCAATGACCAGGACAACGAGGTGATGGGCTTCCTGCACAATCACATCAAGCACGTGATCTACATCGTCAAGGAAAACCGCACGTACGACCAGATCCTCGGTGATCTCGGCAACGGCGGTAACGGCGACCCGCGACTGAGCCAGTTTGGCCGGGCCATCACGCCGAACTTCCATCGTCTGGCGAGCCAGTTCGTGACGCTCGACAATTTCATGAACCCCGGCGACGGCAGCATGGACGGCTGGTCGTGGGCGCTGCAGGGCCGAGTCACCAATACCGAGACGCTCACGCAGCAGATGAATTATGCGGCGGTCAATCGCGGCCTGTCATATGACAGCGAGGGCTCGAACCGCAACGTGCCCGTCAACTGGGCGACGGTCCAGCAGCGCGACGCGGCCGCCGGTCCGAGCGGCACCACGAACTACAGCAACAACTCGGCCAGTGTCACGGGCGGCACGGACAACCTGCTGACGGGCACGGGCAACCACGCGTCGTCTGACGCGCCGTTCGGCCACCAGCAGGGCTACATCTTCGACGCAGTACTCGCTGCCGGCGGCACGGTCCGCAATTATGGCTTCCTCGTGAAGAATATCGGCAGCATCGGCACCGCGGCCAATCCCGTGACGGATCCGCACGCAGCGGGCGTTGTCCAGGTCGCACCACTCGATCCGAAACTCGCGTCGCTGACTGACGCTTACTTCCGCGGCTTCGACCAGAACTATCCGGATCAGTGGCGTTTCAACGAGTGGAAACGCGAATTCGACCAGTATGTCGCGGGCGGCAGTCTGCCGACTCTGTCACTGGTGCGCCTGTCCCATGATCACATGGGTTCGTTCGGCACCGCCTTCGCGGGCGTGAACACACCGGAGACGCAGCAGGCCGATAACGACCTCGCCGTCGGCCGCCTGGTTGAAGCGGTCGCAAAGAGCCCGTACGCGAACGACACGCTGATCGTCGTGACCGAAGACGATGTGCAGGACGGTCCTGACCATGTGGACTCGCACCGTGGCCCGGCGTATATCGTCGGCCCCTACGTGAAGCAGGGGGCGGTGATTCGGACGGGTTACAGCCAGGTCAATGCGCTGCGCACGATCGAAGACGTGCTCGGCACGCAGCACATGAACCTCAACACCGCCTACCAGCGTCCGATGGCCGACGTGTTCGACGTGCATGGTTCGGCCTCGTGGAATTACACGGCCGTCGCCTCGACGGTACTGAAGACCACCCAAGTGGCCCAGATGACAGAGGAAGCCGGTACGAAGTTTGCGGCCGGCGCAGACGTCGCGCCGAAGCATGACGCGACGTACTGGGCCAGGGTGACCGCGAAGTTCAATTTCGATGACGCCGACGAAGTACCGGCGGATCAGTTCAACCGTGTGCTGTGGAAGGGCATGATGGGCGGCAAGCCTTATCCGCGGATCAAGGGTAGCCCGCAGAAAGTGGCGATGCGGGACAACGACTGATCGCCGGATTGGTCGATCGTGAAGTCGGCGGGTGGGCATTCAGATGCCCATCTGCAACTCAACGAGCAACTGGCCCGGTCGTCGGCTCGTGGTTCATTTGTTTGAAGATGTCGCCGCAACGATCCAAGCCCGGGCCGTCTCATGCCACTACCTGAATCGTATTCAATCCGGCCGTCGCCTTGAACGTGAGGCCCAGCGCGACGTTGAACTGAAGTCGCTCACGGGCCCGCCTGGCGCCGAACTTCAAGACCATTGCGCGTTTCCGCAAAGACAACGGCAAAGCGATCCGCAGCGTCTGTCGTCAGTTCGTGATGCTATGCCAGCGTCTGGACCTCCTCGCCGAAGCGCTCGTTGCGATCGACGGCAGCAAGTTCAAAGCGGTGAACCATCGCGACCGCAACTTCACCAGCGCCAAGCTCGAACGACGCATGCGTGACATCGAGTCAAGTATCGCTCGCTAACCTATCGGCGCATCTCGGAGCAATCCCGTGCTGCAGTGGCGGAATCGAACATGGTGAAGTGTGGTGATCCGATGTGGTTTTGCCGACATCCCCTGGTCCTTCGCGACAGCGGGAGAAGTCAATACTTCTTGGGCCTTTTCGCTGATCAGGGTTCTGAAAATAAGCAACTCGCATACGATGTAATAAATATTTCTCAATATCAGGTTATAAGCGGCAATGTCTGAAGAAGGCAATGTTGACCTATAAATGTCATATTCAGATATGAATAGACTCACTGCGCGGTGTCCTTGATTGAGTGCCAATTCGGGCATGGCGTGCGCTCCAGATCGGCCCGCCCCCCCGCCGCCGATGAAGGCTTACATGGCCTCCGCGCCGGCAGGCGACGGCAAGGCGTTGCCCCAATATGCAGGCTAAATAAACAGACAAATCAAAAAAAGTACTCCGCATATTGCAATTGAAAATTGTGCGGTTATGATGACGTCTCTGTAAGGATTTCCCGAACGTTTTGCTTTGTAAGGGCAAAGGAAATATTTGCCGCCATTCGCCGCGGAGAGGGTAAGTAATGCTCGCGGCGCAGGACCGACTAAATCGAGGAGACGATATGCTGAGTCCCCATGAATTCGCCACCTTGATGCTCATCAAGGACGGGCCGGATCAGATCGAACTGGGCCGCGCCGAGCTCGACACGCTGCTGGAGCGTCAACTCATATCACTGGAACGCCTCGCGTCGGGTCATCCACGTCCTCATGTCACAAGCGAAGGCGCTTCCATTCTCAAGGCCGTCGCGCGTAGGCGCTAGGGAATTTCGGCGCGCACCGCTGCACCCCGCGGCGAGCGCGCCGCAGAAAAAGTAAGCGAAGTAGGTTTAGCTGGACTTTAATGTGTAGTGCCTCTTGCTGTAACGACCCTCCGAAGTATTCGCGACGCATGCTGCCTGGCAGGCGTCCTTGCGCTTCGGTCCATCTATCATCGCCATTCGCCGTGCGACATCCGGTTGACCGGGGCTTCGCGCAGCGGACTGAATCCTGAGGAATTTCAACAATGGTTCTATCGAGTCCCGAGCAAATCGCCGCATCGCAGAAGGCCAGCCTCGACGCATTCTTCGGATTGACCGGCAAGGTCTTTGAAGGCGTCGAAAAACTGGTCGCACTGAACCTGCAGGTCGTCAGGTCCACGCTGGCGGAGTCGCAGGAGAACCTGACGAAGGCGCCCGGCACAGCAGACCCGCAGCAGTGGTTCACGCTGCAAGCCGGTTTCACCGCGCCTTTCGTGGAGAAATCACTGTCATACGGCCGTCAACTCTTCGACATCGCGTCAACCACGCAGGCTGAGGTCGCGCAACTCGCACAGACGCAGTACGAACGGTATAACGTACGCGTGCAGGACTTCATCGGAGAAGCAGCGAAGAGTGCTCCCGCGGGTTCCGAAGCGGCGATCGCCGCGTGGAAGTCCGCAATCAGCGCCACCACCACGCTGTGCGATTCGCTGCGGAAGACGGGGCAACAGGCCGTGGAGATGGCCGGGACCAATCTCGAAGCCGTGACGGCCTCAGCGTCCAAGGCCGCCAAGCGCAGTGCCGAGTCGGCTGCCGTAGTCGCGAACGGGAAGCACTAAGATTCACGCGGGCAGCGATGCCCGCGTTATCGGTTCCATGCCTATATGTAGGATTCCTTTATTCATTCTGGATAAAAGTCCGGCATTTTCAATGCATCCAATTTTTGACTGAAGGCAGTGTTGCTCCAGATGAGCACGCCGCCGGTATTTGTGAGGACGATTCGATGGCAAAGCAGATCGCGGTAGTAACGGGTGGCATGGGTGGACTGGGCGAGGCGATCAGCATCAAGCTGCATGACGCCGGTTATGCGGTTGTAGTCACCTATTCGTCTGGCAACACGGGGGCGAACGAGTGGCTTGCACGCATGGAAGCCGAGGGACGACAGTTCCGCGCGTACCCGGTCGACGTCGCCGACTACGATTCATGCGAAAGATGCGCGGCGCAGATCAAAGCGGAAGTCGGACCGGTCGACATCCTGATCAACAACGCCGGCATCACGCGCGACGCCAGCTTCAAGAAGCTCGACAAGGTCAATTGGGACGCGGTCATCCGGACCAACCTCGATTCGGTGTTCAACATGACGAAGCCGGTGTGCGACAGCATGGTCGAGCGTGGCTGGGGCCGCATCATCAACGTGTCGTCGATCATCGGCTCCAAGGGTGGGTTCGGCCAGACCAACTATGCGGCGGCAAAGGCCGGCATGCATGGCTTCACGAAATCGCTGGCGCTTGAAGTGGCGAAGAAAGGCGTCACCGTCAACACGATCTCGCCCGGCTATATCGCGACGAAGATGGTGATGGCGGTGCCCGAGGAAATCCGCGAGACGAAGATCATTCCGCAGATTCCGGTCGGCCGGCTCGGACAGCCCGACGAAGTCGCCGCTCTCGTGCTGTACCTGTGCTCGCACGAGGCGGGCTTCGTGACCGGCGCCAACATCGCGATCAATGGAGGGCAGCACCTGCAGTGAGCCCGAGAGATCAGCAAGGGAGGTTCCGATGAGCGAAGCAGTGGCAATCGTCGCAGGTTCATTCGTGCTGGTGACGGCAACCGCGTTCGTCGCCGTTCACTACCACCGGGAGCTAATGCGCCGAAGACGGCTTAGAGAGCTGGATTACCGTCAGTACTGGTGGGACTGGGGCAGCGCCCGGCGTTGAGCTTCCGCCCTCGCTAACCTGTTGGGGATCAGGCTGTGGGTCTCGCTGATCGGCCCATAGGCACCAGCCTGGTAGGCGGCGAGGGCGCCGCCGCCCTGCACGACCAGAACGTGGAGCGGAGGCGGTGGCGTTTGGTCGGGATATCACGGTTCCTTTCTTTTTGCCAGAGACGGGATGGAATCCGGTGCCGGACCAGCGGTCGGCGTCGCAGGCGCTGCTCCTCAACCACCCCTTACCCCGCGCGGCCGGCACACCCAATGAATGCCAGCAGCCCGGGTCACGTCCGGTTCCCCACGAGCCGACAGCACTGCCACCTTGCGGATCAGACAACGCTTGCCGTACGTACAACGAGGATAGATCGATCCGAAGAAAGCACCCCGCCCGAGCAGACACGCTGCCGCCTGGCGACGCGGACAGGGGTAGCCTGCGTCGGGTTTATCGACCTATTCTGGAAGCATTCGCCGTGCGTCACGATTGATCGCGGGCTAGGGGGGCATCATGAAGGTACAGGATGGTTTCACTGCCTGCATTGGCAACACGCCGCTGATCCGGCTCGCAAAGCTCAGCGCCGAGACCGGATGCGAAATTCTCGGCAAGGCGGAGTTCCTGAATCCGGGCGGGTCGGTGAAAGACCGCGCAGCGCTCTATATCATCCAGGACGCCGAGCGGCGTGGCGTGCTCAAGGCGGGCGGCACGGTGGTGGAGGGCACCGCCGGCAATACCGGCATCGGGCTGGCGCACATCTGTGCCGCGCGCGGTTATCGCTGCGTGATCGTCATTCCTGAAACCCAGTCGCAGGAAAAAATGGACCTCCTGCGCGTACTCGGCGCGCAGGTGCGTCCGGTGCCGGCAGTGCCGTACAAGGATCCCAACAACTACCAGAAGATCGCCGGCCGTCTGGCAGAGGAGATCGAGAACGCTATCTGGGCCAATCAGTTCGATAACCTCGTCAACCGGCAGGCCCACTATGAAACCACCGGGCCGGAAATCTGGCGCGACACGGCCGGCACGGTGGACGCTTTCGTGTGTGCCACCGGGACCGGCGGCACGCTCGCGGGCGTCGCGCGCTTTCTCAAGGAACAGAATTCCAGGGTGAGGACCGTGCTGGCTGATCCGCACGGCAGCGGACTGTACAGTTTCGTCAAAACGCACGACATCAGGGCGGAAGGCACCTCGATCACGGAGGGCATAGGCTCCAGCCGCGTCACCGCCAACCTCGAGGGCACGCCTATCGACGACGCGGTGCGCATCGACGACCAGAGTTGCGTCACGATGGTGTATCGCCTGCTGCGGGAAGAGGGGCTGTTTGTGGGCGGTTCCAGCGGCATCAATGTCGCGGCGGCCGTCTGGCTGGCTCGGCAGATGGGGCCGGGCCACACCATCGTTACGGTGCTGTGCGATGGTGGGGGGCTGTATTTTGCGCGGCTATTCAACCCCGCCTGGCTAATGGAAAGAGGACTGGCGCCGGGTTGAAGAGAGGACTTCACGTGACGGCATCACCCGCGAACCGGCAGGGCGTCCCGGTAGCCCACGAAACCGCGCCCCTCTTTCCGGCCAGACCGTCATCACGAAACTGGCCGGTGCGCCGCCGTTGACGGCGGGCGGCAACACCGCCCGTACGGCGTCAAGTAAGGGCGCCGCGACGCGACATCCGGGCGGCTGCGGTGAGCTTGCTGGACAACGGGGTCGAGCGTCTCTGGAACAGGTGCAAGCGAGAATCGGGAGTCCATCATGACGGGACCGGCGAAGAATCTCCATGCGTCACGGCCAGGTGCAGGCCCATCGCGCCATGGACGCGATGTCCGCCTGTAGCCGGCGCTATCGAGGTAGTCGTACAGTTTGGTCGCGATGGCTGTGTCGACTCCAACAATGAGCACTTTCATGGCTGTTCAAGTCTGGATATGGCGGTGACGTCCCCTCATTGCTGCGATGGCGGTAGGTAAAAACAAAGCCGGACCGTCAGTCCCTTGCTATCGGGTCCCGCGTCAAGCGATACCGTGGCTCGATGCTGTTCAGCGATGCGCTTGACGATCGACAGTCCCAAACCGCTGCCGGACGCCGTGTGGGCGCTGCTCCGGTAGAAGCGTTCCCAGACGCGCGACCGATCCGCCTCGGGAATCCCCGGTCCGTTGTCGCTCACTTCAAGCACTGCAGTCTCGCCATTGCGCCGCACGACGACATCTACGCTCGCGCGGGGTCCCGCGTAACGAATCGCATTGTCAACCAGATTGTTGAGCAGGATGCGCAGATTGTCGCCGCTGCCTTCAACGGTCACGGTTTCCGTACTGACCAGCCCCAGGTCGATCTGGTTTGCCTCGGCGATACGCGCCCTGTCCGTCACGACCGACCGGGCGAGCGCCGACAGGTCAACGATGCTGACCGACGCGCCCTCGGTTTCGGGTGCGAGCCGCGCCAGGGTCAGCAACTGCTCGGCCAGGTGCGCAAGCCGCGTGGTGCCGGTCTGGATCTGGGTCTGGATGCTCTCCCGCTCCGCGGCGCTCGATGCGCGCAGCAGGAGCTGCGCCTGGATACTGAGTCCCATGATCGGCGTGCGCAGCTCATGTGCGGCATCGGCGATGAAGTGCTTCTGCATCGTGAACGAGCGGTCAAGGCGCAGCAGCAGATCGTTGAGCGCCTCGACCAGCGGTTTGACCTCGCCCGGCAATGCCGCAGTGTCGATCCGCTCCATGTTGCTGGCGTTGCGCCGGGCCAGCCCGGAGGCGATTTGCCGTAGCGGCCGCAGCCCGTAGCCGATGCCAAACCAGAGGAAGAGCGCGAGCAGCGGCAACAGCGACAGCACCGGCCAGAACAGGTGCACGGCAATGGCGGCGAGCGCTTCCCAGCGCGCCTGTCGCGCCTGCGCGACGCGGATCAGCGTATCGCCGCTCTGGCTGACGAACGTATGCCAGGTCTGGCCATCTGCGATGATGTCGGCGAATCCGGGATGCAGCGGGGCCGGTAACGGCGAGGCCGGATCGGTCGTGAACTGGATCGCCTGACCGCGCCATACCTGAAGGAGCACACGGTCGGCTTCGTCCCCCTTCGAGACGTGCTTCTTCCCGTCCCGACCAGCCAGCGACAGTTTTCCGTCATCGTCGACTTGCGCCTGTCGGGCGATCACGCGCATCTGGTCATTGAGCAGGTCGTTGAGCTCGTCCAGCGAGCCCCAGTACGTTCCCGCGCTCGCCAGCACGCCGGCGAGGAACGTCGCCGGTAACAACCAGAGCAATAACCGGCGACGCAGTGACGTCATGAACCAGCGCGTGAGACGCGCACGTAGTGCGGCCCTACCAGCGGTCATGCCATCTCCCCGATGCGATAACCCACGCCCCGCACGTTGCGGATCGCATCGGATCCGAGCTTCTTGCGTAGATTATGGACATGAATCTGTACAGCGTTGCTTTCGACCTCCTCATTCCACCCATACAGACGCTCCTCGAGCTGCTCGCGGGAGATGACCGCGCCGGGCTGCTGCATCAATTCATGCAGCAGCACGAACTCCTTGGGCGAGACCAGTACTTCGTCGTTGCGCAGCCACACCCGGTGCTGCACCGGATCGAGCCGCAGCGCGCCTACCGTGAGCGCGGTTTGCGCGCGTCCCGCATGGCGGCGATTCACCGCGCGAACACGCGCGAGGAGTTCCTCGAGGGCGAACGGCTTCACCAGATAGTCGTCGGCGCCGCCATCGAGTCCCGCGACCCGGTCAGGCAACGTATCGCGCGCCGTGATTATGATGACCGGCAGGGTGTCGTCGCGTTGCCGAAGTTCTTTGAGCACCATCAGGCCATCCTGATTGGGTAAGCCCAGATCGAGCAGCAACAGTCCGTACGGGGTCGTGCGCAGTGCAAGCGCGACGGCATGGCCGTCCTGCACCCAGTCCACCGCAAAGCCCTCCTGTCGCAGCCCGTGCTGCAATCCATTGCCAATCAGCGGATCGTCTTCGACCAGTAGTACGCGCATCTCAAGATCCTGTCTTAATGCACTTGTCGTCTTCTCTGGCAAGACGCCAGGATGGTATCGGGCCGCGCGTTAACGTAACGTTAACGCTGCGCTAACGAGGGGCCGCCGTAGCGGCCGGTCCGACATTCACCCGTCTTCACGCAAGCTTAAGTTTGCCTGCAATAAGCTGTCCTCGGTCGCAGTCGTTGCGCCGCGGATTTTCTGTGAGAGAGGACCTATGAACAAGACGATTATCGCCTGCCTGCTGGCCGCCCCTGCGATTGCCGCGTACGCGCAATATACCGGCCCGGGTGCTGAAGCTGCCGCCACTACGGTCAAGCAGCTCCTCGACGCCGGGAAGGACGATCAGCACGTCGTGCTGCGCGGCCACCTCGTCAAGCGAGTCAGTGACGAGCAATACCGGTTCGCCGACAACACCGGCCAGGTGCTCGTGAAAATTGACCACAAGCGGTGGCCGGCCGGACAACCGGTCAGCGACGCGAGCACGGTCGAACTGACGGGCAAATACGACAAGGAGTTCGTCGGTACCTCGACGGTGAAAGTCGACGAGATCAAGGTGATCCAGTGATCGTGCCCAACGCTCTGCGCGCTTCCGCCCTGTTTGCGCGCGAATGGGTCTCCAAGCCTGGCGCGGTGGGCGCGATCTGCCCTAGCTCGCGGCGGCTGGCCATGCAGATTGCCCGCCAGGTGCCGGCGGGCGACGGCCTCGTGATCGAACTGGGAGGCGGCACCGGCACTGTGACGCAGGCCCTGCTTGAAAGCGGTGTGACGCCGGAGCGGCTCATCGTGGTGGAGCGCGCGCCGGCGTTTGTTCATCACCTTCGCAATCGCTTCCCGGACGTGCCGGTCGTGCACGGCGACGCGGCGCGGCTGGCACACTTCCTGCCGCCGGACGTGCGGATCGACGCGATTGTGTCCTGCCTGCCGTTACGCTCGCTACCGCGTCACGAGACTGCGGTGATCGTCGAACAATGGCATCAGGTCCTTGGCGAGAACGGCGTCGTGATCCAGTTTACCTATGACATTCGGCCCCTCCGGTACATCGCCGCTTACCACCCGGATTTTGTGATCTGCTCGAGCCGGATCGTCTGGGCGAATGCGCCGCCGGCGCGCGTTGTGACGACGTGCAAACGCGCGACGGTCGCCTCCGATCGACCGGTTGGTGCAGGACATCAGCACTCACGATCTGCCGTCGAAATAAAGTCTCGTTCTCAATCGTAAAACACCTGGATTTTTCCAAACCAGGCCAGGGTCAGCCACCGGTGCGAACCGATGCCGACGGCTGACCGGCCGAACTCACATACGCTGGAGGGCGTTGTCAGGTTGCCGAAGCGGTCGCGTAAGATAGCGGGATAAAGAAAGCCAAATCGCCCTTCTATCACGTCACCGCTTTCCCGTCGGCATCATCAGTTGCGCAGTGCGCTGGTATTCCAGGCTTCAGCTCCTTCGTGACATTGAAGCGTTGCTGTTCGAGCGCGGGGGGGCGTCAGTGACGAAACGATCCGGCGCTGGTGCGATAAATTGGGTGCGGGCTTCGCGCACCGCGTCAAGGCTGTCCTGCTGCAAGTGACGATCAGGTTGCTCGAGACGCAAGTCCATCACAAGGAAGCCGACTTGCTGGTAGCCGCGAATGCGCGACTGCGCCACGCCGATGAAAACAGTCAGGCGGTCCAAAACAAAAATGCGACTAATGTCGTGACTGGCTCCGATGTGACGGACAACTCCCGCTAAACGGCGAGAGATTTATGCCAAAGTGGACAAGTCGTGATGTCCACGGCAACGGAGCGTTCATCATGAACATAGTGACTGTTGGACTGGATCTCGCCACGAGCGTGCTGCAGGTTCACGCAGTGGATTGGCAAGGCCACATCGTTGGACGAAAACAGCTCAGACGCACGAATGTAATTCGGTATTTCGCAGCGCTTGAACCGTGTCTGATCGGCATGGAAGCGTGCGGCTCTTCGCCCTACCAGGGCCGGGAGCTCGCGAAGCTCGGGCACACCGTTC
Source organism: Paraburkholderia lacunae (assembly GCF_003353175.1). GTDB lineage: Bacteria > Pseudomonadota > Gammaproteobacteria > Burkholderiales > Burkholderiaceae > Paraburkholderia > Paraburkholderia lacunae. The sequence continues at coordinate 255,605 of NZ_QHKS01000004.1, read as the reverse complement.
GACTGGTTCATGGTTGATGAAACTGTGTCAACGCCGACACAAATACATCGCTGCCGTGGCGCTCGCGGCAAGGAATGCACGGACAGCGTGGGCCATGCCGATACAGCAGCGCCGGCTCTGCGCGGCTACGATTCATTGTTATCTCGGATGCCTTGGCGGTGGCGCTAGGGGCCCGGATACTGTGCCAACGTACGCACCGCCAGTTGCGCAAGCAACGCGTGTACTGCCTTCGTCGGGTGGATGCCGTCCCAGAAGAAATAGTCGTCAGGTTGTTGGCACGTAAAAGGCGGCGTGTCGGGGGTTACACAGGGATTCGTGACATTGGTGAAGCCGAAGTTGCGCGGCGATTGGAAGATGGCCGCCATCTGGCCGGAGATGTCCATTTGCGCGATTTGAATGCCGAGTGCCGCCGAAGACGAGACGATTTGGGCTAGCCCCTGATCGAACCCGGCCACCAGCTTGAGGGCGACGCCCACCGCGCCGGGGCCAAAGGCCTGGACAGCAGGCACCAAATCTATCCTCGGCGCATTCCAGATAAGAAACTTGTTTGCCCCAAAGTGATGAAGCGTTTGAACACTTTGCGCGATACCGTTCAGGGCACCCGTCAAGATGAGATTCGCCGCCGCCGCAGCCTGGCTTTGACTGCCCGTTTTCAGGTACACGGTGAGATAGGCGGCGAGGGCGTCACGAAGGTCGTTACTTCCCATTTCGATGACGTACAACGCGTCTGACGCAGCGATCTGGTTCACATCCTGGAGAAAGGTCTTCACTTGATCCGGTAGATTGACCGTGTTCGGATACGGCGTGGCTCTCGCTCCGCCCACTGCGTAGTTGCGCGCGTTGCCGCTGCTGCTCTGGAACGCTGGCTGGGCGTTCGCGGCCAGCCCTGTACCTATGGCGAACTGCTCGATCCATGTCGCACCGTTGCTGAAGTGGTGCCCTCCCTTTGCGTAAGGGGCGATCGGCACCAGCGACTCGTCGAGGGTGTCATACGGCGGCGTGCTCTGGGCGACGTTGACCCCGAGATTCATTCCCGCCGGTGGGTGAGCCAGCAGCGTGAACGCATTGCCCGGGTCGGAAAGGCTGGTACCGAACACGACGATGCTGCTGAATGTCAATGCGGCACCTGCGACGCCAGGGAGGGCGAGGACCGTCAGAGCCAGGATGATCTGCATCCATTTTTGCCTGTGTGCGTTCGCCATGTTCGTTCACCTCCATCATTTGGATCGGAAGTTCGAGACTTCCGATCGCGACGGGTATTGCAACGGGCCACGTCCATATATGGCTATTTTCTTATGCGTTGTCGGGCCATCTGTTCAACGCCTGACAAAAGTGGCAACGCACTTTGTCCAGGGGCAGGCGAAGTCACGGTGCGCCAGCGTGCCAAACTTTATATTGATCTTCTAATAGGCGTTCACACTCTGCCGATCGACCGCGAATAGCGTGCATCGTGACGCACACGTAGCTCGAAGATGTCCCAAATACATGCGTGCGTCTTCAACATAGGTGGCGCGGCGCGAAAGGGCAGTGAGTACAACCCCGGATGACGTTTGCGTCACAAATGTGCGCAAGCGCATATTCAAGCGCATGTTGAACTTGCTATGTTGTTTTGCTTTGCATGATGAGTTACAAGAAAAACGCGTTGGCCGCTCGACCATGTCTCCAGGCAGTTCACGCCAGCCCTGAAGTCGGTCGGTTCGCAGTGCGCGTACCCCCTCAGGCGTATGGATCATCGCCGACTTGAGCCGCGGCCGGTGCGACTGGCTCACGACTGGAAAGACGGTAACCACGTCGAGCAATATCCGCCTACCACCATGGTGACGCGTCACTGGGGAATGACACCAGGTAAGGTGTGAAAGGCGCACGAATGGTCCAACGACCGCAGTGTGCGGTCCTCTAAAGACGCTTCCAATGAATTGACGGCTTCACTAGTAACAAAGGCGAACTACATGCGCGAGCACCTGATCGTATGCGATCGTTGAACGGCCGCCATCCCCGCACCACGGCGGGATCGAAGGTTGCCATGCGGCGAACGCTCCGCGGCAGACTTCTGTGCGGTACCGCACATAGGCACGCATTCGTGTGGCGAAGCGCGTTGATGCGTTACTACGCTTTACAGACGGGTATGACCACCAGACGCTGTCCCGGCATCGGTGCCACCAAAAAGAAGCTTTGAACGGGGTCGATTGCGCTGAGGAGATACTCATGCGGCGTCTATGGTCTGCCTGGCTGGCCCTGTTCCTCGCGGCACTGCCCCTCGTCAGCCACGCGGTGGCGGTCAACGGCGGCCCGACCGCCGTGCTCGTCACCGTCGTCGATACCACGACCGCCATCCCCGGCGGCAGCGGCACGTTTTTTTCCTGGCCGCCGGACCCGTGCATCAGCGGCGCGAACGTCGCCTTCCGCGGCATCAACGACCTTTTACGTTGAAGCATTGCGGACTCTCTGAGCTTGCCCCAGCCGCCAAGCCAGCTGGGGTGGTCCCCAAACACAGGAGGTGCCCAATGAAAACTGCGCGTCAGTTGTCTGCCTTCGAAGCATCGACCCGGTTTATCCGCTCGTCGAAATTCCGTCGCCCATCCAGCCTTTTGCCCCGGCGATTACGCGGCGCCATGTGTGGAGTCGGTCTCGTCGTATTGTCGCTGGGATCCTCCATAGCAGGTGCAGAGGGGATCCTTCCGCCGTCATCCACGGTCGCGTCGACGGTTCCAACCAGGGGTGACGTCAATCCGTACGGCATTGCGTTCGTGCCCAGCGGCGTGCCGTCGTGGAGCACGCTGAAGCCGGGCGACGTCCTGGTATCCAACTTCAACGCCGCGTCGAACAAGCAAGGCACCGGCACGACCATCGTGAAGCTTGTGACCGACAGCAAGCCAGTCACCTTTTTCCAGGGGCAGAATCTTGGCCTCACTACCGCACTGGCGGTGCTGAAGAGCGGCTTTGTGCTGGTCGGCAATCTTCCGACGACGAACGGATCGGCCATCAGGCCACCCGGCTCGCTACTGGTGATCAACCCCCAAGGCGGGCTCGTTAGTGAACTGACAGATGCCACTCTCCTGGACGGTCCGTGGGATATGACGGTAATCAACGAGCAGGCTCAGGCGCCGCAGGTCACGGCGTTCGTCTCAAACGTGCTGAGCGGAACCGTGGCGAGGATCGATATCAACCTCGGGGAGAGCGGCACGACGCTGGCGACAAGCTCGGTCATCATTGCGTCCGGCTATACGCACCTGCCCAACACCGCGGCGCTGGTTGTCGGCCCGACAGGACTGGCCTACGACGGTACAAACGATTTTCTGTATGTCGCATCAACCGGTGACAACGCGGTGTTCCGGATTATGGGCGCGATGAAGCTCAAGAAGGATAATGGCCCGGGAACCCCGATTTACAAGGACACTACCCACCTTCACGGGCCGCTGGCATTGGCGCTTGCGCCGAATGGAGATCTGGTGACAGCGAACGGCGATGCTATTAATCCACCCGATGCGCAGCACGCGAGCGAAATCGTCGAGTTCACGCCCGGCGGGCAGTTCGTCGCACAGATGCAGGTCGATCCGACGGCAGGCGCCGCGTTCGGCCTCGCGTTCGGACTCGGCAGCAGTGGCCAGTCACAGTTCGCGGCAGTCAACGACAATACGAATACGGCGACAGTCTGGACGTTGGGCCCGGGCAGTGGCAACTGATCTGCCTGGAGGGTGGCTCCGCCGATACCTGGCGCGCGTTGGCGTCGGATTCAACGACTGTCGACGAGGTCGCTCAGCGCAATGCGGTCCCACCCAACCGCATGCGTTGCCGGCTATTGCCATCATGCTGGCGCCATCGGAGCCTCGCGTTGAGGTGCCGACCGGAATACCGGCGGCCCCAACGATGCGCTGGACTTCAACGATGAATGGCGGGTAGACATCTGGGACGGGGGGTGATGATCTGACGGTTGATTCGACCGCTTAGGGTCGAGATGGGTCGATCAGCGACATTCGAAGCGCCCCACCTGGTCACCTGGCGTACGAAGTCTGAATCTTGAGGACACACCTTCTCGAGCCGCAGACGGCGGATCGGCAGCGCGTGGTGAACGGCCTCGATCGCGGCACTGGCGCTAAACTATTAGTGTCGGTATCGTCCGAGGAGGTGTCCATCATGGCAATCGAAGTCAAGGATCCCGACTACGAGCTCGGCGAGGAAGCGACATATGTCACCGTCAACGGCGTCAAGTATGCGGTCGTGCGCGCGGACGCCTGGTTCGACCAGATCGGGTCCGCGCCCCCCCCTGCGCCGTGTGGCAAATCGCTGTCGGTTCCGCTGGGGGACGTAATCAAGGGCAGTGGAAAATTTTACGGCGTGAAATCCATCAAGCTCGCCCTCAACCCGGTCCATCCGGCCTATCACGCAGCGGTGCACAGGGCGACTTACTACCCTGCAAATTATGTGACGTTCACGGCCGTCTCCAGGAAGAAGCTGCGCCCTGGCAGTTCGGCGCATAGCAAAACCGGCCGTGTCGGGCGTGGCAAGGTCGGCGTGGGCGGCATGCGTACCAGGTCTCACGGCTGACGGCGTACGGGTCGAGTCGCAACCTATCCAGTTCAAGGGACTAGAGGGACGCGTCCCGCTTTTCTTTGGTCGCCTTCGCCTTGTCCTTCCGCCAGCTAAGGACGTTAGTCACCGCGGCCACGATGAACGTGACGATAGTGGAGGCCGACGACGCAATGAGTGTCTTTTCCTCAGTATCTAGCGAAGGCGTTGTCGGTTGGGTTTGGGAAGCGGATGAGAATGGGACTGGCGGGGCGCTTACCGACAAGGCTTGTGATGCGCTTTTCAACTGCACGACGGTTATTTGCGGCAGCTGGTTCGCCGACATGTAACGCACGAAAAGGGCGGTTGTTATGCAAAAAAAACCCACAAAGAGACCAAGGAATAACCGACAAAACAGCTCGAGCCTGGTGGAGTTTGCCACGCTTGCCTCCGCCTTCGTCGACGGTTGCCGCACCCTTATATTGCGCCAGAATCTCGCGGAATGGACATCCCAGGCGTTCAAAGACTGGAGGGCGGATGATGCTCGGGTCGGGGCTGAGGTGCCCTCACCGGAGCGGCCCGGAATAGCGCCGTTCCGATGACACGTCTGCGCATCCGAAGATGCGCTGCTCGGCCAGCAGTTCGACGCGCCCTAGTATTTCTGGGCCCGGCTGTCGGCCACGTCGCCGATGCCGTACAACGCCCAAGGCTCCTGGATCCATTCAGTTTAGCGCACTGGAATTTCCTCCAACGCAGTCTCGGCGCTGCACCCTGATTGGTTTGTGACGTCGAACCCGATGCACGCCGATCGTCGGACAGACTCCTGGTCAGGGGAAAACCTGGATGGATTGCCCTACCGTATCAGTAGGGTGTTGCCCCATGCCGGGCGTCATCGGCCGTTTGCACAATGCAAATGCGGGGAGAAGTCGGAACGCACAATCGGAGACGATTTCGACGCCGGGCGATCAGTTGCGGCATGCCGTCGATTGTTGCTGGAGGGACAATGAGAACGTCCAGAAAAGCATGGGGTGGGTGTTGGCGAACTGGGTTGCACGACCAGTAGACGACGCCACAAACCGGCTATATTTTTCACGCTATAATCGCCGCCATGAAATTCCTCCGGACATTGTTCCTGCTGCTGCTCTGCGTTGCGCTACCCGTCAGTGGGCTGGCAGCGAGCGGGCTGACGGGCGCGTGTCCGATGCAGATGAGCATGAGCGCAGGTGAAAGCAGCGCAATGTCGTCGGACATGTCCGGCTGCGAAAACATGAAGTCTGCACCGGGCGGAAAGACCAAAGGTTTTTCCTGCAAGGTGACGGCGCAATGCCAGATCGGCAGCCTCTATCACCCGGTCTCCCGCACCGAGGTGACCCGTCCCGCGGGGCGTTCTAGCCCCGTCGTTTTCCACTACGCACAGTCGCTGTCCGTCCGTGAGCCGGGTGGATTCTGGCGACCGCCTCGCGCACTCTAAGCCCCTAGTAAGTTCGCCGCGTTCGCGGTGAGGTCGTCCTGCGTCCAGGACGTGATTCCCTATGGGATTCGACCGTTTGGGGTTAGAACATGTCTTTAATATTCGGCACGCCGTCGTTACGGCGTGCAACGGTGCACGCGCGCACGCTTTTCGCGTTGCTCGCCATTGCGAGTGTGGCAGCACACGCTCAGCAGGCAGCACTCACCCTTGATGCCGCATTGCAATCCGCGACGGACCGATCCGCAGCGATGCAGGCCGCGCAGTCATCCGTGCGAGCCAGTTCTGAGGTGGTCATCAGTGCCGGCCAGTTGCCGGACCCAATGCTCAAGGCCGGCGTCGACAATCTGCCGGTGAACGGACCTCAACGGTTCACCATCGGCCAGGATTTCATGACGATGCGCCGTATCGGCATCGAGCAGGAATGGGTTTCCCCTGAAAAGCGCCGGCTCCGGTCAGCGCTGGCGAACCAGGTCGTCGATCGCGAGCGCTCGGGCTATCTCACGCAATACACCAACGTGCGTCAGCAAACCGCGACCGCATGGCTGAACGCGGCCTACGCCAAAAAAACGGTGTCGTTGCAGCAGGAGCTGATCAGGCACATGACGCATGAGCTTGCGGCCACACAAGCCTCCTACCGGGGTGCAAAAGCGTCGGCCGCCGACGTTACGCAAGCCCAGCTCATGCTGGCGCAGGCGCAGGACCAACTGCTCAAGTCTCAACAGACACTGCAGACCGCACTGATTTCGCTATCGCGATGGACTGCCGCACCGGTCACTGACGTAGCGGGCGAGCCGCCAGCGCCCCAGTCGTTCGTTACTTCCCTGCCGCCCGAGGAGCTGCGGCACGTGGAGCCGGCGCTCATCGCGGCTTCTGCAGAGATTGCCGTCGCTGATGCCGACACCGCCGTCGCGAACAGCAACCGCAGCCCCAACTGGACGTGGGAAGTCTCATACCAGCAGCGCGGCGGGGCGTACTCGAACATGGTGTCGGTTGGCGTCAGCATCCCGTTGCCCATCCATCGCAAGAACTACCAGGACCGGGACGCGGCTGAAAAAGCGGAGCTTGGGACCAAGGCACGCCTGATGTATGAGGACACCCAGCGGCAGGTCGAAGCGGATGTCCGGACGCTGTCAGCCACCTTGGCCAACGGCCGCGAGCGCATCGCCAGTCTCAATCAGGCCTTGCTGCCGGCGGCCGACCAGCGCGTGCAACTGGCGACGGCGGCGTATAAGGCGGGCACAGGCTCGCTCGCCGATACATTCGCTGCCCGACGTGGGCGACTCGACGCGCAATTGCAGGTGCTCGATCTCCAGCGCGATGTATCCCAGACGTGGGCGCAGCTGGAATACCAGGTCGTGCCCGCCACCATGTCCGCCGCTCAGTGAAGGAGAAACCTATGCAAACGAATCAACAGGTGCGTGCGGTTCTAGCTCTGTTTGCCGCCGCCGCGCTGCTGGGAGCAGGGTATGTTGCAGGCACGCATCGCGAGGCGATGAGTGGCGCAAGCGCTGTTGCGGCAACCCCCTCCAGCGACAAAATTGACCCGAAGACGGGTCGCAAGGTGCTGTACTGGCACGACCCGATGGTGCCGAACCAGCACTTCGACAAGCCGGGCAAATCGCCTTTCATGAACATGCAGCTCGAGCCGGTCTATGCGGACGAAGGCGGGTCGAGCGGCATCAGGATTGACGCAGGGCTGCAGCAGAATCTGGGCATCCGCTACGCGACGGTACGGCGGCAGGAAACAACGGAAGGATTCGATGCGGTTGGCACGACGCAGTTCGACGAGTCGATGGCGGACGTCGTCCAGTCGCGGGTGACGGGCTATATCGACCACCTTTACGCGAGTGCCCCGATGCAGCGCGTGGCGAAGGGCGCGCCCATTGCGTCGCTGTTCGTTCCCGACTGGCTGGCGCCGCAGGAGGAATATCTGGCGCTGAAGCGTGGCGGCATGGATGACAGCATGCTGGCCGCTTCCCGCGCGCGCATGCGGGCAATGTCGATTCCGGAGGGCGTGATTGCCAGTCTCGACCGGACCGGCAAGGCACAGACACACGTCACGCTGTCCGCACCGGAAACCGGTGTGCTGACCGAACTCAATGTGCGCGATGGCGCGATGGTGTCGCCCGGCCAGACGCTGGCCAAGGTATCCGGGCTGAGCAGACTATGGCTCATCGTCGAAGTGCCCGAGGCGCTGGCCCTTCAGGTGCGGCCCGGGATGACGGTGGATGCGGTGTTTGCCGGTGACCCGACGCAGCACTTCACGGGACACATCCGCGAAATCCTGCCTGGCATCAGCACGAGCAGCCGCACGCTGCAGGCGCGTCTCGAAATCGACAATGCCGGGCTGAAGCTGACGCCGGGGATGCTGATGCGCGCGCGTGTCGGTGCAGCGAAACCTGTGTCGCGCCTTCTCGTACCTTCGGAAGCGGTCATCACCACCGGCAAGCGGTCCGTCGTGATCGCGAGGAACAGCGACGGTCGGCTGCAACCCGTTGCAGTCACGATCGGCAACGATGCCGGGGACAGCACTGAAGTAACGGGCGGGTTGACGGAAGGCCAGCAGGTCGTCGCCTCGGGGCAGTTCCTGATCGACTCCGAAGCCAGCCTGAAGTCGGTGCTGCCGAAGCTGGAAGGCGCCGCCGCGGCTGGCGCCGGCGCGTCTGCAACTTCCGCAGCGTTGCCGGCTTCCGGCGCTGCCGCGACCGCTCCCCAAACCTACGAAACGACCGGCAAGGTTGAAAAGGTCACACCTGGTGACATCACGTTCTCGCACCAACCCGTGCCGGCACTGGGCTGGGGTGCGATGACGATGACGTTTGGCAAGCCATCGCCGACGGCTTTTCCAGACGTGAAGGCTGGCGAGACCGTGCATTTCGTTTTCAGGCAGTCGGATGACGGATATACGTTGACGAAGGTCGAGGCAGCCGGAGGTGTCAAATGATTGCCCGCCTGATTCGCTGGTCCATCCACAACCGGTTTCTGGTGCTGCTCGCGACCCTGCTCGTTACCGCCTGGGGCGTGTATTCCGTGACGCAGACACCGCTCGATGCGCTGCCCGACCTGTCGGACACGCAGGTCATCATCAAGGCGTCGTATCCGGGCAAGGCGCCGCAGGTCATCGAGGATCAGGTGACCTATCCGCTCACGACGACACTGCTCGGTGTGCCGGGCGCGAAAACGATCCGCGCGTATTCGTCGTTCGGCGATGCATTCGTCTATGTGCTGTTCGACGACAAGACGGACCAGTACTGGGCACGCTCGCGGGTACTCGAATACCTGAACCAGGTGCAGAGTCGCCTGCCGCCCGGTGCGACCGTGTCGCTTGGACCGGATGCAACGGGTGTGGGCTGGGTGTACGAATATGCACTCGTCGACAAGACCGGACAACACGACCTCGGACAACTGCGCGCGCTGAATGACTGGTTCCTGAAGTTCGAACTGAAGTCAGTACCGGATGTTTCGGAAGTGGCATCCATCGGCGGCATGGTTCGCCAGTATCAGGTCGTCCTCGACCCGGACAAGCTGCGGGCCTACAACCTGACGCAGGCCACCGTCGCGGACGCGCTCGGCAAGGCGAACCAGGAGTCGGGTGGTTCGGTGGTGGAACTGGCCGAATCCGAGTACATGGTCAGGTCGTCCGGATATCTGCATTCACTGGACGACTTCCGCAACATCGTGCTGCGCACCAACGATGCCGGGACGCCGGTGCTGCTCGGGGACGTCGCGCGCATCCAGATCGGGCCAGAGATGCGCCGCGGCATCGCCGAGCTGAACGGCGAAGGCGAAGTCGCGGGTGGCGTGATCGTCATGCGTTCTGGCAAGAACGCGCTCACGACCATCGATGCAGTGAAGGCGAAACTGGCCGACCTGAAGCGTTCATTGCCGGCTGGCGTGCAAGTTGTGACGACTTACGACCGCTCCCAGCTCATTGAGCGCGCCGTGGACAACCTGAAGGACAAGCTCATCGAGGAATTCATCATCGTCGGGCTAGTCTGTGCAGTGTTCCTGTTCCATCTGCGTAGTGCGTTCGTCGCCATTCTGTCGCTGCCGCTTGGTGTGCTGGCCGCGTTCATCGTGATGCGTTACCAGGGGGTGAACGCGAACCTGATGTCGTTGGGCGGCATTGCGATTGCCATCGGCGCGATGATCGACGCGGCCATCGTGATGATTGAGAACGCTCACAAGCACCTTGAAGCGTACGACCACGACCATCCGGGCGAACCCATCACGACGGCACAGCGCTGGGAGCTCATCGCGACCTCTGCGGCGGAGGTGGGGCCGGCACTGTTCTTCTCGCTGCTGATCATCACGCTGTCGTTCATCCCGGTGTTTTCGCTGGAGGGACAGGAAGGAAAGCTCTTTTCGCCGCTGGCGTTCACCAAGACGTACACGATTGCCGCTGCGGCTGGCCTGTCGGTGACGCTCGTGCCGGTGCTGATGGGCTACCTCATTCGCGGCCGGATCCCGCACGAGAACGCCAATCCGATCAATCGCGTGCTGATCAGGCTCTACCGCCCGCTGCTCGAAGCGACGCTGCGCCGGCCGTGGGTGGCGATCGGGCTGGCGGTGGTCGCGCTCGCCATCACGCTGATTCCCGTGTCGCGGCTCGGTGGCGAGTTCATGCCGCCGCTCGACGAGGGCGACCTGCTCTACATGCCGACGGCGCTACCGGGTATCTCGGCAGACAAGGCGGCCGAACTGCTGCAGCAGACGGATCGCCTGATCAAGACGGTACCGGAAGTGGCAACCGTATTCGGCAAGTCGGGCCGTGCGGATACGGCGACCGACCCCGCGCCGTTCGAGATGTTCGAGACCACTATCCAGTTCAAGCCACGTAGTGAATGGCGCCCCGGCATGACACCGGAGAAGCTGGTCGATGAACTCGATGCACGGGTGAAAATTCCAGGCCTGTCGAACGTCTGGGTGCCGCCGATCCGCAACCGGCTGGACATGCTGTCAACCGGCATCAAGACGCCCGTGGGGGTCAAGATTTCCGGCGCGGATCTCGGGCAGATCGACAGGATCGCCACACAGGTGGAGGCTGCAGTGAAGAACGTTCCAGGCGTCACGTCGGCGCTTGCGGAACGGCTGAACGGCGGGCACTACATCGACGTCGACATCGACCGGCTGGCGGCCGCCCGCTACGGCCTGTCGGTCGCTGACATCCAGTCGGTCGTGTCGTCGGCGGTCGGGGGCGACAACGTCGGCGAGGTCATCGCGGGTCGCGAGCGTTTCCCGATCAATATCCGCTATCCACGCGAGGTCCGGGACTCGGTCGACAATCTGCGCCAGTTGCCGGTGGTCACGGACCGGGGCGCGCAGATCACGCTGGGCGACGTAGCTGCCATCAGGATTGCCGATGGCCCACCCATGATCCGTAGTGAGAACGCGCGGCTGTCGGGCTACGTCTACGTCGACATTCGCGATACAGATCTTCAATCGGCTGTGAAGGCGATGCAGCAGGCCGTGTCGCAGAACGTCGTGTTGCCGCCGGGTTATTCGATCGCCTGGTCCGGCCAGTTCGAGTACCTCGAGCGGGCGGCGGCCAAGTTGCGCACTGTGATTCCGGTCACGCTCGTGGTTATCTTCGTGTTGCTCTTCCTCACGTTCAATGCGGCGGCTGACGCGCTCCTGCTGATGTCGACCGTGCCGTTCGCGCTGGTCGGCGGTTTCTGGCTGATCTGGATTCTCGGTCACGCCGTGTCTGTCGCAACGGCGGTTGGATTCATCGCACTCTCAGGGGTCGCTGCCGAGTTCGGGGTCGTGATGCTCCTGTACCTGAAGGGGGCGCTCAACAGCCGGCTTGAGCGAGGCGAACCGTTCACGGAGGCGACCCTCGTGGACGCTATTCGTGAGGGCGCCGTGCTGCGGGTCAGACCGAAGGCCATGACGGTTGCCGTGGTGCTGGCCGGCCTCATTCCGATCATGCTGGGCCATGGTGCCGGGTCGGAAGTCATGCAGCGTATCGCCGCGCCGATGGTGGGTGGGATGGTGACGGCGCCGCTCCTGTCGATGCTCATCATTCCGGCCGCCTGGCTGCTGCTGCAACGCCGTCGCGTTATCCGTACCAGAAAAGCGTCTCAACCTCACGCAGTACCGTCTCAACCTCATGCAGTACCTATTGGCACGTCCGTGCCGCAAACCCTCCCTGGAGAAAACCAATGAAGAAGTTGATGATCGTATCCGCTATGGTCTGTACCGCTACTGCGTTTGCCGGCACCGCGCTGGCAGCCGACGATATGGCAGGTATGAAAATGAAGACAGGTGCCATGGACACAGCTTCATCGACAGACACCGCACTCACTGACGCGGTGGTCAAGAAGGTCGACCCGTCGACCGGCATGGTGACGCTGAAGCACGGCGCGTTGAACAACGTTGGCATGCCGCCGATGACGATGGCATTCAAGGCGAAGGATGCGTCAATGGTCAAGCAGGTCAAGGAAGGCGAGAAGGTCAAGGTCCGCGTTGAAAGCGTCAACGGTGCGTTGACCATCGTGAATCTGGAAAAACAGCAGTGATAGGGCGCTGACACGATCACCCCAGGCCCGTCGCGTAACGGCGGGCCTGGGGTCGCGTTTTCGCTCACGTCTTGAGCAGGAGTACTACCATGCGAACGACATCAACCAGCAAACGCGGCGGCATGCGTCGTCTGGCGGGCACGCTGCACCGGGCGTTGCGCATGGTGCTCGCTTTTCTGCTCGTGCTCACTTCCTTCGCTGCGCATGCAGTGAGCGAGTCCGATCTGCTGTCACCCCGTGATGCCTTCCCACTGAAGGTCAGCCTCAGCGGGCCGCAGCAGGTGACGCTCGACTTCGGTACAAAACCCGGGTACTACCTGTACCGGGATCGCTTCAGCTTCGCGGTGGATGGCGTGCCCGTGAAGCCGGCCGGGATGCCGGCGTCAGAATCGAAGAATGACCCGACGTTCGGGGTAGTGCAGGTTTATCACCGGCCAGTGCAACTACAGCTTCCTCTTCCTCACGTTATCGCATCGGGCATCGTGCTTTCCGTCACGTCGCAGGGCTGCTCGGACCTGGGCGTGTGTTATCCGCCGCTGACGCGGACCTACCGGATCGCGGCCGACGGGACCGTCGCCGCCATCGTGCAGGACGGGACGGCAACGGCGACGACAGGCTCGGGTGAAACCACAGTCGCTGGTGAAAATCGGACGCTTAGTGTTTTCGGTCTGAATCTGCGACCGGCGAACGGCCTTGGCGTACCTGAATTACTGGGCTTCCTCCTGGCTGGCCTGTTGATGGCGGGCACGGTGTGCATGTATCCGCTCATCCCGATCGTGACCGCCGTTATCGGTGGCACCCGAGACCTACCGCACCGGTGGCGTGGCTTCGCGTTGTCGTTCACCTACGTGCAAGGACTCGCGCTGACCTATGCGCTGGCAGGCACCGTTGCGGCGCTTGCCGGTATTCCGCTGGTGGCCCTGACGCAAAAACCCTGGGTACTGGCCGGCTTCGGCGTGCTCATGGTGCTACTCGCACTTGCCATGTTCGGGGTGTTCCGGCTGCAGTTACCCGCAAGCGCGCAGACTCGCTTGACCGAATGGAGCAATCGTCTGCCAGGGGGCCGGATTGTTCCGGTGTTCGTGATGGGCATGCTGTCCGCGCTGATCGTCGGGCCGTGCTCCACACCGGCACTGGCGGGCGCGCTGCTGTATATCGCCAACAGCCGTGACGTGATCGGCGGAGCGCTGGCACTCTATGTGATGGGCATCGGCATCGGTCTTCCGCTGTTGCTGGTTGGCACGTTCGGGGCGCACGTTCTGCCCAGGTCGGGCCACTGGATGGTCGCGGTGCAGAACACGCTGGGTGTCATGCTGTTGGCTGCAGCCCTGTGGTTCGTTTATTCGTTACTGCCAGACTGGCTGCTGATGGTGCTGATCGCGTTGCTGCTGGCTGGCTGCGGCATGATGCTGCGCGCCATCGACCCGCTGCCGCCAGATGCTGCTGGTGTCGTTCGTATAGGCAAGGCAGTCGGACTATTGTTGCTGGTTGCCGGAGTCGCTGAATTCATTGGTGTTGCATCGGGCAATTTCGACGTTCTGAAACCGCTCGGCGGCGTGGTGCGCGTATCGTCACCGGTGAGCGCAAACGCGGATGCAAGTGCAACGGCGCGGTTTGAAATGGTACGGACGAGTGCCGAGTTGGACCAGGCGCTCAAGGCCGCGCGTGGCCAGCCAGTCATGCTGGATTTCTATGCGGACTGGTGCGTCACCTGCAAAGAACTCGAACGCTTCACCTTCGCCGACCCGCGCGTGGTGAATGAATTTGCGCACTGGAAACTGCTGAAGATTGATGTGACAAAAGGCACCACCGAGGACGTCCTGATGCTGCGGCGTTATGGACTGTTCGGGCCGCCCGCACTGATTTTCTATGACCGCAACGGTGAGGAGCAAGATGACGCGCAGTTGGTGGGGTTTGTCGGTGCCGACGCGTTTCTGACACACCTCAAACGATGGGACCGGTAAGTCATGAAACCGCTTTCTGGATCGCCGCCAAGGCGTGGAAACGCGCAGCCGCAGCGCCTATACTGAACCCATGAAATTCTGGACCCGCTTCGTCGCCTGCTTTCTGATCGCGTGGTTGCCGCTGCTCGGCTACACCGCGCAGGCGGGCGCGTGTCCGGAAATGATGTCTTCGGGCATGTCGCGACCGGCAGGCGTTTCCTCCATGACAGGTATGCCACCCGATGCGCAGAAGGCATCCACGCATGCAAGCGGCGCCGCGTCGGTCTGTCATGGTTCTGGTGGTCTGTCATGTGGCGCGGCTATCTTGCCGGCCACGCATGCCGCGCTCGACATCCCATCGTTGCCGGTGTACCGGGCAACGATTCCGTTCCTCTTCGGGCAGTTCATCCCCGAACCGCTTCAGCCTCCCCCGCGAACCCTGTAGTCCGTCATCAACACGTCCCGGTTCCGCTGCCTGCGTGGCAGTGCGAGTGCGCGCACGTGCGCCGCAGGCGACGTTGCCCGGGAACTGGCTTGCTCGCACCCGTCACGCCTGCTTCGACAGACGTGACGAGGGCAACGGGCGATGCCAGGTCGAGGTATGCCGACAGACCGGGCATATCGACGTCGAAGTGATGTGCGACAGTCCGGGTTCGAAGGACACACCACGTGTCGGGAAAACATTCCATGAAAAGCAACGTGAAAGCGACGGTCACGATGGTGCTGGGTCTCGTGGTCCTGGTCGCGCTGGGATATTGGCTGCTGCCTCAGTTCCGGGTTTCCTGGCTGAACCTCATCGTTCTCGCCTGCCTGGTGATCTGCCCGCTGTCGATGCTGTTCATGATGCGTGGCAAGCGGCCGGACAGGGATCGACCGGACCACGAGGACTGATGTGAACGTGAGCAGGATGCATCGCATGTGCTTCTGCAGTGCGGCTACGCATGTCGCCCTGTAGCAGGCATCTTGTGACGACGAGAGAAGCTGTAATGAAACATCGAGATCACAACCGGAAGGCTGCGGGTACGCAGGGAGCTGGCATACCCGCAGCGACGCACCGCCCCGATGGCAGGAGATGGCGCCTGCTGGCACTGTTCATCCTGGCGTTCGCCGTCTTCCCTGCCGTGTACGCATTGTTGCCTCTCATCACGAGGCACCGGCTGCTCAGCCTAGCCGCCGCGAAACCGGATTCACCTGCGGCGCCTCAGTCCAAGTGGCAGGTGGGCATGCTGCGTCCGAACGGATTGCGCATCATTCCGAGCGGACGGTCGGATGCATCTCACGTTCTTGATCCGAACCAGTTTTCCGACAAGGGCATCAGGCACTCCTACTGGGTGGCGACACAGATACCCGCGGTATTGAACCAGCTCTACTGCTGGTGTGGCTGCGAAAACCGCGGCGTGCATCGCTCCAACCTGCAATGCTTCGAAGACAAGATGGCGGTCGACTGCGCGGTGTGCCAGGGGACCGCGGAAATCGCCTGGCAGATGACGCAGAACGGGCATCGGGACGCCGGGAAAATTCAGGCCGCGGTCGATGCCAAATGGGCACCAAAAGGGTGACCCCAAAGCTGACCCAGGCAATATGAATAACGCTTCATTCGTCCGCTACTCAGGAGGAGATCATGGAAATCAGATGCGTTGTCGCCATCGTCAGGTCTGACATCCTGGAGACGCTCGAAAGGCGACTCGGCGCGATTCACATCCACGGTGTCACGGTCAGCAAGGTCAAGGGATTCGGCGCGCACCCGAACCTGTTTTCCAATGACTGGACGACTGAGCACATCAAGATCGAGATCTTCACCCAGGAAGCGAATGTCGACGCCCTTGTCAGGGAGATCACGGCCATCGCGCACGCGGGTGCGGGCGGGGACGGAGTCGTCGCAGTTTTCCCGGTCGAAAGGTTCTTCCGTATCAGCACCTCGTCCGAAGCAATGCCTTGAGCCGCAGCCCGGACCCGCTGTCAATGACGAACCGGGTAAAACGTTCAATCAACGGGTCTGAAGGCCAGTGGAACGGAGAACGATATGTTACGACTGGAGGATGCAACGCGGCGTGCCTTTCTGCGCGCGTCCACTCTGTCCTGTCTTGTCGCAGCCAGTGCGTCCGGGCTATTGACGCTGCGCCCGGCGCGAGCGCAACCGGGCGTCGTAAATCCACAGTTCGTTCCGGACCTTGAGGTCCAGTTGCGCGCCAGGGAAGACCACGTGCAGATCCTGCATGGAGAACCCACCCGCGTCTGGCGTTACGATGGCAAGGTCCTGAAGGGCGATCCTGGCAGTCTCGCTTTCCTGTCGAACGGTTACCTGCCCGTGTTGCGCGTGCAACGCGGCCAGAAAGTGAGGATCGACCTCGTCAACGAATTGCCCGAACCGACCATCATCCACTGGCATGGCCTGTACGTGCCGGCAGCCATGGACGGGCATCCGCGCAATGCAATTGCGACCGGCCAGCATTACGTCTACGAGTTTGAGGTGCTCAACCGGGCGGGGACGTACTGGTTCCATGCGCACCCGGACGGGCGTACCGGCGCGCAGATCTACTTCGGCCAGGCCGGGGTCCTGATCGTCGCAGATGACGAGGAGGCAGCCCTCGGCTTGCCCAGTGGTGCGTACGATGTGCCGCTGGTGATTCAGGACCGCGTGCTGGACGGCCAGAACCAGTTCACGTACCTGTCCGACAGCGACGGCGGAATGATGGGACGCGGCATGATGGGCGGTGGCGGCATGATGGGGCAGGGGATGATGGGCGGCGGCGGGATGATGGGCCGAGGCATGATGGGTGGTGATGGCACGGGGCAGATGATGGCGCGGATGATGGGTTTCCTGGGCGACCGGATTCTGGTCAACGGGAAGCCCGATTTCGTGTTGCCGGTAGCGACCCGTGCGTATCGCCTGCGGCTGCTGAATGCCTCGAACACGCGCATCTACAAGCTGGGCTGGAGCGACCGCTCGCCTCTCGCGATTATCGGTACCGACGGCGGACTGCTGGACAGGCCGGTGATGCGTCCGTACATCACGCTGTCACCCGCGGAACGCGCGGACATCTGGGTGAATTTCAGTCAGCGATCGATCGGAACTGAACTCACGCTGCAATGCCTGGCGTTCGATGGCGAGATGGCAATGGGCGGCATGATGGGTAATGCATCACTACCGAACGGTGCGTCGTTCCCCGTCCTGAAGGTCCGGGTCGAACAGCGCGCGAATGCAAAGGCCGAACTGCCAAAGCGGCTCGCGTCGCTACCGGTGGCTTTGCCTCGGGACGCGATCAATGCGCGAGCTCCGAAGGTGTTCAACATCACGATGGGAATGATGGTCTGGGGGATCAACGGGCGCAGCTTCGACATGGACAACGTGACAAAGACGGAAACCGTGAGGCGCAACAGCGCGGAACTCTGGGAATTCCGTAACGAGAAGTCGATGATGCTGATGGCTCATTCCATGCATGTCCACGGCCTGCAGTTCCGCGTGCTCGGCCGTACCGTACTGCCTGACTTCGTTTCCGCGCACCGCACCGTGGCTGCGGGACTGGTCGACGACGGGTGGAAAGACACCGTGCTGCTGATGCCTGGCGAGCGCATTCGGTTGCTGCTCCGGTTCGAGCACTATGCAGGCATGTTTCTCTACCATTGCCACATGCTGGAGCACGAGGATACCGGTTTGATGCGCAACTATCTGATCGAGACGTAACGAGGTGGCGCCCGCTATCCGCGACTGCGCTATCCGGTCGCGAAGCGAAAACAGTGGAAGGTAATCTGGAGTGAAACCATGAAATCATCCCGCCGTAGTTTCATGATCAGTGTAGTGGGCGTTGCGTCGTCGCTCGTGCTGTCGCACGAAGCATGGGCCGACGCTGCTCCGGTCATGGAGTCCGATGCGAACGCTCAGGCGCTCGGATACAAAACCGATGCAGGGAAGGTCGACCGTGCAAAGTACCCGAAGTTTCAGACGGGGCAGACGTGTGCGAACTGCCAGTTCTTCCAGGGCAAGGCTGGCGATGCAACGGCGCCCTGTACGATCTTTGCGGGCAAGCTGGTGAACGCGAAAGGGTGGTGCAGCGCGTACGTAAAGAAGGCGTGAGGCGATGACGATCAGCAATGCGGTCTGGGCGCCGGAGGTCCTGATTGGCGTTCGCCTACGGAATCTGAGAAAGATTTCGCTTCGCCTCGAGGAGTTGAATCAGCAATTGATCGCGCTGGTGAAGCATTTCTGGAAAATCGTACGACTGCAGTTCCGTATCGACGCCTTTCGCGATCGACTCGATGTAGTCGTCCGTCTCGGGATACGTGCCCAGGTCTCTGGCCCACTCGCGCTGGGCCGCACCCAGATGCTGCAGCACATGCCTGATGCCACCGGCGCCTCCAGAAGCGTGAAGGTTGAGAAACGGGCCGAGCAGTGCCCAGCGCAAGCCTGGGCCGTAGGAGATCGCCGCGTCGACGTCCTCCACAGACGCGACACCGCGCTGTACAAGACTAATGGCTTCTTGCCAAAGCGCCACCTGCAGGCGGTTGGCGATATGACCTTTGACTTCTTTGTTGATCCGGATGACCTTCTTGCCCGTTGAGGAATAGAACGCCATGGTCCTCGCCAGGTTCTCGGGCGATGTAAGCCGGCCGCCACCGACCTCCACCAATGGAATGATGTGAGACGGATTGAATGGATGCCCAAGGACGATTCGTTCCGGATGCTTCGCGCCTGCCTGAATCTCGCTGATAGCCAGGCCCGACGACGACGAAGCGATGATCGCGTCTGCCCTTGCCGCCGATTCGATGCTTGCTATCAACGAGTGTTTGACATCCAGACGCTCGGGGCCGCTTTCCTGAATGAAATCGGCATTGCGCACCGCCGCGCGCACGTCAGTCGTGAAGGTCAGCTTGTCCCGCGAGGCGCCATTCGCCAGCCCGAGTCTCTCGACTACAGGCCAACAGTTGTCGATCCAGTCGCGCAGGCGCGACTCGGCCCCCGCGCCAGGATCCATCGCCGTGACCGCAAAACCATGCGCCAGGAAATGCGTCGCCCAGCCTGCGCCAATGACGCCGGTGCCGATGATGGCGATGTTGACGGCTCCCTTGGGCATTGTCTAACCCTCCAGGCAGGCAGCGTCGATTGTTTCGCGCAACGGCCGCAGTCCAATGATCTCGCGCGCCTCGGTCGGGGTGGCCGGCTCGTAACCCATCTCACGTACCAGGCGAACAAGCCGCTCGACCAATTGCACGTTGGTGGCCAACTCCCCCTGCTTGTAGTACAGGTTGTCTTCGAGCCCGACGCGCACGTGGCCACCCAGCAAGAGCGAATTCATCGCGGCGGGCAACTGCGCCGCGCCGATGGCGCTGACATTGAAGACGGTGTTGCGGGGCAGGTGGTCGACCATGGTCTGCAACAGGCGAGGCGTGTAGGGTAATGCGCCCTGGAAGGCATTGGCACCGATGACGATATTGATAAAGTGCGGCGCGTCGTCGAGGCCCTCGTTGATGGCGCGCTGTACATCCTGGACGATGTCGGCAAGGCCGAACACCTCCCATTCGGGCTTGATGCCCCGCTCTTTCATCATCTGGGCAATCTGCCGGATTCGCGATGGCGGCGTCGCCACCAGGATCTCCTTGCCGCCGAAGCTTGCGATCACGGTCTGTGCATCGAGCGTGCACATCTCGACGCCGTCACCCCGCATTCCCTTAAGGCGTTCCTCCCACTGGATCTCCCACAGGCCGTTGTCGAGTTCGCGAACCATGTCGCCGTTAATTCCGCCGCCGGTGGAGTTGTTCAGGATGATGTCGCACTTGTCGCGAATCAGCCGGTTGATGCGGCTATAGATGGCAGGATCGCAGGTGGCCTCGTCGTCAGGACGTCGCGCATGCACTGCAACGACACTGGCACCGGCGTTGTAGCACCGGTAGGTGTCGTCAGCGATCTCCTGCGGCTGTGTCGGCAGGTTCGGGTTCATTTTCTTGTTCGCCATGCCGCCGGTCGGCGCGACGGTCACAATGACTTTGGGCTTGCTCATGCTGGTCTTCTCCAGAGAAGAAATGGGTCTAAAGGACAGGATTGACTATGGTGGCTCGATCAGTGCGAGCTCACGCCATCCGCAGCGCCCACTCGGACCGCGCTCTTTGGCAGGCCCAGCAGGATCGTGAGGCCGCCCCCGATGACAAGAGCGGTCAAGACCAGGAGACCCATCTGGATGCTGCCGGTCGCGCCCTTGACCCAGCCGATCAGAGTCGGGCTGACGAAGCCGCCGAGGATACCCAGCGAGCTGATCACCGCGATGCCGGCTGCGGCTGCGTCCCGGCCAAGGTAGGTGGGAGGAATTGACCAGAACAGTGACCCGCCGCCAAAGATGAAGAACGCGGCAACGCACAGCAGGCCCATCACCGCGACGACGGCGGTGCCAAGAAAGGAAGTTGAAGCCAGGGCCACTGCGCCGAGAACCAAGGTTCCCCCGACATGCCAGCGACGCTCCTTGAATCGGTCCGAACTGCGGCTGATGACGAGAACGCCAAGCGCACCGAAGATATAGGGCACTGCCGCGTACCAGCCGATCGTGGCGATCGGGGCGATGCCGAGGCCCTTGATCATGGCCGGCAGCCAGAACGTGAGCGTGTAGACGGCGCAAGCGCAGCAGAAGTACACGAAGGCAAGCACGTAAGTCTTTGGGTCGGCCAGCGCCGCGGCGAGCCTGCCATGATGTCCAGCCTTTGCGGCGCCTCGGTGGTCGGAATCCAGGACCGACTGCACCAGCGCTTTCTCGGCATCGTTCAGCCAGGGCGCGCGGCCCGGCTTGTCCGGAAGCATGCGATACAGCAGGAGCCCCAGCAGAACTGTCGGCAAGCCTTCGACGAGGAAGAGCCACTGCCACCCATGCATGCCGCCGAGGCCCTCCATGCCGCTCATGACCATTCCCGACAGCGGGCCGCCCAGGACGCCCGTGATCGGCATGCCGAACAGAAACAGACCCGTCACACGTCCGCGGCGCTGGCTCGGGTACCAGTACGTCAAATACAGAATGATGCCAGGGAAGAAACCTGCTTCGAATACGCCGAGCATCAGCCTGATTCCGTAAAACTGCCACGGCGTCGTGACGAACGCGGTCGCGGCGGACGTGAAGCCCCACAGCACCATGATTCTTAAAAAGGTCAGCCGCGCACCGATCTTTTCGAGCAGCAGATTGCTGGGCACCTCGAACAGCAGATAGGTGACGAAGAAAATGCCGGCTCCGAGCCCATAGACAGCATCGGAGAAGGCCAGGTCGTGCTTCATCTGCAGTTGCGCGTAGCCGATGTTGATACGGTCGAGGAATGCGAAGATATAGGCGATCAAAACGAGCGGCATGACGCGCCAACTGATTTTACGGAAGACGGCGTCTTCGACTATCTGGTCCGTCGAGCTCTCGACAAACACGGCTGCGGCGGGCAGCGTACGAGCGCGAATCATGCGTGTCTCCTGGTCTTGTATGACACGCATTATTTCGGGCGACCGCTCCCACGACTGTCTATCGCGCGACAGTTGGGATTAGCGTAAACACCATGCAAAGCGCTAACGCCGCCGGCAATGATTCACGAAGAAAGATGGGTGGAGCTATCGTGCCAAGGCATGAAGCCCGGGCAAATCCAACACGACGATGCCGCCGTACTCGGTGCGCACGAGGCCGGAGTTCTTGAAGCGGGTCATCGCTTTATTGCATGTTTGACGCGACACGGCGGCCAGGTTGGCGAGCTCTTCCTGGGAGAGCGGCAAATGCGCCACGCCGCTCGGATTGGACAATGGTTGCACCATGCCCACGAGCGCCCGTGCAACAAGACCGTCGGTGTCGAGCAGTCCGTGCGCGGCGACGGCGCCCATGAACCAGTGCAGACGCTCGTTGACCTGTAACAGCAGAAATTCGTTGAACGACGGCTGCTGATCGCGCAGCCAGTTGAAGGTGGCGCGTGGAACCTGTGCGACGCGGCTGTTGCGCAACGCGATGAGATCGGACTCACGCGGGGCGTTCCGAATCAGCGTGCCTTCGCCGAACCAGCTGCCGACCGACTGTCCGCCCAACGTCACCGTCTGGCCGTCGCGCGCGGTGATTGACCACTTGATGAGGCCCTCGAGCATGCCAAACCAGACATGTTGCCTTTCGCCGTGGTGCCCCAGAGCCTGACCAGCAGCGACGGCGCGCTCCGACGCGTCAGAGCGCACGCGGGACTTCGCGGGTTCGTCCAGCCTCACGAACCACGGCGACTGAGCGAGCAGTTCGTCGACCGTAAGCGACATAGCGGCCATCCGCTTTTGCCTGGTCATCGCGTGCTCCCAGCGCCGCTCGCCCGGCGGCCAATGCGAAATGTCGCCGCACTGACAGTGTTGCGGGTGCAATACACGCACAATGGTCGGATTGGAAGCTGGAGCATAGACCCGTGAGTAAAGAAACTGTCTATCGTATCGATGTGCAATTCGGTGATTGCGACCCGGCCGGAATCGTCTTTTTTCCGAACTTCTCGCGCTGGATGGACGCCGCTTCACACAATTATTTTATACAGTGCGGCCTGCCGCCGTGGCGGGAGATGCGAGCGCTACCCCATTGCATCGGCGCGCCGCTGCTGGAGATGCACGCTGGTTTTCACACCTCGGCGACCTACGGTGAAAGTCTGGAGGTGCATACCGGCATTGAAGAGTGGCGAGGCAAAGTCTTTATTCAAAGCCACCGCATCATGCGCAACGATACGCTGATCTGCGAGGGTCGCGCGACTCGCGCGTTGTGTATCAAACAGGCCGATGGGCGGCTGAAGGCCGTCCCCGTGCCGGAGTTTATACGTGCCGCCTGCGAGTGAGCGGTGAGCGTGATCCAAGTCAGAGCAGGGGGATTCATGACCACATCAAAAGGCATGCGCGTGCTGGTGACCGCTGGTGCGGGCGGTATAGGACGCACCATTACGGAAGCATTCGTATCGGCAGGCGCGAGCGTTTTTGTCTGCGATATCGACGAAGCGGCGCTTCAAGAGATGCAAACGCAATTGCCGGGCGTCAGGGCATCGGTGTGCGACATCGCCGATCGCGCGGCGGCTTCGCGCATGGTCGAGGACGCCGCGTCCGCTCTCGGCGGCTTGGATGTTCTCGTGAACAACGCGGGCATTGCGGGACCGACCGCAAGTGTCGCGGAGATGGATCCGGACGCCTGGGAAGCGGTGCTTCGTCTGAACCTCACCGGGACGTTCATGGTGACGCAACGGGCCATCCCGTTCCTGAAGCAGTCGAGCGCGGGCGTGATTCTCATCATGTCGTCGCTCGCCGGCCGCTTCGGTTACCCGAACCGCAGTCCCTACGCGACGACCAAATGGGGTCTCATCGGATTCGCAAAGACCTTGTCGCGTGAGCTCGGCGAATTCGGCATACGAGTCAACGCGATTCTGCCGGGTGCCGTGGAAGGTCCACGGATTCAGCAGGTGCTGGCGGGACGCGCATCAGCCAGCGGCCGCACCGTCGCGCAGGAAGAGGCGGCTGCGCTCGCCAATCAATCCATCAAGCATTTTGTCGATCCGGCCGACATTGCCGCGCTCGCTGTTTTTCTGGCATCTGACGCCGGGCGTTCAATTTCCGGGCAAATGATCCCGATCGACGGAGATTCGCAAAGCGCATCCTGAGATCAGGGTAAACATCCATGATCACAAGAAGTGCTTTTATATAGTTGGTGTACGGAGTATATTCGTCACCAGGTGATCGAGACAGATTGGAGGAAGACATCATGCAATTTCATCTCAACGGTTTCCGCGTCGGGGATCCGACGATCGAGCCAGGCGCCGATGGCGCGCCTAGCGTCGAAATGCCCGATGCGGTCGATGTGCTCATCGTCGGAAGCGGACCGGCCGGGCTCGTGCTTGCGGCTCAGCTGTCGCAGTTTCCGTCGATCAGGACGCGCATCGTCGAGCGTCGCTCGGGCCCGTTGCTGATGGGGCAGGCAGACGGAGTCGCATGCCGCACCGTCGAGATGTTCAATGCATTCGGCCTTAGCGATCGCTTGTTGCGCGAAGCCTATTGGGTCAACGAAACCGTTTTTTGGAGACCAGATGCAGATGACCGTGGCGCGATCAAGCGTACCGGTCGTGTTCAGGATACCGAATCAGGTATGTCGGAGTTTCCGCACGTCATTGTCAATCAGGCCCGCGTGCAGGAGTATCTGCTCGATGTGATGCGCCGGTCCGCGCAACGGCTCGAACCGGATTACGATCTCGAGGTCGAGGACGTGCGGCGCGATAACGCGGGCGAGTATCCCGTACGCGTCACATTACGTCGAACGGATGCATCGCGGCTCAATGAAACAGTCACCGTGCGTGCTCGCTATGTCGTGGGCTCCGATGGCGCCCGCAGTCGTGTGCGTGCTGCCATCGGGCAGACGCTGCAAGGCGATGCGGCCAACCATGCGTGGGGCGTGATGGATGCACTTGCCGTCACCGACTTTCCGGACATCCGCCTGAAAGCGGCGATTCAGTCTGCAAACAACGGAAATCTGCTCATCATTCCGCGTGAAGGCGGTTATCTCGTGCGCTTTTACGTCGATCTGGGCGAAGTCACGCCGGAGAATCGCGACACGATCAAGCAGACCACGGTCGATCGCATCATTCAGACCGCGCAACGGATTCTGCATCCCTATTCACTCGACGTGAAAGAAGTTGCGTGGTTTTCGGTTTATGAAGTGGGGCAGCGTCTGACCGATCGCTTCGACGATGCCATCGCCGCCGATGGAACATCTCGCGAGCCGCGCGTGTTCATCGCTGGTGATGCCTGTCACACGCATAGCGCGAAAGCGGGTCAGGGCATGAACGTTTCGATGCAGGACGGCTTCAATCTCGGCTGGAAGCTCGGCGCGGTGCTGCAAGGACTTAGCGACATCGACCTGTTACGCACGTATTCCGATGAACGCCAGCCCGTCGCGCAAGAACTGATCGACTTCGACAAGGAATGGTCAGCCATGATGGCCGCCCCGCCGAAAGACCCCAACCGCCCCGAAGCAGGCGGTGTCGATCCAACCGAACTGCAGGACTATTTCGTTCGCGCGGGTCGGTATACGGCGGGCGTAGCGACGCGATATCGGCCGGGCGCGTTGACGGGCGAATCGACATATCAATCGCTCGCGAGCGGCTTCACCATCGGCACGCGCTTTCATTCGTCGCCCGTCGTTCGTCTCGCCGATGCGAAGCCGGTGCAACTCGGTCACGCGGCACGCGCCGATGGTCGCTGGCGCCTGTACGCTTTCTCGGACGCAAGCGGAGGTGCGCTCAATGCACTGTGCGAACATCTCGCCAGGTCGCCCGATTCGATCTTGCGTCTCGTCACGCCGGAAGATGCCGATGCGGATAGCGTCTTCGATCTTCGCGCAGTGTTGCAGCAGCCTCATCGCGAAGTACGACTCGAGGATCTACATGCGTTGTTGCTGCCGCGCAAGGGACGCTACGGCCTCATTGACTACGAGAAAGCATTTACGAGCGACGCGGCGACTGATATCTTCGACGAGCGTGGCATCGACCGGGAACGGGGCGCGCTCGTCGTGGTCCGTCCGGACCAGTACGTCGCGCATGTACTTCCGCTTGACGCCTACGCCGAATTGAAGGCATTTTTGCGGCCCATTTTCCGAACGAACACCTCTTCGCTACACGCTTAGAAATTGCCGACCAAACACGACGACCCCGAAACGCTGTCCAGATTCACGGGCAGCCTGGTACGCCGCGCCCAGCAGCGCCACGTAGCGGTATGGCTCAGCGTAGTCTCCGCCGAGATCACGAGCGTTCAGTACGCGGCGCTCGAAATCTTGCAGATGACGCCCGGCGTCAATCAACGACAACTCGGCGATGAACTCGACGTGGACCGTTCGACAATCGCTGATCTAGTCGCGCGTATGGTCCGCAATAATTTGATCGAACGCTCGGACGATCCCGTCGACAAACGTAGCTATGTGCTGTTCCTTACTCCCGCCGGCAAGAAGCAGCTTGCGACGTTGCGTCCACGTGTCGAGGAGCTCGAGCGCATTCTCACTGCGAGGCTGACGCCGGCCGAATGTCTGGAGTTGCGGCGCCTGCTTTTGGCGCTATTGCCCCTCGGGGAATAGTGCGTTCGTTACCCGCAGGGGTGTCGTTGCGGCCGTTCACAGGTCTCGCCGAGTAATCGTTCGGCTGCCGCGACTTGGCGTTGCTCCGCTGCGCGTGCGACCGTCAATTGTCTTCAGGGAACACGAGCCGCCAAAGGCTAGCCTAACCGGTCGAGCGCACTCATCAAGATGCCGTCCGGTCGAGCAAGGTCGTCGAGCACCGAGAAATGGGTACACGCCGGCACGTGAACGTGTTCGACTTTCTCCCCTGCTGCGTTACATGCTGCCGCATACTCGTCTGACTGACGCACCAGCTCGGGCAGTTCCGCGGCACCGACCGCGACGATCATCGGCGCTCCCTTGCCTATATGGTGCAACGGACTGTAGGTGTCGATTTCGTCCTTGCTCAGTTGCAGCTTGTCGTTGAGCCAGGAAAGGCTGATCGGCTCAAGATCGACCAGAGCGCTGATCGCCAGCGCACGCGTGACAACCGGGTGCGCGCGATGCAGCGCCGTCAGATGACCGCCGGCCGAATGACCGCTGAGACACACCTGGCGACCTGCTGTTCCAAGCCCTTCGGCGTCGGCCCCGAGGTGATCCAATAGACGGCCGATTTCCCCAGCGATTTGCGTGATCGATGCTTCCGGCGCAAGCGTGTATTCGGCCAGTACAACATTGAAGCCTCTGGCAAGCGCGCCATCCGCGATAAACGCAAAATCTTCCTTGGCGCAGTTCTGCCAGTAGCCACCGTGGATGAAGATGAAGGTGGGCGCTCCGGAATTGCCGCAGGGAAGCCAGTCAAAACGTTCGCGGGGGTGCTCGCCATAGCGCAGGTCGCGCCGGCACGAGACTCTTTCATAGAGCTTCGCGCTGCGCGACTGAAAAACCCGCAGCACTTCGGGGAAATCCGGAATTGCTTGCGTGTTGTTGTAGGCGGCGTCAAGCGTCGCCCGATCCATCCCGCGATAGAGATTCGTCATAGTCAGTTAGCCTCGGTCGTAAAGATCTGGAGGTATGGATTCCTAGGTGTTTTAAGGCGCTTCGCGCCGGTGTGCGTATTGCGTGGGCGGCGGCGCTGGTCTATGCAGCGCCTCGGATGTGTCCACGTACGGCGTCGCAGTTTGCCACAGACTGGCTCAAGGCAGTTGCGAGGGGTGCTTCCGGTGTGGTGCTTCCTGAATGGGAGGCGATCGATGACGGAGGACCGGGCGGCGACCCTCCTTCAGTCGCCGCCGGTTGCGCTCACGGCAATGAGATCTGGCGGGTGAATTCCGCCGTCACGTTGTGACCCGTGGCTATGCCGAATACCGGGTACACGGTCGTGGGCCCGCTAGCAGTCAAGCCCATGTAATCGCCGAGGAAATGGCCACGCGCCACGGGAGCGTCAAGTATGTTGAACGAGGCTGTGGTCAGAGGCTCCTCATTGCCCCAGTTGGCAGGCTTCGTGCAATCGCTGGAGGTAGGGCAGAAGAGCGCGAAATAGTCGGTGCCCTCGATGCCAGGTGTCTTCCCGTCGTTACGAAAGTCGTAGTACGTCACCACGACCGTCTTGCCGTCGCCCGACGCCACCACCGCGGGGATGAAGGCCTGCTGACGGCACGGATTCGTGGCATTCGCCGGCGTCTTGTTGATCATCACCGGCGCCGACCAGGTTAGCCCGCCGTCATCCGACTCGCTGAAGACGATGCTGTCGATCGGGATTGACCCAGTGGAACTTGTGGGGGTGGGGCACATGGCCTTCGAAAAGCGATCGTCCTGCCAGGCGAGATAGATTGCCCCCGTGACTGGGTTCACAGCCACGCTGTAGAGAATGGAGGCATCGCGTATCCGCCCGCCGGTGTCCGGAGTGACCACTCTGACCACGTGAATATCGTTGGCGAACGTTGGCCCGCTCCAGCTCGCTCCCTTATCCGTGGACTTGATATAGCCGATGCTGAGACCCGAATTCGTGACACCGATCGCGGTGAAGAAATCGAGCACGGTCCCATCAGGCAACACCCGCACGATGTTGTCGATCGTCTGTTTGTTCGTGCCCGGCTGGTAGATCGGGGCGGCCGTGCTCCAGGTCACGCCATTGTCGATGGATCGCGAGAAGAAGGTCGGGCCGGTAAAATTAAATTTGAAGGACGGAGCACCGCCCGCTGTAGCGTTAAGCAATTCGCGCGCGATTGCGACACCATCGTTTTCCGCGAGCAATTGAGCGCCGTTCTTGGTTGGCGGGAAAACGCTCAGCTGATCCCACACCGCATAGACATTATTGCTTGCGGTCGGATCGGCGGTGAGCGAGTTCTTGTCATTGAGCACGTGCGGCGAGTTGTTGCGGATCAGCGTAACCGGAGTTTGCCACGTCGCGCCGTGGTCGACGGACCGGCTGACCAGCAGCCCGCTATTTCGTGCGCCAAACGGAGTCGTCGCCCTCATCGGATCCAACACCAGCGAGAAGAAGAAGGCCGTTCCATTTTGCGCAAAGTCTACCCAGGGATCGGAGGCACGACCGAATTTACCCCCGGTGCACTCGGTAACGCCGGTCGGGATCGAATTGGTCCAGCTGCTGCCCGCATCGTTGGAGACGACGCCGACGAGCCCGCGTGAGCCACCGTCGTCCCAGCGGTCCTGCTGGTGGCCGACGAGGAGGCGAGACGGGTCGGTCGGATCAGCCGCCACCCACGGCTCGATCAACGTGGCTGGATAAAGGATGCTCCCGAATGCGGCCTCCTGCGCGTGCACCTGGTCGGCAGTGCAGCCACTGAACGGATCGCCCGCGGCCACCTGGACGAGTGGGCCGAGCGTCTGCGCCTGGGAGCCTGTGCCAATCGCGCACGTGAGTGCGATGATGCCGCCACCTGCGAGACCCTGGGAAATAAAACGGGATAGGCGTCTGGAAATTGATTTCATTTTGTGCCTCGCGAAAAAGGGTAAAACGCCTTTTGCACTGCCGGCAGCACATCACCGGCACGATGACTCTCGCCGTGTGAACGGCCGATTTACGTGCGCAAAACGACTTGCCCCGCCGCAAAACCACCGATTGCTGCCACCCACCGAGAGATTCGCCTCCATAAACACACTAGGTCGCGGCAACCTCATATGGGTGAAGAATTCAATATGGATGCCGATTGGTCACGCGGCATCCCCACCTTAATTGACGTGGCATGGGGCATGCAGAAGATCGGTCAGAACCTGTCAGAACATGTATGTGCTTGCAGAAACATGGCGCCTCAAATCAACGTGCGCTTTCGACGGCAGAACCGGAGTTTGCCCCACTGCTTTCGTACCCGCGATAAGGTCCATGGTAGCGAGAAGATGACCCGCTCGTCCGCTTACGAGCCTGCTGCAGACAATCAAGATCCGCGGCCGTACATGATCACCGTACACCAGCGTCTCCATGTCACTTCGACTTGTTCGAATCAGCGTCAGGGGAGCCGTTGCCATCTGCAACAAAGGAATCCGCTTCAAACCAGAGTTGATGGCCAAACCGAATGTCTGCAGCGGTCGGCTTTGCAGGACACGGCTGCGATCGCCGAGAATGCGATGGCTGTCGACAGGTGGTGGAGAGAGGACCTATTCCTTGGGACCATGGGGCGCCACGGTCGGTGGGCATGGCGTCTCGGCGCTCGGCGGCACGATTGGCGATGCAGGGCCGGCACCCGTGAGCGTCGGTCTCGGTCGCATGCACCCATGTTTGTGTCGGTCGTATGGGTAGGCCCGCACCGGACCAGAACGTCTTCTTGCATTGGCCGTGCAATTGGGCCCACATGCTGATCCACCAGCACGTGAGCCGTTTGCACCTAGGCGAGGGGGATCAGGCCTGCGAAGCGGGGTTCCTGATGGTCAAAGCAATATGCAGGCCTCGTCAAAATCCAGGCGTGGGCTGCGCGGGAACAGCCCTGCCGGATCACCATAGCCCAGATTGCAGAGGAAATTCGACTTGATGTGGCTGTCGGGAAAGTGCTCCTGCTGGAAGGCGCCCTCCTGTGCGCTCGCAGGAAAAAATTCATGGTCGACTTTTGCATGATCGAACCCGGACATCGGACCACAATCCAGTCCGAGCGAGCGGGCAGCCAGGATGAAATAAGCCCCTTGTAGCGAGCTATTGCGCCGTGCCGTGACCTCGGCCAGTTCCGGTGTGTCGGCGAACCAGGCTCGCGCATCTGCGTGCGGGAACAGTTTAGGCAGCTTGTCATAGAACTTGCCGTCATAAGCGATGATGGCCGTCACCGGTGCACCCATCGTCTTGTCGATGTTGCCTGGTGCCAATGCCGGCAGAAGTCGTTGCTTCGCTTCCTGACTGCGCAGGAACAGAAAACGTGCTGGGCTGCAGTTTGCGCTCGTTGGACACCACTTCATCAGCTCGTAGAGTTCGCGCAATGTGTCATCACTGACCGGTTTAGGCAGCCAGCTATTGTGGGTTCGGGCCTGGCGGAACAGCAGATCCATCCCTTCTTCATTCAATCGCTTGTCCATAATTGCCTCCCAACGGAAACGGACGTTGCAGGTTGCCTTCCTGCATCAACAACCACGAATTCCTGGAGGGCGATATGCCTTCCAAGCGTTTCGTGAACTTTCGTGAACATCACGCAGCTGGTCATCGATGAGCTGAGCGCAGCCCCGTTCGGGTGTTATAGACGTACCACGCGTCGTTCATGGAAAAATTTGCGCGGTCGGGTACCAGTGACGCTCCAGGGAGCACCCTGCTGTTTTGCAATGCAACAGAGCACTCGGGCGTCAACCGGCAAATACGGACACCCAAACTTTTTGGGGTGTCTGCGCGAGTGGTATCAAAAAATCGACTGCGCGGTAAGCGTGGTCAACCATTCCAATGCCAACACGCCCGCCAGCGAATTGCCGTTGGTGTCGAGCCCAGGCGACCACACGCACACGGCCATCTCGCCGGGCAGCACGGCGACGATTCCGCCGCCCACGCCGCTTTTCGCCGGCAAGCCGACCCGATAGACGAAATCGCCCGCAGCATCGTAGGTGCCGCAGGTCAGCATCAGCGCGGACAGACGCTTGGCGGAACTGGTGTCGAGAATCCGCTCGCCGGTGGCGGGCACGACACCGTGGTTGGCCAGAAACAGCGCCGCTTTCGCCAGTTCGACGCAACTCATCGAAATCGCGCACTGCCGGCAATAAGCGTCGACCACCACTTGCGGCGGCATCTCCATGTTGCCGAAGCTCGCCATGAAGTGCGCCATCGCCTGGTTGCGGTGGGCGTGCTGCCGTTCAGACTGGGCGACGCGCGAATCGTAGTCGATGCTCGTTTCGCCGGTCAGGCGCCGCATGAATTCGACCAGCGCCGTCTCGGCCTGCACGAAGCGGCGGCACAGCACGTCGGTGACGACCAGCGCGCCCGCGTTGATGAACGGATTGCGCGGCTTGCCCTGTTCGGCTTCGAGCTGGACCAGCGAGTTGAACGCGGTGCCGGAAGGCTCGCGCCCGACGCGCTGCCACAACGCGTCGCCGAGCAGCCGGAACGCCATGGTGCAGGCGAACAGCTTGGAGATGCTCTGGATGGAAAAGCGCGTGTCGGCGGCGCCGGTGCGAAACACTTCGCCCGAGGTCGTGACGATTGCCATGCCGAAGCTGTCGGCGGGGACTTTTGCCAGCTCCGGAATGTAGTCGGCTACTTTGCCGGTGCCCAGATAAGGCTGGAGATCGCGATGAATCTGTTCGAGGATGGATGAGTAGTTCATTGGGCTCGGACCGTTGGAGCCGCGATTTTACCGACAACCCGGAGCGAATTGTTCGTGCGGCGCCGAGCGCCCAGGCGCGAACCTCGTTTGCGGCGGCTATGCTAGTCTTTCTGTCTTTCCAACGACAACCGGGCAAAACGGACACCCATGACGGGAGCCTTCGATCCGGACCTCATCGAGCGTTCGGTATTCGTGGTCGAGGAACGGTACGATGCGCTGGACGAGCCGTTGCACGCGTGCGGTCGCGCGCGTCTGATTCACGCGAGCGAAGGCGTACTGACCGTGCGCACCGAAATCGCACGGTGGGTGGTGCCGCCGGGCCACGCCGTCTGGATGCTGCCGGACGTGTTGCATCGCCTGTCCGCAGCCGAACCGGTGCGGCTCTATTCGCTGTATGCCGAGGCGGACGCGGTGCCGCTGC
The DNA here is from genome assembly GCF_003353175.1 of Paraburkholderia lacunae. GTDB lineage: Bacteria > Pseudomonadota > Gammaproteobacteria > Burkholderiales > Burkholderiaceae > Paraburkholderia > Paraburkholderia lacunae. The sequence goes on along the minus strand of NZ_QHKS01000004.1, from coordinate 223,006 downwards.
CAGGACAGGGCGCGGCGGTCGTGCTCGACCGGCTGGTGGAGGCCTTGCTAATCGCGGTGGCCGATTTGCCGAAGGACGAGCCGCTCGATGCCCCGTCCACGCGCCTCGTGCAAGTATTGCTGGACCGGCTGCCGGGTCTGCCTGCCGCACCGCTGGCGGTGAACTGGCCACGCGATCTGCGCGCCCAGCGGATCGCCGACGCGCTGAGCGCCAACCCGGCGGAACAGGCGGTGCTCGAGGATCTGGCGGCCGCTGCCGGCGTCACCGCTCGCACCGCGGCGCGCCTGTTCGTCAAGGAGACCGGGCTGACCTTCGGCCAGTGGCGCCAGCAATTGCGGCTGCTCGTTGCGCTGGAGCGCCTGGGCGCGGGCGCCAGCGTCACGCAGGTGGCGCTCGAAGTCGGCTACAACGATGTGTCGTCGTTTATCGCGGTGTTCCGCGACGCGTTCGGCGACACGCCGGCGCGCTATTTCCGCTGACGTTATGGCGCAAATTGCGCCGCTTCACGAACGCGAAGCGTCACGCTGCCCCTGTGGGTCGCTCCGGTCCGCCGCCATCAGTGCGCGCCCGCCGCACCCGGTCCGCCGCCGCCTTTGGCCGGCCGCGTAATCCAGATCAGCGGAATGATCAGAATGAAAATGATCGCCGACACATAAAAGATGTCGTTCAGGCCCATCATCGCGGCCTGCGTGTTCACGGTGAAGTCGAACAGCGCATGCGCCGATTGCGTATTCAGATGCAGCAGCGACTGGGTCGAATCGATCTGCTGGTTGAACAGCGGGTTGTCGACGGTGGCGCGCTCGGTGAGCCGCTCGTGATGCAGCACCGTGCGGTTGTTCCACTCGTTGCCGGCGACCGAGGTGCCCACCGCGCCGCAAAACACCCGCACGAAATTCGACAGGCCCGCAGCGGCCGGAATCCTGTTCGGCGGCTGGCCGGACAGAATGATCGAGGTCAGCGGCACGAAGAACAGCGCCATCGGAATGCCTTGCAGCAGCGTGGGTATCACGAGGTGCCACGTGTCGATTTCGATCACGTACTTCGAGCGCATATAGAACACGATCGCGAAGCCGACAAAGGCGAGGGTGGCGATGATACGCGCGTCGGAGCGCGGCAGCACGCGGCCCATCACCGGCGCGAGCAGCACGGCGAAGACGCCGAGCGGCGCGGTGACCAGACCCGCATCCACCGAACGGTAGTTCAGATACTCCTGCATCCATTGCGGCAACAGCACCAGGTTGCCGAAAAACACGCCGTACGCGACCGAAATCGCAATCGTGCCGCCGAGAAAATTACGCTGCGTGAAGAGCCGCAAATCGACGATCGGATGCTCCTCGGTCAGCTCCCACACAAGGAAAAACGCAAAGCTGATGAGCGCCGTGATGCCCAGGATCACGATCACCGGCGACGAGAACCAGTCGAGGTCCTTGCCCTTGTCGAGCATGATCTGCAACGAGGCGACCCAGGCAACCAGCAAGCCGAGGCCGATCACGTCGATCGGCGGTCTGCGGGTGGCGGACTCGCGGTTGCGGTAGATCATCCACGTGACGCCGGCCGCGAATATGCCGACCGGAATGTTGATGTAGAAGATCCACGACCAGCTGTAACGATCGGTGATCCAGCCGCCGAGCGCGGGGCCGGCAATCGGGCCGACGGTCGCCGTCATGGCCCATAACGAGAGCGCGGTCGACGCTTTCTCCTTCGGGTACGAGCCGAGCAGAATGGCCTGCGACAGCGGAATCAGCGGACCTGCCACGGCGCCCTGAAAGACCCGCGCGATCAGCAGGATCGGCAGCGTCGGCGCAATGCCGCACAGCCACGAAGCCAGCACGAACATCAGAATCGCGCTAACGAACAGCTTCACCTGGCCGAAGCGCTGCGTGAGCCAGCCGGTCAGCGGAATCGACACCGCGTTGGCGGCGGCGAACACCGTGATGACCCATGTGCCTTCGTCGACCGAAACGCCGAGGTTGCCCGAAATGGTCGGGATCGCGACGTTCGCAATCGACGTGTCGAGCACGTTCATGAAGGTGGCGAGCGCGACGGCGATGGTCGCCAGAACCAGTTGGCCGCCTTTTAGCGGCGGCGGTGGTGCCGGCGGTGTGGCGGCTTGCGCGGAAGTGGGCTGGCTCAAACAATTCTCCGGACAGAATATCGGCGGATCTTCCGTGCGCCGCTCGCGCGCGGCGCCGGGCGGTCAGTCAAGCGAGTGGGCAGCTAAGGACGTTGCGGGACCACGGTGCGCGGCCGGCACGGCGCAAGCTGTTCGCGCCGAGGCGGGCTGTCGCGCGCCGTCCGGGAGCGTGCCAGTAAGCGTGATCGAAGCCGTGACCAAAGCCGTGACCAAAGCCGTAATCAAAGCCTAGGTGGAACGCTCGCAAAGCATAACTGCATTCACGCATAGACGTAGCCGGCGCGGGCAGGCTCGCGGGCACAAAGCCATCCGGCAGCGTATCCTCGCGGCTGGGGCAACACGCCGCCGCGCAGCTCATCGCGCGTGCGGAAATACGAACTGGAAGCATCGGGAGAAAGGAAATCGATATGGCCTGGGAGCAATTCGAACACGGGTGGCGGCGCGCGCCGGCCAAGGCGCCTGCGAAGGCATTGGTGGTGGTGCTGCACGGCGTCGGCAGCAATGCCCGCGATCTGATGCCGCTCGCGGACATCTGGAGCGAGTCCTTGCCGGATGTCGCGTTTGTGTCGCTCGACGGCAGCGAAGAATTCGACGGCGGTTTTGGCGGGCGTCAGTGGTTCAGCCTGCGCGAAGTCGATGAAGGCAACCGCGAGGCGCGCGTCGCCGCCGCTTATCCGGCGCTGCGGCGGATGCTCGAAGCCGAGCTGGCGCACTGGCAGCTTCCTTTCGACCGGCTTGCACTGGTGGGCTTCTCGCAAGGCTCGATCATGTCGATGCATCACGTGGCGACCAGCGCGGAAGGCGCAGCCGCCGTCGTCGCGTATTCGGGCCGGCTCGGCTCGGCGATCGTCGCGCACAGCGCCACGCCGCTCACGCTGGTGCACGGCGAAGCAGACGAAGTGATCCCGGTGCGCGAACTGGAATATGCCGCCAATGCTTTCAGCAACGCAGGCTATAGCGTCGACGCCTACGTGTTGCCCGGCATTGGTCACACCATTAATGCCGACGGTGTCGAACTCGGTCGCGAGGCGTTGGTGAGCGCGCTGGGCAAGGTGTCGTAAGACTGACACGGCCCTGATTGAAAAATCGGTCTAAAGAATTTGATCTGCTTGTCGTTAACTGCTCATTAGCACGAGAATCACCCCCGCCGCGCGGACCGCGCAACGCCCGTCAGGACGTGCCGAGCGGCTCGGGTGACCGGGGGCGCATTTTCCAGACTGCCCGGCAAGGGCGGATAACGATACAGCAGAGCCTTCCTATGGCCAGACCGACGCCGCATTACCCGCTTTTCGATCGCCTGTTCCGCCACACCGTGGCGGTCGACCTCGGCACGGCCAATACGCTGATCTATACCGACCACGGCGGCATCGTGCTGAATCAGCCGTCGGTCGTCTGTTTCGAGAAACAGCCCGCCGCCGGGCAGATACGCGTGGCCGCGGTCGGCACCGAGGCCCGGCAATTGCTCGGCCGCGCGCCGCGTAATCTCGAGGCCGTGCGGCCGATGCGGCACGGCGTCATCGCCAATTTCTCGGCCGCCGAGCACATGATCCGGCAATTCGTCGACATGGCGCGCCCGCGGCCTCTGTTCAGCCGGCGTGCTGCTTTCACGCTGTGCGTGCCGGCGGGGGCAACCCACGTCGAGCGTCGCGCGATCCGGGAAGCGGCGGTGGCGGCCGGTGCGTGGAAAGTGAGCCTGATCGGCGAATCGCTGGCGTCGGCGGTCGGCGCGGGCCTGCCGGTGTCCGAGGCGACCGGGTCGATGGTGGTCGATATTGGCGGCGGCACCACCGAAGTCGGTGTGATCGCGCTGGGCGGCACGGCGTATAGCGGCTCGATCCGCGTGGGCGGCGACAGCTTCGATATGGCGATCGTCAGTTATGTGCGCAGTCTGTACGGCGTGCTGCTCGGCGAGCAAACCGCCGAGCACGTGAAGAAAAGCATCGGTTCGGCCGTGCGCGACGTGCCGATGGAGCATATGAACGCCACCGGGCGCAGCGTCGACGACGGCCTGCCGCGCACGGTTCAACTGAGCAACCACGATATTGCCGACGCGATCGACGGCCCGCTGCGGCAGGTGATCGGCGCGGTGAAGCGCGCGCTCGAAACGGCGCCGGCCGAGCTGGTGACCGATATCGCGCATAGCGGCATCGTGCTGACCGGCGGCGGCGCGCTGCTCGCCAACCTGAGCCGGCGGCTGACCAACGAACTGGGGCTCGACGTCCGCGTCGCCGACGAACCGCTGACGTGTGCGGTGCGCGGCGCGGCCGCTGCTGCCGCCGCCGGTTTGCTGGACGATAGCGCCTACGCGTGACGCGCGAGTGACGCGGCGAATTCAGCGCCGGTCCTGTGGCGTAAGCTCCGGCGCGCATTTCGCGCCTATGTGACAATACGCGACGCGTCCCATTTGCCGGGACGCAAGCTCGCTTTCTTTTTCTTTCCCCGATCTTTTCGAGCCGGCGCTGGCGCCGTCGCCTTCAGACGTTGCCGCGCGGTCCGTGAATCCACCTGTGAATCAACCTGTTTCCGCTTCGTCCCCGTCCTTTATCGAACTGCAAAGCGGTTTGCGCATGCCTTACGTCGAAAACGGCGAAGGCGAACTGCTGCTGTTCGTGCACGGCTCGCTATGCGACTACCGCTATTGGCAGCCGCAACTCGCCGGCCTTTCGAGGCATTACCGCTCGGTCGCGGTGAGTCTCACGCACTACTGGCCGGTGACCGATACCGAGCCCGGGCTGCCGTTCAGCTGGAGCCGGCATGCGGACGAAGTGGCCGAGTTCATCGACCGTTTCGGTGCCGGTCCGGCGCACGTGGTCGGTCATTCGCGCGGCGGTTGCGTCGCCTATCATTTCGCGCGACGCCATCGGGAATGGGTGCGCACCTTGACGCTCGCCGATCCGGGCGGCCCGTTGCAGATTGCCGGGCGGCCGCCCGCGCAATTGCCGGAGACGGTCAACGCGTTGCGCGCCAAAGCCGCGCAACTGATCGAAGAGGGTGAGGTGGACGCCGGCTTGCAGCTGTTCGTCGATTCGGTGAGCCGGCCCGGTTTCTGGGCGATGAGCACGCCGGGCTTTCGCAGAATGGCGACCGACAACGCGCACACGCTCGCACGCCAGTTCCGCGACCCGCTGCCCGCGTATGTGCCCGAGGAAGCCGCCGGAATACGCTGCCCGGTGCTGCTCATCGATGGCGAAAAGAGCCCGGACATGTTCCGCCGTACGGCGACCGCCCTGCAAGCGTGGTTGCCGGATGCGCGCCGCGAAACGGTGCGCGGCGCGTCGCACGGAATGAATCTCGCGCATCCGGCCGCGTTCAACCGCTATGTCGACGAATTCATTCGCGCCATGCGCGTGCGATGAGCCCGAGCGGGGCGGCGCCCGGCTCAGTACCGATGAAGCTCAGGCCTTGCGATGCGCGTCGGTATCGAGTGCGCGTTCCGCGGCTTCGCCGACTAGGCCGTGGTAATACAGATGCACGCCGATCGCGAGCGAGTCGTTGCGAATCTCGTGGAACGCTTTCCACGCCTTGACAGGGTCCTTGAACAGCAGGTAATGCGCCTCTTGTGCAATCAGGTCCGCGACTTGATGCAGACCGTGACCATGCAATACGTTCACCAATGTATCGAGACTGCGATGGGTGCGTGCGTCGGTACGCGGGTAGAGCATATGCAGCACCGCGACGTTTTGCGTCTTCAGCGCCGACGACAAGGCAACGACGATGTCCTGATGGTTCAGTGCGGAGACGATGCTGTCTTCGTTGTGGACATGATCCGGAAACAGCGTTTCGAGCGAGGCGTTCATCTGGTCCTTCCTGTTGTTCTGGCTGATTAAAAAGGCCCGCCGTAGGAAGGCGGGCCAAAGACAGCGATGTGCTTGCAGGGGAGGCAAAGCACGCATTCAGTATCGCAGAGCCGCCGTGCTTGTGCTGCCCGTCTGAAGCAAAACATTGTTGCACCAGGCGCACCAGCTTTCATTTGGCTGCCATTGGGCGGTTGGCACATAGTGCATGTTCGCGCGGCGTCCTCAGGGAGCTTTGCGGCCACGTCAGGCAACGAATGTTGCGCCAGCCGAGATGGATTGTTGCCGTCAATCGCCGCAATCAATGCCTGATCGAACCGTAGAATGCGAAGCGGAGCCTGAGCATGCCTAAACACGCAAGCGCGATGATCGAGCATGCCGGCATGTGTGCGATGTGCATGTAAAAGGAAACGTGTAGATGAACTCGAAGACACACGCGACGCTGAGCTTTTCCGACAGCGACCAGACGATTGATTTGCCGATTTATCAGGGCACGCTCGGACCGGATGTGATCGACATCCGCAAACTGTATGGGCAGACGGGCAAGTTCACGTACGACCCGGGTTTCATGTCGACGGCGGCCTGCAATTCCGAAATCACGTATATCGACGGTGACGAAGGCGAGCTGCTGTACCGCGGCTACCCGATCGACAATCTGGCGCAAAACGCCGATTTCCTCGAAACCTGTTATCTGCTGCTAAAGGGCGAACTGCCGAACGCGCAGCAGAATGAAGAGTTCGTCAACACCGTCACGCAGCACACGATGGTGCACGAGCAGATGCACTTCTTCTTCCGCGGCTTCCGCCGCGACGCGCACCCGATGGCGATTCTGGTCGCCGCAGTCGGCGCGCTGTCGGCGTTCTATCACGACTCGCTGGACATCAATAATCCGCAGCACCGCGAAGTATCCGCGATCCGCATGATCGCGAAGCTGCCGACGCTGGTGGCGATGGCCTACAAATACACCGTGGGTCAGCCGTTCGTGTATCCGAAGAACGATCTGTCGTACAGCGCGAATTTCATGCGAATGATGTTTGCCAATCCTGCCGAGGAGTACAAGGTCAACGACGTGCTGGTGCGCGCGCTCGACCGCATCCTGATCCTGCATGCCGACCACGAGCAGAATGCATCGACTTCGACGGTGCGTCTCGCCGGGTCGTCGGGTGCGAATCCGTTTGCCTGTATTGCCGCAGGGATTGCTTGCCTGTGGGGGCCGGCGCATGGCGGCGCGAATGAAGCGGCGCTGAGCATGCTGGAAGAGATTGGTTCGGTCGACCACATTCCCGAGTTCATTGCGAAGGTGAAGGACAAGAACTCCGGCGTGAAGCTGATGGGCTTCGGTCACCGCGTCTACAAGAACTACGATCCGCGTGCGAAGCTGATGCGCGAAACCTGCCATGAAGTGCTGGAAGAGCTGGGCCTGCACGACGACCCGCTGTTCAAGCTGGCCATGGCGCTGGAAAAGATCGCACTGGAAGACGAATACTTCGTGTCGCGCAAGCTGTACCCGAACGTCGACTTCTACTCGGGCATCGTGCAGCGCGCGCTGGGCATTCCGACCTCGATGTTCACGTGTATCTTCGCGATGGCGCGTACGGTCGGCTGGATTGCGCAGTGGAACGAAATGATTGCCGATCCTGAGCAGAAGATTGGCCGCCCGCGGCAATTGTTTGTTGGTGAGGGTCCGCGCGAGGCCAAGCCGGTCGCCAAACGGTGATTTTTTGCGCGTAGCGAGTGAGGTGGGTTTTTGCCTGCGCGGCGCTTGTTGTCTGTATGCCTGCGGCGTTGGTCTTGGTTTTTGTGCCTGTGTGGCACTTATGTTCGTGCTCCCCCGCACAGGGGGAAAGCTAATAGACCACAAAGAAAACAAGGAAAGGCCAACGCCGCAGGCAGCACGAACATAAGCGCCGCGAAGGCAATCAATCAAGGAAAGACCACCACCGCAGGCAGCACCACCATAAGCGCCGCACAGGCAAAAAAAGCCAAGACCAACACCGTAGGCAAACAGCCATAAGAAGCGCCGCGCAGGCAAATAATCAAGCAAAGACCACCACCGCAGGCAAACCACAATTGCCGCCGCCAAAGGCAAAAAAAAAGCAAAACCGCCTGCATCTCCCATGCCACGAAAAAAACTGAAACTCCAATGTGTTAAGTTCGTCTGACACCCGCAGACCTTCTACAATCGGAAGCGACAGCAGGAACCCGAAAGCGAACCTCACAGGAGCGACCCTGATGCAGCAGCCAGAAGCCCTCGGCGGCCTATCCCACTCGGGCGGCATCGACCACCAGGATATCGAGCCGGACGGCGTATTCATCCCGACGGAAAACCTGAACGTGGCGAGCGCCACCCAGCACGTGCTGAAGTCTGGCGACACCTTCATCGTCAATGACCCCCTCGGCGATATCACCGGCCACGACGACGGCCTCTTCGTCAACGACACCCGCGTTCTCTCGCAACTGCGCCTCACCTTCGGCGGCCGCGCGCCGTCACTGTTGTCGGGCAGCGTCAGCAGCGACAACACTTCGTTCACCGCGCATCTCACGAATCGTCCCTTGCCGCCGCTCGGCGGCGACAGCACCCCCGAAGGCGTGATCCACGTCGAGCGCGTGCGTGTGCTGTCCGGCACCGTTCTCAACGAAGCCATCGAACTCACCAACTACGGCACGAGCGACGCCATCCTGCCGCTGTCGATCTCCTTCGTCAGCGACTTCCGCGACATGTTCGAAGTGCGCGGCCTCAAGCGCGATAAACAGGGGCGCGTCGAACCGGCGCGCGTCGAAAACCACGAGGTGATGCTCGGCTACATCGGCCTTGACGGCGTGGCGCGCAATGTGCAGATCGCCTTCGCACCGCGGCCGGACAAGCTGTTCGCCGACCGCGCCGACTACACGGTGAAGCTGCCGGCGCAAGCGTGTGTGTCGATCTATCTGTCGGTCGCGGTGGACGTCGTCGCGCAAACGGACAAGCCGGGGATGGCCGTGTCGAAGCCGACGCACTCATTGAGCGAAGCCCATCTTTCGCAAATCGACGCGGAGCGCCCGCGTGTCGGCCGCGCCGCGGTGCGCGCCGCGCTGGTCGACGCCCACCTCGTGATGCGCGAACGGCGCCGCGCTACCGCGCGCGTCCGTTCGAGCAATCCGCTGTTCAATGCGTGGATAGACCGCTCGCTCGCCGACCTCGGTCTGCTGACCACCGATCTGGCCACCGGCCCGTATCCGTATGCCGGCATTCCATGGTTCTCGACCCCGTTTGGCCGTGACGCGGTGATCACGTCGTTGCAAACGCTGTGGCTGCAACCGCAATTGGCAGCCGGCGTGCTGCGTTTTCTCGCCGAGCACCAGGCGCGCGAGAATTCACCGTTTCGCGACGCCGCGCCCGGCAAGATCATGCACGAGATGCGCAAGAGCGAAATGGCCGCTACCGGCGAGGTGCCATTCGCGCTGTACTACGGCGGCGTCGACACCACGCCGCTCTTCATCGTGCTGGCCGGCGCCTACGCGGCGCGCACGGGCGACCTCGCGCTGATCGACGAATTGTGGCCGGCGCTCGAACGCGCGGCGCAGTGGGTCGCGGGCGTCTGCGACAAGAACCGTTACGGGCTGCTCGACTATCAACGCGAGTCGGATGGCGGGCTCGCGAATCAGGGCTGGAAGGACAGCCACGATTCGGTATTCCACGCCGACGGCCATTTTCCCGACGGCCCGATTGCATTGGTCGAAGTGCAGGCGTATGCAAGCGCGGCGTTCGACACAATGGCCCATTTTGCCGGACTGCGCGGCCTTGCCGAGCCGGCGGCGCGCTATAAGGAGCGCGCGAGGCAAATCCGCCAGTGCGTCGAAGAAAAGTACTGGATGGAGGAGTCCGGCTTCTACGGCATTGCGCTCGACGGGCACGGCGAACTGTGCCGCGTGATGGCGTCGAATGCGGGGCATCTGCTGGCCTTCGGCCTGCCCGCGCGCGAACGCGGCGAGGCCGTGGTGCGCGCACTCGACTCGACGCTGTTCCACACCGGCTGGGGCGTGCGCACGCTGGCCGCGAGCCAGTCGCGCTTCAACCCGATGGCGTATCACAACGGCTCGGTCTGGCCGCATGACAATGCGCTCTGCGCGCGCGGCCTGTCGCGCTACGGCGGCAAGGCGTCGGCCGTGAAGCTGTTGCAGGCGTTGTTCCAGGCGGCAGTCAATTTCGACATGCGCCTGCCCGAGCTGTTCTGTGGTTTCCCGCGGCGGCGCGGCGAGCCGCCCACCGCCTATCCGGTCGCCTGCCTGCCGCAGGCTTGGGCTGCGGGGTCGCCCTTCATGATGCTCGAAGCCTGTCTCGGCATCACGATCGATGCGGTCAAACGCGAAGTGCTGATCGAACAGCCGATGCTCCCCGAAGGTATCGACTGGCTCGAAGTCGGCGATTTGCGGGTGGGCGATGCGTCCGTATCGATCACGTTCCGGCGCATCGGCGACAAGGTCGTCGCATCGGCCGAGCAGGGCGACGTGCGGGTGGTTGCGCTGCTTTAAGCCGGCGCTTAAGCAGGCATCTGGGCAGGCACCTGAGCGGGCACTTAGGCAGGCATCTGAGCAGGCACCTGAGCAGGTACTTAAGCAGGTACTCAACCAGCGGCCAGGCAGGCGCGAAAAGCACGCGTGAAGTGCTGTTGGATGCGATGCACCGGGTGGTAACATTTGTTGTCATCCCTATCGACCGTTCGCCCGGTACATCGCATGCCAGACAGCTTCGACCAGCTCGCCGCCCTGATCCGGGCGCGCTTCTCCGAACTGAGTCCGCAGTTCCAGATGGGCGCAGGTTTCCTGCTCGATCATCCTGACGAAGTTGCGGTCTCGTCGATGCGCAAAGTGGCCGAGCGCGCGCAGGTGCAACCCGCGTCGCTGGTGCGCTTGTCGCAGCAACTCGGTTTTCCCGGCTGGAACGAATTGCGCGACCTGTTCGTCGCGCGCTTGCGGACGAGGCCCGAGCCGCTCACCAGCCGCGCGCGTTCGCTGGTCAAATCGAAAGACGCGCTGGCGAGCGATCTGCTCGTCGCGCAACAACACAACCTCGAGGTCACCGCCGCGCAGAACGGCCGCGCGATCGTCGAGGCGGCGCGTCTGCTGCGCCGCGCGCCGCATGTGCATGTGGCGGGTTTTCGCTCCTGCTATGCGGTGGCTTTCGGTTTTGTCTACGGCTATCGGCTGTTTCGCTCATCGGTGTCGCTGCTCAACGGCGAGGCCGGTACGCTGGAGATGCAGTTGCGCACGATCGAGCGTGACAGCGCCACCGTCGTCATCAGTTTCGCGCCGTATTCAGTGGAAGCGGCGCGTGTCGCCGAAGGCGCGCTGGAAAAGGGCAGCAAGCTGATTGCGATTACCGACAGCGCGGTCTCGCCCATCGCGCTGAACGCCGACAAGGTGCTGATCTTTTCGCACGAGAGTCCGTCGTTCTTTCCCTCGCTGGTAGCGGCCACGGCGATCTCGGAGGCACTGGTCGCACATCTGCTCGCACTCGAAGGAGCGGATGCGGTCGAGCAACTCGGCATCGCCGAGCAGTCGCTGCATGCGAAAGGCGCGTATGTGCCTTGAGGCTGCCTTGCTGTTACGTTGATTCCGCGCATTTGACCCAGACAGATCTCTGCCGCGAAGCAAGCCTGCTTGGTCTGTATCGCAGTTGCCCCATTTGACAACAAATGTTGTTTGGAAGTATAAACACGTACCGATTGTTGAGTGGGTGGGAGGCGGTGGCGTCGATGCGGGAGCTGAATCTTTTCCAGGTGGCCGGTGAGCCGTATGACATCGGCTACCGGCTGGGCGAACTTGCGCGGCCCGTGTTCGCCGAATACATGGAGCAAAGCGGCGCGTGGCAGGCGGTTCGTCGCTGGCGCGGCGATCCGTTCGTGCAGAAGCTGCGGCAGGCATCCGAGGCGCATTTTCCCGCGCTGCTGGCCGAACTCGAAGGCATGGCGGCGGGGCTCGACTGCTCCGCGGATGACATCTTTCTGTGGAACTGCCGCGGCGAGCTGATTCACAACGCGCCCGACGGTTGCACCACCCTGGCGGGGGCCGCCGGCGGCACGCGTTTCATCGCGCACAACGAAGACGGCGATCCCTATCTGCGCGAGCGCTGTTGTCTGGTTCAGGTGCAACCGGCCGGCAAGCCGGGTTTCGTGAGCTTCTACTACCCGGGATCATTGCCGGGCCATACCTTCGCGGCGAATCGCGCCGGTCTTGTGCAGGCGATCAACAATCTGCGCATTCGCATGCCCGCCGCCGGCGTGCCGCGGATGATTCTCGCGCGTGCGGTGCTCGATGCAACCTCACTCGACGAAGCGCTGCAAACATTGCGCAGCGCGCCGGCTGCAAGCGGCTTTCATCACACGCTCGGCTGCGCGGGCGATGCACGCCTCGTGAGTGTCGAGGCAACCGTGCAGCGCTGCTCCGTGCAGATCGTCGCGAACCTCGCTGGCCATGCGAACCATCTGATTCATCCGGGCTGCGACGCCGAAGCGCAAATCGTGACCGATTCCTCGCGCGACCGTCAGGCGCGCGTCGAGCACTTGCTGCCGGCGCTCGCCAGTCCGTTGAAGGCCGCCGCCTTGCTCGACGTATTGCACGATCGTGCGCCTTCGGGCTTGCCGATCTACCGCGACGATCCACTCGACCCCGACGACGAAAACACGCTCGCTACCGCGCTCTTCGCGATCGGGAACACGGGTGTGGCGATGCAGGTTTTCCGCCAGGGCCGTCTCGCATTCGACACCTTCATCGCACGAACTGCACCTTCGCAGGCCGGAACCCTGACCGGCTAACAAGGAAAAAACAAGGAAACGCCATGTCCACCGTATTTCACCGCTCGCCGAAGCAGTCGTTGCCGGTTGCCGTCGCCGGCGAAGGCATCGAAATCATCGACTCCACCGGCAAGCGCTATATCGACGCGTCCGGCGGGGCCGCCGTCTCGTGCCTCGGCCATAGCAACCAGCGCGTGATCGGCGCGATCAAGCGGCAGGCGCAGCAGTTGCCGTACGCGCACACTTCGTTCTTCACGACCGAAGCCGCCGAGGAACTCTCCGACCGCCTGGTGGCAAGCGCGCCACAGGGGCTCGAACACGTGTATTTCGTGTCGGGTGGCTCGGAAGCGATCGAGGCGGCGTTGAAACTGGCGCGGCAGTATTTCGTCGAGAAGGGCGAGTTGCAGCGCCGCCACTTCATCGCGCGCCGCCAGAGCTATCACGGCAACACGCTGGGGGCGCTGGCGATCGGCGGCAATGCGTGGCGTCGCGAGCCGTTTCTGCCGATCCTGATCGAAGCGCATCACGTGAGCCCCTGTTACGCGTATCGCGAGCAGCGCGCGGGCGAAAGCGAAGAGGCATTCGCCCAGCGTCTCGCCGACGAACTCGAACAGAAGATCCTCGAACTCGGCGCCGACACGGTGGCCGCTTTCGTCGCGGAAACGGTGGTGGGCGCGACGGCCGGCGCGGTGCCGCCGGTGCGCGAGTACTTCCGCAAGATTCGCGCGGTGTGCGATCGTTACGGTGTGCTGCTGATTCTCGACGAGATCATGTCGGGCATGGGACGCACCGGCTATCTGTACGCGTGCGAAGAAGACGGCGTCGCGCCGGACCTCCTGACCATCGCCAAGGGACTCGGCGCCGGCTATCAGCCGATCGGTGCGACGCTGGTGAGCGACCGGATTTACCAGGCGATCGTGGACGGCTCGGGCTTCTTTCAGCACGGGCACACCTATATCGGCCACGCCACCGCGTGCGCCGCGGCGCTCGAAGTGCAGCGCGTGATCGCCGACGAGCATCTTCTGCCCAACGTTCTCGCGCGCGGCGAACAGTTGCGCGGACGGTTGCGCGAGCACTATGCGCAGCATCCGCATATCGGCGATGTGCGAGGGCGGGGGCTCTTTGTCGGCGTCGAACTGGTGAAGGACCGCGCGAGCAAGACTCCGTTCGACGCGCAGCTGAAACTGCACGCGGCGATCCGGCGCGAGGCGTTTGCACGCGGGCTGATGGTGTATCCGATGGGCGGCACCGTCGACGGCAAGATCGGCGATCATGTGCTGCTGGCGCCGCCGTTCATCTGCACCGCGCGCGACATCGACGAGATCGTCGGTCGATTGACGGATGCGATCGGCGGCGCGCTGGCCTCAGCCTGACAACACTTCATCTTCTGCGAGATTTGCGATGACCGAGCGTTTGCCTCACTTCGACCGCTCCGATGCCACGCCCGAACAAAAGGCGGTGCTCGATGAGATTCTGTCCGGCCCGCGCGGCAATCTGAATGGGCCGTTTCTCGGCTGGATTCACAGCCCGGAACTTGCCCAGCAGGCGCAGCGTCTCGGCGCGTTCTGCCGCTACCGGACCGGCTTGCCGCTGCGCCTGTCGGAACTGGCGATTCTGGTGACGGCAGCGCGCTGGCAGGCGCAGGCGGAGTGGTATATCCATTATCCGATCGCTCTCGAAGCCGGCGTGGCCGAAGCGGATGCGCAAGCGCTCCTGCAAGGGCGGCGCCCGGCCTTCGCCGATACCGACGATGCATTGATCTACGATTTCGCCAGCGAGCTGTACGACAACAAGCGGGTATCGGATGCGACGTATGCCAGGACCGTCGAGCGCTTCGGACATCAGGTGACGATCAACCTGGTCGGCCTGCTCGGCTACTACGCGCTGGTGGCGATGACGCTGAACGTGTTCGGCATGCGTGCGGTGGGGCAGGAGAGCTTGCCGTTCGCCGAGTAGCGGCGGCGCCACCGGGGTGTCGGCCTCGTCTTCGTGCAGCGCAGCTCGCGGCTTACTGCCCGCGACAAGCCGAACACAAGAAGACGGCTTCGCGGTCCGCATCGTCACGACGCTGGCACACAGAAGCGCCTATCATGAAGTTCGGTCCACGCCCGCGCCTGCCGCGCCGCGCGACACTCGCGATCGATGCCGAAACCGCAAGCACCCGGGCGGGACCGTTGCGGCGGGCATCACGTTCGGTTGCAGAGCGGCGCCACGCAGGGCACAACAGGAGAGAGCGATGAAGCGCAAGGCATCGGCAGTCTGGCAAGGCGGTCTGCAAGACGGCAAAGGCTCGATTTCCACTGACAGCGGCGTCCTCAAGGAGACCCAATACTCGTTTTCGACTCGCTTCGCGGATGGCATCGGCACGAATCCGGAAGAGTTGATTGCGGCTGCGCATGCGGGTTGTTTTTCGATGGCGTTATCGGCGGAATTGGGCAAGGCCGGCATCACGCCCGAACGTATCGGCACCACGGCAACCGTCACGCTCGACAAGGACGGCGGTGGCTTTTCGATCACCGCGGTGCATCTCGACGTGGCGGTGAAGATTCCCGGCGGCGACAGGGCCGCGTTCGACAAAGCCACCGCGGACGCCAAAGCGGGCTGCCCGGTATCGAAGGTCTTGAACGCAACGATCACGATGGACGCGAAGCTCGAAACCTGAGCCCGCGGTTCTGCTGCTGCGAAGGCATGCAAGGCCGGCGGGCGGGCGGAACTCGCCGCCGGCACAGACTTGTCGACCGATGTCGACCCACTTTCACGACACTACGCCTGCGCGCCTTGCGGCGTGGCGCTGTCGTCGTCTTTCATGGAACCGTCAATGACAACGCAAACAGAAAAGGCACGGCAATTCCAGTCTTATCACGCGGCCAACGAGGCCTTCATCATTCCGAATCCGTGGGACATCGGCACCGCGCGGCTTCTGGCGCTGGCCGGCTTCAAGGCGCTCGCGACCAGCAGCGCCGGCTACGCGTTTTCGCGCGGCTTGCCGGATAACTCGATCGGCCGCGCGCAGATGATGGTGCACCTCGCCGAGATTGCCGGCGCGACCGATTTGCCGGTGAGCGCCGATCTGGAGAACGGTTTCGGCGACGCCCCGGAAGACGCCGCCGAAACGATCATGCAGGCGGCGGCCGCGGGCGTGGTCGGCGGTTCGATCGAGGATGCGACCGGCCGCGCGGACGACCCGATCTATCCGTTCGAGGCGGCGGTGGAACGCGTGCGCGCGGCGGCCGAGGCGGCTCGCTCACTGCCGTTTCCGTTCACGCTGACCGCGCGCGCCGAGAACTACCTGGTCGGCCGAGCCGATCTCGACGATACGATCCGCCGTCTCTCTGCCTATCAGGAAGCCGGCGCCGACGTGCTCTACGCGCCGGGTTTGAAGACCCGCGAAGAGATTGCCGCGGTGGTCGGCGCACTCGAGCGGCCTGTCAATGTGCTGATGGGGTTGCAGGGCGTCCTGCTCAGCTTCGCCGAATTGCAGGCGCTGGGCGTGCGGCGGGTGAGCGTGGGCGGGTCGCTCGCGCGTGCGGCGCTGGGCGCGTTCCTGCGGGCGGCGAATGAGATGCGCGATCACGGCACCTTCAACTACACGCAAGACGCCGCGAGCGGCAACGAGATCAATCAGCTGTTTGCGAGCGCGGAGCAGAAGTGGGGCAAGCAGGCCGCTAAATGACGAAAGGATGGCGGCAGGCTGACGTTTGTGCCACTGCCGCCTCTTGCGTCAAATCCGTGAAGGCGCCGTCGGCCGAGCCGCTGGCGCAGGAGGCGGGTGCCTGAATGCTCTGGACGCCGCCAATTTCTGGTCATGCCTTGATTTATTGAACGGATAGTCATAATATCCGTCACATGAACCAATCTGGCAATTCCGGCAAATCGGCGAAAAAAGCGGGCGAGGTCTGCCCGCGGGGCAGGCCGCGCGAGTTCGACACGGACACGGTGCTGGCGAGTGCGAGCCAGGTTTTCTGGAACCACGGCTATCACGCCACCTCGATCGACGACCTCTGCAAGGCGACCGGCCTGTTGCGCGGCAGCCTGTACGGCGTGTTCGGCGACAAGCACGGCATCATGCTGGCCGCGCTCGATCATTACGCGGAGGGTTCCGTGGCGCGGCTGGCCGAACGGCTGAACGCGCCGGTGCCGCCGGAAGAGGCGCTGCGCAACGCCATGCTGCATTATGCGCGGGTGGCGAGTGCGCTGACGGGCGAGCGCAGCTGCTTCATCACCAACACCACGCTCGAGATGCAGCCGGGCGACGAAGCACTGCGCACGCGCGTCGCGGCGATCCAGCGGCGTATGGCGACCTTGCTGGCGGCGTCGGTGATCCGCGGCCAGGCGAGCGGCGCCTTCAATTCGACGCTCGATGAAAAAGCCGTCGGCGACTTCCTGTTGTGCGTCATGCAAGGATTGCGCGTACTCGGGCGGGTCGCTCATCGAGAAGACGCGCTAATCAATATCGTGGACGTCGCCATGCGCGCGCTCGTCTAATTTTTTTGCCTAATTTTTGAACGAACAGTCATGAATTGTGAAGCCATCAAGTCCGCTCCGGCGGCATTGGCGGGACCCGCCGCCTCTGCCGCCTCTGCCGCCTCCGCCGCCTCCGCCGCCTCCGCCGCCTCCGCCGCCTCCGCCGCCTCCGCCGCCGTTGCCGGCGCGGCGTGCGTCGCAGCCAAGACCGCGCCGCGCTTCGAGCGCCAGGGACTTGCGCTAGCCGTGCTGTTCGTCGGAGCGTTTCTTGCGCCGCTCGACTATTTCATCGTCAATCTCGCGCTGCCGTCGATTCACACGGGGCTGAACGCCACCGACGCGCAACTGCAACTCGTCGTCTCCGCTTACGCATCCGCGTATGCCGTGTTGCTGATCACCGGCGGGCGCCTCGGCGACCTGTTCGGCCGGCGCCGCATGTTCATGACGGGGATGGCGGCGTTCGTGGTCGCCTCGGCGCTATGCGGCTTTGCCGCCAGCGGCCACATGCTGGTGATCGCGCGGATCGTGCAAGGCGTGGCGGCCGCGGTGATGGCGCCGCAAGTGCTGGCGACGATCCGCGCGGTCGTGCCGCTGCATCGGCAGACCAGAGTGATGAGCTTCTACGGCTTCGTGTTCGGCCTTGCTTCGATCGTCGGGCAGCTCGGCGGCGGCGCGTTGATTACCTATCACCCGTTCGGACTCGACTGGCGCATCATCTTTCTGATCAACATCCCGATCGGCATTCTGGCGTTCGTCGGTACGTGGAAGTTCGTTCCGGAAAATCAGCCGGCCACGAGCACGGGTATCGACGTGAAAGGCGTCGCGCTGCTCTCCGCGGTGCTGCTGCTGATCATTTATCCGATGACGCACGGCCGCGAAGCCGGCTGGCCTTCGTGGACCTTCGTGATGTTCGCGCTTGCCGTGCCCGCGTTTGCGCTATTCGTGGCGACCGAGCGGCGGGTCGAGCGGCGCGGCGGCCATCCGCTGGTGGATCTGCAACTGTTCCGCAACCCGGCGTTCGCATTGGGCCTCGTGCTCGCGTTCCTGTTCTATTGCAACAGCGCATTTTTTCTGACCTACGGGATCTTCCTGCAAACCGGTTTGCACTGGACTCCGCTTGCTTCCGGCGTGGCCATCATGCCGTTCGCGATCGGCTTCGTGATCGGGCCGCTGAGCTCGCCGGCCGTGGTCAAGCGTATCGGCGGGCACGTGCTGACGCTCGGCTTTTCGATGATGACGGTGGGTTTCACGATCACGGGCTGGTCCGCCACGCACGCCGCCGCGCCGGACCCGCTGTTCTATTGCGGGCTGGTCTGCGCGGGCGTCGGTCATGGGCTGCTGCTGCCGTCGATCATGCGCATCGTGCTGCTGGAAGTGGTGCCGGAGAAGGCCGGTCTCGCGTCGGGCGTAGTGTCGTCGACCTTGCAGATTGGCTCGGCCTTCGGCACGGCGGCGATCAGCGGCGCGTTCTTCGGTGAGCTTGGCGGCCGTTCGACGCCTGACGCTTACGCACATGGGTTTCAGTACAGCCTCGCGATCAACGCGCTGCTGATGTTCACGTGTATCGGCTTGAGCGTGCTGCTGGTGCGACATCAGCAATCGGCATCGCGGCGGATGGCGGCACCGGTCTGATTGCGATGCCGCAAAAACGTTTTCAACCGCGGCGCCTAAAAACTTTTATGCACCTTAAACAAAGTGTGTTCGATGCATAGTGGATTTACCGATGAGTTTTCCGTTCACAGGTAATTTGGATTTTGATGGAGATCAGAATAAACCCGAATTAAATCGCCAGATGTGGATTAGTTATGACAAAACCGGGCGCGCATCTTTTGCACGCCGCTTTCGGTTGGCGCGTAACGATTCCTATCGTGCAGTGCCGCACGGGTGCTGGCTTGGCGCTGTTTTATGAAGGGTTTCCCCCGATTATCGAGGCGGCGGCAGGATGGCAAAAACATTCCAGTGCGGCTGAAAACGGTATCGATAAAAAAGCACTTGCGGCGGATAAATTCGATTGCTAATCTTGGCAAACTTTTTAGAGTTTTTCTTCAGTAGGTGGGGCGTGGTATTGCGTCCAGTAATGCGCGCCTCAATGGCTTAATGCCGCTCAACAGGTCCGTGGGGGATTGACTATGCTGACCGCTACCTTTGACGAATTCCAAACACAACCAGCCGCACGCTTCAATGCAGGCGACGTCGTCACGTTGAAGGAAGGCGGTGCGCGCATGACCGTGACCTATGCAGGTCCCGTGGCCCTCAATCCGGGGGACTGGCTGATTTGCGAGTGGTTCGACGAACATGGCGAACTGCGTCGCGAGATGTTTGCGCACGAGCGTGTGCGGGCCGAGCCGCGCTCGATTCCCGCGGCCTCCGTGCTGTGGAGCCGAATCGGCCGGACGGCAGCTTAACAGGCGAGCCACTTGCTCGTCGCCTGCTCGAGCTTATTCAAGGCTGCTTATGTTCTGCGCTATGTTCGGCGCGCTCACGCGCCGATGCGCGCTTCTGCACGCGCAACTGAAGCGCCGATGAAAACGCCCGCATCAGCACGGCTTTGCGCGTCTGGACGATTTCGCCCGCGACGTTCTTCGGCGGGTTCGGCTGCAGCGACCAGTAAAGCGCGAGCAGCCAGCCGAACCCGGTCCAGCCGACGCACGCGTTGAACAGCGCCAGCGTCAGCAGGTCATGGCGCTTGCGGCGGTCCGCCAGGATCGACGGCAGGAAATACAGCGCCAGCGCACACACCGCGGCGACCGCTTGAACGACGATGTTGCCACTCATGGCCGGCTCCCCAACACGCGACGTATGCTTCGATTGTCGCGCGATTGCGGCCTTTGCGCTGTGTCTCGCCCGTGAAAGTGCGGCGAGGGGTTCAGCCGGTTCTTCATCCGGACTATCATGGGCGTTTCGACTGAACAGAACCCGAACGGACCGCCATCATGACCTCCGACGAGACGACCCAGCAGGCGCAGCGCATCAATCACGACACGCTACGCGAATTCGTAGACCGCAAATGGAACGACGAGATCGTTCCCGCGCTGACGGACTACATCGCGGTGCCGGCCAAAAGTCCGGCGTTCGATCCCGAGTGGGTCAAGCACGGCTATCTTGAGCGCGTAGTCACCGACGCGGCGCGGTGGGCCGAGCAGCAGCCGGTGCGTGGTCTCAAGCTCGAGGTGGTTCGTCTGCCGGGCCGCACGCCGGTGATTTTCTTCGAAACGGCCGCCACCCGTTCGGGCAGCGAAGAAACGATCGTGCTGTACGGCCATCTCGACAAGCAGCCTGAGTTCGACGGTTGGCGCAACGACCTCGGACCATGGACGCCCAAGCTCGAAAACGACAAGCTGTACGGCCGCGGCGGCGCCGACGACGGCTACGCGATCTACGCCAGCCTGACCGCGCTCGCCGCGCTGGACGCGCAAGGCATCGAGCGTCCGCGCTGCGTCGGCCTGATCGAAACGTGCGAGGAGTCGGGCAGCTACGATCTGCTCCCGTATGTCGACGCATTGCGCGAACGGCTCGGCAAAGTGGGGCTCGTGGTATGCCTCGATTCCGGCGCGGGCAATTACGATCAGCTGTGGCTCACCACGTCGCTGCGCGGCCTCGTGTCCGGCGACCTCGAAGTCCAGGTGCTCGACGAAGGCATCCACTCGGGCGGCTACGGCGGCATTGTTCCGTCGAGCTTCCGCATCATGCGGCAACTGTTCGACCGTCTCGAAGACGCGTCCAACGGCAATCTGCTGCCGAAGGGTTTTCATTGCCCGATTCCGGCCGAGCGTTTGCGCGAAGCGGAGGCGACCGCCCATATTCTCGGCGACGATGTCTGGAAGAAGATTCCGTGGGCCTGCGGCCAGGACGGCGGCCAGGTGCTGCCTACCACCACCGATCCGCAAGAGGCCTTGCTCAATTCGACGTGGCGTCCGTCGCTCTCGGTAACCGGCGCGGCAGGCTTGCCCGCTCTTGCCGATGCCGGCAACGTGCTGCGCCCGCGCACCGCGTTCAAGCTGTCGCTGCGCTTGCCGCCGCTGATCGAGGCGGACAAGGCGGTCGCCGAACTGAAGGCGTTGCTCGAATTCGATCCGCCGTACAACGCGAAGGTGACCTTCAAGCCGGACGCCGGGGCGGCGACCGGCTGGAGCGCGCCCGATCTGGCGCCGTGGCTCGCCACGGCGCTCAACGACGCGTCGCGTCAGCACTATGGCGCGGACGTCGCTTACATCGGGCAGGGCGGCACGATCCCGCTTATGAACGTGCTGAAAGCCGGCTTCCCGCAGTCGCAGTTCATGGTGTGCGGCGTGCTCGGGCCGAAGTCGAATGCACACGGACCGAACGAGTTTCTGCACGTGCCGTATGGCAAGAAGCTGACGGCGGCGGTTGCCGAGGTGATCGCCGCCGCGCCTTGAGCGCGGCCTGGCTCCAAGTCGCATGGACGCTGAGCCGGCCGCTGGCCGGCTCGTTGGAAGTCACGCCGCGCAATCACGCGGCGTTCAGTCAATCGGATGAGCGGGCCACTGGCGCTCATCGGCGTTCGCTCACCGGCGTTCTCGTCGGCGTCATTCACGCCGTGTGAATTTCGTGCATCTGGCGGTTCTGTCTGAAAGCCCACAAATAACGAAAACAAATATTGGGAAGCTATATTTTCGATTGTCTTGCCTAATCGAAATCATTTCTTTTGCTTTCAATTCCGGCAAGAAATTCCGCATTTGCCCGGTCAGCAATTAACGGGCAGTCTGCTGGCTTCCTGCCGCCAATTTCGTCCATCTTTGCTGCACAAACGTTTGCGCGCGCATAGTGTTTCGCGCCACAGCGGGCCTCGCGCCACGGCTTTGCCTGGCGCGCCTTCGCGCATGCTTTGCTTTCATCTGTTGGTTATCCCGCTCCCAGCCAATTCCGGTCTGCTTTAGGCTCACATTGCAATGCCAGTGTGTAACCTTAAAAGGACCAGTCAAAATGAACCTTCTCAATCATCACGCCTGCCGCCCATTCCTCGAAGCCGGCAATCTGTCGCAAGTTTCCGCGTACTACGAAGAAGGACGCAACGTCATGTGGATGATGTTGCGTGCTCAGCCGCGTCCCTGTTTCAACCTCGAACTCGTGCACGACATACTGGGTCTCGCGCAGGCAGCGCGAGAGTCCGGCTTGCAGATCGACTTCTGGGTGACCGGCTCGATGATTCCGGACATATTCAATGCCGGGGGCGACCTCGATTTCTTTGCCGACGCGATCCGCTCGGGCAGGCGCCATGAGCTGATGGCTTATGCGCGTGCCTGCGTCGATTGCGTACACGCCGCGGCGCGCGGCTTCGATACGGGGGCGATTTCGATCGCGATGGTGGAGGGCACGGCCCTCGGAGGCGGCTTCGAGGCTGCGTTAGCGCACCATTTCCTGCTCGCGCAGAACGACTCGCGCATGGGGTTTCCGGAGATCGCGTTCAATCTGTTCCCGGGCATGGGCGGCTATTCGCTGGTCGCGCGCAGGGCGGGCATGCGTCTGGCCGAAGAGCTGATCGGCATGGGCGAATCGCATACGGCGGAATGGCACTTCGGCAAGGGACTGGTCGACCAGCTGTTCGAACCGGGTGACGCCTATCTGGCGACGCGCACCTTCATCGACACGCTCAAGCCGAAGATGAACGGGATTCGCGCGATGCTGCGGGCACGCCAGCGCGTACTGCAACTGTCGCGCAGCGAGCTGATGGAAATAACCGAAGATTGGGTGGACGCCGCCTTCACGATCGAGGAGAAGGACCTCGTTTTCATGGAGCGGCTCGTGATGCTGCAAAACCGCCGCACGGCCAACCTGCGCCAGAGCGCGGCCAGCACGGCCAGTTTCGCCTGAATCGATCCGGGTCCCACCATCAATGAGCCGCGGTGAGCGGCCCCCAAGGGGACTTCCCGCGGGGCGTGCGGAAGCTCAGGCAATCAGTCTGAGCTTCTGCCTGTCCTTCAGCCAGCGTTCGAATTCCGCGACCGGCATCGCCTGACCGTACAGGAAGCCTTGCACGTATTCGACGCCCAGCCCCCTCATGAACATCTCTTCCGATTCGGTTTCGATGCCTTCGGCGACCACCTTGAAATTCAGCTCCTGAGCGACTGCCACCATCGAGCGCACCAACGCTTGCGCTTTGGTGTCCGCATTGATCGAGCGCACGAAGCTGCGATCGAGCTTGACGACGTCGAGCGGAATGCGGCCCAGTTGCGACAGCGACGAATAACCGGTGCCGAAGTCGTCCAGATGGACCTGCGCGCCGAGCTGACGGAATTGCTTGATCAGATCGATCGCGGCTGCTTCGTCCTCGATCAGGCAGCTCTCGGTGAGTTCGAGGTCGATCAGGCACGGGTCGAGACCGGCGCGTTGCAGCGCTTCGGTGAAATGCCGGACCACGGCGGTATCGACCAGTTGCCGCGCCGACACGTTGATCGCGACGCGCAGGTTGTAGCCGTCCGCCTTCCATTTGGCGGCTTGCTTCGCGGCCGTTTCCATGACCCAGCGGCCGAGCACGCCGATCAGCCCGGATTCTTCTGCATAACGGATGAATTCGGCCGGCATGATCTGTCCGCGTTCCGGCGAATTCCAGCGCACGAGCGCCTCGACGCCTTGCACGGCGCCGGTGGCGAGCGACAGCTTCGGCTGATAGTGCAGCGTCAGTTGACCTTCTTCGAGGCCGCGCCGCAGGTTGGTGTCGAGCCACATGTACTCGGCGACCTTGCGGTTCATTTCCGGCGAGAACACGCGGTAGGTGCGCTTGCCTTCGTCTTTGGCGACGTACATCGCCGTGTCCGCCGAACGGATCAGCGATTCGAGGCTGTCGCCGTGCTCCGGATAGAGCGCGATGCCGATCGAGCAGCCGGTGTAGACCTCCACCAGCCCGAGACTGAACGGCGTGCGCAGACGTTCGAGAATGCGCTGCGCGGTGCCTTCGAGGTCGTGGGCGGTGCCTTTGGCGGCGAGCACGATGAACTCGTCGCCGCCCAGACGCGCGAGCGTGTCGCCTTCGGTCAGGCAGGTACTGATGGCCGCCGATACGTCGCAGATCAGCCGGTCGCCGAATACGTGGCCGTAGTGATCGTTGACCTTCTTGAAGTTGTCGAGATCGAGGAACAGCACGCCGACCGATTCGCCTTCGCCCGCCTCTTCGATGGCGGCGCGAATCTTGTCTTGAATCGCATTGCGATTGGCGAGTCCGGTCAGCGAATCGGTGTTCGCGAGTTCGGTGAGCCGTTCCTGCGCGTTTCTTTCTTCGGTGATGTCGGTGCCGGAGCAGATCAGGAACTGTTCTTCGACGCCGCTGCCGCTGTGCACGAACTTGTTGCGAAACAGGAAGAGCCGCTCGCCGAGCACGGTTTTGACGCGCCGTTCGACTTCATACGCGACGCCGCGATTGAAGAAGCTCGCGATATTCTGGCTCGACGCCGCGCCGGCTTCGGAAGACATGAACAGCGCCCACACGTTGCGGCCGACGATGTCTTCCTCTTTGACGCCGGTGAGTTCTTCGGCGAGCCGGTTGAAGCGCTGTATCCGGCCATGCCGGTCGACGATGACGACGACCGAGTTGACTTCGGAGACAACCTGTTCGGCGAACGAAAGACCATGGACCAGATCGCGGGCGACGGATTCGGTGTCGTCGTAGGCCGACGCCGTGCCGGCCCAGGTGTTGCTGTTGAGTTTTTTACCGACGAGGTGCAGACGCAACGGTTCGCCGAACAGGCGCACGTCGAGGATGAGATGCGAGGTGACGCCGGTGAGGCAGCGGATTTGCGATGCCTGCTGAGGATTCAGCGGAATGGCGACATTGGCGGGCACGTCGCCGGTAACGGGGGTGAGCTCCAGCGCGTTGCTGTCGCTCGATAAACGCCAGCAAGGACTGCTCGTGCCGAACTGCGCATAAAGCACCTGGTCGTGTTGGTCGTCGTTCATGAGATCCCCGGGCGGACTGTGCCTGCGGCGGCGGCCCTGTAGCGATTGCGGGCTGACGGCAAACTTTCTTCATCAGACGTAAGATTTGTCCCATTGTAGCGAAGCAGCTGGCGTTCGCGCTCGTAAACATTAACGGTAGGGTTGGCCGCGGCTTTAGGGGTTCGGTATGGGCCAGGCTGGCGCGGTTTGTGCTCAGACCCGTCGAACCAGCCACCCCCGAGCCCGCTCCCGCTCGGCGGAGATCGCCTCGACCGAAGGTTGAAACCAGAAAACCCCGGCGACCAGAGTCGCAACAACCACCCCGTCACGATACAAAATCCGATTTCCCGCGACAGCGGGCACCCGGTCCCCCACCAGAAGCGTCCCCGCAAGATTCAAAGGATCCGTGCCCGAGACACAGACAAAAGCACCATCGTTCGCATGTCGGCGGACTTCCCGCAATAAAGGAATGGCCTCCGGCAAAGCAAACTGCTCTCCGGCAAGACCATTCACGAACCGCCCGCCGCGAATGACCCCGCGCGCTTCGAGCCGCTGAAACACGCGCAACACATCCCGCCATGGCGGCAGCCACTCCGCTTCGCGTTCGAGCAAACGCCAGAACACCACGCCGTAGCGCCGCAACAACGTCATCGCGATATGCTCGAGCACCTCCGGCGCAAGCTGCTGACGCCGCCCCGGCAAATCCTCCGCTCCCGCGGCGGCCCCCGCGCGACGGCTGACCAACGCCCATCGCCCGGCATCGTCCATCCCGCCGATCAGCGCGCTCGGCCTGCCGCGCCGGCTGCCCGGAAACGCGCGACGTTTGGCGGCGGGTTTCAACAACGCACGCAATCCCGCGAAGCTATCCGAATTCACGAGGCCGGCGGCAACCAGTTCGCCCAGCGCGTGTTCCAGTTCCAGACGCAACACGTGCACATCGGTCAGCAATTCGTCGAAGAACATCGCCCCGTGCTGCCGCAGCGCGTCGTACACGTCCTGCGCACGCGCGGACAACTCCGGCTGTTTCGACTGATCGATCAACGCGCTCCACACGCCCACCTGACGCCGCGGCAGCAGCACGATCGGCGTGCTGCGCACCGGCCCGCTGGCGCCGCGCGCGCGTTCGGTCAGACGCGTCCAGACCAGCTTGCCGGCGCGGCACAATTCGTCAAGCGAAGTATTCGAATAGGCTTTCACGCGCGCAGGCAGAATGTCTTCCTCCCACGCGCCGGCCGCGGCCTGGAAACCTTCCAGTTGATCGAGCACCGCTGCAAGCGCTTCGCGTCCCTCACTGCGCGTATCCGGTGTCAGATGCTGCCACTCGAACAGAAAACGCATGAAATCGTGCCGCTCCACCGGTTCGATCTCGCGCCGCAAACGCTTGACGGTGTAGCGGTGAATCCGCGCCAGCAAATGACGCTCGCACCACTGTTCTTCCGTCGCGCCCGGCGTGAAGCGGCCGCGCATCACGTAGCCCTCGGCTTCGAGGCGCGTCAGCGTCTGTTCAATCGATGCAGCAGGCAAGCTCAACGCCAGTGCAATCGCTCGCACCGACAGTGGGCCGAAGCCGGTCAACCGCGCGCGCAGTACGTCGAGCAGCGCATCGCCGGCGCTCCAGGCGTCGGTGTAGCCCTTCGGCGCTTGCAGCTGCGGTTCGCACGGCGCGCCGGGATAGAGCGCCTGCAAGCAGGTGAGGCGTTCGGCGGGCAGCCACAGCGCGTCGCCGGCTGCGATCTGCATGCGCGTCGCGCGGCCGGATTCGGCGAGCGAGCTCAGCCACGCTTGCCAGCCTTCGTTGGCGCGCACTTCGGCGTCGGTGATGCACGCAAGGCCGCTCAGCGCTTCATGCATCTCGTCGGCGTTGCGCGTCTGCGGCCACGCTTCGTCGCGTACGCTGTCGATCGCGTCGGCGTCGAGCGCACCGAGGTCGTCGGCGGAAGCAGGATCGGTCCAGCGGCGATTCAGCACGGCTTGCGTGCGGCGTTCTTCGAGCGGTGCGTCGTCGAGATAGGCGTACGGTTTCGCGGTGAGGATTTCGGCGGCGAGCGGCGAGGGCGCCGGTAAGTCGCGTGCAATCAGCCGCACCTCGCCGTGTTCGATACGGCGCAGCAGCGCCAGCCAGCGCTCGCTGTCCATCGCGTCGTGCAGGCAGTCGTCGACGGTTTGGTCCACTAAAGGATGGCGCGGCAATTCGCGCTCGCCGACGATGTTCTCCAGACACGCGGCCTGCTCGGGAAATACGCTCGCCAGCAGATCTTCGCTGCGCATGCGCTGCAATTGCGGCGCGGTCTTGCGCCCGCCGGTGTAACGCGGCAACCCGAGCGCGACGGTCGCATTCCAGCGCCAGCGCACCCCGAATAGCGGCGCATCGAGCAGCGCCTGAATCAGCAGATGCTCGGCGCTGTTCGAATGCAGATAACGCCACACTTCGTCGAGTACGAACGAATGGCTGCCGGTCAGCGACAGCACGATCGCGTCTTCAGTCGCGGCGGCTTGCAGTTCGAAGTTGAAGGTGCGGCAAAAACGCTTGCGCAACGCAAGACCCCAGGCGCGATTCACGCGGCTGCCGAACGGTGCATGGATCACCAGCTGCGTGCCGCCGGATTCGTCGAAGAACCGTTCCATCACCAGCGTGTTTTGCGTCGGCAATACGCTCAGCGCGGCGCGCGCCCGTGCGAGATAGTCGACGATCTGCCGTGCGGCGGCTTCATCGAGACCGATGGTGTCGGCGAGCCAGCCGATCGCGCGTTGCAGACACGGCGTCGGCGAACGGGTTTCGGGCGGCGGCGCTTCGACGATTGCCTGCGTCGCCGTGTCATCGGCGGCACTCGCATCCGCCGCCATGTGCGGCGCCGCGCGTGCCGCTTTGCGCCGCGGCGAACGCGGCTCGCTTAGCGACCCCACCGCATCGGTATCGGCGTCTTTTCCGTCGAGCAAGCGGCCAATCTGTTCGCGCAGGCGCGCCACCGCGAACGACAGTTCGTCGCTGCGCCCCGGCGCTTCGCCGAGCCAGAACGGAATGTTCGGCGGCTGTCCCTGCGCGTCCTCGACCCGCACGCGGCCGCTCTCGATTCGCAGAATCCGGTACGACGCGTTGCCGAGCTGGAACACGTCGCCGGCGAGGCTCTCGACCGCGAAGTCTTCGTTGACGGTGCCGATATTGACCGCCTGCGGTTCGAGCACCACTGCGTAGTCGGCGTTCTCGGGGATCGTGCCGCCGGAAGTCACGGCGACCAGCTTGCCGCCGCGCCGGCCGCGCAAGGTGCCGCTCACCACGTCGCGATGGAGGTACGCGCCGCGCGGACCGTTACGGCTCGTATAGCCTTCGACGAGCATGCGCAGCACGGCGTCGTATTGTTCGCGTTCGAGCCCGGCATACGGCGCCGCGCGGCGCATCAGGTCGAACAACGCGTCTTCGTTCCATTCCACGCTCGAGACTTCGGCGACGATCTGCTGCGCCAGCACGTCGAGCGGCGCGCGCGGAATCCGCAGCGCGTCGAGTTCGCCGCGCCGCACGCAATCGAGCAGCGCCGCGCATTCGATCAGATCGTCGCGCGAGGTCGGAAAGAGCCGGCCCTTCGGCATGCCGCCGACTTGGTGACCCGAGCGTCCGACGCGTTGCAGGAACGGCGCGATGGCGCGCGGCGAACCCATCTGGCAAACCAGATCGACATCGCCGATATCGATGCCGAGTTCCAGCGAAGCAGTGGCGATCAGCACGCGCAACTCACCGCGCTTCAGGCGCTGTTCGGCGTCGAAACGATGTTCCTTGGCGAGACTGCCGTGATGCGCGGCGACCGCCTCCTTGCCGAGCCGTTCGGTCAGATGGCGTGCGGCGCGCTCCGCCATGCGGCGCGTGTTGACGAAAATCAGCGTGGTGCGGTGCAGGGCGATCAGTTCGGCGAGGCGGTCGTACACGCGCTCCCACACTTCGTTGGGCATGACCGCTTCGAGCGGCACGGGCGGAATTTCGAGCGCGAGATCGCGCTCCCGTATATGGCCCACGTCGACGATCGCGCACTCCGCCGGAATCTCGCTATCGATGCTCGCGCCGCCCACCAGAAAGCGCGCCACTGCGCTGACCGGCTTTTGCGTCGCCGACAGGCCGATGCGCGGCAGTCGCCGTTGACATAGCGCTTCGAGCCGCTCGAGGCTGAGCGCCAGATGGCTGCCGCGCTTGCTGCCGGCGAGCGCATGAATCTCGTCGACGATCACGGTGCGCACGGTCGACAGCATGCGGCGGCCGGAATCCGAGCCGAGCAGCACGTAGAGCGATTCCGGGGTGGTCACGAGGATATGCGGCGCGCGTTTTCTCAACGCGTTGCGCTCCTGCTGCGTGGTGTCGCCGGTGCGCACTGCGGTGCGGATCTCGAGCGGCGGCGAGCCGCGCTGCGCGAGTTCTTCGGCGATGCCTTGCAACGGCATTTGCAGATTGAGGCGGATGTCGTTGGAGAGCGCCTTCAGTGGCGAGACATAAACCACCAGCGTTTCGTCGGGTAACACGCCGTCGTTGGCGAGGCCCTGGTGCACGAGGTCGTCGAGTGCGGACAGGAAGGCGGTGAGGGTCTTGCCCGAACCGGTCGGCGCGGCGACCAGCGTCGAGCGGCCGCTGCGGATCTGCGGCCAGGCGGCGGCCTGCGCATCGGTGGGAGCCGGAAAGGTTTTGCGGAACCAGCCGGCGACCGCCGGATGGAAACCATCCAGCGCGCCGGTAGTGGACGAGCTTCCGGTTGCACTTTCGGAGGTGCGTTCAGTTGCGCCTTCAGTTGCGCGAGGGCGCGCACCGGAGGCGGTGGCAGAAGCGGTGGCGGAAGCGGACGCGGAAGTCGAGACCTGAGTCATGCTTGCGTAATTTGGAGCGTGACGTGCCATATCCAGAGGGCGGCGAGGGCCGGGCCATTGCGAGATTCAGCTGGCAGTCTGGCAGGTTTTCGCGGGGTTTGCCGAGGGCCGCTTATGCAGCCGCTCATTCAACCGCGTATTCAGCCGGGTGTGCTGCCGCTCGTGCGATAACTCGTAGGGTATCGCGCAGGACGTCGGCAACTGCAGTACGCTGTACGGCTCACCCATCCGCGATGGAGATTCGGTAATGCGATACAACCAGTTAGGCCGTACCGGTGTGTTTGTTTCAGAACTATGTCTGGGCACGATGACCTTCGGCGGCGGCGAAGGCATGTGGCGGCAGATCGGCGATCTGCAACAGGCGGACGCGGAGCGGCTGGTCGGCCGCGCGCTCGACGCGGGCATCAATTTCATCGACACCGCCGACGTCTATGCGGAAGGCCTGTCCGAACAGATCACCGGCCAGGCGCTGAAGAACCTCAAGGTGCCGCGCGACAAAGTGGTGGTGGCGACCAAGGTGTTCGGCCCCACGGCGGAATTTCCGAATGCGCGCGGGGCGTCGCGTTATCACATCATCGACGGTATCAAGGCGAGCCTGAAGCGCCTGCAACTCGATCACGTCGATCTGTATCAGATCCACGGCTTCGATCCGGCCACGCCGATCGAGGAGACCGTGCGCGCGCTCGATACGCTGGTCCGGCATGGTCACGTGCGCTATGTCGGCGTGTCGAACTGGGCCGCATGGCAGATCGTCAAGGCGCTGGGCATTGCCGAGCGCCTCGGCCTTGCGCGGTTCGAAACGTTACAGGCGTATTACACGCTGGCGGGCCGCGACCTCGAACGTGAACTCGTGCCGATGCTGCAGAGCGAGGGACTTGGGCTGATGGTCTGGAGTCCGCTCGCGGGCGGCTTGCTGAGCGGCAAATATGGACGCGAGCAGCAGGGCGAAGCAGGCAGCCGCCGCACGACGTTCGATTTTCCGCCGGTGGACCGCGAGCGCGCGTATGACTGCATCGACGTGATGCGCGGCATTGCCGAAACGAAGCACGTTTCGGTCGCGCAGATTGCGCTGGCATGGCTCCTGCATCAGCGCGCGGTGACCACGGTGATCGTCGGCGCGAAGAAAATCGAACAGCTCGACGACAACATCGCGGCCACGCAAGTCTCGCTCACCGCCGACGATCTCGCGAAGCTCGATCAGGTCAGCACGCTGCCGGCGGAATATCCGGGTTGGATGCTGACGCGCCAGGGCGAGGCTCGCCGCGCTCAACTCGAACAGGTACGTCATCCGGTACAACGTTAGATCGAATCTGCTGCGCCAACCGCGTTATAGATAACAACCAGATTGCGGCGTGGAGTTGGCGCAGCTGATCGTCACATTGCTCAGTGAGGGGCAAAGGCAGGCGTCGTCCGCGGCGGGATTTCCCGGTGCCGGTCCCCGGGTGCCGATCCCCATATATCCCGCTGCCCAGTCGATACCGTCGAGCCTCAGGTGCCGGACCTCGCAGGCTCGCAATCCCATTCTCGCCAGGATCGGCAGGATGGCATGGTTGCGCAACTCTTTCCCAATATTGTCAGGCAGCAAGTTCGCGCGTGCCGTCGGTTAAAGTTGATTCTGGTCGGAAACAGCATTGATTGCAGGGCTAACACCCCCTCAGGACCCTTATGAAGCGGTCGCTGACTTGCGGTCCGCGTCATAAGCGGCGACGGCATCCATCGTGCGTGCCGAATAGACCATCGCCGCGCCCGCGTTCACGGCGATCGCCACGCCTAGTGCTTCGGCGATCTCTTCGCGCGTCGCGCCGTGTTTCAGCGCTTCGGCGGTGTGCACGGTGATACAGCCGTCACAGCGCACGCTCACCGCCACCGCGAGCGAAATCAGCTCGCGCGTCTTCGCGCCGAGCAGGTCCGCCTTCTGGCCCGCGCTCGACATTGATTGATAGGCCTTCACGGTATCCGGCGACAGTTTGGCGATTTCGCCGATGCGGCCGAACAGCGCTTTGCGGTAGTCGATCCAGTTCAACATGACAGTGCTCCCAGATTTGCCTCGCGCCGGCGGGTGCCGGCGTCGTGAGCAAAGTATTGCGTCGTGGCGCGATATCCTGAATACTCGATTCGCTCAACTTTTAGCTCGACCGTCTCATGGATACGCTCAGCCGACTGATCGACCTCGCGCGGCCGCAATGCAGCCTCGATCTGCGCTGCCTGCTCACAGGCGGCTTCGATATCGATCACACGCCGATGGAAGCGGGGATTGCGCCGTTTCATCTGGTGCTCGGCGGTTCGTGCGTTGTCGAAACCGCTGACGGCGCGCGGATTGCGCTAGGTGCGGGCGATTTCATGCTGTTTCCGCGCGGCGCGGCACATCGGGTGCGCGACGTGCAACAGGCGCCCGCTATCGCACCGTTGACACTGAGCGACGACGGCATGTTGCCGCTGCGCCGCAATAACGATGACAGCAGCGATCTCCAGGGACGCGGCGGCGCCGATCTCGATCTGCTGTGCGGCCGTTTTGTGTACGCGCCGGGTTCGTCCGCGTTACTGCTGAATGCGTTGCCCGATCCGTTTCATGTGTCGCTGGGCGGCGTGCAAACATTGGGCGCATTGCAAACGGTGATTGCGCTGATGCGCGCCGAGGCCGAGCAGCGTCAGCCGGGCGCGCTCGCGATCGTCACCGCGCTGAGCCATGCGCTGTTCGCCATGGCGTTGCGCGTGCACGGCGAGCGCAACGCAGCGGGCTCCGGTGTGCTGGCGCTGCTGGCCGACGCGCGCCTCGGCGCATCGGTGCAAGGCATGCTGGCGGCGCCCGAGCGGGCCTGGACCATCGCCGATCTGGGCGAGCTCGCGGCTATGTCCCGCGCGACTTACGCGCGTCGCTTCAGCGAGCGTGCCGGCATCACGGTGATGGACTTCCTGACGCAGATTCGCATGACGATCGCGTGCGATCTGCTGCGGCGCACGCAGCGCAGCGCGGCGGAGATCGGCGAGGCGGTCGGATATCAGTCGGAAGCCGCCTTCGGCAAGGCGTTTCAGCAGAGCGTCGGCGTGACGCCGGGGCGCTACCGGCGTCAACCGCAGGAGAACGACCAGCGTACCTAGCTACCGCGCCACGCGAGGCTGATCCCTTGCGCGGCCCTTCCGCTGTCTGGACGTTTTAGGTGCGCCCCAGTACATTGGCGGGTCAAGTCGAAACGGGATGGCTCAATGAAGTACTCGAATCTGGTCGAGCGCTTACAAGGTAAGCGCACGTCGGCATGGGAAATCCATCGTGTCGCACAACAGGCGCTCGCCGATGGCGAAGACGTGATCGTGCTGAGCGTCGGCGATCCCGACTTTGGAACACCCGAGCCGATCGTCGAGCGCGCGGTCGAGGCGCTGCGTGGCGGCGATACGCATTACAGCGCGGTGTCCGGGCGCGAGCCGCTGCGCGCGGCGATTGCCGAAGAACATGCGCGCACCACCGGTTGCGACGTGAGCGCCGCCAACGTGATCCTCACCGCGGGCGCGCAGAACGGCGTGTTCGCCGCGTCGCTGTGCCTGTGCGAAGCGGGCGACGAAGTGATCGTCCCCGAGCCGATGTATCTCACCTACGAGGCTTGCGTGCGCGCCGCGGGCGCCACGCTCGTGCCGGTGCCGGTCGATCCGGTGCGAGCCTTTCACCTCGATTGCGATGCGCTCGAAGCGGCTGTCACGCCGCGCACCAAAGCGATTTTCTTCGCAACGCCGTGCAATCCGACCGGCGTGGTGATGCCGCGCGCCGATCTCGAGCGTATTGCGCAACTGGCCTGCAAGCATGATCTGTGGGTGTTGTCCGATGAGGTCTATGCTGATCTTACGTTCGAGCGCGAGCATGTCAGTATCGCGGCGCTGCCTGGCATGCCGGAGCGCACCGTGACGCTCGGCAGTCTGTCGAAATCGCATGCCATGGCGGGTTGGCGTGTCGGCTGGGCGGTCGGGCCCGCTACCTTGATCGAGCATATGGGGCGGCTCGCGCTGGCCATGCTGTATGGGTTGCCGGGCTTTATTCAGCAGGCCGCGCTGACGGCGTTGCAGAACAAGGCGCCGATTGTCGCCGAAATGCGTGAGATTTACCGGCGGCGGCGCGACGTGGTGTTCGAGCGTTTGCATCGTGTGCCGGGGTTGCGGTGTTTGTTGCCGGAAGCCGGCATGTTCATGATGGTCGATGTCAGCGGGACGGGCCTGGATACTTATGATTTCACCTGGCGGCTGTTTCGTGCGCAAGGGGTTTCGTTGCTGGATGCCAGCGCTTTCGGCGAAACCGCCGACGGGTTTGTCAGGTTGGGGTTCGTGGTCGATGAAGCTCGATTGATTGACGCTTGTGAGCGGATTGCCGGGTTTGTCGAGGCGTTGCGGGTGGGGTAGGCCGAAACGATGCGCATCAACTCGCTATAAACATACAGGTTTCGTGGAAGTGCCGTGGCGACTGAAGCCTCTTCAAATGCTCCCTACTATCTGCTGAATTTCGAGCGCGCGCTGGCGTGGCTCGCGGCGCGCTACGACGATCTGCTGGACGAGAACGAGCACGGTTTCCTGCGCGCTTTCGCCGCTTTGCCGCAGGCCTCGCGAGCGCTGCTGGTTCGCATGCTGATGCGCAAGGGCACGCTGTTTCGCACGAGCCGTCTTTCATACGACGAGATCGGTTGCCCGGTTCAAGCGTGCGCGCCGCTAGTCGAACTCGGTTGGGTGGACGCCGAACCGCCGCTGACGCTCGACGACCTGTTCGCGCTCACTACCCGCCCCGAACTGCTGCTCATTTTCGCCGACGCCATTGCATCGATCCCCAGCGCCCGAAGCTTGCGCAAACAGGACCTGCTCGAAACGCTACGCCCTTTTTATGAAGCGGAAGGCGACGCAGCGCGTCCGCTCGCCGAATGGCACGCCGCCAGCACCGACTCCGTGCTGCACGTCGCCGTCGCGCCACTGTGCGAGCGTCTGCGCCTGATGTTCTTCGGCAATTTGCAGCAGGACTGGTCGGAGTTCGTGCTCGCCGATCTCGGCGTGTTCCAGTATGAGACGGTCGCGTTCGGACCTTCGTCGCGAGCTTTCCAGCAGCGTGCCGACGTCGACGTCTACCTCGCTTTGCAGGCATGCCGCGACGCGCTCGAACGGCTGCCCGATGGCGAATCCATCGGCGAGCTCGTCGCCGCAGTCGCCGCGATCGATACGGCGAATCCGTGGCTCGAAACGCGCCGCGCGAAGCTGCTGTTCCGCATCGGCCAGCATTGCGAGCGCCGCCGCGACTGGCCCGCCGCGCTCGCCGTCTACGCGGATTGCGCGTGGCCGGGTGCGCGGCATCGGCGCGTGCGCGTGTTCGAGCAATGCGAACGTTTCGACGATGCCTTCGCGCTCGCCTCGCAAGCCGTCGCTGAGCCGGAAAGCGAAGAGGAAGCGCAGCGCATCGCGCGCATGCTGCCGCGCCTGCAGCGCCGGCGTGGCGAACCCGTGGCGCGCACGCCGGCCGCTCGGCCGGTCGAGCGCAGCACGCTGGTGCTGCCGAGACCCCAAGTGGCGCAGCCGGTCGAATACGCGGCCCGCGATTATCTGAGTCGTGAGGATGCGCCGGTTCATTACGTGGAAAACGCGCTGATCAATTCGCTGTTCGGTTTGCTGTGCTGGGAGCCGGTGTTCGCGGCGCTGCCCGGGGCGTTTTTTCATCCGTTCCAGCGCGGCCCGGCCGATCTGCACGCGCCTGATTTTCATGCGCGCCGCGCCGAACAGTTCACCGCTTGCCTCGCGCAACTCGACAGCACGGCCTATCGCGAGACGATTCTGCGGCACCTCGAGGTCAAGGCCGGCGTGCAATCGCCGTTCGTGTTCTGGGGCTTGCTGACACCCGAGCTGATTGCGCTGGCGCTCGATTGCCTGCCTGCCGCGCATCTGAAACTCTGGTTCGAACGTCTTTTGCGCGACATCCGTGGCAACCGTTCCGGTCTGCCGGACCTGATCCGTTTCTGGCCGGCCGAGCACCGCTACGAGCTGATCGAGGTAAAGGGTCCTGGCGACCGCCTGCAGGACAACCAGATCCGCTGGCTTGCGTACTGCGCGCAGCATGGCATGCCGGTGCGCGTGCTCGACGTGCGTTGGGTGGATGAAGCCGCCACCGGTCCCGAAGGTGCGGAAGAGGCGGCCGCATGACCTACGTGGTCGCCGTGCGGGCGATGTGTGAATTCACCGCAAGGCGCGGCGACCTGGATCTGCGCTTCACGCCCGCGCCGACTTCGCTGGAAGGCATGGCGGGCCATGTGACGGTCGCGGGGCGGCGTCCGAGCGGCTATGAAACCGAGATCACGCTGACCGGCACGCATCGCGGGTTGACCGTGCGCGGCCGCGCCGACGGCTACGACGCCGCGGCGAACCGGCTGGAAGAAGTGAAGACCCATCGCGGCGATCTCGACCGGATGCCCGCCAACCACCGCGCGTTGCATTGGGCGCAGGCGCTGGTGTACGGCCATCTGCTGTGCCGGGCGCGCGGGCTGGCCGGGTTGACCGTTGCACTCGTGTACTTCGATATCGGCAGTCAGAAGGAAACGCTGCTGACGGAAACGTACACCGCACGCGATTTGGAGATTTTCTTCGTCGAGCAATGTGAACGTTTTCTCGATTGGGCCGTGCAGGAGGAGGCGCATCGCGACGCGCGCAATGCCGCGCTGGGCGCATTGAAGTTTCCGCATGGACAATTTCGCAGCGGGCAGCGCGAGCTGGCGGTGTCGGTCTATCGCGCGGCACGCGACGGCAAGGCGTTGATGGCGCAGGCGCCGACCGGCATCGGCAAGACGCTTGCGACGATTTTTCCGCTGCTGAAGGCGTGCGCGTCGGACCAGATCGATCGCGTGTTTTTCCTGACCGCCAAGACACCGGGCCGCGCGCTCGCGCTCGACGCGATCGAAACGCTGCACCAAAGCACGGCGCCAGCGTCATTGCCATTGCGCACGCTGGAACTCGTGGCGCGCGACAAAGCTTGCGAGCATCCCGACAAAGCCTGCAACGGCGAATCCTGTCCGCTTGCACGCGGCTTCTACGACCGGCTCGACGCGGCCCGCAGCACGGCGTTGGCAGGGCTGCGGCTCGATCGCGCGGCGCTGCGCGAAGCGGCGCTCAAGCACGACGTCTGCCCTTACTACCTCGCTCAGGAACTGGCGCGCTGGTCCGACGTGGTGGTCGGCGACTACAACTACTACTACGACAGCAGCGCGATGCTGTACGCGCTGACGCAGATCAATCAGTGGCGCGTCGGCGTGCTGGTCGACGAGGCGCACAATCTGCTCGACCGTGCGCGCCGGATGTACACGGCATCGCTAGATCAGACAGCGTTTCGCGTCGCGCGCAAGAGCGCGCCGGCGGCATTGCGCAAGCCGCTTGAACGGTTGCAGCGCGAGTGGAACGCGCTCAAACGCGCACAGACGGACAGGTATCAGGTCTACGCCGACGTGCCCGGCAAATTGCTTTCGGCCGCGCAGAATCTGATCGGCGCGGTCACCGATCTGCTCGCCGAAGCGCCGCTCTCAATCGATGAAGCATCGCTGCGCTTTTTCTTCGACGCCATGCATTTTGTCGCGTTGGCCGAGCAGTTCGGCGAGCATTCGATCTTCGACATCACGCGTACGAGCGATAGCTACGCGCCGCGCGACAAAACCAGTTGCACGCTGTGCGTGCGCAACGTGATTCCGGCGCCGTTTCTCGCGCCGCGTTACGCCGCCGCGCGCACCACGGTGATGTTCTCCGGCACGCTCAACCCGCATCATTTCTATCGCGACACGTTGGGGCTGCCCGGGCAGACGAACTGGCTCGACGTGGAAGGGCCGTTTCGCGCCGAGCAGTTGCAGGTGCGCGTGGCCGGCAACGTGTCGACGCGCTGGCGTGACCGCGAGCGTTCGCTCTTGCCGATCGTCGATCTGATCGCGCGGCAATATGCGGCGCTGCCGGGCAACTATCTGGGCTTTCTGAGCAGCTTCGACTATTTGCAGCGAGTGGTCGCGCTGATGCGCGAACGGCATCCGGACTTGCCGGTGTGGGCGCAGGAACCCGGCATGGATGAAGCGGCACGCGACGCGTTCCTTGCGCGCTTTCGAACCATGAATCGAGGCGTCGGCTTTGCGGTGCTCGGCGGCGCTTTCTCGGAAGGCGTCGATCTGGCCGGCCAGCAGTTGATCGGCGCATTCATTGCGACGCTCGGCCTGCCGCAGATCAACGACGTCAACGAGCAGATGCGCCGTACGATGGACGCGAAGTTCGGCAACGGCTACGACTACATGTATCTGTATCCGGGCTTGCAGAAAGTCGTGCAGGCGGCCGGGCGGGTGATTCGAACCGAGCAGGACCAGGGCGTGGTCCATCTGATCGACGACCGCTACCGGCGGCCGGAAGTGCGGCGTTTGTTGCCGCGCTGGTGGCAGGTGCAATAGCACTTATCGATGCTCGTTCGCCGGCGCGTTCTCCGGCGCGTTCTCCAGGTTCGCCGGCGCGTTCTCCGGGTCCCACGTCAGCAGGTGCCGTTGCGGGTTGGCGATCTCGATGCCGCGCGTGCTGAACTGGTCGAGGATGCGGCGGTTGAACTCGCGCTGCACACTCCAGCGCGCGCTGTCGCGGCACTGGATCTGGCCGGCCAGCGTCACCGCGGAGCCGTCCAGCGCGTCGACACCCCAGAAGCTGAAGTCGGCCAGGATGCCGTCCCTGAACTGCTCGTCTTCGCGCAGTGCCGCGCCGATCTCCTTGAGTGTGGCGATCGCCAGGTCGACGTCCTGGCCGAACACGATATTGACCTTCACCGCCGCGTTGCCAAGTCCGCGATTGGTGTTGTTGACCGTCGCTACCGAACTGAACGGCACGGTGAACAACGAACCGTCGCTGCCGCGCAGCCTCACTGTGCGGATCGACAGATATTCGACGGTGCCGGACACGCCCGCGAGCGTCACCCAGTCGCCGACCTGCAGCGCGTTTTCCATCAACAGGAAAATGCCGGTGATGAAATCCTGCACCAGTTTTTGCGAGCCGAAGCCGAGCGCGACACCGAAAATACTGGCGCCCGCCAGCAACGGTCCGATA
Source organism: Paraburkholderia lacunae (assembly GCF_003353175.1). Lineage (GTDB taxonomy): Bacteria > Pseudomonadota > Gammaproteobacteria > Burkholderiales > Burkholderiaceae > Paraburkholderia > Paraburkholderia lacunae. The sequence continues at coordinate 184,046 of NZ_QHKS01000004.1, read as the reverse complement.
TTCACGCCGAGTTCGCTCAGGCCCGTGAGCACCACCACGAGGGCAATCACGCAGAAGAGCGCGGTGCGCAGCATCGGCAGCAGCGTGCGCAGACGCGCGGCGCGAATCAGATCGCCGCTGCTGGTCCAGCGATCGAGGCGCCGTTCGACCGAGACGTTGACGCCTTCCCACACCAGCAGCGCAATCACGGCGGCGACGCCGATCGTCGCCACCGCCGAGGCCAACCGATGGCCGATCGTCCCGGCGCGGAACAGCTCGCTCAGATCGACGCCCCAGACGTGCAGCAGCGCGAGCGCGGTGAGGACGCCGATGATCCACGAGACGACGCGGCGCAACAGCGGGTAATAGCGATACGCGTGCTGCTGGAGCAGCGAGTTGTTGGCATCGTCGTCCTGCACGTTGAAGAGCCGGGCGAGCGCGCCGAAGATCACGATCGACACGACCCGCGCGGCTATCAGAAGCGCGAGCGACATGCCGCCGAGATGCAGCAGCGTGCGATAGCCGTTCTGCACGTCGAGCGCCCAGATGAACCACGTCCCCATCACGATGAACAGCGCGATCCATGCCCATGTATCGGCGAGCGCATTGCCGAACATTTGCAGCGACTCGCGGGCGGCGAAGCGCGTGCGGATCAGTTCGCCGACCGGCTTCGCGCATTGCAGGATCAGGATCGAGATCATCACGTGACCCGCGAGCGCGACCACTTTCATCAGCGCGAGGTGCGCCGCATCGTTCAAGCCGAGCGACTGCGCGACCTCAGCGAGCGCCGAGCCCGCACCCACCACGCTGACGATGCGCACCATCCAGCGCTGCAAAAAGGCGGTCCACGCGTCATTCATGCGCAGCATGCGCAGACGCGGCGCGGCCGGCTGCAGAAAGAAGCCGCTGACGATCACGATCACCCGGCACAGCACGTAGATGTCGATCAGCGAGTCGAGCGCGCGGTCCGGCGGCGTGCCGCCGTCGGCGAACATCGACATCAGCGCGCTGGCCGCGCCGACGAACACCGCAAGCGGCAGCAGCCGCAGCGCCACGGTCAGGATGGCGCGCGGCAGGCGTTGCAACAGGCGCCAGTGATGCGCGGCGTACCACATGCCTTTGGCGTCGGCGTCCTTGCCGGCAACGGGGGCCGTTGCGACTGTGGTGAGCGTTGCAGCCGCTGCCTCGGGCGAACCGGCTACCGGCGGCGCTGCGTTGGGCGAATCAGCGGGCTGCGGCGTGCGCTCGGCAGGCGGACCGGTTCGCGGCGCATCGTCTTCATCGTCACGTTCCCGGCGTGCGGCGAGGGCCTGATACGCGCGGCGCAGCAGCCGGCGCGCCAGCCATTCCAGCGCGAGCGCGGGCAGCAGCGCGGCGAGCAGCCACCATGCGGCATGGGCCAGCACGCCGCGCGCTTGCGGGCTGGTCGATTGCCAATTCCACCACGCGCGGACCGACGACACGTCGAGGAGCGCGGCGACCGAACGGCGCAACGACATGCCGAGGCGCACGGCCCAATGCGCGCCCTGGCGGGCCAGTTGCGAGGCGAGGCCATTCGATTGAAATGCGGTCGGGACGAGACTCGCGGCGCCGCTAGCCGACGCCGGGGCCGATGCGGTCGAGGCCGCCGCCGCTGCAGAAGCGGACGAAGCGGCCGAAGCGGGTGGCGCGTTGAGTGCGCCGGCGGCGGCGATTGCCTGGAGCGTATCTGTAACTTGCGCGCGGCGTTTGGGGTCGTTGAGGACGTCGAGGGCCTGGCGGGCCTGCTCTGGCGTCAGGGTGATCGACGCGGCCGAGGCCGGCGCCAAGGTGGCCGGCGCTGCCTGGGCCGGCGCGGGGAGGGCCGGTGAGGCGAAGACGGCCAGGAGCCAGATGAGGAGTAGTTTGCGCATAGGTTGGGCTGTTGAAGGACTTGGGCGCCGCGCAGGGGCGAGGTTTGGCTTTTTGCGGCTCGCCTTGGAGAGCGGGCAAGGCCGCTCGGCGATGTATGAGCGACATGAGGGTGGGGGACAAGTTCCTTGTCGTGGCGTTATCGGGTGGCGCTATCGGGTGGCGTTATCGGGTCGCGCTATCGGGTTTATAAGGAAAAAACTACCGAATGGCATTCAAACCAAAGGCCCCCTCGACAACCTCGGTAAACGTCCGTTCCTCCCGCAAAATAAACTTCCGCTCCTGAGCGAACCGGAAATTGGCAATCGCTTCATCATCAGCGCGAAGCCGGGCCCGATAAACCTCATATCCGGCGAGGCTGTCAAACCGGATCAATCCCCAGGCAACGTCATTAGTCCCTTCGTGGGGCAGAAAATACCCAACCAGAAAACCACCACAGCGCGGAATAATTTTCCCCCAGTTTTCCGCATACTCGTTGAATGCGTCTCGTTGAAAAGGATCGATCTGGTAGCGAATAAAGCAGGTAATAGCCATGAGCCAAACTCCCGGGAAACTGAAAAATTGTCCGATGAGACAGGAACCAGTATCCCGCCCGGCGGAGCCGGAACGTTTCACGCCAACCTGAACTGTCGCGAACAGCGGCAAGCCTACCTTGAGCGAATCGTAGAAACCGCCACGCCGGCCCCGGCCAGCGCGCAAACAGCCGACACCATCGCCACCGCTCGCAACGCCGTCCCAAGCGCATCGGCTTCCGCCCGGACCGCCGCGCCGCCAGCGGGCAAAGCGCCCGCTATCGTCGTCATCGATTCACCGGAGTGCACGCCCAGCGCCGCGTCATGCGACCACACAAACACGATCCCCAGCACGGCAATCGCCAGCAAACTGGCCACTCGCGCAACGGCGTTGTTGATCCCCGACGCGACGCCCGTGCGCTCGGCGCTCACCGCGGTCATCACCGTGGTCGTCAGCGGCGCGACCGTGATCGTCATCCCAAGACCCAGCACCGTCAGCGCGGGAAAAAAAACGCCCCAATAAGCGCCGCGCACCCACGGGAGCGCCAGCATCCCGAAGCCAAGCCCCGCGATCAACGGCCCGGCGGTCAGCAACGCCCGTGCGCCGTAACGGTTCGTCAGGCCGCCCGTGAAACGCGACAGCAAGCCGATCGTGACCGGCACCGGCAACAAGGCCGCGCCCGCTTCGGTTGCGCTATAGCCGTAGGCGCGAATCAGCGTGAACGGCAAAAAGAACAAGGCGCCGCCCAAGCCGAAGTACAGCAGCAGCGTCACCAGATTCGCGCCGGCGAAATCGCGCGAACGGAACACGTCGAGCGGCATCATCGGCGAGCGGCTCTTCGCCTCGATCGCGATGAAGCCGGCAAGCACGCCCAGACCCGCGACGATTGCGGCAAGCACCCAGCGGTCGCCAAAGCCGCGCGTCGATGCAATCGTCAGGCCGTAAGTCAGCGCGGCGAGCCCGGTTGCGGCAGTGGCGGCGCCGAGCCAGTCGAGTTGACCGGGAGCATTGGGCGTGTCGGAAGTGCCGGAAGTGCCCGTCCGGTGGCTATCCGGTACGGCCAGGATCGCCAGTGCGATCGTCGCGCACGCAATCGGCACGTTCAGAAAGAAAATCGCCCGCCACGAAAACGCATCGACGAGCCAGCCGCCCGCCACCGGCCCGACCGCCGACGTAATCGCGCCGACGCCAGCCCAGGTGCCGATCGCCCGGCCGCGCTCCTTCTCGTCGAACACCGCGCCGATGATCGCAAGGCTGCCCGGCACCAGCAACGCCGCGCCGATGCCTTGCACCGCGCGCGCCGCGATGAGCGCGGCCGCGCTGGGCGCGGAGCCGCAGCCAATCGACGCCGCCGTGAACAAACCGATGCCCGCGACGAACACCGTGCGCCGGCCGAGCTTGTCGCCGAGCGAGCCGCCCACCAGCACGAGCGCGCCGAGAAACAGCAGATACGCGTTGACGACCCACTGGATCGCCGCGACGCTCGCGCCCAGTTCACTCTGGATCGAAGGCAGCGCGACGTTGACCACCGAGCCATCGATGAACGCCATGCTCGAGCCGAGGATGGTCGCGGCCAACGCCAGCCGTTTGCGGCGGCACGGGCGGTCGAAGCTTACGGGCTGAGCGCGGATGACGAGCGTGTCGCAAGGGCTCGCCTGCGCGGGGAGCACGGACGACGGGCGGCGCGCAACCGCCGGAAGCTGCTGATCGGCCAAGTCCACTCCCATCCGGATGAACGCCTTCCAGCATAGCAACGCGACGGCCTATCCGATAGGCAGGCAGCCAGCCGCGAGCCGCGACTCCGAGCACCCGCCCGCCGGTCGCGCCTACGCGGAACTAGGCCAGCGACTGCGCCTGCCGCTCCGCCTCCTCGTCGGCATCCGCGCCGCTGCCCGCATTCGATGCGCGACCGCCCGAGGGGTCCTGATGGAGCCGGTTGGCATGCATCAGGCGATAGAGCGTCGCCCGCGAAATACCGAGCTCGACCGCGGCCTCCGACAGTTTGTAGCCGTGCCGCTGCAACGCGTGTTCGATCGCGTCTCGCTCGGCTTTGCTGCGGATTTCCGCCAGCGTCACGGCAGGTCCATTCGCGGATTCCGGCAGGCCCAGATCGCTTGCCGTGATGAAGCGCCCCTCGCTCATCACGACCGCGCGGCGCACGCAGTTGATCAGCTCGCGCACGTTGCCCGGCCACGAATAGTTCGCCATTGCGACGATCGCGTCGCTCGACAGCCCGCGCAGCTTGCGTGCGCCGTCTTGTTTGTACATGCTGAGCGCATAGTTGGCGAGCAGCTTGATGTCGCCGCCGCGCTCGCGCAACGGCGGCTCGACGAGCCGCAGCACGCATAGGCGGTGATACAGGTCGGAGCGGAAGCGCTCGTCTTCGACGGCCTTGTCCAGATCGACGTGGGTCGCGGAAATGATGCGCACGTCGACCTTGATCGGGCCGCTGCCGCCCAGCCGCTCGATGGTGCCTTCCTGCAGGAAGCGCAACAGCACCGCCTGGCATTCATGCGGCATATCGCCGATCTCGTCGAGAAAGAGCGTGCCCCCGTTGGCGCTTTCGATCCGGCCGATCTTGCGTTGCAGTGCGCCGGTAAAGGCGCCGCGCTCGTGGCCGAACAATTCGGCTTGCAGAAGGGTTGGCGGAATGGCCGCGCAATTGATCGCGACGAATGCCTGGGCGGCGCGCGGCGAGCGGTCGTGAATCGCGCGGGCGGTCAGTTCCTTGCCGGTGCCCGATTCGCCGGCGATGAACACGGGCGCTTCGGTCACCCCGCATTTGTCGATCCGGCGATACAGCTGCTGCATCGCCTCGCAGTGGCCGACCATGCCATGCCTGCCGAGGGACGGCTCCGGTGTCACCTGGGTATGCCGCAGGCTCGACAGCCCGTGCGCGTGACCGAGCGCGAACACGAGCCGGTCGTTCAGGCATGGCCGCGTCACGAAATCGAAGCAATAGTCGAGAATGAAGCGGCTCACCAGTTCGTCGTCCGCTTGACCCGGGGAGATTTGTGCGACCCAGTTGGTTTCGACGCGCCGCATGCACGAGGCCAGCGCCGACAGATGCTGCGACGTGCAATTGCCGGGTAACTCGACGAGCCCCACCTTGATATTGCCGCGCTCGATCATGCGCTCGGCGATCGCGGTGCTTTTGGCGTGCACCGCTTGCCAGCCCGAAGCCGCAAGAAATTTGGCGAGATTTTGATCAGGCGAGTTCGACACATGCAGAACGGTGCGTTCCGTGTCGCCAGGTATGCAGGTCGTAGTCATGTAACCCCCGGTTCGATGCTGCTCTCTCGATTGCTCTTCAATGCATTCGACGTCCCGGCAAGCGGTGCCGGACCCCGGTCAACTGAGCCAGCCGGTCCGGTTGCACGGACTCGAGCAGGGTTTTCGCAGCCGCGTTCGAGCTCTGTTACGGCAGCCCGGCGGTCACGCATTCGCGGTAGCGGTAGCGGTAGCGGCAATGGCAGGGGCATGGAGCTGCGGCGTAAGCCGCTGGTTGCTACACATGAGACAGAAAGCGGAAACGGCGTGTAACGCCGTTTCCGCCAAATGAATTCATCCCCGAATTACAGTCACCGTTTATACCTCGCTGGCCTGATTGACGGCGCTCTAAGTGGCGCATTGCTTAACCATAAGCGAAAGCGCTTTAGAACGCCATACAAACAAATCTGGATTCAGAAATGATTTCGGTGTGACGTGCGATCCGGCTTTGTCTTTCATAAATAGCCGTTCAATGCCGTGGCGCGCGGCGTTGCGCACAGTAATGCAAGCGGCTGTGGACCACTCGCGTGACGGACATGACGCCTTCAGACCACCGTGTCTCACGTATGCGACAAATCGGGCGGCCCGCCTCGCGGACTGTTTCGCTTGGCCGGCGTCGGAACATTTTACCGGGGGCGCTCGGCAAAGCGTTGCCAGAAGCGGCGTACCAGGGTTTGCATCCGGCCGGATAACGCGAGCCGTTTATTTCCGATGCATGAGCGCGTCGTGTCATGCACGAATCATCGCGTGACGCGAAGCACCGTCCGCAGGGTCCGTTAGATCGCCCATCCCCGTCCGGCAACGGTTTGGACGTGGGTGGCATAGCCATTGCGATAAGGGAATCGCAAGCGAAATACATTGCAGTCGGGAGTAGGGAGCGCGGGGACGCAGCAGGTAAAAATAGCCGACAGCAATCACAGACTTCGTAAGCGCGGCCGGGGAAGCCAAGGCGTTTTACGAGGGTGCGGCGGGGCCACTGGGAAACGGACATCCAACAAGACGGCACGGGCGATCGATACGGGGTATCGGTCGTTCGTGACCGGGATGACGTCAATCGATGACCTCGCCACTTTTTCCGTCCGGTTGGATGGACCTGGGGCCGCCTGATCCGGTTGGGCCATGTGCGATGCAACTGGCACTGCCCATTGCGCTGCGGGGCCGCTATGGGATAGGCATACGCGCAGGATTCCGAACTGGATGGGCGTTCGATTCCGATTGGGCAAGTTGATTCAGCGATGGGGCAGCGCGACGGGGACCAAGCCGTATGAAGCGGCAATAACGACAGGCAGCGTGCTCGCGTTGTTCGCCAGCGCGACGAGCACGGAACAGGGAAGGGGCAGCGCACGGTCAGGACCAGCCGGCGCGAAGAGGCGGGGAGAGATGGCCAGAGCCTCCATAGAGAGGCGCACGTTGCGAGGATAGCCAGGTGCCGTGCCTGCGTGTTTGTGCAGGCAAGGCCCGCCTGGAACCGATCTTGGGAAGGTCTAGCATTCGGGGGATGTCATGAAAGAGAACAGCAAACTGGCCGTGTCGCGGCCGCAGCGCCGCATCACGGATCGCGGCGCCGACCTTCGCGGTACCGATCTCTCTTATCAGCGTTGTTTCGCGCCGCCGCGTGCGCTATTCGCCGCGCCGCCGCCAGACTTGCTGACGCTCGTGATCGCTGAAGCGATGCAGCGCAAGGTTCAGGCAGAGCTTCAGCGCGAAGCGTTGCGCGACGCGATGTACGAGATACCGGCTTCGGCCGGACGGGGCTGCGATCGCGACCCAGACGTTCGCCGGCCCGATCCGGACGAGTACACCTGATACCCAGCTATCTGCCCGACTCCGGTGCCGGCGCCGCCGTGATCGCGCGAGGCTGCAACGGCTCTCGCCCGATCGTCGGCGTAAGCGTGGCCGCCGGCGCCGATGCTGACCCGCGCCGTCTCCGGCTCGCTCAGCGTGCGTGCATTGTCGAGCCGGCGTGGGTGTTCGCGGCGTGGTCGGCGAAATGGGTTCAAGCCAGCGGAGAGTCCAGATGATCGACATCCTCCTGATTTCGTCCAGCGCGGAACGCGCGTCGCGTATCTGTGCGCAGCTCGAAGACAGCGGTATTGCGTATCGGTTGCGCACCGTGCACGGCACGGCGCGGCAACTGCGCGTCTACGCCACAGCGATCAGACATACCGACGTGCTGATCGTCGACGATATCGATCTGAGCGCGCACGACCTGGTGGGCATCGAGGAGGCGCTGGCCTGCACGCCGAATCTGTCTTGCATGCTGGTGACGCCGGCGCCGTCGGCCGCACTGCTGACGGCCGCGGCACGCATCGGCGTGCGGCACGTGATGTCGTTGCCGCTCGACCCAAGTGGATTTCCCGATGCGCTCGACCCGGTCGACGCGAAGAACAGCGCGGGCGCGCGCCGCCTTGGCCGCGTCGTATCGCTCGCGTCGTGCAAGGGTGGCAGCGGCGCCACGCTGATCGCGGTGAATCTCGCGTACACGCTCGCCGCGCTGCGCGGCAAACGTGTGCTGCTGCTCGACCTGAACCAGCAATTCGCTGATATCAGTCTGCTGGTGGCGGACAAGCCGCCGCCCGTGACGGTCGCCGACCTGTGCGCGCAGATCGACCGGCTGGGTCCCGCCTTCCTCGAAACGTGCGTGATGCACGTGCATGCGGATCTCGACGTGCTGGCGGGCGCCGGCGATCCGCTCAGGGCGGCTGAAATGCGGCCGGCACAATTGAAGAGGATTCTCTCGCTGGGGTGCGAGCAGTACGACGCCGTCCTGATCGACATCGGACAAAGCATCAATCCTCTCGCGGTCCAGGCGCTCGACCACAGCGATTCAATCTGCATGGTCGTGCGGCAAGACACGTCTTACCTGTACGCAGGGCGGCGCATGCTCGACATTTTCAAAGGACTCGGCTACCCGGCCAACAAGATACGGGTGGTGGTGAATCAATACGACAAGAACGCGCGGATCAACCTGCCGACCTTAGAAGAAACCCTCGGTGCGAAAGTGGCGCATCAACTGCCGCGCGACGAAATGCACGTGAACGAGGCGCTCGAACACGGTGTGCCGCTTGTCACGTCGGCTGGGGACAGCACGCTGGCGCAAGGCATCGGCCTGCTGACCGACATGCTGTGGCCGGCCATCGCCGAGTCGCGCAAGGGGGTGCCTGGCCGCCTGTTCTCGACGCGGCCGAATGCGCCGCCACAGTTGAAGACGGGGCATTGATCGACTCGTCTTCAACTGTGCGGATCAGCATGGCGCGGCTAGCGGACCTTCCATATCTGCCACCCCGTGGCCGCGACCCCATCGTTGTCGAAAATGCACGCGTATGACGCGCTCCATAGTGCCGGGACTATGGGTAGTCGCTGCCCGTGACGTTGCAGCGCCGGTGTCTCGAGACCACCATCGAGGTTCGACGAACCAGCATTCAGCATTTGCAGATATCACGCAGAACCTGTATACGATGGCGCTGTGGTGATTCGAATAAAAAAGCAAAAGGGCGGAATGCAATGAACAGAACAAACAACAGCACAAAGAAGTTGGAGAGACTCGACCAGTATTGTCGCCGTGATGGCGCCGGCTTTTGAACCGTACTTCATGTCGTGGGCTTCGCAAGTCATTCGCACATAAGAACGAGCGCGCCATGACAAACACGACACCTTTGCAGGAACTCGACGGCGACGGCAGTGCTTCGGAAGCCGTAGCCGTCGAAGCGGCGCCCGCATCGTCCACATCGCCCACATCGCCCACATCGCCCACGGCGGCGCGTCTCGACGCTGCTGAACGCTCGCCTTCGGTTGGAGGCATGAGCGAAGCGTCAGTGGAAGTCCTTACGCGCGTGGGCGCTGCGCTCATGCTGAGCTTCTTCGCGTATGGGGCGGTCGTGCAATGGCGCGCGGTGCCGACTCGCATCACGCTCCTGCTGGTAGTGGTGGGCGCTTTTCTGACCGTGGGTTTGTCGTTGTTCGCGCGTGTGCCGACAAAGCGTGACTGGCGCCCGTTCACTTTCATTTGTTCGATCGGCGGCACTTTTTATTTTCTGGCGGTGCAGCTTGCGCCAGGAGTTCAACTCGTGCCGGAGATGATCGGTGCGTCGTTGCAGTTGCTGGGGATTATCTGGCAGCTATTCGCGAAGATGTCGCTGCGCCGCTCGTTCGGCATTTTGCCTGCCAATCGCGGCGTTGTTTCGCGCGGCGCGTATCGCTTCGTTCGTCATCCGATGTACGTGGGCTATTTCCTCATGGACACTGGTTTTCTGCTGGTGAACTTCGGCATACAGAACATGATGGTGTACGGCTGTCAGTTCGTCTTGCAGATCGTGCGAATCGTGCGCGAGGAACAGCTTCTATCCGCCGACGACAACTATCGGATCTACAGAAGCAAGGTGCGTTATCGCGTGATTCCCGGCGTGTTTTGAATTCGCGTTTTAAATCCGCGTTCCGAATCCACGTTCTGAATCCGTATCTCTGGCTTGAACGAACGGCGTGGCCGCGCAGGGCAGAGATTGCGCCTGGAATAGAGATTGACGAAAAAACAGCTGACCAATTACTATATCCGCACGGTTAACGGACAGACCGAAGACCGCCAGAATCTCTTGAGGGAGCCTCATGAGCACCGCATCACCACAAAAGCGTTACGACGCAGTCATTTTCATTGGCCGCTTCCAACCTCCGCACCGCGGACACCTGGACGTTCTGCTCCGCGCGTTGGCGTTGGCGAAGAAAGTCTGCATCCTGATAGGATCGACAGACAAACCTCGCACAATCAAAGACCCGTTCTCATTCGAAGAACGTCGCGAAATGCTGGCGTCCATGCTGAGCGCGGAAGACCGCGAGCGTGTCACCGTCACTGCAGTACAAGATTCAACGTACAACGACGGCGACTGGCTGCGCTGGACCCAGGACGCGGTAGCAGCAGAACTCGGCGAGACGTCGAGCAAGAAAATCGCGCTGATAGGCCACGAAAAAGACGCATCTTCGTACTACCTGCGCATGTTCCCGCAGTGGGAACTGATTGACGTGAAAGCGCCGGAGGACATCTCCGCCACAGAAATCCGCGAGCAATTATTCGCCGAACGCAGCAACAGTTTCGTGCAATGGGCCGTGCCCGCGCCAGTCTTTGCGTGGCTCGAACAATTCCGCAAGCGGCCCGAATTCGCGCAACTGAAATCCGAAGCTGAATTCATCGCCGGTTATAAAAAGGCCTGGGCCGCCGCGCCCTATCCGGTGACCTTCGTGACGGTCGACGCTCTAGTCGTCCATTCCGGCCACATTCTGCTGGTGCGACGCCGCAGTGAACCCGGGCGTGGCTTGTGGGCGCTGCCGGGAGGCTTCGTCAATCAGGACGAGCGGCTCGAAACCGCCTGCATTCGCGAGTTGCGCGAGGAAACCGGGCTGAAACTCCCCGAACCCGTCATGCGCGGTTCGCTGAAGGATCGCCAGGTGTTCGATCATCCGCATCGTTCGCTGCGTGGACGTACTATTACACATGCGTTCCTGTTTCACTTTCCGCTCGGCGAATTGCCGCGCGTGAAGGGGAGCGACGACGCCGACAAGGCGCAGTGGATTCCGTTAAACGTCCTCGCCACCATGCGCAACGTGATGTTCGAGGATCACTTCGATATCGCTCATCACTTTCTGAGCAAGCTTTGATCGACCCCTTCCGCCGGGATAGACCTGGCGGCAACTCACCGGCCTAGAGGAGTTCTAGCCATGCAAAACGATATCAGCGGTCTCAACGATATTGCCTCGATCCTGTCCAATCTGATCCTCAACACGGATTCGTACAAGGCGTCGCACTACCTGCAATATCCGCCCGGCGCATCGGCGATGTTCTCGTACATCGAGTCGCGCGGCGGCCGCTATGACCGCACGCTGTTCTTCGGCTTGCAGATGCTGATCAAGGAGTATCTGTGCAGGCCTGTCACCCCGGCGATGATCGATCAGGCCAAGGCATTTTTCACGGGCCACGGCGAACCGTTTAACGAAGCCGGCTGGCGTTATATCGTCGAGCGCCATGGCGGTTACATGCCGGTGCGGATCCGCGCGGTGCCGGAAGGTTCGGTGGTGCCGACGCACAACGTGCTGCTCACGGTCGAATGCGACGACCCGCAGGTATTCTGGCTGGCCTCGTATCTGGAGACGATGCTGATGCGCGTGTGGTATCCGATTACGGTTGCCACGCAGAGCTGGCATTTGCGCAAGACGATCCGCGGGTATCTCGAGAAGAGCAGTGACGACCTCACGCAACTGCCGTTCAAGCTGCACGACTTCGGCGCGCGCGGCGTGTCGAGCGCGGAGTCGGCAGCGATCGGCGGCTCGGCGCATCTCGTCAGTTTCATGGGTTCGGATACGGTGCTCGGCGTGGTGGCGGCTAACCACTACTACAACGAAACGATGGCGGCGTTTTCGGTGCCGGCGGCCGAGCACAGCACGATCACGGCTTGGGGCCGCGAGCGCGAGACCGATGCGTATCGCAACATGATTGCGCAGTTCGGCAAGCCGGGGGCGATTGTTTCGGTGGTGTCCGATTCATACGACCTGTTCGCCGCGCTCGAAGTGTGGGGCACGGAGCTGAAGCAGGCGGTGCTCGATTCGGGCGGCACGCTGGTAGTGCGTCCCGACTCTGGCGATCCGCAGACGATTGTGCTGCAGACCCTGCGGGCGCTTGAGACGTCGTTTGGTTCGAAGGTGAACAGCAAGGGCCGCCGTGTGCTCAACAATGTGAGGGTGATTCAGGGCGACGGCGTGAATCCGGATTCGATTGAAGCCATCCTCGCCGCGATGGATGATGCCGGGTACGCGACGGATAACATTGTGTTCGGCATGGGAGGCGCGCTGTTGCAGCAGATCAATCGCGATACGCAACGGTTCGCGATGAAGTGTTCGGCCATCAAGCTGGGTGATGAGTGGCACGACGTGCGCAAGGACCCTGTTACAGATGCCGGGAAGCGGTCGAAGAAGGGGCGGCTTACTCTGCTGCGAAATCGTCACACAGGGGAGTATCGGACTACGACGCTGCCGGTCGCATGGGACGATCATACCGTCGAAGGTGACTGGGATGAGGCGCTCGTTACCGTGTTTGATTCCGGCAAGTTGCTGGTGGATGTTGCCTTCAGCGACGTGAGGGCTCGGGCTCACGCGGGTGAGGGTTGAGATCTAATCTTCAAACCGAACGTGATCATCGAAGGCGATGAGTCGATGACGGACACGTGACACACATTAGTCCTCGCAACCTTTTCGGCAGCGGGAAACCGGCTGACGCGAGTGCGTCACGTGGGCGGCAATGGAACGCATGCGGCACCTCGTTCGGGCTACCGATTCACAATGCTGCGCATTCAGAGGCAGCAGCTCTAGCCGACCTCAGTCCGGCAATATGCCTGGCCGATACGTGTCTCTGTCGGCTTCCCATTCCTGAAGGCTAAATGTAATAAAAATCTTTCCAAATATTCCTAAAGGAATTTCTGGAAAGGTCGTTATTCGTCATACAAATGATGCGACCGCGAAGGTCGATGGTACTGATTGAATACATCAACAGAACCCGCAACGAACAGTTGCGGGACACAAAAAAATGTCCAGTAGCGCACGGGGAAGCAGCGCACGCCATGGGAGCGGGCGTCTGCATCAATTTCATTCCAGGCTTATTGTCGCCGCGCTCGCCACCGTGCCATGCACTCCATATGCGGTTGGCATATCTGTCGACGGCGGAACAGTCACCTTGGTTTCAACTGCTGCAAATGGCCATCAAGCGGTCAATATCGCGCCGGTTTTCGCTGGCGTTTCAAATAACGCCTATAGCAGTTTCAATGTAGGCGCCAGCCGCAGGCGAAGATTGCCGGGCGTCCAGTGCGGACGTGTGGGCCAGGACCTGCTCACAGTTTGACGTCCAGAACACCAGCGTCGATTCCGGCGCCATAACAACATCGACGCAATGAAGAAGAACAAATCCGGCGGGGTCGGGCGATCGCGGAAAGTGACACGCGAACTCGTGGGCAGAGGTTACACGCGAGGGCGAACGTTAGTTCGGCTCGTGTCGTTATGTGCCGCACTGTCGGCAGGCTCGCACGTAGACGTCACGCACGCGCAGGCTGCCGATCCGCTGGGCGAACAGGAGCAGCGTCGCCGGGCACAAGAGCAGGCGACCGAGCGCGAACGTGCGATCAACGCGCCGAACGTTGCGCTTCAACCCACCGAGCGTCCGACAGAAGACGACGGCAAGGTTCCCGTCGAAACGCCGTGCTTCAAGGTTGACGAATTGACGCTTGAAGTGCCGCCCGGCCTGAGCGATTCCGTGGAGTCGGCCGGCGCACGCGCGTTGCTGCCCAATCCTCTGTTCCCGGGCGAACTGATGTTCGCCAACGACTATCTGCAGCGCTATCGAGGACAGTGTGTCGGCAGGGAAGGGCTCAACCTGATCGTGCATCGTGTCATGGCGCGCATCATCGAGAGGGGATACTCGACGACACGTGTGGTCATCGAGCAGCAGGATCTGTCGACTGGCAAGCTGAAGCTCCAACTGATCCCGGGCGTCATCAGTGCGATCCGCTTCGCTGATCCGTCGACGTACGGCACGTGGCGCAACGCGTTTCCGACGAGAGCGGGCGATCTGCTGAATCTGCGCAATCTCGAGCAAGGTCTCGAGCAGATGAAGCGCGTGCCGAATCAGGACGTCGACATGCAGATCGTGCCGGGACCGTCGACTGGCGAAAGCGACGTCGTGATCGCAGTCAAGCGCACAAAGCCGTGGTCGCTGGCTGTGAGCGCCGACGACAGCGGGCTCAAGTCGACCGGCCAGCTGCAAGGCAGCGTGAACCTGACGCTCGACAATCCGCTCGGCCTGTCCGACCTCCTCAACATCGGCTACAACCACGACATCAACGGCCATACGAGCCAATACGGCACGCACGGCAGCAGCGCGTATTACGCGATCCCCTGGGGTAACTGGACATTCACCGCCACGGCCAGCCAGTACGACTACCACCAGCAGATCGCGGGCGCGTTTTCGACGCTGGTATCGAGCGGCAAGTCCAGCACCTTCGACGTGAAGACGGAGTACCAGTTCTATCGCAATCAGGTGCAGAAGAACATGATCGAGTTCCGCGTCGGCAAGCGCTTCAGCGAAGCGTTTATCGACGGTACGGAAATCGACGTTCAGCACCGCGATACCAGCTACGCGGAAGTCGGCTGGGAACACAAGCATTACCTCGGCGCCGCGCAACTCGACAGCACGCTCGCCTATCGGTGGGGCGTGCCGTGGTTCGGCGCGCAGGCCGATCTGCCGGGCGTGGCTGCGGGTGCGCCCACGTACTACTACCACATGGAAACGCTCGACGCGACGTTGAGCGTGCCGTTCGCCATCGCGGGTTTTCCGCTGCGCTATACGACGACGGTGCGTGCGCAGAACACGCCCAACGTGCTGTATCCCACCGAATATCTGTCGATCGGCAGTTGCTACACCGTGCGTGGTTTCGATGGCAACACGATGCTGGCCGCGGAGAAAGGCTTCTTCATTCGCAACGATCTGGAGATCCCCTTTCCCCGTTTCGGCCAGGCGCTCTATCTCGGCATCGACGGCGGCGAGGTCTTCGGTCCCGCAGCGAACAACCTGCTTGGCCGCCGTCTGGCGGGGGCCGTGGTCGGCCTGCGCGGCAGTGCATTCGAACACGTTAGCTACGACGTTTTCATCGGCGGTCCGTTGTACCAGCCGGACCGTTTCCCGAACCGCTGGCCGGTGGCGGGCTTCAGCGTGAGTTTCCTGCTATGAACAAGAATATCCATCGCGTCATTTTCAATGCGTGTCGCGGCCTCTGGACGGCCGTGCAGGAAACCGCAACGAGTTCTGGAAAGGGGCGCTCGGCCGGCACGCCTTGTAGTACACATCGTCGTGCGCCTTTGATACCTGCACGTGTGGGCTTCGTCGACATGCTGTCAATGCGGCACGTCGCGTTCGCGGCATTGTGCGCGCTCGGCATGCAGCCGCAGTGGGCCGACGCTCAGGTAGTCGCAGCGCCCACATCCGGCAGCAGGCCGGCCGTCGGCGTGACGGCCAACGGGTTGCCCATCGTTCAGATCGCCACGCCGAATGCGGCCGGCGTTTCAAACAACCCCTACACGCAGTACAACGTCGGATCGTCAGGTTTGATCCTGAACAATTCGGCAAGTAACGTGCAGACCCAGCTTGGCGGGTACGTGACGGGTAACGCCAATCTTGGCGCCGGCAGCGCGCGCGTCATCGTGAACCAGGTCGTGGGTGGCAATGCGAGCCAGTTGCTGGGCTATACCGAGGTGGCGGGCCAGAAGGCCGAGGTGGTCATCGCCAACCCGGCCGGCATCTACTGTAACGGTTGCGGGTTTATCAACACGAGCCGCGGCATTCTAACCACAGGCACGCCGGTCTTCGGTGGCACGGGCAGTCTGGATGCGTTTCATGTGACGGGCGGCCAGATCCAGATTGGCACGGCGGGGCTCAACGGCAGCAACGTCGACCAGGTCGACCTGATCGCGCGTAGCTTGGCCATCAACGGCAAGGTGTGGACGGGTCAGTCGCTCAATGTCGTGGCGGGCAATAACGATGTGCGTTATAGCGACCTTAACGCGCAATCGCTCGGCGCGGACGGCAACAGCCCAGGTGTCGCGATCGACGTCGCGCAGCTCGGCGGCATGTACGCGGGGAAGATCCGGCTGGTGGGCACGGAGACCGGCGTTGGCGTCAACAGCGCCGGCACGATCGCGGCGCAATCCGGCGACGTGCAGGTCAGCAGCCAGGGCAAGGTAACCCTGTCCGGCGCGATGAGCGCGAACGGTAACGTCGCGATCTCGGGGGCGAGCGACGTGACGAACAGCGGCTCGGTCTACGCGACGCAAAATACGACACTGAACAGCTAGGGGCAGGTGACCAACAGCGGCACGATCGCTGCGCTCGGCAACACGGTCGTCACGGGCGCGAGCGTCAATTCGACCGGCTCACTCGGTGCGGGAATCGATGCGAACGGCAACGTCACGGGAGCCGGCAGCCTCGCGGTGACGGGCACGGATGGCGTCACCGCCACGGGGCAGCAGATGGCGGGCGGCAATCTCGCGCTGTCGGGTAGCAGTTTGAACATGGCCGGCGGGCAAACTCTGGCGAAGGGCAATGCGTCCCTGACGGCGACCGCCGCCGGCGGCGGCACCGGCAACATCGTCCATACCGGCGCGTCGCTGCAAGCGGGCGGCAGCCTGACGGCCAATGCCGCAGGGACCGTCACGAACGATCAGGGGAAGATGGGCGCCGCGCAACTGAGCGTGACGGCCGGCGGCATTTCGAATCGCGGCGGTACGCTGTCGCAAACCGGCGCGGGCGACACGATGCTGACCGCCTCGGGCGCCTTCGACAATACCGGCGGCACGGTCACGACGAACGCGCAAAACACCACGATCCACTCGGGCAGCCTGACCAATGCGAGCGGGACGATCAGCCAGGCGGGGGCGGGCGCGCTGAAGGTCCAGACCGGTGCGCTCGACAACGGTCACGGCAGTATCGGCACGAACGGCGTAGCGACGATTGCCGCCAGCAGCCTGCACAACGGTTCCGGTTCGATCACGTCGGCGCAGGCGCTCAACGTGGCGTCGAGCGGCGACATCGACAATACGGCGGGCCGGCTCGAAGCGGCCGGCGCGGTGAACGTGTCGGGCGCGAACGTGCAGAACACGGCCGGGCGAATCGTGTCGGGCAACGGCGATGGCCTCACGTTGATGGCGAGCGGCCAGATCACGAACGCGGCGGGCACCACGGCGCAGGGTACGACGGGCGGCGTGATCGGCGGCAACGGCAATGCGACGATCAACGCGGCAACGCTCACCAACAGCGGCACAGTCACGGCCGCGCAGAACCTGGGCGTGACGACTTCGGGAACCCTCGACGACAGCGGCGGATCGATGAGCGGCGCGACGCTCCAGGCGAATGCGGCGTCGCTCAGGAACGCGAATGGGACGATCAGCGCCAGTACTGTGTCGCTCAACGCGCCGCAGTTCGACAACAGCGGCGGGAAGATCACGGCGAACCAGCTCAACGTAAGCGCCACGAACCTGACGAACCAGAACGGCGCACTCACCCAGCTCGGCGCGGGGGCGATGGGCGTGAATGTCAGCGGCACGCTCGACAATTCGAGCGGCGGCGTGATTCAGACCAACAGCACGGACCTGACGCTTGCACCGTCGACCTTGAACAACAATGGCGGCACGATCACCCATGCCGGCACCGGCACGCTGACGGTCAATGCGGGCCAAGGCACGGGGGCGTTGACGAACGTCGGTGGCAAGATCGTGACGAACGGTCTGGCGAACCTGTCGGCCGGCAGCATGGACGACACGGGCGGCACGATCTCCGCACAGACCGGACTGAATGCGACGGTTGCTGGCGCATTGAACAATACGAACGGACAGCTTGAATCGAACGCGGACCTGAGCGTCACGAGCGGCGCGGCCATTACGAACGCCAATGGGACGATCGCTGCAGCGAATAACGGGTCCGTGCAGTCCGCTTCGCTGACGAACAGCGGCAGCGTGACAGCGGGTCAGAATCTCAACACCACTGTCACCGGCACGCTGGACAACAGCGGCGGGACGCTGAGCGCACAGACGGTCACGGCGAGTGCCGCATCGCTGAAGAACGCGAACGGCACGATCAGCGCCAATACCGTGTCGGTCACCGCCCCGCAGCTCGACAACAGCGGCGGGAAGATCACGACGAACCAGCTCAATCTCGCCGCGACGAACCTGACGAACGGGCATGGCTCGATCACGCAGCTCGGGACTGGCGCAATGGGGCTCGGCGTGAGCGGCGCGCTCGACAACTCCAACGGCGGCGTGATCCAGACAAAAAGCACTGATCTGACGCTTGCCCCGGCGACATTGGATAACAACGGCGGAACCATTACGCATGCCGGGACCGGCACGCTGTCGATCGATGCAGCCAATGGCACGGGCGCGGTCACCAACGTCGGTGGCTCGATTATCAGCAACGGACAGGTCGCGCTGAATGCGGGCAGCCTGGATGACACGGGCGGGAGCATCGGGGGGCAGTCCGGGCTGAGCGCGACTGTCGCCGGCGCCCTGAACAACACCAGGGGACAACTCGAATCCAACGGGAACCTGAGCGTCACAAGCGGTGCGGGCATCACGAACACCAGCGGCACGATCGCTGCGTCCGGCAATAACACGGTGCAGGCCGCGTCGCTGACGAACGGCGGCAGCATCACGGCCGGACAGAATCTCAACACCACCGTCAGCGGAATGCTCGACAACGGCAACGGAACCTTGAGCGCGCAGGCGATCACGGCAAACGCCGCATCATTCAAAAACGCGAGCGGCGTCGTGAGCGGCAACGCGGTATCGATGTCGATTTCGCAGCTCGACAACAGCAATGGCCGGATCACCACGAACCAGCTTGGTGTCACCGTGACGAACCTGACGAACGAAGGTGGATCGATCACGCAGCTCGGGACCAGCACGATGGATCTCGGCGTGAGCGGCACGCTCGACAACTCGAACGGCGGTGTGATCCAGACCAATAGCACGGACCTGACGCTTGCTTCCGCGTCCGTGAACAACAACAGCGGCACGATCACGCACGCCGGCACCGGCACGCTCACGATCAATCCGGGCAATGGCACCGGGTCGCTGACGAACGTCGGCGGCAAGATCGTGACTAATGGACAGGCATCGGTGTCGGTCGGCAGTCTCGACAATACCGGGGGCAAGCTGGCTTCGCAGGGCGTCATGACCGCGACCGTTCAGGGGACGCTGAACAACACGAATGGACGGCTGTCGTCGGGCACAGGGTTGAGCGCTAGCAGCGGTGGTCAGCTGCTCAATGCTGGAGGCGTGATCGGCGCGGGCGGCGCAGTGAGTGGCAGTACGCTGAGTGTGAACGCATCTTCGATCGACAACTCGGGCGGGGCCATCACCAACCTCGGGAATGGCGCGACGACCATCAACGGCGGCAGCCAGATCACCAACAGCAATGCGGGCGGCGCGTCCGGCATGGGCTCGATCAGCGGCAACGGCAACGTGACGCTGAACGCGACGTCGGTCTCCAACACGCAGGGCGGGCAGCTGAGCGGCGCGAACCTGCAGATCAACACTGGCAATCTGGACAACACCGGCGGGGAAATCGGCAATGTTGCCAATACGACGGGCGACGTCGGGATTGCGACGGGTATGCTGACCGCCACGAGCGGCCAGATCAATGCATCCCGGAATCTGTCGGTCACCGCCAATACGCTGGCAGGCGGCGGCACATACAGTGCGGTCAACGATCTTTCGTTGAACCTGCAGGGGAACTTCACCACCTCGCCGAACTATCGCTTCAGTGCAGGCCACAATCTGACCTTCACGCTGCCCGGCACGTTCAGCAACAGCGGCGCCTTGTCGGCCGTGAACGGACTCAACATCAATGCGAGCGACATCGAGAACTCGGGGGTGCTGGGGGCTGGTGGCCTGCTGACCACGCACTCGAACACGCTGACCAATACGGGCGCGATCGTGGGCGGCAGCGTGTCGCTGAATGCGACGCAAACCCTGTCGAATCTGGGCACCACCGCGCTGATCGGTGCGACGGACAGCGCCGGCACGCTCGAGCTGCTTGCGCCGGACATCGAGAACCGCGACGACACGACCGCGGCCGACACGCAGGCGATGACCGCAATCTACGGTCTCGGCAAGGTCGTGCTGGCCGGCGGCAAGGATGGGAGCGGCAATTACATCAACGCGAATCTGGTCCGGAACCAGTCCGCGCTGATCCAGTCGGGCGGCGACATGGAGATTCACGCCAATCAGGTGACGAACACCCGGCGCATGTTGACCACGGGCGGCTTCACGTCGACGGTCGACCCGGCCCTGCTGCAAAGCCTCGGCATCAGCCTGTCCGGGTGTGACGCCACGTACATGGCCGCGTGTGGGCCGGGCAATCCGCAGGTCCTGGGTTCGAGAGGCGCCCCGACGCTGATCGGTGGCGTGCCGACCGATCCGCCGCACGGCGGCCAGTGGAACAGCACTTACCAGTACACGACCTATACGGGCGTTGCAATCGCCAATACGGTCACGTCCATCAGCCCGGAATCGCAGATCATCGCCGGCGGCAACCTGAACACGGCGTCGGTCGGGACGCTCCAGAATTACTGGAGCCAGGTGGCCGCTACGGGAAACATTGCGGCGCCCACCACACTCGACCAGAACAGCTGGCAAGGCCAGAGCGCGCCCCAGGTGCAGGTGACCTACTCGGGCCAATATCACTACGACAACTACGACAACAGCGAATACAACTGGCAGCTCCCGTTCGGCAATGCCGGGTTTGTGACGTCCCATCCGGGCGGCTACACGCAGGCGGCGCCGGCCGACGTCCGCACGTATGCGCTGCCAGCGTACGAATCCTCGTTCACGGCGGGCGGTGCGTTGAGCGGCACGGGCGTGACGATCAACAACACGGCGGGCAACGCGGGCGTCACGCCCCTCGGGCTCCTGCCGGGACAGACGGTGTCCGGCGCCGGCGCCGGTTCCGTGAGCGGAACGATTGGCACGTACGGCGTGAGGGCAATTGGCGCGGGTGTGGTGAGCGGGTTGGTCGGAACGGGCGGTGGCGTGCGTCCGACCCCGGTGGCGATCCACGGCGGCCACATCGCCAACAGCGGCCTCGCGAACTTTAACAATCCGATCATCGCCGCGGCAGCAGCGGTCAATGTGCTCAACAACATCACGGTGCCCAAAGGCGGGCTCTTCAGCGCGAATACCGCGCCGAACGCACCGTACCTGATCGAGACGAACCCGGCCTTCACGAGCCAGCAGCAGTGGCTCTCGAGTGATTACTACTTCCAGCAAACGGGCATGAACCCCGGCCAGATCCAGAGGCGGCTGGGCGACGGGTTTTATGAGCAGAAGCTCGTGCAGGACCAGATCCTGTCGCTGACCGGGAAGTCGGTGCTGACAAATTATGCGGGCACGCAGGACGAGTTCAAGGCACTGATGACGTCGGGCGCCCAACTCGCGAAGTCGCTCGATCTGGCGCCCGGCACGGGCTTGTCGCCTGAGCAGGTGGCGCAACTGACGAGCAACGTCGTCATCATGCAGACGCAGGTCGTCGCCGGGCAATCCGTGCTCGTGCCGGTGGTCTATCTGGCGAAGGCGAGCCAGGAGAACATGGGTAACGGTCCGGTTATCGCGGCGACGAACATCGATCTGCAGAATGCGCAGACAGTCACCAATAGCGGCACGATCAAGGCGGTGAACAGCTTCGCGATCAGCGGGCAGAGCATCGACAGCTCGTTCGGCACGCTGCAAAGCGGCGGGCAGATGTCGCTTGTGACGGCGGGCGACGTGAATCTGACGTCTGCGACCCTTAACGCGGGTAGCCTGGCGCTGCAGGCGGGTGGGAACCTGGTGCTGGATACGGCGGTGAAGAGGCTCAACCAGGTCAGCGACAGTGGCGCGACGCGCATTACGACGACGCTCGGTCCCGTGGCCAGCATCAACGTGGCGGGCAATGCGGCGATCGTGACGGGCGGGAATTTCGAGCAGGACGCGGCAGCGCTGAATGTCGGCGGCGCGTTGGGCATGAGCATCGGCGGCAACTGGACGCTTGGCGTACAGCAGACCGGCGAGACGAAGGTGGTGGCTCGCGCGAACGGCATATCCGATACGCACATCGTGAGCGACGTGGGCAGCAGCGTGAAGGTCGGCGGCGTGTCCCTGATCGCCGTGGGCGGGGACCTGACGGCGACCGGTGCGAACATCAGCCTGGGCCGCGGCGGAACCGTCGCGGCCGGCGGCAACGTGACGCTGCAGGCCGCGACCGCGACGTCGAGGGTGGACAGCAACAGTTCCGGCAGTGACCATCACGGCAGCTACGCGGAGACGCTGCATACGTCCGACGACACGGTGACGGGCACGACGCTCAGGAGCGGCGACAGTCTCGCGATCGTGTCGGGCAAGGACCTCAACATCACGGGTAGCACGGTCGCGCTCGACAAGGGCAACGCGCTGCTGATGGCGTCAGGGAGCGTCAATGTCGGTGCGGCAACGGAAACGCATGTCGACAACTCCCACGAGACGCACAGCCATAGCGGCGTCGCGAGCCACACGAGTGCGGTCAATCGCGTCGATCAGACGACGACCCAGGCCGATGGCAGCACCATTTCGGCAGACAGCGTGTCGATCTCCAGTGGCAAGGACATCAACGTGACCGGCAGCAGCATCGTCGGAACGAATGCTGTTGCGCTCGCTGCGAAGGGCAGCGTGAATATCCTTGCTGCGACCGATACCTGGCAGGATTCCGAATTTCACGACGTCAAGCACTCGGGACTGTCGGGAAGCGGCGGTATCGGCTTCAGCGTCGGTTCGAGCGAGCAGAAGGATCAGTACGATGCCAGTTCCGTCACGCAGAGCCAGTCGCGCAGCACGGTCGGGGCCGTACAGGGCAACGTGACGATCACGGCGGGCAAGGACGTCCATATTGGCGGCAGCGACGTCATCGCGAACCAGGCAGCGGACGACGTGGCGGGCAAGACCGGCAACATCGGCATCAAGGCGCAGAACATCACGATCGATCCGGGGCAGGACACGGCGCAATCGCGCGATGCGCAATCGATGCGTTCGAGCGGCGTGACGATGGCCGTGACCGGCACCCCGCTCGATACCGTGCGCAACCTCAAGGCGGCAGGGTCGTCGGGCAATGCTTACCAGCGGGGCACCGGCATCGCGAATGAGATCACCGCGAGTACGCTCGATACGCCTTCGGTGTCGCTCTCGTACGGGCACAGCAGCAGTTCCAGCACGACCACCCAGTCGAGCCTGTCCAATGCGGGCAGCACGGTGCGCGGTGGTGGAAACGTTTCGCTGACGGCAACCGGTGGCGCGCTGACCGACGCGAATGGCCAGCCGCTCGACGGCGACATCAGCGTGACCGGTTCGACGATCAGCGCGAAAGGCACGGCGAGCTTCGACGCGAATCGCAACGTCACGTTCCAGGCCTCGACCGACCAGATGCGGCAGAGCTCGCAGTCGAGCAGTTCGAGTTCGAACTTCCAGTTGGCGAGCCCGAGCCTGGGCGACCTGTCGCGCTGGATTCAGGGTGGCCCGAACACAGGCGGTGTGAGTTCGTCGCCGTATAACGCGGGCAGGAGCAGTCAGGACGGCAACTTGTCCTCGACGCAGCAGACGGCGACAGTCGTGTCCGGCAACAGCGTGATCGTGAAGAGTCACACGGGCGACATCGATGTGACCGGTTCGGGCATCAGTGGGACGCAGGGCGTCGATCTGGTGGCAAGCGCCGGCGCGATCAATGTGCTGGCCGGCACGAATACGAACACGAGCCACCAGGAGTCCAGCGGCCACCAGTTCGGCAGCCTGGGCAGCAACGGCAGCGGCATGGGTTTCACCGTGGGCGTGGCGAACAGCCATTCGGTGCAGGACACGGCTGGACAGACGCAGAGCACGATCCGCAGCCAGATCGTGAGCGGCAAAGGCAGCGTGACGCTGGATGCGAAACAGGACATTACCGTACAGGGTGCGGACCTGTCCGCGGGCAAGGACCTGACGCTGATCGGGAAGAACCTGAATCTCGATCCGGGGACGGACGCGCAGCAGAGCAGCATGAGCCAGAGCGCGAGCCAGTACGGTGTGACGCTGGCGCTGGGCGGTGTGGCAGGCGACACGGTGGCCGCCGTTAACCGGAGCATGACGCAGGCGAGCCACGCAAACGATCCACGGCTCGCTGCGCTGGACAAGGCTCAGGCTGCGCTGGCGGTGTATAGCGCGCCGGCAGCGGCAGCCAGCGGCCAGGCACCTGCTCTCGTCAAGGTAACCGTCAGTGTCGGTGGCGGCAGCAGCCACAGCGAAGCACAGAGCGGTTCGACGACGACGGATGGCAGCAAGCTGACCGCCGGCGGCACCGTGACGCTGGTGGCGACCGGCAGCGGCGCGAAAGACGCGAACGGGGTTGCAACCGATGGCGACATAAATGCGCGCGGCACGCAGATCACCGCGCAGGACGTGACGCTGAACGCGGCGCGCGACGTCAACCTGCAAAGTGCACATGACACGACGAAGCAGAACAGCAGCAACAGCAGCACCAATGCGAGCATCGGGGTGGGGTTCGGGCTCGGCGGGACGCAGAACGGCTTCACGCTCGAACTGGCGGCAAGCGCCGCGAAGGGCAACGCCAACGGCAATAGCGTGACGAACCGCGATACGCAGATCAGCGCGGGCAACACCGTGTCGATTACGAGCGGACGAGACACGAATCTGCGCGGCGCCGAAGTGTCTGGCAATACGGTTGACGCGAATGTCGGGCGCGACCTGAACATTGCGAGCCAGCAGGACACGAACACCTACAACAGCCAGCAGACGAGCGCGGGCTTCCAGGCGAGCATCTGCGTGCCGCCGTTCTGCTACGGGCAGACCGTCAGCGGCAGCGCGAACGCCAGTGATCAGACCATCAAGGACCGTTTCCAGTCGGTGAACCGGCAAAGCGGTATCCAGGCGGGCAGCGGCGGTTACAACATCAACGTCGGAAACCACACCGAGCTGGACGGCGGAGTAATCGCCAGCACGGCGACGCCGGACAAAAACTCGCTGTCGACGCAGACGTTCGGCTATACCAATCTGCAGAACACGGCTGAGTATTCGGGTTCGACGATCAGTCTGAGCGCGAGTACTGCGTCTGGCCAGGGTACGCAAGGGTCGCTGAGTGTGCCGGGCATGGGCCCGACAGGCTTCGGGGTGGCCGGCACGGGTGACAGCGCCTCTGGAACAACCTATGCAGCGGTGAGTCCGGGCACGATCACGGTTCGGAGCGACGCGGGAACGGGGCACGACAGTACGGCCGGTCTGAGCCGGGATACGGCGAGCGCGAACGGCTTTGTGCAGGACACCTTCGATGCGCAGAAGATGCAGACAGACATGGCGATCCAGCAGGCGGCGGGTCAGGTCGGCATGCAGGTCGTGGGCGACATTGGCACGAAGTTGCGGCAGGGTGCGGACAATGCGATGAAGCAGGCCGCTCAGGATTATAAAAACGCGATGGCCACCGGCGACGAAGCCGGTATGGCGCAGGCGCAGGCCGACTACACCGCGGCCAGTCAGCAGTCCGCGCTGTGGGCCGATGATGGAGCAGCGCGTATCGCTTCGCATGCGGTGGTGGCGGGACTGGGCGCGGCAATGGGTGGCGGCAGTGTGGCGGGTGCGGTGGGAGGCACCGTCGCGGGCGATATTGCGAGCAACCAGGTCAGCAATGCGCTACGCGACACGCCGGGCGGAGCCTTGCTTTCGAACGTGGCGGCTGGCCTGGCAGGCGCTGCGGCCGGCGGAGCGTTGGGCGGTTCGGCGGGCGCGATGAGTGGCGCGAACGGCACGCTGGCGGCGGACCTTTACAACCGGAAGTTGCACCCAGACGAAGTATCGGCGGCGGAAGAACTGGCTGATGCGAGTGGTGGTAAATACACGCAGGCGCAGATCGAAAACCAGATGGCCCAGATGAACTTGACGGAGGGCGGGCAAACCGAATACGGTAGTGTTCGCGTTGTTGTCGGTGCCCAGCCACAGGATGGAACGGACTGGCAGCCTTACGGCGTCAATCAGGCCGGGCAGCAGGTATGGGCACAAAGTCTGCCGAGTGGCGATCCGGATCTTCAGGCATATATCGTCAAAAACACGAACGGGACCAGCGCGGCAAATGGCTTGACCTACCAGGCCACGACAACCGGTTCGAATCCGGGGCGGGTGAGAGCGCCGGACTTTGTGAATTTCCAGTTGGATTACTATGTTGGGAGTGTGTGGGGCACGTTCACCCGTGACGGCAATGCGTTCGTTGGAGGTGGACTCAACATGAATCTACCGAACCCGGTGAGTGCAGCAGCTAGTGTGCAGTTTGGATGGCTGAATAGTGCTAATGTTGCCCCAGGACAAACCAATAACTTTGCCTCTGGTTATTCAGGTCAATCGACGGGAGCGTATGCAGGTGTTGGTGCGGGCGTCGCGTATTCTCCCGGAAATGGAACTGCTACTGTGGTTGGGTTTGGCGCTGGCGAGACACTGGGAAAGACGAAAAATCCGGTCGCGGTTGGTGGCGGCTATTCCATTGATCAAGGCAAGACGGGCATTGGGTGGTAAACATGGCATTTCCAGCATCATCTCCCAGGACACGTGCGCAGAAAACTATTTGGTGGATCTGCTTTGCGGTAGGAATGGGATTCATTGCCTACGTGGTGTTGAAAAACGTCTTCCACTGGTAGATTCGAAATTAGTCAGCTGCTTTCACAATCAGTGGCACTGGCGAGTGCCTTGGGTGTTGATCTTTACAGTCGGTGGCTGCGCCAGTCTGAAGGGAAAGCCGGCCGAGCGGGCCCAAGATAGTTAATACGACGGATTCGCTGCAACCAAGGAGACACTGACAATGCAACCGGTAGCAGAATCCAATGCGTTCATTTCTTTAATTCCGCTGCTACTCGCGTGCGTTGGGATCGCCTTTGCTGGTCACTATCTTGCGAAGGACAAGGGGCGCCCGGTCATCCGCTGGACCATCCTTTGTATCATTCCGATTGTGAATTTCTACTGTCTTGCTTATCTCGTCGGGTGCACAAACCTTCGCCTTGAAGCGAAGCTCGATGCGATTTTAAAGGCGCAAGGCCAAACCCTGGTCAACCTATAAGACCAGAGCATCAGCAACCGCTTCCAGTCGCTGAACGTGCAAAGCGGAAGCTATCAGTGCGTGGGCGAGAGATCGCGTGTGGCAAGCTATTCTTGCGCCCTCCGCGCAGGCGCGTGGTGGTGTTAATTTGATTTCATTCAAGTCCTTGGGTGGAAAGTAATATGGAAAATTTTCCAAAAGGATGGGATGGGGTTGTAGAGTTCATGAAAAAGGAATGGATTGACAGCGATGTAACGAGAGAGCTTTCTCGTCTTGTTCCTGATTCAGATCTTGCAATTGTTATTTGGGGATGTCTGAAGGAGGAGTCCGTTACATGGCTGGATTATAAGGTGCCGGCATTGAAGCGAAGGAAGCCAATTGATCTTCTGAAATCCGAGAAAGGAAGGGGTGAGATTCGATGGATATTAATCTCGAATCCATGGTGGCCAGCAATGGGGAAGCGCAATGATAACAAAAGATTGGCCGGCGTTAGGAGCGAGTGATCTATCGCACTAGTTCTGAACACGACGGCAAAGACGCTCACCCAGGTTAGCGACACCGGTGCGACACGGGTCACGACGACGCTTGGCCCCGTGGCCAGCATCAACGTGGCGGGTAACGCAGCGATGGTGACGGGCGGCAACTTCGAGCAGGACGCGGCGGCGCTGAATGTCGGCGGTGCGCTGGACATGAGCATCGGGGGCAACTGGAATCTCGGGGTGCAGCAGACCGGCGAGCATAAGGTCGTCGAGCGTGCTAACGGCGTGTCGGATACGAATATCAATCAGGCGGTCGGCAGTTCGGTGAAGGTCGGTGGGCAGTCGAATGTCGCCATCAGCGGAGATCTGACGGCGCTGGGCGCGCAGATCGATCTCGGCCAGGGCGGCACGATCGCGGCGAAGGGCAACGTGTCGCTCGGCACGGCGAGCGCGACGTCGACCGTGAACAGCAACAGCTCGGGCAGCGACACCAGCCGCAGCTATGCGGAAACGCTGCACACATCGGACCAGGCGCTGACCGGTACGACGCTCAAAGGCGGCGACACGGTGAATATCGTGTCGGGCAAGGACATCACGGTCAGCGGCAGCACGATCAGCCTCGACAAGGGGAACGCGAATCTGCTGGCCAAGGGCAATGTGAATATCGGCGCGGCGAGCGAAACGCATGAGCTGAACTCGCACGAAACGCACAGCCACGGCGAAGTCGTGAGCGGTTCTAAAATCGCAAGCAGCATCGATCAGACGATGACGCTGAGTCAGGGCAGCACGATTTCCGCCGATGGCGTGAACATCGTTAGCGGGAAGGACATCAACGTCACGGGCAGCAACATCGTCGGCACGAACGACGTTACCCTGAAGGCGGCGCACGACGTCAACATCACGAGCTCGCAGGATACGCAGGCAACGCAGACCGACTACAGGAAGAGTGAATATGGCTTCCTGTCGGGAATGACTGTCCTGAACCAGCTTGACGGTGGGCTGCAAGGCTACAGCTTCGGCGCGCGCAAGACGACCGACGCACAGCAGACTTCCCAGGTGACGAACAACCGCAGCATGGTCGGTTCGGTGAACGGTAATCTCACCGTTAGCGCCGGCGACGACCTGCACGTGACGGACAGCATACTGCACGCCGCGAACGACCTCGGGCTTGCTGGCAGGACGGTGACGATCGATGCGGCGCAGAACACCTCGACGCAAAGCGAGCAGCAATCGTTCAGCCAGACAGCGATCACGGGCGGCATCAGCAATCCGGTCCTTGCGGCAGTGCAGACCGCGAACCAGATGCGGCAGGATGCGAAAAAGACCAAGGGCGACGCGCGGCTTGAGGCGCTCGCTGCAGCCACCACCGGGCTGGCAGCACGGTCTCCGCGGGGCGCAACCTGACCATCGCCGCTGCCGGTGCAGGAACGGACAGCAACATCAACGTCATCGGCAGCGACATCTCTGCCGGTAACAACGCCACGTTGAACGCCGAGGGCAACATCAACCTTCAGGCGGCACGGAATTCCGATAGCCAGACGAGTACGAACAGCGGATCGAGCGCGAGTATCGGCGTGACGTTTGGCGTCGGGTCACAGAACGGCATTTCGTTCCAGTTGGGAGTGTCGGGCACCAAGGGTAACGGTAACGGCAGTGACACCACCTGGACCAATACACACGTCAATGCGGGCAATACGCTCACGCTGCAATCGGGAGGCGATACAAATCTCAAGGGGGCGGTGGCGGACGGCCAACAGGTCATTGCGAACGTCGGCGGCGATCTCAACATCGAGAGCTTGCAGGACGTCAGCCATTACGACTCGAAGCAGACCAGCGGCGGCGTGTCGATCAGCGTATGCGTGCCGCCGATCTGCTACGGAACGTCCAGTGTGTCGGCGAACTTCAACCAGCAGAAGATGCACAGCGACTACGCGAGCGTGGGCGAACAGTCGGGCATCAAGGCGGGTGACGGCGGTTTCCAGATCAACGTGCAGGGCAACACGGACCTCAAGGGCGCGGTGATCGCGAGCAGCGACAAGGCGGTGCAGGACGGCGTGAACAGCCTGACGACCGCGACGCTCACGCATAGCGATATCGAAAACCATGCGGCCTACGACGCGTCGTCGGTTGGGGTTTCCGGCGGCTATGGCGGCACGATCGGCAAGGACCAGAAAGGTGTGGCGAACAATACCAATCCGGTGCCAGGGAGTGCATTGCCCAGCGCCGGTGGCCTCTCGGCAGCGCCGCCGGTGGTGCTGGGCGCGTCCGGTGATGCCGGCTCGACTACGCACAGCGCAATCAGCGGCGGGTCCATCACCATTACCGATGGCGTGAAACAGCAGCAACTGTCCGGACAGACGGCGGCGGAAGCCGTCGCGGGCATCAGCCGCGATACGACGGGCACGACCAATACGATCGCACCGATCTTTGATAAGGACAAAATCCAGGCCGGGTTCGATATCACCAGCCAGTTCGTCAATCAGGTTGGCACGTTCGTCAGCAATCGTGCGAAGGAAGCGGATGCGGCGAAGAAAGCTGCCAATGATCCAAACCTGACGACAGACCAGCGCGCGGCGGCACAACAGCAGGCCGATCAGCTTTCGGCGGAATGGGGGCCAAGCGGATCGTATCGTCAGGTGCTGACGGCTCTCACAGTTGCTGCTGGTGGCAATGTGACGGGAGGAATGGGCCAGTTCGTGCAGAGTGCGACGGTGGCGTATCTGCAGGAACTTGCCACAAACCAAGTGAAGCAGATTGCCGACAGCCTCGGAAGCGAAGGGGCACGCGCTGCGCTCCATGCGATTGTCGGCTGTGCAGGCGCGGCAGCCAGCAGCCAGAGCTGCGGTGCGGGCGCAATGGGTGCGGCAACCAGTTCGGTGATCGGGAGCCTGCTGGCGCCAGCAGGCAATCTGTCGTCATCGGAACGCGAAGCGCGCGACAATCTGGTGACGAGCCTGATCGCGGGTATTGCGGCAACGTCAGGCCTGAATGCCGCGACGGCGACTGGTGCTGGCAAGATTGAGGTCGAGAATAATCAGGTTTCGCTGTCAAATTCATCATCGTCGCCGCCGCCGCCCTGGCTGGCGGGACTCCTCAAGTTGCCGGGGTACAAGGGCGAGACGGCCAGCAAGGGCGATGGCATCATTGCTGATCCGGCGACGGAACTCGATCCGACGATCAAGCCGGGCTCATTGATCTACCCGATGCCGGACGCCAAGACGGTGAATGACTGGATTACGGCTATCATTCCGGATCAGGTCAAGGACCTCGTCGATCATATACTTACATCCGATTCGGCAGGAGCGCCTCCGCCTAATTTAACCCCGCCTGGTGCGGGACGCGGTGGAGCATTTAACGCGGCCAAACAGGCGGCAGGTATTCCGACCAGCCAGCAGCCAAGTGCCGTCTATCCGAACACAGACAAGCGAGGTGATCCTCAGCCAGGCTATCAGTACGAATTCACTGTCCCTAAACCTGGTGGCGGCACAGAAACGATCACTATTCGTGACGACGCTGGCGGTCACTTCTTTGGTGAAGGAAACTCGCAAAATCGAGGTCCTCACTTCAACGACCCTGCAGGAAATCACTATGACTACTGACATCAAGCTATTATCGAGCGCAGATGTGTTCCTCGAGAATGACATCGTCCGACTTGAACGCAGTGCGTTTCCTGCTGATATTCAGCTTGGCGCTGCTGAGTGGTCTGCGGAGCGGCAGGGGCACCATGACGCGTTTTTACTTGTGTTGAATTTCGCGCTTAGGCAAGTAATGGACCGTCTCGGTAACTATGACATCTGGCTGCTTACAGGAGACTCGGTCTGGCAAGCGGATACAAGAATCGTGCGCTATAGGAAACGGTTCAATTCACTCAAAATGCGAGGAATCGATTTCGAGGCGATATCGGACCGATTTGAATCGATGATCGAGGAGGGTGGAAAACTTAAATTCTTCGGCGCCGTACGCCTTGACGTTTCCGTATTTTCGACAGTGCCCCTGACAATGACACCAGGAGCCTGCACGTACATTGTGGCCAAACCCAAAGGCAATCCTTGGGAATTTCCTCTTTCGGCCGGATGGTCTGGAAAGTGGAACAACGACTCCCAGTTGATTGCTGCAATTGCTGCTATTGGGGGTATCGCGTTTCAGCGATTCGGGTTTTTTGATGACCCCCAGGTGGGACTCATTGGGATTGGAAGTCCAGCCACGCTGGAGCGCATCGTTATGTAGCGTAGCAAGTGCGTGACCAGGAGTGTGCGTCTACTAGTGCAACGTTGAATAGTGAAAGCGGTGAGGGACGAAGGGCAATTTCAACGTTGAACCTCGCGCGATACATGATTCAAACAAGATCCGCGTGGGCCAAGGATTAGTGGATCAAGGACGATGTGAACATTTTCAAGATTGCACGGGACGAATGCTTCGTTAACTCAGCCCATATCGAGGACTGCGATGACAAGGCCCTTTTGAGCCTTGCCATCCAATTTGTTCTGCGCGTTTTTTCCGCTTGGCGCGCATTGACACCAACCTTGATATTGATCTTCATTGTTAGCGTTGACGAATTTAGCGTGGTCGTTAAATTCCACGCGAAGCGTCCAACAAAACAATGGCTTAGCGAGAGCATGGAGGGTTATGAAGATCCGACCATGTCAGTGGAGTCATCGGAAGATTTGACTTTGGCCTTTGCCGCGTTGCGCGGTAGATGATTGTCGGGAAGCGGCGGCATCGGCTTCAGCGTTGGCGCGAGCGAGCAGAAGTATCAAAACATGCGAGCTCCGTCACGCAAAGCCAGGCGCGCAGCACGGTCAGCGCCGTACAGGACAACGTGGCGATCACGGCCGGCAAGGACGTTCACATCGGCGGCAGCGACGTCATCGCGAACCAGGCGGCGAACGATGTGACGGGCAAGACCGGCAACATCGGCATCAAGGCGCAGAACATCACGATCGATCCGGGTCAGGACACGGCGCAATCGCGCGATGCGCAATCGATGCGTTCGAGCGGCGTGACGATGGCCGTGACCGGCACCCCGCTCGACACCGTGCGCAACCTCAAGGCGGCAGGGTCGTCGGGCAATGCTTACCAGCGGGGCACCGGCATCGCGAATGAGATCACCGCGAGTACGCTGGATACGCCTTCGGTGTCGCTCTCGTACGGGCACAGCAGCAGTTCCAGCACGACCACCCAGTCGAGCCTGTCCAACGCGGGCAGCACGGTGCGCGGTGGTGGCAACGTTTCGCTGACGGCAACCGGTGGCGCGCAGAAGGATGCGAGCGGCAATCCGCTCGACGGCGACATCAGCGTGACCGGTTCGACGATCAGCGCGAAAGGCACGGCGAGCTTCGACGCGAATCGCAATGTGACTTTCCAGGCCTCGACCGACCAGATGCAGCAGAGCACGCAGTCGAGCAGTTCGAGTTCGAACTTCCAGTTGGCGAGCCCGAGCCTGGGCGACCTGTCGCGCTGGATTCAGGGCGGCCCGAACACGGGTGGTGTGAGTTCGTCGCCGTATAACGCGGGCAGGAGCAGTCAGGACGGCAACTCGTCCTCGACGCAGCAGACGGCGACAGTCGTGACCGGCAACAGCGTGATCGTGAAGAGCCACACGGGCGACATCGATGTGATCGGTTCGGGCATCAGCGGGACGCAGGGCGTCGATCTGGTGGCGAGCGCCGGCGCGATCAATGTGCTGGCCGGCACGGATACGAATACGAGCCACCAGGAGTCCAGCGGCCACCAGTTCGGCAGCCTGGGCAGCAACGGCAGCGGCACGGGCTTCACCGTCGGCGTGGCGAACAGCCATTCGGTGCAGGACACGGCCGGACAGACGCAGAGCACGATCCGCAGTCAGATCGTGAGCGGCAAAGGCAGCGTGACGCTGGATGCGAAACAGGACATCACCGTACAGGGTGCGGACCTGTCCGCGGGCAAGGACCTGACGCTGATCGGGAAGAACCTGAATCTCGATCCGGGGACGGACGCGCAGCAGAGCAGCATGAGCCAGAGCGCGAGCCAGTACGGTGTGACGCTGGCGCTGGGCGGCGCGGCAGGCAACGCCGCGGCGGCGATCAACCAGGCGGCGGGCTCGCACCGCGCGAGCGATCCGCGGCTGGCGGCGCTCGACAGCGCCAAGGCGGCGCTGGCCGTCTACGACGTGGTCAAGACGGCCGGGCAGCTTGCCAGTCCCGAGGGGAGCAGTCAGGCGCTGGTCAAGGTGACCGTCAGCGTGGGTGGCGGCAGCAGCCACAGCGAGTCGCAGCAGAGTGCGACGGTCAACGGCGGCAGCACGCTGGGCGCAGGCGGCACCGTGACGCTGGTGGCGACCGGCAGCGGCGCGAAAGACGCGAGCGGCGTTGCTACCGACGGCGACATCAATTCCCGGGGCACGCTGATTTCCGGCAACGACGTGGTGCTCAACGCCGCACGCGACATCAACCTGCAAAGCGCGCAGGACCTGGCGCAGCAGACGAGCAGCAACAGCAGCAGCGGGAGCATCGGTGTAGGTTTCGGGCTTGGCGGACAGCAGAACGGCTTCACGATCGAGCTGGCCGCGAGCGCTGCGAAGGGCCATGCGAATGGCGACAGTGTTACCAACCGCGACACGCAGATTACCGCCGCGAACAGCCTGTCGATCACCAGCGGTCGGGACACGAACCTGCGCGGCGCGGAGGTGTCCGGTAACACGGTCGATGCGAACGTGGGCCGAGACCTGAACATCCAGAGCGTGCAGGACACGAACAGCTACGACAGCCAGCAGGTGAGCGGCGGCTTCAACGTGAGCATCTGCGTGCCGCCGATCTGCTATGGCTCGACGGTGAGCGGCAGCGCAAGTGCCAGCGACGAGAGCATCAGCAACCGCTTCCAGTCGGTGAACGTGCAAAGCGGAATCCGCGCGGGCGACGGTGGATTCAACATCCAGGTGGGCAATCACACGCAACTGGACGGCGGCGTGATCGCGAGTACGGCGACGCAGGATAAAAACACGCTGTCGACGCAGACGTTCGGCTATACCAATCTGCAGAACACGGCCGACTCCTCGGGTTCGACGCTGGGCGCGAGCCTGAGCGGCTCGGCGGGTGAGAGTTCGCCCAACGGGGTGAGCTTCAGTCCGTCGAAGGATAGCCCGTACCAGAACCAGTTCGGGCCGTCGGGCCTTGGGGTGGCGGGCGTGAGCAACAGTGCCTCGGGGACGACGTATGCGGCGGTGAGTCCGGCGACGATCACGGTGCGCGGCGATGCGGGTACCGGGCATGACAGTACGGCGGGGCTGAGTCGTGACGTGACGGGCGCGAACGCCGGCGCGGTGACGAACGGGTTCGATGCGCAGAAGGTGCAGGACGACATGGCCGTGCAGCAGGGGACGGTGCAGGTCGGGATGCAGGTGGTCGGGGACATCGCGACGAAGCTGGAGGACCAGGCGAACCGGAACGCCGACAAGGCGAGGGCTGCCCGGGATGCAGCGAATGATCCGCAGGATGAAGCACAGGCCCAGGCGAATCTGGACGCGGCGAACCGGGAGGCCGCGCTGTGGGGTAACGACGGGGCGGCGCGGATCGGCGCGCACGCGGTCGTGGCTGGGCTGGGCTTGGCGCGGCGCTCGGTGGAGGCAGTGTTGCTGGCGCGGTGGGCGGGACGGTGGCGGGAGATCTCGCAGGGAACGCGGTCGGCGACGCGCTGGGCGATACGGCTGGCGGGAAGCTGCTGTCGAATGTGGCGTCGGGGCTGGCGGGGGCGGTGGCGGGGGGCGCACTGGGCGGCTCCGCAGGGGCAATGAGCGGCGCCAATGGGGCGCTGGGGGCGGACCTGTACAACCGGCAACTGCATAAGAGCGAAGAGGAGAAGCTGAAGCAACTGCAGAAGGGCCAAAGCCCAGAGGAACAGCATAAGCTGGCCGCCGCGGAATGTGCGCTCGTGCATTGTGCAGATGGTGTATCAAACAATGACCCCGCAAAATCCGCGCTCCAAGCTTTGCAGAATGAAGGCCAGAACTACACGTATGAGCAGGGGCTGCTGACGAGGGCGGGAGCGTTCGACGGCTACGGCGCGGCCGATTGGTTGGTCGATTTGAATGATCGTAACCATTTGACAACTCGCGCGGCGGGGGCGGTGCAAGGCGTGACGGGCGCGGCGGCTGCGGCGGCGGCGATTGGTGCGGGTTGTGCGAGCGTGGTCGCGTGCGCAGCTGGGGTAGCGGTGGCTGGCACGAGCCTGGACTACTCAAAGGCGGGCTTCACTCAGTTCGTCAACGGCAATCCTGCATCGACTTATGGAGAACAGGCATTGCAAAGCTTGGGATTGAGCCCGCAAGCGGCGGCCATAGCGTATGCTGCATTGAGCGTGAGCGGAACTGCAACGGGCGCGGCATTGGAAAATCAGGCGGGCAAGCAGGCGGCGGCGTTTAATGATGCGGCCAGATCGACCTACACAACCGAGAAGTTCGGTACGCAGGGTTTACAGCCGACGGTTGCTGTGATGCAGACACCGCAAGCGCAAGCGGTTGTAGACGCGTACGTGTCGATGGGCCTTGCGCAGGACGATGCAACACGATATGCCAGAAACTTAATTAATTCGGGTTCGACACTGCCGACGACGTTTGCCGTTAACTCTGATACGGAGTTGATTAAGGTCGTGCCGAAGGGCACATTCGGAGGCGACTCAGTAAGCGGCTACTCTCCATACTTCATGACGCGAGCAGAATATGATTCGCTCTCTAAGCTGCCGGCAGATCAGATTGCGGCCAAACTTGGATTACCTGCGGAGCAGGCCGTTCGGGGTTCGCAACTCGGGTTCGATGTATACGCAATGAGTCCCCAACCGAGAACGACACCCACGGCGTTTGCGAGTCAGGTTGCGCCTGTGCAACAGGGGGCATATACGGCACCGGGTGGTGCACAGCAGATATTGGTACCTAACCGCAGCCAGTGGACAGATCCAAACGCAAACAAGATTGGTGAGATTAAGGGGCTCCGCTAATGGACGCGATTAAATTGAAGAAATATGCGGAATTGCTGGAAGCCGAGATTCGGGCGAATCTCGGCAAGAGCAAGGATGTGGACTGGCTGGCGCAGTATCAACCATTGCTCGAAGCGATTAAAGATGCTCGTGCCGGCCGAATCGGTCAGCCTCGCGATCTTGGATTAGCGAGATGGGAAATGGAATCTGAGATTCAAGCGTTCAGGAGCATATCGCACCGACTGGCACAGTTTGAACTTCTGCTTGAAGGTTGGCCGCTCGCAGGAGACTGACCTTAAAGCGAGGTGATTTCTAGCCAAAGCTTCCCTTCTTCGAACATGTTTTTATACGCTAACGGAAAGGCTCATGCAGTTTGAGACGCTCCTCAGAGGTTTGGAACTTCGAAGCGAAGGCGGACCTTAAAGCAGCAAACCCAGCCATTGATCCGGGTTTGTTGTTTGTGTGGTCCTATCCGAAATCAGGCGAGGTGGTGAGGGAGGCGTTGCGGCAATCGAGAGCGATGCGCATGCGTTGGCCGGACGAGAAGCTGGCCTGTCTGAGCCATACATCGGCGATCTGCACTCAGGGCATGAACGGCGCGGACGGGCCGTCGGGTTTCGCTGAACCGTAATCGGTTCACTGCGAGGCGGGCGTGCTTGCCACAATTGGCCTCGTCTCGGATGTAGATAGTTCTCGCGGTCAATCGAGAGGAGTCTACGGTTTCTCAATGAAATACGGTGGAGACACCATTAAGCTGTGTCGATGACTATCTATCGGCTCAACCGGCAGTTACACCAGAGCGAACGACAAGGATCGATCGCAAAAACTAACATAAATCAACAAAGCGAAATGTCAAAAAGAACACTAACCGCACTGACCGTCGCGACCGCCGTAACATCAATATTTGCCTTAGCCGGCTGCGCCCACAAGCGTATGCCGACGGACAATACGTCCGCGCAGCAGGAGCGGGCTCGTGTGGAAAAGCCCGAAGCGGAAAATGTCGCTGATCCGAACGCGGCAACGCTGACGTTCACATCCAGCGGGATGCCGATGATCGTCGCGTACTCGATGAGTCAGTCGCCACGCATTTGCAGCAGCAGCGACTTTAAGCCTGTCGGTCGGGTTTTCCACAGCGGCAGGGAGGTCCTGCTTCCTTGGATTGCCCACCTGACGGAGTTGGGCAACAAGGGATTGCTGCGTACCGAGACCGTGCGCGAGCAACATGTGCAGCCCGGCGTGCCGATTCAGGTGAAGGGTGTTTTTGGTTCCGAGGTGCCGGATCGCCGTTACGATTCATGCGGGCCGCTTGTCGCGGCGTTCACACCTGAGCCGGGACACAAATACCACGTCAACTTCGCATTTCAAGGTAAGTCGAGCTGCTCGCAAAGCTTGATGGATGTCACGGACTCGGACCATCCGGTTCCCGCGGGTCACGCTGTTGCGTGTCCGAAGGTGAATGACTATGCGGCTGTTGACAACGACGCGAAGAACTACCTGAAAGCCGATCACGAGAAGGATCTCAGCGAAGCGCAGCAGGAAGAGGCGGCCGCGACGTCCAATGCGGACAAGGTGTCGGCGATAAAGAAGGAGGCCGCTGCGCTGGATTCTCTCGGTCAATCGAAAGAGGCGCTCGCGACGGTCGACCGTGCATTGGCGATGGCCGGCGTGTCGGAGCGCAGGGCGCTGATCGCGACGAAGGCGGGCATTCTTTTCAGTCTGAACGATCCACAAGCCGCGCTGACGCTGCTCGCGCCGGAAATCGAGAGCATTCGCAAGCAG
Source organism: Paraburkholderia lacunae (assembly GCF_003353175.1). GTDB lineage: Bacteria > Pseudomonadota > Gammaproteobacteria > Burkholderiales > Burkholderiaceae > Paraburkholderia > Paraburkholderia lacunae. The sequence goes on along the minus strand of NZ_QHKS01000004.1, from coordinate 145,541 downwards.
GCCGCGAGCCAGCCTCCCGTGCAGCGGGCCGCAATGCTCGGCACCTATACGGAGGGCTTCGTCACTGCAACGTTCGCACATATGCAACTGCAGCAGTGGCAGGACGCGGTCGGTACGCTCGCGGATGCGCAGTCGCCGCTCGAAGGGCCGAGCTTCCTTGCATACCGAGGGTTGATCTACCGGTACATCATGGCGAGGACACAGAATCCGTCGCTGGCCAATGCGTCGCTCGAACATGATGCCGCGTATTACGCGGAGCATGACAGCGGTCATTACGGTGCGCTGTTGCGGATGTGGCGAGGAGAAGAGACTGTCCTGGAAGTGGCGGGCATTCTTGCTCGCATGTCCGGTGTCGACCGGCAGGAGGCGCGGGGCGAGGTACTGTTCTACACCGCGGCGTATCTCAAGTTCGTCAAGGATAAAGCGGCCGGGGCGAAGATGACCCTCACCAACCTTAACCAGCTTGCTCCGTACGGAAGTATCGAATGGATCTACGGACAACGCGTATTGCAGTGAAGTGCCGGAGCATCGCTACCTTGCCGCCTGGGATCGCCTGCAACGTTTCATCACGGGCAGGCGCCGTTCGCCGATTTCTGGCGCTGGCTCCATGATGGTCGAGAGATCGATACCCGACGTAGTGCGCAGCGCGAGAAATCGGCAACACCCGTGAAACGACGGTAGGAAAAGTAGGCTCTGAAGAGCGTTGCCCCCAGAGGCAAAACACCTAAACCCCCCTATCCCAAATCAGAACGCCAGAAGCAAAAATCCCAACCCGACATTCGGTCCCCTCGCGCAAGCGGGCATCTTCACTAGGAATATCGAACCTCACCCCGGCGATATCCACGCGAACATATCGCTCGCCGCGCCGCAGTTCGACACCCTCGACCACACCGGAATAAGCCCCATCGGGCGAGATAACGACCGCGTGAGAGGAGACCCGCCACATCACCCGCTGCCCGGCAGCAAACCCGCGATCGCCAGTCTCGAGCACCAAACCATTGCCGATCTCGACCTGCCCCGGCGCCGTCACCACGCCTTCGCCCACATTGTGCAAACCGAGCAATTCGGCGACTCGCATCGAAGCCGGCCGCTCAAAAACCGAATCGATAAAACCCGCCTGCAGCACGTGCCCCTGTTCAACCACCAGAACCTCATCCGCCAGCAGCGCAGCCTCATCGGGATCATGCGTGACGATAATGGTCACTGCCGCAATTTCGCGCTGCAAGCGCCGCAGCGACTGCTGCAAACGCCGCCGCCGCGGCGTATCGAGCGCGGCGAACGGTTCGTCGAAGAGCAGCAATTCGCTATGACGCGTCAGCGCCCGCGCGAGCGCCACCCGCTGCCGCTGGCCGAACGACAATTGATGCGGCAAGCGCGCAACCAGCTGCGTGAGGCCCAGATGGTCGAGCCAGTAACGCGCGCTGGCCATGTCGGCGTCGACGGGAAACGCCAGCTGCTGCGCCACCGTCATGTGCGGAAACAAGCCGTAGTCCTGAGGCATGTAGCCGATCTGGCGACGCTCGGGCGGCAGCGTGCTCAAATCGGTCGCACCAAGTTGCACGGAGCTCGACGCGTTGGGTTCGAGTCCGGCAATCAGACGCAATGCCAGCGATTTGCCGGAGCCGGATGGCCCGATGATCGCAAGGCGCCGGGTGGCGGGCGCCCACGCTATGTCGAGCGCGAATGCGCCTAACTGCCGTCGCAAGTGAAAGGCAAGGCGCAGATCGGGTGTCTCGGCACGGCTCGCGGCGAGATCCGCGCGGGGTTCCAACGTGTCGTCGCCGTTTTCGGTTTGCTCGATCGCGGCGGCGGATCTGCCGCTGTAAATCGATAGCGCCGCGCAGACGATGGCGATCGCGAGCGTCGGCAGAAGCAAGGGCATCATCGCCGGCAAGCCCTGGCCTCCGAATACCACATAGGTGTACACCGGCAGCGAATAGGGGTGATAGGCAACCATCACGGTCGCGCCGAATTCGCCGAACGCACGCAGCCAGGCGAGCGCGAGTCCCGCGCGAATCGCCGGCCACGCTACCGGCAGCATGACCCGGAAGAAGCGGCTGCCGGCATGATGGCCGAGCGTCGCGGCGACGTCGTCGAGTACCGGGTCGACAGCCGCGAACGCCGATTTCGCGGCGATGATGAGAAACGGTGCGGCCACGAAAATTTCCGCGAGCACGATACCGGCGAACGAATCCGTCAGCCTGCCGCCTGTGAACCGGCCGACCCAGCTGTACGGTCCGACCAGAAACAGCAGCAGCACGCCGCTCGTGAGCGGCGGCAGCGCGAGCGGCAACTGCACGATGAAGCCGAGCAGCGCCACCTTGCGCGACTTCGAACGCGCCAGAAAATAGCCGAGCGGCACGCCGCCTAGCAGAATCGCGAGCGACGCCGCACTTGCGCTCGCTGCCGAGACGCCGACCGCCGACCACGTCGCGCGCCAGTCGACATTCGCCCAATCAGCGGCGCCGAGCTGCGGCACGCTCGCGATAAACGGCGCGCACAGGTAGACGGCAAGGAGCGCCGCCACCCACAGCAGCGGTTGCGCGGCGGTACGTGTCACCGCGTTACTGCGCCGCGTCGATCACGGCCTGTACCGAAGGCGGCATCGCTTGCACGTTGCCGCTCACGGTGGGTTTGACGACGTCTACGCCGTGTTGCTTCAACAGCGCGCGACCCTGCGCGCTCAGCAGAAAGTCGACGAAGCGGCTCGCGCCGGCATGGTTCGGCGCGTCGCTGAGAATCGTCAGCGTGTAGCTGGCCTTCGCCTGCAATTCGGGCGCTGGGCGGATCGCCGGAATCTTCAGGTCGGCGGTCTCGGTCGAGTAGAAGAAACCGGCGTCGAGCTGGCCGGATTGCAGGCGGCCAACCAGGGTTTCCTCGGGCAAGACCTGCGCGGGATTATCCGCCGCGCCGAGCGTCTTCTCGACGAGGTCGGGTTGATGGTAGAGCTCCGCCGCTCTGGTCATCATCTCGACGGTGAACGCGCCCTTCGGATCGAGCTTCGGATCGGTGCGGCCGATGCGGATGCCCGGTTCCTGCAACACCTGATCCCAGCGCTTGCTCCCGAAATCCGCGGCGAATCTGCTTCGCGGGTTATAGCCGATCATCAACGGCGATTCGGCGAAGTTCACATACCACGTGACGTGATCGCCGTTCGCTTCACCCATCAGGCTGCCGTTCACCTTCGGGCTCGCGCTGATGAACACGTCGCCGCGCCGCAGCTTGCCCTTGATCTCGTTGGCGATCTTGTTCGAGCCCGCTGCATAGCCGCGGAATTGCTGGCCGGTGGCTTTCTCGAATGCCGGGCCGACGCTGCGCTCCATCAGATTGACGAGCGAACCGGCGTATAGCACGTTGACTGTGTTGTCTTGTGCGACGACGGGCGCCGCCATCACCACTCCAGCAATAGCCACGATTGCCACGATAGATGCGAACAGCTTGCGGATCATGCGATAACCCCGACTCGTTATTAAGAGCGCTATATTACGACGACGTCGCATTGCGCGCAGGCAGGGCGAGACGCGCATCTGAGCTTTAGGGTGGCCTGATTGCAAACGGGTTGTAAGGCGGCGCGCCTACTCGCGCCGTGTATTTTTGTCGCTGTCGCTGTCGCTGTCGCTGTCGGCTGCCGATCGCGCCGGTGGCGTTGGAATCGCCGATATGTCCGGCAATATATTGCGTATCGATGCCGTTTCGTGCAGCAGGGGTCCATTGCGGCGTAATATACGCACGAACATAACGAATGACCAAACCGGTCAGGTATCGATGCTGGAGGTAGCCGCCTATGCATAGCGTCAATGTGATTACCCCGCCTGCCGTCGAAGGTACGCTCGTTCTGAACGGGCGGTTTCAACGCGAGCAGTCGCTGGACCTGGGGCAACTCGAGCGCTATGAAAGCGTGTTGGCCAGACCGTTCGATTTGCGTTGCTACACGACGAATCGTTTTATCCGCCGCGTCGAGCCATATCGCGGCGTGCGTTTGACGACCTTGATAACGGCAGCGGGCCTGCCGAACGACGTGCCTGGCGAGTTCAAGCGCACCGTGTTCATGGCGGTGGGACACGATGGCTATGTCGTGACGTTCTCGTGGCATGAGCTGTTCAACACGCCAGTCGGCGAACACGTGCTGGTCGCTTACGAATGTGGCGGCCGTGCGCTCGATGTCGAAGACGGCGCACCGATCCTGTTTTCCGGCGCGGATATCTTGCCTGCACCGCGCCATGTCAAACGTCTCGCGCGGATCGAGGCGCACGTGCTGCTGGCTTCGGCGTAAGCAATCCGGGCGGCAGGCGTAATATGATCCGCTGCTCATCCTCGCGGTGCTACTCGCGTTGCCGCCATGTCTGACGATCCGCTTTCACGCTTTGCAACCGCGCCTGCATTCGGCGCAGACCCTCTTGCGCCGCCCGATGCGCAGGTTGCGGTGCGCACACGCGAGTGGCTGGCGGCGGCCACGGACGCCGCTTCGCCCGACACGCATCTGTTCGCCAAACTGATTGCCGCGCGCGATGTGCGTAACGAACTCGCGCTGCTCGGATTGCCGGCGCCGGCGTGGCGCGCGCTACTCGAGCGGCATTTTGCGCACCTTGCCGCGCCGCGGCTACCGCTTGCCGTCAATAGCGGCGAGCACGCGTACTTTGTGGACACGCTGCGCGCGCTGCTGCTCACGCATGTCAGCGCCGCAGTCCATGCAGACGACGCCCACTGTCTCGCCTCGATCATTGCCCATGCCTGCTTGCGGCCGGACCACCTCTGGCGCGATCTCGGCCTGACCGGCCGCGAAGAAGTCACGTGGATGCTGACGCGTTATTTCCCCACCCTGGTCGTGTTGAACACCGCCAATCTGCGCTGGAAGAAATTCCTCGCGCAGCAGCGTGCGCTTTCGCTCGGCCAGCCGCGTGGTCCCGCGCCCGGTTGCCCGGGGTGTGAAGACTACGGATATTGCTTCGGCGAGCGCCGATAACATCCGTCCAGCCAGGATGGCAGCGATGGGCTGTTCGTGTATGCTTTCGCGCATGGCTGATACCGCGAAAACCAGATCAAGACCTGCGAAAACGCGCCCCGAAGTGCGCTTCAGAATGCGCATCCGCAGCGGCGACGCCGTCGCGCTCGGGCCGGGCAAAGTCGAACTGCTCGAAGCCATACGCGAGTACGGTTCGATTTCGGCTGCGGCGCGCAGCCTCGACATGTCGTACCGGCGCGCATGGCTGCTGATCGACGAGCTGAACCGCTCGCTCAAGGCGCCCGCCACGCAATCGGAGCAGGGCGGTCAAAGCGGCGGCGGCTGCACGCTTACCGCAGTCGGCGAAAACATCATTCGTCTTTACCGCGACGTCGAAGTACAGGCGCAACGAAGCTGCGCCAAACAGATTGCCGAACTGACCAGGCTGATCCGCTGCTGAGCGGCCAACTCCCGTGCGGGGCTCAACCGTGGCGCAGGCAGAACACTGAAGGCGGCGGATTGCCGAGCTGGGCAAGATGCTCGGGGTGCAGGCGCGTCATCAACTCGACGAAACTCGCCACACTAGCCGTGCGCAACGGGTGATAGCCGATCTGATGGCGCTCGCAAATGCGTTTGAGCGTATGCATCGAATCGTGGTCGATGCAGTCGACCGGAAACACGACGATATCGGCGCCCGGCAGCGCGGCGGCGAGCAGGCCTTTGCGATCTTCCACGCCGCCGTCGTGCACCACGAAATCACCGCCGGCTGCTTCCACCAGCCGCTTGAGCGCGGCATTCGAACCCAGCCTGCCGCCGACATACACGATCCGTTTGCCACGCACGCTATCGAGGCTGGCGTGGCGGGCGGCCCCTCCGTGTACGCCGTGCGCCGCGTCGACGGTCGCGCGTTCCAGCGCATCGCATTCGTTCTGCACCAGCGTCAGATGCGCCAGCGCCTGATCGCGGCTTTTGCGCAAAGCTTCCGAGGCACCTTGCTCCTGGAGCAGTCGCTGTTCCGCGGCTTCGCGACGGCTGGTATGCAACGCTACCCGTCGATCGGCTTCGACCAGCTTCTCGCGCAGCCTTTGCAAGTCGGCTGCGAAATCGGCGGCGTCGGTCGGCCTCTGGCGGGTGGCCAACGCCGTCAGCTGGACGATCTGCTCGTTCAGTGTATTGATCGACACGTAATGCTGCGTGCCGAGTTCCTGCAAGCGGCTCTGCTGCTGCTCGATTTTCTCTTTCAGCGCGGCGTTTTCTGCTTCGAGGGCGACTAGCCGGCGAATGTCCGCGCGATTGGCCGCTCCAACGAGATGCGACAGCATGTGCAATTCACCGAACGCTTTCTGGCGCACCTGCACGGTTGCGTAGGGATGCGTCATCAAGGCCCAATAAGCCGGTGGAATGTCGCCGCTTTTCCGTGCTTCGTCCCACAGGTTCAGCAAGGCCTCGTCGTCGGCGGCTTTGTCGAAACGGCGAAGCGCCGCCGCATAGTGCTCGTCCAGCAACTTGTGCAGCGCCTTGGCGCCCGCGCCGCCATCGATTGCGAGCTCGACTGCCGCGTGATGAATCTCGAGATCGCTCGCGTGCTGACGATCGAGTGCGGTGAATCTGGGCACCAGCTTGCGCAGCTCAAGCGTGCTGAGACACGTGCCGATGATCGAGCAATGCAGATGGCTGTCGAGTTCGGCGAGTCGCGCGCGCCGTCTGGTGTTCGGGAGCAAGGCCTTGGCCGGCGAGCAGCATGAATCCTCCGCGCGCAAGCGATTGCCGTCAGGCGCGTCGCTGGAGAGTTCGAGGCGAGGAGTCTGGGCGAGACGAAACGGAGGCATGTGCATGTCGACCTCGAGTCCGGTTCCGGTGTCAGGCTGGCTGGCCGGGTGTTGTTGGCATGTTTGAGACGCAATGGCTCCTATCGATGTATCCGGGAGAATATAGCGATAGGAAGAAACAAGCGTTCATAGGCGGCCTTGGCAGGTCAGTCGTTTGAACTGACGAAGATGGGTTCCGTACACGGTTGGCGTGCCGGGGTGCCGCGCCTCGTGACCGCTGCGCTTGTTGCGCCGGCCAAACGCTCGTGCTGCTCCAGGACATGCCCGACGCAGAGGCCGATAAAGGCGGTATCGAGCCGCTCCAGTTCCGCGGCGACCTTGCGTAACGCAGCGTGATCGTTGCTGAATGCATCGGAAAAGATCGCATCGCGAAGCTGCTCGGCTGAACGCGCTTCCTCGATCGCCGCCTTCAATTCGCGCAGACGCACGAACGCCACTTCATTGGCCTGTTCGGCGAGGATGGATAGCAACTGGTTCAACGAATGCGAACCCGAGGTGCCGACCGAGGCGAAACGTGCCTGGTCGTCGGTCAGCATCAGCACGAAGCGCGACACACTGCCGTATAGGCGCCGGAATGCATCGACGACGTCGCGGATCAGGTCGGCACGGCCACGGTCGGCCGCCGGCTTCACCGCGACGATGGTCGACGAAAGCTCATGCGGGACACGCTCGAGGCGCCCCGCCAGTTCGGACAATGTGGATCGACTACGCACTGCTGCTGGCTCCCGCTTGCTTGTTCCGCTTCGTCATGCCGTGACGACGGGTTAGCCGCCGCCCGCCACGAAGCCTACCGTGATATACGATAGAATATAACGAATGGCGGTGCGAATGTTACACGGACACCGTGCGCCGTCACACATTGCGGGCAAACTCGCCGACACCCGTTCGAACTCGAACGGATAAGTGGCGATCCGTCAGGCAGCGCCCCGGCTGGTTCATTTTCCGATATTGTGTGCTGCGTGCGCGTGAAGCTGCGCGCGCGCTTTCCCGCCTGGCTGTTTCGGGAGCGGGCAACCTATAACAGAGAAAAATGAGCCATCCCAACACCGAATTGATCGAGCGTTTTTACACCGCGTTCCAACAGCGCGACGCCGAGGCAATGGCCGCCTGTTATGCCGACGACGTGGTTTTCAGCGATCCCGCGTTTGGCGAGCTGCGCGGTGAAGAAGCGCGCGATATGTGGCGCATGCTGGTTTCGCGCGCGCAGGATTTTTCTCTGACCTTCGACGGCGTTCAAGCGGACGAGCGTGAAGGCCGCGCTCACTGGGTGGCCCGCTACACGTTCAGCCAGACGGGCCGCATGGTGGTCAACCGGATCGATGCTCGTTTCGTGTTTCGCGACGGCCGTATTGTCGAACATCGCGACAGTTTCGACCTGTGGCGCTGGGCGCGTCAGGCGCTGGGCGTCAAAGGTGCGGTGCTCGGCTGGACGCCGTTCGTGCAACGCGCGATCAGGGCACAGGCGAAAAAAGGCCTCGAACTCTATCGACGCAGGCAACGTCGGGCGTGAGCGGCGAGCGCGGCGGCGCACGCCGGGTCTCGCGCTTGCCTTGATCCGGCCGGATGATGCAGTATTTCGTCACACCGACGAATGGGGAATGCCATGCCTGTAGTGGATGCAGCCTGGGAACAGTGGCTGAGTACCAATGTGGATCGCGGTTGCAGCATGGAGTCGATGATCGATTCGATGGTGCAGGCCGGTTTCGCAACCGATGCCGCCCGCGCGGCGGTGCACAGGGCGTTTGGCACGACTCCTGCTGAAGTGGCCAGCCTGGCTCACAGGGCGACTGGGGGTGCGACTGAGGCGGCGCGGACGCAAGCCGTGCCGCACGCGTACCAGTACGACGAAGCGCCCGTCGCGAGCGGCAATCTGATCCACGCGTACGATCGCGACGTCAGGGTGCTGATGCGCTGCGAACGGCCCCAACTGATCGTGTTTGCCGACGTGCTCTCGGCCGACGAGTGCGGCGAGCTGATCGAACGCTCGCGGCACCGGCTCAAACGCTCGACCATTGTCAATCCCGAAACCGGCAAGGAAGATGTGATTCGCCATCGCAGCAGCGAAGGCATCTGGTTTCAGCGCGGCGAAGATGCGTTCATCGAGCAGATGGACCGGCGCATCTCGAGTTTGATGAACTGGCCGGTCGAAAACGGCGAGGGGCTGCAGATTCTGCATTACGGCACTAGCGGTGAATATCGGCCGCATTTCGATTATTTTCCGCCGGATCAGGCGGGTAGTGCCGTGCATACCGCTCAAGGGGGCCAGCGTGTGGCTACGCTGATTGTCTATTTGAACGATGTCGCTGACGGCGGGGAGACGATTTTTCCCGAGGCGGGTATGTCAGTCGCGGCGAGGCAAGGCGGAGCGGTGTATTTCCGGTACATGAATGGGCAGCGGCAACTCGATCCGTTGACCTTGCATGGGGGCGCGCCGGTGCTCCGTGGTGACAAGTGGATTATGACCAAGTGGATGCGGGAGAGGGTTTACGGCTGAGGCGCCGTCTTGTAGACGTCCGGATCATGGAGTTCCATGTAACGCTCCGGATTCGCCAATTCGTGGAAGCCGTGGGGCTGATAGACATGGTGCGCGTCCGTCGTCACAAGGACGATTCTGCGTAGTCCCGTGAGCGACGGCGACGCGAAGATATGTTTCATCAGCTTCGACGCATAACCCTTGCCACGGTACGCCGGGAGGACGAAGACGTCGCATAGATAGGCGAAAGTCGCACAATCCGTTATCAAGCGCGCGAACATGACCTGCCTGCCCCCGATATATCCACCGAAGCACAGCGATCCCTCTATCGCCCGCTGGAGCGTCACGCGTGGCATGTCCTTCGCCCACGCTGTCTCCTGCGACAAAAACGTGTAGATCATCTCGATGTCGAGGTCGTCCTTGTTGCTCGATATCGTCAGGTCGTTTGCTTGCATCGCAAGTCTCCGCTTGTTCCGCTAAAGCCAATCAAAAGGAGGCGGCAGCGTTCGCGCCGCTGCCGCTTATTACCCGCTTTTTACTCGCTTCCTGTCAGCTTCCTGCCCGCTTCGCGCTCAGCCTTTCAGCCTTTCGCCGGATCTTCGGCGCCGCGCGATCCGCCGCCGATGCTCTGGCCGGCGTCGTGCGCCAAGCCCTTGTAGCCGACCACCGATATCAGCGTCAGCACGCCGGCAAACAGAAACGCGAGACGGAAGTCGTCGAGCGTGAATACGCGGCCGGTCGTCTCGCCATTGAAGAACGCAGCCGCGCGCAGCGACACGGCGCCAAAGGCGATGCCCAAGCCGATCGTCATCTGCGCCGCCGCGCTCCATAGCGTGCTGGCCGCGCTCATCTGCGGCTGGGCGACGTCGGCGTAGGCAAGGGTGGCCAGCGTCGAAAATTGCATGGAGCGCGCCACGCCGTAAACGAACACGACGAACAACACCAGCACGAGCGGCACATCCGGCGTCAACAGGCCGCACGCGATGATGAACATGCCGGCTACCGTCACGTCGACGATCGACACCATCCGGAAGCCGTAACGCTGCAAGATGCGCGTGGTCAGTGCCTTCATGCTGAGGTTGCCGAGCGCGCTCGCGAGCAGCAGCAAGCCCGACTTGAATGCGGACAAGCCGAAGCCGACCTGGAACAGCAGCGGCATCAGGTACGGCGCCGCGCCTATGCCGATGCGCGTCAGCGAACCCGTTACCACCGTCACCGAAAAGGTGGGGATCTTCAGCGTCGATACGTCGATCAGCGGATGCGGATGCCGCTTGGCATGCTGGAACGCCACCATGCCAACCAGCAATCCGCCGACGATGCATGCCGCGGCAATCCACGGATTCTCGCCGGGCTGGCTCGCCAGTTCGGCGCCGTACAGGATCGCGGTCAGCGTTACGGCGCTCAGCAGCAGGCCGGCCGCGTCGAGCGGCTTGCGTTCGCTGCCGCGCAGGTTAGGCACGAGCACGATCGCGATGGCCATCACTGCGAGTCCGAACGGCACGTTGAGCAGAAAGATCCAGCGCCACGACGCATAGGTCGTGATGAAGCCGCCAATCGGCGGTCCGACCACCGGCGCGGCAATCGCCGGCCAGGTGATGGTGGAGATCGCATGCATCATGCGGCTCTTCTCGGTGCTGCGGACCACGATCAGCCGGCCCACCGGCACCATCATCGCTCCGCCGATGCCTTGCAGGAGCCGTGCGGCGGTGAACTCGGTCACGTTCTGCGACAAGCCGCACAACACCGAAGCCACCGTGAAAACGCCGATTGCGCTGAAAAACACCGTGCGCGAGCCGCAGCGGTCGGCGACCCAGCCGCTCGCCGGTATGAAAATCGCCAGCGCCAGCATGTAAGTCGTCATGCCGAGGCTCAGGCTGTTCGGGCCGACGCCGAACGAGTGCGCCATCTGCGGCAACGCGGTGGCGATCACGGTGGTGTCGAGGTACTCCATGAAGAAGGTGGCCGCCACGATATAGGGCAGCCAGCCGACGTGCGAATCGCGAGCGCTTGCGCGGGTCATTGCGCCAGCCCCATCGCACCGCGCGTGAATTCGACGCCGTCGCCACCCTGGCGGCGCGTACCGCGGGATTGTGTTGACCTCATGTTCTTGCGACTACCTTTCGAAAACGTGTTTCCGGCATCCCCGGCAGGTGGACGAGCGGCGGGATCGCGGCCCGCGCCGACGTGTCGGTGACGTGTCGGCGAAGTACCGCTGAAAGATCGCACCGTGCCGCCAGCCTCGAATCCTAACGCAATAACTCGCACGACACCGCCCGGGAGGGACGTAACAGTGGCGTGAGGCAAGCCGGAGGCCGACGCGCGCAGGCGCTCCGGAAACACTGCGAGGTCGTCGCGCCGATCAGTCCTTCGCCGCGTATTCGCGATCGAGCCTGTCGTACAGCGGCTTGTTGACGAGCCGCTGGCGTTCGCTGAACGGTGCGACCAGCGTGGCGTCTTCGTCGAGGCGGCCGTTGCTCCTGAGCGTGCCGAGCGCGCGTTGCATGCCTAGCACCGCGCCTTGCAGCGCCGCGTTCGCGTACAGCACGATGCCGTAGCCGAGTTTCGCGAGCGCTTCGCGCGATTGCACCGGCGTCTTGCCGCCGATCACGATGTTGATCAGTTGCGGCGCGTCGAACAGCGCCGGCAGACGTTCGATGTCGGCGAGCGATTCAGTCGCTTCGATAAACAGAATGTCCGCGCCGGCCTCGATGAAACGATGGCCGCGCTCGATGGCATCTTCGATGCCGTGCACCGCGGCCGCGTCGGTGCGCGCCATGATCTGCAGATTGCCGTCTTCGCGGGCGTCGACGGCCGCGCGAATCTTGCCGACCATTTCGCTCGTGCCGACCACTTCCTTGCCGGCGAAGTGGCCGCATTTCTTCGGCATGATCTGGTCTTCGAACTGGATCATATCGGCGCCGCTGCGCTCGAGCACGCGCACGGTCTGGCGCACGTTCAGCGCGTTGCCGAAACCGGTGTCCGCATCGACGATCAGCGGCAGCGCGACCGCATCGCGAATCCGCGCCGTGTGTTCGGCGACTTCGGCGAGTCCGATGAAGCCGAGGTCGGGCAACCCGAGCGACATGTTGGTGACGCCGGCGCCCGTGATGTAGAGCGCTTCGAAGCCGGCGTCTTCGATCACGCGCGCGCTCATTGCGTTGAACGCGCCGGGTACGAGCAGGCCCTGGCGTTCGTTGACTTTGGCGCGGAAGGCGGCGCGGCGGGTGGCGGAAGAAGTGCTCATGACAGTTTGTCTCCGGAAAATCTGAAGTGGGATAGAAAGGCCAGCGTGAAGTGCAGGAAGAACCGCAGGAAGCATGCCAATCGCCGGTGCGTAGATTTGCGTCGAACAATCAGTAGGTTAGGCGGTAGGGCGCGGCACGGTGGTTCATGGCAGAATAGCCGGCGTGTTCCACGAAACGTTTCATGGAACGTTTCAGCCAAGAACGGAGTGCCGCAGTGTCCACTTTCACGCCGCCCCTTGCCAACCCGAATCCGGGCCGCCCCGGCGTTGCTCTCGTCAGTATCAGCCGTCTGCAGACGCTGTGCGAAACGGTTGCGCCGCGCTACACCGGGCGCGCCAGGTTTTTCACGGTCCGCGAGGGTTACGGCGCCGCCGTCGCCGCGTTGCAGGCTTATGTCGATGCCGGGGCGGTGGACGTCGTCCTCGCGGCGGGATCGAACGGCGCCTATTTGCGCGACCACCTGAGCGTGCCGGTCGTGATGGTCAAGGTGAACGGCTTCGACGTGCTGAGCGCGATCACCCGCGCCACCACCACATGGCCCGGCGCGCAGATCGGCCTCGTGCTGCATGAAACGATTTCGCACGAACTCGCCGACCTCGGCGCGTGGCTGAATGTGGGTCTGCGGCAGCGCGCGTACCGCTCGGTCGACGAAGTGCGGCTCGCCGTGGACAACCTGGCCGCTGAAGGTTGCAGCGTCATCATCGGTCCGGGTATGGCATGCGATTTCGCCCAGCAAGCCGGTCTGGAGAGCGTCTTTCTCTACTCGCTCGGGGCGGTCGAAGAAGCGTTCGAGCGCTCGGTCGAACTGGCGCGCGTGAGCCGTCAGAAGGAATCGAAGCGCGTGCGTCTGAACACGATCGTCGCTCACCTGCGCGACGGCGTCGCCGCCTTCGACGACGCCGGTCAGCTCGAAGCCGTCAATCCGGCGATGCTCGATCTGCTCGGCCTCAACGCCCCGAAGGACCTCCCCTTGGGAGGCCGCGAACAGGACGTCGCCGCGCAACTGGCACGGGCCGTCGGACCGCTGCTGCGCGAGACGCTCGAGCACGACGCGCCGGTCGAAGAACGGATCGAGCAGATCGGCGGCCGTGCGCTGATCGTCAACTGCGTGCCGATCGTCGAACAGGGTTTGCGTTCCGGTTCGGTGGTGACGGTGCAGGATGCGCGGGTCGCGCAACGGATCGACCGCTCGCTGCGCACCAGCCAGCGGCCGAAGCAACTGGTCGCGCGGCACAGTCTGGACGATCTGGTCGGCGGCTCGGCGGCGCTCGAACGGGTGCGGCGGCTCGCACGCGCGGGCGCCGCGCACGACGCGACCGTATTGTTGAGCGGCGAAAGCGGCACCGGCAAGGAGCTGGTCGCGCAGGGCATCCACAACGCCGGCCGGCGGCGCGGCAATCCGTTTGTCGCGTTCAATTGCGCGGCGCTGCCCGAAGGGCTGATCGAGAGCGAACTGTTCGGCCACGAGGAGGGCGCGTTCACCGGCGCACGGCGCGGCGGCAAGCCGGGCCTCTTCGAGATCGCCCACACCGGCACGATTTTCCTCGACGAAATCGGCGAGATGCCGGCGGCGCTGCAAAGCCGCCTGCTGCGCGTGTTGCAGGAACGTGAAGTGATGAAGCTCGGCTCGGGGCGCGCGACGCCCATTGACGTGCGGGTGATCGCCGCCACGCATCGCGATCTGCATGCACTGGTCGAGCAGGGTGTGTTCCGCGCGGATTTGTATTTTCGTCTGAACCTGCTTCAGATAGAATTGCCGCCGCTGCGCGAACGACGCGGCGACGTCGCTCAACTGGCGCGGCACCTGCTAAGCCGCAGCGCGCTCCAATATGGGCTGCCGGATGCGGCGCTCGAGCGTGTGCTGGCGTTCCTCTCGCCGTTGTTCGAACACTATGCGTGGCCCGGCAACGTCCGGGAGCTCGAGAACCTGCTGGCGCGCGCCGCGATCTACCTGGGCGATCCGGCCGGCGAGGCCTGGCAGGACCGGCAAGCGGTGTTTCCGGAATTCGGGCGGATGAAGCAGGCTGCGGCGCCAGCCCCAGCGTACCGCCTCGCCGATGAGGCTCCGGCCCGCAGCACCCCAACCCGCGAGGACGCCATCCGCGCTCTCGAAGAGGCTGGCGGCAACCGCGCCGCGGCGAGCCGGGCGCTGGGAATCGGCCGCACGACCCTGTGGCGGCTTATGAAAGACTGATCCGGCGCGATAGCCATCAGTAGGTCGATAAATAGTGTAAAACTATCGCAATGATTAAAACAATCCGCTTTACCTATTAAGTAACGTCTGACATACTGACTCCACTTTCCAACCAACCAGCAAAGAGGACTCAGTAAATGCCGATCATCAACAGCCAAGTCAAACCGTTCAAGGCCCAGGCTTATCACAACGGCGATTTCCAGACCGTCACTGAAGAAAGCCTGAAGGGCAAGTGGTCGGTTTTCGTTTTCTATCCGGCTGACTTCACGTTTGTTTGCCCGACCGAACTGGGCGACCTGGCCGATCGTTACGCCGAATTCAAGAAGCTCGGCGTCGAAATCTACAGCGTGTCGACCGATACGCACTTCACGCACAAGGCATGGCACGACACGTCGGACACGATCCAGAAGATCAAGTACCCGATGCTCGCTGACCCGACGCTGGCGATCTCGCGCAACTTCGACGTGCTGATCGAAGAAGAAGGCCTGGCACTGCGCGGCACGTTCGTGATCAACCCGGAAGGCGAGATCAAGCTGGCCGAAATTCACGACAACGGTATCGGCCGTGACGCCGGCGAACTGCTGCGCAAGGTGCAAGCTGCGCAATACATCGCGGCTCACCCGGGTGAAGTTTGCCCCGCCAAGTGGACGCCGGGCGCTGAAACGCTGACCCCGTCGCTCGACCTGATCGGCAAGATCTAAGGTCCAGGTCCCGCCGCAGCAAGCGCCGCGTTGCGGCGCATCTCCGTGCGGATCGCTTGATGGAGCGGTCCGCGCGTTCCCGGGCCGCACGCTTCCTATCCGGATGCGTGCGGCGCTCGGGACCTAACACCCCTCGTCACGGAATCGAATAACCATGCTTGACGCCAATCTCAAGACTCAGTTGAAAACGTACCTCGAAAAGGTTAGCAGGCCTATCGAGATCGTCGCCTCGCTTGACGACAGCGCGAAATCGCAGGAGCTGCTGGCGTTGCTGAACGATATCGCTTCGCTGTCGGAGCGTGTTTCGGTGGTCGAGCGGCGCGGCGACGACGAGCGCAAGCCGTCGTTTTCGATCGGCGAGCCGGGCAAGGATGCGGGCATCCGTTTCGCCGGCATTCCGATGGGGCATGAATTCACCTCGCTCGTCCTCGCGCTTTTGCAGGTCGGCGGCCATCCGGTCAAACTCGACGATGCGGTGATCGAACAGATCCGCAACCTCGACGGCGACTATCGATTCGAAACGTATTTTTCGCTGTCGTGCCAGAACTGCCCGGAAGTCGTGCAGGCGCTGAACGTGATGGCGCTGATCAACCCGCGCATCCGCCACGTGGCGATCGACGGCGCGCTGTTCCAGAACGAAGTCGAAGCGCGCCAGATCATGGCGGTACCGACCATGTTCATGAACGGCGAAGTGTTCGGCCAAGGCCGCAGCGGCGTGAAGGAAATCCTCGCGAAGCTCGATACCAACGCCGGTGCGCGTGCGGCGAAGGAACTGGAAAAGAAGCCGGTGTTCGATACGCTGATCGTCGGCGGCGGCCCCGCGGGTGCGGCGGCCGCGATTTACTCGGCGCGTAAGGGCATTGCGACGGGTGTGGTTGCGGAACGCTTCGGCGGCCAGGTGCTCGATACGCTGGCGATCGAAAACTTCGTCTCCGTGACGGAAACCGAAGGGCCGAAGTTCGCGACGGCACTCGAACAGCACGTGAAGAGCTACGAAGTCGACATCATGGACGTGCAGCGTGCGCAAGCGCTGATCCCGGGCCGCATCAACGAAGTGCGGCTGGCAAACGGCGCGGTGCTCAAGGCGAAGACCGTCATTCTGGCGACCGGGGCGCGCTGGCGCGAAATCAACGTGCCGGGCGAGCGCGAGTATCGCAATCATGGCGTGGCGTACTGCCCGCATTGCGATGGTCCGCTGTTCAAGGGCAAGCGCGTCGCGGTGATCGGCGGCGGCAATTCGGGCGTCGAGGCGGCGATCGATCTCGCGGGTATCGTCCGTGAAGTGACGCTGCTCGAATTCGGCGCACAACTGCGTGCCGACGAAGTGCTGCAACGCAAGCTGCGCAGCCTCGCCAACGTGACGATCGTGACCCAGGCGCAGACCACTGAAATCACCGGCGACGGCAAGAAGGTCGACGGTCTGGTCTACAAGGATCTGCGTTCCGGCGAAACGAAAAAGGTCGAACTGGAAGGCGTGTTCGTGCAGATCGGCCTCGTGCCGAACACCGAGTGGCTCAAGGGCACGGTGGAGTTGTCGAAGCACGGCGAGATCGTCGTCGACGCACGCGGCGCGACGTCGGTGCCGGGTGTGTTCGCCGCCGGCGACGTCACGACCGTGCCGTTCAAGCAGATCGTGATTGCCGTGGGCGAGGGCGCGAAGGCATCGCTGAGCGCGTTCGATCATCTGATCCGCAGCAGTGACGAAGCCGAAGTGGTCAGCGAGGCCGACGCAGAGCTGACGGCTTGATGGATTTGTTTTAGACAGTGAACGGCGGCCTTTTGCGGGCCGCCGTTTTTGTTGCCGTTTTTGTCGCTATAAGTGCACCGCAACAAACCGTCAAACACCGGTTTCATTCACCCGCTCGAAGCACACTCCACGCGCCCCGCCCGCGCCTCCTTCGTTTGGAGTCTCCCACCTGGGTCAATTCACTGGCTAATCCGGCCGCCGCGCCATATAAATCTGGAGTCGGACAAAGTCCTGCCAGTCTGCACGCTATTGGAAATGGAAAGCCGAAGCCCGCGGACACGCGGCGACATAAAACCAGGAGGGAGACAATGGCAACATCGCAAGCGGCCCCCGCGCGGTGGGTCGACGGCAAGCGCTATTTATGGCTGCTCGGCGCGCTCACCATCACCTTGCCGTTGCACGCCGCCCATCTGGCGTTGCAGACCGGCTGGCCTATCTTCTGGTGGTTCGGGCCGATTTTCGTGTTCGGCATTATCCCGGTACTCGACTTTCTGATCGGCGACGACCCGGGCAATCCGCCCGAGGAGGTGGTCGCGACGCTCGAAAAGGAACGCTACTACCGCCGCATCGTCTATCTCGCCACTTTCGTCGAATACGTGTCGTTCTTCGGCGCGGTGTGGATCGTCGGCACGCATGCGCTGAGGTGGTACGACTATCTCGGCTTTGCACTCTCGCTGGGCGCGGCGACCGGCGTGTCGATCAATACCGCGCATGAACTCGGTCACAAGACCGACCGGTTCGAACGATGGCTCGCGAAGATCACGCTCGCCCCGGTCGCATACGGGCATTTCTTCGTCGAACACAATCGCGGTCATCATGTGCGCGTGGCGACGCCGCCCGATCCGGCCAGTGCACGTTATGGCGAGTCGTTCTGGGCCTTTCTGCCACGGACGGTGTTCGGCAGCATCGTATCGGCATGGCGCCTGGAAAGACACCGGCTCGAACGCCTCGGTCAATCGCCGTGGACGTGGCGTAATGAAGTACTGCACTCGTGGGCAATGACAGTCGTGCTGTGGGGCGCGATGATCGCGTTGTTCGGCAAGACAGTCATCCCGTTCCTGCTGATTCAGGCGGCGTACGGTGCGTCGCTGCTCGAGGTGGTCAACTATCTGGAGCACTATGGGCTCGGTCGCAAGCAGCGTGCGAGCGGCCGTTATGAGCGCTGTCAGCCGCAGCACTCCTGGAACAGCAATCGCATCGTGACGAACCTGTTTCTGTACCAGTTGCAGCGTCACGCCGATCATCATGCGAATCCGACGCGCTCGTATCAGGCGCTGCGCCATTTCGACGGCGCGCCGCAATTGCCCTCCGGTTACGCGACCATGATCATGGTCGCGTATGTGCCGCCGCTCTGGTTCCGCGTGATGAACCCGCGCGTGGTCGCACACTACCAGGGCAACATGGCGCAGTCGAATATCCGGCCGGCGATTCGCGAGCGTGTGCTGGCGCAGCTTGCCGGGTAGCGCGAAGTCGCAGGTAATAAAAAAAAAGACGCCGCCCGGTTGATGCCGGGCGGCGTCTTTTCAGCGGAGATTGAAGCGTGATCTCACCGCCGGTCGAATGAGTCTTTTTCCCGGCGAAGCCGATTAAGACCAAAGCTCCGACATTTCGATGTTACGCAGATCGAACACCAGCACTTCCGCATCTTTGCCTTGCGTGAAGGTCAGCGCTTCTTCGCCGCGGACCCGCGCACCATCGCCCTCGCCAAGTTCGACGCCGTTCACCGTCACGCTGCCGCGCGCCACGTGCACATAGGCATAGCGGTTGCTGGCGAGTTCGAGGCGGGCGGTTTCGTCGCCGTCGAAAAGGCCCGCATAGACGCGCGCATCCTGTTGCAGCGCCAGCGATTCGTTCGCACCGTCCGGCGACAACACCAGACGCAGCACGCCGCGCTTCTGATCCGCACCGAAGCGGCGTTGCTGGTAACGCGGCGGCGTGCCTTTTTGTGCCGGCGCAATCCAGATTTGCAGGAAATGCACGGGGTCGCTTTTCGAATGGTTGTATTCGCTATGCGCGACGCCGGTACCCGCGCTCATCAACTGGATGTCGCCGGGCACGATCACCGAACCGGTGCCCATCGTGTCCTTGTGTTCCAGCGCGCCTTCCAGCACGTACGAAAAAATTTCCATGTCGCGATGCGGGTGCTTGCCGAAGCCTTGCGCCGGCGCGACGCGGTCGTCGTTGATCACGAGCAGGTCGGAGAAGCCGTTCTGCTTCGGGTCGTGGTAGTTCGCGAAGGAAAACGTATGACGTGAGCTGAGCCAGCCGTGCTCCGCGCGGCCGCGTTGATTGGCGTGTCTGATTTCGAGCATCGTATTTCTCCTTGGTTTGTGCGATCCGGCCAGATGTTTGTCCGCGATCCATGAGCGACAGTGTAGGTCAATCAGGATGTATATAATCATGTCTATATAGGAAACACTGTCACGTATGAGTGGACAATACAATGCAACTCGATGACATGCGGATCTTCGTCGCCACGGTCGACGCCCATAACTTCACCGCGGCGGCCAACCGGCTGTCGCTATCGAAGCAGTTCGTCAGCCGGCGCGTGATGGCGCTGGAAGAGGCGCTCGGCGTGCGGCTGCTGATCCGCAATACACGCAAGCTCGCCGTGACCGAACTGGGTCAGGAGTTTTACGAGCGCGCGAGGCGCATCCTGGGTGAAGTGGAGGATGCCGAGCAGGCGATGTCGCTGCGGCGCGCCGGGCCGCGCGGTTTGTTACGGGTCAGCGCGCCGATGTCGTTCGGCATGATGCATCTGTCGCCGCTCGTGGCAATGTTTCTGCGCAAGCATGGGGATGTGCGGTTCGATATGGAACTGAGTGATCGCACTGTCGATGTGGTGGGCGAGGGCTTCGATATGGCGATCCGGATCGGCACGTTGCCGGACTCGACGCTGATCGCGCAGAAGCTCGCCGATGTGCGGATGGTCGCCTGTTGCAGTCCTGCTTATGTGCGTCGGCGCGGAGCGCCCAAAGTGCCTGCCGATCTGGAGCGGCATTCCTGCTTGCTGTATGGGCAAGGTGGGGCGGTGAGCTGGGAGTTCGTTGTCGATGGGGCGCTCAGGAGTTTTGAAGTGCGGGGGCCGCTGCGGGCGAATAACGGCGATCTGATTCGCGATGCGGCTGTAGCCGGATTGGGGATCGTTCGGCTTCCCGATTTTATCGTGGCCGATGCTATCAGGCGCGCTCAGTTGGTGACCGTGCTGGACGAGTTCCAGCCTCGAGGGTTGACCGCTTACGCTGTGTATCCGCAGCATCGGCAGAGTTCGGTGACGATTCGGGTTTTCGTCGCTTTTTTGCGGGAGCAGTTGGGGAAGGTTCTGGTTGCCTGATTCCGGCGGCGCTGCGCGCTCCGAAGGGTACTTCGCACAGGTCAGGTCGGCTCGGCTGCTCCCGTCTGCCCACCCATGGCGGCGCAAGCCGTTCGCTTTGCGCCGCCGTTGGCAGCTTCCTGCTTCCCGCTGATTTACCCGTTCCGGAAAATGAAGCTGTAGCCGTTCAGCGCCGGCACGCCGCCCAGGTGGGCGTACAGCACGCGTGAACCTTCCGGAAATTCGCCCTTGCGGACCATGTCGATCATGCCGTGCATCGATTTGCCTTCGTACACGGGATCGGTCAGCACACCCTCGAGGCGCGCGCACAAGCGGATTGCCTCGAGCGTGCCTTCGTTCGGCAAACCATACTCCGGACCGCCATAGCGTTCGTCCAACACCACGTCCTTGCCGGTGATGTCGCGCCCGAGGCCGACTTTTTCCGCCGTCTGTCTGGCGATTCGCGTGATCTGCTCGCGCGTCTGCGCAGGTTTCGCGGAGGCGTCGATGCCGATCACGCGGTCAGCCCGGCCATCCGCAGCAAAACCGACCACCATGCCGGCTTGCGTGCTCCCCGTCACCGAACACACCACGATGTAGTCGAACTTGAAGCCGAGTTCGGCTTCCTGCTGCCGTACCTCTTCCGCAAAGCCCACAAAACCGAGGCCGCCCAGCGGATGGTCGGAGCAGCCCGCCGGAATTGCGTACGGTTTGCCGCCGGCGGCCCGCACGCTCTCCAATGCGTCTTCCCAGCTCTTGCGAAAACCAATGTCGAAACCATCCGCCACCAGCCGCACGTCGGCGCCCAGAATGCGCGACATCTGGATGTTGCCGACGCGGTCGTACACGGCGTCCGAATAGTTGACCCAGTTCTCCTGCACCAGCACGCACTTCATCCCCAGATGCGCCGCAACCGCCGCCACCTGGCGGGTCTGGTTCGACTGGATCCCGCCGATCGATACCAGCGTGTCGCAGCCCTGCGCCAGGGCCTCGGGAATCAGGTACTCGAGCTTACGTGTCTTGTTGCCGCCAAACGCAAACCCGCTGTTGCAGTCCTCGCGTTTCGCATACAGATGCACCTTGCCGCCAAGGTGGTCGCTCAGACGCTTCAGCGGCTGGATCGGCGTCGGCCCAAAAGTCAGCGGATAGCGAGGGAATCGTTGCAGGTTCATAACAGCTCCGGTTGTAGGTTTGACGCGAACAGCAAGCTTTCGCGTTAAACAGATGGTAGGCAAAAGTGCTGGAAATGAGCTTGCAAAAAAATTCCAGTGAACCTACTTTAAAGACTGGATAATCTAAAACGACTTAATAAAACGTCGTAGGGAAACCCATGAACGCAACAAAAATTCGTAGCCTATCGACGGCTGAAGCCGCTCCGCGCGAGGCGCTCGATCGCATCGACCGCGCGATCCTGCGTCAGCTGCAAATCGATGCGTCGATTTCGAACGTCGCGCTCGCGGCCAAAGTGAAGCTGAGCGCGCCGGCGTGTTTGCGGCGCGTGGAGCGGTTAAAGGAGTCCGGCTTGATTCGCGGAGTCGTCGCGTTGATCGATCCGAAAGCGGCGGGCGCGGGCATGCTGGTGATCATCGGCGTGGTGCTGGATCGCTCCACGCCGGAGTCGTTCGCGGACTTTGAGAAAGCCGCGCAGAAGGTGCCGGGTTGCATGGAGTGTCATGTCGTCACCGGCGAGTTCGACTACTTCATGACGATCCGCACGCGTGACAGCGACAGCTTCAATCGCCTGCACGCGGAGCAGTTGCTGTATCTGCCGGGCGTGCGCCAGATCCGCTCGTTCATGGTCCTCAAGGAGATCCTGTCCACGACCCGATTTCCGCTTTGACATGCTGCTTTCACGCGAAAAGGCGCGCATGCTGTCATAAAAACCGCACGGGGCCGACTAAGCATCGGGACCACCCGCGGGAGGCGCCAGAGGCGCTGGAACGGGGTGAATGGAACGGATTTTCCGGGGCGATCATCATGACTTGCGGCAGACGGATATTCTTCAGATTAATCGGCGCGGCTTCGCTCGCCGGCGGTACATCGGCCTGGCGCGCGGCCTTCGCGGCGGGTGCGAACGCAGCGGTGGCGTACGAGGTCACACATAGCGAAGCCGAGTGGCGCAAGCTGCTCACCGACGCGCAGTACAAAGTTCTGCGCGAAGCGGGCACGGAGCGGCCTTTCACCAGCCCGCTAAACGACGAGCACCGCGCGGGCACGTTTGCATGCGCCGGCTGCAAACTGGCGCTGTTTTCTTCGAAGACCAAGTTCGACAGCGGCACGGGCTGGCCAAGTTTCTGGCAGCCTCTGGATCATGCGGTCATTACCCGCTCCGACAAGTCCTTCGGCATGACGCGCGAGGAGGTATTGTGCCGGCGTTGCGGCGGCCACCTGGGCCACGTATTCGACGATGGACCCAAGCCGACCGGTCTGCGCTATTGCATGAACGGCCTGGCGCTGGTCTTTACGCCGGCGGCGGCATGAGCAGGCGTCGCACGGAACGAGCTTATCCAATCAGGACGAACATCATGAGTATCGGAAAACGCGTCATTGGCAAACCGGCCCGCTCGCGCGTAGCGGCCATCATGCTTTCGCTTGGACTGTGCGCTGTGGCGTTGCTGGGGACGCAGCGCGCGGCATTCTCGTCCGAGGCCGCGGTCGTGATCGCACCGCCCGCGCTCGACGAACCGGTGTCGGCGGCCACGTCGCACGAGGAGACTGCGGTGTTCGCGGGCGGTTGCTTCTGGGGCGTGCAGGGCGTCTTCCAGCACGTGCGCGGCGTGACGAAGGCCGTGTCGGGCTATTCCGGCGGCCAGCGCGATACCGCGCAGTACGAAACCGTCAGCGGTGGCAGCACCGGTCATGCCGAGTCCGTTCAGGTCACTTTCGATCCGACCAAGGTGAGCTATGGCCAGTTGCTGCAGGTGTACTTCTCGGTGATTCACGACCCGACCGAGCTGAATCGCCAGGGGCCCGACAGCGGCACGCAATACCGCTCGGCGGTGTTCCCGCTCAATGACATGCAACGGCGCGTCGCGCAAAGCTATATCGCGCAACTCGACAAAGCGCATGTTTTCTCCGCGTCGATCGTCACGAAGACGGAGCCGTTCAAGGGCTTCTATCCGGCCGAGTCTTATCACCAGAACTACCTGACGCTGCATCCCAATTCAGCGTATATCGCGATCAACGACATGCCGAAGGTCGCGAACCTGAAGCGCCTGTTCCCGGCTCTGTATCGTGACAAGCCGGTGCTGGTCGAAACGGCGCAGCAGTAGAGCGGTCCTGATCCGGCGTGAACCGGACCTCGAGTCAAAAGTCAGCCGGAAGCCGCCCTCGCCTGGGTTTCGCCTCGGTCTGCGTGGCGCGGTCCCAGCGCTTGAGCCACGGCGTGACGAAGTCGGCGAAACCATCCGCCGGCGGCGACAGCGCACGTTCGGTCGAGCGATAAACGCACACCTCGCGGATCGTTTCGGGATCGACGATCCGCTTCATCACCAACCCGAATGTCCTGGCGAGCGGCGCGACGTAGGCTGGCGCGAGCGTCACAGCGAGCCCTTGCGCGGCAAGGCCGAACGCGGTGGTGACGTTGTCCACCACGTCCACCGGAATGATGCGCGCCTCGGCCGGCAGATTGGCCAGCATCTGCTCGACTGCGCGCTCGTGATCGCGCCCGGTGGCGACGATCGGCACATCGCGCAGATGCTGCCACACCATCCGGCGCCGCGCGTTCAACGGATGCGACGGCGCGCACCACATCACCCACGGGCTCGCAAACGCCGCATCGCGGCGGACCCGCGTGCCGCTCTGGCGGTCGGGGCCGATCGCCAGATCCACGTCGCCGCTCTCCACACGCTCGACCAGTTGCTCGACCACGGTGTCGAAAATGCGCACCACCACCTTGGGTTTATCGCGCGCATACTCGGCGATGGCCGCCGGCAGCGCGGTCGCCGCGATCACCAGCGGCGCGCCGACCCGCACGATGCCGGCGGCGCGGTTGCGGATATCGTCGGCGGATTGGGCGGCCGCGCGCACATGGCGCAGCACCGATTCGGCCGATGACAGAAAATCCTGTCCCGCGCTCGACAGATTCACTCGCCGCGTAGTACGGTCGAAGAGACGAAAGCCCAGTTCCGTTTCCAGCTCCGCGAGCAACTGGCTGACGGCCGACGAAGTCAGCCCCAGCCGCTCCGCCGCCGCGCCGATACTATGCAAATCGACGATGGCGAGAAACGCTTCGAACTGCCGGATAGTGACGCGAGTGAGAGGCATGAGGCGATTCTAAAGAAAAACTTACGAATCGTGAAAAAACCATTGATTGTGCGCGGCAGCCGCCTAACCGACACTCGTTCTTCCCGACATCCGAATCCAGCGCCGCATTAGACTTCGTCTTTCTGCAACGGCCCATACTCAAGGAATGACCATGTTCGACCATATTCCCGCTTACCCCGGCGACCCGATCCTGAGCCTGAACGAGGATTTCCAACTCGACCCGCGCCCGAACAAGGTCAACCTGAGCATCGGCATCTACTTCGACGATGCCGGCAAGCTGCCGGTGATGGACGCCGTGCGCCGCGCCGAAAGCGCGCTGCTCGAGGCGATCGGGCCGCGCTCCTATCTGCCGATGGCCGGCCTGCCACAGTATCGCGACGCGGCTCAGGCGCTGGTGTTCGGCGCCGCCAACGAAGCGCGCGCGGCCGGCCGGATCGCGACCTTGCAGACGATCGGCGGCTCGGGCGCGCTGAAAGTCGGCGCCGATTTCCTGAAACGCTATTTTCCGGCCTCGCAGATCTGGATCAGCGATCCGAGCTGGGAAAATCATCGCGTGGTGTTCGAAGGCGCGGGGCTCACGGTCAACACCTATCCGTACTACGACGAACGCACCGGCGGCTTGCGTTTCGCCGACATGCTCGACACGATCGGCCGCTTGCCGGAAAAGAGCATCGTGTTGCTGCACGCGTGTTGTCACAACCCGACCGGCGTCGATCTGAACCCGGCTCAGTGGGACGAACTGGTGCCGGTATTGCTGCGGCGCAATCTGATTGCGTTCGTCGACATGGCGTACCAGGGCTTCGGCGCAGGTCTGGAAGAAGACGCGGCCTGCGTCCGTTTGCTGGCCGCGGCCGGCGTGCCGTTGATCGCGGCCAATTCGTTCTCGAAGAATTTTTCGCTGTACGGCGAACGCTGCGGCGCGTTGAGCGTGGTCTGCAGGAGCGCGGAAGAGGCCGGTCGCGTGCTCGGTCAATTGATGTCGACGGTGCGCGCGAACTACAGCAATCCGCCGACGCACGGCGCGCGCCTCGTTGCCAATGTGTTGTCGGACACGTCGTTGCGCGCCTCTTGGGAGGCGGAACTCGGCGATATGCGCGAACGGATTCTCGCGATGCGCGAGACGATTCACGCGGGCCTCGCGGGCCGCGTCGATGAAGTGATGCGCGCACGGTATGTCGCGCAGCGCGGCATGTTCACCTATACGGGTCTGAGCGAAACACAAGTCGAGCGCTTGCGTAGCGAATACGCGGTGTATGTGCTGCGCTCCGGGCGCATGTGCGTTGCCGGTTTGAATGCGCGCAACGCGGACTATGTGGCGTCGTCGATAGCGGCGGTCGTGGCGGGCGCATAGCAGAATGAAACGCCATAAATGGAGACCCTGATGACTACCCTGGAATTGCCGCCGGCAACCGCACCGAAGTACGCCGCAATGCATCCCGACGAATGGCAGGCACGCGTGCAACTGGCTGCGTGCTACCGCGTCTTCGATATGCTCGGCTGGACCGAGATGATCTACAACCACATCACGTTGCGTGTGCCGGCGAGCGTCAGCGGCGGCGAACGGCATTTTCTGATCAACCCGTTCGGCCTGCACTACAGCGAGGTGACAGCGAGCAATCTCGTGAAGATCGACGCGCAAGGCCGTGTGCTCGATAACTCGCCCTATCCGGTGAATCCGGCGGGGTTCGTGGTGCACGCGGCGATTCACGAAGGCTTGCCTGACGCACACTGCGTGATGCACACGCACACCACGGCCGGTGTCGCGGTGGCCTGCCTCGAAGACGGCTTGCAGCAAACCAATTTCTATAGCGCGCAATTGCACGACCGCGTGGCGTATCACGACTTCGAAGGCATCACCGTGCATGCGGAAGAAGGGCCGCGGCTGCTCGAACACATCGGCAACAAGCAGGCAGTGATTCTGCGCAACCACGGTCTGCTCGCATGGGGCCACACGCTGCCGCAAACCTTCGCGGTGCTGTGGACGCTCAACCGCGCGTGCGAGATTCAAATGGCGACGTTCTCGATGGGCCGCGCGCGGCCGGTTCCCGAGGAGGTTGCAATCCGCTGCTCGCGCGACGCGTTGCAGTTCGATCCGCGTCACGGTGAGGGGCAGGACGTGTTCGACGCCCTGGTGCGCAGGGTGGACCGCATCGACGCCAGCTATAAGGATTGAGGCATAAGGATTGAGGCATAAGGATTGAGGCATAACGATCGGGACGGAAGGATTGAAACAGAAGGTCTGAGCCGCGCATCGGCGCAGGATCAAAGCGAGGATTGAAACAATGAAAGTAGCTATCTACGGTGCGGGCGCGATCGGCGGCTGGATGGGCGTGAAGCTCGCGCAGGCCGGTCACGGCGTGAGCGTGGTGGCGCGCGGCGCGACGCTTGCCGCGTTGCGGCAACATGGGTTGCGCCTGATCGAAGGCGGCCAGACGCATACCGTGCAGGTGAACGCGAGCGAGCACCCGGCGGAACTGGGCGCACAGGATCTCGTCGTGGTGGCGGTCAAGGGGCCGGCGATGGCGTCGGTGGCCGCACATATTGCGCCGTTGCTGAGCGCGCAGACGACCGTGCTCACCGCGATGAACGGCGTACCGTGGTGGTTCTGCGACGGGCTTGGCCGCGACTTCGCCGGCAAGCGGCTCAAGTCGATCGACCCCGACGGCGCGATTGCCGCCGCCATTCCGACCACGCAGACGGTGGGCTGCGTCGTGCATGCCAGCTGTCTGGTCGATGCGCCCGGCGTCATCCGGCATCATCAGGGCAACGGGCTGATCGTCGGCGAGGCGTCCGGACAACCGGGCGAGCGCGCGAAGGCGCTCACGGCGACGCTGGCCGCGGCGGGTTTCGATGCCTCGATGTCGGAGCAGATTCAGCGCGACGTCTGGTACAAGCTGTGGGGCAACATGACGATGAATCCGATCAGCGCGATCACCGGCGCGACGACGGACCGGATTCTCAGCGACGAACTGGTGCGCGGCTTCGTCACGAGCGTCATGCTGGAGGCGAAGGAGATCGGCGCGCGTTTCGGTATTCCGATCGGGCAGGCGCCGGCGGATCGGCACGAGGTCACGCTGAAACTCGGCGCAATGAAGACGTCCATGCTGCAAGACGTGCAGGCAGGCAAGGCGGTCGAACTCGACGCGCTGGTGGCAGCGGTGCGTGAGTTGGGACAACTGACCGGCGTACCGACGCCGTATACGGACGCATTGCTCGGCCTCGCGCGTTTGCATGCGAGCACGCTGGGGTTGTATCCGGGGCGTTAAAGCGTACCGGCAGGGTGAGCCGTCCCGCGCGCACTAAGCGGGACGGACCAGATCGTCACGACGTTTCTAAACGGAGAAGGCCGTGAGACACGAGCGTGTGTCACGGCCTTCTCCAATAGCGCCGACCGGCGAATAGGCTTAGTCGGCTCCGGCTCCGGCTCCGGCTCCAGTTCCAGTGGCCCCGATTACGGCCCCGGCCGTATGCGCCGACTGACGCGTGTACTGCAACGAGGCCGCTGTCCGGCACTCTTCGATCATCGCGCGGAACGTCGGCACCGAGTGTGAAGCGCCGGTCGCTCCCGTTTCGGCGCCGCGTTCCGATGGGCCGTCGCCGACGGCCACGATCACCGTCGCCCGAGGCCGCCATTCGCGCGTGCGCCGCAGCATGTTTCGCAGGTATGGCGGCGAATCCGGCGCGTCGAGTGAGACGATGCAGATGATCGGCGCGTCCCTGAAGTTCGGTTCGTCCGCACGCGCGCTGCGATACCCCGAATGGGTGGCCATCATCGACGCGAGGCCGTGGCGTGCCAGCAATTGCACGGCGATCGCCGTGGTCACTTCGTCGAACGCGCCGCGTCCGGGCACACATAGCACCGACGTTTTGTCGGTTTCCTGATGCGCCTGCAAGCGGGCCGAAGTGTGGCCGTCATGCCGCTCGGAAAGATCAGCCGATGCCGACGCCGATGCGGACCCGGCGGATTCGGCCGGCTCCGTGCGCGACAGACGATCCGGCACGCCGTCCACAACCTCCAGGTTCTCGACGATATCGACCAGCGCGTCGTTGATCCGCGACAACTGCTCAGGCATCAGCACGCCGCGCATCGCGTCGTTGCGGGCGAGCTTGAGCCCTTCCAGCGCGACTTCGTCGTAGTAATCGATCAGCGACATCTCGCGCAGCAGCCGCTCGGCCTGCACGATGGCTTCATGCGGATCGTCCGCGAGCAGACGCTGATAGAAATTCTGCGCGGGCGAGAGCGCCGGCTGATCGCCCAGCAGTACGGTCAGGAAGTTCAGCCGGTCTGCGTAACGGCCCAGCGTGACGACGCACAAGGTGAGCGGGGTCGACAGCACGAGCCCGATCGGCCCCCACAGCCAGCTCCAGAAAATGGCCGCTACCACCACGGCCAGAGGCGACAGGCCCGAGCGATGACCGTACAGATACGGCTCGGCGATCTGCCCGGCCACCACGTCGACAACGATGAACAGGATCAGCGTGTAGACGGCCATCGTCCATTGCGGCTGGATGGCGGCGGCAAGAAACACGGCCAGCAGCGCGGCGATCCAGATGCCGATGTACGGCACGAAGCGCAGCAACGCGGCGATCACGCCGAACAGCAGCGCGCCAGGCACGCCGATAATCGCGAGACCGATGGCGATGGTCCCGCCGGCGCCCAGGTTCACGCCGAGTTGCGCGACGAAGTAGCGGCTCAGACGCCCGGCGGCATCGTTGATCGCGGTGGTGGTACGATGCAGATCGCGCGAGCCGAATAGACTGATCAAACGGTCGCGCAGATCTTCGCGTTGCAGCAGGATGAAGATCGTCACCACCAGCACGATGAAAGTGGTCTCGATCGGCGCGATGGCCGGCGACAACGCGCGTTGGGCGAGTTGCAGCGGCGTCGGCGACGGCTCGTGGACTTCGACCGGTGTCGGCACGGCGGGCGCGTTGCGGGCGGCGCGGCCGGTTGGGCGCGGCGGGGGCGGCCGCGTCGGCGCGACGCGTTGCAGCGTGGCGGCGGCGCGGGTCATCAGCGAATCGGCGCGCCCAACGGTCTTCTCCTGCACCGTCTCGATCTTCTGTTCGATCGCCACCTGATACTGCGGCAGATCGCCGGCCAACTGCACCAGCTGCGCGCCGATCAGCCCGCCGACGGCCAGCAAGGTGGCGAGGGCGAACAGCACCGCGATGAAGATCGACGGCAACTGGCCCATGCGCAGCCGCCGCAACGCCTGCACCAGCGGCGCAAGCAGAAAGCTGAGCAGCACCGACAGCGTGATCGGGATCAGCACCTCGCGCCCGAAGTAGAGCGCGCAAACCACCACCACGCCGGTGACCACCGAGACCAAACCATGCAGACCCGGTGTCCCTGGCGGGTATACGCGGTTCGGCCGCTCCTGCGGCGGTAAGGATAATTTCATGAGCAAAACGTTCCGATGTAGTTGCGCCGGCGCTTGATCGACGGCGCGCGAGGATAAGCCGGCGGCGGCCGATGGAGCGCATCGGCAATTCGTATGGCTGGATTGTAGGCGTTTTGATGGGCGCGGGTTTTACCCCATTCTTACCCCATGTGCATCCGCAACAGTTCGAGCAGTTGCGAGCTCTCATAGAGCAGCAAGCCGATAAAGCCGCCGACGATCGTCCCGTTGATGCGGATGTACTGCAAGTCCTTGCCGATATTCAGCTCGATTTGCCGCGACATCTCGTGTGCATCCCAGTTCTTCACCGTGTCGCTGATGTGGCGCGTGAGGAACTGGGCGAAGTCCGGCGCCATTGCACGCGCCGCTTCTTCCAGATGGTCGTTCAGCGATTGGCGCAGCGCCGGATCGTGCGCCAGTTCGCGGCCCACCCATTGGCCCATCGCGACCACTCTCGCGTGCAATGCGGACTCGCTGCTGTCCAGATCGCGCTTGAGCCATGCGCGCAATTCGGTCCACATGTCCTTCACATAGGTGCCGAACGCATCGCCTTCCACCAGGTAACGTTTCAGTTCCTCGCCTTTTTGCAGGAACGCCGGATCGTTCTTGAGCCGCGCGATCAGCCGTTGCACGGCTCCGTCGAACTTCTGGCGAAGCTGATGAGCCGGATTTTCGCTGATCTGCTCGAGCATCCGGTTCACGACGTTGGCGATCGTCTCGGCGGCTTGTTCGCCGATCCACGCGGACGGCAGGATTTTTTCGATCGTCGGATATTCGCTCCTGACCCAATCGACGATGCGCGCGGCGATGAATTCACGCGCCTGCGGCTCGCGCAGCAGGGCTACGACCTGCTCAATGCCGGCGTCGAGCAATTCCTGATGACGGCCGTCTTTGGTCAGCGTGTCGAGAATCGCGCCGAGCGATTGAGACAGATCCACTTTCGCGAGCACGTCGCGCAAGGCGTCCTTGATGAAGACCTGAATGCGCACGTCGTCGGTCAACTCGAGGATCCCGCCCGTCAGTTTGACGACATAGTCGCCCAAACGATCGGCATTGGCGGGCGTGGTGAGCCATGAAGTAATGCCTTGCGCCGGATTGTGTTTGCGGATCAGCCCGACGATCGACGACACATCCAGAAACTTGTCCTGCACGAAGACCGCGAGGTTGTCGGCGATCTTGTGCTTGTTCTTCGGAATGATGGCCGTGTGCGCGGAGACGATCGGGATCGGCACGCGGCGAAACAGCGCGACCACCGCGAACCAGTCGGCGAGCGCGCCGACCATCGCGGCCTCCGACACCGCCTTGATCCCGTCGACCCAGACGCCGCGCGGCATGAAAGCCGTCACGACGAAAATGCAGGCAGCGGCCAGCAGCAACAGCAACGGATTGCGCTTGGCCTTTTTCAGCTCGGTCTCTTTGTTCATGGGCAGCAGGGCAGCGGAGTCTGTTTGGTTGGAAGGCGATTGAGTTGACATGGCACGGCTGACGCTCGACGCGCGGGTCCGGAAACGCGAGTGTAGCGCCGCGGTTCCGGCGGTGTGTCCCGTGCTCAGGGCGTCGTTTGTCCCGCCTGCGCGGTAACATCTCCGGTTAGACTGCGGGGCGACGACGAAGCAACGATGCAGCAACGACTGAGCAGGTCGATCGGGCGAGCACCGCACGACGATGGAAATGAACGGAATGGAGGCACAGTGATCAGGTTTCTGCACACCGCGGACTGGCAGATAGGCACGCAGTTCGGCCAGTTCGAGCCGGACGAAGCGGCACACCTCGCAGAAGCGCGCTTCGAGACCGTGCGCCGGATCGCCGAGGAAGCCACGGCGCGCAAGGTCGACGCCGTGCTGGTCGCGGGCGACGTGTTCGATCAGCAAACCGTCTCGGACACGGTGATTCGCCGTTTGTTCGGCGCGCTGCAAGCATTCTCTGGCGTATGGATCATGCTGCCGGGCAATCACGATGCCGCGCTGGTCGAAAGTGTCTGGACCCGCGCGCAGCGTCTGAACTGCATTGCGCCGAACGTGCGGGTGGTGCTCGAACCCGGCGTGGTGTTGCTCGACGCTAGCCGCTGCGCTGTGCTGAGCGCGCCGCTCACGCAACGCATCACCTACGACGACACGACGGCCTTCTTCGACGCCGCCGAAACGCCGCCCGGCTACTGCCGCGTGGGGCTTGCGCATGGCAGCGTCAGCGGGATCCTGCAGGAGGGCATCGATTCGTCGAATCCGATCGCGCCGACGCGCGCGGCGAGCGCCCGTCTCGACTATCTCGCGCTCGGCGACTGGCATGGCCGCTATCGTGTCGACGAGCGCACCTGGTATGCCGGCACGCATGAGCAGGACCGCTTCCGCGCCAACGATCCGGGCTTCATGCTCGACGTCACGCTGACGGAGCCGGGCGCGCTGCCGGTGGTGGAGGCGGTGCGCGTCGGCAAGTATCAATGGCAGCGGTGGGAAGAAGTGATTTCGGTGCCGACCGATGTGGACGCGCTGAAGGCGCGGCTTGCCGTGTTGGGAGCCGCCGACGTGCTGCGTCTCGTGGTGAGCGGCACGGCCGCGCTGGCCGAGGCCGAAGCGCTTCACGTCGCGGTGGAAGAGGCCCGCGCGCGCGTGCGGGCATTGCGTGCCGAGCTGGGCGGCCTGCAAGTGCTGCCCACCGCAGGCGACCTCGCCGAGCTCGGCGCGCAAAGCGGCTACCTCGCCAAGGTGGTGGCACGTCTGCGCGGCTTGCAGGAAGACCCGCAGGCCGATCCGCAACAGTTGAAGCGCGCGGCGGAGGCGTTGCTGTTGCTTGCGCGCTTGCAACGTGAACTGCCGCGCGAAGCGAGGTCCGCATGAAGCTCGAACGTATCGCGATTCAGGAGTTCAAGCAGTTCACCGGCCGGCTCGTCATCGACGATCTGCAGCCCGGGCTCAACCTGTTCACCGGCCCGAACGAGGCCGGCAAGAGCACGATCGCCGAGGCGGTGCGGGCCGTGTTCCTCGAACGCTATAAGGCCTCGCATCTGAAAGATCTGCTGCCGTGGGGCAAGGCGAGCGGACAGCCCTCGGTCGAAGTGACATTCGACCTCGCCGGCGCCGCGTGCAAGCTGTCGAAGCACTTCGTCACACGGCAGCGCTGCGATCTGAGCATCGGTCAGGCCGTGTTCGGCGAAGACGAAGCCGAAGACAAGCTTGCCGCGCTGCTCGGGTTTTCGCGTTCGGCGCGCGGGCCGCTCAAGGCGGAGAACGCCGGCGTTCCGGGCTTGTTGTGGGTGCAACAGGGTGGCACGCAGGAGGTGCGCGATTCGACCGGCCACGCGGCGCAATATTTGCGCGATGCGCTGTCGCAGCTATCGGGAAGCAACGAATCGGCGGGCGAGGACGCGTTGATCGCAGCGGTGCAGCGTGAGCTTCGGCAGTTGCTGACCGCGCGTACGCAGAAATCCACCGGGCCGCTGGCCGAAGCCGAGCAGGCGTTGGCGGGGCTCATTATCGAGCGGGACGATCTGGAGCAACAGCGCCTGCAGTTCGAAGAAAACATCGCGCGTCTGGCGACGCAGCAGGAAGCTTTCGACGACGCGCAACGCAAGCGGCCCTGGGAGCTGCACGAGCAGAAAGCGGTGCAGGCGCAACAGCGCGCCGATGCCGCCGCGGAACTCGAGCGCGGTCTTCAGGGACTGGTGCAGTCGCTGCAAGTGCATGAAGCGGAACTGGCGCTGTCGTTGCAGCAGGAGCAGGGCGCGACGGATCTGGAAGCCGCGGTCGCCCGCGAGCGGCAACAACTCGACGCGGCGAGAGCCAGCGCGTCGACTGCCCGGCATGAGCACGACGATGCGCTGGCGCGTGTTGCGCAGCTGGAGCAGGCGTATGCCGATGCGAACCGTGCGCTCGAGCTGGCCAATGCCGCCGTCACCGCCGCCGACCTGCGCAGTCAGATCGCGCTGCATCGGGCGGAAAGCGAGCGGCTCGACGCGGCGATTGCCGCCGCGACAACCGCCAACGAGGCGGTGATCGAGGCCACCCGTTCAGCCGCCGCGCTCGAAATCGACGTGACGCAGCTAAAGCGGCTGCAATCCCTCGACACCGAATTGACGGTGCTGCGCGCGCGAACCGAAGCCGCGATGACGCGAATCGAATACCGGCTGAACGGCACGATCACGGTCGGCGATGCGAGCGTGACCGGCGAGGGTGTGCTGCGGCTCGACGAGGAGAAGCGGATCGGCCTTGGCGAACTCGGCGAATTGCGCGTGATCCCGGGCGTGTCCGATCTGTCTGCGCAACTGAGCGGACTGGCGTCGCTCGAGGCCCAGCATGCGCAACTGTTGCAGACGCTGGGTGTCGCATCGCTGGGCGAAGCGCAGGCGCGTCACGAGCAGTGGAAGACGCTCGTCGCGCAGCAGAAAAGCCAGGCGAAGATTCTCGAGGTGCACGCGCCGCACGGCGTCGATGCGTTGCGCGCCGCATTGGCTTCGGCAGCCGTGCGGTTGCAGACATCGAACGAACGTCTGGCGATGTTGCCCGATGCTTGCGCCGCGCCGCCGCTCGACGAGGCACGCCGCGCTGCCGACATCGCCCGCGATGCGCTGGACACCGCCGGAAAAGTGCTGGCGCGGGCCGCTGAAACCAGAACGACCGCCACGGCCACCGCTGATTCGCTCTCCGGGCAGTTGCAGCGCAAAGAGGCGCAACTGAACGACGACGCGTTCTGCCGCAACCGCGCGCTCTGGCAAACGAAAATCGTCGAGCAACGCGTGCAGGTCGAGGCGTTGAAAAAGCAGCTCGCAGGACGCGAGCGCGAACTGGAGGCGGCGCGCCTGGATGACCCGGCGGCCGAGGTGAAACGCTACCGGGCAGCGGCCGAACTCGCGCGCAGCGAACAGCACGAGCGGCAACTGCGGATCGCTCAGTTGCGCAGTCAGCTCGAAACAGTCGGCGCGTCGGGACTCGGCGAGCGTCTCGCCGCGGTGCGAGCCTCGGTGGAGCAGGCCGCGCGTCGCAAGGACGAGCTGAGCTTGCGCGCGAGCGCGTTGAGTCTGCTCGATGAAGTGCTGGTCGACGAACGCGATGCGGCGGTCGCGCAACTGCGCGCGCCGCTGACCGAACGTCTCGGGCATTATCTGAAGCGGATTTTCCCGCACTCGACGATCGCGCTCGGCGACGATCTGAGTCCCGCGACCCTCGATCGCAACGGTCGCGCCCATACGCTCGATGCGCTGAGCTTCGGCACCCGCGAACAGCTCGGCATACTCACGCGGCTCGCGTACGCGGATCTGTTGAAGGCGTCCGGCCGCCCGACGCTACTGATGCTCGACGACGCCGCGGTGCACACCGACGCCGCGCGGCGCGATGCGATCAAACGTGCATTGATCGACGCGGCGACACGTCACCAGATTCTGGTGTTCACGTGCCATCCGGAGCTTTGGGACGATCTCGGCGTGAGGCAGCGGGCGGTGGAGGATTTGAAGGTGGCGGCTTGAGCGGGCGGTGCTCAGCTGCAGTGACATGTGCCGTCGTCAGCCCGCAGTGAGCCCGCAGTCAGCCTGCAGGGCGAGCGTCGATTCACTCATACCACCGCGGCGTATAAACCCACTCGCCAGACTGCCCGTCACCACGAGCAACCCCCCGCGTCGTCGACGACCCGACGATCACCATCGTCCGCATATCCACATCCGACGAGCGAAGTTCGCCGAGCGTGGTCGAACGCAGCGTGCCCCCGGGCCTGCCGACATCGCGCCCGAGCACCACTTTCGTGGCCGCCGCGCGGTATTCCCGCACGATATCCAGCGCCTTGTCCAACTGCCACGGCCGGGCGCGAGAAATCGGGTTGTAGAACGCCATCACGAGATCCGCTTCGGCCGCGTGTCTGAGGCGCGTTTCGATGATCGTCCACGGTTTGAGGTTGTCGGATAGCGACAGCATGCAGAAGTCGTGTCCCAACGGCGCACCGGCCTGCGCCGCCGTGGCCATTGCCGCCGACACGCCCGGCACGATCGAAAGCTCGACGGCGGCCCAGCCGGCGTTCTCCGCGCCGTCCAGTGCTTCGAGCACGGCAGCCGCCATCGCAAACACGCCGGGATCGCCCGACGACACCATGACCACCGAACGTCCCGCGCTCGCCAGTTCGAACGCATGACGCGCGCGTTGCATTTCCTCGCGATTGTCCGTGCCGTGCACGCGCTGATCGGCGTGCAGCGGGCCGGCCATTTTCACGTAGGTGTCGTAGCCGAGGATGTCGGTCGCCTGGTCGAGCGCCGTGCGCGCCGCGGGCACCATCAGATCGGCGCTGCCGGGACCGAGGCCGATCACCGTGAGGCGGCCACGTGCACGGCCGACGCTGGCGGGGTCGATAGCAAGCGGCGCCAACGCCAGCGCGATGCCGGCATCAGCGTCGTCGTGCAGCGTTTCGTAGGGGATGCGCAGCGCGGCGTGCAGCGGGTTACCCGGTGGCTCGCCATCTCCCGCACGCGTCTGGGCGAACCGTAACGGCACGTTCAAACTCGCGGCGGCTTCGGCCAACGCCGGATCGGTCATCCGCTCGGACGAAGCGAGCAGTGCCGCAAGAGAAAGCGTGGCGAGACCCTGCGTGTTCAATGCTTCACGCACACGCCCGGCGATCTGTGCGCCCGAACCCGAGCCCGACCCGGTGAGCGCCGCCACCACGCTTCGCGGATGAATCACCAACTCATCGGTCCGGCCATCCCACGCGCGCGGCGTCACCCGGATCGCGAGACGCGCCGAGTTCGAACGCGGCAGCTGCGCGTTGTCGAGCCACGGCGCTTCGCCTTCGATGCGCGTGCTTTCGCCGGCCAGCAGATCGGACACGAAACGCTTGCCTTGCGCGAGATCGGCGAGCGCATAGCCTTCGGGCGGATTGAGTACGCAAGTGCCGAAGCGCAGTTCCCCGCTCGTCGTGATCGACGGCGGCACGGCCAGCGCCGCAGCGATTTCGCGCGCCATCAGATTGACGCCCGCGAGTCCGCCGAGCAGCGGCACGACCGCGCTGCCGTCTTCGGCGACGGCCAGTACCGGCGGCTCGGTGCCCTTGTTCGACAGCAGCGGCGCGACGCAACGAATCACGATGCCGGCCGCGCACAGCGCGACGATCGGCGTGCCGCGCGCATACAGTTCGCACAGATGCGCGCCGAGTTCGGCGTACGTGACGTCGGCTTCGACACGTCCCTGTAAACCGTGCACCTGCGCACCGGCATAGAGCGCCTGTACGCGCCGCGCGGTCGCCAATGCGCCCGCGCCGAGAATCACGATCGCGGGCGGCGTCATCCTTGCCATTTTTCCCCCGGCACCACGAGCAGCGAGAAATACGGCGACGCCATCGGATCGACTTCCGCCAGCGGCACGATGCGCTGGTTGCTCATCGTCGCGCGTTCGACGTAGAGCGCGCGATCCGCGAGACCGAGTTCGCCCAGCACGCGCCGCACCTTGTCGAAATTGCGGCCGAGTTTCATCACGACGGCGGCGTCGGCATCGGCGAGACGGCGGCGCAATTCGTCTTCGGGCAATACGCCGGAGAGCACCGACAAGCTTTGGTTGCGATACACCAGCGGCGAGCCGAGCACGGCCGCGCCGCCGAGCATCGAGCACACGCCCGGCACCACTTCGGCCTCGAAGCGCGCGGCGAGCCGGTCGTGCAGATACATATACGAGCCGTAGAAAAACGGATCGCCTTCGCAGATCACCGCGACGTCGCGGCCCGCGTCGAGATGGGCGGCGACGACCTCGGCAGCGGTGTCGTAGAAGTCGGCGATGATCGCTTCATACGAAAGCGGCGGCTCGAGCGCTTCGGTCGTGACCGGATAAACGAGCGGCAGATGCTGTTGCGCGTCGTGCAAATGCGCTTCGATGATGCTGAACGCGTTGCCTTTCTTGCCCTTCGCGACGAAGTACGCGACCACCGGCGCGGCCTTCAGCAGACGCAGCGCTTTCAGCGTGATCAATTCCGGGTCGCCGGGACCGACGCCGAGTCCGAACAAACGTCCTTGCACGCTCATTTACTCGACCTCCGTAGCCAGCGCATTGACGGCGGCGGCGGCCATCGCGCTGCCGCCGCGTCTTCCGTGGACCACCACGTAGGGCACGCCGCGGCTGTCTTCGGCGAGGATCGCTTTCGACTCCGCCGCGCCGACGAAGCCGACCGGAAAGCCGAGGATGAATGCAGGCCTGGGCGCGCCGGCGTCGAGCATGTCGAGCAGATGAAAGAGGGCAGTCGGCGCATTGCCGATCACGACGACGCTGCCGGCCAGATGCGGACGCCACAATTCGAGCGCGGCGGCCGAACGCGTGTTGCCGAGTTCGCGCGCCAACGACGCCACGTCCATGTGCGTCAGCGTGCAGATCACTTCGTTGTCCGCGGGCAGGCGGGCTCGCGTGATGCCTTGCGCGACCATCCCTGCGTCGCACAGAATCGGCGCGCCTCGCGCCAGCGCCGTGCGGCCCGCGGTGCCTGCGCCGGCCGAAAAATCCAGATCGTCGATCACGTCGACCATGCCGCAGGCGTGGATCACGCGCACCGCGAGTTTCTCGAGGTCGGCGGGGATGCGCGACAGATCGGCCTCTGCACGAATCGTCGCGAAGGATTGGCGATAGATCTCCTGACCGTCGCGAATGTAATCAAGCATCTAAAAAGGACTCCGGGCCAATTGTTCGAGCATGTCGGCGGCCTGTTCGAGCGTCAGTCGGTGTGCGATGCAGCGGCCGAAATCCGGCGAGGCGTCGCGTCGATACAGGTCGTAGGTGCCGGGTGCCACCGCCAGCAACGTGTACGGCGCGCAATGCGCGGCGGCGCACGAGCGCGGGCAGCCGCTCAGATGGACGTCGACGCCGTCGGGCAGGCGAGCGGCTAGCCGCAGCGCGTCGGCTTTGGTGTCGGCGAGACTTTTTACGCAGCCGGTCGAGCCGGCGCAAGCGATCAAACGTGCGAGGGGCTGCGCGGGATCGCAGGCAAGGCCTAGTCCTTCCAGTTCGGCAAGCACGGCCTGCACGGCCTCTGAGGCGATATCGGGCAGCAGCACGCTTTGCCAGGGCGTCATGCGCAGCGTGCCGTTGCTGTGCTGCCGCGCCAACGCGGCGAGGCCGCGCAGCGTCGCGGCCTCGAGGCGTCCGAGCGGCGGCTGGCCGCCCACGTGCCACGTTCCCGCCACGCGTTGAGGGTGCGCGCCGAGCCGCAACGCGGCATCGGCGGGTGCGCCGCGATGCCAGTCGGCGAGCGACGCATCGCGTGACAGCGGAAAATCGACGTACGTTTGGGCGCGTTGCAATACCGCGTCGACGGAATGCGTGGCGAGCAGATGACGCATGCGCGTGGCGTCGGCGGCGGCCAGATCGAGGAACGTGTGCAGCAGCGCGCGGACCAGCTGAACGACTTCCGCAGGCAAGACGGCGGCGAGGGCGCGTGTGCCGGTCGCGACCGGGTCTTGCGGCGCGTCGGACGAGCCGTTGCCGGCCGCGTGCGCGGCGGTCGCATCGGCCGCTGCGTTGTCGGTTGCATTGGCCGCTGCATTGGCCGCTGCATTGGTCACCGCATTGGCCACCGTAGGCGGACAACCCGCCAGGCCAAAGACGAACCGCACACCGTCGCTCGCCGGCGTCGCCGCGAGCCACACGTCATGCGGATGGTCGAGCCTCGCAAGGCGCTCGCCGCCGTCCAGCAGCAACGCGAATTTCGGCGACAGCGCCGCAAAACGCGCTTCGCCTTGCAGCAGCCCGAGAAGCCCGGCGGTAAGCGGCGTGGTGTCGTACAGCGCGGACGAATCGCGTCCCGCAGCGGGGCTGACCATCACGTTGCGGATATCGTCGGCGGCCGATGCCGACCATACTGCCGCCGCATCCATGCTGCTGGTCGCCGGAGCCGGCCCGAGACCGGACGCCACCAGAGCCTCGATCAACGCCGCTTCGTGCCCGGCTCGCACGCCGCGCACCTGCAGATTCGCCCGGTTGGTCACTTCGATCACACTGGCGGCATGCCGCTCGCTCGCCTCGGCGATCGCGGCTGCCTGCGCGGCGCTCAAGGCGCCGCCGGGTAATTTGATCCGGCAAATCCCGCCGTCGCGCGCGGCGACGATCCGCAACAGCCCCGGACAAGCCGAAGGCCGCGGCGCAAGGGCAGCGGTAGATAAAGCAGCGGAGGGCGCAGCGTGATTCAAGACGGACACCGGGTTTAGCGTCGCGCGACGGCCCGGGGCAACCCACCCAAAGCGGGCATGGCTGCGGCATCGGTACACCCCGCCCGATGCAGGCTGGCACGAACAATCTCGCCGGCAGGTCTCCTGGCTGGCAGGTCACGGTCCGCCGCTGCCTTCCCGGTCGAACCAGTGGCGCGCGGCGCAGGCGGACTCGCTGCATACAGTTGCGGGGGCAGCCACAGTGGCACTGTGTTCCCTCTTCGGCCCCGAAGGGCACCGGCGGCTGTATTATGCCTTTTTTCGAACAGCACAACGAGGCTGGACGCTTTGATCGGCGTGGCACAGCGCATTATTTCAAGATACAGAATGAGGATGGATGCATGCCGGCGTGGCTGACCGTGGTGGGCATAGGCGATGACGGCTTCGCCGGCTTGGGGCGGCCGGCGCGGCGCGCTTTGCTGGAAGCGTCGGTGGTGTACGGCGGCGAGCGGCATCTGGCGATGCTGCCCGCGCGTCTCGGCGCGCGCCGCGCCGCGTGGCCGCGTCCGTTCGATCTCGCGCCTTTGCTGGCGGAGCGCGCCACGCCCGTGTGCGTGCTGGCGAGCGGCGATCCGATGCTGTTCGGCGTCGGTGCGACTCTCGCGCGGCAACTGCCGGCCGGCGAGTTGCGGGTGCTGCCGGCGCCGTCGTCGCTGTCGCTCGCCGCGGCGCGGCTCGGCTGGCCCTTGCAGGACGTCGCGACGGTCTCGCTGGTGGGCCGGCCGCTGGCGACGCTGAACGCCCATCTGCACGACGGCGCACGCGTGTTCGTGCTGAGCGCGGACGGCAGCACGCCCGCGGCGCTCGCCGGCTTGCTGAACGCGCGCGGTTTCGGCGCGACCCGGATGATCGTGCTGGAACACCTGGGCGGCGAGCTGGAGCGCCGGATCGACGGTCGTGCCGATCAATGGCCGGCGGGCGACGTGGCGGCGCTCAATCTGATCGCGCTCGAATGCCGCGCCACGCAGGGCGCGCCGCGTTGGCCGCTGACCTCCGGCTTACCCGACGACGCGTTTCGCCACGACGGCCAGTTGACCAAACGCGACGTGCGCGCGATCACGCTGGCGCGCCTCGCGCCCACGCCCGGCGAATTGCTGTGGGATGTCGGCGCGGGCAGCGGTTCGATCGGCATCGAATGGATGCGCGCGCATCCGGCGTGCCGCGCGATCGCGATCGAGCGGCATGCGGAGCGCCAGCGTTTCATCGAACACAATCGCGATGCGTTGGGCGTGCCGGGTCTGCAACTCGTGGCGGGCCGCGCGCCTGAGGCGCTGGACGGACTGCCGGCGCCGGATGCCGTGTTCATCGGCGGCGGCGTGACGGCGCCGGGCGTGCTGGATGCCTGCTGGGCGCGCCTGCGTGAGGGCGGCCGGCTGGTTGCCAATGCCGTGACCTTGCAGGGCGAGGCGGCGCTGATGGCGTGGCGCGCCCAGCATGGCGGCACGCTCACGCGCATTGCGCTCGCCGACGCGCAACCGCTCGGCGGCTTCGACACCTGGCGTCAGGCATTGCCAATCACGCTGCTCGACGTGACCAGGCCTGCCGGCGATGCCGCGCGCCACCCGCACCCGCACCCGCATCAGCACCAGCACCAGCACCCGCACCCGCATCAGCACCAGCACCAGCACCAGCAACCGTAATGCGCGACGAAACACCCGAACAGCCCGCCTCGCTGCGAAGCGGTTACACGACCGGCAGCTGCGCCACCGCGACGTCGCTCGCGGCGGCGCGTCTGCTGCTCACGGGCATCGTCAGCGAGGTCGCTGAAATTGTTTTGCCCAAGGGCCAGCTTGTGCCGATGCCGCTGGTGTTCTGCCGCCTGACCGCCGACGGCGCCGAAGCCGGCACCGTCAAGGATGCCGGCGACGATCCCGACGTGACGCACGGCGCGATCGTGTTCGCCCGCGTGCGCCTGCGCGCCGAGCCAGGCGTGAGTTTTCATGCGGGACCGGGCGTCGGCACCGTGACGCGCGCGGGTTTGACGCTGCCGGTCGGCGAACCGGCGATCAATCCGGTGCCGCGCCAGATGATGACCGGACATCTGGCCGATCTGGCCGCGGAACACGCTTATGGCGGCGGTTTCGAGGTGACGATCGGCGTCGAAGGCGGTGAAGAGCTCGCGCTGAAGACAATGAACCCGCGTCTGGGCATTCTCGGCGGCCTGTCGATTCTCGGCACCACCGGAATCGTGCGGCCGTTCTCGTGCTCGGCGTATATCGCGTCGATCCATCAGGGCATCGACGTCGCACGCGCGAACGGCTACACGCATCTCGCGGCCTGCACCGGCAACGCCAGCGAAGACGCGATGCGCGCGCATTACGGCCTGCCGGACATCGCGCTGATCGAAATGGGCGACTTTGTCGGCGCGGTGCT
This sequence comes from Paraburkholderia lacunae, assembly GCF_003353175.1. Taxonomy (GTDB): domain Bacteria; phylum Pseudomonadota; class Gammaproteobacteria; order Burkholderiales; family Burkholderiaceae; genus Paraburkholderia; species Paraburkholderia lacunae. The sequence goes on along the minus strand of NZ_QHKS01000004.1, from coordinate 102,903 downwards.
CAAGCACATGAAGCGCGCGCCGGTCGAACGCCTGAGCATTTGCGGCGGCTTCGGCAAGCTCAGCAAACTGGCCGCGGGGCATCTCGATCTGCATAGCCGGAATTCGAGCATCGATCTGGCGCAACTGGCCGTGTGGGCGTCCGAACATGGCGCGGACGCCGCCTTGCAGGCGGCGATCCGCGCGGCCAATACGACTCAGCAGGCGATGACATTGGCGCACGCGCAAAACGTCCCGCTCGGCGATATCGTCTGCCGGCATGCGCTTGCGGTGGCACGCGATATCGTGCCGCCGCAGGTCGCCGTCGAGACGTTCGCGATCGACCGCCAGGGCAATCTGATCGGAGCCGCGCGATGATGCGCATCCTGTTGCTCGGCGGCACCGGCGACGCCTTGAAGATCGCGCGTCAACTCGGGCCCGATCACGTGTACAGTCTCGCCGGGCTCGGCAAGGTGCCGGACGATCTGGCGTGTGCGGTGCGCGTCGGCGGCTTTGGCGGCAGTGCGGGAATGGCGCGCTACATCGAACACGAACGCATTGGCCTCGTGATCGACGCGACCCACCCGTACGCCGCGCAAATCAGCGCGAATGCCATGCAGGCGAGCCGTGCCGCGCGGGTGCCGTGCTGGGCGCTGCGCCGCCCGGGCTGGCAGCCGCAAGACGGCGATGCCTGGCGCATGGTCGACGACTGGCGCGAACTGAGCGTGCTGCTCGCCGCGTTCAAGCGGCCGCTCTTCACGCTCGGGCGCGAACCGCTCGCGCATCTCGACGACATCCCGCCGCATCAGTTCTGGACCGTGCGCTGTCTCGATCCGCATGAAGGCAACGCGCGTGCGCGGATTCTGGCAACACGCGGCCCATTCACGCTCGAAGGCGAGCGCGCGCTGTTCAGCGCCGAAGCGTTCGACGTCGTGGTCAGCAAAAACAGCGGTGGCAGCGCCACCGAAGCGAAACTCGAAGTCGCGCGCGAACGCGGCCTGCCGGTCGTGATGCTGCGGCGGCCCGAGTTGCCCGCAGCCGATCGCGAATTCGGCGACGTCGCCGAGTTGCTCGGCGCATGGCGGCGCATCTCCTCCTGAACGGCGCGTCGATGACGTGCCGACCGAATGAATCACGGAGTATGGAATGACGGTGTTTTTTATCGGCGCGGGTCCCGGCGACCCGGAATTGATCACGGTGAAAGGGCAGCGCCTCGTGCGCAGTTGCCCGGTGATCCTGTATGCGGGCTCGCTCGTGCCGGCCGCTGTGCTGGAGGGTCATGCCGCGAACCAGGTCGTCAATACCGCCGAGCTCGACCTAGATCAGATCGTCGCGTTGCTCGAGACGGCGCACGAGAAAGGCCAGGACGTGGCGCGCGTGCACTCGGGCGACCCGTCGTTATACGGCGCGATTGGCGAGCAGATCCGCCGACTGCGCGAGCTGAACATTCCGTATGAGATCGTGCCCGGTGTGACCGCGACCGCCGCGTGCGCGGCGGCGCTCGGCTGCGAACTCACGCTGCCCGGCATTTCGCAAACGCTGATCCTCACGCGCTACGCGAGCAAAACGGCGATGCCCGAAGGCGAGCAATTCGGCGACCTCGCGAGGCATCGCGCGACGATGGCGATTCACCTCGGCGTGCGGCATCTCGCGCGTATCGTCGATGAATTGCGGCCTCATTACGGCGGCGACTGTCCGATCGCGGTGATCTATCGCGCGAGCTGGCCGGATGAAGAGAAGCTCACGGGCACGCTCGACGACATCGTCGGCAAAGTGCATTCGACGCATATCGAGCGCACGGCGCTGATTCTGGTGGGACAGGTACTCGCCGCGGAAGGATTCGCGGAGTCCACGTTGTACGCAAAGGGCTGATCAGCACGCGCAAGTGCAGCCCATCCGCTCGACACTACGATTCGCGGATGGGCTGTGCGAATGGTGAATCACGCTGTCAATTCAGCAGGTCGGGCAGCGGTTTGTTCGTCAGGCTGCTCATTCGCCTGCTCATTAACCTCCTTCATCGCCAGCTTCACGCGCAACGCCTTGGCCGCCTGAACCATATTGGTCAAGGCGGCTTCCGTTTCAGGCCAGCCGCGCGTCTTCAGCCCGCAATCCGGATTGACCCACAGGCGCCCGGCGGGGATCACTTCACACGCGCGTTCCAGCAGCCGCTGCATCGCTTCGGCGCTCGGCACGCGCGGCGAATGGATATCGTAGACGCCCGGTCCGATCTCGTTCGGATACGCGAATTCGCCGAAGCCGTCGAGCAGCTCCATCGCCGAGCGGGAGGTCTCGATCGTGATGACGTCCGCGTCCATGGCGGCGATCGACGGCAAAATGTCGTTGAACTCCGAGTAGCACATGTGCGTGTGAATCTGCGTCTGATCGGAGACGCCCGCCGCCGAAATGCGGAACACGCGCGTCGCCCATTCCAGATACGCGGCCCAATCGGACTTGCGCAGCGGCAAGCCTTCGCGGAACGCCGGTTCGTCGATCTGAACGATGCGGATGCCGGCTTTTTCGAGGTCCATCACTTCATCGCGGATCGCGAGCGCGAGTTGCAACGCGGTGGTGGAGCGCGCCTGGTCGTCGCGCACGAACGACCATTGCAGCATCGTCACCGGGCCGGTCAGCATGCCTTTCATCAGGCGTTGCGTGAGCGATTGCGCGTAGCGGGTCGTCTCTACCGTCATCGGTTCGGGACGATAGACGTCGCCATAGATGATCGGCGGCTTCACGCAGCGCGAGCCGTAACTCTGCACCCAGCCGTTTTCCGTGAACGCGTAGCCCCACAATTGCTCGCCGAAGTATTCGACCATGTCGTTGCGCTCGGCTTCGCCGTGCACCAGCACGTCGAGCCCGAGTTCTTCCTGCTTGCGCACGGCGATTTCGATTTCGGCGCGCATCCGTTGCAGATAGTCGAGCGCGCGCAGTTCGCCGCGTTTGTAGGCTGCGCGCGCCTGGCGGATCGCCGGCGTTTGCGGGAACGAGCCGATCGTGGTGGTCGGCAGCGGCGGCAGGTCGAGCGCTTCGCGCTGCACGCGGTTGCGTTCGGCGAACGGGCTTTTGCGCTCCGCCATCGCGGCAGTCACGGCGGCGACGCGTTTTTGCACCAGCGTATTGACGACCGCGCTCGAATGGCGGCGTGCTTCCAGCGCCTGGTCGGCGGCTGCGAGCTTCGGTTCGGCGGAGGCCGGATCGCGCAAGGCCAGCGCAATCGTGCTGACTTCAGCGAGTTTTTCAGTGGCGAAGGCGAGCCACGATTTCAAGTCGGCGCCGAGCTTCTTCTCCCCATCGAGCGATACCGGCACATGCAGCAGCGAGCACGACGACGCCACCCAGAGACGTTCGCCAAGCTCCGCATGCAGCGCCTGCAACGACTCGACGATACCGCGGAGATCGGCGCGCCAGATATTGCGGCCGTCGATCACACCCGCCGACAACACCGCGTTCGCCGGCAATGCCGTGCGCCAGGCGGCGAGTTGTAGCGGCGCGCGCACCAGATCGATATGGATGCCCGCCACCGGCAGCTTGGCGACGCGCGGCGCATGGTCCGCAGCGGTGTCGAAGTAAGTCGCGAGCAGTACCTTGACGCCTGCTGTGCCGAGCACCTCATAGGCCGCGGACAATGCGTCGAGCCATTCGGCGGGCAGATCGACGCATAACGCCGGTTCATCCAGTTGCACCCATTCGATGCCGCGTTGCTTCAGCTTGTCGAGAATACGGCTGTAGCGGATTACGAGTTGAGGCAGCAGCGATAAGCGGTCGAAACCGGCGACATGACTCTTCGACAGCCACAGATACGTGATCGGCCCGATCAACACCGGCTTGACCGGCAGCTTCAACGCGAGCGCTTCGTCGACCTCGTCGAAAAGCCATTCGACGCCGCCGTTGAAGGTCGTATCCGGTCCGAGTTCCGGCACGAGGTAGTGGTAGTTCGTATCGAACCACTTGGTCATTTCCATCGCCGGTTGCGCGTGATTGCCGCGCGCGAGTTCGTAGTACTGGCCGAGCGACAAAGCCTGGGGATCGAAGCCGAAGCGCTGCGGCAATGCGCCGAGCAGCGTGCTCAGATTGAGCATCTGATCGTAGTAAGCGAAATCGCCGACGGTGACGAAATCCAGTTTGGCGTCGTGCTGCAATTGCCAATGGCGGGCGCGCAATTCTCTCGCGACGCCGCGCAGACAGGTTTCATCGGATTCGCCGCGCCAGAACGATTCCTGCGCGAACTTCAGTTCACGCTGCGCGCCGATGCGAGGAAAACCGGGGATGTGCGTGCGGGCCATATGAGCTCCTTATGCGTTGTATGAATTGGCGCCCAGTTTGAAAGTCGCGCTATGATTCATCAAGCGACATGTTTTCACCAATGTATGAGCCAAATTCATATCCAATTCAGTTCGACCTTGATTAGCGCGGAGCACCGGCATGCTTGAGCTTCGCCATTTGCGTTCGCTGATCGCCATCGCCGATTCCGGCAAGCTGGTGGCGGCGGCCGAGCGCGTTCATCTGAGCCAGTCCGCGTTGTCGCATCAGATCCGCGATATCGAAGCGCATTACGAGGTGTCGCTATTCGAGCGCACCAAGCAGGGTTTGCGCTTCACCGCGGCCGGCGAGCGGCTGCTGGCGCTCGCCCGCGAGACGATTGCCGCGGTCAGTGCGGCCGAACGCGATCTCGTCCGCCTGAAGGGCGATACGCGCGGCGAGTTGCGCATCGTGCTGGAATGCCATACCTGTTTCGACTGGCTGATGCCGGTGATGGACGAATTCCGCCGGCGCTGGCCCGAGGTCGAAGTCGATCTGGTCGCGGGATTTCATGCGGACCCGCTGCGTTTGCTGAGCGACGGCAAGGCCGACGTGGTGATCGGTTCGAAACCGGCGATCAAGCGCAGCCTGCATATCGCGCCGCTGTTCCGCTTCGAGATTCTCGTGGTGATGGCCAACGAGCACCGCTTGCGCAACAAGCGCCGCGTGGTGTCGGACGATCTGCGCGGCGAGACGCTGATTACCTATCCGGTGCCCGAAGCGCGCATCGATCTGATCCGCGAGGTGCTGGAACCGGCGGGCATCGAGCTGGAGCGGCGCACGGCCGAGTTGACCATTGCCATCATGCAACTGGTGGCGAGCCGCCGCGGCATTGCGGCGCTGCCGAACTGGGGCGTGAAGAACTACGTCGATCACGACTACGTGCTGGCAAAACGCGTGGGCACGCAAGGCTTGTGGAGCGAGCTCTACGCGGTGGCGGCCAAGGGCTTTGCAAGCCGGCCTTACTTCGACGACTTCGTCACGATCGTGCGCGATACGTGCGCAGCGCAGTTGGACGGCATCGAGCTGCTGGCGGCGCAAGCGTGAGTCTGGGCGATCGAGCGGCCGCCCGGACTCGTTCGCGTCGCCGGCACGCTATCCACCGGACTTCAGCTGCGCCCGCAGCCTGCCTTCTAGCCGCTTGATCGGAGCTTGATCGCAGCCTGCGCGTTCGGCGGCCGTGGGCGCGGCTCATGAGTGGATGATCAGTCTTCGAGTGGCGAGAGCGCTTTGAGTGGGGCCTTTTTAGCGCCACCAATGTGGATCGCGGGGACGAAAGCCAGCAGCATCACGACAAAAATCGCGATCGCGAAGATCGACGTGAAGGTCAGGTGAAGCGACTGATGCAGCACCTGGCGGATCGCATCGCTATCGCCGAGACTCGCCGTCTGATTCTGCAGCAGTGCTTTCAACTGGTCCGAGGTGACCGCGGCGACGTTCTTCGAGTGACTGAGGCCGAAGTTGAGCACCGCGCCGAACAGCGTCGCGCCAAGCGTGCTGCCGAGATTGCGCGAAAAGAGATTCGACGCGGTGGCGCTGCCGCGCTCGTTCATCTCGACGATTTCCTGGATCATCACCAGCGAACTCACGCTCGAGGTGCCCATGCCGAAGCCGATGATGAGCGAACCGAAAGCCGCGATCAGCGGCGAGCTGCCGGGCGAGAGCATCAGCAGCAATACGGCGCCGAGCGGTATGAACGCGCTGCCGCCAATCAGAATGCGCCGCAGTCCAATGCGGTGAAAAGATTTCGCCGCGAGCGTCGCGCCGGCCGGCCAGCCGACCATCATCATCGTCAGTGCAAGACCGGCGACCACGGGCGAACGATGCAGCACGCCCTGCACGTACATCGGCAGGAAGGTGGTGGCGCCCATCAGGATCATGCCCGACAGCAGCGTCGCGCCATTGCACGCGGCAATCGGCCGGCGGCTCCACAGCGCGAAGGAGATCATCGGCTCGGCGGCGCGGCGCTCCTGCATCGCGAAGAGCAGCAGGCACAGCACGAACACGGCGCCCGCGATCGCTGCCTTCGCGATGTCGTCGTCGCCTGCGTAAGTCAGTGACGTCATCAGCGCGGCAATCGCGGCCATGAAGAGCGCTGCGCCGGCGAAATCGATCGATGGGCGCGCATGCCGCTCCGATTCGCGCAGGAACGCGATGAAGCCCGCCGCCGACGCGAGGCCGATCGGCACATTCATCCAGAAGATCCAGGCCCACGACAGGTTGTGAATGATGAAGCCGCCCACCATCGGCCCGACCACCGCCGAAATCGCCCACACGCTCGCCAGATAGCCTTGCACCTTGCCGCGTTCGCGCGCCGGATAGAGGTCGGCGACGATGGTCAGCGCGACCGGCTGGATGGCCCCGGCGCCCACGCCCTGGATCAGCCGGAACGCGATCATCGCGGGCATCGACCAGGCGAAGCCGGCGAGCACCGAGCCGAGCAGAAAGATCGCGATGCCGGCGAGCATCACGGGTTTGCGCCCGTACAGGTCGGCGAGCTTGCCGAACACCACGGTCATGGCGGTCTGGGTGAGCAGGAACGACGAAAAGACCCAGCTATACAGATGCAGATCGCCGAGTTGCGCGACGATCTGCGGCATGGCGGTGGACACGATGGTGGCTTCGATGGCGATCATCGCCATGGAAGCCATGACGGCGGCGATGACAAGATGACGCGACGATTGCGGGCTACGGGACATGGGGCGATAGTATTAGGATGTTAGGCACGTCAGGCGGCGTGACAGGCTACTGAGCCGGCAATGTGAACCGGCAGCATGGGTCGGCAAGATCGGCCCGCAACATGAGCGCCGCGACGCATCAGCGCGGCCGCGCGAATGCGGCCGATGTCGAGTATGCACCTTGCGGAGAATGTGCGCTGCGCGTGAGGCGTGTGGTGCGGTACAGCAAACGCGGCACGGCGCTTGCGCGTTCGACGCTCTCTTTCGACTGATGGAGGGAATCATGAGAATCGAATTCACCGGACGCCGTGAAGTGGTGGCGGCTGCGCGCGTGGCCTTCGAAGCCAACGTTGATGGGGCCGGCGTCTGGTGCAGTGTGTCGCTCGATGCGTTGAACGACCATTTCGGCAATGACGGCACATCGGCTCACAATCTCGTCGGCACCTTCGAGGCAAATCGCGCACAGATTGAAAATGTTACGCGGCGGGTGCTCGAAAAAAACGGTGGACGGTCCGTGGAACTCGAGACCGGCGACTTCAATTGAGGCGGTGCGGTTTCTAAACTTTGCAACGGTGCGAGGTCCGGCGCGCTTGTGCCGGACCCGCGACGCGTGCGATTCGACGCGATAGATTTTCGCCGGGAAAGCGCCTACGCTTCACAGACCACCCGAAGTAAATCCGGTTTCTCTCGCTGAAGTCATCGTCGTGCGCCAAAAGCCGGGACGAAATGCGACGCAGACCCGGTCGGCACGCCGCAAGAGCCGCGGCGAATCTTTACGCAAGTGTTAGCGAAGCGCGACGGATTCGTCTGACTTCATGTCCTCGCGCGCGTGGGGAACGTCATGAAAGCACCGTTCAGAACCATGGCCGCGATCGCGGTAACGGCTGCCGCATCGTGCGCGCCCACGCCCAAGGCGTTTGCCCAGGCCGCGGCCAGTGTAGTGGGTTCGTGGTCTCTAGTCTCGGCGACCGAGGTAAAGAGCGGCAATGAAGCGGAACTGCTTGGACCGCATCCGCAGGGGCAACTCATTTTCGGCAGTGACGGCCGCTATGTTCTGGTCGTGCTCCGCGCCGATCTGCCGAAATTCGCATCGGGCAATCGGCAGCTGGGCACGGTTGAAGAGAACGAAAAAATCATGCGGGGCAACGTCGCGCATTTCGGCACTTACACCGTCGACCTGGCCGCGCAAGCGATCGTGTTCCACATCCAGAAAAGTACCTTTCCGAACTGGGACGCCGATGTTCAACGGCGTCCGTTCACGCTGGACGGTGATCGGCTCACGTACATCACGCCCGGCGCCTTCGGATATGGATCGGCGAAAGTCGTATGGCAACGGATGAAATAGACGGCGTACAGGCGGCGCCGCCGCTTCTCGGGCGGCGGCGCCGTGCTCCTGCACCGGCTTATACCGGCTTATATCAGAAGCGTCATCTGCACGACCTTCACGATCACCAATGCGACAGCCAGAACCAGATAGCCGCGCAGCACGCCCATCCAGACACGCTTGGACAGTGTGAGGTTCGGCGGCGGCAGTTCTTCCAGCGGCGGCATGCGCCACGTATCGCGCGCGCTTGTCGGCTGAGCCTCGACCTGGCTGTCCGCCGTTTCACCGCGCAACTTGCGAAACCCGATGGTGGCGGCGTAGCCGAGCACGGCCAACAACGTCCCGCCGGCGAGCAATCTGAGAATCGTTTCGCCGCTGATGTCCGGGTACATCACCGAGGCGGTGAGAATGATGGACAGCATCACCAGCACCCAGACAACGGCGCCGGTGAACAGATTGAGCGTCTTCGAATTGACCCACGGGCCGAGCACGGCGCGGTCGTTGCACAGCAGCAGTAAAAATACGGTGGCGCTAGGCAGCAGCACACCCGCGAGCGTTTGCACCGCTTCGGTCAGCAGACCGAGCGGGCTGCCGGGGATCAGCACCAGCGCCGCCGCGGCGGCAACGATGCCGAAGTACACGAGGTAGAACCCCTTGGCATCGGACACCGGACGATGCAACGAGTGGCGAATCTTGAACACGTCGCCGATGGCGTAGGCAGTCGAGAGCGACACCGCGGCAGCACCGATGATGCACGCGTCGAGCAGGGCCACGGCAAAGAGGACCGCCGAGGTCCGGCCCGCATACTTTTCGAGGCCGCCGATGACGCCGCCGGCGTCCGTGAAATTGCCGAACTCCGGCTTGCCGGCGTACAGCGCGGCGCAGAACGAAATCATCGCCACCGCGCCGATCAGCACGAACACGATGCCGATCCACAGGTCCGCTTTCTCGTACTTCATGAAGCGCGGCGTGATGCGTTTATCGACAATGTAGCTTTGCTGGAAAAAGAGCTGCCACGGCGCGACGGTGGTGCCGACGATGCCGATGACCAGCAGCATGACGTCGCTGAGCTTCGAGTGCGCGGGCCAGTTCGGGATGAGGAAGTCGCGCGTCATCTGGCCGACCGGCGGGTGAATCGATACGAGCACCGGCACGAGCAACAGGCTCAGCAGGCACAGCACGATGGCGAAGCGTTCGAAGCGTCTGAAACTTCCTGTACTGACGGCGGCCATGGTCAGCGCGGCAGCGATGCAAACGCCGGCAATCTTGGAGAGGCCGAAGAAATCGAGCACGAAGGTGATGCCGATGAACTCGGTCACGATCGTCAGCGCATTGAGAATGAACAGGTCAACGACGCTGAACGCGCCCCAGAATTTGCCGAAGCGCTCGAAGATGAGCCGCGCGTGGCCGACGCCGGTCACGGCGCCCAGTCTCAGCACCATTTCCTGATTGACGAAGAGCACGGGGACCAGCAACAGCATGGTCCACAGCAGCGTGGTCCCGTAGTTTTGCCCGGCTTGGGTATAGGTGCCGAAGGCGCCCGCATCGTTATCGCCGACCATGACGATGAGGCCCGGCCCCAGGATGGCCAGCAGGGTTCGCAAGCGCGCCCACCAGTTGTTGCGCGGCGCCGTGTCGTGGTGAGCGATAGTGCCCAGAGCACCCCGGATGTCGCCGACGTGCGCCGAATCGAGCACGGCGCTCCGCGTGGTTGAGACTTGAGTTGGAGTAGACATTTTGCTTTCTTCTCTTAGGCTGGTTTTTGAAAGGAAAATGCGCATCTCCGGCATACGTAAGGGCGTAAGTCGTGCACCGACGGCGTCGCTTGCGTATGACGGAAGAGGGCGCGAACTTATGAAAGAAGAAGCTTGAAACGCTGCCAGACCGCGGCGATTTTGCAAGGTACAGGCGCGTGCAGGGCAAGCATGCCGTCGTAGAAGACGCGTGATTCCTGGATGTGCGGCAGTTTCGACAGGAGGAGGCCGAAAATCATGATATTTCTCCGTGCCTGGATGGCTTTATGCGTGGCTCAACGCGTGGCTTAGTGCGTCGTTTGACGCGGTTCGCGGAAAGCCGGCAGACGGAGAGGTCGTGCGCATCAGGCGCGGCGACGCAGATCTACTCGCTTTCCTCGGACAAAAGTAAAAACAGAGGTGTGCGGCATATGGGGTAACTGTCACTGTCCGGCATGGCGGCTCCTTATCGGCGTCTGTTGCGCGCGCCTGTTAGGCGCGTGCTTGTCCACGCGTCAGCCCGCGCCGCTGAATCGAAAGGGCGCGAACGAACGCCGCCGCGAGTTTGACGCTCGCGACGCGGTGCCATATGGACGCGCGTGATCGCGACGGCCATGTGGCGCTAATAATGGTGCACGGAGAGGGTAACTACGGCGCGCACCGTCTGCCTTGAGGCAAGACGGCGGCGGGATGAAGAGAGCGCGGACGTCCTGCCGGTCAGGCAGCGAAACTGTTCGAAGGTCGACTACTGCAGGTGTCCAAGGCGTTCGCCCCGTTTGTGAGGATGCGCGAATTTTAGGCGTCGCTTGAATCCAAAGTCAACACGATTCGTTAAGCAGACCACATATAACTTTTCCGTCTGCCAATCTACCTTCTGAAACGACCGATATGAAATTAAAATGAAAGGTTGTGAGCCGCCGTCAATGCCGGAACGGCCTCGCGTGTGAGGGCAGTGCCAACAGTTTTGGAGGGCGATGGGAGTCCCGCGTGGACGCATGCTCCAGTAGTGGAAGTCAGATGCCGGCCTGCGCCGGTGAAGCAACCGCGGGATAGCGACCGCAGGAACATTCCTTCGCTGCTAACTCGCTTTGGTCGGGTTGGCGCGCTTCATCATTGACTGGCTTTCTGCCGGTCTGTCAGCAGCACGCTCTCTTTGTTTGGCCGCCTGTTGCAAGCCTGCTTGCGAGGCGCAGTCACGTCGCAATTACGTTTTAGACGTCGCTCGGCTTTGCCGGGCAGGACGGGAGTGAGCTTATGTTCATCAAATCATTCACACAACTTTCCGAGCGCGGTGGCCGACGGTAGAAGTAAGCTTCAGCCAGACGAATCTATGTTCAGACAATTCGCCTGGGTTTCCGGGCGATCAACGCCAGGGAGCCGACATGTTTGCGTTACCGTGGGTTGCAATTTTCCTTGCCGTGCCGGCGACGTGGTTGTCTGCTATTCAATGGCTGAGTCTGGGGCTGCTCATCCTGGGCTATGGCGCTGCGCTGGCGAATGGGCAGCTCGGATTCCAGGCGGCGATCCCCGTCGCGTTGGTTTTCCTTGCCGCCTATGCCGTACGGCCAAACCGCAAGGCGCACGTCCGATACATCGGGCACGCGCTCTTCATCGCGCTCGCCATCGCATTAAGCATGCATTGGTTACCCGGCTTTCATAACCCGTTGGTCATCGGACCGGAGCGTTTTACGTCGGATGCCGTGCCGTTCACGATGTATCTCAACCTCGACAAGCCCCTGATCGGCTTCTGGCTGCTGTTGGTTTTGCCCTGGATTCGGCCTCGGTACGAGCTGCGTAAGTCGTTGATAGCAGGTATCGGCGGATTACTGATTGCGGCGGTGACTTGCCTGACGGGGGCCGTATTGCTCGGACTCGTCACATGGGCGCCCAAATGGCCGTCCGTCAGCGGACTTTGGCTGCTGAACAATCTACTCCTCGTGACTGTCACCGAGGAGGCCTTGTTCCGCGGCTATCTGCAGGGTGGCCTAAGCCGCCTGCTCAAGCAGCGATCCTACGCAGACGCGCTTGCCCTTTGCGCAGCAGCGGCATTGTTCGGGCTGGCGCACATAGCAGGTGGATGGCAATGGATGGTGTTGGGAGGCCTCGCAGGAATTGGGTATGGCTTGGCTTATCGCTTCGGCGGACTTCAGGCCGCGGTGCTGGCCCATTTTGGTCTGAACGTGCTGCACTTTTTCCTGTTGACGTATCCGATGCTTCAGCCGGCAGGCCAGTCCTGAATCTCCTTCAATATTCGCTGTCTTGTGTCACCTCTTCGAAAATAGTGAGCTGCGTTCGCTAAGCGACGAACCGGGAAACTTGCGGCCTTAGCGTAAGAAATCCGACGGGCGGAAGGCACGCGAACTTGCAAGAGTCCTGTGCAAATACTCAAGTTCTTCCTTGGATCGGGGAGTTGAAATGGCCAGTGCGCGTTAGCTGATCGAACGCCGGACTGTTGTTCGCGTGCAACCCGATCGTTGTGGGGTTCGACTGCGGCGCCATCGTTCGAGAATGCGGGAAGTAGCGCGTAAAGCGCGTCGTATCTCGATTGCTGCACCTTGATGAACGATTGTTCTTCAATCTATAAAGGACTGCTCCAGATGCCGGATACCCGTTTTCGGGGTCCTCGTTTTTATACTCGCGTCGCTGTTCAACACCCACTCAGCTACGCAGGAGCGTTCACGTGAATAAGATTTCCGCCGCAGTCGCGGCGTTTGCAGGACTTGCCGCTACGGTGGCGCATGCGCAAAGTTCGGTCACGCTGTATGGACTCATCGATGCCGGTGTGATGTACACCAGCAACGTCAGGAAAGGCAGCTCGCAAGGCTCGCTCGTCCAGGCGACCAGCGGCAACATCAACGGCAGCCGCTTCGGCCTGCGGGGCGGCGAAGACCTCGGTGGCGGCCTGAAGGCGCTGTTCGTGCTCGAAAACGGCTACAACGTGCAGAACGGCAAGCTCGGCCAGAACAGCCGGATGTTCGGCCGCCAGGCCTTCGTTGGCTTGAGCAATAACCAGTTCGGCACGCTGACGCTCGGACGTCAATACGATTCGCTGGTCGACTTCGTCGCGCCGTTGTCCGGCACGGCTGGCACTTTCGGCGATACCGGTTTCGCCCATCCGTTTGACAACGACAATCTGAATCATTCGGTGCGGATGAGCAATGCCGTCAAGTACACGAGCGCGAACTATGGCGGCCTGAAGTTCGGCGGCCTCTACGCGTTTTCGAACAGCACCGATTTTGCGGTCAATCGCGCGTACAGTGCGGGCGTGAGTTATAGCACTGGCGCATTGAAGATGGCGGCGGGCTATCTGCAGATCAACGGTTCGAATTCGACCGCGAACACGGGTGGGTCGGTCGATCTCGCCGAATCGACGGCGAACGGCACGGGCGGCTTCCAGCTTGGCGCCGACGTTCAGCGCACCGCGGGCGCGGCGCTGAGCTACGGCTTCGGTCCGGTGACGGCGGGGTTCGTCTACACCCATAGCCAGTTTCAGAACACGGCATCGTTCGGTGCGACGCATGGTTCGATGCACTTCGACAACTATGAAGTGAACGGCAAATACGCGGTGACGCCCGCGCTGAGCCTCGGCGCGGCCTATACGTACACGAACGCGCATGTGAACGGCACGTCGGGTTACGGCGCCGATCCGAAGTGGAATCAGGTCAATCTGCAGGCTGTGTATGCGTTGTCGTTGCGCACCGACGTGTACGCCGAAGCGATGTACCAACACGTGAGCGGCCACGGCTACGTGGCGTTCATCAATACGGCGGGCGGTGCGTCTTCGACCGGCAATCAGGTAGTCGGCACCGTGGGCTTGCGCACGCGGTTCTGATCGCGGCGCAAGCACGCATCGCCGCACACAACAGCAACACGAGCGGTTATGGCGGCAGCGCCGCGGGCTCGTCGCAAACGGGCCGGCCCGGCGTGTCTGCCGCTGACTGGAACGCGATGTACAGCCGTTGATGCCGCGCAGCTTTTGCGTGATCCGCTAGTAATGGAAAGGACTCTTCCAGCGCGACGTATATATCCGTGCGATCGACGCCGGTAAAGTACTTATGCACGCACGGCCTCGATGTGCGAGCGAGAGAGTTGGCCCCGACCGGAAACGGTCGGGGTTTTTTTATCGCAGACAAAGAACACGAATCCGCCAGTACGAATAGACCAGCATCGTCTGGGCCACGCTGTTTGGTTACGTCATGTGGGGGGAGACGATCGGCGCGATGTCGCTGCTCGGCATCGCGTTGATTGTCGGCAGCTCGATTGCCGTCGCGATGCGAGGAAAACAGGCTGAAGGCCCGCTGGTATAGGTGCCTGAGGCGCCTGGACAGGCGCGACAACGTAAACGGCGACGTGACTGGCAGCGTGCCCCGAAGCTCGCAAACCTTCGGGGCACGTTGTGCGCTTCAGTGCCCGAACGACTCGGTCTTCGCAGCCGGAGACGAGGACGCGTGCGGTCGTGCAACCTGCTTCAGCAGCAAGGCCACGCTAGCAATCACACCCGCGGCTGCGACCGTCGCGAAGATTCCGGCAAACGAGAAGTGCCGCCGCGTCAGTTCGGCGACGAGGAACGATCCCGCGATGCCGCCGAAGCGCCCGATCCCCAGCATCCACGCCACGCCCGTGCCGCGTCCCTGGGTCGGATAGAACGCGGCGGCGAGCGCCGGCATCGACGACTGCGCGGTATTCATCAGCACGCCCGCGACGAACACGATGAACACCAGCGCGCCCACGTTGCCAACCGCCTGGCCGATGAAATAGACGCTCACCGAGGTCAGCGCATAACAGGCCGCGATGATCCGATTCGCGTTGAAGCGGTCCATCAGGACGCCGCACAGCACGGCGCCCACGCCGCCGAGCGGGAACAGGGCCGAGATCAGCGTCGCGCGCTGCGGCGTGAGGCCGGCGTCCTTCAGCAGGATCGGCATCCAGTTGATCGACGCATAGAAAATCACGAGGCCCATGAAGTAGGCGACCCACAGCATCACGGAGCCGATGATGTACGAGCGCGACAGCACCACGCCGAGGCCCTTGCCGCCCGTTTGCGGCGCGGTCTCGGTCATTGTGAACGTGGCGGCTTGCGATGCTTCGGCGGCAATCCGGGCCAGCGCCGCGCGAATCCGCTCGACCGGCTGATTGTTCGCGACCATGTAGCGCACGGATTCCGGCATTTTCAGCAGTAGCACGACCATCAGCAGCAGCGGCGTAACGCCGCCGAGCAACAGCACGCTGCGCCAGCCGAAATGCGGAATCATCCACGCGGCGAGAAAGCCGCCGAACGCCGCGCCCAGAGGAAACCCGCAGAACATCAGATTGATCAACGTGGCGCGGCGGCGGTCCGGGCAGTACTCGCCCATCATCGTGACAGCGTTCGGCATGGCTGCGCCGAGACCGACGCCGGTGATGAAGCGCAGCGTCGTCAATTGCCCGATGCTGGTGGAGAAAGACGAACTGAGGCACGCCACGCCGAACAGCAGGACCGAGCCGAGCAGCATCAGGCGCCGCCCGAGCCGGTCGGACAGCGGCCCTGAGACGAGCGCGCCGCAAGCGAGGCCGAACAGCGCCGCGCTGAGCACGGGCGCGAGCGCCGGTTTGGTGATGCCCCATTCGGCGATCAGCGACGGTGCAATGAAGCCGATCGCCGCCGTGTCAAAGCCGTCCAGCAGGACGACGATGAAACACATGAAAAAAATCAGCCACTGAAACGGCGAAAAGGGGTGCTCGTTGATAAAGGTTTGAACGTTGACGGCGGCGGTGCGGTTCATGATTTGTCTCCTGACTGCGTGGAGGCCCGTTGTCACGAGCCGTCCTTCTTACTTACTCTGTGCGCCGGTTAGAAGCGGTGCACGATGCCGACGCCTGCCGCGAACTGGTTGCACGACGATGACGGCGCGCTCTGGAAGCCGTCGCCGATCGTCGCGGTGGCGGTAATGATGTGGCCCGAGCCCGCCGCGCCGAGCGTGTTGAACATCGCCGTATCGTGGAAGCTCGATCCTACTCCTGGAATGTACGGTACGTTCGAGTCGGCAGCCGACACATCCCAGCCGTTGATGGTGCGCTTCATGTGAACGATTCTCTCGTGAACCTGACCTAGACGACAGGTGGTGGCCCCGGCGTCTTATTTCTTGTCTGAGTGATGTTCGTATAAAGAACTCAGATTCAGTATGCGAACAGACGGAACTGTAAAGAGGTGGTTGTTCAATCGTCAACGCGGGATAACCCGCGGCTGACGGCGGGGAAACGCGCGGCATGCGGGTCCGGCGTTCACTGAATTGATCTACGCGGCGTCCACCTTATGGATGGCGAGCTTTAGAGAAGGGTCGTCGTTGGCGTGGAGCGTGGCGTATTCGACACGTAATTCGCCCATGGCCGTTTGATGAAGCAACTTGCGGCCGGCTTTGGCCCGGCGATAACTGTCGCGACTTGAGGTGGTTGCGCGGCTGCTCGCTGGATGAGCGTCGAGCGCCTCGCGCCACGGTCTGCTTATGCGGTGCGTGACATAACGAGTTAAAACGCGATCGCGTCAATCGAAGGCGACTTCTCGAATCCCGTTGCCGCACCGCTCGCGCGTCAGCAACTGATGGTTGCGCGGACAACGTAGTCGCTGCGTCGGGCGATCCGGTACCACGGTAAATTCAAGCTGAAGCAGACGACGCAGGAAAGGGCAGGGACGTGGTGCGCATCGTTGGCGATGCGGCTCACGTCACGTTCAGACATTGAGCGCCGCTTTGCGCGACCTTCGACGCTCCAGCCAGCTCCGCAATTGACCCGCCAAAAAAGCGCTGACGACCAGCGCAAGGTACACGGTGACGAGATTGTGACGCCACGCATCGAGTGCGAGTTGATGGGCGACCAGTTTCGGGTCGGGCGCGGGAAGGATCGCGTGCATTGCCACGACGGCACGCTTCATCCGGACAAAGCCCGCCGCGGATAGCAGCGGCAGGAATGCGAGCAGGGTAAGCAGCGCGGGCTTCGCGTCGCGCACGATCGCATAGTGGCGCAACCGGAGCCACAAGCCGAGGCAGCCGTGCAGCCAGCCCGGCGCGAGCAACGCAAGTTGCAGGCCTTGCGTGCCGCTCGTGATCAGCGATATCACGATCCGCTCGTAGTTCGGTTCGAAGCCGTAAAGCGAGCCCGCGAGGCGCGTTGCCACCGCATGGCGGATCAGCAGAAGAGGCAGGCTGAGTCCTGCCCAAAGGCGTATCCATTCGGTGAGCGGCAGCGCCCAGTGATTGCGACCGTAGATCGTGCGCAAGGCCAGCGCAAAATGCAGGAGGGCCGCACCGTACAGCAGGATCGTTCCGGGCACGCTGCGCCAGACTCGCAGAGCCAACGCAAGGCCGTGTCCCGCAAGATCGAGCGACCAGATCCCGAGTGCATGATTGACCAGGTGGAGAAACAGATAGATTAGCAGCACCACGCCCGATCCTAGCTGCAAGCGGTGCAAAACGGGTCGCACTTCAACCTCCGGTGATGTTGTCTATGCGAACGGGTCTGGTTGAAGCCCGTATGAAGCCGATATGAAGCCGATATGAAGCCGATATGAAGCCGATATGAAGCCCGTATGAAGGCCGTGTGAAGCCGATATGAAGCCCGTATGAAGGCCGTGTGAAGCCGGTATGAAGCCCGCCTGAAACCGCGACCGATAACGCTGCGGCCGAACGGCCAGGAACGGCGTGCGGTCCTTTGCGCTCGCACGGCAATCCTGGCGTAGCATTCGGCACGCCCTCCAGCGGCGCGGAACATTCAATTGGCGGCTTTGGCCGATGCCCCGCTTGCGGCCGCGTCGCGGGCCGCATTCTGTTGGGCGAGATGCGCCTGCTTCATGCGCTCCACTTGTGCGGCGAAAATCGGATTGACGTCCGGGTACGAGGTGTCGGTAACGTAGTTCAGGCCGTTTTGCTGCGCTTCGATCAGTTCCTGATAGACCTCAGCGCGCGTCTTGGCTTGAGCAAATGCAGCCGACGATGTGAAAACGGCCAGCGAAATGGCGGCTATGGCGAGCTTTTTCATTTCAGACTCCTATGAGTGTGCACGGTGTGCGACGAGTCGACGCCGCTTCATTCCTGAATATTCCCAGGGCTTGAATGAACAGCGCGGGTCCGACTGTTCATCGCCGCTTGCCCTCGGCGACGAATATCGGACGGCGCTTCGCAATGACGTACCGCATCGGCGAATCGCTGCAGCGCGGAAAGCGATCCGCATACGCTCTGGTACTCCTCGCGGCCGATCCTGCCGTCGAGGATGACGGTGATGCCCGAGGCGCGGGCCATGTCGATGATGTCCATGTCGACTACTCCTTTCGTGTTCTTCGATCTGCATGACTGGCGGCTCGGCGTGGCTATTCCCACATTCACGCCGATTGCGGGCGTGGCGGCCAGCCGGGCGGCGGGACTGAAAAAAGTGCGGCGGATCGGTTTGGGCGGGAATAAAACGGATGGCGCGGCAGTCACGCTTCATGAACCGAGTCGAGAGGCCCGCCGGATAATCCCGCGGTCTGCCTCCGAATCTTTATTGTGAGGTCAATATGTCGTCAGATCATTCATTCGATCCGTCGCGTCGCGGCGCGCTGAAATGTCTCGCGTTCGGCGGCGTGGGCACTGTGTTCATGCTGGCGGGAGGTGTTCTCACGCCGGTGGAGTTGGCCCTTGCCGTCGGCGCGAAGGAATCCTCGAAGACCGGAGGGGTTCCCCTTTTCCTGCAGATCAGCGACACGCATATCGGTTTCAACAAGGAAGCCAATCCGGATGTCGCGGGCACCCTCAAGCAGACGATCGACTTTGTCAATGCCATGCCGGTCAAACCGGCGCTGACCATCCATACGGGCGACATCACGCATCTTTCCAAGCCGGCCGAGTTCGATCTCGCGGCGCAATTGCTGTCGGGGCTGAATATCACGGAGTTGCACACCGTGCCGGGCGAACACGATGTGACGGATGGACCGGGAACCGAATACTTCAGCCGGTTCGGTCAAGCCTCGGACAATAAGGGCTATTACAGCTTCGACCACAACGGCGTGCACTTCGTCGGTCTCGTCAATGTCATGCATTTCAAGCCGAACGGTTTGGGAGGCCTGGGCGATGAACAACTTGCATGGCTCGAAAACGACCTGAAGAATCGCTCATCCAGCACGCCGATCGTCGTCTTCGCGCACATGCCGATGTGGACGATCTACGAGCCGTGGGGCTGGGGCACCGGCGATGCGGGCCAGGCAATGAGCTATCTGAAGCGCTTCGGTTCGGTGACGGTCCTGAACGGCCATATTCACCAGATCGTCACAAAGGTCGAGGGCAATATCACCTTCCATACCGCGCGCTCTACGGCCTATCCGCAGCCGACGGCCGGCAACGGGCCAGGCCCGGGACCGCTGACGGTGGCAAGCGATCAGCTTCCCAGGATGCTCGGGGTGACCAGCATCAAGATCGTGCGCCATCCACTCAAGGCGACGCTTGCCGATACGACGCTCGTTTGACTTCCGGACACTGTTCACCAGCAGGAGATAAGTTATGCAAACGACTCATATTCGCCGTGTCTTTTTTTCGCTCCTCGGGATTGGAGGGATCATGGCGGCATCGGCCGTTTTTTCTGTCGCGCGCGCCCAGGATCCCAATGCGGTAGTGATCAAGAACTTCATGTTCTCGCCGATGGCGCTCACGATCAAAGCCGGTTCGACGGTGACCTGGAAGAATCTCGATGGCGAGCCGCATACGGTTGTCAACGACGCCGGTATTTTTCGTTCCTCGGCACTCGATCAGAACGATACCTTTCAGTTCGAGTTCGATAAGCCGGGGGTCTATAAGGTTTTCTGCGGCATACATCCGAATATGAGGGAGACGATTACCGTGCAATAGGGGGCTCGGGGGCCTCGAGAGCCCCGGCGGGCGCGTTGCGCCTGGTAACACATGTAACCGATTGCGCGTTCCCAGCGGCCCACTCGCAGTGGGCCCATTTGTTGCGTGTGGGATTGCCGTGGCGCGGCACTTTCGCGTCAGCGGGGAAGGGCGGGCGGTCCAGCTTCACCGCCCCGCTCATCGCTACACGCCGTGTGGAATTTTTACTTTCCCGATCCATGAAAATTCAATTCGCGAGCTGACTTCCAGCGCGGCCGCGGATATTGTCGCCGCCCGGCGAGGGGGGTACATTCTTCAAGCGGCTTTGCATTGGCCAATTGCAAGCCGTGCGAATACAAGTCTGCTGAAACGGCGGACTTACGAGTCCGGAGAGTGTTGCTATGTCCAACAGTACCGACTTGCCTGAATCAGCTGTAAACGGCCGGGATACCGGTTTCAATCCTGACTTCGAGTCGATGCCCGCCGCACCGCCTGGGCGATTCGGACGTCTTGCGCTTTGTGTCGCGGCAGCAGGTGCGCTGGCTATCGGCGTAGTCGGTACGGTTGCTTACGGCGTCTGGTTCAACCACGATCAGAGGACCTACGCCGAGGCAATGACGGGCGCGCGCGAGGCGCTGGGCATTATCGCTTCGACGGCAGCGGCGAAAGCGGCAGCACCGGCGATATCGGCGGCATCGGTAAAACCGGCGGCATCGACCGAACCGGCGGCATCAGCGAAAGCGACAGCATCGACGAAACCGGCTGCATCGGAGATAACGGCGGCATTGGTAAAACCGGCGGTATCGACAGAACCGGCGGCATCAGCGAAAGCGACAGCATCGACGAAACCGGCTGCATCGGAGATAACGGCGGCATTGGTAAAACCGGCGGTATCGACAGAACCGGCGGCATCAGCGAAACCGGCAACACCGTCAGAATCGACAGAATCGTCAGCTTCGGCAACAGAAGACGAACCTCCCACTGAAAATGCGTACTTTGCCGGCCAGGTAACACGATCCTCGTCGCTGCCTTCCCGGGAAACTGCCGTTGCCGCCGTGGACCCCGCCGCATCTTCGTCGTCCGTCCGACCCGCTCGCCGCACAGCCGCTTCGCCAGATCCTGCTGCGCCGCAGCTGGCCGATACGCGCCCTGGCCGGGAAGCCCGAGCCGCGCCACAGGACCGCCGTACTCAAGTGGTGAACCGGAAAGCCAAGAAGAGCCTCTTTGCCCGTCTGGGTCTGTTTTTTCGTCGCGTGACTTACCGGCAGCATGGCACGGGAAACAAGCAAGACACCTATTCCCATCCTTGAGCGGTTTCGTTCGCGGCGCGCCCTCGCTTCGCGCTTCAGGCTGGGCCCGGCTCCGCTTGCCGGCGCCGCGTTGCTTTGTCTGTTGATTAGCGTCCTGTATCTTGCCCTGCAAATCAGGACGATTTTTTCGGACCAGTTGCGCCAGGAATATATCGCGCTCGTCCTCGAAGCGGTCGAACGTGCGGAAAGTGCCCGCAACATGGTCGGCGTCTGGCAACGGCTGCCCGAAGGTAGCGACGCCCGATCGGATGGCTACCGGCATGCGCGCCAGGAACTCGCAGGACGCCTCGCGTCACTCGCGGCGGTGGTCAATGCAAGTCCGTCCGGGGCGCCGCAAGTTCCGCCGTCCGCGCTGTCTCCTGACTCGGATCCCGGCAGTACGGACGCATTGCTCGGCTCGGTATCGGCATATTGGCATGCACAGCGAGACATCGTCAGCGCCGACGTGCGTGTGCGGATTTCCCACGTCGCCAACACATTGATCGCTTTGGGGGCGCTGCTGTTCGGCATGCTATTCACTGCGCTGGCAATGTACGCAAAGCGCACTCGTCAACTCGCAGGCCGGTCGCATAAGTTCGAACACGCGGCGTTGCACGACGCGATGACCGGGCTGCCGAACAGACGGAAATTCTTTGCCATGCTCGAGGAGGCCGCGGCAAGCCCGTCCGCCGACTCGGTGCTCCATAGAATCGCGGTCCTTTATATCGACCTGGACGGCTTCAAGCGAGTCAACGATTCCCTCGGCCATCGACTCGGCGATGAATTCCTGATCGCGGTTTCCAGACGTTTTCGCGATTCGGTTCGTCAAGGTGACGTGGTTGCCCGAATCGGCGGCGACGAGTTCGCGGTGCTGATTGGGAGTTTCTCGACGGACGCAGAACTGGGCGAAATTGCCCAGCGTCTTATCGGTTGTGTGAGCCAGACTGACGAACTGATGGGAACCGGGCTGGTTCGTGCCAGCATCGGCATCGCCATTTTTCCCGATCCCATCGAGGACTATCGCCGCCTCGTCGCCGCAGCCGACGAAACGATGTATCAGGTCAAGCGCAACGGCAAGAATGGCTATGCGTTCGCGGTGCGCGCGAACTGAGCGGGATTCGATCCCCGCGTATTTTCCGATCCCGGCTTGACGGATGCGCCCGGACGCCTCTTCGCAGCTCGATTGCCTTACTGGCGGGAAATTACAAATTAATTATTGACAATGATTCTCAAATAGCAATAATTCTCATTTAGAAAATTGAGATAGCCCGGATTCGCTGCCGATGCCTGACATTCAAGCGCCGGGTGGTGCGGTAGGCGCGCGCTTTTACGTGCCGCACCGTTGCGCCGATGCCGCCCGGATGCATAGGGCACACGACGCGTCGTATTACGCAGAGGTCATCGCCCGGCGGGCAGTGACGATTTTTACAAAAAATCAAAACGGAAGTAGAACAATGAAGCTGCTCAGTAGTGCGAACAGGTTTCGGGGACGAGCGAGTGTCGTGCGGAATAGGCCGGTGCGCCATCAGGACAGGATGATTTTGGCGTGTGCGCTGGCATTCGCGTCGTGGCACGTCCATGCGCAGGAGAGCGCCGGCGCAAATGCGGCTGCTTCAACGGGCAACAGCGGTGCAAGTGCGGCGAACGCGGTCGAGTCGACGGATGCGGCGGCCGCCGGTGGAGTGGCGCTCGATACGATTTCCGTGCAGGGCAGCCGCCCGTCGCTGTACGCGGTACCCGACGTCAACGTCGGCGCGCTCGGCGCAAAGGACCCGAAGGACCTGCCGATGTCGGTGACGTCTTACTCGAGCGAACTGATCGAAGCGCAGCGCGCCCGCACACTGATGGACGTGCTGAAGAACGACCCGTCGGTGCAGAACACCGCGGTCGGTGGCGCGATGGATAACATCAGCATCCGCGGCTTTCCGGTCGACTGGACCAACACAATGCGGCGTGACGGCATGCCGGTCGCACCGTACTACGACCTGCCGCTCGAAAACGTCGAGCGCGTCGATGTGCTGAAGGGCCCGTCGGGATTCCTGTACGGCGTGAACTCGCCGGGCGGCACGGTCAACTACGTGCTCAAGCGCCCGACTCTCGACCGCTTCACTACCGTCACCAGCGAAGTGCGCAGCTATGACGGCTACTACGGCGCCGTCGATACGGGCGGCCCGATCGGTGACGGCCAGTTCGGCTACCGTTTCAACGCGGCGGGCGAGAAGGTCGGCAACTTCAGCCATTCGGGCGACCTGCGCCGCACGTTCGTGAGCGGTGCGCTCGACTGGGCGATCTCGCCACGCGCGCTGCTGCGCTTGAATTTCGACTACCAGAACAAACGCCTCGCCGCGCAGCCGGTGATCGGCACGCAGCCGGACGGATCGCTGCCGCCGCAGTTCGACCCGCGCACGCTGCTTGGGCAGCCGTGGCTGCAGTATCGGACTAACACGTTCAATGTCGGCGGACAGTTCGACTTCAAGCTGACCGACAACTGGACCTTCACGACGCAGATCGCCCAGTCTTACAACAATCGCGACGCGGCGTTTCCCGACGTGTATTCGGTGGCGGCGAACGGCGACATTCTTAGCGGCGACATCTATCTGTCGCCGAACCAGAGCTTCCGCGTGCTGTCGACGAACACGTTCGTGACCGGCAAGTTCAACACGGGAGCGCTCGCACACCAGCTCGTAACCGGCGTGTCGACGCGCAACTACGATTCGCAACAAGGCGGCTTCGGCGTGATGCCGATCACCGTTGGCAATATCTTCAACCCGGTCTATTCGCCGGCGCAGACCACAACGTTTCCCGGCAAGACGGTCACGAAGAATTTCCAGCCGAGCGTGTTCATCAGCGACCTGATCGACATCGGTTCGCACTGGAGCGTGATGCTCGGTTTGCGCCACGTGCGCTACCGCGACGACTCGTATGCGCCGTCGGGTGCTGGCACGCACTACGCGACGAGCGTCAACGTGCCGTCGGCCGGGTTGATCTTCAAGCCGCTGCCGTCACTGTCGACCTACGTCAGCTATGCCGAAGGTTTCGAGCAGGGTGGCGTCGCACCCTACAACACGCTCAATGCGGGCCAGAACCTCGCCCCGGTGAAGAGCAAGCAGTACGAGGCGGGCATGAAGGCCGATGTCGGCAGCGACCTGGCCGTTAATGCAGCAGTGTTCCGCATCGAGAAGACGCTGCAGTACGTGAACGCAGCGAACTATTACGTGCAAGCGGGTACACAGCGCCATACGGGCGCCGAGCTGACCGCGAACGGTCGCCTGACGCGCGATCTGTCGATCGTCGCGGGCGCGGCATACCTGCATACCGTGCAGGACGATACGGGCGACCCGGCGACGAACGGCAAACGCGCGGCGAACGTCCCGACGTTCCAGGCGAGTGCGTTCCTCGACTACCGGATCGCGGCCTTACGCGGGCTCAACGTCGACGCGGGCGTCTATTACGTCGGCAGCCGGCCGCTCGATGCGGCGAACACCGTGTCGCTGCCGGGCTACGTACGCTTTGACGCAGGCGCGCGCTATCAGACGCGCATCGGCGGTCACACGACGATCTTCCGCGCCGGCGTGCAGAACCTGACCGACAAGCGCTACTGGGCCGCGGCGAATTACAACGCCGTGTGGCCGGGCCAGCCGCGCACGTTCTTCCTGTCCGTGCAGGCCGACATCTAACAGGCACCAGCAGAAAAACGAGAGATGACGGCCACCGGACGCGCCGCAGAGCGCGCCAGCCGTCTCCCCGCGAAAACAGGTAATCCGCAGGGCATCCGCCGCACCGCCGGTACGGCGACGCCCGTTTTCATACGAGGGAAACGCATGAATCTTGCAGAAGGCATCGATCCATCCGGTCTGCGGCCGGTTTCGAAGTCGCTCGCGATCTACGAATTGCGCGCGGACGAAATTGCCGGGCTCACGCACGTCGCGCGTGAACTGATCGCCCATCACGACAGTGTCGAAAACACCATGTTCGCACACGGCTGCATGCTCGCCGCACAGGAACTGCCGCGTTCGCTGCGCGCGCTCGCGCAGCGCTACCGGCAACTTGAACTGCCGTGCAGCGTGCTGCTGTTGCGCGGCATGCCGGTCGACGACACACGCATCGGCGCATCGCCCTCGCACTGGGACGCGCCATGGCGCAATCCGCCGTCGCTGCTCGAAGAGGCGATGCAATGCCTGATGACGTCGCTGCTCGGCGACATGTTCGGCTGGCGCACGCAGGAGAACGGCCGCTTCCTGCGCCACATCGTGCCGATCAGGAAGGACCACGCGGAGCAGCTCGGCGGCGGCAGCAGCGTGACGCTGGTCTGGCACAACGAGGAGGCGTTTCACGAGCATCGCGCCGATTTCCTGTCGATTCTCTGCTACCGCAACGACGAGCGAGCGGAAACGATCTTCTGCGGCATCGACGAGATCGAGATTCCGGACGCCATGTGGCGTGTGCTGAGCGCGCCGCGCTTTTCGATCTTGCCGGACAAGTCGCACTTGCCCGAGCAGAACGTCAGCGAGCAATGGCGGCTCGACGACCACGTGTTCGAGCGGATCCGCCGCATGCACGAAAACCCGGAGCCCGTTCCCGCGCTGTCCGGACTGCGCGCGAAGCCGTGGGTGCGCGTCGACGAGGCGTTCATGGCGGCGCTGCCCGGCGACGACGAGGCCGAGCGGGCGCTGCGCTGGCTGATCGATGCCTGTTATGCACACCAGACCAGCGTCGTCATGCAGCCGGGCGACATGGTGTGGGTCGACAACAAGCGCGCGGTGCACGGGCGCACCGTCTATCACCCGAACTACGGTCCGCGCCAGCGATGGCTGCGACGCGTCAACGTTCACGTCAACCTGCGCGAGACGCTGCCGTTCCGGCAGGCGCCGACGACGCGCGAAATCCTGTGAGGCGCAGATGAATACGATGGCATTCGACGCGGCCGTGACGGCCGAAACCAATGTGGACGTCCGCCCGCGACTCGCGACGCAGCCCTCGCAGTTGCTCATGCTGGGCAAGCGCGTGATCGACGAACTCGCTTACGACCCGGCGCTGGTGCTCGACGCGGTCGAGCGCGCGTATCGCGGCCTGGGCACCGGCGAATCCGACAATCCGCGCAAGCTGATGAGCCAGCCCGCGGACCAGCATTCGGTCGCCTATTCGATGCTCGGCCGCGATGGCGGACGCCGGACGGTCGGCTTCAAGACGTCGTACAAGCACGACCCCGAGCACAGCCGCGCGCTGCAGAAGTACTACACGACGCTGCTGCTGTTCGACGACGAGACCGGCATGCCGATCGCCATGATGGACGGCAGTCTGGTCGGCTCGCTGCGCACGCCGGCAGTCTCGGCGCTGATCGCCCGCGCGGCCGCCCCGCACGCGCGCACCGCGCTCGTCGTCGGCACCGGCACGCAAGGCCGGATGGCTGCGCCTTTCCTGGTGACCGCGCTGCCGAGCGTTGAACGCGTGATCGTGCACGGCCATTACGACGAAGGCATCGACGCGGTCCGCAAGACGCTCAAGCGCTTTCATCCGGATCGGGACATCGAGGTGTCGGCCGATCTCGACGGCTCTGCAAGGCAGGCGGACATCGTGCTCGGCGTGGCCGGTGCGGGCGCACCGGAAGCGGTACGTCACACCGCGCTGAAACCCGGTGCGCTGGCGCTGCTGGTCGGCTATGGCATTCACGCCGACGCGCTCCATCGCGCCGACTACCGGATCGCAACCAGCGAAGCACAGATGCAGGTGACCGGCGTGGATCTCGTCGACGAGACGGGCAAGCTTCCCCCGGTCGATGCGGAGCTGCCTGACATCCTGCTCGGCCGCAAGCCGGCACGCCGGGCAGACGACGAGATCGTGTACGCGTTCAACAGCGGGATGATCGTGACCGACATCGCGCTCGGCCGTGTGCTGGCCGATGCGGCACGTGCGAAGGGGCTGGGCGAGGAGGTCGAGCTATGGTGAACGATGTTCCGCGGCTGCCCGCGTTGTGGGATCCGGCATTGCGTGAGTTCGTGGATGAGCATGAAGCGATGATCCACGAACTTGCAAACGGTTTCGATGCGCCGATTCACCTGCTGTTTCCGCAGCGATTCGCGCGTAATGTCGCGGCGTTTCAACGCGTGCTCGACGAGCGTCAGGTAGCGGGCCGCGTCTACTACGCGAAGAAGGCGAACAAGGCGCGCTGCTTCGTGCGCGCCGCTGCCGAATCCGGGATCGGTGTCGATGTCGCGAGTGTGGGCGAATTCGCAGATGCATTGGCCGCGGGCGTCTGCGGCGAGGACATCGGGGTATCCGGTCCCGCGAAGGCGAACGATCTGCTTCGGCTCGCGGTGCTGCACGACGCCCTGATCGCTATCGACAGTCTCGACGAACTTGGTCGCCTCATTGCGATCGCGCAGCAATGTGAGTGCATCGCGCGCGTGCTGCTGCGTATGGAGCCGGCTGCCCAGACCGGAAGCCGATTTGGTCTGAGCGTTGCGGCGCTCGACTCGGCCCTGTCGATGTGTGCGTCGAATCGATCGTCGGTTGTCTTCGAAGGTTTTTCGTTCCACTTGTCCGGCTACAGCGCGGTGGCTCGCTGTAATCAGGCTGGGATCGCGGTGCGCGCGTGCGCGTCTGCGCGTGCGTTCGATCTCTCGCCGTACACGATCAATATCGGCGGCGGCTTTGCGATGTCATACGCAGGCGAGGACGACTGGCGTGCCTTCCAGGCTGCACAGAAGCCGGGCGACTACCACGCGACGAAGATGTTCGACGGTTTCTATCCGTATCACTCGGCGTGCAGTGGCGCGCAAATGCTCGATGCCATCCTGACCGGCGTCCCTGACGGCGAATCGAAGCCGCTGGCCGATCTGTTGCGCGAGCACGGACTGCAAATCATGCTGGAGCCGGGACGGGCGCTCCTCGATCAGGCCGGCTTCACGGTATTTGCCGTGCAAGGCGTGAAAGATCGCGGCGACTATGGCATCGCGACCGTGAACGGCACGAGCTTCAGCGTCTCCGAACAATGGTTCGCCAGCGAGTTCCTGCCCGACCCCGAACTGCTGAGCGCCGCGCGCGATCTGCAGCAGCCGCCGCGCGCGTCCAGACCGTATCGCGCGTGCGTCGGTGGCGCGAGCTGCCTCGACTCGGACATGGTCACATGGCGCAAGGTCGCGTTCGCGCAACGTCCCGAACCCGGCGACCTGCTGCTGTACGCGAACACGGCCGGCTACCAGATGGATTCGAACGAGTCGCCGTTCCATGAATTGCCTTTGCCACCGAAGCTTGTCATGACCCTCGACGGCGCGCGTCCGCGTTGGCGCGTCGATCGCCTTTCCCCGTTTTCCGGAGCCTGACGATGAATATGCGTTCCCTGCGTGAACAACCGACGATCACCGTGCCGGCGATCGTGTCGAAAGTATCGGACCTCATCGGCCGCACGCCTTTGTTCGAGCTGCTTCGCGGCGCCAACGGCGCACGCATCCTGCTCAAGCTCGAATCGACGAATCCGACCGGCAGCGCCAAGATCCGCATGGCGCGGCAGATGCTCGACGAAGCCGGGCAGGACGGCAGCCTGCGGCCCGCAGGACGCGTGATCGAGTCGACGTCCGGCAACACGGGCATGGGACTCGCGCTGCTGTGCGCCGAGCGCGGCTACCGGTTCACCGCGGTGGTCGACTGCCATGCGTCGAAAGACAAGCTGCGCGCGATGCAGGCGTTCGGTGCAGAGCTTGTCTACGTGAGCGAGGGCGACGCGCTCGCGACGGCGGACCGCGAGGCACTTGCCGAGCGGATGGCGGCCGACGATCCGGACAGCATCTGGACCGAGCAGCACAACAACCCGGCGAACGGCAACGGCTATCGGGGGCTCGCGCGCGAACTGCGCGACACCCTCGGCGAGCGCATCGACTACCTGGTCGGATCTGTCGGTACAGGCGGCTCGCTGTTCGGCACCGCGCGCGAGCTTCAAGCGACCGGCCCCGCGCCTCGCGTCGTCGGTGTCGAGCCGGTCGGCTCGATCGCATTCGGCGGCGAAGGCGGCTCGTACTATCAATCGGGCACGGGTACGCCGCCCGGTGCGGAGATCGGCGCGCTCGTCGACTACGCGCTGCTCGACGAGGGTGTCAAGGTGACGGACGCGGCCGCGTTCAACACCGCACGCTACCTCGCACGCAGAAAGTCGCTGCTCGTCGGCGGTTCGGGCGGCGGCGTGATCTGGCACGCGCTGAAGATGTTCGACACGCTGCCGCCCGATGCGACGCTCGTCGTGCTGATTTGCGACGGCGGCGAAAAATATCTCGACACAGTCTTCAACGACGACTGGATGAACGAGCGCAATCTGCTCGACGATTCCATTGCCCGCGAACTCGATCCCATCTTCGCCAACGCCGCATGAAGTTTCATCGACAGTTCCGGCTCGATGCCGGAAACATCGGCGCGCTCGCCGCGCCGCTCATTCTCACCCAGCTCGCGCAGGTTGCGCTGACGACGACCGACATCGTGATGATGGGGATGCTCGGCCCGCGCGAGATCGCCGCGGGCGGTCTCGCGCTGACCATCTTCAATCAGTTGCGCACGATGGGGACGGGGCTCGTGACGGGCACCGGCAACCTCGTCGCGTTCGCGAACGGGCAGAAAGATCATGCGCAGATCATGCGTCTCGTGCGAGCGAGTTTTGCGCTGTCGACGCTCGCGGCGCTCGCGTTCGCGCTGCTGATGCTGTTCGTCGAGAAGCCGCTTGTGTGGCTCGGCCAGGACCCCGCCGTCGCGCGGCAGACCGCGTTCTATCTTGCGGCTGCCGCGCCCGGCATGCTGCCGTGCCTGTGGTTCCAGTCGCTGCGGCAGTACACGGTCGGGCTGCGCAAGCCCGGCCCGCTGCTCGCGATCACGGCAGTGTCGATCGTCGTCAACGCGGCGCTTGATTACGCACTGATGTTCGGCCGCTTCGGTTTCCCCGAACTCGGCTTGACTGGCGTCGCGTGTGCGACGAGCAGCGTGTACCTGCTGTCGTTCGTCGCGTTTCTCGCGATCGCGAAGCGCCGGGCGGAACTGGCCGAATACCTGTCGCTTGCCGCCTGGCGTGCGGATACGGAGGCGCTCGCACGGACATGGAAGATGGGCCTGCCGATCGCGGCGACCTATGGTTCCGAAGCGGCGTTCTTTACCGTGCTTACGCTCGTGATCGGCACGCTCGGCACCGAAGCGCTCGCCGCGCAGACGATCGTCAACCAGGTGATCTACATCGTGTTCATGATCTCGGTCGGCCTGTCACATGCGTCGTCGATCAGTATCAGCCACGCGTGCGCGCAGCA
Source organism: Paraburkholderia lacunae (assembly GCF_003353175.1). GTDB lineage: Bacteria > Pseudomonadota > Gammaproteobacteria > Burkholderiales > Burkholderiaceae > Paraburkholderia > Paraburkholderia lacunae. Next base: position 72,498 of record NZ_QHKS01000004.1, on the reverse strand, counting down.
CGACTATCACGGCGCGCGGCGGCTCGGCTATACGGGGCTTGCGCTCGGCGTCGGCGCGATGCTGATCGTCGCGCTGCCCTATCTGATCGCGCCGGCGCACGTGCTTGCGCCGTTCCTCGACCACGATGCGGCCGCGAACACCGATGTGCTGCGGCTCGCGACGGGCCTGCTGACGATCGCCGCGCTGCTGCAGATCTTTGATTGCAGCCAGAACATCGGCGTCGGCATCCTGCGCGGCCTCGGCGACGTGAAGAGTTCGTTCCGGATCTCGATCGTCGGCTATTGGCTGATCGGCCTGCCGGTCGCGTGGGCGGCGGGCGTGATGCTCGGCTATGGCATCTATGGGATCTGGATCGGGCTCGCGATCGGGCTTGCCGCGACCGCGACGATGTTGCTGCGCAAGTTCGAGTACCGACTTGGCGCGCTGGCAAAACAGGTGGGCGCGCGTCATTCATGAGCGAACGGCATGTGTTGGAACGACGGGTGTCCGGCGAGCAGTCGCCGGACCGCAAGCGCGTGCGAGCGTCGCCGCCCGGATCGGCACGTGAGCCGCGGGCACGGGTGGGCGCAATTGTGCTCGCGTTGATCATCGCGCTGGGTGTTGTTGCGCTCGCGAGCCTGTGCACGGGCAACCTCGTGCTGAGCCCGGCCGCCGCGCTCGACGCGCTGGCGCGCGGCGGCGACACGCCCGCAGCTCAGATCGTCCATGCACTCCGCCTGCCGCGGTTCGTCGCCGCGCTGCTGGTCGGTGCAAGCCTCGCGGTTGCCGGCGCGCTGATGCAGGGCATCACGCGCAATCCGCTCGCCGATCCGACGCTGACCGGCGTTGTCAGCGGCGCGGCGCTTGCGGTTGTCGCGGCGACCGTGCTGAGCCCGGCCGTGCCGGCCGGCGTGCTGCCGTTCGTCGCGTTGGCCGGCGGCGGCAGCGCGGCGACGCTCACGTTCGCGCTCGCGTGGCGCGCGCGCCTGTCGCCGCTGCGCCTATCGCTCGCGGGGACGACGATCGCCGCACTCGGCAGCGCGGGAATCATCTCGCTGATGATCGCGGCCGGCCCGCAGGCGGGCCCGCTTTTCTACTGGCTGGCCGGCGGCCTCGCGGGCGTCGGCTGGCCGCAGGTCGCGATGGTGGCGCCGTGGACCGTCGCGGGCCTGGCGGCCGCATTCGCCGGCGCGCGCGTGCTCGACACGCTTGCGCTCGGCGACGAAGCCGCGCAGAGCATCGGCCTCGACCTGCTGCGCTGGCGTCTGATCCTCGGTGGCATTGCGGTTGTGCTGTCTGCGTCGGTGGTTGCGATCGCGGGGCCTGTCGGCTTCGTCGGACTGTGCGTGCCGCATCTGGCGCGCGCCGCGCTCGGCGGCGGGTATCGGCGAACGCTCACTGCGACCGCGTTGGCCGGCGCACTGCTCGTCGCGGCCGCGGATCTCGTCGCGCGCACGGTCGCCGCGCCGCGCGAGCTTCCGGTCGGCTTCCTGACCGCGTTGGTCGCGACGCCGTTGTTGATCGCGATGATCCGTCGCGACGAAGGAGCGTCGTCGTGATGGGCAGTCCGAACCTGTCGGCAGGCGGGGCCGGCGTCCAACGCACGTGGCTGCGCACGGTGGCGGGCAGAGCGGGCGGAGCGGCGGCGCTGGCGCTCACGATCGTGCTCTCGGTGCGGTTCGGCGCGGCCGATTTCCCGTTGACGGCGGCCGTTCAGGCGTTGATCCATCGTAATGGCGCGCACGACGCCGCATTCGTGCTGTGGGAGCTGCGCATGCCGCGCGTGCTGCTCGCGCTGATGATCGGTGCGCAGCTCGCCGCAAGCGGGCTCGTGCTGCAGGCGGCGCTGCGCAACCCGCTCGCAGAACCAGGCGTGATCGGCGTGTCGTCAGGCGCGACGCTTGGCGTGATGGTCCTGTTGCTCATCGCCAATTTTGCCGGCTCGATCGACAGCAGCCGGCTCGACGCCTATGACGCGACGTGGATGCCGCTCGCCGCGCAACTCGGCGGCATCGGCGCGGCGCTCGGTGTGTATGCGCTTGCGTGGCGCAACGGTACTGCGCCGTTGCGCTTGATCCTGATGGGCGTGGCCGTCAGCGCCGCGCTGTATGCGGTCGCAATGACCATTCTTGCAGGCTGGGGCTCGAGCCGCATCGAAGTGCTGCTCACCTGGCTGTCCGGCAACCTCTATGCGCGCGGCTGGCAGCACGTGTTGCTGCTCGCGCCGTGGAGCGCGGCGACGATCGCGCTGCTGCCGGCGATCCTGCCCGGGGTGCAGGTGCTGTCGCTCGGCGACGATGCGGCGGCCAGCGTCGGCCTCGATGTCGAACGCTGGCGTCTCGCGGCGATTGCCTATGCGGGCTTTGCGGCCGCCTGCGCGGTCGGCATCGCGGGTCCGGTCGCGTTCGTCGGCCTGATCGCGCCGCATCTTGCGCGGCTCGCGGTGGGCGGGCCGCTCGCGCGGCAGGCGCCGTTCGCGCTGCTATGCGGTGCGCTGGTCACGGCGCTCGCCGATCTGGTGGGGCGCATCGTCGTCGCGCCGGCCGAGATTCCGGTGGGCGCGGTCACCGCGCTGTTCGGCGCGCCGCTTTTTCTCTTTCTGCTTTCCCGATCTTCCCGATGACACTCGTTGCCCGCGATCTTTCGCTCGGATACGGCGCGCGCCGTATCGTCGACAACCTGTCGCTGTCGATCGAGCCTGGCCGGACCACCGTGCTGCTCGGTCCGAACGGCTCCGGCAAGAGTACGCTGCTGCGCGCGCTCGCCGGCCTGCTCGCGCCGCGCGGCGGCGCCGCGCAGCTCGATGGCGTGCCGCTGCAGCAGTGGCCGCGCCGCAAGCTCGCGCGGCGCATCGCCTTTCTCGCGCAGACGCAGGACGTGCCGGCCGGCCTGAGCGTGCAGGAACTCGTCCGTCATGGACGATTCGCCCATCGCACCTGGCTGCGCGGCGAAACAGACGAAGATCGCGACGCGGTCGATTGGGCGCTGGCCACGACCGGCCTTGCCGCGATGCGCGAGCGTCCGCTGGTCGCGCTGTCGGGCGGCGAGCGGCAGCGCGTGTGGATCGCGATGGCGCTCGCGCAACGGGCGGACATCCTGTTGCTCGACGAGCCGACGACCTATCTCGACCTCGGGCATCAACTCGACGTGATGCAGACGCTGCGGCGTCTGAACGACGAATTCGGCCTGACGCTCGTGATGTCGCTGCACGACCTGAACCAGGCGATGCGTTTCGCGGATCGTGCTGTCGTGATGCGCGACGGCCGGCTGATCGCCGATGGCGTGCCGGTCGACGTGCTGACGCCGGCCTTCGTCGCCGACGTGTTCCATGTCCATAGCGAGCGGCTACACGGCGCGAGCGACGGCGTGCCGGTGTGCCATCCGCTTGGCTATGCGGCACCGGAAAACGGGCCGGGGGATGCGCAATGGATTCCCAGCAACGTCGTGCCTTTGGTCGGGCGGGTCTCCAATGATCGACCGTAAGCGCCGCGCGCTCGCGCTCGCGTTGCCCGCATCGCTCGCGTCCGTGCTGGCGCGGCCCGTTCGCGCCGCGGCACCGGCTACGCCGTACAGTGTGGTCGACGATCGCGGCGTGACGTTGCGCTTCGGCACCACGCCAGGACGGGTCGCGACGATCTCATACTTCGGCGCCGACACCGCGCTCGCGCTCGGCGTGCAGCCGATCGCTTCGACTTTCCTCGTGCGCGGCCGCCGTCCCGCGTATCTGCTTGACCGGATGGATCGCGTGATCGATCTGGGTCAGCGCGCAAGCCCAAGCCTGGAATTGCTGGCGAGCACGCACGCCGACCTGATCGTCGCGATCCGGCGATACACGGAGGCGAACGCGGCGCGGCTGCAGCAGATCGCGCCGTATCTCGCGCTCGATCTCGAGGTCCGGCAGGACAGCGACCGCAGCATCGCGCTCGTCGGCGCGGCGCTGGGGCGAGCCAAGGCCGCGGCTGCGCTGAACCGGCGCTTTGCCGACGTGTGTGCGGCGATCCGCGCGCGCGTCGCGTCGCGCCGCGGGCCTCGTTACCTGTTCGTCTGGGGTACGGGCGCCGCGCCGTGGGCGTTCTACGACGAGAACATGACCTGTTCGCTGCTGAATGCGTTGGGCGGCGTCAACGTCGCGGGGCGCAATCCGCTGCCATTGCGACGCGACAACACCGCGTTCCAGATAAGCCTCGAGACGCTGCTGATCGCCGGGCCCGACACGATTTTCGTGTACGACGACGGCGGGCCGCGCGGCCTGGACGCGAATCCGGTGTGGCGGCACCTGAGCACCGTGCGCCACGTGCGGATCGTGCGCGTCGGCGATCACTGGATCGAATCGTTCGGCCCGATCGCGCGTCACGCGGTGCTGGCCGAGGCCGCCGCCCATCTGTATCCGGACCGGTTCGCACCGCCCGACCTGCGCGACATCGCATCGTCGTATCTGGGCCGTGTGGGTTGATTTCCCTTGCATCGATTTCGAAGGATCACGCCATGCAACATGACACCTGGGCCATCGAACTGATTCCAACCGAACGGATCTTGCCGAACGAAGAGCACGACGAGACGCGGCTCCTCGAAGTGCTGGACAACATCGCGCGTAGCGGCCGCTGGACTGCGCCGATCGTGCTCGAGCGCGCGAGCCTTGCTGTGATGGACGGGCATCACCGGCTGGCGGCAGCGCGGCGTCTATCGCTGCCGCGCGTGCCGTGCGTGCTGCTCGATTACGCGCAGGTCGGCGTGGAGGCGCGTCGGCCTGATTATTGTGTAGATGGCGCGCAAATCATCGCACGTTCACGCGCGCGGCTACTTTATCCGTCAAAGACGACGCGGCATATTTTTCCTCGACCGCTGCCGGAGTGCAGTATCGAAATCGCCGCGCTATTGGGAGAGCGAGAGGCCCTGTCGCGCCTGGATCGGCCTACACCGGCAAGTCGCACTGAAATCAAGGGGACCCCGATGTAGCTTCGTCACCACGGTGTGAACTCCAACGAGTGGAGCGCAGATGGCTTCACTGGGGTGAGACGTGGGGCAGGTTGAAACGCACGGACACGCAGGGCGCTTCCGAGCGTATTCAACCCCACGCTGCAGTTTGCAGGACGATGCGAGATCCGTCGGGATCGTCGAATGCAAAAACGCGCCGCCAAGCCAAACCGCTCACTGCACCGCCGCGGACGCGCGCTCGGCCGAACGCGGCTGTGTCATCGCGCTGACTGCGGCAAACACGATCACATTCACGGCCAACGCCAGAAACCCCACATTCACGTCCTTCAACGCATCAGGCAAAAACGGCATCAACTGCGCAACGCTGAGATGCATCGTCGTCGTCACGGCGACCACCGTCACGCCGGCGAGAATGCCGCAAAACGCGCCCTGTTTCGTCGCCCGGTTGCGCGGCGCCAAACTGCAGATCACCGCAGGGAACAGTTGCGTCACGAAGCTGTAACCCATCAGCAGCAACGCCACGATCGTCTCCCCGCCGTGCAGTGTGAAGCCCACGGCCGCCAGTGCAACGACCGGCACGAGGATGCGCGCCAGACTCGCCACCGTCGCGTCAGACGCGTCGCGGTTCACGATGCCGCGGTAAACATCGTTGGCAAGCAGCGTCGACGCCGCGGTCAGGATCATCGAGCCCGGCACCAGCGCGGTCAGCACGCCCGCGGCGCCGATCACGCCGATGAACCACGGGTCGAAGGTCTGCAACGACAGGCGGAACAGCGACAGGTCGATGTCGCCGCCCTTCAGGCCCGGCACCTTCAGCGTGGCGGCAAAGCCGACGAAGAACACGAACAGCAGGATCAACTGGTACAGCGGCAGCACCATCGCGTTGCGCCGGAAAATGCGCGCGTCTCTTGCCGTGTAGACCGAACCGAACGTGTGCGGCCACATGAAGAATCCCAGTGCGGTCAGCAGCACGGTCGACTGGAACCAGGTCACGCTCGAACCCTTGGCCGGAAAGGTCAGAAAGCCGGGACGGGCGGCATCGATCGCGTGGAACATGTTGCCTAAGCCGCCGTAGTAGTGAAGCGGCAGATAAATGCCGAGGAACAACACGATCGCCAGAATCAGCAGATCCTTCACCACCGAATTCCACGCCGAGCCGCGCACGCCGGAGACGATCACATACGAAGTCACCACCGCGGCGCCGATCCACACGGCCGCCGTCGACGAAATCGCGCCGTACGACGCGGTCGCCACAATGATGCCGAGCCCCTTCAGTTGCAGCACCAGATACGGAATCAGCGCGGCCACGCCGACCAGCGCCACCAGCGTGCCGAGCGCCGGGCTGTCGTATTTGCGCGCGAAGAAATGCGGCTGCGAGACGAGATGGTGTTGTTTCGCGTAACGCCAGATCGGCGGCAGCATCCAGTACGAAAGGATGTACGCGAGCGTGCCGTACGCGAGGATGTAGTAGACCGGCGCACCCTTGCCGTATGCAAAGCCGCTGCCGCCAAGAAAGGTGAAGGTCGTGTAGATTTCGCCGGCCATCAGCAGAAACACGAAGGCCGTGCCGAAGCTGCGGCCGCCCACGGTCCACTGTTCGAGGCTCATGTCGTGGCCGCGCCGCGCGCGCATGCCGAGGTACAGCGCAAACAGCGTGATGGCCGCGATGATGACGAGTGCGCTCATGATCGGAGCTCCTCGCCTTCAGCTGCAATCCGGCGATTGGCGGGGTCCAGACGATACACGATCGCCATGATGATCGAACTCAGCACCACCCAGAGGACGATCCAGGCCAGCACGAACGGCATGCCGAGCACGAGCGGTTCGACACGATTGACAAACGCGATGCCGAGCACAATGCCGATGAACGGCAACGCGGCGAGCGCACGAAGCAACATGGGGCAACTCCTCGAACCGGTGAGTACGTCTCGTTGAAAGGGTGGCTTCGGTGGCGACTGTAAGCCTGATGCTTCGGTGGCGTAAAGTTGGTCAAAAAACTGTAGGCTTTCCGAAAGTTGTGCGAGCATCTTTCGGCAGCGCGGTTGCTGCGTTGCAATGTCAGTCGCGCGAGGCATCGGCACGCTTTATCGTGCGATTCGCGATAAAGCGTGCCGCGCCGCGATATGATCCGCTCACGCCACCCGAGCAAACGAACCTGGACGACACATAGCGCGTCCAGCCCCTTCAACACAGCGCGGCGCACGGTGCGCGGCGAATCCGCCCGAGCCGCTGCCCGATATGGATCGCATATGGTCGACAGTCTGATCTCGGACATTCTGTTTGGCTTTACCGGGCTGATCAGCATCATCAACCCCATCGGCATTGCTTTCGTCTTCCTCGACCGGACTGCTTCATTGACCATGGAGGAGCGCACCGCGCTCGCCAGGAAAATCGCCATCAACGTGCTGTGCGTGCTGCTGGTGGCGTTTTTTGTCGGTACGCCGATCCTGCATTTCTTCGGCATTTCGATGGAGGCGCTGCGCATCGGCGGCGGCCTCGCAGTGGCGGTAGGGGGCTGGCAGATGCTCAACGCGCCCGATACGCAACCGGCCGAGCAACCCGTCAAGCGTGTGGATGCGGATAAAGCGAAGTCGAAGGCGTTCTTCCCGTTGACCGTTCCGCTGACCACCGGGCCCGGCTCGATCGCCACCGCCATCGCGCTGACCGCGAACCGCACGCACAAGCTGTCCGACTTCGTGTTGTCGAGTATCGCGTCGGTGGTGATCTCGATCGTCGTGGCGTTAGTCGTCTACCTGATCTACAGCCGCGCGGTGATCTTCGCCAAGTATCTCGGCGTGGAAGGGACCAAGGTCGCAATGCGGGTATCGTCGTTCCTGCTGCTGTGCATCGGCGTGCAGATCATGCTGACCGGCTTCTCCGAATTCCTGATTCCGATCGCGCAGATGCAGCCCGTGGTCAAATAGAGCGCAGTGCCACGAGTGCAGTGCCACGCCCGGTCCGCTTCAGGTCTGTCGAGCGTGCCGAAACAGGAGGGAGACCCATGTGCCGCTGGCTCGCTTATACCGGCAACCCGATTCACCTCGAAGCGGTGCTGTTCCGCGCCAAACATTCCCTGATCGACCAGAGCCTGCATTCGCGGCTCGGCCACACGACCACCAACGGCGACGGCTTCGGTATCGGCTGGTACGGTCATCCGACCGATATTCCGTTTCGCTACCGCTGCATTCAGCCCGCCTGGAGCGACCGCAATCTGCGCGAGGCGGCGCGCGCCATCCGCGCGCCGCTGTTCGTCGCGCATGTGCGCGCGGCGACCGGCACGCCATCGCAGGAAACCAACTGTCATCCGTTCCGCTACGGCCGCTGGCTGTTCGCGCACAACGGCCTGGTGCGCGACTATCCCGCGGTGCGCCGCGATCTGATGCTGGCGATCGCGCCCGAACTGTTCCCGTTGATCGAAGGCTCGACCGATTCCGAAGTGATGTTCTACCTGGCGCTGACCTTCGGTCTGGAACGGGCGCCTGTCGCCGCGCTCGAGCGCATGGTGGGTTTCATCGAGGAAACCGGGCGCAAACACGGCGTCGGCGAGCCGTTGAACATGACGGTCTGCGCCACCGACGGCGAGCAGATCGTGGCGGTGCGCTATTCGAGCGAAGGGCAGTCGCGTTCGCTCTTTCACAGCACGTCGTTCCGGCACCTGCGCGATCTGTATCCGGACGATCCGCGTATCCTGGCAGCCGGGCAGAATGCGTTTCTGGTGCTGTCGGAGCCGCTGGTGGACCTGCCGGGCTGGTGGGAAGCGATTCCTGAAAGCACCGCGGTGGTCGCGCGCGGCGGCGAGATCGAGCAATACCCGTTCACGCCTGAGCTGGCGTAGCGAGTCAGCGCGTCAGCAGCATCGCGCTCAGCACCGAGAACACCGTCGCCGGCAATTCGGCGAGGCGGCTCACCACCACGTTGTGCGGATAGAAATCCTCGACGGCATCGGTCAGTACGCCGATGCCCACGAGTTCGATGCCGCGCTTGCCGATCGCCGCGATGCGTTCGCGCAGGTCGCTGCGCAATACGTGCGGGTCGCCGTCGCCGGTCGACGGATAGCCGTCGGAGAACACAATCAGGATGCGCCTTCCGGCTGGATGATCGGCGAGCCGGGCGGCCGCCCAGGCGAGCGCCTCGCCGTCGGGATTCTCGTGGCCGCAGTCGATTTCGGCGATGCCGCTCAGATCGGCCGCGCCGAAGCGTTTATAGACTTTCAGATCGAGCCGCTCGACGAAGCGGTTATAGCGCCGCAAATCCACGCCCGCCGATACTTGCCGCTCGTACAACTGCTTCATCGGCGCCGATTCGAGCGAGCAATAGCCGAGCACTTCGCAATCGAACGACAACTGCGTGAGCGCATCGCACAGCGCGCTCGCGCAGAGCCGCGCGAGTTCGATCTTGCGCCCGGCCATCGAACCGCTGCGGTCGATCAGCAGGCTCACGGCCACATCGCGTCCCCGGGTCGGCCGCTGCGTGCGAAACGGCGTGCGGTAACCCGGTGACGTCGCCAGCTTGGCGAGCGAGGTGCGGTCGATTTCGCCGCGCTCCTGTTCGCGACGCCAACGCGTGCGTTCGTCGACGCTCAATGCGCGTTCGAGTTTCTCCTTGAGCGGCGCGGTTTCCTCGCGGGCCTGGTTGCGTAGTTCGCGCCACGTTGCACTGTCGCCCTGGCCGGTGACATCGGTGATTTCGTCGAATTCGGTGGCGAGCGGGATCGACAGCAGCGCGCGTGCGGAATCTGCCGCCGCGCCAGCTTCGCCAGCGGAGCGTGCCGACGGCTGCTGCGCATCGGCTAGCGATTGCCCCATGCCGACCGCGTTCTCCGCCTGCGCGCTGCCGCCCTGACCGGCTGGCGGTGCGGCGGCGTTATCCAGATCGGGCAGGGCGGCGGCGTCGCCGAACGGTTCGGACGAGGACGCGGCGGTTTCCGTGTCGATGTCCTCGAGCGGATCGGCGCTGAACATCATGCTGTTGAACTCGCCGGCCGACAGCGCCCGCACACGCGCCACGAAGTCTTGCGCCGCCGCGATGCTATGCGCAGTCGAGCCGCTCGCACGCGCCTGTTCGAGCAAATCTTGCGCGGCATGCAGCGCGGCCATCAGCGAATGGCTCGCCTCGGTCGCGCTCGGCGTTTCGTCCCACAGCGCGCGCTCCACCAGCCAGACCAGCCGGTCGCGCCAATGCAGCTTCTGCCAACGCTGCCGCGCCTCGCGCGCGGCGTGCACGCGCAGCTTGCCGATGAACCAGCGCGCACCAGGATATTCGTCGAGCAGCTGCGCGCACACGCGGCGGTCTTCGATCACCTGCGCCAGCCTGGCCGCGACGCCGGACGGCAACGCCGCGAGTTGCGCGAGCGACGAATACCTGGCGCGCGCCACCAGCAGATCCAGATAGCCGATCAACACGTCGCGCTCGGCGCCGCCACTCAACTCATAGTCGGGAATCACGATGCGGCCGGGTTCGACACGCGGCCCATCCGGACTGAACGCGACTGTCACGCCGTATTGCCCGGTGAGCACGCGCGCAATCTTGCCGAGCGTCGATTCGAAGGAGAAGCCCCGCGTGTCCCGCGCTGCGTGCATCACGCCCACCGTCAGGCGGCCGGCGCGATGTGATGGCGCACGATGCCGCGAATCAGCGCCGCGTCTTCCGGGCTGACCTTTGCGTAGATCGCCGGTCCGGCGGCGCGCTCGGGGTCGCCGGTGCGCAGCATCAGCTCGGCCCAGTCGAGCAGGCGGCGGGTCGAGAATGCGCTCGACAGATCCTCGCGGGCGAATGCCGCGCGGCAGTCGGCAGCGATTGCCGCGAGCGTGTCGGCCAACGCGCGCGTCATATGCGGCGCGAGCGTGCGCATCAGTACATCGGCTTCTTCGGTCGGGCTCAGATAGTCGAGCAGATAGACGCGCCACCGATCGAGAAACGCCTCGTTCATCAGATTCGCGCCCTGGTAGAGATGTCGGAACTGGCTCATCGCACCGACCGCATTCGCGGTGGCGAACAACCGGAAGGCCGGATGCGGCGCGACGATCTCGTTGCCTTTCTCCTTCAGCACGAGGCGCCCATGCGGTTCGAGCACGGAGGTGAGCGCTGCGAGAATCGACGGCTCGGCGAAATCGATTTCGTCGACGATCAGCCAGAGCCCTTCGCGCATCGCCGTGGGCAGCACGCCGTCGACCCAGATCGTTTCGCCGCCTTTGACGGTCCAGAATCCGACGAAATCGCCGACCGTGGTCTGGCCGTTCATATTCGAGCGCAACACGCCGTGACGCGAGCTCGCCGCGACCTGTTCGATCAGGCTCGTCTTGCCGGCGCCGGTATGGCCGATCAGCATCACGCGCCGGTTCTCGACAATATCTTCGACGATGTCGTTGAAGCGCTCGGAGAACAGATAGGCGGGATTGACGCGCGGCACGAGCGGGTTGCCGACGCCGCAGGGCACGTCCGTACGGCCGATGCGCACGGTGTCCGCCGCGCCCGCCGCGCCCGTCGTGCTCCGATGTCTGGCCGCCGAAGCCAGGGCGGCCACCCGTTCGAGCTCCGGCATGAAGGCTACGCGTTCGAGCGTCGTCGGTACGCTCGCGGCGTCGCTCGCGTCGATCGCAAAGCCTTCGCGGCGCCATTTCTTCAGCTTCGCGCGCAGATTCTCCGCGTCGACCACCAGATCGATATCGACCGCCGCAGCGCCGTTGCCGTCATCGACGCCGTGTTCGAGCCGGTAGTTTTCCGGTCGGTCCGCCACGCTGACACGCCACCACTCCGCGCCATGTTCGGTCGCGCGTTGATAGAGGCCAAGGTTTTCGTCTTCGGTCAATTCAGGCGCGTTCATGGCAAATGGCGAATATTGAAGTAGCGAATCACGGCAAATAGCGAGTTTTGATTTGGCTGATGGCAATTCGCCGCCTATCTTATCTTGGGTGCCTTTCGATCTGCCGATTCGGCGTCTGATTTCCAATGTCGAGCGCGCAGTCGGCAAAAGTTTATTGCATGAAGCGGAATAGGCTATCGGGCGTCTATCACCTATAGTTCGACTCGCGGAGTGTGTAGTTTTACAACACGATTATTCGCAATTGGGTAAAATCCCGCTTCCCCGGCGTAGGCCGATATGCATAGCAGGTCATTGCGAATACTGTCCAGACGCCCGCAGCCGGGTCCGTTGTGGACCTTCCGTCAAGATTCGCGGCCGCGCAGCAGACAATCACGGCACGCGGCGTCGAGTAGTTTTGTTTCATTCGCGGGGCCGCTCAGCGGTCCACTTTGCCCAACATTGCGACAGAAAAAGTTCACGGCAAAACAATGCGACTATCTACAAAATTAATGGCTGCCTTAGCGGTGGCAAGCCCGCTGGCTTATGGTCAAACCAGCGTGACGTTATATGGCCGCCTCGACGGCGGCGTTGAATACCTGAATCACATCGGCAATGGCGCAGGCGGCAGTTCGAGCCGCTGGAGCGCGGAAGGCGGCGACTGGGGCACCAGCATGCTGGGCCTCAAAGGCACGGAAGACCTCGGCGGCGGATTGCATGCGATCTTCAATCTGGAAACCGGATTGCAGGTGATGAACGGCACCACCAGCGGCGGGCGGCTCTGGTCGCGGCGCGCGTTCGCGGGTCTGTCCAGCAAGGAGTGGGGCACGCTGCAGGCCGGGCGCAATCTGTTCATCGACAGCGACGGCGTCTGGGAATTCGATCCGTTCGTGCAGCAGGCGTTTGCATCGGCTTCTCTAGTGCGCGGGCGCAACTGGCAGCAGACCAATAACAACGTCGAGTACCACAGCCCGGTGTTCTGGGGTTTCGACGTGCAGGCGCAGTACGCGTTGGGCAATCAGCCGGGCGCGTTCAACAGCGGTGCGGCCGGCGAATTCGGCCGCTCGGACGGCATCATGCTCACGTATCACTCGCCGCTTTTCGACGTGCGCGGCATCTACGACGAACTGCGCGACAGCAACGGCCGGTTCAGCAACATCTTCCAGAGTTCGCGCGAGTATTTTGTCGGTGCGAACCTGCATTTCGACGCGGTGAAGATCCAGGGCGCCTATACGCACTACGCGGCGCCGGATTCGCCGGCCGGTGTGGCCGACAGTGCGGATCACTATTGGCTCGGCGCCACCTATCACTTCCAGCCGCGCTGGGCGATGACCGGCGGTGGTTATTACGTCAAGGTCGGCGACGGCGCCGGCGACGCGTCACATGATCCGTCCGGCCACGCGATGATGTACGTGCTCGGCACCACCTACAACCTGTCGAAGCGCACCTTCCTGTACGGCACGGTCGCTTACGTGCGCAACAGCGGCAACGCGAGCTTCTCGCTGGAAGCGTCGCCGCGTGATGCGTCCAACAACACGAGTCCGCTCGCGGGCGAGTCGCAAACCGGCGCGTACGTCGGCATGCTGCATCAGTTCTGAAGCGGCTTCGGCAAGCGATCCGGCAACACGTTCGGCAGCACGGATAGCCTCGCAGTAAGCATTGAACGCCTCACAAGGGATAAACAACAATTGACTCCACAAGACACTCACGGCGAGTCCCCCAAGGGGACTTCCTTCGAAGCGCGCGCAGCGAGCGGTGAAGCGTCGACCATGACGCGCCGCCGCTGGCTGCAGGGCGCGCTCGCGCTGACGGCGGCCGGTCTCGCCGGCTCGCTCGCGCTCAAAGCGCTCGCCGCCGATCCGGCCGCCGCGCCGATCGACGCCTTCATGACGCTGTCGCAATCGCTGACGGCCAAGTCCGGTCTCGATCGCGATGTCGGCACGCGCCTGCTGGCCGCGTTGCAAAAGTCCACGGCCGCTCTCGCGCAGCAACTGCCGAAGCTGGCCGGCGCGTTGGCGGCCGGTTCCGCCGATACCGCCCAACAGGCGCTCGCGCTGAAGATCATGGAAGCCTGGTATCTCGGCACGGTCGACAACGTCGTCGTGACCTATGAACAGGCGCTGATGTTCGGCGTGGTCTCCGACACGCTGATCATCCGTTCGTATTGCCCCAACAAGCCCGGCTTCTGGGCGGCAAAACCCATCGAAAGGCAAGCTTAAGCAATGGCCGAAACACAACAAGCCGATATCGTCGTCGTCGGGTCGGGCGTCGCGGGCGCGATCGTCGCGCATCAAATGGCGCTCGCGGGCAAGTCCGTGATCCTGCTCGAAGCAGGGCCGCGCATGCCGCGCTGGGAAATCGTCGAGCGCTTTCGCAATCAGACGGACAAGATGGATTTCATGGCGCCGTATCCGTCGAGCGCATGGGCGCCGCATCCGGAATACGGCCCGCCCAACAACTATCTGATCCTGAAGGGCGAGCACAAATTCAACTCGCAATATATTCGCGCGGTGGGCGGCACGACGTGGCACTGGGCGGCGTCCGCGTGGCGCTTCATGCCGAACGACTTCAAGATGAAGACGGTCTACGGGGTGGGCCGCGACTGGCCGATGCAATACGACGAACTCGAGCCGTACTATCAGCGCGCCGAAGAAGAACTCGGCGTGTGGGGTCCGACTGACGAAGAGCTCGGTTCGCCGCGCGCCCAGCCGTACCCGATGGCGCCGCTGCCGCTGTCGTACAACGAGCAGACCATCAAGAGCAAGCTGAACAGCTTCGACGCGCGCTACCACGTCGTGACCGAGCCGGTTGCGCGCAACAGCCGTCCCTACGACGGCCGACCGACCTGCTGCGGCAACAACAACTGCATGCCGATCTGCCCGATCGGCGCGATGTACAACGGTATCGTGCACGTCGAAAAGGCCGAGCAGGCCGGCGCGAAGCTGATCGACAAGGCCGTGGTCCACAAGCTCGAAGTCGGTCCGCAAAAGCGCATCACCGCGGCGTTGTACAAAGACCCGCAAGGCAACGAGCATCGCGTGGAAGGCAAGTATTTCGTGCTCGCCGCGAACGGCATCGAAACGCCGAAGATCATGCTGATGTCCACCAGCCACGATTTCCCGAACGGCGTGGGCAACAGCTCCGACATGGTGGGCCGCAACCTGATGGATCATCCGGGCACCGGCGTCACGTTCTACGCGGACGAAAAGCTGTGGCCGGGCCGCGGCCCGCAGGAAATGACCTCGCTGATCGGCTTTCGCGACGGTGCGTTCCGTTCGACCGAAGCGGCCAAGAAGATCCACCTGTCGAACCTGTCGCGCGTCGATCAGGAAACCCAGAAGATTTTCGCGCAAGGCAAGCTGATCAAGCCCGCCGAGCTGGATGCGCAGATTCGCGACCGCTCGGCGCGCTTCGTCGAGTTCGACTGCTTCCACGAAATCCTGCCGCAGCCGGAAAACCGCATCGTGCCGAGCAGGACCGAGACGGATGCGATCGGCATTGCGCGCCCGGAGATCACCTATCGCATCGACGATTACGTGAAGCGCGGCGCCGTCCATACGAAAGAGGTCTACGCGAACGCGGCGAAGGTGCTGGGCGGCACGGACATCCAGTATCAGGACGAATTCGCGCCGAACAACCACATCACGGGCGCGACCATCATGGGCAGGGACCCGCGCGATTCGGTGGTCGACAAGCATTGCCGCACCTTCGATCACCCGAACCTGTTCATTTCCAGCAGCGCGACGATGCCGACCGTCGGCACTGTCAACGTCACGCTGACCATTGCCGCACTTGCACTTCGCATGGCAGACCAGTTGAAGAAGGAAGTTTGAACGTGCTGAAAAAGACTTTTTTCTGGCTGCTGGCCAGCGCGCTGACGGTGCCTGCTCTCGCGCAAGCCGATGCGGGTGTCAGCAGCAACGACACCGCGTTGATCAAGCGCGGTGAATACCTCGCGACGGCCGGCGATTGCATGGCCTGCCATAGCACCGCCAAGGGCAAGCCGTACGCCGGCGGCCTGCCGCTGAAAGTGCCGATGCTCGGCACGATCTATTCGAGCAACATCACGCCCGATCCGCAAACCGGCATTGGCAACTGGACCCTCGCGGATTTCGATCGCGCGGTGCGCAGGGGCGTGTCGAAGGACGGCCATAACCTGTATCCGGCGATGCCGTACGTCTCCTACGCGAAAGTCAGCGATGACGACGTGAAGGCGCTCTACGCTTACTTCCGGTATGGCGTCGCGCCGATGAAGCAGGCCACGCGCGAAAGCGACATTCCGTGGCCGCTCAACATGCGCTGGCCGCTGACGGTATGGAACTGGGTGTTCCTGAAGACCGGCCCGTACGAAGCCAGGCCGAACCAGAGTGCCGCATGGAACCGCGGCGCGTATCTCGTGCAAGGCCTCGCGCATTGCAGCACCTGCCACACGCCGCGCGGCTTCGCGATGCAGGAGAAGGCGCTCGACGAAACCGGCAGCGGCTTCCTCGGCGGTTCGGTGCTGGCGGGTTGGGACGGCTACAACATCACGTCGGCGACTCGTAGCGGGATCGGTGGCTGGACCCATGCTCAACTGGTGCAGTACCTGCAAACCGGCAGCGTGCCGGGCCTCGCGCAAGCGGCCGGTCCGATGGGCGAAGCAGTCGAGCATAGCTTCTCGAAGATGACCGGCGCGGATATCGATGCGATCGCCACCTACGTTCGCACGGTGCCCGCGGTGAGCGACGGCAGCTCGCAGCCGCGCAGCGCGTGGGGTAGTCCTTCGACGGACGTCGCGCGTTTGCGCGGCGTGGCGATGACCGACGGCACGCTCGATCCGGCGCGGCTGTATCTCGGCAACTGTGCGACGTGCCACCAGGCGCACGGCAAGGGCACGCCCGACGGCTACTATCCGTCGCTGCTGCATAACTCGACAGTGGGTGCGTCCAATCCGGATAATCTGGTGCAAGTGATCCTGCGCGGCGTGCAGCGCAAAACGCCGGGCAATGACGTCGGCATGCCGGCGTTCGCCGCGCAGCTGAGCGACGCGCAGATCGCCGCGCTCACGAACTACGTGACGACGCAGTTCGGCAATCCGGCGGCGACGCGTGTGAGCGACAAGGACATCGCGAAATTGCGCTAAGCGTGTAATTAGCGGCACGTCGTTCCTGACGACGCAAAGCAGGACGTGCAGGACCAACAAAGGCGCGCCGGGGCATCCCGGCGCGCCTTTTTCGTTCTGACTGGCGGCCCGGCATGGCGCTTGCCCGTGCCTCGCTTGCACGCGCCGGTATGTAACGCGCCGTGCAGATTTGCGCGCATCGGCGCATCATCGCCAAGGCTGGCAGCGGTTCCTGATGAGTTGTTCCCTACGAGCACGGTTCGCCGGGCATGCCGATGCAGTGCGTCCCGGCGATGTTCTCTACCGCCGAACAAGGAGTGTCCCCATGCAAAACGATCCCGCCCTCGATCAGTTGTGCATCAACACGATTCGCACGCTATCGATGGACGCCGTGCAAAAGGCGAATTCCGGTCACCCAGGCACGCCGATGGCACTGGCGCCGGTTGCCTATCATTTATGGCAACACCATCTGCGTTACGACCCGGACGAACCGTTGTGGCCGGACCGCGACCGCTTCGTGCTGTCGGTCGGGCATGCGTCGATGCTGCTGTATTCGCTTCTGCATCTGGCCAACGTGAAGGCGGTGGACGACGAGGGCAAGCCGACCGGTCAGCCCGCCGTCTCACTCGACGATATCCAGCATTTTCGCCAGATCGGCAGCAACACGCCGGGCCACCCCGAGTACCGCCTGACGAGCGGCGTAGAAACCACCACTGGCCCGCTCGGCCAGGGGCTCGGCAACAGCGTCGGCATGGCCATGGCGGCGCGCTGGTACGAGAACCATTTCAACCGGCCCGATGCGCCGCTGTTCGATCACCGTGTGTACGCGCTATGCGGCGACGGCGACATGATGGAAGGCATTTCGCACGAGGCGGCGTCGCTTGCCGGCCATCTGCAGCTCTCGAACCTGATCTGGATTTACGACAGCAACCGCGTGACGATCGAAGGCCACACGGACCTCGCGTACAGCGACGAGGTGGAAAGCCGCTTTCGCGGCTACAACTGGCACACGCTGCACGTGCGGGATGCGAACGACACCGCGGCGCTCGAAGCCGCACTCGTCGAAGCAAAGCGCGTGACCGGCAAGCCGACGCTGATCGTGGTCAACAGCATCATCGGCTGGGGCGCGCCGCATAAGCAGGACACGGCGTCCGCGCATGGCGAGCCGCTCGGGGTGGAAGAAGTGGTGCTCGCCAAGCGCGCGTATGGCTGGCCGGAGGACAAGTTCTTCTACGTGCCGGACGGCGTGCACGAACGCTTCGAGCAAGGCATCGGCGCGCGCGGCAAGGCGACGCGCGAGGCGTGGCAAGCGAAGTACGACGCGTACACGCAGAAGTACCCGGAGCTGTCGCGCGAATTCGCGCAGATGGAAGCGCACGAATTGCCGGCGGGTTGGGACAGCGACATTCCGGCTTTCGATGCCGACCCGAAGGGCATCGCCTCGCGCGATTCGTCGGGCAAGGTGCTCAATGCGATTGCCGCACGCGTGCCATGGATGATCGGCGGCGCGGCCGATCTGGCGCCGTCCACCAAGACCAATCTGAAATTCGAAGGCGCCGGCAGCTTCGAGCATGACAACTATGGCGGCCGCAACCTGCACTTCGGGATTCGCGAACACGCGATGGGTGCGGTGGTGAACGGCCTCGCGTTATCGAATCTGCGGCCGTTCGGCTCGACCTTCCTGATTTTCAGCGACTACATGAAGCCGCCGATCCGCCTCTCCGCGATCATGGAGGTGCCATCCATCTTCGTGTTCACGCATGATTCGATCGGCGTCGGCGAAGACGGTCCGACCCATCAGCCGATCGAGCAACTGGCATCGCTACGTGGCGTGCCGGGCCTGACGCTGCTGCGTCCGGGCGACGCGAACGAAGTAGCGCAGGCGTGGCGCGTAGCGCTGTCGCATCCGCGGCGGCCGTCGTGCATCGTCCTGACGCGCCAGGCGTTGCCGACTTTCGACCGCAGCCGCTATGCGTCGGCAACGGGCGTGCAGAAGGGCGCTTACGTGCTGGCCGATGCGCCTGACGGGCAGAAGCCGCAGGTGCTGTTGCTGGCCACCGGCAGTGAAGTGTCGATATGCGTCGACGTCTACGAAAAACTCAGGAGCGAGGGGATTGCGGCGCGCGTGGTGTCGATGCCGTCGTGGGACATCTTCGAGCGTCAGGACGACGCGTATCGGGACTCGGTGCTGCCGCCGGACATCGACGCGCGAGTGGCCGTCGAACAGGCTGCCGCGCTCGGCTGGGATCGCTATGTCGGGCGCCTGGGCGCGCAGGTCGTGATGCATACGTTCGGTGCGTCCGCACCGTTGAGCGATCTGAAAAAGAAATTCGGCTTCACGCCCGAGCGTGTGTATGAAGCGGCGAAACAGCAGATTGCGCGGGTTCAGTCGAAGAGCAGTCAGGGGTAGGGGCAACGGCGAGATAGAACCCGCTGGTCGAGTTGAGGCGAGTGCGGTGAATGAGCCGGCGGCATGCTTGCGCCGGCTTTTTTCAATGTGCCGATGTCACGCTCAAGCGAGCGGCTGTGCGAGAACGGCCGGCACGCTGGCCGCGCCATCGAGCGTGCTGCGATAGCCGCGCGACTGCATTTCGGCGAGCCGGCTCAGCGTTCTCGACTGATCGTGCGCACCTTCGAGACCGCTGAGCGCCGCTTCGATCGGATGGTCGGAGGCGATGAACAGCGCGCGCTTGCGATCGTAGAAAATATCGACCAGCCAGACGAGCCGCTGCAATGTATGCGGCTTCGCGAGCCACCGGGTATGCAGGCTGTCGAGGATCAAACCTTGCCACTGCTCGGCGAGGTCCAGGTAGTCGAGATGCGAGCGGCTCGCCACGCACAGACTCTCGAAGTCCACCCACAGCAGCGCCGCGCCCGCCGCGCGTGCCGCGAGCGGGCGGCCTGCGGCGCAGAGCGTGACCGGTTCCAGTGTCTCGCTGCCTTCGTAGCGCACGAAGATTTGCAGCAATGCGTTGCCGGTCGCCGCGTCGAGCGGTGCGAAGAAATGCGGCAGCGGTGCCTCTTCGCCGCCGAACCGGTAGTCGCGTGCGCCGTCGAAGTGAATCACCGTGAAACAACGTTTGATCTGTTCGATCGTCGGCGTGAAACGCTCGTGAAACTCCGGGTTGGATAGCAGCGCATCCGGTGCGTAGTTCGAAGTCAGCACGATGCGCTTGCCCAAGGCGATCGCGGTATCGAGAAAACGCCCCATGAGAAAGGCGTCGGCGATATCGTGCACATGGAATTCGTCGAAGCACAGCAGTTCGACACCGTCCAGCCATTGCTTCGCGACCGACCCCAGCCGATCGTCGCCGCGTGGCTCGCTCACGAGGCGCCGGTTCATCTCGCGCAGAAATTCGTGGAAATGCAGGCGCCGTTTCCGGCAGCGTGCCAGCTCGAACACGGTATCGACGACGAGGCTCTTGCCGCGTCCCGGCAGGCCATGACAATAGACGCCTTGACGAGCCTGCGCCACGCCGGACAGGGCGCGCCGTCCGTTGGACGCAAGCAGCGTGACGAGTGCCGCGATCGCCTCGCGCTGGCTCGCGTCGGGCACGATGCCGCGCGCGGCGAGGACGTTCACTACCTGAGCTTCGTCAAGCATGGGCCGGTATCTCCGAGGGTTAAACGCGCTGCCGGCTCGACACGCGCTGCAATTCGCGGGAATGTTACCGGTTTTTGCCTTTGCCTTTGGCGTTGCGTTTCATTGCTCTGACTTTTCTGGCCTTTCTATTCATATTGGTTTATTCGCGAGCCCTCGACGATGCACACCCCAAGGGCGGCGTGCACGACGCATGTGCGTTCAGTGACGCGCCGCGAGATCCAGTCCATACGTTGATGGACCAACGCCGGCAATCCAGCGAGCAGCATTGCGCACGGTAAGCTATGGTTGAGAAGACAAGCACCGCTTAGCAGCGTGTCGGCCGGAATTGAAACAAACGCCAGAAGAATCGTCTACCTTGAATGCCCGACGGGAGCGAATCTTGCGCGCGTATTCCGAAGTTGCCCGCGCGCGACACAAGGAGAGGATGTTGACGCCCAAAGACGGAATGGACGAGAACGACGACGTCGTAGTCTGGCGGCCGATTCGGTATGCAATGGCCTCGCATCGGCGCGTCCTTGTGGTGGACGATTATCGCGAAGCCGCCGAAGCGTTGCAGATGCTGCTGAACGCGGATGGCTTCGAGTGCCGCGCACTTGACGATCCTCTGGCCGTTTGTGAAATGGCCCGCGAATGGCAGCCGTTTGCGGTCGTGCTGGACATCAAGATGCCGGGCCTCGACGGCTTCGAACTGGCACGCCGCCTCAGGGCCAATCCATTGACCGCGCATATGTGGCTGGTGGCCTGCACCGCGTTTGCATCGCGTGAGGATCGGGCTCGCGCCAAAGCAGTGGGTTTCGATGCGCACTGTGCGAAGCCGTTGACGCCGGAGCGCCTGTTGCGCGTGCTTGAATCGGCTGCTGCGTTGCGCACGGCGGGGCAGCGGTAAAGCTGACTATCGGTTTTGAAGAAAATGCCTAATGGTGACGAGGTGATTGCGGGCGTACGTCTGTTCGACGCGGAACCCTTACGCGAAAACCCTGATCACTGTTTTCACGCTGTGGGCTAGTGTTGTCCCGCGCGTCATCCGTGAACGCGAGCCCGCGCCGCGCAAGGTACGCGTGGGTTGAGCTCGGCGGACTCCACAGGAACCACTATGTCATCCCAGATCAATTATGCGACGCGTATTTCGGAAGGCACATCCTTTCCGCTTGGTGCGACGTGGAACGGAAGCGGTGTCAATTTCGCACTATTCACTGCGCATGCAACCAAGGTCGAACTATGTTTGTTCGATGAAACGGGGCTTACGGAAGTAGAACGCATCGAGTTGCCGGAGTACACGGACGAGGTCTGGCATGTGTTCGTGCCCAATCTAAAACCGGGCGCGGTTTACGGCTATCGCGTGCATGGTCCCTACGAACCCGAAAACGGTCATCGCTTCAATCCGAACAAGCTGCTGCTGGACCCCTATGCCAAAGCCCACATCGGCGATCTCCAGTGGGCGCCGGAAATCTTCGGCTATACGCTCGATTCGGAACAGGGCGATCTGTCATTCGACGAGCGCGACAGCGCCCCCTTCGTGCCGAAGTGCAAGGTGGTCGATGCGAATTTCTCGTGGACTCATCCGGAACGCAATGCCTTGCCGTGGGAGCGCGTGATCTTCTACGAGGCCCACGTGCGCGGGTTGACGAAGCGTCATCCCGAAGTGCCGGAAAATCTGCGTGGCACCTTCGCGGGGCTCGGGCAGCAAGTCGTGCTCGACCACATCAAAAGCCTCGGTGTCACGTCGGTCGAATTGCTGCCGGTGCAGACCTTCGTCAACGACAGCCATCTGCTGGAAAAGGGGCTCACGAACTACTGGGGCTACAACACGATCGGCTTCTTCGCGGCCGATCCGCGTTTCTTTGCGTCGTCGACCGAATCAGTCGGCGAGTTCAAGGAAATGGTGGACCGCTTTCATAACGCCAACCTCGAAGTGATTCTCGACGTGGTCTACAACCACACCGCCGAAGGCAACGAGCGCGGGCCGACCCTTTCTTTCAAAGGCATCGACAACGCGTCGTACTACCGGCTGATGCCCGACGAGCCACGTTATTACATCAACGACACGGGCACCGGCAACACGCTGAACCTGTCGCATCCACGCGTGCTGCAAATGGTTACCGACAGCTTGCGCTACTGGGTGACGGAGATGAAAGTCGACGGCTTCCGCTTCGACCTCGCGACGATTCTCGGCCGCGAGCCACACGGTTTCGACGAAGGCGGAGGCTTTCTCGACAGCTGCCGGCAAGACCCCGTGCTGTCGAGTGTGCGGCTCGTCGCGGAACCGTGGGACTGCGGCCCCGGTGGCTATCAGGTGGGTGGCTTTCCGCCGGGCTGGGCCGAATGGAACGACCGCTTTCGCGACACCGTGCGCGGCTACTGGAAGGGCGACGAAGGCGCGGTCGCAGATCTCGCCAAACGCCTGACCGGTTCGGGCGACAAGTTCAATCGTCGCGGCCGCCGTCCGTGGGCCAGCGTCAATTTCATCGCCGCGCACGACGGCTTCACGCTCAACGATCTGGTGTCGTACAACGACAAGCACAACGAGGCCAACGGCGAAGACAACAACGATGGCCACTCGGACAACAAGTCGTGGAACTTCGGCGTTGAAGGTCCAACGGACGACCCCGGGATCCGCCAGCAACGCGAGCGCCAGAAACGCAACCTGCTGGCCACACTGCTTCTCTCGCAGGGCACGCCGATGATGCTCGCCGGTGACGAATTCGGCCGCACGCAGAAGGGCAACAACAACGCGTATTGCCAGGACAACGAGATCAGCTGGGTCGATTGGGAGAGTATCGACGACGACGGCCGCGCGTTGATCGAGTTCGTCAAGAATCTGACCACACTGCGTCATCGTTTGCCGGTGTTGCGGCGCGGCCGCTTTCTCGCTGGCGAGTACAACGAAGCGCTGGATGTGACCGACGCGCGCTGGCTGTCGCCCGACGGCACCGATCTTTCTCCTGAGCAATGGGACGATCCGTTGATGCGCTGCTTTGGTCTGGTGATCGACGGGCGCGCACAGGCGTCCGGTATTCGCCGGCCTGCGTCCGATGCGACTTTGCTGCTGGTGCTCAACGCGCATCACGATGTGGTCAACTTCACGCTGCCCGATATTGCGGAGGGCGAAGAGTGGACCTGTCTGCTCGACACCAACATGCCCGTGCGTGCGGAGCTGCCGGAGTTCCGTGCTGGTGACGCTTACCAGGTGACAGGGCGCTCGTTGTTGCTGTTCGCGCTTGAAGCGCCGAGCCGGGCGACGCAACGGGTGTTTGAAGGTTTGCAGGAGCAGCTCACCACCGATGAGAGTGTCGCCTCAGGCCAGTGACGGCGGCGGGCCGGCAATGCGCATACCCAAGTTCGTCCGACGATCGGCACGTCATCTCCCTGGTCCCGCGGACCAGGGAGAACGCCCATCATGGCGGACCAGCGTTGCCGCCCACCTTACTTCTTTTCCTGCGACGCATCGTACTGACCGAGCGCCGCCGCGCCATTCAGGCGCGCGCGCTTGAGCAACGCCTTTTGCGCTTCGTCGACGTTGCTTGCCTCGCCCTTCCATGTTTGCAGCGGCGGTTCCTGCAACGCACGCCCATAGGAAAAGCTCAGATTCCACGGCGGCGGCCCGAGGCGATTCATCGCGTCGAGATTGGCCGTGGCGTCTTCCGGCGACTGGCCGCCGGACAGGAACACGATGCCCGGCACGGCGCACGGCACCGTACGTTTGAGCACCCGCAAGGTTTGTGCCGCGATCTCCGCAGTGGTCGATTGCTGGGCGTGATCCGCGCCGGCCAGCACCATGCTCGGCTTCAGCAGGATGTGTTCGAGCACGACACGATGCCGATGCAGCGCGTGAAAGACCTCGTGCAACACCGCCTCGGTCACTTCGGCGCTACGCTCGATGGTGTGATCGCCGTCCATCAGCACTTCCGGCTCCACGATCGGCACGATGCCCGCCTGCTGGGAAATCGCCGCGTAACGCGCCAGCGAATCGGCATTCGCTTCGATCGCGGGCCGGCTCGGCAGACTGGCCGTAATGTTGTACAGCGCGCGCCATTTGGCAAAGCGCGCGCCTTGCTGCTTGTAGTCGACGAAGCGCCTGGCGAGGCCGTCGAGGCCTTCGGTGATTTCGTCGCCGGGGGCGAGCGCGAGCGGGATCTTGCCGAGGTCTACCTTGATGCCCGGCACGATGCCGTTTCTGGCCGCCAGCTGCGCAAACGGCGTACCGTCGTCGGCTTTCTGACCGAGCGTTTCCTGGTAGAGGATCACGCCGCTGATGAACTCGCCGAGACCGGGCGTGCTCAGCAGCAGATTGCGGTACGCACGGCGGTTTTCCTCGCTGGATTCGAGGCCGATCGTGCCGAAGCGTTTCGCGATGGTGGGGCCGCTTTCGTCGGCGGCGAGAAGACCCTTGCCGGGTTGGACCAGCGCTTGAACGGTAGCCTGCAGTTCGCTATGGGTGCCCATGAGAGGTTGCTCCCTTTAAGCCGGTTGACGGATAAAGCCGTGCAGCAAACGCATTGGCAGATATCTGCCCGGGTCTGCTGTCTGCTTCGACAGCGCGGGCAGCAGATCATTCGCCGATCAGGTGAAGCACGATATCGCGCGACGGCGTGTGACGACGATGTTCGAACAGGTATAGACCTTGCCACGTGCCGAGCACCATCTGGCCGTGCTCGACCGGCACCGACAATTGCACCTGCGTCAAGGCCGTGCGAAGGTGAGCCGGCATATCGTCGGGTCCTTCAGCATCGTGTTCGTAGCGCTCGGCGTCTTCGGGCGCGAGGCTCGCGAAGTAGCGTTCCAGATCTCGTTGCACCGCAGGATCGGCGTTTTCCTGGATCAATAGCGAAGCTGAAGTGTGACGGCAGAACAGCGTCAGCAGGCCGGTGCCGATCGCCTGTTCGGCGACGAAGCGGCGCGCCTCGGCGGTGAATTCGACGAGTCCGCGGGTGCGGGCTTTGACGCTCAAGTGGTGGATGGCTTGTCGCATGATGGGTTGTCGCTTACGCGTTGCGGCGGGGCACGCTGCGATCGCGCCCGGATCCTCGCGCGGGTCAGAGAGACGTGAAGGCTTCGGCAATCTCGGTCGCGTTGGCGGGGCGCACTACGCGTGCGACTTCGGCGCCGTCGCGCATGAAGATCAGCGTTGGCCAGAGTTTGACCTTGAAGGAGCGGCCCAGCGGGCGACCGGGTCCGTCTTCGATCTTTAGATGCCTGATGCCGGCGTGTGGTTCGAAGGCCTTGCTGATCGACGCCTGCGCGCCTTGGCAGTAGCCGCACCAGTCTGTGCCGAATTCCAATACCGTGGCGCCCGGCAGAGTGTCCACCTCGGCGCGCGAGGGGGCCTTCTGTGAGTAAGCTGCTTGCGTAGCCATCGTGACTCCCGTTGTTGCTTGCCTCTTCAGGCGGGACAGGGTTGATGATTGTGGATTGGGTAAGAAAAATCATCTGGTACATTGTGCAACAGCTTCAGCCAGGACATCTTCCCCGGAACAGCGTGTTCAACATCATCAATTGCCGCCACGCAGCGGCGTGTCATCGCGTTCAGGAAAGGAAATGACAGAACGAATCTACCTGCATTACCCGGGCAAGGACGAAATGGTCGCCGTCGCCACCGGCTTCAGCTGGGGCGCGTTCCTGCTCGGCTTCGTGTGGGCTCTGTCAAAGAGAATGTGGTTTGCCGCTTTCATCATGCTGGCGGTCAACATCATGCTTTTCCTGGGTGGCCTGTGGGGCAGTGCAGGCGATCTGATCGGACTGGCGCTGTCGATCCTGTTCGGCATCGCTTGCGGCGTCTACGGCAATCAATGGCACCTGCGGACGCTCGAAAAGCGCGGTTACGTCGTTCTGTGACGACGGAGAGGCAAGGGCGCAAAGCGGGAGCGAATCTTGCAGGTCATCCACCGCGCTAATGCACGTCACGAAGCACGTCAGCTGAAACACTCTAGCTGAAGAATCACGCCAGTTGAACCACACCAGCTGAAACACACCCGCTGAAGAAATGCGCGCAGCGGACGGCAAGCGGCGTTCTCCTCGTTGCGAGTTCATCAGCAATGGCACGCTATGCGAATTTGGGACGCCGGGTGCGCGGGTTTACGAGCAAGCGAGGTAAGCCGATAATGCCCCGTCGATCCGGCCACCCATTCCTCGGCGCTCATGGCGCCTGGCAGCGGCTCGCGTTCCCTGACCACCGCCACCCGTGCTGAAGACCTCACGTTTTTTCGATCTGCTGCGCATCCCTGGCTTCAAGCCGCTGGCCGCCGCCACCCTCATGCTCGGGGTGGCGATGTCGTTTACCGCTCCCTATCTGTCGCTGTTCGGCGTCGAGCGCGCCGCCATGACGCCGTTCAAGCTCGGCGTATTCATGACGCTGATCGCTACCAGCGGCGTGCTCGCCAGCACCTTGGCCGGCCGCTGGAGCGACGCGAGTGGCGGCGCTGGTGGCCGCCGCGCTCGGCTATCTGTGTCTATGCGTGGTGCGTGACTACCGGTTGTTGCTGGTGGTCGGCATTGCCTTTATCGGCGCGGGCGGTTCGGCCATCTCGCTGGTGTTCTCGTTCAGCCGCGCGGCGCTGCCGGTGCCGGACCCGGCGGAGCGCGCGTTCGCCAGCGCGACCT
This sequence comes from Paraburkholderia lacunae, assembly GCF_003353175.1. Taxonomy (GTDB): domain Bacteria; phylum Pseudomonadota; class Gammaproteobacteria; order Burkholderiales; family Burkholderiaceae; genus Paraburkholderia; species Paraburkholderia lacunae. Next base: position 45,482 of record NZ_QHKS01000004.1, on the reverse strand, counting down.
TGCGGACCATCCTGTCAGCGGCATGGGTGTTCGGTCCGTCGGTGGGCGCGCTGGTGCTCGCCGCGAGCGGCTTCTACGGGCTCTTTCTGTTCGCCGCGGCAAGCTTTGCCGCCTGCGCGACGATCGTCTGGCGGATGCGGGAGCCGCAAGGCCATCTGGGCGATCACACGGTGGAGGACACGGCATCCGAGCCGTCGGCGTCGATCACAGTGCCGCCGTTGACCGCCCCCGGCGAAGATGCGCACGAGGCGCTGCCGGGTGTCGCTTCGCCGAGCGACATTCGCCGCGCGGTGGCCGCGCTGACGCTGCTCGGCCTCGCCGCCAACGCCACCATGATCGTGCTGCCGCTCTACATCGTGCATGGTCTGAACGGCACGCATCTGGACGTGTCGATCATGCTCGGCCTTGGCGCATTGACGGAAATCCCGATGATGCTCGCGCTCGGCGCGAAATCGTCGACGCTGCACAAACCGAACTGGCTGGCCGCGTGCGCCGCGGTGCACGCGGTCTATTTCATCGCGATGTCGCTGGCCGGGAACGTCGACATGCTGATCCCGATGCAGATGCTCAACGCCTTCGTGGTCGCGGTGACCTCGTGCCTCGGCATGACCTACGTGCAGGATCTGATGCCGGATGCGCCGGGCCGCGCCACCGCGCTGTTCTTCAATGCGGCGCGGCTCGGGTCGATTCTGTCGGGCGTGCTGTCGGGGTTGCTGGTGCAGGCGTTCAGCTATCGCGGCACGTTCCTGTTCTGCGGTCTGCTGGCGCTCTGCGCGCTGATGCTGTTCGCGGTGCCGGGCTACCGCTATCCGTTGATGTGGCAAGCGGTGCGGCGTTTTGTGCGGACGCAATATCGGAAGCTTCAGGTGCGGCAGTAGCGCCAGGCCGTTGAAAAGAGGCGTATCGTCTTTTCGATGTCACGCATCGCGCGGCGACGCGCATTTTCCGAACCGCGTATGGCCGGCGATGCGGCATGACTTTGGCGGCCACGTCGAGAAGGCCGCTGCGCCGGCCAATGGGCCGAAGAGCTGATTCAAGGGAACCGCCATGGATGCCACGAAGGCTACGCCGCACGACGTCGTGTTTCTGTTCGATTGCGATAACACCTTGCTCGACAACGATCATGTGCTGGCGGATCTGCGCGCGCACATGATGCGGGAGTTCGGCGAGGAGAACAGTGCGCGCTATTGGGAAATTTTTGAGGCGTTGCGAGGGGAGCTTGGCTACGCCGATTATCTGGGGGCGTTGCAGAGGTATCGGCGGGAGCATCCGCGGGATACCCGGCTGTTGTTGATGTCCTCGTTTCTGATTGACTATCCGTTTGCGAACCGTTTGTATCCGGGGGCGCTGGATGCGATCCGGCATTTGGGCACGCGGGGGCCTACCGTGATCCTGTCCGACGGGGACGTCGTGTTTCAACCGCGGAAGATTGCCCGTTCGGGGTTATGGGAAGAGGTTGAAGGCCGGGTTTTGATTTATATCCACAAAGAGTTGATGCTCGATCAGGTGATGGAGTGTTATCCGGCTCGACACTATGTGATGGTCGACGACAAATTGCGGATTCTCGCTGCCATGAAGCGGAGCTGGCGGGAGAGGTTGACGACGGTTTTTCCTCGCCAGGGGCACTATGCTTTTGATCCTGAAGCGGTGAGCAGTAATCCCGCCGCGGACGTCAGTGTCGAGAGGATTGGCGAACTCGCCGATGTCGATATCGATTGGCTGATAAGCCGTCAGGTTTGATTTTCTTGCCTTGGGCGGCGGCCAGGAGACATAAGCCGACATAAGCAGACATACGCAGACCTTGGCGCCGCGAAAGGCAAAAAACCTTCGGAACCGACTTCCTTTTGCGCCGCTGACGCCCGCGCGAACGGTGCGCTACAGATTGCCGGCCAGCATCACCAGTAACCCGAACACGCCGATCGCGACGGCAACGCCTGCGCACAGTACCGCCAGCGAGAGAATCAGAATCAAGGGCACTTTGAGGCGTTTGAGCATGGCGATGACGCCCTTTCGGGTGTGGAACGAGCGCGGCCGTGAAGCGCCGCGCGGGCAAAAAACTAATCGATAACGCTGGCAACCGATTGCGCGGTCGCCGCGGACAACGTCCACCCAAGATGTCCGTGTCCCGTGTTATAAAAAACGCCACGCCGCTTGCCGCGGCCCACCTTGGGCAACATGCTCGGCAGCATAGGCCGCAACCCGGCCCATGGAATCACCCTCGAGGTGGCCACCTCCGGAAAATACCGTCGGGTCCAATCGATCAACGGCGCTATCCGATCCGACCGGATGTCCCGATTGAAACCATTGATCTCCGCCGTCCCGGCCACCCGAAACCTGTCTACGCCGAGCCGGCTGGTGACGATCTTCGCACTATCGTCGAGCAGGCTGACCCACGGCGCTCGCTGTTGACTCACCTCGTCATCGAGACACACGGTAATCGAATAGCCTTTCACCGGATATACGTTGACATGGTCTCCAAGCATGGCGGCGAAATCCCGGCTTTTGACGCCGGCGCACACCACGATACGCTCAAAAGCAAACCGCTGCGGCTCGCCGGCTATATTGACCGCGAGCGTAAATCGCTCATCGGCCGTCTGCCCGACCGCGGTAATCTCGGCCTCGTAGTGAAACTCCACCCCGTGCCGCACACAAGCCTGAGCAAGCCCGCGAGTGAACTTGTGAATATCGCCGGTGGAATCGGAGGGCGTGAAAAAACCGCCGTAAAACTCGCCGTGCAGCGTCGGCTCGATTGCATGCAACTCGCTCGCCGTCACCGGATTGCGGTCGAGCCCGCCCTCGCGCAGCAGTTCGTTCACCTTGCTGGCGGCAGCGAAATCCTTGCGGTTCTTGTAGATATGCAAAATGCCGCGCCGCTCCAGATCGAAGTTGATCCCTTCGCGCTCGGCAATCGAAAACAGGTGTTCCCGCGCCGCGATCGCAAGCCGCACCGTCTCGACGGTGTTCGCGCGATAGTGCGGAATCTGCCGCAGGAATTCGCCCATCCACGAATACTTGTGCCACGTGGGCAGCGGATTGAGCAGCAGCGGGGCGTCGCGGGTGAGCATCCAGCGCAAGCCCTTGAGTACGGTAGCTGCGCTGTTCCAGACTTCGGCATTGCTGGCCGACAACTGGCCGCCGTTGGCGAACGAGGTTTCCATCGCCGCATAGCGATGACGTTCGAACACCGTGACTTGATGGCCGCATTGCGCGAGGGCGTGCGCAGTCGTGACACCGGTAATCCCGGCGCCGATGATGGCGATTCGTGACATGACATGGTCCAGAGTAGATTGAGCATCACCGGTGTCGATTTCGTGTCGAAACCGGCGTCGATGCCCCATCTGTCCATGTACCTGAGAGTTTCATCCCGTCAGCGCTCGTGCAGGTTGCACGCGGTGGGCGGGATTCCCCTTCGGTGGGCGCGCACAGCGCCGCTCTCCAGATGTTCCGGCTGCGCGGTCCTTTTGCCTGAGAGTTTCCGGGGCGGTTGCTCCGTCGGCGTCGTCACCTGCGTCTGACGATCTCTCCCGCGCTGCGTTGCAGAACCGCACGACGATACCGTGCAAAAAATATCGCCGCAAGTGTTTCGTGCAATGCGCTGCGCAACCGGCGCCCTGAAAAACCGTGTTCAAGGCCGCTCTTTTGCCGCCTGTGCGCGGCGCCGCGGCGCCGCACCCGCACGTTCGCGCAGGTTCGTGCAAGGCAGCACGAAACCGATGCTGGCGCCGTCATGAACGCAGGCGCGCCGCACCGCGCGCGGCGTGTTGCGGCGCAGATTCGTACACCGTGGGTGCCTGGGCCGTTTATCATAGGGCTCACAAACTAAAAACTCCGCCCGGCTGTGCGACGCTATGCACGCCGGTCCACGCGACCCGGCGGCGCTAGCCGCGACATCATTTATGAACTCCAATCCTGACGCTCTTTCCCGCCCGTCCATCCGTGCTCTGACGCAACTCGAAGGGCGTGTGCTCGGCGTGCTGGTTGAAAAACAGCACACTGTGCCGGACAGTTATCCGCTTTCGCTCAACGCGCTGACTTTGGGCTGCAACCAGAAAACTGGGCGCGCACCGGTGATGAGCGCCACCGAAGCGGAGGTGTTGACCGCCATTGATGGCTTGAAGCGTCTGAGCCTGGTGATGGAGGGCAGCAGCAGCCGTGTGCCGCGGTTCGAGCACAACATGAATCGCGTGCTTGGGCTGCCGAGCCAATCGGCTGCATTGCTGACCACGTTGCTGTTGCGCGGCCCGCAGACCGCGGCCGAGTTGCGGCTGAACTGCGCGCGGCTGCACGGTTTTGCGGACATCTCGTCGGTCGAGGCGTTTCTCGACGAACTCGCCGCCGGCGAACCACCGCGCGTGGTGAAACTGGCCCGCACGCCGGGCGAGCGTGAGAATCGCTGGATGCATCTGTTATGCGGGGAGGTCAGCGCGAGCGAAATCGCCCAAGGGGGAGGCGACGAGGATAGTGCGCCGTTGTCGGCGTTCGAGGCTGTCAAGGCCGAACAGAAGAGGCTCGCTGATGAAGTAAGCCGGCTTCACGCGCTGGTTGCGCGTATGGCCGCTGAACTCGGAATCGATCTCGGCGATCTCGAGGGGCGGCCGTAAATCGCGAGTCTGGTTTTTTGCGTTTGCCGGTGCTTCTGGTTGCGGTGGTTGCGGTGGTTGCGGAGGCATAAAGCGAGGCATAAAGCGCTGCACAGGCAAAAAACCCCAACCCCTCAGGCACCGCAAAAACCCCGCCCGGCAGGGCTAAAACCGATAATTCACCGAAGCGAGCGTATTGAGCTCAAACCTGCGCTGGGTAATCGGGCTATTAGCCGCGTTATGCTCCAGACGTCCAAACGTTGCCGACACCGACCCAACCCAGTGTCGGGAAATATCGTAGCTGACGACCGCATTCATATGAATGTCCCGCACACCGGCGCTGGTGTTATAGACCGGCAGCCCCGAAGCGGAGCTCTGCTGACTCGACACGCCAAAGAACGTCCGCGTATAGGTGCCGTTCGCCCAGGTCAATCCGGGCCCAACCGAGAACAGCCATCCGCCGACCGGCGCGGAAGCGACCACGTCCGTGCTCACCGTCGTGCCCTTATGATGGCCGGCGATCTCCTGATACAGCGCGACCGAGCCCGTGAACGCCCACACCGTGTAATCGGCGAACAGCTTGAGCTTGGGACCGCTGTGCACGTCGCCGAGACCGTGCAGACGCGGATCGTCGGATTCCTTGCGGCTCTCGAAATCCCAACTGAGCGCAGCGCCCAGGTGATACGCGGGGCCGCGCAACACGTTGACGCCGAGCACGTCGGGACCTTGCGAGAAAAACCGGTCGTCGTAGGAGATGTCGAGCGCAGGGAATGGGAACACGCTCAACTGGCGCGAGCCCGGATACTTGGGTGAGACCACCACGCCGGGCCCGAGCGCGATCTTCCATTTGCTGTCGGCGCTCGCATTCGCATTATTCGCATTCGCGTCGGCGCTCGCGTTCGCGTTAGCAGACGCCTGCGCGTCCGCAGCCGGACTCTGATCGTCCGCGCGCGCTGCGCTTGCCGTAAGGAGGCAAGCCGCCGCAAGCAGCAGCGGCGCGCGAGCCGGTTTGGCGAGTTTGAGCGTCATGCGCGCTCCTTGCCGAGTGCCGCGAGTTGGCGCAGGCGCCGCGCCAACGCCTTCGAGACGACCTGCGGCTTCTCGCCGTCGACGCTGCTATGGGCCACTTCACTTTCGCGCAGAAACAGCGCGGTTTCGCGCGCGACGATCTCTCGCTCGTTGTCCGATGTGATCATGTGATACGAGTCATCCAGCCAGATGGTGCGTAAAAAGGCGGCGCCGATATTCCCGGCGACAAAACGCGCGTTGTGCGGGCTCGACGTTTCGTCGTCGATTGCGTGGACGATCAGGCAATCGGTCTTGATGTCGCGCACCAGCGTGCGCACGTTCGCGGCCAGCCGGCTCGCCTGATGCAACGCCGGCAACGAAATGGTCGACGGGCCGACTTCGCTGAAGTCGCTGCGCTGCATGGCGCGCGCGATCTTCGCTCTGAGCGCTTCGTTGCGCAGACCGAACGGCGCCGCCTCGCGATAACGCCAGCGGTTGCGCATCGGCGTGAAGTACGCCCAGTTGAGCAGAAAGCGATACCAGGGAATCGCCCAGCCGTCGTAGGACAGCGTCAGCGACAGCAGCACCACGGCTTGAGCTTGCGGGCGGCGATGCGCGAGCGCGAGCGCCAGCGCCGCGCCAATCGAAAGGCCGCAGATCGACACGCGGGCAAAGCGCGCGGCCAGCGCGTCGTACTCGCGCACGGCGGCGTCGAGCCAGACTTCCATGGCCGCTTCGTCGGAACCGGCGCTATAGCCGGCGAGGAGCGGCGCGCTGGTCGTGAAGCCTTCGGCGTTCAGATGGCGCGCGAGGAAGCGCAATTCGAGCGGCGAGCTGGACAGGCCGTGCAGCATCAGCACCGCATGGTCGTCGCCGGGATAGAACAGGCTGGTCGGTCGACTCATGGCTCAGGTTCCGATCCGCAACACGAGGAAGTCGCCCGCATGCGTGGTGAAGCGTTCGCACACGCACTCGGTCAGTCTCGAGCGGCCGTCGCCGTTCCTCAGCCGGACGCGATGGCCGCCGGGCCACAATGCATTGCTGAGCCGCTGGATATCCTCGGGGTGGACTTCGGCAAAGCGCGGGCCGGGTGCGATCTCGTTGGGCAGGCGCGGCAGCGTGCCTTGCAGTTTGATGTCGTCCGCCTGGTGCAGCGCGTTGCGCTCGAGTGCCTGGATGAGGATAAAGGTCCTGTGATGATGCGACAGATGCCGCAACAGCCGGTGCGTTTCGTCGACGGCGCGGCGCGCGAGCATGCGTTCGTTGTCGTGACGCAGCAGCATTTCATAGCGCGATTGCGCGACCGATGCGATCAGCTCCGCGCGAAACTGCGCGCGCCGCAGGCGTTCGAGCAGCACGATGACCAGCAGCGTGACCAGCGGATAGGAGACGAGCAGGATCACGTCTTCGCGATCGAAGACGTCGATGGTGGCGTAGGGCGGCACGAACAGATAGTCGGCGATACCAAGACCGAGCAGCATGACTGTCAATGCCGGTGCGAGACCGAAATAATATTCGACCAGCGACGCCGCGATGCAGAACGCGGTGCCCGGCATGAATGGGCCGATGAGCGGGTGAAGCAGCAGGCGCACACCGCTGGCGATCGCCAATGCGGCGGCTACGGCAAGCCAGGCTTGCTTTCCCCGTGGTGCCCAACGGCGGGCGTTTTGGACTTCCATAAGATTTTTTAGGGAGCGATTATGCTTCCCGATAAAGCGTGGCAATGAGCTTTAGAGTGCCCGGCGGACAATACCATAATCGGGCGCGGGCGATGGCCGTTGTAGGGTAAAGCAGGGTAAATATTGCGCAGCGAGCCTGTCGTTCCGCGCATCCTGCGCGGAAAAATATGCCGAATTGGGCGGGCGGATCTGGCGAGTCGTAGATTCTGCGGAGTGCGGCCTTAAGCAAAGCTTAAGCGCCGCCTGGGGCCCTCTACGCGAGCTGACGTCGGACCCGCACTCAATTTGCCGCGTGTTCATTCACCGCCGCTTCTTTCCGCGTCGCCGGACAAGGTGCGTTGCGTGCGATAAAAAACCGCCGGCGGCACATTCGGCGAATCTTCCGCCAGCCGGTCCAGTTCGTCGCGAATCGCGCTGAGGTAGTGGCCGTCGCGCGCGTCGGGGTCGCCCGCAAAGACCGCTTCCAGCCGGCGCCGCACCGCACCATACCTCGCGCCGGCGGCGCGATGCTTTTCCGCGCGCTCCGCAAATCGGAAGAAGGTTTGCAATGCGGCGGAGACCGCGGCCATCACGCTCACGAGACCCACGATAATCCTGAGTGCCGGCGCGACGGCCGCCTCATTCAAGGACGCAAACACCGCCGTTCCTACAAAGGCGGTCAGCGCGGTCACCAGCCAGCCGACGCGGCGCTCCCGCGCGGACAACAGGTCGGCCATGTCGTAATGGCTCATCTGGGATTCGCGTGCGCGCCGGATCCACTTCATCAAAAGCGCGTCTTCGTCGACCGGGGGTTCGTACGAAATCAGGTTTTTCATGTGGCTGTGATCGTTGTCCAGTTCCGCAAGCGTAACGTCTGCGCCCAACGATACTGTGCCACATGCGGGCGACAGGATGAACGCCGCCCGGTGTGAAATCAAAAACTCAGGCCACCGTGCGCTTTCGCGCCAGGCCCCTCACAGCAAGCAAACACAGGCCCATCACAGCAAATGACAACACCGTGGTCATCGTCCCAAGCGCGTAAATCACCGGCGTAGTCACCGAAGTGGTCAGCCCCTGCAGTTCGAGCGGCAAAGTATTCTGGTCACCGATCGCCTGCGAGGTACGCGCAATCTCATCCCATGAGAGCGTGAAGCCGAACATGGCCACGCCAACCACCGAAGGTCCAATGATCGGCAGGACGACGTGCCGGAAACTCTGCCACGGCGTAGCGCCCAAATCCCTCGAAGCTTCCTCGTAAGCCGGATTGAAGCGGTTAAAGACAGCGAACATCACCAGCAAACCAAAGGGCAACGTCCAGGTCAGGTGCGCACCAAGGGCTGAGGTCAACAAGCCCATCGAAGTCGTATAGCTATCGGCAAGAGACTGATACCCCCATGCGGCAGCGAGATACCGGATTCCGTTGTCCAGCAGCCGGAATGTCAACCCGATGCCAAGCGAAACGATAATGGAAGGCATGATCAGACTGGCAACCGACACATAAAACACCGCCGTATCGCCCCGAAAGCGCCTGCGAAAAGCCAGCCCCGCTGCCACGGAAAACAGCACGGTCAGAACCGTCACCACCAGAGCGAGCCGCACGGATCGCCCAAACGCGGCCCAGATATCGACGTCGCCGACACCGTCGCGCAGCACGGCAAACCAGTGCAGCGAAACGCCGCGCATCGGAAACGTCAGCCCGCCCTCCGGTCCCTGAAAGGACAGAATGAAAATCGTGATGACCGGGCCATACAAAAACAGCACGAACACGCCGAACAGCAACGCGAGCCAGTAAAAACTCGCCGGCCGGTGCTCGCGGTGCTTGAGGCGATTGGCCTGCATATCAAAGCTCCTTGCGGATATCGACCACCCGGGTCAAGCCCCACACGATCATCAGCACAACGGCCAGAAGAATGATCGCGTTAGCCGCCGCAGCGGGAAATTGCAGGTAGCCGGTCTGCACCTGAATGATCTTGCCGACCGAGGCAATCTGCTGGCCGCCCATCACGCCAACGGTCAGAAAGTCGCCCATCACGATCGTGATCACGAAGATCGAGCCGATCACAATACCGGTCTTCGAGAGCGGCAACACCACGTTGCGAATGACCTGCCAGCCGCTCGCGCCGGCATCGCGCGCCGCTTCGAGCAAGGAGCGGTCGATGCGCATCATCGCGTTGAAAATCGGCACGATCATGAAAAACGTGTAGAGATGCACGAACGCCAGTACCACCGAAAAATTCGAATACAGCAGCCATTCGAGCGGCTGGTCGATCAGATGCGCGCCCAGCAGCGCCTGATTGACGAGCCCGTTGCGGCCGAGCAGCGGCATCCACGAGATCATCCGGATCACGTTCGAGGTCCAGAACGGAATCGTGCAGACAAGGAACAGCACCGTCTGCATGCTCGTCGTGCGCACGTGAAACGACAGGAAGTACGCGATCGAAAACCCCAGCACGAACGTGACGGCCCACACGATCGCGCAGAATTTGAGCGTGGACCAATACGTCTTGAAGGTCACGCAGACATCCGTCATCGACGCGCAGCCGTTGAAAATCGCCGCGTAGTTCTTCAGCGTGAAGGCTGGAATGATCTGGTACTCGTTGAAATCCCAGAAGCTGACGATCAGCGTGATGACGAGCGGCACGATGAAGAACAGCACGAACGTCAGCGTGAGCGGAGTGGCCTGCAGCCATGCCGGTGCGCGCCGGTGCCGGGCGGGTTCGTCCTGCGCGCGGGAGGGGAGTTCGATCGTGGCCATGGGCGGTGTGTCTGGAATGACTGCGGTGGAATGACTACGGTGGAAAGACAGCGGTGGAATGACTGCGCCGTCCGAAATGCAGCGGCTGCCGGCGCGCGATGCACCGGCAGCGTCTCAGGCAGCCTATCAAGCAGCGTCTCAGGCAGCCTATCAAGCAGCTGCGTCGATCAAGCCGCGATGAACTCGTTCCACTTCTGCACCATATAGATGTTCTCGTCCATCACCGCATTCCAGCAGGCAATCGCGCCCATGCGCTGGTTGTACGAGCCGCCGTCACGCACGGTGCCGGCCTTTTCGAGCAACTGGCCGTCCGGCGCCTTGATATCCTGGGTGGCCGGTTTGCCCTCGATCCAGTAATCCCACTCGTAAGGTTGCATGTGGGCTTTCGCGGTTTCGAGCACGCCCGAGTAGTAGCCCTGGCGCATCAGGTAGGCGCCGGCCCAGCCGTTCTGGAACCAGTTGACGAACTCATACGCGGCATCGAGCTTCTTGCCCTGCAGCGAGCGCGGAAAGCCGAAACCCGATGCCCACGAGCGATAGCCTTCCTTGAGCGGCTGGAACGTGCAGGCGACACCCATCGTGCGCACCTTGGTTACTGCCGGCGACCACATCGACTGGATCACCACTTCGCCGGAGGCCATCAGGTTCACGCTTTCGTTGAAGTCCTTCCAGAACGCGCGGAACTGGCCGGCGCGTTTGGCTTCGATCAGAATCTTGATGGTCTGGTCGATCTCGGCCTTTGTCATATTGCCTTTGTCGCCGTACTTGACGTGACCCATCGCCTCGATCGCCATCGCCGAATCCATGATACCGATCGCGGGAATGTTGAGCAGCGCCGCCTTGCCCTTGAACTGCGGATTGAGCAGCTCGGCCCAACTGCTGATCGGGCGCTTGATCAGGTCGGGGCGAATGCCGAGCGTATCGGCGTTATAGGTGGTGGGAATCAGCGTCATCCATTCGGTGGGCGTGGCCGAAAATTCGGTGGAGCGCGGACCGGTCAGAAACATCACCTTTTTCGGCGCGGTGCCCTGGTCGCCGATCTTCTTGCCGTTCACCTCGCCGCGCGTGAGCACCGGGGTGATCTTGTCCGCGAGTTTGATCCGCTTCGCGTCGAGGCCCGCGAGCGTGCCGGCCGGAATCAGCTTCTTGAGCGCGAAGTATTCGGTGTCGACAATGTCGAACGAGTTCGGCTGCGTGATGATGCGCTTGGCGACGTCGTCGGTGGTCACCGGCACGTATTGAATCTCGATGCCGGTGTCTTCCTTGAATTTCTTCGCGATGTCGGCGCTCTGGTTGACCGCCGTGCCGAGATAGCGCAACGTGATCTTCTCCTGCGCGTGCACGTACGGAAAACCGGCAATACCGGCCGCCGCCACCGCGCCCTTGATGAACGTGCGGCGCGACAGGCCTTTGTCCGTCAGGTCGGATGCGGCCGCTGCCGGGCTCTCGTTCGCTTCACTCATTGCTTTCTCCTCAGTTGGCGCTCAGTTGAAATTCGGTTCGCGCCCGGTTGACGTTCCGGGTCAGTCGCGCTCTTCACGGCCGCGTAACGTAATGCCGCGCAATGCCGCGCACACGCTCAGGCCGCCAGCGGGTGGGCGTCCTGTTCGTTCCACCAGACGACCACGCGCGCCTCGGGACCGAGCCGCGCCGGATCGTATTCGCCGTCGCTCACGAGCGAGATCAGTTCAGGCGAGCCGTCGAGCGGGTCGAGCGTCATGCGCAAATGGGTGCCCTGGTATTCGGCCTCGCGCACCGTGCAGGGCACACCGCCGATGCGCGCGAGACCGCTTTCGCCGCCCGCGGCCTGGACCGGCGTCACGCCGTGCGGCACCACGCGCAGATGGTCGGCACGCACGGTAAACAAGCGGCCATTCGTGTCGAATACGTTGTGCCCGCCAAGAAAACGCGCGACGAACTCGGTGCGCGGGCGGTTGAAGACTTCGTGCGGCGACCCGCTTTGTTCAATGCGGCCATGGCTCATCACGACCACCAGGTCGGCAAGCGCCATCGCCTCTTCCTGCGAGTGAGTGACGTGCACGAAGGTGATGCCGAGCTCCTTCTGCCAGCGCTTGAGTTCGGCGCGCATCTGAACGCGCAGGAAGGGATCGAGCGCCGACAGCGGTTCATCGAGCAACAGGCAGCCGGGCTGATTCAGCAACGCACGCGCGAGCGCCACGCGCTGCTGCTGGCCGCCGGAGAGTTGCGCCGGCTTGCGTTCGGCATACGCCGACATCGCGACGAGTTCCAGCAGTTCGCCCGCGCGTTTGCGGCGCACGTCCTTGGCGACGCCGCGCATCTTCAGGCTGAACGCGACGTTATCGCGCGCGCTCAGATGCGGGAACAGCGCATAGTTCTGAAACACCATCGCGGTGCCGCGGGCGGCGGGTTCTTCGCGCGTGACGTTGCGGCCAGCAATCAGAATGTCACCTTCGGTGACCGATTCATGCCCCGCGATCATGCGCAAGGTCGACGTCTTGCCGCATCCGGATGGCCCGAGCAGGCAGCAGTACTGGCCGCCCGCAATACGCAGATCGATGGCGTCGACGGCGAGCGCGTCGCCGTATTGCTTCGACACGTGCACCAGTTCGATATCGGCGGCTTTGGTTTCGAGCACCGTTGAAGCAGGCTGAATCATGAAGGGGCTGTCCTCGTGAACGGCGCAGGCACGGCACTAGCGTGATACAGGCGAGGTACAAGCGCCGTCTGCGCGAAGCCATGTAAATGCAAGACATGTGCCATCCGCCGCATCGTGACGCTTGCCGATTGCAAACGTGCTGCGGCGCTTAACGTCTACAAGTTGGCTCACATATTGCAAACGATCCGATGCATCGATCGTCGGCGATCAAATGGGATTGATTTGCGCGATCGCGGTGCGTCTTCGGTCCGTCACGGGGCATGAGCTGGCCAACCCGGTTCACACGGCGCGCTCCCCGTCGCTTATCGTCACCCATGGCTTTCTTCAAATGAACGACACAGAGAACATGCCAGCAGTGCAGAACCGCGCTCGCCAATTGCTCGCCACGCATGGCCGCTTTGCCTACCGGCCGATCACGGACAGCGATGGGTTCCGCTGGCCCGGCGACACCGGGCTCGCCGTCTATCTGGGCTTTAACATCGAGCACTTTGCTTTCGGCGAAGGACTCGGCGCCGCGCTCGGGCCGATCTCGCCGCAACCGGACGTGCTGAATCACAGCTGGCGCGAGTATGGCAACCGGGTGGGGGCATGGCGCTGCATCGAACTGTTCGATCAGCTCGACTTGCCGGCCGGCACGCTCATCAACACCGCGCTCTACGATCATTGCCCGGAACTGATTGCGGCTTGCGTCGCGCGCGGCGATGAACTAATCGGCCACGGCCATACGAATGCGCACCGGCAGAGCGATCTCGACGAAAGCGGCGAACGTGGGCTGCTTCGGGATTGCCGCGAGCGCATCGCAGAACAAGCTGGCACGCCGCCGGACGGCTGGCTCTCGCCGTGGATCTCGGAGTCGCATCTCACGCCCGATCTGCTGGCCGAGACTGGCTATCGCTATACGCTGAACTGGTGCCACGACGACCGTCCCGTGCGGATGGCCACGCGCGGCGCGCCGTTGTGGTCGATTCCGTACCCGCAGGAGCTCAATGATTTGCCGATGATGGTGGCGCGCCATATGGACGGACGCGCGTTCGCCGACATGATCGTCGATCAGTTCGACGAGATGCTCGAGCAGGCCAACCGTGGAACGAAGCCGCAGGCGCTGGTGATGGGCATTGCACTGCATCCGTATCTGGTGGGGCAGCCGTACCGGCTGCGCCATCTGCGCCGCGCGCTTGAACACATCGCCGCGGCGCGAGCGAAGGGCGATGTATGGATCACGACGCCGGGCGCCATCGCGCGTCATATGGACGAACTGGAACGGGATGGCGCGCTGCGCCCGGCACTCGCATGAGCCCGAAAGCCGGCGTGGCCACCGCAAAAAAAACGCGCAAGGACGACGCGGACGTCGACGCGCGTATCTATCAGTCGATCTTCGACGGCGTCCTGAACCACCGCCTGACGCCCGGCACGAAGCTGCCGGAGCCCGAGCTGTGCCAGCTGTTCGGCGTGGGGCGCGCCGTCGTGCGGCGGGTGCTGGAAAAGCTCGCCTACGACGGCATCGTCGTGTTGCGGCCGAACAAGGGCGCAGTGATCGCCGAGCCGACTCCGGAGGAAACGCGCGAGATTTTCGAAGCGCGGCGCTCCGTCGAACGCATGCTGGTCGAATTGGCCGTGCAGCGCGCGAGCCGCGAGGACATCGAGTTGCTGCGTCAACAACTGGCCGATGAGCACGAGGCGATGCATCGCTTCGACCAGCCGTCGTGGGCCACGCTCGCCAGCGGGTTCCACATGCGTATCGCCGCGCTGGCGGGCAATTCGATCCTGCAAAACTATCTGAAGGAACTGGTGTCGCGCTGCTCGCTGATCGTCGGCGTGTATGAGCCGCCGGGCCACGCGCCGTGTGAACACGCGGAACACGCGGCAATCGTCGATTGCATCGAGGCACGCGATGCAGCCGGCGCGATGGCGCAGATGGAAGCGCATCTGCGCGACATTGAAGAGCGCATCGAAACGTCGCGGATGCGAGGCGAGAAAAGTCTCGGCCAGCTGCTCGGCATCACTGAATACGCTACCCAGAACTAGGCGGTCCATCATGGAAATCGACTTCGAAGCGATCACCGAGTACCAGCGCTACAAGCTGATGGCGAGCCTGATCGTGCCGCGTCCGATCGCGCTCGTCACCACGCTCGGCGCGGACGGCACGATCAACGCCGCGCCGTTCTCGATGTTCAACATGCTCGGCGAGGAGCCGCCGATCGTGATGATCAGCATCAACCGCGTGGCCGACGGCACGCTAAAGGACACCGCGGTGAACATCGTGCGAACCGGCGAGTTCGTCGTGCATCTCGCTGACGAGGCGATTGCGGAGAAGATGCATCGCTGCGGCGAGCGCTTGCCGCCCAATGTGAGCGAACTCGCCGAGGTCGGCCTGACGCCGGCGGCGAGCACGCGGGTCGCGCCGCCGCGCATCGCCGAAGCGCCGGTGGCGTTCGAATGCACGCTCTGGGAGAAACTGGAGACGACCAGCCGGCAGATTTTCATCGGCCGCGTGCTGCGGCTGCATGCGCGCGATGAACTGATCGACACCGAGACATGGCGCGTGCGGCTGCAGCACTATTTTCCGGTGGGCCGTTTCGGCGCGAGCGACTACGTGACGACGCGCGACCGCTTTACGCTCGGCTGAGATCGTCTGTCTGTTCAATGACAGGCGGGACGGACTTGGCATATCTCGTGCTGTTTTCCGTCCAAACTTGTCTTCAAGATCGAACTCATGAAAAAACACGTGCCGACCAACATGGATCAATTTGCCGCTGGTTCCGCCGAGCCGGGCACGCGGACTCAGTCGCCACTCACCGCAAGCGAAGCCGCGTCGGCAAGCAGCGAGTCATTGCCGTTGCAGGAACCCACTGTCGCGCTCGCGGTGGTCGGCGCGCATCTGCGCGGACAACCGCTGAACTGGCAGTTGCAGGAGGCCGGCGCGCGCTTTGTCGAGGCCACGCACACCGCGCCCTGTTATCGGCTTTACGCGCTGGCCGGCACGCAGCCGCCGAAGCCCGGACTGGTCCGCACGACCAGCCAGCCAGGCGCGCCAATCGCCGTCGAAGTCTGGGACGTGCCGCTGCGCACCTTCGGCAAGTTCGTGATGGATGTGCCCGCGCCGCTCGGTATCGGCACGCTGCTACTCGCCGGCGGCCTCGCCGTGAAAGGCTTTATCTGCGAGCCGTCCGCGGTCAGCGACGACAGTGGCGCGACGGAGATTACCGCGTTCGGCGGCTGGCTCGCCTATCTCGACAGCCTGGAGGCTAACGAGCGTTAGCCTTCAGGCTGAGCCTCGACCTGAACCTCAGCCTGGCCGACCCGCGCTTCACGAGCGTCATTCGTAGGAGAACGCTCCGCCGAATTTATCCATGCGTTCGAGCGCCATGCCCGAGCCGCGCACCACGCACGTGAGCGGCGCTTCGGCGACGAACACCGGCAGACCGGTCTCTTCGGCCAGCAGCCGGTCGAGATCGCGCAGCAATGCGCCGCCGCCCGCCAGCATGATGCCGCGCTCGGCGATGTCGGCGCCGAGTTCCGGCGGCGTCTGTTCGAGCGCGATCTTGACCGCCGAGACGATCTGATTCAACGGATCGGTGAGCGCTTCGAGAATCTCGTTGCTGGACACCGTGAAGCTGCGCGGAATGCCTTCCGACATATTGCGGCCTTTGACTTCCATCTCCTTGATTTCAGAGCCCGGAAACGCGGAGCCGATTTCCTTCTTGATCGCTTCGGCCGTTTGCTCGCCGATCAGCATCCCGTAGTTGCGGCGAATGTAGTTGACGATGGCGTCGTCGAACTTGTCGCCGCCCACGCGCACCGAGCCTTTGTAAACGATACCGCCGAGCGAAATCACGCCCACCTCGGTCGTGCCGCCGCCGATATCGACCACCATCGAGCCGGTGGCTTCCGAGACCGGCAGGCCGGCGCCGGTGGCCGCGGCCATGGGCTCTTCGATCAGGTAGACCTGCGAGGCGCCCGCGCTATGCGCGGCTTCCTTGATCGCGCGCCGTTCGACCTGGGTGGACCCGCACGGCACGCAGATGATGATGCGCGGCGACGGCGCGAACATGCGCGTTTCATGCGCCATCTGGATGAAGCGCTTGATCATCTGCTGGGTGATGTTGAAGTCGGCGATCACGCCGTCCTTCATCGGGCGGATCGCCTCGATATTGCCCGGCACCTTGCCGAGCATCTGCTTGGCTTCCTTGCCGACTGCCAGAATGATTTTCTTGCCGTTGGGACCGCCTTCCTGACGAATCGACACGACCGATGGTTCGTCCAGCACGATGCCCTTGCCGCGCATGTAGATCAGGGTATTCGACGTGCCGAGATCGATCGCCAGGTCGTTGGAAAAATAGCCGCGCAGAAAGCCGAACATGCAAATTCCTGTCTCGCTTGATGCCAGGGCGCGTGAGCGCGCCGCTTGGAAACGCCGCTCGAGGGCGGCGGCAGGCGACCGGGTGACGGTCGGGAGAGGGAAGAATAACAGCAACGCATGGCGCGGGTGCTGCGGTAAACCCGGGCGCCGCAAGGAAGCATGCGCGAATCGTGCGCATGCTTCCTTTTCACTCGGCTGCTTACGGCGCGTTGGCCAACGTCGGGTCGATATAGGCGCTCACATTCTGCGATTGCTTGTACACAGCGTTACGCACGTTGAACTTGTCGGCGTTCACGCTCGAGCCGTACACCGAGTCCAGCCCGTCGCCCTTGATGAATGCTTTCTTCGCCGCCGCGGCGTCGAGCAGGTGCGTCCCCTTGAGCAACGGCAGATATTGCGCCGGCGTGAGACCGACGCGCGCGGACATGATCTTCACCGCATCCGGTTGCGTCTTCGGATCGTTGATGTAGGCGACGCAGCGATACCAGACCTTGATCACCTTTTCCCAGTCGGCCTTGCGCGACGACAGGCTGACAGGATTGACCGTGATGGCGTCGTAGATGAGGCCCGGCGCATCGGCCGAGGTGAAGATCGGCCGCGAGCCCGGCACGCGCTTGAGTGCTTCGCCGGCGTTCGGCTGCCATGCGCCGACCGCCGCGACATCGTTGGACGAAGCGAGCACCTGCGGCAATTCATTGGTCTTCGCGTTCACCAGCGTGAGGTCCGATTCCTTGAGCGCGTGTTTCTCGAGCGCCGTGTCGAGCAGCAGGTGATCGACCAGACCGACTTCGACGCCGACCTTCTTGCCCTTGAGCCCCTCGACGGAGCGGACGGGCGGCTTCGCCACGATCATGTCGTTGCCGCTCGAGTAGTCGGTCAGCAGCACCATCACGTTCTTCGCGCCGCTTGCGCCGGTGACGAGAGCATCGCCGTTGGTGGCGCCCACCGCGTCGAGCTTGCCCGCCGCGAACGCATCGAGCGAGGCGGAGTAATCGAACCATTGGAAATTGACGTCCACGCCGGCCTGTTTGAACCAGCCTTTGTCGATCGCGATCTGGAAGGCAACAAAGCCAGGCCAGTCGCTATAGCCGATGGCCAGCGGCGCGGCCGCACAGGCAGGCGCGGCGGCGAGGCCGAACGCAAGCGCCGCGGCGGCGCCGGCAATGGCGCCACGCAGGCGCGCTGACGAAGACAGACGGTTAAGCGAGGTAAGCAAGGTGGGGGCGGATTTGAATCGTTGCATCGTTTTCTCCAGGAGACCGGTCAATCGCGATTGTTGAGTTGGACCGCGCGGCGACTGCGCGATAAAACAACATGACCGGTTCCTGCGAGCGTGCAAACTGCGCTGAAACTGCGGGAGACAAACGCCGGCCACGGAGAGGCACGATAGACATCGCTATCGCCAATCTCCCGGGCTTTTGTCCCGCCGTGTAGTGCCGCCGGCCGATCGCCTCAAGGTCGAACCTCGAGCCGATCGAATCGGTGCACCGGGCTGCTCTCGGACCAGACGTTCTTGCGAACCGGAACCCTAGCATCCCTAAGATGCGACGCCGCCGCACCTCTCGGCTTCCAATCAAGCGAGAAATATGCCAGCGGGATCAAGTCATGACGATGCGGCTTGCGTTTCGCGTCTGCTTCGGCAGAACGATGCAGCGTCTCAGTCCAGCGCGGCGAAACGTTGATGCACGTAAGCCAGGAACTGCTCGAGCCGGTCCTCGATCGACGCCGCGAGGCTGATCTGCTTGATGCGGCGATCCTGTTCGGAATTCGTTTCCAGCAGCCAGCCCGCGTCGATCAGCTCCTGCACGTAGCGGACCGCGGTGCGGCGGCTCACGCCGGGCATGAAGTCGTACAGCGCCGTCTTCGCGAAGTCATCCTCCTTGTCCACCCACATCCGGCAGAACAGGTCGCTGTAGTTGAGGTCGTTCAGCCCCAGATCGCCGAAGTGCGCTGACCACTGCCAGTCCATGTCGAGAATGGCGCGCGCCACGGCTTGCCCCTTGTTACGCGCAATTTTTTTCTTCATCGATTCACCAAGAGGAGGAGGGGTGCACAGTTTAAGTGCTAATTAAGCCGGAAATCGGGCGCGCCGAAATTATGCACGCTGCCGAGCGGATAGTTTATTGATCTGTCCGGATTTGCATGTACTATTGCGTGCAATTTTGCATGTATTGGAGGGGCGATGAAATTCGAATTGTTCAAGACGTTCTGGGGATTCGACGGCGGGCCACGGGAGGCCGCACCGATGGTGCGCGCCGCCGGCTTCGACGGCATCGAGGCGCCGGTGCCGGCCGGCGCGGCGGCCCGCGAAGCATTTGCGCATGCCCTTGCCGAAGAACGGCTCGAGTTCATCGCGGAGATCACGACGGCCGGCAGTTACGTGCCGGAGCGTTCTGCTACGCCCGCCGATCATTTGCGCGACTTCGAAGAGAAAATCGTTTGGGGCAAGCCGCTCGAGCCGCGCTTTTTCAATGTGATGGCGGGCTGCGACGCGTGGCCGGCCGCCACGCAAGTCGACTTCTTTGCACGCGCGGTGGAGATCGCGGCGAAGCACGACGTGATCTGCAGCTTCGAGACGCATCGCGGCCGTTCGTTCTTCAACCCCTGGATCACGCGCGATGTCGTGCGGGCCGTGCCGGAGCTCAAGCTGACCTGTGATTTCAGCCATTGGGTGTCGGTCTGCGAGCGCCTGCTCGACGGCGAATGGGACACGATTCTGGCGCTCGCCCCTCATGCGCACCATGTGCACGGCCGCGTCGGCTATCCGCAAGGTCCGCAGGTTCCGCACCCTGCCGCGCCCGAATACGCCGGCTGCCTGGCTTCGCACCAGCGAATCTGGGAGGCGCTGTGGGCCGCGCAGATCGACAAAGGCTATACGACTACGACGATGACGCCCGAGTTCGGCCCCGACGGCTATCTGCACACGTTGCCTTTCACGAACGCGCCGGTGGCCGATCTGTGGGAGATCAACACGTGGATGGGACGCGAAGAGCGGCGCCATTTCGCGGTGTTTCTCGCTGGGCGCGAGGCGCGCGCCGATTCACAGGCGGCGCCGCAGACCGAATCGAAAATCGAACCGCAACATGCATAGGCAACGCTCATGAGCCAAATCCGCACCCACACCGGTTTCGACCGCCTGCCCATCGTCGACGTCAGCGGCCTCTTCAGCGATAACGAAGACCGGCGTCTTGCCACCGCACTCGAACTCGATCGCGCGGCGCGCGATGCGGGCTTCTTCTACGTCACCGGCCATCAGATTGCGCGCGAGCAGCAGGCCGCGCTCGTCGAACACGCAAAACGGTTTTTTGCCGCGCCCGACGATTGGAAAATGCGCTACTACATCGGCCAATCGACCGCGCATCGCGGCTACGTGCCCGAAGGCGAGGAAGTGTTCGCGGGCGGCAAGCGCGACAGGAAGGAAGCGTTCGACACAGGCCGCGAACTGCCGCCCGACGATCCCGACGTGAAGGCCGGCACGCCGATGCTCGGACCGAACCTGTGGCCGGATCAGCCGGGGTTTCGCGACGCAGTCAGCGGCTATTACGACGCGGCCTTCGCGCTCGGCCGCACGTTGTTGCATGGCTTCGCACTCGCGCTAGGCCTGCCGGAAGCGCATTTCGACACCTACCTGCAAAAGCCGCCGAGCCAGTTGCGGCTCGTCCACTATCCCGTCGACCCTTCCGCGGAAGACCGGCCCGGCATCGGCGCACATACGGATTACGAGTGCTTCACGATCCTGCTGCCGACGGCGCCCGGCCTCGAAGTGATGAACGGCAAGGGCGAATGGATCGATGCGCCGCCGATCGACAACGCGTTTGTCGTGAACATCGGCGACATGCTGGAGGTCTGGACGGGCGGCACTTACGTCGCGACTTCACATCGCGTGCGCAAGGTGAAGGAGGAGCGCTACTCGTTTCCGCTCTTCTTCGCCTGTGACTACCATACGGTGGTCGCGCCGCTGCCGCCATTCGCGACGCCTGAGGCGCTGGCGAAATACCCGCCTGTATCCGCGGGCAATCACCTGTTCGCGCAGACTGCGCAGAGCTTTACTTATCTGAAACAGCGGCTCGAAAGCGGCGAGCTGGCGCTGCCCGATGGTTCAAAGGCTTTGGCCAGCTTCGGGCAACAGGCGCGCTATTCGGCCGCTTGAGCACAGCGGAGAGGGATTGATGCCGCATTCAACGAGCCATCAACGCAAGCAAGCTGCTGAGCAGCGTTGCCAAAGCGGCGCGGCACACGTCGCGGGTTACGTGCGCCGCCGCTGTTTTTGCAGTTCGATGAAACGTACCGACAGCAGTGCGTAGAGCGTGCGGCGAATAGTGGCGAGCATGGACATGGTGGGATGGGCACGTTTGATCGGCGCAGTGCCGTATCAAGCAACCTTCATGCCGTCGCGCGCATCCCATACGCAGTGTGAAACGTACGAGGTATTCAGCCCAACTGTGGTGCCCGAAGCATTCAACTGGTGCGCGGACGTGCCGCGCCGGAGTGCGCGTACACCTCGCCGGCAGATGCCGCGCGGAACCGCCAGGCGCATCCAATCCCTTGACTGCGATGCGTTTGAGCCTTCCCGGCATCACGCTGGCACACAACTCGCTTAACCACGCAGCGAGAGGTGCGAAGTAATTTGCATCATCTTCAGGATCGCTAGGGTTCCGGTCGTACCGCTTCAACGCGTGCACGATGCCTGGTCCGAGAGCAATCCGGTCTTGCCGTTCACCTTCTTTCAAGGCGCCGGCGAGGCTCCACGGAGGGATAAAAGCCCGGGAGGTCGCGATGTCGGTCAATCGCCCTCTCATGCTTTTTCCCAACCGATACCTGGAGCCTCCATGTCGACCCAATCCCCAGTCGATCTCGCACCGATCCCGCAAGTGTTGTGGGAAACGGTGATCCCTGCCGGCACCCACTGGTCCGGCGTGCTGCGCCGTGGCATTGCTTTGCGCATCGTCGATCTCGAAGGCGGTGCGAATCTGGCCGCGCTCTTCTACCGGCACGACGATCTCCTCGAACGCTACAACATGGCCGATACGCTCAAGGCGCAGCACACCGCGCATCTGACGCGCGGCCACGCCCTTTATTCGGACATGGGCCGCGTCATGGCGTCGATCACCGCCGACACGCTCGGCTGGCACGATCCGCTCGGCGGCGTGGGCGACGCCGCGCTGTTCGCGAGACAGTACGGCGTCAGACGCTATCAGGACGAGCGCAATGCGATGGTTCGCAACGGCCGCGACAGCCTGCTGCTCGAACTCGCGAAGCACGGACTCGGCACGCGCGATCTGGTGGCCAACATCAACTTCTTCAGCAAGCTCGCCTCTGACGAGGAGGGCGCGCTCACGTTCGTGCCGCATCACTCGCCCGCCGGTGCGGCGTTCGATCTGCGCTTCGAAATGAACACGCTCGCCGCGTTTTCGAGCGCACCGCATCCGTTCGACCCTTCATCCGCATACGAACCGAAGCCCGTCAAGCTGATCGCGTACCGCGCGTATGCAACCGACGCCGCCGTACCGGCCGACGATCCTTGCCGCGCAGCGTGTCCCGAGAATGAGCGCGGCTTCGTCAACACCGATCGTCTGTTCGTTTAAGGAGACCCGCGATGCCTATCGTCGAAAGCAAGCTCGAACTCCGTCATGCGGTCTACGACCTCACGCTGCCGTCGGGCGAACCGTGGCTGCACGAAGTGCGGCGCGGACAGTTTTTCCGCGTTCTCGATCTGGAAGGCAACCAGGCCGTCGACACGCTGTTCTACAACACCGCCGACCCGCTCGAACGTTACAGCGCACAGGACACGATTCGCGCGCAACGCAATCTGTACCTGTCGGCCGGCAGCGTGCTGATGTCGAACCTCGGCAAGCCGATGCTGACCATCGTGGCGGACACCTGCGGGCGGCACGACACGCTCGGCGGCGCTTGTGCGGCCGAGAGCAACACAGTCCGCTATGCGCTCGACAAGCGCCACATGCATAGCTGCCGCGACAGTTTCCTGCATGCGATCACGCATTGCACCTGCGGCGTGGGCACGCAACTGACCAAGCGCGACATTGTCAGCAACATCAACTTTTTCATGAACGTGCCGGTGACGCCGCTCGGCAGGCTGACCTTCGAGGACGGCATTTCGGCGCCGGGCAAATACGTCGAGATGCGCGCCGACATGGACGTGACCGTGCTGATCTCGAACTGTCCGCAGCTGAACAATCCGTGCAACGGCTACAACCCGACGCCTGTGCGACTGACCATCTGGGATGCCCAATGAGATTCCAAAAAGTCCTGATTGCCAATCGCGGTGAAATCGCCTGCCGCGTGATTCGCACGCTCAAGCGTCTCGGCATCGCATCGGTCGCGGTCTATTCGGAAGCCGATCGCCATGCGATGCATGTGATGCTCGCCGACGAAGCGGTCTGCATCGGCCCGGCCGTCGCAGCCGATAGTTATCTGAACAGCGCCGCGATACTCGACGCGGCGCGGGCGACCGGCGCGAGCGCGGTGCATCCCGGCTATGGGTTCCTGTCCGAAAACGCCGCCTTCGCGCAGGCTTGCGAAGACGCGGGCATTCGCTTCATCGGCCCGCGCCCCGCACAGATGCGCGAATTCGGCCTCAAGCACACCGCACGGGCGCTGGCGCAGGCCAACGATGTCGCGCTGCTGCCCGGCACCGGTTTGCTGCCCGACGTGGCCGCCGCGCTGCATGAAGCCGCCGCAATCGGCTATCCGGTGATGCTGAAAAGCACGGCGGGCGGCGGGGGCATCGGCATGTCGCTGTGTCGCGACGCGGCGCAGCTGCAGGCGGTGTTCGCCTCGGTGGCGCGGCTCGGTGAAGCGAACTTTGCGAACGCCGGTGTCTACCTCGAGAAGTTCGTCGAGAACGCGCGGCACATCGAAGTGCAGATCTTCGGCGACGGCCGTGGCGGCGTGCTTGCGCTCGGCGAACGCGATTGCTCGGTGCAGCGGCGCAATCAGAAGGTGATCGAGGAGACGCCCGCGCCGGGTTTGACCGATGCGGAACGCGCGGCGCTGCACGCAAGCGCTGTGCGTCTGGCTCAAGCCGTGAAATATGAATCCGCTGGAACGGTCGAGTTCGTATTCGATGCCGATACGCGCCGCTTTTATTTCCTCGAAGTGAACACGCGGTTGCAGGTCGAGCATTGCGTGACTGAAGAAGTGACCGGCATCGATCTGGTCGAGTGGATGATTCGCCAGGCTGAAGGCGAACTCGCGTCGCTCCAAGCGCTCGCACCCGCACAGAGCGGCGCGAGCATTCAGGTGCGTCTATATGCGGAAGACCCGCATAAACAGTTCCAACCCAGCGCCGGTGTGCTGACACACGTAGCGTTTGCCGGCCATGCACGGGTCGACACGTGGGTCGACGCCGGCACCGAAGTCAGCGCGTTCTACGATCCGTTGCTCGCGAAGATCGTCGTCAAGGGTGCAACACGCGATGCGGCGCTTGCCGCTCTGCGCAGCGCGTTGGACAAGACGCAGCTCTACGGGATCGAAACGAACCTCGACTATCTGCGCGCGATCGCCGGCTCCGACACGTTTGCACGCGGCGCTCAGACAACCGCATTCTTGTCGCGCTTCATGTTCGCGCCGCACACCATCGACGTGCTCGACGGCGGCGTGCAGACGACCGTGCAGCAGACACCGGGACGCACCGGCTACTGGGACATCGGCGTGCCGCCGTCGGGGCCGATGGACGATCTGTCGTTCCGGCTCGCCAACGAACTGCTCGGTAATCCGGCCGAGGCGGCGGGGCTCGAATGCGCGATGGTCGGCGCGACGCTGCGCCTGAACACGGCGACGCTGTTCGTGCTCGGCGGCGCGCCGCTTGCCGCGACCCTGGACGGCGAACCGGTCGTGCCGTGGCGGGTCACGCGGGCGCCAGCCGGTTCGGTGCTGAAGCTCGGCGGCGTGACCGGCGCGGGCATGCGTGCGTGCCTCGCGCTCAAAGGCGGCTTGCAGGTGCCGGACTACCTCGGCAGCAAGGCGACTTTCACGCTCGGCCAGTTCGGCGGCCACGCCGGGCGCGCATTACGCAAGGGCGACGTACTGCATCTTGCCGCCGATGCAGGCCGCGGCGCAGCGGGCGCGCAGCTCGATCCGGCCCGCGTGCCGGTGCTGACGCACGACTGGACGCTAGGCGTGCTCGACGGTCCGCACGGTGCACCGGATTTCTTCACGCCGGACGACATCGCGATGCTGTACGGCACGCGCTGGACGGTCCACTACAACTCGAGCCGCACGGGCGTGCGCCTGATCGGTCCGAAGCCGCAGTGGGCCCGCACGGACGGAGGCGAAGCAGGGCTGCATCCGTCGAATATTCACGACAACGCGTATGCGGTCGGTGCGGTCGATTTCACCGGCGACATGCCGGTGATCCTCGGCCCGGACGGTCCGAGCCTCGGCGGTTTCGTGTGTCCGGTGACCGTCGTGGGCGACGAGTTGTGGAAGCTCGGACAGCTGCGGCCAGGCGATACGGTGCGCTTCGAGCCGGTGCGTGCGCAGAAGACGCCACTCGCGCCGGAGCGCGTGCCCGGCGAACACGATTGCATCCTCTACCGCGATTCCGCGGCAGGCGAGGGCACAGGCGTGGTCTACCGCCGCTCGGGCGACCAGAACGTGCTGGTCGAATATGGCCCGCTCGTACTCGATCTGAACCTGCGCTTTCGCGTGCATGCGCTGATGAACTGGCTCGATACTCACCGGTTGCCGGGGATTGTCGATCTGACGCCGGGCATCCGCTCGCTGCAAGTGCATTTCGATCACCGCATCCTGTCGTGCGACACCTTGCTCGCGCATCTTCAGCAAGCCGAGCGCGAATTGCCCGCCGTCGCCGCGATGCGCGTGCCGAACCGCATCGTGCATTTGCCGCTGTCGTGGGACGACCCGTCCACGCGTATCGCGATCGAGCGCTACATGCAATCGGTGCGGCCGGACGCGCCGTGGTGCCCGAGCAATATCGAGTTCATTCGCCGCATCAACGGGCTCGACAGCATCGACGACGTGAAGCGCATCGTGTTCGATGCGCGCTATCTGGTGATGGGCCTCGGCGACGTCTATCTCGGCGCGCCGGTGGCAACGCCGCTCGATCCGCGGCACCGGCTCGTCACGACCAAATACAATCCGGCGCGCACATGGACGCCGGAGAACGCGGTGGGAATCGGCGGCGCGTATCTGTGCGTGTACGGCATGGAAGGGCCGGGCGGCTATCAGTTTGTCGGCCGCACCGTGCAGATGTGGAACCGCTATCGCACCACACGTGAGTTCGAAGCAGGCAAGCCGTGGCTGCTGCGCTTTTTCGACGAGATCCGCTTCTACGAAGTCAGCGAGGCGGAGCTTGCCGAGCTGCGCGCCGATTTCATCGCGGGCCGCGCGAGCCTGAAGATCGAGGAATCGATGTTCGACCTCGGCGCGTACAACCGCTTCCTGCGAGACGAGGCCGAGTCGATTGCGGCGTTCAAGACCGCGCAGCAGGCGGCGTTCGACGCAGAGCGCGAGCGCTGGCATGCCGCGGGGCAAGCCGAGTACGCGGGCGACCCCGGCAGCGACGCGGGCTCGACGGTAGGCGCCACAGCGGAAGACGCGCTTGCGGCCGGCCAGCACGGCATCGTCGCCGATGTGTCGGGCAGCGTGTGGAAGCTGCTCGTCAGCGAAGGTGAGCGCGTGAGCGCAGGACAGGTGGTCGCGATCGTCGAATCGATGAAGATGGAAGTGTCCGTTGCCGCCACCGAGGGCGGCGTGATCGAAACCATCGATTGTGCGCCGGGCGCGGCGGTCGTCGCGGGTCAGCGATTGATGGTCATGCGTGCAGGCGTTGCGGCCGACGCTACAGAGGAGGTGACGTGCAAATGAAACACCACGACGATCTATTCGAGTCGATGTCGATTCCGTTGCTGCAGGCGCGTTACCGCGCCTGCAGTCTCACCCCGGCGCAACTCGTCGAAGCGATCGCCGCGCGCACGTCGGGAGACGACCCGCACCATGCGTGGATTCGCCCGTTGACCCGCGACGAAATGATGCGCTACGCCGACGCGCTCGAAGGCCGCGAAGGTGTGGATAGGGACACGCTGCCTCTCTATGGCATTCCGTTCGCGATCAAGGACAACATCGATCTGGCCGGCGTGCCGACCACGGCCGCTTGCCCGGCGTATGCGTATCGGCCCAGGCAAAGCGCGGCGGTGGTCGAGCGGCTGATTGCGGCCGGCGCGATTCCGATCGGCAAGACCAACCTCGATCAGTTCGCGACCGGTTTGTCCGGGCAGCGCTCGCCGCACGGCGCGTGCCGCAACGCGCTCGATCCGCGTTACGCGTCGGGGGGCTCCAGTTCCGGCTCGGCTGTGACGGTTGCGCTCGGTCTCGCGGCGTTTTCGCTGGGCACGGACACGGCCGGCTCGGGGCGCGTGCCCGCCGCGTTTCACGGCCTGCTCGGACTGAAGCCGACCAAGGGCGTGCTGAGTACGCTGGGTGTGGTGCCGGCGTGCAAGTCGCTCGATTGCGTGTCGATCTTCGCGCGCTCGGCGGGCGACGCGCAACGTGTGTTCGACGTAGCACGCGGCGTGGCGCAAGGCGATCCGTATGCGCGTGAATGGCGGCCTGTGCAGCAGCCGCTCGAGTCGGCGCCGCGGGAATCCCAGCCGTCTCTGCGCGGCGTGCGCTTCGGGGTGCCACGCGCGAGCCAGCTCGAATTCTTCGGCGATACCTCATACGCCAAGGCCTTCGACGCCGCGCTGACACGCTTGCGTTCAGCTGGCGCCGAGCTGATCGAAATCGACTTCGAGCCGTTCCTCGCGACCGCACGCCTGTTGTACGAGGGACCGTGGGTGGCGGAGCGGCTCGCCGCGATTCGCGAGTTCGCCGACGCGCAACCGGACGCGTTGCATCCTGTGATACGCGAGATCATCGGCGGCGCGGCACGCTGGAGCGCGGCGGATGCGTTCGCCGCCTTCGACCGGCTGGCCATCTTGCGCATGCAAGCCGGTGAAGTCTGGAAAACGATCGATGCGATCGTCACGCCGACCTCGGCGACGACCGCGACCGTCGACGAACTGGAGGCGGACCCGATTCGCGTCAACTCGCGCTTCGGCTACTACACGAACTTTGTCAATCTGCTCGATCTGTCCGCGCTTGCCGTGCCGGCGGGCGTGTGCGCGGGAGGTCGGCATGCCGGGCTGCCGTTCGGCATCACGTTCGTTGGCCGCGCGCATCAGGACGCCGCGCTGCTCGATCTGGCGCGCGCCTGGCTCGGCGAGGCGGCGCGGGATCAGACGCCGGCGCATGCCGCTCGATCGTCCGCAACCAGCGCAACCGAACTATGCCTCGGAGAATCCCATGACAGTGATTAACAGGACCGAATGGTTCGCGGTGCGTCGCGAGTTGTCCCTGCGAGGCAAGTGGCTATTGGGTGCCGGCTCGTTCCTGCTGCCGTTGTTCGTGTGGTGCATTGTCAGCTACGTGCCGTTCGTCTGGCACCCCCAGGTGCGGATCGAGCGGCCGGGCAGCGTTGACTATTTCCAGCCCGGCATGCGGGTCGACAAGGACGTGTTTGCCGACGAGCTGGCTCATGCACGTGACGCTCATGCGGCATTGCCGACGGGCGAGCCGGTCAATCCGGTGTATCTGCCTGCTCCGCACGAGGTGTTGCGCGCGTTCTATACGGCGTTCACGACAGCGCCTGCCTCGCGCGACGGCGTGTGGCTGCACCAGAGCCTGTGGCACAGCATCCAGATCATCTTCTGGGGCTTTGTGGTGTCGTCGGTGGTCGGCGTGCCGATCGGCATTGTCTGCGGCACTTACAGCGCGATTGCGCGCTTGCAGGAGCCTTTTTTCGAGTTCTTCCGCTATTTGCCGGCGCCCGCGTTCGGCGCGCTGATGGTCGCGATACTCGGCATTTACGATGCGCCCAAGATCGCCATCATTGTGATCGGCACGTTGTTCCAGCAGGTGCTGATTGTCGCGAACACGACGCGCAAGCTCGAATACGGCCTGTTCGAAGCGGCGATGACGCTCGGCACGAAGAAACTCAAGCTGCTCACGCATGTGGTGATTCCCGGCATCCTGCCGGACCTGTACCGTGACCAGCGCATTCTGCTCGGCTGGGCGTGGACTTATCTGATCGTGGCCGAACTGGTCGGCACCAGTTCGGGCATCACCTGGTACATCACCCAGCAGGCCCGCTATGAGCATTTCGAGAACGTGTACGCGGCCATCATGATGATCGGCATCATCGGGCTCGGCACCGATCTCATGCTGGCGTTTGCCGGCCGCAAGCTGTTTCCGTGGGACCGCACGCTGAAGGCGTAGCGCGCACGCTTGTGCCCGCTTTGTGCCCGCTGGCTTATTGCACCGTATTCAAAGGATTCGATCATGTTAAATCCGCAACCTGTTCCGTCATACCTTCTGCAGTCCGACGCGGTGCGCGAGCGTTTTGAGCGCCTGAAGGCACGCGAGGTGATCCTCGAGGTCCGCGACCTGGGCAAGCGCTTCGAGACGCCGCAAGGCGAATGCACCGCGCTCGACGGCATCAGTTTCAAGACTCACCGGCGGGAGTTCGTCTGCGTGATTGGGCCGTCGGGCTGCGGCAAGTCGACCTTGATCCGCATTCTCGCGGGGCTCGAGATGCAGACGAGCGGCAGCGTGCTGCTCGACGGCAAGCCGGTGCAGGGACCGGGCGCCGATCGCGGCATGGTGTTTCAGGGCTATACGTTGTTTCCGTGGCTGACGGTCAAGAAAAACGTCATGTTCGGCCTGAAGATGAACGGGCACAGCACTATGCACGCCGAGCGTGAGGCGCTGCAATGGCTGGAGTTGGTGGGATTGACGAAGTTCGCCAACGCGTATCCGCATCAATTGTCCGGAGGGATGAAGCAGCGCGTGGCGATTGCGCGCGCGCTCGCGAACCGGCCGCGTATCTTGCTGATGGACGAGCCGTTTGGCGCGCTCGATGCGCAGACGCGGGCGAAGATGCAGACGCATTTGCTCGATATCTGGCGCAATATCGATGTGACTGTGCTGTTTATCACGCACGATCTGGATGAGGCGATTTTTCTGGCTGATCGTATTCTGGTGCTGAAGGCGAATCCTGGCGAGGTGCAGGAGTTGATTGAGGTGCCGGTGCCCCGGCCGCGGGATTATTCTCAAGTGTTGTCTGCTGAGTTTGTGGCCACTAAGGCACGGTTGGAGGCTTTGATTCATCCTCCGGTTGTCGTGTCTGACGACGAGGATGATGGGGTTAAGCCGCATATGGTTCGGATGACTGATGTTACGGATAATGTTGAATGAGGGTTGTTTTTTTGCCTACGGCGTTGGGATTTCTTCTTCTGTATGCTGGCGGCGCTGTCTTTCCTTGATTTCTTTGTGGTCTATTAGCGTTCCCCCTGTGCGGGGGGGCACCTACTTTTCTTTGTCCCCCAAGGGGACTTCCTTCGGGGCGCCGGCCGCAAAGAAAAGTAGGCAAAAGAAAGCAGCTAGAACCGCTAATTCTTAAGCGGGCACCCCGGTCAACCACGGGTAGTGGAAACCTGCCGGACCACACCGTGGTCCATAAGTGCCTGTGACAAGGCAGTCATCCACCCCTTCTCGCGCTGCGCGCTCGCCGGTAAGGTTCATCCCACACCGCCCGCTTCGGTTTTGCCGGCAAGGTCCATTCCACATCGCCCGCTTCGGTTTTGCGCGGCGCCAGCCGTCGCTTCGCCTCGGCGGGGAGCAGATCTGGATGGCCGCGACGCCGCCTTTGCGTACTACGCGCGGCGCGGTACCAGCCGGGATCGCCTCGTCTGACGCGCCAGGGCGCATCACGCCACCGCAAACATGAACAAGCCAGGACCAACGCCGTAGGCACTCAGATAAACAAACGCCGCCGCCAAAGGCCACAAACATTACCAAATCGTAATCACCCTCGCTACCGCATCCCGGTATGATCTAAAAACCAAAAAGTCATGCCTACCGGAGCACCCCCATGCGAATCCTGGTCGTCGAGGACGAGCTGAAAACAGCGGCCTATCTGAAGAAAGGTCTGGAAGAATCCGGCTACGCAGTCGACGTAGCGAACGACGGCCCGCAAGGCCTCCTCCTCGCGCAGGAAGAAGAGTACGACGTGATCGTGCTCGACGTGATGCTGCCCGGCATGGACGGCTGGACCATCGTCAAAACCCTGCGCAGCACGCGCACCACCCCCGTACTGTTCCTGACCGCGCGCGACGACGTCGACGACCGCGTACGCGGTCTCGAACTCGGTGCGGACGACTATCTGGTCAAACCCTTCGCGTTCGTCGAATTGCTGGCGCGCGTGCGCACCCTCGCGCGCCGTGGGCCGCCGCGCGAAAGCGAACTGATCAAGGTCGGCGACCTGGAAATGGATGTCAACCGGCGGCGTGTCAAACGCGGTGGCATACGCATCGATCTCACGCCGCGTGAGTTCTCGCTGCTGCAATTGCTCGCGCGCCGTCAGGGCGAAGTGCTGAGCCGCACGCAAATCGCTTCCTATGTCTGGGACATGAATTTCGATAGCGACACCAATGTCGTCGAAGTCGCCATCCGCCGGCTGCGCACCAAGATCGACGACAACTTTCCCGTCAAGCTGATCCATACGGTGCGCGGCGTCGGCTATGTGCTCGAACTGAAGGACGCCGGTTGATGCGCCGCCGTTCGCTTGCCGCGACGCTCGCGTTTGCTTTCGGCGCCACCACGCTCGCGGTCTTCGCTCTGGTCGGCAGTTTTCTGTATCTCGCGCTGGATCGCCAGATCAAGGCGCAGGACGATCTCGACATCGTGCTCGCGGCCCGCCACGCGCGACGGCTTGCTCAGGAACTCGAAACGTCAAAGGGCATTCTCGAACACGGCGACCGTCTGACCAGCACCGTGTTCGGCGATGCAGCCATGTCGATGGAAGTCTTCGGTCCTGGCGGACATCAGGTGCTCGGACACAACCTCGCCAACACCTTCGCCACGCCGCTCGCCGCGAGTGAAACCAACGCATCCAGCGCAACTAGCGGGGCCAGCGAGACACACGAAATCGTGGCCGGCGACCCCAATGAAGCCAGCGAAGCGAGCGTGGCAAGTGAGGCCAGCGAAGCCAGCGAGTCAAGCGAAGCCAGCGGCGTCGCGACCACTGCCGCCTTGCCGCGGTTGACGCGCATTCCCGCTTCAGCGCGGATCACCGAGGCGGATATCGCGGACTGGAGCGGCCGCAATGGCGCACCGATCCGCGGCATTCTGGCGGACGCGAGCTTGCGCGACGGCGAAGTGGCCAGCCTGCTGGTGGCGCGCAACATGAGCGACCGCTGGCTGCTGCTGGATCGCTATCGCGACAAGCTTCAAATAGCGGGCGCCGCCGGCGTGCTTCTCGCGATGCTGCTGAGCTATCTGCTGATTCGCACAGCCATGCGGCCGTTGCGCGAGATCGCGGCGAGTGCGAGCAACGTCACGGTCAATCGCCTGAATACGCGGATCGCCGTCGCGCGCGTGCCGCATGAACTCGAAGCACTGGTGGCGTCGCTGAATGCGATGCTCGAACGCGTGGACCACGGCTTCCAAAGTCTGTCGCGTTTCACCGCCGACCTCGCACACGATATGCGCACGCCGCTTTCCAACATGCGCGGCGCCGCCGAAGTAGCGCTCGCCCGGCCTCGCTCCACGGACGAATACGAGGCGCTGCTGGCGTCGAATCTGGAGGAATGCGACCGTCTGTCGCGCATGATCGAAAACGTGCTGTTTCTCGCACGCGCCGAACATCCGCAGTTCGTCAAACACATGCGCGAATTCGACGCCGCTCAGGAGCTAACGCGCATCGCCGAATACTTCGAAGGCATCGCCGACGATGCGCACGTCAGCCTGCGCGTCACCGGCGCCGCGCGCCTGACGGCGGACCTGGAGCTGTTTCGCCGCGCCGTCAGCAATCTGCTAGCCAACGCGATCCGCTACACGCCGCAAGGCGGCGAGATCGTGCTCGACGCCGCCGGGTCCGGCGGCGAAGTGCGCGTCACCGTGTCGAATCAGGGGCAACCGATCGCCCGCGAGCATCTCGAACGGATCTTCGACCGCTTTTACCGCATCGATCCGTCGCGCAGTTCGCTGCCGTCTTCCGGCCTGTCGCAAGGGTCCACGGGTTCGACCGGGCTCGGCCTCGCGATCGTCCGCACGATCATGGAACTGCACGGCGGCTCCGTACATGCCGAAAGCGACGCGCGGAGCACGCGTTTCATCCTCACGTTCCGGCGGGTTTAGCCGCGGGTGCCGCAGGTGTTTCAGGCGCCGCGGCGGCGGCAGCAACGTCCGTCGGTTTTGCCGCGCTGTCGCTCCGATCCTGCCACGTGCCGCCCAGCGCCTTCAGCAACAACACGCTCGACTCCAGCTGGCGCGCGGCAATCTGATCCGCGGTGCGCTGGTTCGTCAACGCGATGGTCTGCGCGGTCACCACGTCGAGGTAGCTGACCGCGCCGGCGTTGAAGCGGTTGGTCGTCAGCCGCAAGGAGAGATCGGCGGCCGTCGTCGCGCGCTGCTGGCTGGCGGCTTCGTCGGCGAGCGAATGCAAGGCGGACAGATTGTCTTCGACCTGCTGGAACGCCACCAGCACCGTTTGCCGGTAATCGGCGACCGTGCCGTCGTATTGGGCCGTCGCGCCATGCAGGGTGGCCGTGCGGCGGCCGCCGTCGAACAGCGTGCCGACCAGTTGCGATCCGAGCGACCAGAACAGACTCGGCGCGCTCAGCCACGGCGCGAAGAACGTGCTTTCCAGCCCCGCGCTCGCGGACAGCACCAGGTCGGGGAAGAACGCCGCGTGCGCCACGCCGATCTGCGCATTCGCCGACGCCACGCGCCGTTCGGCGGCGGCGATGTCCGGCCGTCGTTCGAGCAGTTGCGACGGCAGTCCGATGGGAATCGGCGGCGCCGTCGGCGTCGAGCCGTTCGGCGGCAGTGTGAAGGTCGAGGCGGGCTCGCCGATCAGCGTGGCGATCGCATGCTGCATTTGCGCGCGCGTCACGTCGATGTCCGTGTCCTGAGTACGCGTCGCTTCGAGTTGCGTGGTGGCTTGAGCCACCGCGGACGCGTCGATCGCGCCGCTTTTCAGCTGTTGCTGCAGCAGGTTCAGCGCGGCGGCGTACGCGTTCACGCTGTCGTCGAGCAGTTTCTTCTGCGTATCGAGCGAGCGCAGCGCGAAATAGTCGACGGCCAGATCGGCGCTCATCGACAGACGCACGGCTTCGAGATCCGCTTCACTTGCCTGGGCGTCGGCCTGCGCACCCGTCACGCTGTCGCGCACGCGGCCGAACAGATCGGGCTCCCAACTCGCCGACACGCCGGCCGAATAGTCGGGGATGGTCTTGCCCGCGAGCGCACGGTCCACGAGGTTCTGCGAGGTTCTTGAGCGATTCTGGGCGGCGCCGGCGGTGATGACCGGAAAGAATCCGGCGCGCTGGTAATCGACCATCGAACGTGCTTGCTGAACCTGCGCGACCGCTTTGCGCGCGGTCTGATTCGACACGTCGATACGCGCCTCGAGCTGATTGAGCACCGGGTCGTTGAAGAGGGTCCACCAGGGGCCGCGCGGCGCCGCGTCGGCGGGCACGGCCTGCGCCCAGCCGGGTGCGGCGCCCGCGTATTGCGCGGGGATCTCGGCGCTGGGCCGCTGGTAAGGCGGCAGCGTCGAGCACGCGCCCAGCAATGCACCGATCAGCGTGACGGCAAGCGCACGGCGCGATAGCAGGTGCCAACGCAGGTGCAATCGCGGCAGCATGCGCAGGCCCAAGCGGAAGCTTGAACGCGGCAGCATGCTTAGGCCCAAGTGCAAGCTCGATCGCGGCAGCATGCTTAGGCCAAGTCGCAAGCTCGATCGCCGCAGCAAGCACACGCCCAGCCGCGGACTCGACAAACGGCGCACCGAGGTGCGCGGAATTTTGGTCTGAAACATCGGCAGATCCTTTCGATGAAGAACGCTCAGCTATGGGTTGCCGGCGCGATCTGGACGGCTTGTCCGGTGCTCAGCGAATCGCCCGGGTTGTCGATGACGCGCTCGGTTGCCGCGAGCCCGCTAGTGATCTCCACATGCGTGCCGAAATCGCGGCCGATGTGAACCGTCTTCAGCGCCGCCTTGCCGTTCGGGTCGACCACGGCGACCGTCACGCCGTCGGGGCGGAACAGCAGCGCACTGACCGGCAGATCGAGCGCGGGCGACGACGACTGCAACTGCAGATGCACCTGCGCATAGGCGCCGGGCATCAACGCGCCGTCCTTGTTGTCGACGTCGACTTCGACCCGCAGCGTGCGGCTCGCCGGATCGATCGCGCCGGTGCTGCGCGCCACCTTCGCGGCGATCTGCCGGCCCGGATACTGCTGGGCCGTCAGATACGCGCCGGTGGCGGGCGTCACGTAGGGGGCGTCGTTCTGCGGCACGTCGACGAACACCCGCAGCACGCCGGTCTGCTGGATGTGAAACAGCTCGCCCGACATGCCGGCGGTGCCGGGCGTGCCGCCCGCCGTCACCAGGGCGCCGACGTCGACATTGCGGGCGGTGATCACGCCGTCGAACGGCGCGGCGATCTTCTCGTACGAGACCAGTTCGGCCAGATGCGCGACGTTGGCCTGCGCCGACGCGAGCATCGCGCGCCGGGCTTCCCTGTCGCTGACCTTCGTATCCGCGTCCTGCTGCGCGACCGATTGCGTTTTCAGCATCTCCTGCCAGCGCTGCGCGGTCACCTTGGCGTAGTCGAAGTTGGCCTGCGCGGTCGCTTCGTCGGCACGGGCCTGGCGTAGCTGCGCGTCGAGCTCGGGGGCTTCGATGGTGGCGAGCGTTTGTCCGCTTTTAACCTGTGCGCCGATATCGGTGTTCCAGTGCGCCAGATAGCCGCTCGTGCGCGCGTAGATCGATGCTTCGGCGAACGGCGTCACCGCGCCCGGCAACAGCAACTCTTGAGCGGTGGGCGCTGCGCGCGGCGTGACCACCGCCACGTTGACGACGCTTTGCGCGGCCGTCTGTTGCGTGAGCGCGGCGCTCGCATGCAGACGCGGCACGATGCCGACGATCAGCAAGACCGCGGCCAGTCCGCTCAACGCAAGCGGCAACAGGTAACGGCGCGGTTTGGAGCTCGCGTCCGCGGCAGGCGCCGGCGCAGCAGGTTCGACGTGCGGGGTTTCGCAGGCGCCGCTCGGGGGTTGTCTGGACTGATCGGACTGATCGGACCGTACAGGCGGAAGGGATGAGTCGTTCATGGTCGGGGTCTCGTCGGAGTCAAAGTGTGCGGGCGGGTACGCCGGATTCCTGGGTGTCTTGCCGAGCCGCGCGGCGTTTGTCGAGCCACGCATGCACCGTCCCGTAGACGACCGGCACGAACAGCAACGTAGCGACCGTGCCGAGCGCGAGGCCGCCGATCACCGCGCGCCCGAGCGGCGCGTTCTGCTCGCCGCCGTCGCCGAGGCCGAGCGCCATCGGCAGCATGCCGATCAGCATCGCGAGCGCGGTCATCAGCACGGGGCGGAAGCGGCTGAAGCCGGCTTCGCGCGCCGCCTGCAACGGCGGCTTGCCGCCGTGGTGCAGTTCGCGCGCGGTGTTGATCACGAGAATGCTGTTGGCCGTGGCGATGCCGATGCACAGAATGGCGCCGGTCAGCGCCGGTACGCTCAGGCGCGTGCCGGTACTGAACAGCATCCACGCGATGCCCGCGAGCGAGCCCGGCAGGCCGCTGATAATGATGAACGGATCGAGCCACGACTGGAAATTGACGACCATCAGCAGGTAGACGAGGGCGATCGCGAACACCATGCCGCTGGCGAGGCCGCTGAACGAGTCGTGCATCGCCTGCACCTGGCCGCGCACGACGATCGACGCCCCCGGCGGCAACTGCGGCCGGATCTGATCGACGAGCCGGGTCACGTCGGCCGCCACGCCGCCGAGGTCGCGCCCCTGAGCCGACGCGAAGATGTCCAGCACCGGCTGCACGTTGTAGTGCGAGACGACCGCCTGCTGGGTGCCGCGTGACAGTGAGCTCAGCGCGCCAAGCAGGTTTTGCGCAGCAGGGCCGTTGGCATTGGCCGCCGCCGCCGTCGTTGCCGTCGCCGTTGCCGTCCCGCCGGCCGCGCCCGAGCCGGTGCCGCCGATCTGCGCGACCGGAATGTTGGCCAGCGCCTGAAGCGAGTTCACATCGTACTGAGGCATCATCGACATCAGCGGATAGCTGACGCCGTTCTTCGGGTCGAGCCAGAAATTCGGCGAGGTCTGCGAACTGCCGGACAACGCGATCAGCAGGTTTTGCGATACGTCGCGTTGCAGCAATCCGGCTTGAATCGCCCGGGTGCGGTCGACGTTCACGTTGATGGCCGGTGCGTCGCCCGGTTGCTGGATGCGGGCGTCCACGAGGCCGCGCACGCCGCGCAATTGCGAGAGCAAACGGTTCGCCACCGCGCGGTTGGCGTCGAGCTTGTTGCCGACGATCTGGATATCGATCGGCGCGGGCAGGCCGAAGTTGAGAATCTGGCTGACGATATCGGCGGGCAGGAACGCGAAGGTCACGCCGGGGAACGCTTTGGCGAGCGTCGTGCGCAGCGTCGCCACGTATTGCGCGGTGGGCTTGTGGTTGGCCGCGAGCGTGATCATCACGTCCGCGTCTTCGGGGCCGATCGGGTCCGACGAGTCGTAAGTCAGGTTGATGCCGCTCACCGGCACGCCGATATTGTCCAGCACGGCCGCCAGTTCCTGCTTCGGAATCACGCTGCGTACGCGGGCTTCGACTTCATCGGTGATGGCAGCCGTATCTTCGATGCGCGTGCCAGTCGGCGCGCGCAGATGCAGGCGGATTTCGCCGGTATCGACAGCCGGGAAGAAGTCGCGGCCGGCAAACGGCACCAGCGCGAGCGAACCGATACACAGCAGCAGGAAGATCGCGATAAAACGACGCGGACTCGCAATGCCCGCGGCCAGCACGCCGCGATAGCGTTCGCGCAGCCGCTCGAAGCGCTGCTCGAAACCCGCCTGAAAGCGGATCATGCGCGCAATCGGCCCGTTGCCCGTGACCGGCGCATTGCTGCGCGCGCGCATCAGGTACATCGCCAGTGTCGGGACCAGCGTGCGCGAGAAGAAATACGACGCGCACATCGCGAACACCACGGCCTCAGCGAGCGGCACGAACAGATAGCGCGCGACACCCGAGAGCAGGAACATCGGCACGAACACGATGCAGATCGACAGCGTCGACACGAACGTCGGCACGGCAATCTCGCCGGAACCTTTGAGAATCGCATCGTGCAGCGGCTCGCCGTTTTCCAGATGGTGCGTGATGTTTTCGATCGCGACGGTGGCGTCGTCGACGAGAATGCCCACGGCGAGCGCCAGCCCGCCGAGCGTCATGATATTGATGGTCTGGCCGAGCGCCGCGAGCGCGATCAACGAGGTCAGCACCGCGAGCGGAATCGATACCGCGATGATCAGCGTGGCGCGCCAGCTGCCGAGAAACAGCAGGATCATCAAGGCGGTCAGGCCGGCGGCGATCAGCGCCTCGCGCGCCACGCCCAGCACCGCCGACTTCACGAACACCGACTGATCGGACAACGCGGTGATGTGCAGCGCGCTCGGCAAACCGGCGGCGATACGCGGCAGCATCGCCTTGACCTGCTGGATGATGGTCAGCGTCGAGGTGCTGCCGGACTTCTCGACGGTCAGGAGCGCCGCGCGCTTGCCGTCGCTGCGGACGATATTGGTTTGCGGCGCATAGCCGTCGCGCACGTGAGCGACGTCGCGCACGTACACCACGCCGCCCGCCACGGTCTTGATCGGCAGATCGTTCAGCGCGGCGACGGTGTCCGTGCTGCCGTTCATCTGCACGTTGTATTCCTTCGTGCCGATTTTCGCGGTGCCGCCCGGCAGAATCAGGTTCTGTGCGTTCACGGCATTGACCACGTCGAGCGGGGAGAGGCCCTTTGCCTGCAACGCGCGCGGATCGATGTCGACCATGATCTGCCGAACCTTGCCGCCGAACGGCAGCGGCACCGAGGCGCCCTGGACCGTCGCCAGCTGCGTGCGGATCTGGCTGTTGCCGAGGTCGTAGAGCTGCTGTTCCGACAAGGTGTTGCTCGAGAGTCCCAGTTGCAGGATCGGCACCGTCGACGCGTTGTACGTGATGATGTTCGGCGGCAGCGTGCCGGGCGGCAGCACGCGCAGGATAGACGCCGAATTGGAGGCCGCCTCCGCGATCGCGCGATTGATGTCCGCACCCGGGTGGAAAAAGATTTTCACGACCGATACGCCGTTCAGCGATTGCGACTCGATATGTCCGATATCGTCGACGTCGGAGGTGAGGGCGCGCTCGTAATTCGACGTGATGCGATTGGCCATGTCCTGCGCGGAAAAGCCGTTATACGACCAGACGATGCTGACCACCGGAATGTCGATGTTCGGGAAGATATCGGTCGGCGTGCGCAGTATCGCAAGCGGGCCGACGATAAAGATCAGCAGCGCGAGAACCACGAACGTGTAAGGGCGGCGTAGTGCGAGCCTGACGATCCACATGACGGATTCCTGAAAAAGAGGCAGATGGAGGCGCCCGTCTTCGACGTCATGAACGGCGCATGACACGAGCTTCGTGAGGTCAGGAGTGTGGATGCAGGGGGCTTACCGGCCGCGGACCGCTACATTACAAGTCCGTTATCTGCGCGGTGAGCCGCGAAGGACGGGGGCGATGTGGCGGTCGATGTGGCGTTCGATGCGTAGATGACAAAACGGTAATGTGAGGGTCAGTGCTCCGACAGCTGAAATGACAAGAATGGGAAGGGTGCATCAAGCCACTTTTATTTCCAGTCAAATCGGAGAGACGTCATGAAACTGCTTACCGCCGTTGCTGTTGCCGCCCTTGGTCTTTCGTTCGGCGCGACTGCCTTCGCGCAAACCGCTTCGTCAGGATCGACCTCGTCAGCATTGACCCGCGCGGAGGTTGTTGCGCAACTGGCGCAAGCGCAGGCGGAAGGCTACCTGCCAATGTCGGATGGCGACTATCCGCCTTCGGCCGCCACGATCGCGCACAACCGCGAGATTTATGCGATTCAGCACGGCACCGATGGGATGGTGAGGACCGCAGGTTCGCCTGCTGCGCATCCGGAGCCGGTGTCGAATTGATGTCGGATCGATGCCGGCTGGTTGTATTGGGCCGCCACACGGAACAGGAGCCAGGCGAGCCGAGCGCAACCGCAGCTATTGAAAAACACCACCCGCCAGCGTCACACTGACGACTTCTACCCGAAGCGGTGAGCAAACAACATGACCCATGCTGGCGATTTCATCGTGCGGACGATGTCGGCTGGCGAGGTCGGCCTGGCGCTCGAGTGGGCTGCGGCGGAAGGATGGAACCCCGGCCTGCACGATGCGTCGTGCTTTCGGGCCGCGGACCCCGACGGCTTCTTTATCGGCGAGTGGCGGGGCGAACCGGTCGCCTGCATCTCCGCGGTCGCCTACGGCGAACGCTTCGGCTTTATCGGTCTGTACATCGTGAAACCGGATTTTCGCGGCAGATGCTTCGGCATGCGTGTCTGGCAACACGGGATGGACTATCTGCGAAACCGCAACGTGGGTCTCGACGGCGTCCTCGCCCAGCAGGCGAACTACAGGAAGTCCGGTTTTGCGCTTGCGCATCGCAACATCCGCTTTCAAGGCATCGCGCAAGGCGCGGCTCGCGCGAACCTTTCGAACGCATCGGATCTGCCGTTCGAGCAGCTTGCCGGCTACGACCGCCAGTGCTTTCCTGCCGCGCGTGCGCACTTTCTCGCCGCATGGCTTGGACAACCCGACGCCGTTGCGCTGGCGGCCGTCCGCGATGGCCGCCTCGCGGGATACGGCGTGCTGCGCCGTTGCAGGACGGGCTGGAAGATCGGCCCGCTCTTCGCGGATAACGAACGGATTGCGACCGAGCTGTTCGATGGACTCACCGCGCGCGTGCCGGGCGAGGTCTTCTTTTTCGACGCGCCCGAGACCAACCCGGCGGCCATCGCGCTGGCCGAACGGCGCGGCATGACTAGCGTCTTCGAAACCGCGCGGATGTATACGCGGGAGCCGCCCACGCTTGCGATCGAATGCGTGTTCGGCGTCACTTCGTTTGAGCTTGGGTGAATGCGGGGGAGGTTCGCCGCATGCGCGCCTTTGCTTGCGTTGCCGGGCAAAGGCGCTTGCGGAATTAGCCGGGAATGCCGGATCTGCCCATCGCCGGCGCTATTTCCATTTCCATCCGAGAGTCTCCAGCCCGGCTTTCTTGAGGTCCTCCGGCACCATCACGACGCGGAACTCGCAGTCGGCGTTGAATTTCAGAAACCAGGGTTCCGCGAGTGAGGGAATCTCCGACGGATCATTGAGATTGACAATGAGTATGGCGCCGCGCGTGCCATTTTGCTCGGTAAAGTAGACGGCCTCCGGCTTCGTCTCTTCGAGAATCCTCGCCATCACTTCCCCGACAGTGCCTTCGCGCACAAAATTGTTGAACGGTTCATGGGGTATTCGTATGTTGAGAAGCATGCGCATGGTCATCCTCCTTTCTGATTGACGCCCAACTGGGCCTCTTAAGAATAGGAGGTTTGCGCTGCGGGGCGTGCGCATTCGTCAACACGACGCGTGGCCGTTGGGCGGCCGTGGGGGCGTCCTCCGAAGGCGCACTCGCGGCGTCGATGTTCGATCTGCAGAATCCCACGCTCGACTGGGTCGCTCTGGCTAAGGGGATGGGCGTCGAAGCGGTGCGCGCCGAGTCGCGCAGAACCTTCGAGGACGCGTTTGCTTCAGCCATGAAGCAGCGCGGTCCGAGGCTGATCGAAGCAATCATTTGACGGGACGCCGTCGCCTTGAACCGCGAACGCTTCGAAACAGGGTCGCCGTGTGACGATGCATGCCGCACCGCAAAAAAAATTCTGATTGCGCTCGACGAGGAGGATCGACATCGCGGTGCGCAGCGTCTGGGCCTGCTCGCGCAAGTGCCCCGAAAGCTGGGGCCACGCCCTTCACATGGTCGAGTAGGTCGACTATCGGGGGTATCCGCGGGGGTAACGCGTGGAACTTAGGTGGATTCCGGGTGGCGGCAATGAAGCCGGGCCACCCGGGAAGGCGAGCGGCGACGGTTAGGGAAACGCGGGGATGGTCGGATCGGCTCCCTTGATGTCAGCCTCTGCGTGGTGAAGCTTGACCAGCTGTTCGATTTCCTCGACGCGATCCGTTGGGACGTCGACCAGCATCAGCAGTTCACCTCGCGCGATGGCTTCTTCGAAAGGCTTCAACCGCGTGTTCGGCACGTCGACGCCGATCATCGGCGCCACCCACGCGCCGAATCCCGCGCCGCAGAGCGTGATCGCAACCAGGGCGCCGCCCGCAATCGTCAGGCCGGCGGGTGGAAAGACCATTGCGACCAGGCCCGCCAGCATCCCCACGCAGCCTCCCGCGGCCGTCCCTCGCGCGAGCGCCGGCAGCAGGTCGGTGCGCTGCGTCAGCGTGGCTTCCGGCAAATGCTCGAGCGGCACGTCATGTCTGGCGATCACGTGAATGTGGCGCCATTCGATCCGCTCCAACAAGAGTTCGTTGGCGATCGCCTTCGCGCTTTGCGCGTGAGGCAGCAAGAAGTACAGGCGTCTCATGTCGGCCTCCCGAATAGGGGAGACCGGAGCAGGGCGCGGGCCTCCCACTTGTATTCTTGCCCGGCAAGGCGGCGACCAGAAGTAGGAATGTCCGCCGAAAGACGTGGGTAGGGACCCGCACTCGATGCGCTTCGCCGGGGCGCTTAGACGTGACGCCGCACCGGCGCGGGTACACGCAATGCTGGTAATCTGATGGAGCGGCGGCCTTTGCCGCCGCTGGACAACGGCGAGCCTTGCTGACTGAAGTCATGGACAATTTCGACGACGCGCGTGACCGGATGGTCGAGCGTCAACTGCGAGCCCGCGGCATTCGCGACACGCGCGTGCTGGCGGCGATGCGGGAAGTGCCGAGGCACCGGTTCGTCCCGGCAGCGCTTGCTGACTTCGCGTACAACGATACGCCGTTGCCGATCGGCGAAGGGCAAACGATCTCGCAGCCGGCCGTGGTCGCAAGAATGATCGAGGCGGCGGCGATCGAAGCGGGCGATCGCGTGCTCGACGTCGGCACGGGCTCCGGTTATGCCGCCGCCGTGCTCGCGCGGCTTGCCGCTCACGTGGATAGCGTCGAACGTCATTTCTCGCTCGCCGCGCGCGCACGCGTCGTGCTGGCAGAACTGGGCTATGACAACGTCGACGTGCACTATGCCGACGGCACGCTGGGTTTGCCTGAGCGCGCGCCGTTCGACGCGGTCATTGCCGGGGCGTGGGGTCCGCAAGTTCCGCAATCATGGCGCGATCAGTTGGCGCCTGGCGGGCGCATCGTCATGCCGGTCGGACGGGACCGCCAGAGGCTCGTCAGGCTGACGCGCACCGGTGAAACCCAGTTCGATGAAGAGATATTGGGTGATGTGCTTTTTGTGCCGCTGATCGGCGAAGAAGGCTGGCCTGACGATTACTGAATCGTCGATCCACCCGTCCCACGTGCCCCGCGTGCCCGGCTCGGCGCCGCACCGCCTCGCGAACGGACAACCTCGGCCAGTTGCCACGAGGCAAGCGCAATGCACCCGAACACGACCTCGCGCATCCGCTTGACCAACGCTAGCGAAAGCGCCGTGTCGCGATCGACACCGAACATCTGCGCGAGCAACACAACCGCGGCATCCTGCACCCCAAGCCCAGCCGGAATGAAAAATGCCGCATGCCGGACCGCCTGGGTGATCGCCTCGATCGCAAGCGCGCCGCTCAGCGACACGGGATGCCCAAGCATCGCCAGTGCCCAGTAAGTCTCGAGCGCGCCCAGCGCGTAACCGGCAAACTGCCACAGGAAACTGCGCAGCAACAACCCGCCGCGCGACATCAGCGCATTGATCTCCACGTCGAGCTGCCTGCCGTCGATGCTTCGCAGCAGCGGATGCGTGTCGCCCAGCAAGCCCGCCGCCCAGCGCTCAATCGCCTGAAAAATACCGCCACGGCGTGCGACCACGATTGCGATGACCGGCAGCGGAATGGAGAGCAGAAACGCCACGCCGATGCTGCGCAACGCATCGGCCTGCTGCGCCGACACGACGATCAGCACGATACCCAGCGCGGAAAACGCGTACTGAACGGCCATTGTCACGAGTACCTCGACAATGATCGATGCGCTCACGCGACAGGTGTCGGGCACGCGCCATCGCGCCAGCCTGATGCCCACGATCTCGCCGCCGATGCTCGCAACCGGCATCAAACGGCTCACGGCCTCACGTACGGTTGCGACCCACCAGAGAAACCAGAGCGGCGCCCGCTTGTCGAGCAGAAGCCGCCACGCATGGGCGTCGAGCGCTAGCGGAATCGCATGCAACGGCACGAGCCATAACAGGGTGAACCCGGCCCCTCCGATCACCTGCATCACGTCGCCGACGCCACGATGCAAGGCGAGGGCGAGCAGTACGCCGATGCCGATCGGAAGCCCCGCC
Source organism: Paraburkholderia lacunae (assembly GCF_003353175.1). GTDB lineage: Bacteria > Pseudomonadota > Gammaproteobacteria > Burkholderiales > Burkholderiaceae > Paraburkholderia > Paraburkholderia lacunae. The sequence continues at coordinate 1,007 of NZ_QHKS01000004.1, read as the reverse complement.
CATTTGAGCCACTTCATGCGGTTTGAAAGCGGTCTGCGGACAGGTCGGCGAAACCGCCGCGCACGGCGCCCGCCGCATCGAGCGCCGCCGCGACACGCGTGGACAGCAGCGCAGCGAGTTCGTCCGCATGCCGGTAGGTCCGCATGCCCGCCGTGAGCGCACCGTCTCCGGGCGAGGCGGGGTGACAGTAGATTTCGCCGACGCCGGCAGGCAGGCGCGCGATCGCCTCCAGCAGCGTGCTCTCATCCATCTGTCCCGTGCGGGCGATCCCAACCACGTAGTCGTTGTGCGCAATGCCGGCCTGGTCGAGCCGTGCGCGCATATGCGACACCCAGGGTTGGAGCCACAGCGGCGTATCGGACTCGCAAGGCAGGCGCATCGCGCGCATGCCGTACTCTTTGCCGATCTCGAGGATCAGCGAGAGTACGGTCGGGTGCATATGAAAGTGCTTGTGCGTATTGACGTGATCGAGCGCCAAACCCGTTCGGGCGAAGGCATCGAATTGGGCTCGAATTTCCATCGCGAGTTGCGCGCGCACGTGTGGCAGAAAGAAGAAGCGGAAGCCGTCGCGCACCATGTTGTCGCCGAACATCCCCTGGGCGTCGACCAGTGCCGGGATCATCGCGCGCGGCAGCGTTGCCGCGCCGTCGGCCAGCACCAGATGCAGGCCGACCCGCAGGCCCGGCAGACTCCGCGCCCGCTGGACGGCGTCCTGGATGGCGGGCGCGCCGACCATCAGGCTTGCCGCGGTCAGCACGCCGTGCCGGCAAGCTAGCTCGACCGCTTCGTTGACGCGCGGATGCAGACCGAAGTCGTCAGCCGTGATGATCAGCCGGCGCTGCGGTTGCCCATGCGCCTGTGCGCGGCCACCGGAGACGCTCTCCATCACGCTTGGTGGGCGCGCAGGAAGCGGAAGAATTCGACGCCTTCGCGCAGGCGCCGTTTCATCATGTCCCAGCTCGTCAGCATCTCGCGCAGGATTTCCCAGATCTTCGACGGTCGGAAAT
>NZ_QHKS01000039.1 GCF_003353175.1 Paraburkholderia lacunae | reverse complement strand
GCCTTTGCGATGTGTTCGGCTGTGATTTGACGTTCGGGTTGCCGCAATCGAAAAGCCGCGACCTGCGCCGAGACAGGTTTCGTCAATTCCCAGTGGCCAGCCGTTTTGACACAGTCTGGGCCAGTTGGAGACATTGCGCTGCATGCTGCGAATGGCCGTTAACAAGTCAGGCATGGACACCCGCGGCCTGGCGGTGGCTCGCGGGTCGAAAGGCATCGATCCGATCCGACGCTCATCCATGGGTCTGCATGATCGCAGCACCGGTCGCACCAGGCGGCACACCGCTCGACAGGGTAGGCCTTCGCGGTCTCATCCATGCGATCGGTGCGGCCGTTCGAGAGCACGCTCTGCTCGGCACGGTATGCGCCATCGACGAGGAGCAATCGTGCCGTAGTCACTCGGGCAATCCGGCCAGCCGCAGCCCCTCCGCAAACTGGGTCAGGTCTTCTGGGCGACGGATCGGAAGCCAGTCCTTGAGATTGGAGACGCGGAGTGACGGATCGAGCGTGCGCAGGCGCTGCATCGCCTCCTTCGCTTTGTCCATGCGTCCAGCGCGCGCATGACTCGCCGCCAGAACGGCGACCGGGACAAGGAAACTTGGTAGATTCCATTTGGCCCTTTCGGCCCAATCCGAAGCGGAGTCGAAGCGTCCTGCAAAGAAATGTGCCAGCGCCATCCCAGCCTGCATCCTGAACATTTCTGGATCCAATGGACTCAAGCGAATGGCACGAGCCAAATACTTAATCGCAGCGTCTGTTTCACCGCGACAAGCGCGCAGGGACCCACACAGGGACCATGCAGGGGCGTGGTTCGGATTGAGCAGCAAAGCTCTGTCGAACAGCGCGATACCGCCGTCGAGGTCGCCGGTGAGATGCCCGAGTGCATGAGCTCCTCTCGTGAGCGCCACAGCATCGTCCCGGCCAAGCTCCACCGCCAGTCGCGCCAGGCGAGTGCCCTCGGCAATCTCCCGGGGCGGATCGGTCATCCAGCCATTCATCTTGCGCCAGAAATAACACCAGGCCGCCATGCCATAGGCCGATGCGAAATCCGGATCGAGCTCGGTGGTCTTGTAGAACAAGGGCAGCGCCGCCTCGATTGATTCGCGCGTTCCGCTGTGCAAGTGCGCGGCGCCGCGAAGGTAATAGTCGTAGGCGCACAGGTTCTCCGTCGGCTTGCGCTTGGCACGCTCGATTTCCGCCCGCTCGAGCTGCGGCGCGATGGCGCCGACGACGCTTTCCGCAACCTGGTCCTGCAGTTCGAAGATGTCGTCCAGCGTGCCTTCGAAGCGCTCCGCCCAGAGATGTGCCCCGATCCTGGCATCGATGAGCTGCCCTGTGATGCGCACCTTGTTGCCAGTCTTGCGCACGCTACCTTCCAGCACGTAGCGCACGCCAAGCTCGCGGCCGACGTCCTTCACCTCGACTGCGCGGCCCTTGTAGGTGAAGCTCGAGTCGCTCGCGATGACGAACAGCCAGCGTATGCGCGATAGCGCAGCGATGATGTCCTCCACCACGCCGTCGGCGAAATACTCCTGCTCGGGATCGCCGCTCAGGTTCTGGAAGGGCAATACGGTAATAGAGGGTTTACCCGGAAGGAGGAGCGCGGACGGCGGCTCCCTCAATTCTCTGGAGATGTGTTCGCCGATCTCGCCGACGAAGCGGAAACCCTTGCGGGCGACAGTCCTGACCAAGCGCTGTTCCCCGCCGGTGTCGCCGATGGCCTTGCGGACCGCATTGATGTGACTGGTGATCGTCGATTCCGAGACGATTCGGCCGCGCCATACCGCCTGCAGCAGGTCGTCCTTGCTGACGACACGGTCGCGGTTCCTGACAAGATGCAGGAGCAGATCGAAGACTTGCGGCCCGACAGGTACGACTTTCGCGCGATGCGAAAGCTCCCGGCGTTCCGGGTCGATCACGTAGTCTCCAAACTCGAACTTCACTTGACATCCCGTGGCCGATTCGGCTCCCAGGGGGGCAACTGGCGAATTCCGTCCATGGATGATACTGCAACCGGAGGTGAGAGCATCTCATCCCGATCGGGCAACGCTTGGACGAATAATCAAGCTCTCCTGCAGAGAAATTCAAGGTGAAGGCAAGGACTTCCCCGGAGCGCGCAGGCAATCTCCATACACATCGACGACAACGGTTTGCGGTCGAGAAACGGAGAGAAAACATGAAAATTGTCGTCATCGGGTGCACCGGCCTCATCGGAACGATGCTTGTGGAGGACCTTCGCAAGCGCGGCCATGACGTGCTCGCAGCCGCCCCTGACACCGGCGACAACACCATCACCCGCGAGGGTTTGGCCAAAGCGCTCGACGGCGCCGAGGTCGTCGTCGATGCGGCGAACGCGCCAGTATGGGAAGACAAGGCGGCCATCGAGTTGCTCGAGACATCGGGCCGCAACCTGCTGGCTGCGGGCGCTGCCGCCGGCGTACGCCACCATGTGGCCCTGTCGATCGTTGGTAGCGAACGGCTTACCGACTGCGGCTATTTCCGGGCGAAGGTCGCGCAGGAGGGCCTCATCAAGGCATCCGGCATTCCATACACCATCGTGCGTGCGACGCAGTTCTACGAGTTTGTCGGCGACATTGCCCAGTCGGCTGCCCAGTTGGCCACCTTAGGCAAGGAGATTCGCTTGTCGCCGGCGCTGATCCAGCCGATCGCGTCAGCGGACGTGGCAGCGGCGCTTGCCGAGGTCGCAGTCGCGCCGCCGGTCAACGGCACGGTCGAAGTCGCCGGTCCGGAGGCGATGCCACTGGACGAACTGGTCAGGCGCTTCATGCGGGCGACGCAGGATACGCGCAAGGTCGTGCCGGACATCCACGCGCGCTACTTCGGTGGCCTCCTCTCGGATCGGACGCTCACGCCCGGGGAGAACCCCCGCATCGGCGCGATCCGGTTCGAGGACTGGCTCGATCGCTACAAGGCTCAGTCCTGCTTCGCCATGCAGTCCCCTCTTTTGGGGACTGCCGCTGCGGACAACTCGGACGCGCTTGCATCGAGTTTCGCGACGAGCTATCCCGGAGTCGTCGCCTTCATCACCGTTGTGGCCGAAGGCGGCTTTTGCAAGGCTGCTGACCGGCTCGGGATCACTCGTTCCGCGGTCAGCCGCGTCATCCAGAAACTGGAGGCGCAGGTCGGCTTGCGTCTGTTGAGTCGGACGACGCGCAGCATTTCGCTCACGCGCGAAGGCGAGATCTTCCATGCCCGCTGCCAGCCGAGCGTCGCTCTCATCAAAGAGGCGATGGAAGACATGCGCGATCTGCGCGACGGTCCGCCGCGAGGACGCCTGCGGGTCTCCGCTCCCGTGGGCTTCGGCCGCAAAGTGGTTGCACCGCTGTTGTGGGGCTTCCAGGAGAAGTACCCCGACATCGAGATCGAGCTTCACCTAAGCTGCGTCGCGAGCGACTTCACGTCAGACCGCATCGACGTCTCGTTTCTCAACGGGCGCCTGGCCGACAGCCGGATCGTCGCAAAACAGATCGTCCCGATGCAGACTTTGGTATGCGCCTCGCCCGAGTATGCCGTAAGGCGCGGTATGCCCGAGTCGCCGGACGCGGTGATGCAGCACGACTGCATCAACGTCCGTCTGCCGTCGGGCCGCGTCGACGAATGGGAGTTCAAGGTGGAAGGGGGATCGCGCAAGCTGACTCCGCCATCGCGCCTCATGTTCAACGATGTCGGGCTAGTGCTGGAGGCCGTCCTCAAAGGCAAAGGCATCGCTCAGTTGGGAGGGTACCTGATCTGCGATCTGCTGCGCGAGGGGAAATTGGTTCACTCCATGTCACAGTACGCACCCAATGACCGGGGTCACTACATCTGCTACTTGAGTCGTCAGCATCTGCCGTCGCGTATCCGCGTGTTCGTCGATCATATGACAGCAGCGATCCGGGCGCTGGACCTTCAATGCGCGGGTACTTTTTCACCAACGCGTGATGATCGACAGGCCGCCTCGGCGCCATTGGTGCCCCTGCCGGGTCAATAGACTTGGCAGGACGACTGACAACGCGACTTCAACGACCGGCTGCGCCACGAGTGTGCGACGCTAGGGCCAGGATCTCTGCCTGGCGGACCCACAACAACGAGAGTCGACCCCACTCTGCGCTGGACTGGGCCACCCCCACCGAATTCGCCCGCCGATACGGCCTGCAGGCGGCCGGGCTCCGGCGTGGCAACGAGCTCCAGCGTCTGCACGTGCGACGCCCCGAGCCTACCGGCAGGATGGTCTTGTGACTGTCGGCGAGCTTGCCGACAGTCTCGCCGCCACCCGCGCGGCAGACCAGGTCGTCGTGGACAAGTGAGTACGGGTTAAGAAGGCTCGTCCATACCGCACGGCAAAGCGCAGCGAGGTCGGACAGGCACTCGTCGCTGGGAGCGGAGACGATGAGCGGACAATGGACGGGGCACTCATGAAAGCCTCCTTGCGCCGGGTGCATCCAACGGACGGCGAGCGCTGTAGACGTATTGGAGTTCGGCCACTGCGAAAGTGGCGAGGATCAAGGGAGCGTTCGGCACGTGACAATCTGTCAGTTGGGAGATTGCGGTAAGACGTTGGTATGTTGGCCGAAGCGCAGGAGCATTGCGTAGCCGCAGACAACGGCCACGAGGGCGAATGCGGTGTGCACCGCGCCAAGGGAGGACAGTTTAAGCATTGTGATCATCGCTCCAAGTGAACCTCTTCATTGATGCGCATAAGCGTACGCACTCTGCCCCGCCTTTCACGGGCGCGTTGGGCAACTTGCAGCACCAACGCGCCCGGTGCCTGACTAGCGGTTCTTCAGCGCCTCGGCAACTCCTGCGCCATAGGCGGGATCGGCCATCGTGCAATTGCGGATATGCCGCTGCTGCACGTCCTCGCTCGCGCCGCCGAGCGAGCGCGCCGTGTTGTCGAAGAGCTGCAGCTTCTGCTCGGGCGACATCAGTTGGAACAGCGCCCCCGGCTGCGAGTAGTAGTCCTCGTCCGCGCGATGGTCCCAGTGCGCGGCTGCCCCCGAGACCAGCAGCGGCGGCTCCGCCAGCCGCGGGCTGTCGGCCCACTCGCCGCGGCTGTTTGGCACGATGCCGGGCAGCCCGCCCTGGTTGCCGTCCACGCGCATCGCGCCGTCGCGGTGATAGCTGTGCATCGGGCAGCGCGGGGCGTTCACCGGGATCTGGTGCGCGTTCACGCCCAGACGGTAGCGGACCGCGTCGCCGTAGCTGAAGAGCCGCCCCTGCAGCATCTTGTCCGGCGAGAAACCAATGCCCGGCACGACGTTGGCGGGCGAGAACGCCGCCTGCTCCACATCGGCGAAGTAGTTGTCGGGGTTGCGGTTGAGCTCCAGCGCACCCACCTCGATGAGTGGGTAGTCGCCGTGCGGCCAGACCTTGGTGAGGTCGAAGGGATTGAACGGGCAGACCTGCGCCTGCTGCTCGGTCATCACCTGGATGCACAACGTCCAGCGCGGGAAGTCTCCGCCATCGATCGCCTCGAGCAGGTCGCGCTGCGCGCTCTCGCGGTCGTTGGCGACGATCGCGGCGGCCTGTGCGTCGGTGAGGTTACGGATGCCTTGCCGGCTGCGCAGGTGAAACTTCACCCAGTGCCGCTCGTTGTCCTCGTTGATGAGGCTAAACGTGTGACTGCCGAAACCGTGCATGTGGCGATAGCCATCGGGCAGGCCGCGATCGCTCATCACGATGGTTACCTGATGCAGCGCCTCGGGTAGCAGCGTCCAGAAGTCCCAGTTGTTCTGGGCGCTGCGCAGGTTGCTGCGCGGGTCGCGCTTGACGGCGTGGTTCAGGTCGGGAAATCGCAGCGGGTCACGCAGGAAGAACACGGGCGTGTTGTTGCCCACCAGGTCCCAATTGCCTTCCTCGGTATAGAACTTCACCGCGAAGCCGCGGATGTCTCGCTCGGCATCCGCCGCGCCGCGCTCGCCGGCCACCGTGGAGAAGCGAACGAAGACGTCCGTCTTCTTGCCGATGCCGGAAAAGAGCCTGGCCTTCGAGAACGCTGTGATGTCGTGCGTCACCGTGAAGTGGCCAAATGCGCCGGATCCCTTGGCGTGCATGCGCCGCTCGGGGATCACCTCGCGGTCGAAGTGGGCGAGCTTCTCAAGCAGCCAGATGTCCTGCAACAGCGCGGGGCCGCGCGCACCGGCGGTCTCGATGTTGAAGTTGTCGACAACGGGGGCGCCGTTGGCAAAAGTGAGTTTGGTCATGGCAATGTGGGCAAGAAGAAGGGTTCAGCGGAGCGTCTTCAGGAGGGGGGACTGGACGTCCAGAGTGGGCGTCGCGTCGATGGCCTCCACCCCAAGGGTGGACCGGCCATCGACGGTCCCGGCTGATTCGGACCCAATCAGGCCTTGATAAAAGCCAGCAGGTCCGCGTTGATGACGTCCGCATGCGTGGTCGGCATGCCGTGCGGGAAGCCCTTGTAGGTCTTCAGCGTGCCGTTCCTCAGCAGCTTGGCGGACAGCGGCCCGGAGTCGGCGTAGGGGACGATCTGGTCGTCATCGCCGTGCATCACCAGCACCGGCAGTCCGATCTTCTTCAGGTCGTCGGTGAAGTCGGTCTGCGAGAACGCGACGACGCCGTCATAGTGCGCCGTTGCACTCCCCATCATTCCTTGCCGCCACCAGTTCTGGATGATGCCTTCCTGGGGCTTTGCGCCCGGCCGGTTGAAGCCGTAGAACGGCCCGGCGGGAATGTCGCGGTAGAACTGCGCGCGGTTGGTAGCCGTCTGCAATTGCAGGCCGTCGAACACGTCCTTCGGCAGGCCGCCAGGATTGGACGCAGTCTTGACCATCAGCGGTGGCACGGCGTTAATGAGGCAGGCCTTCGCGGCTCGCTTCTCGCCGTGGCGAGCCAGATAGCGCACGACCTCGCCGCCGCCGGTGGAGTGGCCGACGTGGATCGCGCCCTTGAGGTCGAGATGGTTCACGACCGCGGCGAGGTCGTCGGCGTAGTGATCCATGTCGTGGCCGTTCCAGACTTGCGCCGAGCGGCCATGCCCGCGCCGATCGTGCGCGACGACACGATAGCCCTTGGAGAGGAAGAACATCATCTGCGCGTCCCAATCGTCGGAGCTCAGAGGCCATCCGTGCGAGAAGACGATCGGGGTAGCATTGGAGGGACCCAAATCCTTGTAGAAGATCTGGACCCCGTCTTTGGTAGTGACATAGCTCATGGGTGGATTTCCTTCCGGAGTTTCAGCGCCATTCGGCGCAGTAGGAGCAGCGGACGCTGCGAATGGCAAAGCCACTGCTGCTGCAGTGCATGCCCCGATGATCAACATCTGACGGCGCGTGACTCCAGCGAAGCTAGGCTGTATTGGCGCGGGATCAATCTTCATGGGTATAGACCTGAGTGGAGACGCGATCAGTCTAGCCATGGTCTCCTCGCGGTGCGATATGCATCACGTGCAATTCGATGTTGCAGGTGCTTCACCAATGTCGCGGCAACGCATCCAGCGGGCGCCGCTGGGTCGTTCTCACCGAGCTCAGCCATCCGCACGACAGGATCTTCAAATGCGCCGGCTCATTCTTGATGAACTCTCGCTGAACGCGATTGGTGCGTCGTGGTTAACAGAACTATCCGCACCCGGCCCCTAGTGCAGGCAGGCATTTGCTTCTAGATTTCAATGCATCACGTCAGCATCGATGCATTGGCTCGAGAGCCTCGCGGCGTGTTCGTTGTCCACCCCAGTCCCAGGAACCAAAATGACCCAACGCAGCAACTACCAACAGCAATGCAACCGGCGTAGTACACCGATCCGAGCGAGCGCGCCATGCCCGTTCCCACGATGACACTCGATCTGGAACGCACCGCCATGGTCGAGAAACACGCCGTCAGTCAGCTCATCCAGGAGACCTCATGACTCAACTTCCTACCTACGCTCAGCAGTACCGAGAACTGTCCACGAAGCGCATGGAGTTCGGCCCGCTATTTCAGAAGATCACGATCGAAGGGCCCATTCGCGAGAACGCGTGCACACCCAATACAGCTAGCAGGAGCTGCCGATCGTCACCTGCCTCGTGGGGACGATCAACAACTGGAACCCCGCAAACGTTGCGTCCTGCATCGCCCGGCTCGTCTGACAAGGCGTTCGGGTAGCCGCAGTGAGCTTTCCAGGCGGTGATGAAACCTGGCGGCTGTGACGATCACTCCGTCTATTCCCGATTCTGGAAGTTGCTTTAGCGAACGTGCGCTTTGGACCCGTGACAGTGCGTCTGCCGCACCTGCTAGCGTTCCCGCGCAGCCAACCGGAGAATTACTATGTGTGAAACCCCAAAATTTCATGGCCGCCGCACCTTCTTCAAGGGCATGGCTGCCGCCGCGGTAGTGGCCTCCACGCAACTGCCCTCGCTGGCCAACTCAGCGCCCGCCGGTGGCGGTGCCAAGTACGCGGATCCGGCCAAACCGGCACTGCCCAAGACGGGCATGAAGCTTGACCTCACGCGTACTGCGTTCGTCGTGATCGATCCGCAGATTGACTTCATGAGCCCGAAGGGCAAGGCGTGGCCGGTGGTGGGCGAAAGCGTGACCGAACAGAATATGGTGCCGAACCTGGTGCGACTGTTTCAGGCGTCCAAGAATGCCGGAATTACGATAGCGATTTCCCCCCATTACTACTATCCGCAGGACCATCGGTGGCAGTTCCAGGGTGGGGCGGAGATATTCCAGCACAACCTCGGCCTGTTCGACCGTCCGAGTGCGCTCTCGCTTGAAGGCTTCCGCGGGTCAGGCTCGGACTTCCTTCCGGAGTTCAAACCGTACATCGAGGATGGCAAGACAATCATCTGCTCGCCGCACAAGCTCTATGGCCCCCAGGTCAACGACCTGAAGCTCCAACTGGGCAAGCAGCGCGTGGAGCAGGTCATTCTGGCAGGCATGCTGGCCAACCTGTGCGTGGAGTCGCATCTGCGCGATCTGCTCGAGAATGGCTTCGAGGTGGCAGTCGTGCGTGATGCCGTAGCGGGGCCGAAGCTGCCGGAAGGCGATGGCTATGGCGCTGCGCTGGTCAATTACCGCTTCATCGCCGATGGGGTCTGGACCACAGACGATACGGTAAAGATGCTAGAAGGTAAGTCGGTCTGACGCATTCCCAGCCCAGGCGCCCCCCGGTCATGGATGTCGGGGGTGCACGATCTGAGCATAAAGCGCAGGCATATTTTCGTGGCCAACTCGATGGCAGTAAGTTGAGAGCCGGTTAGCTTGTCGCGTCCGATACCGGCCAGCCCCGATTGCGCATACCGCTCACGCGAACGAGAGACCTGCACGCGGTTCGATGACCGCCTGATCGTCAACGACGATGTCTTCGCATGGGAAGACCTGCGGCAAAGCGCGGCCGTGTTCGGTTCGGGCGAGTTGGGTGAGGCGCTGTCGCGCCTTGGCGTGCGGGTGCGCTGTTCGGCGTGAGCAACTCGTTGGGGCTGCTCACGGTGATTGGCATCTACGCGACCAGAACCGATAGAGCTCAGATCATCCATTTTGCACATCGAGTTCCCACACAACCAATCGGGCGACATCATGCAAGACCTGATCGAAGGCTTCCTGAAGTTCCAGCGCGAAGAGTTTCCCAAGCGCACGGAGTTGTTTAAGCAGCTTGCAACCACTCAGAATCCGCGAACGCTGTTCATCGCTTGCTCAGACAGCCGTGTAGTGCCGGAGCTGCTGACACAGCAAGAGCCAGGCGAGTTGTTCGTCATTCGCAACGCCGGCAACATAGTTCCGGCTTACGGCGTGCAGCCTGGTGGCGTGTCAGCCAGCATCGAATACGCGGTCGCAGGCCTGAACGTAACTGACGTCGTCATCTGTGGACACTCCGACTGTGGTGCGATGACTGCCGTCGCAACATGCAAGTGCCTGGACCGTATGCCTGCGGTGGCGGGTTGGTTGCGTCATGCCGATGCCGCGAAAGCGGTGAATGAAGCTCGGCAGCACACATCCGACCGCGCACGCGTCGATTCCATGGTCCGCGAGAACGTCATAGCGCAACTCGCCAACCTCAGGACACACCCGTCGGTAGCACTCGCCGTCGAACAAGGCCGGCTGGGCCTGCACGGATGGGTGTACGGCATCAAGACTGGCTCCATCGATGCACTGGATGGCATCGCTAATCGCTTCGTATCGCTTGCAGAGAACCCCCTTGTCTCCGCGAACCCGCCTCGACTCAGCGTAACTGCCTGAGTCATTCCCCACTCCCAAAGGAGATTGAAATGCCCCAATCACAATACAGCCAGGCAAACCGCCAGGCCCTCACCCACGCCGTCATCGACGCGAAGATTCACAAAGGCTTGACCTTTGAAGAGATCAATGAAGGCACCGGTCTGACGCTGGCTTTCGTGACCGCAGCCCTGCTCGGCCAACACCCGCTTCCTGCCGAGGCAGCCAAAAAGATAGCTGACAAGCTGGAGCTTGGTGAAGACGCCGCGCTCCAGCTCCAGACGATTCCTGTGCGCGGCAGTATTCCAGGTGGCGTTCCGACCGATCCCACCATCTACCGTTTCTATGAGATCGTGCAGATCTACGGCTCGACCCTGAAGGCTCTGGTTCACGAGAAATTTGGCGACGGCATTATCAGCGCCATCAACTTCAAGCTGGACATCCAGAAGGTGCCGGATCCCGAGGGTGGTCATCGCGCAGTTATCACACTCGACGGGAAGTATCTGCCGACCAAGCCGTTCTAAGCTCGTGCTTCCAATCTTGGGTAGAGAGTGACCTTGTCTGGCCGGGCTCGTGGGTGGCAGCAACCCCGAATGGGCAGTGAAAATGAAGGGCGGAGGTCGGCATAGCTGTCGCGATTCGGACCTGGCAAGCGGGATTCCGGATTTTGCGGAACGGTTGCCAATGCCATGCCTGTGCCTGCCTACCGCCTAACTCGGATGTGCTGTACCAGCCATCAGCAAGGCGCACTTGAGACCGAGGCAAGGCCGGCCAGCGATCGCGCGCGATCATGGAGACCCCCTGTCCGCCAGGCTGTCCGGCCAGGACATCAGGGATCTGGCGGCCTGCTACGCCGACTTTCAAAACAGGGCAGTCCGCTTGCGGATATGCGAGAAGATGCTGGTCCTTGTATAGAGGGTGATGCCGTGCGTGACGCTGAATGTGCCGCAGGCGCCCGTACCTGGCCATACGTCGAATAAGCGGCGCCGCGCCCAAAACCCCAGGCGACATGGCGAGCCAAGAAATTCCCGAGGATTTCAGCCGGTGTCGAAGGAAAAAACCACTTTCCACAAACGGAATGCTTGATACAGCCGCAGCAATAACAAGAGCTCTTGAGCGAATGTCTCAAATTCGTTCAGAACCAGCCTTTCGGCCTTGCGCAGTCGAACGGCGCAGATGGGTCGACAAGAGGCATTCGCTCTCTCCGACAACGGCCGTTCGCGAGGCTTGTCTCACGCTGAAAAACAGAGTTACGGATGCACGGCAGACCAAGCTATTCAGATAATTGGCCTTATCGCTATGGCTGCTTTTTGGTGCGTAACTGGCCCATGTCAACCCGCGTCCGTTCATGTCGTCACCCCCCGTGCGCGGGTTCCCGGCCACGGCTTCCTGCATTAAATCAATGCCATGGACGCAGTTCTTGGGGTTGCGATGCGCAGTGACAGATTTAATGCGTTCCGCGCTGGACCGGGCTGGAAGATTAAAGTCGTGGGATTGCTGCGGCCAAGCTCCTGCCGGTATTCGTGTCCCGATCCGGCTAACCCCTGCTTGTCAGCCCGCGTGTCCGCTGCATATGAGACGTCATCGAACTGCCATCGGTGATAGACGCGCATATGGTGGCGCGAAAACTGGTGCTCACCGAGAAGGCGAACCGCTTCGGTCTCAATGCCGTCGATGCCTTCGAGAAGCGCTTCGAACTCATCCAGCAGCGGCTGCATTTTCTCGCGAAGCGGCGCGTCACTGAACGCCGCCTCACGACAAAGCAGAGACACGTCGCACGTGTATGGCTGGTCGGCCGGAAGTTCATCGTGGCGCGGCCGCAAGGCAATGAACACCTCGGTGACTGCTGGCAGTTGTGCCAACAGTTTGCGAATCTTGTCCTCGGCCTTCATGGTGCCAAGGCGTCGATTGAATTCGTCCGGTAGCGCCGCACGCACGTAGCGCGTCATCAGCCAGTCCAGAAGGTCACGGACGCGCGTCGTCGCAAGTGTAAGTTCCGTCGACGGCGAAATCTGTGCCACCAGTTCGCGCCTCACCAGAAAGCGGTTCCAAGGCTTGACGGAAACATGCCGGTCGACACTTTCAAGTGGGGCCGCGAAAGTCCGGAAGCTTTTCAGGTTCGTGTCTGCGGCGTTCGGTGGACCGTCCGCGATGCGGGCAAGCAAAAACTCGACGTAGGGCTCTGCGTCGTCCCTGAACTGGACGATGTCGCAGGTCTGACTGACCGCAATGACGCACATCTGCTCGGCTACCAGCACATCCGCGAGATCGTCGCGTCCGCAAGCTCTCAACTGGTCATGAAAAAAGCCGTGGCAGTCGGGATGTGCGATGGCCCCCTGCCGCCATCCCATGTCTGACACGGTTGTACCAACGGAAGCCGCTGACTTGTCGCCCAATGCGCGGCCCCTTAGACGCCGAAGCCGCGCGCCATCAGGTCATCCACGCGCCGGGATTCGGCGACCTGCTGGCGGTTGAGGTTGGCGATCGCGGACAGCGCCTCGTTGATACGGGGCTCATCAAGTTCGTCCTGCGTCAGCAGCGAGTACAGGTCGCTCTTCTGTCCGTCCGCATGTTCGACGACTGCCGTGTGCAGATGCGCCGCGAGATTGCCGACGCCGAACCCGTTCCACCGGTCGGCGAGCGTTTCGAGGACGGCCAGACGCACGAGCGTGTCGTCGCGTACCTGGCCCTGGTGGTTCTCGGCGAGCCAGTTATACAGCGCGGCCCGGGAGCACCTCAGCACCGCGGCCATTTCCTTGCTGGAGAAGCCGAATCCCGCCTTGACCCGGGTGAGCCGGTCACGCAGAGAAACGGACACGGCAGTCCGCGGGACGACCTTGCCCACGGGCTCTATAAAGTCCATCTGACCACTGACGAAGCGGATCAGCGCCTGATCATCAGCGTCGAGAACCACAGTCTTGTGCTCGCCTCGCTCGAGCGTGCAGCTGTAGCCGCCAGCAATGATGGTGATCCGCGAAGCCCCAACGGGTCCCGAGAACATCGAGACAATCCCGCCCGTGGCGACTTCAGCGCGACCAAATGGCAGTCGTCTCATCAACTGGGCGCGCACGACATCCTGATAGTTAGCGTTAAGCATTGGGATTCCCGTCCTTCCAGATGGCCTGACCATCGAGACTGGTAATTGACTTGAAGACACTGGACTGTGATTCGTGCAGGCCTTTCGCGCAGTCGACGAACGAAGCGACATCCAGCACGCGCGCGATGTCGGCAGAAGCGTCGACATCGACGAACCCGACCGTCGCGTCCGAACTTTCGCGTGCGAATTTGACTGCACGTTGCAGACGCTTCGAAGGCAGAAGTTCGGGTACAACAACGAAGTTCGGCGGATGAGGATGCACTGCCGGAACCGTCCCCAATCGTGCGATCGCGGTGTGCTGGATGGGGCCGTCAACGCTATATACCAGTTCGTGCGTATGTCTCGCCAACTGCTTCCCCGCCCACAGTGTCTCTACGGCCGACAAGGGTGGCGCAAAAAATCCGCCTACAGGAAGACCGCCCTCGGGCAGCACTATATCCCAGTAGCGCAAGCCGAGCCGTTCAACAAATGTCTTCGGCCTTGCGAGTAGCCATGCGTCCCAAACTACCGCCAGACCATTGGCGAAGTAGGCGGAGTCAATATAGGAAGTCGCATGGACGGAAATCGTATCGTTCGTGAGCACCACACAGGAGCGACCGTCCTCGGAGAGGAACTGATAGCGGGGCACGACTTGCGTGCTCACGCCCTGTTCGCCAAAACTCAAAGCTACGGCCTGACCCTTGATCAGTCTCGGGTATGTGGCCGTGATGAGGTCCTGAAAACGGGCGGCCACGGCGTCGAGCGACAAGATATTGCCGAACCGGACCTCGGCAACAACATAGGCCAGCGGTGCGTTTTTCCAGGTGCCTAGGGGCTGCATGGTGATTTCCATTGGAGTTTGAAGTCATTGTAGTCCGCCAACAGGAAATTGGACAGTTTTCTGGACACGCTGTTTGCGCCCGTCTAATCCCGTGCGAGGAAGTGAAAGTTGCTTCGTTTCGGAAGTGAAACTAGCAGCAGCGTAGGCTTAAGCCTGGTGACCGAACGGGAACGCTCCGCGCCCCAATAGGGCTCGTTGTTCGATCGACCAGCGCGGGCTATTAAGAATGCTCTTAAAAAAACACGGAATGCTGCGCTTCGGCTGGCGTACAAAAGTCTTGTCAGCAGTGTCTGTCGCCCCCATAATAGTGGCCAAGTGGACTGGGAGTTCCCGGTCGGCGTCAAAGCCTCGGTGAGTCTCACCGGGGCTTTTCGCTTTCTCGCGCCGGGAAAATCTTCAGTCCCCAGTCCTCGTAGCCTTCTCCCAGACGTTCGCGCCCGCCGCTGCAATAGAATTTTCGTTTCAGCGCCTCGAATGCGCGGTTCTCCTGCCCCGGGCGAATAACACTCATCCCGACCGGCCGGGCCACGAGGTCAGCGAGTTGCAGCCCGGGCGAATCTACCTTCTTGTCAGCAAAGATGACGTCGAACGGCAGGGAGATGCCCAGTCGGTTGGCCCCGTCACAGATGCGACGAAACTCAAGCTCGAGCTCGTTATCCTCCTTCTTGCCGCGGCATTCGACGACCACGTGCGTCAGTGCGCCATCCTGATTCTTTTCCTGAAGAAATTCGTAGAGCGTTTCGAGACAGAACCCGAGCGCAAGATGGTAGGGGTTGTTGTCCAAGTCGCCGCGCTCACGAAGCCGGGTCTTGTCAATGACGCAACTGATCAGGATGAAGTTGCTGAGCTCAATGATGCCGGTCAGCTCAGAGATGAACTGCTGCTTGTGCTCGCGATTGACGAAGAAACGAAAATCTCCTTTCTCCTTCCGGATTTCATGTTCGTGGAGGACCACCAGGTCGTGACCGAAGTGGTTGAACTTGAACTTGTGTAGCGCCGGCACGACCTTTTCGCTGTAGTGCCGCTTGTAGAACACACAGAAAGCCAGCACGAACACCGGATAGTTGGCATCCAGTGTCTGCATGCCGTGATCACCACTCTCATCCACGTAGACGACGAAATTGCTGTATTTGCCCGGCACCGACGTCTCGCCGACATCATCGTCCGCGTCATGGTGCGGCTCATCGCTAAACAGCGAAAATTGCTGCGGCATCGGCGTTGGATCGTTGCTCATGCGTTGGTTACGCTCCCTTGGTCGTCTTCGCGCCGTGCGCCGGATTCTCGACGCCACCGCGGCAACTCACGGCGGTGTTTTGGCACGTACCGCCGGGATCCTGTCCCGGTCCGGCGAGCCGACTATTTTACTGTCGACCGATGCGCATCCGCTTTCCCGCACGGGATGTCGGTCGGCCAGCCCCTGATACACATGACGGCACGCAGCCGGGAGCGTCGCTCGGTGTGTGCTCAGAACAGTTGCGCGTCCTGGCAGCTTATTACCACCATTTTCGGCGCAAAGCGCTACTCTTTATCGGTTCGCCTCGTTTGGCATTGAGCTGGCAAAGAGGTCTGAAATCGCGTCGCTCGCCTGTTGCCGCGACGGCATCGTGCCGCTCCGGACCCGCGAGAGAACATCCGGTGACAGCCAGACATCCTCCATTGCGCCGATGCCGCCCTCGATCATCTGCTGCAGGAAAAACGATTGCCTGCGTCCCGTTAATTCTGCCAATAGCCGCAACCTTTGCTCGATCTGTGGGTTGACGCGTACCGCGACTACCTTCCGCTGATTTTCGGCGGTTCGTTTCACCGCATACTCCTGTCGTGTTCTTCGTGCCGCAAACGGGCGCGTTCGTGCGGTGCTTCTACCACGGTGAATCGCAGCTCGCAACGCTAATTCGCGGACGGGGCTCCCGTACCAGGCTACCAGCAATTGCCAGGCGTGAATGAAGAACGATGACTGCGACGTTGAAACCGAGCGCAATGCCGAACAGCGCGAGAAGGCCGCGCAGTTCAATAAGTGTGGCGGCCAACTCGGCGTGGTGGACGGCATCGATATGCGACAGCTGCGCCACCTGTTTGAGATTGACGCCGACGTGGCGTAACTGCTCGACCGGCTTAAAGGATGCGGTTGCCGCCCCACGATGCGGTGCTTTCGCGCGTCGCCCCAAGCAACAGGTGCGCGCGACGAGTCATCGCATGGATCTCCCGGCGCCAATCCGATTCGACAGAGTAACCGGATGGCGTCTGTCACGACGCGCTTGTTATCCGTTTGCCGAGGCCAGCATCGAACCAGTACACCGTTTCGCCCCACAGCGACACGCATAGTCAGCGATCAGTTCGGGAGTAATCGCGTCATCGATAGTGAGTCCATAGGCGATACAAAGCTCCTCGCCCGGCATCAAGTCTTTGAGCGTCTCGATGAAAACCCGCCCCCGCTCGTCCTCGATCGCCTCGCAGTTTGTTTGGACGGCAGGAGTGGTTCAGCCAGCGGGCGCTGTTGCCCCCAACGCTGCCGTCGATCACGCGCCCGTCAGCCAGTCCGAAAATGAATGTGTGGCCGGGCACTCCGGATCGCCGGTACCGGGCAGAGGCGCGTCGCCACGATGTCACCTCCCCGCGATATTCGAAGATCCGCTGGCCGGCTGGAATCGCCTGTAGCGCGAAGACACCTCGCCCATGAACCGATGATTTTCTGACCGTCACGCGCCGCACTTCATCACTCCCGATCCGTTGAAGGCTGCGAGCATAGCGAGCGGCGCATTACGCGGCAACCGGTCCCGTCAGAACAACCTGGTCTGCCTGGGATCGCGTGGCGGCGGTCGGGATACCTCAGTCCGCCTGGTCTGTCGACGTTTGCCGCTCCTGCCTCCGACCCGCTGTAGCCGTGCCAGCATTAGGCATCCCACTGCCCCATCGTTGAAGCGCAGCTCGAACACGCCGGTTTCGCCGGACGGACACGGTGCCGTTGCGCGGAACGACAGGCACAGCCCCCGCCGTTTCGCGCGGGCGATCATCTGCGTGCGACTCATGCCTGGCCAGCAATCCGCCATGAAGCGCGTCACGGTCGCGGGCAGGGACTCTGGCGCGACGCCCTGTGGAAGCGTCAGTCCGGCGAGCAGGTAGATATCAGCCATGCAGCCCATTTCCCTGGTGGCAAGTACCTTTGCGTTTATACCGCTTTTTTGCGACGCGTTGCTGGTGTGGCGGTCGGCACGGCGCGCGACGAACGGGTGGAACGTGATGTCTTGCGGACTGCAGCAGGGACACCCGACTGCCTGGCTTCCCGCGCACGCGTTTCCGCTTCCCGCAGCGTCATCATCTCCGCCTGCAACCGCAGGTTCTCCGCCTGAACAGCATCCAGCCGCCCCTGCAGCACGCCCGCCTGATGCCGCGCGTCGCCCAGTTGCGCCTGCATGGTTTCCAATGCACGGCGGTGGTCGGCATCCTTCCGGTCCGCCCGGCGTGTGGCGTCGTCGAGCTCCTTCTGCAGGTTCGTTGCGGTATTTCGCTCGCGGTCAATCTCCAGCAGGGCGCGTTTCTCGGATGCACGAAGCCGCTCCTCCGCGCGTTCGGCCGCTTCCCGCTGCTTTGCCAGATCGCGCGAAAACCCTTCCCTGACCTCCACCAGCTCGCGGTCGCGCGCGGCCAGCCTCGCCCCGATCCGCGCCAGTTCCGCCTCCAGCGCCTGCCGCTGCGCGTGGCATTCCGCCTGCGCCCTGTCCAGTTCGCGGATCTCAACCTGCGCGGCCAGCAGCGCGGTGGTGCGCTGCTCGAGTGCGGTCTCGGTGCGACCCAGTTCGTCCCGGGCGGCGACGACTGCCTGCTGCGCCTCGGCCCGCTGCGCCTCGAGTTCGGCGCGCAGCGCGTCGAGCGCCGCTTCGGCTGACGCGGTAGCGCGCGACCAGAGGGTGGCGACCAGTTCGCCGGCAGCCGCACCGAGATCGGCGGGCAGGTCGGGATGGTCAATGCGTACCCGGCTTTTCTCGCGCAGTTCCGCCCAGAACTCGCCGAGCACGGCGGTCGGCGTACCCATGCTGCCGCGCCGGACGAGCTGGTACAGCCGGTTCGCGGTCGGTGTGATGCCGTGACGGAAGAACATCAGCGCACAGACCTCGCGATACAGCTCGCGCGTCTTCGGAAACGCCGCCTTCAGGCGCTCGATCTCGGCGGCCAGCGCTGCGTCGGGGGACAGGACGTCACTCATGAGGATCTTCATCGGTAGATTTTCTTGAATATTACTACGTAAACCGATCCTTTTCTAACGCCCTCTTCCTTGAATTTTGACATTAATCCTATAATGTTGAAATTATCTCGTCGGCGTGCGATAATCGCGTGCGCGACACCCTGCACCCCGCCCGAGGCCCCATGAAAACCGTCCTGATCGCGCCACGCCCACTCGACGTGCTCGAACTGCCCGCCGATCTCGACGGCCGCGAGGGCACCAACCGCTCGAACGGACACGCGCAGATCGCCGCCAGCGACGACCTGAATGCGGTACGCGCGTGGCTCGCGCGGGTCGCGGACAAGCAGACCACCTTCGAGAACTACCGCAAGGAAGCAGAACGACTGCTGCTGTGGGCGATCGTCCAGCTCGGCAAGCCGCTGTCCTCGCTCACGCACGAGGACCTTCAACTGTTTCGCGAATTCCTGAAGGACCCGCAGCCGCGCTCACGCTGGGTCGCCGAAGGCGGCCGCAAATTCCCGCGTCATGACCCGCGGTGGCGTCCGTTCTACGGTGAACTGGCCGCGAGCAGCCAGCGTCAGGCTATGGTGATCATCAACGCGCTGTTTGCGTGGCTGGTCGAGGCAGGCTATCTGGCTGGCAACCCACTGTCGCTGTCCCGCCAGCGCACCCGCCGCACCAAACCGCGCGTCACGCGCTATCTCGACCGCGAGTTGTGGCAGGAAGTGAAGCTCCATATCGACAGTCTGCCGAAGGACACGCCGCGCGAGCGGGAGCGCTACCTGCGCGCACGCTGGCTATTCACACTGTTCTATCTCGGCGGTCTGCGCATCTCCGAGGTCAGCGGCAACACAATGGGATGCTTCTTCTGCCGGCGCGACGCGGATGGTCACGAGCGCTGGTGGCTCGAGGTGCTCGGCAAGGGCGACAAGGAGGGGCTCGTGCCAGCCTCCGCGGAAATGATGGTCGAGCTCGGGCGCTACCGGCGCGAACGCGGCCTGCCCGCCCTGCCCTCCCGGCATGAGGACACGCCGCTCGTGCTGCCGCTGGGCAAATCGATGAAGCCGCTCACGCGCGCCGCACTGCACACGATCGTCAAGGGCATCTTTGCCGGCGCCGCCGGGCGGCTCAGGCTGCGCGGCGACGGGTTCACGGGACAGGCCGATCTGCTCGATCACGCCTCCGCACACTGGTTGCGCCACACCGCAGGCTCCCACATGGCCGACGGCGGCACCGATCTGCGTACGGTGCGCGACAATCTTCGCCACGCCTCACTGACGAGCACGAACCCCTACCTGCACACGCCCGATGAACAGCGTCACCGCGAAACCGAGGAAAAGCACCGCGTCGACTGGTGAGACCGATCAGGATTCACGCCCGAGGTCGGCCAACGCCTCGCAGCACTGACGCCCACGAACAGCCCGATACTCAAACTGCATCGCGTGTGCAAAAATCCTGTCGACGCGTCCGATAGCGTTGCCCTCTGAACGCCCATGGAAAACGTTGAAGTTACACCACAAGTGCTCGCCAACCGCCGCGGAGTGGCGTTTGGCCTCGTAGGCCAGAACAACACGGTCGAATGCGTGATCACGATCGCGACACTGGAGACGCATTTCTGGCTTGAACCAGGGGCAAGTGAGGCCCGGACCATGAAGACCTTCCGGGATGGGTATGGCCGCATCCGGGCGATTGCTGAGCGCAAACTGCTCGCCCATCCGTCAGCGCGTCTCGAACTGACGCCGGACGATTTTGCGCGTCCCTGACCGCAGGCAGGCTGGCGGCAACGGGACCAGACTGTTCCCCTCTACGTCCGCTGCTGCGTCAAACGACCGACAACCGAAGCGAAAGTTTTTGCTTCGTCAACCCGGTCATGCGGTGAAGCAGGCGGCACATTGACCCGGAAGCCTGACTGGCAGTGCAGGTAGATACTGCTCAAACAGCATTCACAATGTCCTCGAATGCGTTCGGCGGTAAATCTGATGGTTTTTGCCGCTGGGATCGTGACGGTATCGCCCGCCCACGGATTGCGCCACCAGCGTTTGGCACGGCCTCCTCTCGAAAACGATTCGAAGCCGATCATCTGCACCGCATCGCCGCGCATCACTGCATCTGTCACGGCATCAAGGCCGTCACTGCCTCAACGATCGCTTCGATGGCAGCACCGGTGCGGGACCCTGCTTTCACCCGTCTGCGGCGCGACGGCATCGATGAGCTCCTGTTTATTTATATCTGCACCCCATTGATCAAACGCCGGTGAATCGCGGACGGGACGCTCCCCTATCGCACGTGTGCAACAAAAGGCAACTCGTGAGATAAGCGGAAAGAGGCTTCACAGTCCGGTCTCCACGAGCCACGTCCTTCGTTACATGAACCCTATGACCGGTGCCCCCTTCCTGTCGACTGATTGTTGGCGAAGCCGGGTGTGTATGCGAATGAGCCAGACCGTTAGTTGAATGCTCGTGTGTGCGGCAATATGGTAAGCGCCCGGTCATCCCGTCTTGAGTTGCATTGAAGGTCTTGGGAGCATCGTGTCCACTTAAATATGGACACGTGAACACTATCGAAGAAGAAAGCCCGCCTGGCCGGCGTCGACGCCGTCGCTATAGCGTCGAGTTCAAAGCCCAGGTGGTGGCAGCCTGCCACGGGCCCGGGGTGTCGCTTGCGGCCATCGCGTTGCACCACAAGCTGAACGCGAATCGGCTCCGACGGTGGGTGGAACAGGCAGAAGTAAAAGAGCGCGTGCTGGTCGCACGCAGCGACGCGTCGGTGCCCTCGCCAGCGGCACCCGCATTCGTACCTGTTGCGCTGGAGACGAGGAACGTACGCCCGGCTAAGATCCGCGTCGAAGTACGCCGCGCTGACCAGTCGATAACGGTTAGCTGGCCGACATCAGAGGCAGCACAATGCGCCGCCTGGCTGCGAGAGTGGCTCGCGTGATCCGCATTGATGAGGTGTGGCTGGCAGTCGACCCGCTGGACATGCGTGCGGGCTTCGATACGGCACTGGCGCGGGTGATTACGGTGTTCGGCGCGGCGCATCCGCACCATGCTTACCTCTTTGCCAACCGGCGGGCCAATCGCCTGAAGGTGCTGGTTCACGACGGAATCGGGATCTGGCTGGCAGCGCGACGGCTGAACGAGGGACAGTTCGTCTGGCCTCACGCTGGTAGCGAACCAAAGCAACACGCACTCACGCAGGAGCAGCTCGCAGGTCTGGTGGTGGGTCTGCCGTGGCAGCGCATCGGCCCGAACGGTGTGATCCGCGTCGTATGAGGCCAACAGGGACGTAAAGAGGCTCGGCCGGTAAAAGCGAAATTTTCGCCAGAATGCCTTTAACCCACTGATTCAAAACGAAAATCTATCGACGTATCAAGTGGCGCGGCTTTTCGCTGCAGGTCCAACAGATAGGACCCGAGCCGGTTGATATGGTCCGTTCGGTAAGGCGACAGCACCTGCAGTACCTCTGCATCTATCGGGTGTCCTCTGACCTGCAACTCCTTCAGTTTGCGCGACATCCACTGCACGTTGTAGAGGATGACCATGTTCGCGACGAGCTGGTTGTATTTGATGACCTTCCGCTGCTCGTGCCGGATATTCTCCGCGATGATGCCTTCGCCGCCGAACATCAGCCACTGCGCGAACCCGTTGAACTGTTCGCTCTTGTTTGTCGCGGCGTGAATCGTCTGACGCATTTCCGGATTGTTGATGTACCGCAGCAGGAACAGCGTACGGATCACGCGACCGAGTTCGCGGAACGCGAAATACAGCTTGTTTTTCACGCTTTCGGAGCCCAAGCGTCGCAGGATCGTCGACGGCGTCATCCGGCCAGCCTTGATCGAGATGGCGACGCGCAGCATGTCGGGGAAATGTCGTTCGATCAGCGCCCAGTCGATGCTCGCACGGAACAGGGACTCGAAGTTCTTGTAACGACGGCGCCGGTCGGCTTTGTAGAACCGCAGATCCTTGATGTCGCGGATACGGGCATCAGCTTGATCCCAAGCAGGTGCGCGAGCCCGAAGAATGGTGCACTCTGCGCCTGTGTGTCGCCATGAACGGTATCGGGCTGAACATCGGAGGTGTTCTTGATCAGCCCGTCGAGAATGTAGACCGGTTCATGCACGCCGCACGGGATGAAGTGGCTGAACAGTGCGATGTACTTGTCTGAAACGTGATAATAGCCGATGCCACCATACCCGCCGTACCGGATGTGGTATTCGGACAGCAGGTTCTGCTCGTACAGGTTCCATTTCGTACCGTCGGCCGACACGCGCTTACCGGAACCCCAGAATTTCGGCAATGCGAACTGGTTGTACGCGTTGATGACCTTCACGATGGCCTTGTCCAGCCGTTCTTCGGTGACGTGGCGCAGGTTCAGCCACGCGACTTGCTTGCGGCTGAGGTTCTTCGCGGAGCGCGCGGTCTGCGTCGGCCCGAGGTTGCACCCGTAGCAGAACAGCGTCGTGATGAAGCGCTTGCGCGGCTCGTCGATCCTTGCCTCGAAGCCTGACAGCGGACCAAACAGCTTGTGCAGATCGAGCCACTGCTCGGTTTCGGTCAGGATGTCGAGAATGCTGACGGGCCTCATCGATGTCGTGATCGCCTGATCGATGAGCGTCTTGTTCGGCGGGTCGAGCTTTTTCTCGAGCTTGTGGAGAATGAGGCCCTGGTCGCCGATCTCGACGTGATCGTTCTGCGGAAAGCCTGCGTCGACCTCGTCGGCCAGCGTGCCGAGTTCGTCCTTGAGTTTCTGGACGAAGGCCCGGCTGTCGACCGGGAAGTCGACGAGCTCGCCGTAGCGCGGCAGTTCCTCGCGGAACTCGTCCCACGACACCTGATGCTCGCGAGGATCGTCGTACTGGTCGCTGCGCTCGACGTAGACATCGCCGGAGTTGAGTTCGCGCATGAGCTGGCTGAACACGCACAGCTCGAAATATTTGCGGTGAAGCAGGCGCGCCGATCTGCCATCGGGAAAAATGCACTTCTCCCATTTCTCCGGTACCCAGTCGAGCGGCAGCTCCACGAGGTCCGTATCATCGAGCATCAGGTATTCGCGACGCGACGTGCGGAACCGCTTGATCCACGCGAGCGCGGTGAGCAACGCGTCGTCCTGTGAGCTGGATTTCAGCGACAGGATGTCGAGGCACTCAGACAACAACGAGCGCAGGTTCCTGTACGGAGCCAGCAGGAACGGAAACATGTGATTGCCGGCGTACGCGATGTGCTCATTGCACCGTGTCAGGGCGCCGTCGGGGCCGTTGTTCAGTGCTGCACGCATGCGTGCAATGCGAACGGCCGCCGATGTCTCATCGTCCTGCAGGACATGGAGCACGTCTCGAAACTGGCTGACAAGCGATTGAAGCTGATCGGCATAGGCCAGCTGATATTGCTGAAGCCGCGACTTTGCCGTGTTCTCGAGGTTGCGTATCGTCTTTATAAAGATCTCCGCGACATCGTCGAGCGCCTTCTGCAACTGCGAGAAGATGAACAGTACGGCAAGCGTGTAGCGTTTCGCCGGCTTGAGTGTGCGCATCTCATGCACATCGAGGGCCCGCGCCTCGATGACGAGCTGGGTGCGCTTGGGAACCGAAAGAATGTCCGGCGCCGGCGGCAAGCCGTCAGCCAGTTCGCGCATGGACTCGATGTGTTTGAGGAAGCTCGCCACCTCCCGTGGCCCTGGCCGCTTCGGTTCGCGTTTGAGTTCGTCCCGATCGGCTTTTGAACAGTCCATCGAGCCTTTCTCTCAGCGGTTCGTCCAGCGAGTCGGTGAACGCGCGATAAATCGCTTCATGGTGCTGGCTGCGGGCATGGCTCGCGATGCGCGTGAGCGTCGCGAGCGACGGCAATTCGTAGCGCTGCCTGACCAGTTCCTCGAGCAGGACGTTGACGATATCGGGTAATTCGGCCTTGGTGCGGGCTGCATTGGCTGCCACGATGGTCAGCCAGTCTTGGGTTCGTGCGTCAGCGGGGCGAATGCTGGCGAAGTCGCGCAGGATCTTCTGATGGCGAGACTTGCTGCCGGACCTGTCGTAGCGCGTGAGCGTCGCACGTGGCAGCGGGCGCGCCCCAAGTACGGTGCAAATGTGGTCAACGATTTCCGTCGGGATGTCCGACACGAGCGGCATATATCCGAGGCGCTGCAACAGCTTCAACTGCGTCAGGATGAGCACGCGCGTCGGGACCTGCCGGAACTGGCCGTCGTATACGAAGCGGATCTCGGCGACACTGGGTGTGAAGACTGCGCGAAGCTCGCCTTCACCGACTTCTGCCGGGAGTGCCGGATAGGCTGTTTCATGAATGTGGCTCATTGGCGGAGAGACGGGGTCGAGGCAAAACGGTGAACAGCCGCAGTTGCTGAACCGCGTGGCCGAATTGCCGGCATGAACGCTACGTTAGTTCAGGGTTTGGATGTTTTTCCCAGGCCGAGCTTTTCCATCGCTTCATGGGCGTCTATCACCATCGTAGCGATCTCGCCTACTGTGACCCGGAGGCTCGTGGCACGTGAGCGCATGTGTTCGTATGCGTCATTTTCGCTCAGCCGATGAGCATCCATCAGGATGCGAATGGCCTTCTCGATATGACGTCGCGCCTTGATCGCCTCCTCGAGCTTGCCGATCTTGTTGTGCAGTCGCTGTTGATATCCGGAGGATGCGCGCGCCATCACCAGTGTGCTCAGAATCCCGGTGGACCGATACGGCTTCGTGATGACGCCGTGCGCCTGGGTATCGACGAGCATTTTCAAGGCAGTCGGATTTTCGTAGTCTGACAATGCAATGAGGGTCGCCTCGGTGTCCGCGGCGCACCAGTTTCCCGCGCTGCGAAGTTCTGGTCCCACGAGGAAGAAAATCACGTCCGCATCTACGGGCAGTTGCGAAGGAAACGGCCAGAGTACGCGTACCGGACAGCCAATCCGGCGTAACTGCTCCTCAAGGACGCTACGGTCATCCCCGGGCGGATGGATCACGATGACGCGTAGCGTGCGCAGATCGTCAAACAGCCGACGCGCGCCGGTGTTCATGCTGGTTCTCCGTCGAGCCAGAACTCTGCGAAACCATACGATGTCAGATAGGGGTCCGGCTTGATCGGATTGCGGCCCTCCCAAACGACGTCGAACGCGCCGTCCGGTCGACAAACGGCAATGCGAGGGGTCAGGATTGCGTGGTTATTCTCGGAATCGATTTTGAGCGGGCCTTCGGGGGAATCGAACTCGACTTCGCGGGCCGCCTCTACCAGTTTTGCCGTGTCAAGGCTCCCGGTGCGGGCCAAAGCCAGGGCAAAGAGGTGCACCTGGTTGTACGCCATCTCGGACCACATGCTCGCAGGCTGATCTCCGAAGCGCGCCTGCCATGCGTTCAGGAAGCGCTTGTTACTTTCGTTGTTCAGTGTGTTGACGTAGCTGGCAGAAATGATGTGGCCGCCGCACAATTCCGGACCGATCATCCGAGTTTCGCCTTCCGTCATCGTCAGGCTGGCGATCGGGATGCGTGCAGGATCGATGCTGTGTTCCCGGTACAACTGGTAGAACGCACGTGCTCCGCGGCCGATCAGGGTCGAGAAAACCACGTCAGGTTCGACGGCCTTGATCTCCCGCACGACGGCCTCCAATGCCGATGGATCGGCGTCGCTGGGCAGATAAACTTCTTCCACGATTTCGCCGCCGTGCTGCTCAACCATGTCTCGCATGATCCGGTTCGATTCTCGCGGATAGATATAGTCGGCGCCCACCAGAAAGAAACGACGGCCGTGATTGCGGAGCAGATATGCAGCCAGCTGCATGCTGTTCTGGTTGGGCACCGCCCCGGTGTAGATCACGTTCGGCGAATACTCGAATCCCTCGTAGATCGAGCAGTACCACAGTAGCGCGTTGTTGCGCTCGATCACCGGCAGCACCGCCTTCCGGCTTGATGACGTCGAGCAGCCGAAAATCACCGTCACATCGTCTTCCTGCAGCATGCGTGTGGCGAGTCGCCGATACTCGTCGGGGTCGCTCTTGGGATCGTACACGACCGGGTCGAGCAGACGCCCGTCGACGCCGCCGGCGGCGTTGACCTCTTCGATCGCGAGAACAGTACCAAAGAAGTGCTCGGATTCGGTCGCTGCGGTCACGCCGGTCCGGGAGTAAAGGACGCCAACGCGCCAACCATCCTCCCGCGTGCCGTTCTGGACGTCAGTCGAAGCGGTTGAGCGCGTGTTGTCTGCACGTTGTTTGCCTGCAGCAGCCAGTTCCGCCGTCCGCACCGCGGGATAGTCGTATGAACTTCCGATGTTCATCGTATTGCTCCGTCCATAAGTTGGGAGACCTGTTCGCCCACCGGAGTCACCCAGGTCTTGTCGTCGGGTGCATCGACACTATCCGGCGTCTGCCGACGCCCTGTAGTCCAACTGCCGCATGATCTTCCCTACTGGGCTTCCTCATAGTGGCGCTGCGTTCGCTGCCAACATCGTTGGATGACGTCCCGCCGCAGCGGCGATCGCCTGTTCGACGAACGCAGCGGCGTCGAGGCATCGTGCATCCTCCCACGGCCGGCCGATGACCTGCACGCCGATCGGGCCCCCTCGTGCGCCCGATATCCCGGGAACGTTCACGCACGGACATCCCAGCAAGGTCCAGTTGCGATTGAACGCAGGATCTCCGGTCGACTCCAGCCCGTCGAGCGCCTCGTCGGGGGCGCTCGGCGTCAGCAATCCGGTGATGCCATCGAAGAGCTCGGATAGCCTGTCCTTCGCCTGGTCCATCAAAACGCGCGCCTTGGCGTAAGTTGCCGTGTCGACTGCAGCTGCGCGGTCGAGAAACCCGGTGAGCTTCGGTGACAGATCGGCTCGATGATGATCGTACTCGCTTCCTAACGCCTGATACGCTTCGTAGCTCTGGATCGTGTCGTGTGCGGTGATCATGTCAGCCATCCAGGAACCTAAGCGTATCCGCCGCACGCGGCCACCCGAGTGTTCGATCGCCCGCGCTGCGGTATCAAGCGCGGCGCCTGCATTCGCCGATGGTTCCGTCCAGGGGTAGTTCTCCGGGACGCCAAACACCGGGCTAGCCGTGACGCCGTCCACGGCGAGCTGACGGCCCGACAGGATCTGCGCGAGATAAGCCACGTCGCGCACGCCGGCGGCGAACAGGCCGACGGTGTCGAACGACCACGAGAAGCATTTCATGCCGACGGTCGGCAGCATGCCGAACGTCGGCTTATAGCCGGCAATGCCGCAAAACGACGCGGGCCGGATAGTGGAGCCGCCGGTTTGTGAACCAATCGCGAACGGTGTCATGCCGGCCGCCACCGCAGCAGCCGAACCTGAAGACGATCCGCCGGCGGTACGCCCCATGTCGCACGGGTTGCGTGTCACGGTCGGCGCCATGTAGGCGAACTCGCTGGTTACGGTCTTGCCCACGATGACGCCGCCGTTGCGGCGCAACAGGGTGACGATCGCTGCATCGGATCTGGGCTGGTAGCCCTCATAGATCGGTGAGCCATAGCTGGTGACGAGATCGTCGGTGTCGAAAATATCTTTCACCGCTATTGGGATGCCTGCCAGGGGGCCCTTGGCTGCAGCCGCCGAGGCCATCACGGCTTCGCGCCGGGCAACGACGGTCATTGCCCGTACTTCCGGATCGACTTCCTCTATGCGCGCAAGGGTGTCGAGGATGATCCGGCCGCGCTCTTGCGGGTCGTTGTCGATTCGCGTGAGCAGATCCAGCCCGGAGACTGGTCGATAAAATGAGTTTGTGTTCATCACGCCTCAGTTATTGGGGGGTGTCAGACCCGCAGATGTTTGAAGATCGAACCTGCGGCGCCTTCGTCCTTCGCGTTACCATGATCGATGATTTCGCCCTGCTTCAGCACGGCGTAGCGGTCAGCGACCTTCAGCGCGAAAGGAACGTTCTGTTCGATCAGCAGGAGCGTGGTGCCATGTCGGCTGCGTTCCCACAGTAGCGCTTCGGCTAACCGGTCAATCACGGACGGCTGCAGGCCCTCCGTGATCTCATCAAGCAGGATGATCGCCGGGCGCATCATGAGGGCACGGGCCACCAGGAGCATCTTCTGTTCGCCACCGGAGAGCGTACCGGCGTACTGCTTCAGCCGGCTCTTGAATACCGGGAAGATCGGTTCGATTTCGGCAAAGCGTTCGTCGAACACTGATACTTTCGCGAGCCCAAGTCGCAGGTTGTCGCGGATGGTGAGATCCTGAAACAACGCATGTTCCTGGGGAGCGTAGGCGATTCCAGCGCGAGCGATCCGATGCGGCGCCATCCGGGTAATATCTTGCCCACGCACGCGGATCGCGCCGGTTTTCTTCGGCAGGTAACCCATGATCGTCTTGAGCAACGTGGTCTTGCCCATGCCGTTCTTGCCAAGCAAGGCGACCGCCTCGCCGTTAGCGACGGTCATCGACAGCTTGCGAAGTACAATCGAAGCCTTGTATCCGCTGGTCACGTCCTGCAGGTCCAACGCGATCTGGCTCATGACGCCTCCCGATGTGTAGTGGTCCCGTCGGACCCGGTGCTCTGCGCGGTTCCGGCATAGATTGTCTTGACGAGCTCCGAGTTGACCACTTCATCAAAGTTGCCCTGCATCACAATACGACCCTGATGGAGTACCACGATGCGCGTGGCAATCTCGGCAACGAAATCGAGATCGTGCTCTACCAGCAGACAACAGAGCTGATACTGGTGAGCCAATGCGGCCAGCACGTTGCCGATTTGCGTGCGCTCGGTTTTGGTCAATCCTGCGGTCGGCTCGTCGAGCAGCACGATTCGTGGCTCCAGCGCAAGCACCATCGCCAGTTCCAGCGCCTGCTGTTCCCCGTGTGAGAGATCTTTTGCCACCGAGCTCAGCTTCCGATCAAGGCTGGTGGTACGGACAACCTCCATGGCATACGGCGGTAAGGCAAGCGTATGTGAGCGTTGGAACAGCGAAGGTCGTTCGATGATCGTGCCCGCGATTCTCAAACACTCCGCCACGGTGAGGGTGTCAAAGACGTTCGCGTTCTGAAACTTACGGCCCAGGCCGAAGTGCACGCACCGGTCCGGCGGCAGTTGCCGGATATCGTGGCCACATAGTACGACCGTACCGGCTGAACGTTCTGCGCCGTCGCTCATGCAGCGCATCAATGTGGTCTTGCCGGCGCCGTTCGGACCGATCAGGCCGACCAGCTCGCCAGCATTGGCGTTCAGGTCGATGCCTTGCAGAACCTTGAGACTGCCAAAATGTTTCGCGACACCGTTCATCTGCAGCGCAGGTGCAGATGCTGCCTGCTTGTGCTCCGCCCGGACGGCCCGCTCGACCAGCTGAGTCTCAATGTCGTTGCCGGCGAGGTGGCGGAATGGCTTCAGAAGCAACGGCACCAGGCCTTGCGGCAGCAGGACGATCACCGTCACAAATGCGGCGCCGAGGATCAGTTGCCAGGCAAAGGGCATGCTGCTGCTGAGATAGGCAGTCCCGACGTTGATCAGGAGCGCGCCGATCACCGGCCCCCACAACGTTCCCCGACCACCGAGCGCGACCCAGATAATCAGTTGGGTACCGAGAACAAACCCGGTCAGTTCGGGAGCGACCACGCCGCTAAACGATCCGTAGCCGAAGCCGGCGAGGCCGGCGATGATCGCGGTCGCAACCAGCAGGATGATCTTGACAAGCGAGGTATTGATACCGAGGTACGAACAGCGGGATTCATTGTCGCGAATGGCCGCCAGCACGCGGCCGCCATCACTCCGCACGAACAGCCAGGCCAGCGTTGCGATGAGCAGCAAGGCGGCCCCGGCGATCCAGTACCAGGCCTGGAGCGACAGATCGAACGTCTCGTAGCCGGTCAGCCCGGAACTTGAGCCGGTCCATTCACCACCGGACAGCAGCAACTGGCTGAGGACGATCGGCAGCACGAGCGACATAACGGTCGCGAAGAACGGTGAGGCGCCCCGATAGAAGGATAGCCAGCCTACCAGTGCAGCGACGGCCGCGGTCACCGCGATGGCCACGCCCAGCGCCAGGGCCACGTAACCGGCTGAGAAACCACCGTGCGTGAAGACCAGACCCGCCGCGTAGGCCCCGAGGCCAAAGAAGGCCGATTGCCCGAACGTCAGATACCCCGTGTATCCCCAAAGGATATCCACCGTTACTGCGACGATCGAGAAAAAGAATGCCTGAATGAGGATGTTCAGCAGATACGTGCCGAACACAAACGGACCTAAGGCCAGCAGCAGAGCGGCGAACCCAGCGACCATGACCAGTCCGCGCCCACGCATCTTGCGCCGATTGCGCACTCGCTCCTCGCCGTGTGAGGAATGAACGCCGACATGATTCGGCGACGCATTGACTTTAGCCATGAGAGAACCCCTTCGGACGAATGCGCAGCGTGAGCGCAGCCAGCACGGCGATGGTCAGGCCACCTAGTACCGGGCTGACGAACGTGCTGACCAGAACCTGGCACGCTCCAAATACGAGGCACGTGACCAACAGACTGACCATCGAGTAACCTGAAACCATGACCAGCATGAAGGCGCTTACCAGCCAGGGCAGTCCCATATTGGGATCGACGCTCGACAAAGGAGTAATCAGCGTGCCGGCCAGAGAACCCAGAGCTGCCCCGAGACTGAACGTAATGAAGCGGATGCGGCCCGAATGGATGCCGAGCCCCCGTGCCAGGTCCTCATTCATGATCACCGCACGGGTCTTGACGCCAAAGCGCGTTCCAGTGAGAAGAGCAGTCATGAGGGCGCAGAGACCCAGCGCGATCGGGATCAACAACAGGCGATAGGCGGAATAGTCGGTCCCTGCGATGGAGAAGGCCCCTTTCAGCGGCGTTTCCACGAACTGGACCTCGCGACCAAAGGCCATCACGATGAGCTGTCCGATGACGATTCCCAGTCCCCAGGTGGCAAGGATCGCGTCGAGCGGGCGCTTGTAGAGCGGGCGCACGATCACCTGCTCGACGAGCATGCCGACGGCGGTGCCGACCACAAGCGCCAGCGGCAAACTGACCCACGGGTTCAGCTTCAGTTGGGTGACCACAAAGCTGGCGTACGCGCCCATCGTCAGCAATGCGCCGTGGGCAAAGTTGACGATTTTCATCACGCCGAAAATCACCATTAACCCGGCGGTCACGATGAACAGCACCGCCGCGGTTGTGAAAATATCTAGTGCTAGGACCATTGTCGTCTCCAGTCACATCCGCCTGCGCACTGACCAGGGCCAGCTATCAGGCGGATGTTTTATTCCGAACCGCGTCTACTTGATGTTAGGGCATTGCTCGTCCGGATCGACGTCGGGGAACGTCTGAAGGATCTTCACCGTACCGTCGCGTTGAATCTGGCCCAGACGCATTGCAAGGGGCGTATGGCGGCTCTTGTCCATCGACACCGGTCCGCGCGGTCCGTCGAACGATACCTGCCCCAGCACATTGATTACCTTTGCTGGATCCGTAGAACCAGCTTTCTCGACCGCTGCCTTGTACAGGAAGAAGGCCTCGTATTGAGGCTCGGACAGTTCGTTCGGTGTCTTCATATCCTTGCCAAACTTCTTGTCCACGGCCGCGATAAATTTCTTGTTCCCGGGCGTGTCGATACTCGTCAGATAGGAGCCGGACATGTAGATGCCGGTGGCAACGTCACCCATACTTTTCGCGGTACCTTCGTCGATCGCCAGATTGCCGTAAGGCAGCGTCAGCCCCGATCCCCTCAACTGCTTGGCGAGCGCCACGTTGGGTGCACCGCCCGCCGTCGCACTGATCAGCGCATCAGGATGCGCCGAGCGGATCTTGGATAGAATCGGCGTCCAGTCGGTACCATCGACCGGTAAGTATTCCTCACCGACCACATTGCCGCCGTGCATAGCGATGTATTTTGCAGTGAAGTTGAGCATGCCACGGCCGAATGCATAGTCGTTACCGACCAGATAGAAGTTCTTCGCGCCCTTGCTCTTCATGAAGTAGTCGACCACGGGGGCGACCTGTTGGTCCGGCACCCACCCGTTTACATACATCCATGGGCTGCACGAATGACCTTCATAGAACGACGTGTAGATGAATGGCTTTTTGCCTCGCGCGATGATCGGAAGCGCCGCATTGCGGGCAGCGCTCGTCTCCATCGAAATTACGGCGTCCACGTTCTTCTGAAAGACCAGCGTGTCGTAGGCCTTTTGCGCACCAACGGCGCCGGACGCATCGTCGGCGATTTCGAGCTGGACCTTGCGACCGAGGATACCGCCGGTGGCGTTAATCTCGTCGACCGCGAGTTGTGAGGACTGCACCACGGCTGGGGCCACCACGCTGTTGGCGCCGGACAGGCCGACTGCAACGCCGATCTTGATGGGATCCGCGGCGAACGCGTTGGTGCAAGGATTGATGGCGGCTAGTGCAGCGATGGCGCCAACGAGGATTCGTTGCTTGAACGGCTTCATGGTTTCTCCTTCACGAGTGGTCGGATTAGGTTTTGTGGATCATGCGAACGCAGGCGGATATCTCACGCGCGTGAGGAAGGCCAGCCGGTGCCCAGCATCGGGTCGTACACGTCAGTGCGCCGATCGCGCAACACGTGGTTGAATGTGTTGAGCGTGCGCTCGGAGCGGATGCGCTGCAGATCAATCGCGGCGTACAGGATTTCTTCCTGGTCGCAACTGGCCGGCCCGGCCAGAGGCCATCCATCGCCACTCACGATCAGGCTCTGGCCGATGAACGGTTGACCGCGCTCGGTCCCCATCCGGTTTGCACAGGCGATCATCAGGCCGTTGCTATGAGCGGCGGCCATCGTGAGGGTTGCGGCCATCGCGGGCCGATCGGCAGGCTGCCCTGGCATGGGGACCCAGTTCGTCGGTACGCAGACGACGTCCGCGCCTTGCGTGGCGGCCAGTCGATACACCTCGGGAAACCACCCGTCGTAGCAGATCGCGATTGAGATTCGTCCCAAGGATGTATCGAAAACCGGGACACCCCGGTTGCCGGGCTCGAAGAAAAGGTGCTCGCGATCCCAGAGATGGAGCTTACGGTAGACGCCGACGCGCCCTGACGGACTGATGAATATGGCCGAGTTATAAAGCCGCTTGCCGTCGCGCTCGGCGATGCCAGCAACAACATGAACGCCTAGGCGCTGCGCCGCGTCAGCCCAGGCCTGTACCGTTTCGCCACCCGGGAGATCCTCTGCCAGTGCGAACGCTTCCTCACGGTCGGCAAAGACATAGCCGGTGTTGGTCAGCTCAGGCAAGACCACCAGGGATGCGCCGCTTTTCGCGGCTTCTTCAATGTATTGGATCGACCGCGCCACGTTCTCGCGCTTCGCTCCGACATGCGGCTCCATCTGAATGCATGCGACGACCGGACCTTCGAAGCCACGTTCTGCAGGGTTGCGCTGCAACATCTCCATTTCTTCTCCAAATGCAAAAAGCCCCCGAACCAGCGTTGGACGCAAGTTCGGGGGCTGCATAGCCTTCCATATGTAGCACGGCACCGTTGCCGTGGAGCCACCAGAAAATATGGCGACTCAATGGAAACAAATTTATGAAGCCAAATTCACGATGTCAAGAGATTTGGTAGCAGAAAATTGGCAGTCTTGCAGGGAAAGTTCCTGGTGACGTTGAAAATCCCATGGGAGGAGGCGACCGTGCGGACAAGTTGATCCCACCACTTGCCCAATTGCGATCACCATCATTGGCGAAACATAACGGGCGGTTCTTCAAGGAACCCCGCGGGCGCCCATAACACGAGCCTGATAGATGCCCCGTTCAACGTGGCCGTTTAGCCGAACGCGCAGGGGCTGTGTCCGCTCGTGGCTTGAGCTGGCCTTGCAGCAGCGCGACCTGCTGGGCCAGCGCATCGCGCTCCCTTCGCAGCTCGCGTGCTTCCTCCATGACACTGGCGAGCTGTTTTTCGTGACGCTCGGCGAGCCGTCGATGCTCGGCGGCGTCGGCGGACAGTCGCTGGACATCGCCGACGAGCTGTTCGTTACGCTGCTGGGTTTTGGAGAGCGCGGCCTCGGCGCGCCGCTGCGCTTCGCGCGCTTCCTCGGTCTGCATCATCACGCGCTTTTGCACGCCTTCGAGCCGGGCGGTTGCCTGGTCGACTTCCGCCCGCAAGGTGGATTCATGCTCGGCCCGGGTGGCCCGAAGCGCCTCAAGTTCGCGTGCATGCGCGGACTGCGCGTCGCGCAGGGCCTGTTCCAGTTGCGCGCGTACGGCGTCCCGTTCGCCCGTGGCGGCTTCGCTTTGCCTTGAGGCTGAGTCACGCTCGGTCTGGGCCCGGGTGAGATCGGCGAGCGCCGCGGCAAGCCGCGCCTGCTGATCTTCAAGCTGGGCACGGAGTGTGTGAACCTCTACCTGAAGTCCCGCGTTGGCGGTCGCAAGCGATTCTGCGCGTGTTGCGGCGGCCGCAGTTTCGGTCTCGAGCTCTTCGCCACGTTGCGCGAAAACTTGTTCGCCATGTTCAACCGCAAGCGCCCAGACCGACAGCATCGCGTTGGCCACCGCCGGCGGCAGCGCGGCGCTCAACGCGTCGATGCGCGCCTGCTCGTCCTTCCACAGCTTCAGTTCGTCGTTGATCGTCGTGCGGCTGCCTTGCCTGATCTCTGCATAGATCAGCGATTTCTATCAGCGCCGCGGCAAATGGTGGCTGCACGTCATCGGCAAGGGCGGCGCCGAGGGCAAGGTGCCGGTCAGCGATATGTTGATGGCCGACTTTGCACGGTACCGGGTCTTTCACGGGTTGTCACCGGTGCCATCGGCCGGCGAGCGCGGTCCGGCTGTGATGAGCATCGCTGGCGACGACGCGCGGCATCTGACGCCGGCGGCGATCTACCTGATCGTCAAGGAAGTGTTCCGTCGCGCGGCGGATGCGCTCGAGCCGGTCGATCCGGTCGGCGCCGCCACGCTGCGCCGCGCGTCAACCCATTGGCTTCGTCACAGCGCGGCCTCGCATCAGGCGGACGCCGGCACCGACCTGCGCTTCATCCAGAAGAACCTGCGGCACGCCTCGATCGAGACGACCGGCATCTATCTGCACGCCGAGGATGACCGGAGGCACGCCCATACCGTGGGAGAGCGGCAGCCCGGACTGCCTCTGTCACAATAGCGACGCAACCTCACGTCGCCAGTCGCCATGAAGCACTCCGACTTCTACATTGATCTCGAATTCCTCGGTCCCGCCGGTTTCCGCTGGCGCTGCACCGACGTCGGCACGCGCACCGTTGTCGCCATCCAGCTCGACGACGACGATCCGAACTGGTATCGCGGCCCCCCTTACGTCGCGAAGGAAGTTGTGTTCGACGAACACGAAATCGAGCGCTGCCATCTGACGGACGAAGAGGCGATCAGGGCCGCGATCCACGAGGCCGACACGTCGGAACTCCCGGGTTATCCCAACGACTTCGTTAATCACATGATGCGAGCCCGCTTCGAAGAACCTGGCGCACCGTACCCGCACAAGGGCGTGTTGCGCTTCGACCGGTGCACACCGGACGGCGAGATCCTGCATCCGTACGCAAGCAGCAAGGATGGAGCACGATGGATCGTGCGACTCTATCTGCCGTTCCAGCGAACATCCAGCGACATGCCCGAGCGCGATTTCATCGCGTTACCGATCGCTACGGCGGCCGACGTGCGTGCCCGGCCCAATGGCCAGAGTGAAACCCGGTCGGCAGTAACGGACCAGCGGAACACCCACCATCCGTAACGGGGAAAAACAGAATGAGCCGTATTTCGCCGGGCGCAATGGCACAGGCCATGAGAGCCGTAGAGACGATGAGCCTCAGCCGGAAAGAGGCTCTGGCCGATGAAATATTCCTTGCCCAGACCTCACAATAGCCGCATCCATTCCGCCGGTGTCCACGGACGTCGATACGCGTTCATCGCGTTGTCTGTCGCTGCAGCGTGCGACGAACAGTGGCGAAGAAGACAAAAGCCAGGCAGTTCAGGCTGGAGATCGCTGATCCAAGCGAAGAGCTTTGAATCGCAGTGCCGACGCCGCCGAACTGCTTTTGCGCCGCTGCCTACAGGTGTGCGCACTGCTGCTACTCAAATTAGCCAGTCGCGCGCTGGGCGTGGAGATCTTCCAGCGCTTCGGCAAGGCAGGCGGCAAATGCATCGCAGGTTCCGCTGATC
Organism: Paraburkholderia lacunae; assembly: GCF_003353175.1. GTDB lineage: Bacteria > Pseudomonadota > Gammaproteobacteria > Burkholderiales > Burkholderiaceae > Paraburkholderia > Paraburkholderia lacunae. The sequence continues at coordinate 15,150 of NZ_QHKS01000039.1, read as the reverse complement.
GGATAGCTTTCGAGGGATGCTATCCCGGTCTCGAAGCTGATCGTCGGCACGAATGGCCTCATCACGAACTGTTTCGTGTTGCAGCATTGGGCGATCAACCGGTTGACGATCGCCGCGCCGACCCCACGTGCCGCCATCGCGCACGCCACGCTCACCGAATGCACCTCAGCAACCACATTAGGCGTCACCCGCGCGCTGCGGAAGGCCGCGTCCACTTCGTGGCGAAGCGCACTCTGGCGCCATAGCAGCACGAGCGGCACGCCGTCCAGATCGCGCGGGGAGACGGTCGCGTTCCGGGCGAGCGGATGCGAGCGTGGTATCACGCACACTGATTCACTGTTGAACCGCCATTTGACTGAAAAGCCGGACAGGCGCGTCGGTAGTCGAACGAACGCCAGATCGACCTCACGGCTCAGCAATGCGCGTTCTGAAGCGTCGTAGGTGCCCGAAAACACTTCCAATACCGCGTCGCGATGCGTTTCGTAGAAATGCTGCATCACAGCGGGCAGCAGGAACTGTGCAAAGGTATTCGGAACCATGATGCGCACGAGCTTGCGCTGCGTGCCGGCCAGTCGCAGTTGCTGGGCATGCCGTTCGAGGCACCGCGCCGCTTCGACGATCGTCTCCACTTCCTGCACCAGCGCGTCTCCCTCACGAGTTGGCGTCAGGCGCCCCTGTTCGCGCACAAACAGACTCAGGCCGAGATCCTCCTCCAACTGGCTCAGCAGACGACTCACCGCCGACTGCGAGCATCCCAGCCGCTGCGCGGCCGCCGTCGTCGTATGCAGCGTCGAAATCGCCACAAAAGCTTCAAGTTGCTTAAGGTTCATTTCAGGTTCTGCATAGGGTTATGTTGATTCGACATAAGGTTGCGGACAGTTTTTTGCCATCGAATCATCGGGGCGTTGCATGAGCCCGGTGCCGTTTGCGCCACCGGCACCCCCCACATTTTCATCATTTGAGGTTTCACACGCAATGATCGCCTTCATCATCCGGCGGCTCATCCAGAGCATCGGCGTGTTGCTGCTCACGTCAGTGCTCGTCTTCTGTGGCGTGTTCGCCATCGGCGATCCGATCGCGATCCTCGTCCCGGCCGACGCGACCCCGGCCGAAATCGCACAGGCCGTGCAATCGCTCGGACTCGACCAGCCGCTCTGGCAACAGTATCTGCATTTCATCGGACGAGCACTGCACGGCGATCTCGGGCGCTCTTTCGTGTTCAACCAGCCGTCGATCCAGCTGATTTTTGAACGCCTGCCGGCAACGCTGGAACTCGCGCTCGTGGCGCTGGTGCTTGCGCTGATAGTCGGTCTGCCGCTCGGCTTGATCGCTGGACTGAAGGCGGGATCGGTGCTCGACCGCACCGTGATGACGGGCTCGATCCTCGGCTTCAGCCTGCCGAACTTCTGGCAAGGCATCATGCTCGTGCTGATCTTTTCGGTCACGCTGGGCTGGCTGCCGTCGGCCGGCCGTGGCCAACCCGGCATGCTGTTCGGCATCCACACCAGCCTCGCGACGTGGGATGGCCTGCGGCACTTGCTGCTGCCGGCACTCAATCTGTCGCTCTTCAAGATGTCGCTCGTCACGCGCCTCACGCGCGCTGGCGTGCGCGAAACGCTGCCGCTCGACTACGTGAAATTCGCCCGAGCCAAAGGCCTGCGCGAGCGGCGCGTGATCTTCGTGCATGTCCTGAAGAACATCCTGATTCCCATCGTCACGGTTGTCGGTATGGAATTCGGCTCGTTGATCGCATTCGCCACGGTGACGGAGACGATCTTCGCGTGGCCGGGCGTCGGCAAGCTGATCATTGACAGCATCACGAAGCTCGACCGTCCGGTGATCGTTGCCTATCTGCTGATCGTGGTCGCAATGTTCACGCTAATCAACCTCGCCGTCGACATCATCTATTCGCTGCTCGATCCGCGCGTGCGGCTGGAGGCGGCATGAGAAGTAGCGGAAGCTTTTCTTCGTGGCAGGTTGATCGCAATACGACGTTGGGCATCGTGCTGCGCAGCCTGTTCGGCAAGCCGGCCGTCGCTGCCGCGACCTGCGTATGTCTTGCGCTCGTCGCGATCGCGCTGCTTGCGCCGTGGATCGCGCCGCAGAATCCGTATGATCTTGCCGCGCTCAATATCGTCGATGGCCGCCTTCCACCCGGCGCGCGCGGCGTGAATGGTCATCTGTACCTGCTCGGCAGCGATGCGCTTGGGCGCGACATGTTCGCCGCAATGATGTACGGACTGCGCATCAGCCTTGGGGTGGGCCTGCTGAGCGGCGTCTTCGCGATGACGCTCGGCACGACGCTCGGCCTCGTCGCCGCCTACTTCGGTCGTCATGTCGATACGCTCGTCATGCGTGCCGTCGATCTGATGCTTGGCTTTCCGACGATTCTCGTCGCGCTGATGATGCTCGCGATTCTCGGCCAGGGCGTCGACAAGGTGATCCTCGCGCTGGTAGTCGTGCAGTGGGCCTATTTTGCCCGCACCGTGCGAGCAGTCGCCGCCGTCGAACGCCGCAAGGAGTATATGGAGGCCGCGCTGTGCCTCGGCTTGAGTCACCGGCGCGCGTTGTTCAGCCAGTTGCTGCCGAACTGCCTTCCGCCCGTCATTGTGATTGCCCTCGTACAGATTGCCGCCGCCATTTCAGCCGAAGCGACCTTGAGCTTTCTCGGCATCGGCCTGCCGGTCACGCAGCCCTCGCTGGGTCTGCTGATCGCGAACGGCTATCAGCAACTGATCGCGGGCTTTTACTGGATCAGTGTTTTCCCGGGCCTGTTGCTGCTCGTGCTCGTGTTCAGCATGAATATCGTCGGCGACAGTCTGCGCGAAGCATTGAACCCGCGTCTGCAGAAATAGGATTCCGCATGTCCACCCCTACCTTGTCCGTGCAGAATTTGCGCACGCATTTCTTCACCGGTGCGGGCGTCGCGAAAGCCGTCGACGACGCGAGCTTCGACGTTGCGCCAGGTGAGATCGTCGGCCTCGTCGGTGAATCCGGTTCCGGCAAATCGATTACGGGCTTCTCCGTGCTCGGGTTGATCGACGCACCGGGACGTATCGTCGGCGGGCGCGTGCTATTCAAAGGCGAAGACTTGACGACGCTCACGCCTGAAGCGCTGCGCCGGCTACGTGGCAACCGCATCGCGATGATCTTCCAGGATCCGATGATGACGCTGAACCCAGTACTACGTGTCGACACACAGATGATCGAGGCGTTCCAGGCCCACACACGCGTATCGAAGCATGCGGCGCGGCAACGGGCGCGCGATGCCCTCGCGTCGGTCGGCATTCCGTCGCCGGACGAACGCTTGCGCGCCTATCCGCACCAGTTATCGGGCGGCATGCGGCAGCGTGTGGCGATTGCGATCGCGCTGCTGCACGACCCGGAACTGATCATTGCCGACGAACCGACCACCGCGCTCGACGTCACGATCCAGGCGCAGATCCTCGCGGAAATGCAGAAGCTGTGCGCCCGCTCGCATACAGCGATGGTGTGGGTGAGCCACGATCTCGCGGTGGTGGCGGGGCTGGCGGACCGCATTTGCGTGATGTACGCCGGCCGGGTCGTCGAAACGGGCAGTGTCGACGAGATTCTCGAACGGCCGCGCCACCCCTACACGATCGGGCTGATTGACTCCGTGCCCGAAAAGGCCCGGCGCGGCGAACCGCTCAAACAGATTCCGGGTATCGCGCCGAGCGCACTCAAGCTGCCGGTGGGCTGCGCGTTCGCGCCGCGCTGCGCGTACGCCACCTCGTTGTGCCGTAGCGCCGAGCCCCCCGTCACCGGCGACGGCACGCATCTGTACCGCTGTTTCCATCCACGTTCCGGAGCGCCCGCATGAACGCACCCCATGTCATGGCGCCGCTGGTCGAAGTCGACCAGATGTCGCGCCGCTTCGTTCGTCGCCTGAACTACGCCGAGCGGATCGCCGGCTGGCTCGGCGCGCGCGCGGAGGAACAGATCGTCCACGCGGTCGACGATGTCAGCCTGACGATTCATCGCGGCGAAGTGGTCGGCCTCGTCGGCGAGTCCGGCTGTGGGAAGTCGACGCTCGGCCGGATGCTGGCCGGGATCGTGGCGCCGTCGAGCGGCTCGATCCGCACAATCGAGAACACCGCCGAGCCATCAGCGCCGGGCAGCGAGCACGTCAGCATTCGCGCTGGACATCGCGCACCGCGCCACCGGCTCGCTACCCAGATGATCTTCCAGGACCCATTGTCGTCGCTGAATCCGCGCAAGCGGGTGCGCGACATCATTGGCGAGGCACCGCTCGTGCACGGCATCGTGGAGCGCAAACAACTGGATTCGTATGTCGTCGACGTGATGGAGCGAGTTGGCCTGAATCCGGATTTCCGCGAACGCTTTCCACATCAGTTTTCCGGCGGCCAGCGTCAGCGCATCGGAATCGGCCGCGCTTTGGCAGTGAACCCGGATTTCCTGATCTGCGACGAATCGATCGCGGCGCTCGACGTGTCGATCCAGGCGCAGATCATCAATCTCTTCATGCAACTGCGCCGCGATCTCGGTCTCACGTACCTGTTCATCAGCCACGATCTGGGCGTCGTCGAGCACATCAGCGATCGCGTCGCCATCATGTATCTCGGCCGTATCGTCGAAACCGCGCCGACCGTCGAACTGTTCGCCAATCCGCAGCATCCCTACACGATCGCGCTCCTTGCGCAGGTGCCGCGCCTGTCGAACCGCAAACGGCAGTTCGAGTCGATTCAAGGCGAAATTCCATCGCCACTCGCGCCACCCGACGGCTGTCATTTCCATCCACGCTGCCCCCACGCGACGCAGCGTTGCCGCACCGAGCGCCCTCTGTTGCGCCCGAGCGGCCCCGCTCATCAGGTCGCATGTCATCTGGTGGAGGTGCAATGAACGCGGCGATTTCATCCATGCGCCGACGCGGCCTCAAGCGCACGGCGGTCATCGCGCTCGCGTGCGGGCTGAGCTTTGCCAGCGCGGCCACCATCGCGCAGGCGCGCTCGCTGACGATGGCGCTCGCGTCCGAGCCGCAGTCACTCGATCCGCTGTTCTCGCGTACGCAGAACAATATGCAGACCGCCGAAAACATGTTCGAGCGGCTGATCGAACAGGACGACAACCTGCAAGTCCGGCCAGGTCTTGCTGTGTCGTGGCGCGCGGTCGATCCGCTTACGTGGGAATTCCATCTGCGCCCGAACGTGCGCTTCTCGGACAACTCGCCGATGAGTGCCGACGACGTTGCGTATTCGCTGCGCCGCGCGCGGTCCGTGCCGAACAGTCCCGCGCCGTATTCGGGCGCGGTCGCGAACATCGCGCGCATCGAGGTCGTCGACCCGCTGACGCTGCGCATTGTGACGAAGACGCCTTCACCCGCGTTCGTCGAGCAGATCGGGCTCGTTTATATCGTGTCGCAGCACGCGACGGCGGGGCACGCGAGCAACGACTACCGCCTGCCCGCCGTCGCGGTCGGCACCGGTCCGTATCGCCTTGCACGCTGGATTCCGGGCGACCGTCTCGAACTCGTGCGCAACGACCATTACTGGGGCAAGCGGCCCATTTTCGACACGTGCACCATCCGCTTCGTGTCGAACGACGCCGCGCGGCTGTCGGCCTTGCTCTCCGGCTCCGTCGACCTGATCGATAACGTACCGCCCGTCACGATCGACCGCCTGCGCCGCGAACGAAACGTCACGCTCTTTTCCGGTCCGTCCGCACGGCTCATCTATCTCGCACTCGATTCGGCGCGCGACGCTTCGCCATTTGTCGCGGCCGCCGACGGCTCGACGATCGCGCGCAATCCGCTGCGCGACGTGCGGGTGCGCGAAGCCATCTCGAAGATGATCGACCGCGACGCGATTACGCAACATCTGCTGAACGGCGCCGGATTGCCCGCTGCGCAAATCGTGCCGCCGGGTATGGGCGGTTATGACCCGCAGCTTCAACCGGACCGGTACGACCCCGTCGGCGCGCGACGCCTGCTTGCTGCAGCCGGCTATCCGGACGGCTTCCGGTTGACAATCCATTCATCGAACGATCGCTTCGCGAGTGACGGCGATCTCGGCCAGGCGCTCGGCCAGATGCTCGCGCGCGGTGGCATCGCCGTGAACGACGTCGTCACGCAACCCTACAACGTGTATGCAGGCGCCGCTGCGCGACGAAGCTACAGCGCGTTCGTCTTCAGTTTCGGCAATACGACCAGCGATTCCGCGATTGCGCTGACCAACGTGCTCGAAAGCTATTCACGCGAGGACGGCACTGGCGCCTTCAACCGCACTCGCTATTCGAACCCGACGCTCGACCGGCTGTTGCGCGAAGCGTCGGCAACCTTCGATCCCGCGCGCCGCAACCAGTTGCTTCAACAGGCGGCGCGCGCGGGATTCGGCGACTACGGCATCGTGCCGCTCTATTTCCCGGTGGACTACTGGGCGGCACGCAACGGCGTGATCTTCCATCCGAACAAATCTGAACGCACCTCGCTGCTCTTCATCGAGACTCAACCATGACTGATGCTTCTTTCCGTAGCGGAGCGCTTCCCACTGATTCGGCGCTCAACTCGCTTTGCGACGCGATGGTGCCAATGCGCGATGGCGTGCGCCTCGCCACCGACGTGTACTTCCCCGCCGGTTATCGCGCCGGCATTGATGCGCCGCTGCCCGCGATTCTGGAACGCACGCCGTATGGCAAATCCGATATCTCTCGTTCGGAAATACATCATGGGCAGCCTCCCGCGAATCGCGCGGATGTAGCACGCTATTTCGCCGCGCGTGGCTACGTGGTCGTACTGCAAGATTGCCGCGGCCGCTATAACTCCGAGGGGGTGTTTACAAAATATGTCGCTGAAGGCCCAGACGGCTTCGACACGATCGAATGGATCACGCAACAGCCTTGGTCGAACGGCAAGGTTGGCACCATGGGACTGTCGTACGCGGCCCATACCCAGCTTGCCGCCGCTTGCCTGAATCCGCCGGGGCTCGCGTGCATGGTACTGGACTCGGGCGGTTTCGCCAATGGCTATCAATGCGGCATTCGTCAGGGTGGCGCCTTCGAACTGAAGCAGGCAACGTGGGCGTTCAACCGTGCGAAAAACAGCACGGCGGCCGCTGAGAATCCGCTGGTCGCCGCTGCGCTCGACGCGAGCGATCTGCGTGAGTGGTTTGCCCGAATGCCGTGGCGGCCGGGCCACTCGCCGCTGGCGATGGTGCCTGAATACGAGGGCTACCTGTTCGAGCAATGGGCGCACGACGTGTTCGACGACTACTGGAAACAGCCGGGCATCTATGCCGAGGGCTACTACGACACCATGAAGCGCGTGCCAACGGTACTGATGTCGAGCTGGTACGACGCGTATGTGCGCAGCACGCTCGATAACTTCGCCGCACTATCGGGCACCCCTGGCGCCCCTGCCTATCTGATCATGGGTCCATGGCTGCACGGCGACCGCAACGTTTCATATAGCGGCGACGTTGAATTCGGGCCCGACGCGGTTATCGAAGGCCAGATTGCGAACGATTGGCTGGCGTTCCGCGCCGACTGGTTCGACCGCTGGCTGAAACCGCACGCGGCGTCGAAAGGATCTGCTGATGCCGTCGCACGTATCTTCGTGATGGGCGGCGGCAGTGGGTCGCGCAATCCGCAGAGCCGCATGGAGCATGGCGGGCGCTGGGTCAATTCATCGCAATGGCCGCTGCCCGGCACGCGCCTCACGCCGTTTTACCTTGCGAAGGACGGCTCGCTTTCAGCGTCGAATGATGCATTGCATGCGGAGCCCGCTGCGATCTCGTATTCGTTCGATCCATCCAATCCGGTACCGACGATCGGCGGCGCGCTGACGTCGGGCGCACCGGTTTTCGAAGGCGGCGCATTCGACCAGCGTGAAGACCCACGCTTCTTCGGCACGCGGCACGCGGGCATGCCGCTCTCGGCACGCTCCGATGTTCTCGTGTTCCAGACCGAAGTGTTCGAAGAAGACGTCGCCGTGGTTGGGCCGATTGTCGTGAAGCTGTGGATTTCGTCCGATGCGCCCGATACCGATTTCACCGCGAAGCTGATCGACGTCTATCCGCCAAATGCAGATTACCCGCATGGCTACGCGATGAATCTGACCGACGGTATTTTCCGTTGTCGCTTTCATGAATCATGGACTGAGCCACGCACCCTTGAAAAAGGCCGCATCTACGCGATCGAAATCGAACCGTTCGCCACGGCGAATCTGTTCAAACGCGGCCATCGCATCCGCCTCGACGTCTCCAGCAGCAATTTCCCGCACTTCGACGTCAACCCGAATAGCGGAGAGGCGCCCGCGCTGGCGCGCACACCACGCGTCGCAGTGAACCGCGTGCATTTCGGCGCAGGTCAAGCGTCGCACGTCGTACTGCCGCTCGTCTCTGCAGCATCGCTCGAAGCAATGCGGCCCAAGCCGACGGATAGCCGTAAAACCAGCTAGAAGCACCTCCGCACCATCCCGTTGCCGGTCATTGAGGCGTCGCGTTCAGCGCGACGTCCGAGGCCACTTTTTGCCCGCATTTTTTGCGAATACCCCGAAGCAACCCGAAACAGCACGACAGCTTCCGGTTCGTCGCACGCCGATTTTCAACAGCAAGTCCAACTCCAAGAGGAAAAGCACCATGCGCAAACAGACACTTCCGGCGACCCTGCTCGTCATCGGCGGCATCGGCCTGACGGCCGGCGCAGCACACGCACAGTCGAGCGTCACGCTGTACGGCATCGTCGACGGTGGTTTCACATACACCAGCAATCAGGGCGGCAAATCGAACTATCAGGCGACGTCCGGCAACGAACAGGGCTCGCGCTGGGGCCTGCTCGGCAGCGAAGACCTCGGCGGCGGCAATCATGCCGTATTCCGGCTCGAGAACGGCTTCAATGTAATGAGCGGCACGGCCAGCGCGAATGGACGTATTTTTGGACGACAGGCATGGGTGGGTCTGTCGAGCGATCGCTATGGCACGTTGACGCTGGGCCGTCAGTACAACGCGTCGCAGGATTCGTTGGAGCCGCTGCAAGTTGCCGCCGATACCGTTCAGTACGGCACGCATCCGTTCGATGTCGATGACATCAACAACACGTTTCGCACCGACAACTCGATCAAATACGTGACGCCGACCTTCTATGGTCTGCAGATCAACACGATGTATGCGCTGTCGGGCAATCCAGGCAATTTCGCTACGAACCGTTCATACAGCGTTGGCGCGAGCTACGCGAATGGTCCGTGGCATCTGGGCGCGGCCTACGTGATGCTCAATCATCCTGCCACCGACACGACCGGCGCGATTCCATCCGATAACTACTTCACGTTTCTCAAGGGCATCAGCCAGCAGCGCATTTACGGCGCGGGCGGGCTATACGACATCGGCAATGCAAGCGTCGGCTTGATGTACACGAACACGCGCTTCGAATTGACGCCTGCGAGCCGATACCAGACCTACCAGAACGCTGAAGCGAGCCTACGCTACCGCATCACGCCCACCTTGCATGCGGCGATCGGCGAGACATATACGAATGTATCGACGAACGGGAAGGTGGCCTCGTGGCACTACTGGCAGACGACGACAGGGCTTCAATACTTCCTGTCCAAATCGACTGACGTCTACATCGACTTGCTGTATCAGCGCGCCACGAACGCTGTCGCGCAGATCGAGGGAGCATCCGGCCCGTCCAGTAGCGGCACGCAATTTATTGCCGTCACGGGCATCCGTCACAAGTTCTGACCACCCGGCGAACGCCCGGATATCACCGATGCGTTCGCTGTTGCCATGTCGAGAGCTTGCGCCGAACAAACAGAATGCCGTTCGGCGCGAGATATACCGTGTGCGGTCGCCCTCACACAGGAGGCTGGCAGCACATGGACAACGTCTTAGGAAGATGCCATGAGAGCCGCCCTCCAGGGAATCCGCTTCAAGATTGTGCTCGCGCTCGGCGTGTGCGCCGCGCTGATCGCGACCACCGGGCTGATCGGCGCGCACGGCATGTCGATACTGAACACAGACATGCACCGGATGTACGCCGACGACACCTTGCCGATCACCGATCTTGCCACCGTCGAAAGCTCGGCGCTGCGCATCCGCCTCGGTCTGATGCGCATCCCCTCGATGCAAAGCTCAGCAGACGCAAAGGCGATGATCACGCGCCTGGCAGCGACACAAAAAACTCTTGACGTTGCCTGGCGCGACTACTATCCGGCACGCCTGACGCAGTCCGATGAACGCGATGTCGCCCGCCACATCGATGCCGCGATCGCCGCGTTCGCGCCACAAGCCGCGCGTGCGGCGGCGATGCTCGATGCAGGCGATACCGCGCTAGCGCGCCCACTCCTCGACGCACTCGCCGACACGAGCCAGGTCATCTATAACGGCACGGACCGGATTGTCGGCATAAAAACCGCGCATGTCCGCCAGACCGCCGACGACGGAGCAGACCGCTCTCGCCGGATGTTCCTGTTGTGCGGCGGCGCCGTCGCAATCGCATTGGTGATCGCATGCGGCGTCGGCGCCTATCTGGTCCGCGGTATTTCGCGACCGCTCGATGCATCGATAGCTGTCGCGTACCGGATAGCGGACGGCTGGCTGGAGAACGGGATCGTCGCGCTTGCCGATGACGAATTTGGTCAGTTGCTGCGGGCGCTGGCGCAGATGGACGCGCAGCTTACGGACGTCGTACGCCGAATTCAGATGTCGAGCGAATCGATCCTCGCTGCGGCGGGTGAAATCGCCGACGGCAACCGCGATTTGTCCTCGCGCACCGAAGAGCAGGCGGCGTCGCTCGAACAGACCGCTGCCAGCATGGAGCAGCTCACCGCGACAAACCGCCAGAACGCCGACCACGCGCGCGAAGCGATGCGGCTGGCCGCCGAAGCCTCGCAAGTCGCCCACGAAGGCGACGGCGCGACCGCTCGTATGCTGACTACGATGAGTGACATCATCGACAGTTCGGCGAAGGTTTCCGACATCACGACGTTGATCGAGGGCATCGCGTTCCAGACCAATATCCTCGCGCTAAACGCGGCCGTCGAAGCGGCGCGCGCTGGCGAACTCGGGCGCGGGTTCGCCGTGGTCGCCGGCGAGGTCCGCACGCTTGCACAGCGCTCGTCGAAGGCGGCGAAGGACATCCGCGAATTGATCCGCAGTTCGTCGGCAACGGTACAGTTGGGATCAACGCAGGTGGAAGTGGTTGGCCGCACGATGGCGAGCATCACGCGCGCCATCAGCCGCGTGGCGGACATCAACACGGCCATGTCGGTGGCATCGGAAGAACAGACGAGCGGCATCGACCAGATTAACCGCGCTGTGAGCCAACTCGACGAAGTAACACAGCGCAATGCCGCGCTAGTCGAACAGGCATCCGCGGCTGCACAAACGCTGGAAGAACAGGCCGGTCAGCAGCGGCAAATGTTGAGCGCGTTCCGGTTCCGCAGCCAAACGATGGCGTAGAGGGGACCACGTGCTGGACTCACGCAGGGCCTTCGGTCGAACTCACACGAGAAGCCTGCGTCGAGTTCGCTTCTTCAGTCTACGGAAGTTTGAGGATAGTTTCGTGAGTATGGATTGCAGGCAAAACGTTGGCGTTGTTGTTAGTCGCATGGACGACTCTTGGGTGAGGCGCTTATTTCATGCTTTGAAGCTAAGTAAGCAGCGACATCAACAGCGCCTATTAATTGTATTAGCCTGGACCGGACCTGACAGGTAGTCGGGGAAGCGAATTAAGGAAGGCGATTCAGTGAGGAATCAGTTTCTCCCTGGCAAGTTTGCGTAGGACGTAATAAATTTGTCACCAGCCCTCCCAGTAACCGCGGGCCAAAGCGCGACCTGTTGACATTTTTATTTACCTTCGAATCGGAATGAAAGCGTCAACTCGCATATGTCCGTATTAAATTTGCCAACTCGCCTCCTACACTTCGAATCCCGTCCGTAGGAGATTGATCTCATGGCAGATACCCTTCGCGTGGCCGAGCCGATTGCGCTTGTCCGTCCACGCGGCGCACATCGGTTCGAAGCCTTCAGCCCCAAGCTCGCGCGCCGCGTCATGTTCTACAGGCGTCCGTTGCTCGAACAATGGCTACTGCTCGAGGCGAACCCGAAGGTAATCACCTTCTGCGAGCGGCCAGGCTATGTGTTGATTGACGGATACCGCCGCCTTGCCGATTTCTGGGTGCGCTACCTTGATCGTGAAGAGTTGGTTGTACTAAGCGACCTGATCGTCGGATCCGATCTGGACACGTCACCCGCCGAGCTTGACGTTGGCGCCTCTGAGGTCCGGTTTGTCGCATCGGCTGACCTAACCGCGGCGCGTGTGTGGACGGAAAACTGGCAGCGCATCCTCCCTTACCTTGTTGCGAACCGGGGCCTCGTTCCGACAACATTGCCACAGGCGATCGCGCATTTTGTGAAGGAGCCCCGGCGATTACTCGATATCGAGCGCGAATTCCTAACCGGTGACCCCGTGATCGTTCGCGCTGCCTTGTTCGGCCTGCTCCATAGCGGTCGCGTTAGCGCTTCGGCACTTCAGACGCAACCGCTCTCGCTGCTCACCTCCTTCACAGCTTTGGAGGCGACATCATGAGTCGCCGCACGCCGGAGTTACAGACGATCGATGTCAACGCATGGCCCACTGTCGCCCATACCGAACTCGACGAGCCAGTCCGCCGCAAGTTTGAGGCACGTCAGCGGGCCATATTGCGCTACATAGCGGGGGAACCGATCAGGGACATCGAGGAGTCGACACACTGCGATCGCCGGCAACTGTACCGCTGGCTTGAGCGTGCCCAGACGGCTCATCCCGACGGCCGCCCTTTCGGCTTTCGCGCGCTCATCCACTATGCGCGTATCGCAGAATATGGGCGAGTGCGTGATGTGCAAGTACGAGGCGAGCGCGGCAGCCGCGGTGCCGCCGGTGCTCTCGCGCAGCTTCTCGAGCGCTATCCGACGTTGACTGGGTGGCTGCTGCTTCAGGTAAAGCAACGCAAGATACTGCTTGAGCAGATACATACTGACGGGCACCTGCGCACGCGTCTGCGGGGCCTGCAATCGCTGCACGACAATTTCCTGCGCCAATGCCGGTCAGTCGGATTGACGGCGGCCGACTACCCGCTGAACACGGCAGACCATGCGGTCCGCTCGCTTTCGCGACGGTTGAAGGCGGAGATGCTGCGAAGCTTCGGCTCGGCTGCACGCTCAGCGGGCGCCACGCACCTCAAGGGCTTGCCGCGCGTTGACGACACCGGCCCGGCCGTGGCGGTCCGGCCATATCAGGTCGTCGAGTTCGACGGTCACCGGCTGGACGTTCGTCTGAAGGTGGTAGTGCGCGATCCGCTCGGCTTCGCACACGAATTCGAGATGGAAAGAGTATGGTTGCTTGTGATCATCGACGTTTGCACTCGTGCCGTGATCGGGTATCACATCGCATTGGCAAGGGAGTACAGCCGCTACGACGTCATCAAGACCATCGAGAATGCTCTGACGCCCCATCGCCCGCGGACGTTCACAATACCGGGCCTCACGTACGGACCGCAGGATGGCTTCCCATCAGGCCACATGCCCGAACTGGCCTATGTGACCTGGGAGTGGATCAAGCTCGACAACGCGAAGGCCAACCTCGCAAACGAGACGATGACCGCGTTGTGCGAATTCGTCGGCTGCCTGGCTGACGCCGGACCTAAACACAGTCCAGACGAGCGGCCCTATATCGAACGGTTCTTCGGCACGATTGCCAGCCGACTGTCTTCACGTTTGCCGGGATACACGGGTTCGCACATACGCGACCTTCGCCGGGCGCTCTCGGATCCCAAAGGCGATCTGCGTCTCTACGTTTCGCTCGATGAGCTGGCGGAACTGGTCGAGTACGCCATCTCGGGCTACAACGGGACACCGCACCGCGGACTGAACAACGCCACACCGCTGGAAGCGATGGAGTACTTCGTCCGCAGCAGGCAAACCATGCTGGTCTGGTTGGCAGAACATCAGCGCCGGACGCTCTGCCTGATGCAATCGGCAAAACAGTGCCGCGTGCGGGCCTACCTCGAACAGGGCGTGCGTCCGCACATCAACCTGTATGGCGTGCGCTACACGAACCGTGTCCTTGCAACCAGTACGCACCTGATCGGTCAGCATCTGCTGATCTACATGAATGCCGACGACCTGCGCTCCGTGCGCGCTTTCCTGGCTGACGGCATGGAGCTGGGCGTACTCGAGGCGCAAGGGGCGTGGCGTGTGGTGCCGCACAACCTCAGGCTGCGTCAGCAGATTCTCAGGCAACGGGGCAAGCGGCGACGCACCGCTAACCTCGATTTCAACCCTATTGAAGCCTACGTCGACGAGAAGCTGAGGCAAGCGAAGAAGACCCGCAAGGCAGCGACGGAACTGGCCCACGCGACGCGGTTGCTCGCATCGGCACCGACCGTACGCACGCCCGTCGGTCCGCCCCACCAGCCCGGAACAGTTTCCGTCACACCGGGCACGGCGCCAGGGATGGATGCGCAAGCGGCCACGGTCAACGAGCTTACGCCACGCACCTCGGTACGACCGCGAAAGCTTTCGATCGGTACCGGTCAGGTGTTTTAACTCCGCTGTTCAAGCTGCGAGGTGTGTCATGTCGCTCCAGATTCCGCGTCCGATCGATCCATCGCTGCACCCACTCGTCACCGGCAACTATCGTCTTGCCACGCCGGCGATCGAGGCGCTCTATGAGCTCGTCGCGCGTTGTCTGCGCTACCGTATCATGGGGGCACTTATCTATGGGCCGTCGCGGGTTGGCAAAACCCGCGCTATCGAGTACGTGCGGCTCCTGCTCGCCCGTCAGTACCCGAAGATAACCACCTACCACGCGCAGTGCGAGCATAAGCCGCGGCATGCAGAAGGGCCCTTCTTCGCGACTCTGCTGGAAGCGGTGGGCGATCACGCACCGAACGCCGGTACCAGTTCGGCCAAACGCTCCCGCCTGTCGCTTCGTATTCGCGAGGCAGCCGCACGCTCAGGAAGCAACGCCGTGCTCCTGTTCTGTGACGAAGCCCAGAGGTTCAATGAAAATGAATACGAGTGGCTGCGAGACGTGCATGACGTGCTGGATCGCCAGCAGATCAAGCTCTTCACGTTCCTCGTCGGGCAGGAGGAACTGCTCGCGCAGAAGACCGCGTTGCAGGTCGCAGGCAAGACG
>NZ_QHKS01000038.1 GCF_003353175.1 Paraburkholderia lacunae | reverse complement strand
GCCGATGATAGTGCGGATTCCCGTGTGAAAGTAGGTAATCGTCAGGCTCCCCAGCAGCAACAGAAACCCCACCCCCAAACGGTGGGGTTTCTGCGTTTACGGCGTCTAAATTCAAATTCATGCGCCTTAAAAACAGATATGAAAACAGCGATTCAGTTCTTGCCTAGTCTGAGCGCATGCGCATAGCCGGTGAGTTCCAGATAAGCGCGTCCGACAGCGACACCTTCGCGGCTCACCCGTGCCGCACCCTCCCAATACACCGCACCGGTCGACTGCCTCGAGTCGAGTTCCTGATCGTCCATCAGCGGATCGACTTGCCAGCTAAGTGCTCCGGTTTTGACTGTCATCGAAACAGGGTATGACGTGTTCGTACGCGGCGAGCGCCACGTGCGGACCGGTGTGAAATCGACCTGGCTGGGGTCGAACGTGGTGATGTGGCCATCGCGATTCCTCAACGTGGCATGTGCCCATATCGCATGTCCGTCGCGGCCGCGTATCTTGAACGCCATCAAAGCCGAGCCATCCGTCAGGTTCGCGCCGAGCCAGTCCCATCCCACTGCGTCGGCGTCAAGCAGGGTGCTCGACCATTCATGATCGAGCCATGCAGCGCCGGTGACGGCCGTCTCGTGCTTCGCTGCAGCGCTCGTCGCGGCCGGTCGGACTACGCTGCCGGCCACGCACAATTGCGGTTCGCTGTAGTAATAACTCGCCTGCTCGGGCCTGGGACCTTTGCGCGAGTACCCGCGTTCGCCTTGCACCAGGGGAGCCTGCGTCGGCGTCAGCGAGAGATGCAGCGCAAAACCGTTGGCATCGACTGTCACGTCGTAATGGCCGTCGACAGCGCGCACGATTTTCCATGCATCGAGTTTGACGTCGGTATTGTCCGGTTTGGCGTAGGCGAGTCCGAAGCCCTGGCGGGCGATGCGTTGATCGTGCGTGAGATGCCCGACGGCAGGATCGCTCAGCGCGGCGTGCGCGATGATCAATTGCGAAGGCGCAAATGCACTCGGATCGGCAGGATCGTGGCCGGTCGCCGAGCGGAAAAAAGTAATCTGGAAACCGAGCGGCCGATTATCGGGTGTAGTGAGCCAGCCGGTTGCATACCACCATTCGGTGCGAAAAGACGCATGTGCGCCACTGTCCTGAGGAAAGACGATCGGATGGCCCGGTGTGACCGCCGCAAATTCCGGCGCGGCGGCGAATACCGGCGCGTGAGTCAGAAACGCGGTGCACAGCAGTGCGCATACCTTCGGAAGCCCCCGCATCACCAATCCTCCTTCACCGCGCGCACCGCATCCACCGACACCGCGCCGCGTCCGGCGATCACTGCCGTCGAGCACGATGACACCAGCATCACTAGCGCAACCGTACCCAGCACCGGCCACGGAATGTGCAGCGACATGCTCCAGTGAAACGACTGCGGATTGACGACAAACACGAGAATCAGACTGATCGCGAATCCCAGGACGAAGCCCATCGCGATGCCGCAAGCGGTGAGCATCCCGCCTTCAAGCGCAAGAATCGCGAGGATCTGCGTGCGGGCCACGCCGACGTGCCGCAACATGCCGAACTCACGAGCTCGCGCAAGCGTTTGCGCAGAAAACGTCGCCGCCACGCCGAACAATCCGATCACGATGGCGACAGCCTCGAGAAGGTAAGTCACAGCGAAACTCCGATCGAAGATGACCAGCGTGCGCGTGCGAATCTCATCCGGTAGCGATAGATCCATCGACTCACCGAAGGGTAGCGCGCGCAACCCCGCAATCACGCGTTCGACACTCGTTCCTGCTTGAACGGTGACGGCCACGTCGGTCGCTCGATTGTCGGCGGTCAAGCGCCGATAGTCGGCAAGCCGTATCTGGATCGCGCCGGTCTGACGCACATAGTCGCGCCATACGCCGGCCACCACGAACACGTGACCGCGCTCGCCGAGCGGCAACTGCACGCGTTGGCCGAGCCTGTAACCATACAGGTCGATCATTGCTTCGGAGACCCAAACAGGTATTTCGCCGTCATGCAACGCGGAAGGAGGCAGCACCGCTCCCGTCATTTGCAGATTGGCGCCCGGATCGGCCGCATCGATTTCACGCGCAAGCACGGCGAGGTCCGGCCGCGCGGGGTCGAGCGTGAGATGCGAGATACGGGCAAACGCAGCTGTTTTGATGCCTGGTACGGACGCCAGCAGAGTCTGTTCGTCGGGCCGCAAGCCGCCGGTGTCGCTGTTTGGCGCAACGCGGACGTACAGGTCGGCGGAAAGCAGGTGGCTCAACCAGTCTTCGACGGAAACGCGGAAACTGGCCACCATGATCGCCATCGCGACGATCAGTGCGAAGCTCGACAATACCCCGCCCATTGCGATCGATGCGTGGCCCGGCGCGTTCGCGAGGCGCGCCAGCGCCAGCGTGCCGACGGCGCCGGCACGCTGGCGTGCGGCGAATGCGCGGCTCGCCGCACCGAAGATCGATGCGGTGACGCGTGGCATCAAGGCGATACCGCCCACCAGCAACAGAGCGACGGCAAGATAGCCGCCGATAGGCGCGTCGAACCAGGGT
Organism: Paraburkholderia lacunae; assembly: GCF_003353175.1. Taxonomy (GTDB): domain Bacteria; phylum Pseudomonadota; class Gammaproteobacteria; order Burkholderiales; family Burkholderiaceae; genus Paraburkholderia; species Paraburkholderia lacunae. The sequence goes on along the minus strand of NZ_QHKS01000038.1, from coordinate 50,967 downwards.
GGCAACTGCGTGAGGACGGCCGCAACAAAAAGGCACGCCAACGCGGGCCACGGCGTAGCGAGCCGCGCCAACGCGCCTTCTTCGGCGCCGGCCTTGAGCGCCGTGGCCGGCCGCGCGCGGGCGGCTTCCAATGCGGGTGCAAGGCTGCCGAGTACCGACACGGCGATGCCGAGCGTCAGAAATAGCACGCTGGCAAGCGGTTCGAAACCGACTTGCGGCTGCACGCCGGGAAAATAGCCGCCACCCAGGTCGCTGCCGAAAAACCGCAGCGCGATGCTCGCCATGACATAGCCGAGCGCGAGTCCAAGCAACGAACCCAGCAGGCCGAGCAGCGCGCCTTCCAGCAGAATCTGGCGCAACAACTGGCCGCGTGTCAGCCCGAGCACGCGTAGCATGGCAAACTGGGCGCGGCGCCGCACGACCCCTAAGGCCTGCGTCGAAAACACCAGGAAGGCGCCGGTGAAGAGCGCGACCAGCGCGAGCACGTTCATATTGATTCGATAGGCACGCGACAGACGGTCGGTGCGGCTTTCGGTGTCGCGCGTTTCGGCAATCACCCACTGGCTGCCGAGCCGCGTTTGCAGATTACGCTTGAAGCGTTCCCGATCGACGCCGCGTTCGAGTTGCAGATCGATGCGCGAGAGCTTGCCCACGCTGCTGAACTTCCATTGAGCGGTGGCGATATCCATCACCGCGAGCCGCTGGCCTGGTCGCGTTCTCAACAGGCCGCCGGCTACGCGTAAGCGCACGATCTCCGTGCCGTTGCGCAGCAACACGTCGTCGCCGATTTTTACCTTCAACCATTGTTGCGCCGCTGACGAGAGAAACACCGTGTCGGCCGCGAGCGTATCGTATGGATGATCCGGCGACGGTACACCGATCAGGTCGGGCGCGATGTGGCTTGCCTTGAAGATGTCGATGCCGAGTACGGGTAGCGGCGAGTTCTGATTCGGCACGCTGACATCGAGCGCGAGAATGGGACTGGCCAACGCCACGCCGGGCTCGTTTGACAAGCCCGGATAGACGGACTCGTCAAAGCCTGGTCGCGCGCCGCGTACCTGCAGATCGGCTTGGCCCGACAGGCTTCGAGCTGCCGCGGAGAATTCATTGAAGGCTGCGCTGTTGATGAGTTGAACGGCGTAGCCGAGCGCCACGCCGAGCGCGATCGTCACGATGGCGACCATGGCCCGCCCGCGATGGCTGCGCCACTCGGCGCCAAGCAGCCAGCGCGCGAGGATGCGGTGACCTCTCATGCGCAGCAGTGGCCTCGGCTCAGCGTGCATCATCGGCTGAAGGCGCGGTGGATTGCGAATCGGAGCGCGAACCGGACAACACGGCACGTCCCGACGCATGCAAGCCGCCGTCGCTCAGAATCAGGATGCGGTCGGCAATCGCCGCGGCCGCTTCCGAATGCGTGACCATGATCGTGGCCGCGCCGTTTGCCTTGCATTCCCCGCGGAACAGCGCGAGCACCTCGTGCGCGGTAGCGGGGTCGAGGTTGCCGGTGGGTTCGTCGGCGAGGATCAGTTTGGGGCGGTGCGCGAGCGCCCGCGCGATGGCGACGCGCTGAAGTTCACCGCCCGACAGCTGCCGCGGAAAGTCGTCGCCGCGACCACTCAAGCCCACGGCTGCGAGCATATCGAGCGCGCCGGCAGTGGGCAGCTCGTTCAATAGCAAAGGCAGGGCCACATTCTGCGCGAGCGTCAGATGGGGCAGCACGTGAAACGCCTGGAACACGAAGCCGAGTTTTTGCCGGCGCAGCCGCGTCGCCGCGTTGTCATCGAGACGGGAAACCGCGCTGCCGTCGATCATCACATCGCCGCCATCCGCGCGGTCGAGGCCCGCAATCAGATTCAGCAAAGTCGATTTGCCGACGCCCGAGTCGCCCATGATCGCGACGAATTCACCGGCCTCCAGGATGAAATCGAGTTGCGCAAGCACGATGCGGCCGCCGCCGTACGTTTTACACAGCCCGCGACACTCGAGCGCGGGAACGACACCTTCATTACGAAGCACCATGCGGTATCCGATAAGTCTGGCCGGCGAGGGCGGCGTCGCGCGACGCGAGCAAACATGTGCATCGTGCACGAGCAGCGGCCCTGAATCGCCGCAGTATATTCGGGTTGCGATTAACAGGCGCAGCAGATCCGAAAAAGAGGCGCGGCGGGAGTCGAGTCACACACCACGGCCAGAAGCTTTCAATTAGCTATCTATTAACGCAGTTTGGCCGCGCACTTCGCCAGGCGATTGTCGAAAATGCCCCGTTTCAGGGCATAACGGGCTTCCACAAACGTCGCGCCTCGCAATCCAATTGTGCGTTTGCACATTTCATCTTTTTTCGCAAGACCCAAGCTCAGTAAAGGCGCATTTCAAAAAACAACTTTTTGTCTTGATGCGCTGCAAAATTTTTTAGATAAGGGTAATCTCTTACTCCTTGCTGATTTGCCTCAAAGAAACGTCGACCAGTACCTCTCCGACCTCCTCAGCGAACCAAAGCCTTCAAATACATTTCAATGCTTTCAATTTAGAAGGCGTTGATGTGGTGTTTTGTACTTCAAGTATCGAAAAGAACACATGCGATTGCCTCCGCTTCTTAGCCTTCTAATCTGGATCCCCATTGTTGCCGGCCTGCTGGTGTTGCGCGCCGGATCAGATCAGGCGCGCGGCCGTACCCGACTGCTCGCGCTCGTCGGCGCGGTAGCGGGCTTCCTGCCGGTTATTCCGCTCGTCAGCAACTTTCGCAATGACGTGACGGCCATGCAGTTCGTCGAGAACGTCAGATGGTCGCCGACGTTCGACATCGCATGGCATGTGGGGGTGGATGGCATTTCGTTGTGGCTGGTCGCGCTGACCGCGCTCACCACCATCGTCATCGTGGTCGCCTCGTGGGAGTCGATTACCGAGCGCACCGCACAGTACTTCGGCGCGTTTCTGATGCTGTCGGGCTTCATGCAAGGCGTGTTCACATCGCTCGACGGCATGCTGTTCTTCATATCGTTCGAAGCGACGCTGATTCCACTCTACCTGCTGATCGGCACGTGGGGGCATTCGAACCGCTCGTATGCAGCGGTCAAGTTCTTCTTCGTCTCGTTCCTCGGCTCGCTGATGATGCTGATGTCGATGCTGTATCTGTATTCGCAGACGCACAGTTTCGACCTTGCGCAATGGCGTGAAACGCATCTGGGCACCATGCCGCAGGTGTTGATCTTCCTCGGCTTCCTCGCCGCGTTCGGCGTGAAGGTGCCGATGTGGCCGCTGCATACGTGGCTGCCGGATGTTCACCTCGACGGACCGACCGGCGCCGCCGTGATGATCGGCATGCTCAAGCTTGGTGGTTATGGTTTGCTGCGCTTCGCGTTGCCGATCGCGCCGCAGGCAAGTCACTTCTTCGCGCCGATGATGATCACGCTGTCGCTCATCGCGGTGATCTACTCGAGTCTGCTGGCACTCGTGCAGACCGATATGCGGCGCCTGCTCGCGTATTCGACGGTCGCGCACATGGGACTCGTCACGCTCGGCCTGTTCGTTTTCAATCGTATCGGCCAGGCCGGTGCGATCGTTCAGATGCTGTCGTACGGCGTCGTGTCGGGCGCGATGCTGCTGTGCACGGGCATGCTCTACGACCGCACGCAAACGGCATCGATCGCCGAGTACGGCGGCGTTGCCAACACCATGCCGAAATTCGCTTCGTTCGTGATGCTGTTCTCGATGGCCAATATCGGCTTGCCCGGCACCTCGGGTTTTGTCGGCGAATTCATGGTGCTGATGGGCGCGATCCGTTTCAATTTCTGGATCGGCGCACTCGCCGCGACGACCTTGATTCTGAGCGCGGCCTACACGTTGTGGATGTACAAGCGCGTAATCTTTGGCGCCATCGCGAATGTCCGCGTTGCGAAGCTGAAGGATCTCGGCAAACGCGAGTTCGTTTTGCTCGGCGCAATGGCATTGCTGGTGCTGGCGATCGGCCTCGATCCCAAGCCGTTCACCGACGCGATCGATCCGTCGGTCGGCACGCTGCTCGCGCAAGCGGAGCGCAGCACCGCACATCCTTCGGAGTCCGCACCGGCTGATGGCAGCGATCATTTGCAAGCGGCCGCGCCGGCTGTCGCCGCCGCCCGCTCACCGGGCTGATCGCACCGCAATACTCCCGACACATCGAGCGCTGCGTTCCTGTCAAGGACGTGGCGTTTTTGCGCCACACCTGCGCGCTGTTGAACATCGCGCAAACAAGGCGAGTGTGACGTTTTAGCCCTTGTTTAAAGGTGTTTTTCGATGAATGGGCTCCGCAATGGAGCCTCGCGAATCATCACGCGCGCGATGCCGTGCGGCAACGTGTCGCACAGTGTTGCGACGTAATAGATCGTTGCTAAATCGAATGTTTACATCCATTTAACGTCCCCCTATTATGCGACCGCTTACTCATGGAGAGCGGTCGAATGACGTTCGTTGAAGTCTTAAAGAAAAGGCAACGGATATGAAAGGAAAGACTCTGCGAGGGTCGATCAGTTTTCTGTCCGCCAGCCTGGTGTTGTTGCTCTCGGGTTGCAGCAACCTCGATATATTGAATCCGAAGGGGAGTGTGGGTCTGGCCGAACGTGAGCTGATTGCCACGTCGACCTGGGCCATGCTGATCGTTGTCATTCCGGTCATCGCGCTCACACTGCTGTTCGCGTGGCGTTATCGCGCTTCGAACAGGAGCGCCGAGTACCGTCCGGGCTGGACGCATTCGACCGGCATCGAAATCGCCGTCTGGCTGATCCCGAGTCTGATCATTCTGTTTCTTGCCGTGCTGACGTGGAAGAGCACGCATGAGCTCGATCCTTACCGTCCGCTCGAATCGCAAGTGAAGCCGATCAATGTCGAGGTCGTTGCGCTCGACTGGAAGTGGCTCTTCATCTACCCCGATCTGGGCATCGCGTCGGTCAATCAGCTGGCATTCCCGGTCGGCACACCGGTGAACTTCGTCATCACGTCCGACACGGTGATGAACTCGTTCTTCATTCCGCAGCTTGGCGGGCAGATCTACGCGATGGCCGGCATGCAGACGCGTTTGCATCTGATCGCCGACGAGGCCGGCAACTACGCGGGCACCTCGGCGAATTTCAGCGGCAAGGGTTTCTCGGACATGAAGTTCCGCGCGCTCGCCACGTCGCCCGAAGAGTTCAATGCGTGGGTCGCCAAGGTGCGCGCCTCGTCGGAGCGTCTCGACATGGACCGCTATCACACGGTATCGGCGCCCACGGAGAAGGAACCGGTCAGGTACTTCTCGTCGGTCGATCCGAAGCTGTTTCACAACATCATTGCCCGATACAACAACGGCAACGTCCTCGACAACATGAAGGACGCCAACTGTGGACCCAAGGGGTAACGTATGTTCGGAAAACTTACTCTCGACGCGATTCCATACCATGAGCCGATCATCGTCGGCGCGGGCTGCTTCATGGCGCTCGTCGCGCTGGCCGTGCTCGGCACGGTCACGTACCTCGGCAAGTGGCGCTATCTGTGGACGGAGTGGCTGACCACCGTCGACCACAAGAAGCTCGGCATCATGTACATCATCGTTGCGATGATCATGCTGCTGCGCGGATTCTCGGACGCGATCATGATGCGTCTGCAACTCGCGCTCGCTTATCTCAACCCGGGCTATTTGCCGCCGCATCACTACGATCAGGTGTTCACGGCGCACGGCGTCATCATGATTTTCTTCATGGCGATGGCGTTCATGATCGGCCTGATGAACCTGATCGTGCCGTTGCAGATCGGCGCGCGCGACGTCGCGTTCCCGTTCATCAACTCGCTCAGTTTCTGGATGACCGCGGTCAGCGCGATCCTGATCAATGTGTCGCTGGTGATCGGCGAGTTCGCGCAAACCGGCTGGCTGGCTTATCCGCCGTTGTCCGAGTTGCAATTCAGTCCGGGTGTCGGGGTCGACTATTACCTGTGGAGTTTGCAGCTCTCCGGGATCGGCACGCTGCTCACCGGCGTCAATTTCTTCGCGACGATCGTGAAGATGCGCGCGCCGGGCATGACCTTCATGAAGATGCCGGTGTTCACCTGGACGGCTTTGTGCACCAACGTGCTGATCATGGCGTCGTTCCCGATCCTGACCGTGACGCTCGCGCTGCTCGGTCTCGACCGCTACCTCGGCATGCACTTCTTCACGAACGACGGCGGCGGTAACGCCATGCTGTATCTGAACCTGATCTGGGCGTGGGGTCACCCCGAGGTGTACATCCTGATCCTGCCGGCGTTCGGTATTTTCTCGGAAGTCGTGGCGACCTTCGCCAGGAAGCCGCTGTTCGGTTACAAGACGATGGTGTGGGCGACTTGCGCGATCATGGTGTTGTCGTTCCTCGTCTGGTTGCACCACTTCTTCACGATGGGTTCAGGTGCCGACGTCAACGCCTTCTTCGGTATCGCGACGATGGTGATCGCGATTCCAACCGGCGTGAAGGTGTTCAACTGGTTGTTCACGATCTACAAGGGGCGGCTGGAATTCACCACGCCGATTCTGTGGACGATCGGCTTCATGATCACGTTCACGATCGGCGGCATGACCGGCGTGATGATGGCGATTCCGGGCGCGGACTTCGTGCTGCACAACAGCCTGTTCCTGATCGCTCACTTTCACAATGTGATCATCGGTGGCGTGCTGTTCGGTTACCTCGCGGGCTTCAACTACTGGTTCCCGAAAGCATTCGGTTTCAAGCTCAACGAAAAGCTCGGCAAGGCCGCGTTCTGGTTCTGGCAAGGCGGCTTCTATGTCGCATTCCTGCCGCTCTATGTGCTGGGCTTCATGGGCATGACGCGCCGTCTGAATCACTACGACAACCCGGCATGGCATCCGTGGCTGGTGCTCGCTGCCTTCGGCGCGGCGCTGATCGCCATCGGTATCGGCTGCCAGCTGGTGCAGCTGTACGTCAGTATTCGCGACCGCAATCTGCCGCAGAATCGCGACGTCACGGGCGATCCGTGGAATGGTCACACGCTGGAATGGGCGACCAGCTCGCCGCCGCCGGTCTATAACTTCGCGATCGTTCCGACGGTGCGCAAGCTCGACGCATTCACGGATATGAAGGCCCGCAAGGCGAATCAAGCCGAGCCGGTGTATCGCGACATTCATATGCCGTCGAATACCTCCGCTGGTCTGCTGGTGGGGCTGTTCTCCCTGGTGCTGGGTTTCGCCGGTGTCTGGCACATCTGGTGGCTGGCGATCGTGGGTCTAGTCGGCGCGATCGGCACGGTCATCGTCTACAGCTTCATGGATAACGACGGCTATTACATCCCGGCCGACACCGTCGCGCTGATTGAAGAGAAACGCGCCGGTGCCGGTGCCCACGTCGCGATGGAGGTGGACTGATGTTACAAAAGACTATTGCGGTCCAACCGCAACTCGCGCCGGATCATGTGCCGTCGCAATCGGTATTCGGTTTCTGGCTCTACCTGATGACCGACTGCATCATCTTCGCGGCGCTGTTCGCCGTGTTCGCGGTGATGGGGCAGCAGTTCGCGGGCGGTCCGAGCGGTAAGGATCTGTTCGAGATTCCCGGCGTCGCGCTCGAAACGACGATGCTGCTGCTGAGCAGCATCACGTACGGCTTTGCGATGCTGGGTGCTCACAAGAACAGAAAAGGCGTGCTGCTTTTCTGGCTCGCTGTGACCTTCCTGCTGGGTCTCGCGTTTCTCGTGCTGGAAATGCGCGAGTTCTCGCATCTGATTTCGCTGGGCGCAGGTCCGAGCCGCAGCGCGTTCCTGTCGTCGTTCTTCACGCTGGTCGGCACGCACGGTTTGCACGTCACATGCGGTCTGATCTGGATGACGGTGCTTGCCGTTCAGGTGATGCGTCATCGCGATCTGACCGAACGCGAGATGATTCGCCTGACCTGTCTGAGCCTTTTCTGGCACTTTCTGGACGTCGTCTGGATCGGCGTCTTCACCTTTGTCTATCTTGCGAGCGTGATCTAAATGGACCGTAGCCATAACGCACACTCGGGTGAAAGTCACGGCAGTATCGGCAGCTATACGACGGGCTTCATTCTTTCCGTCGTACTGACCGCTGCGGCGTTCGGCCTCGTCCTCACCGGGACTTTGACCGGCGAGAACGCCTTGCTCGCGATCGCGGGCCTCGCGTTCGTGCAGATCGTCGTGCACCTGACTTTCTTCCTGCACATGAACGCGTCGTCGACACAGAGGTGGAACGTCATGGCGTTCGGCTTCACGGTGCTGACCGCGGTGATCCTGATTGTCGGCTCGTTGTGGATCATGCATAACGTCAGCATGCACATGATGTCGCGTTAAGCGAAAGCCGTTGTTAAGCAAAGTCCCGTCAGGCGAAAGTCCGGCGGGGCTTTTTTTCGCTCGATTCGCTCGAAGGCACGCACGCGTTCAGAATACGCGGCGCTCCGCATTGACCCGCCCGGAAACACGCGCTAGCATCGTTTCCATGAACGCTCCTATCCTTTCCCGTTTGCATTCCATGCACGCATGCTGTTGCAGCCTGCCAAGGGGAGCTTGCGTCTAGCGAGTCGATCATCTGTATACGTTCATGTCCCTGAGGCCACCCGTCGTTAGACCGGTGGCTTTTTTGTTTCGCCGTTTGTTTTAGTGCGACCAACGCCACGGGAATTCAAATGCCGCTTGCCTTATATGACACCTGGTCGCGCACCACACGCGCTTTCACGCCAATCAATCCGGATTACGTGGGCCTCTATTGCTGCGGCCCGACGGTGTACGACCACGCGCATATCGGCAATCTTCGGACCTATGTGTTCGAGGATGTGCTGCGGCGCGTGCTGGCGTTCAACGGCTACGCCGTGCGGCACGTCGTCAATATCACCGACGTCGGCCACCTCGTCTCCGATGCCGACGAAGGCGAAGACAAAATGGAGAAGGGCAGTCGGCGCTCCGGCGAATCGGCATGGGCGATCGCCGAGCGATATGCCGCGGCCTTCATGAACGACTGGCGGGCGCTCAACCTGCTGGAGCCTGCTGTCTGGTGCCGCGCGACCGATCACATCGCCGAACAGATCGCCTTCATCGCCGAACTGGAACGCAACGGCTACACGTATCGAACTTCCGATGGCGTCTATTTCGACACGAGCAAACAGGACGACTACGGCTTTCTGGCGCGTCTTTATGTGGCTGGCCTGCAGGCCGGTAAGCGCGTTGCGATAGGCGAGAAACTGCGCGCTACGGACTTCGCGCTATGGAAATTCAGTCCATCCGATGCGACGCGGCAAATGGAATGGGACAGTCCGTGGGGGCGCGGCTTTCCGGGTTGGCATATCGAATGCTCGGCGATGTCGGAGAAATATCTTGGCCCATGGTTCGATATTCATTGCGGCGGCGAAGACCATATCGCCGTCCATCACAGCAATGAAATTGCGCAGACGCAGGCGCGCCACGGCACACGTCTGGCGAACTTCTGGATGCATGGCCATTTCCTGATGCTCGATGCCGGCAAGATGTCGAAGTCGGCTGGCGACTTCGTACGCTTGCAGACGTTGATCGATCGCGGCATCGATCCGCTGGCGTATCGCTATTTATGCCTGACGGCTCACTACCGGAGTACTTTGCGCTTCAACGCGGACGCGGCCGATGCCGCGCATGCCGCTTTGGATCGTTTGCGTAGAATCTACGCGCAGTGGCCGGAAGCGGGCACACCCGATGCGCATTTCGTGGCCCGCTTCAAGGCCGAGGTCGATCAGGATCTGAATTTGCCGCGCGCGCTTGCTGTGCTGTGGGAGCTCGTCAAATGCGATCTGCCGGCGGCGACACGGCGGGCCACGGTCGATTGCTTCGATGCCGTGCTCGGCTTGCGGCTCGCGGACTGGAAGGCGGGTACGTATGCCATTCCCGCGGATATCGCGCTGCTCGCCGGGCAGCGCGACAAGGCCCGGGCCGGCAAGGAATGGGGCGAGGCCGACCGACTGCGCGAGGTATTGAAGGCGGCCGGGTGGCATGTTGAAGACAGCGCAAGCGGACAGTTGCTGCGTCCGCTCGATAAGACCAGATTGTGAGCGTCAGCGTGGTGACGCCGGCTTTTTTCAGGTGCGGCACTTCAGTTGCCGCACTTCAATTGCCGCAAAGTAGGCAGTAACGTGCCATCCGCACATGATTCGCCGATTCCCGTTAGCCCAGGAGGACGTATGAGCCGCATTCAACCCATCGAATATTCAGCAGCTGCACCCGAAGTCAAAGCCGTGTACGACGACATCAAAGAGACCCGCCATGTCGACGACGTCAACAACTTCTGGAAGTTCATCGCCAACCATCCGCCGACGCTGGCTCGCACGTGGGACAGTTTGAAGGATGTCATGGCGCCGGGCGCGCTCGATCCGCTGATCAAGGAATTGCTTTACGTCGCGGTGAGCGTGACGAACAACTGTGGCTACTGCGTCGCCAGTCATACGGCCGCGGCACGCCGCGCAGGCATGACCGACGAGATGTTCGGCGAACTGCTGGCGGTGGTTGGAATGGCGAACGAGACCAACCGGCTCGCGGTGGGCTATCGCGTCCCGATCGATCCCGCGTTCGAGTAACGATAGCCCGCAGCTTCAATGCTGCGCGCCGCGCCATTCATTCAATAGGGCGGGTAGTTCCGCCATGTCCTGAAACACGTGAACCGCGCCGGCGCCATGCAGTGCGGTTGCGCTGCTATGGCCCAGTTCCCGCGGGCAGTATCCGAACACCGTGGCGCCGGCCGCCACACCCGCGGTGGCGCCCGTCACGGTATCTTCCACGACCGCGCAGCGTTTCGGGTCCACGCCCAATGCAACGGCCGCCGCCAGATAGACATCGGGAAACGGCTTGCTGCGAGGCGTTTCGTGACCGCTGAAGATGCGCCCTTCGAAGCAATCGAGGAGGCCGGCCTTCGTCAGTTGCAGTTCCACTTTGATCCGGTCGGCACCCGATGCCACCGCGATGCGCCCGTCGAGTGCCGTGTGCAGCGCGTGTACTGCGGCGGCCGCGCCTGGAATCGCCACCAGTTCCCGGTCGAGCGCGGCGTTGCGGCGCTCGCGAAATTGCATGAGCCATTCCGTGGTGATCGCGAAACCGGTTCGCGCTTCGATTAGCGGTGCTTCGTCCTTGACGGCTTTGCCGACGAAAATACGCATTGTCTCTTCGACGCTCAGGCGCCAGCCCAGCTCGCCGAGCATCTCGGTCAGCACGCGGTTGGTGATGGGTTCAGAGTCGACGAGCACGCCGTCGCAGTCGAAGAGTACGGCGTCGAAAGGGAAATCGGCCATGTGGCGGGGGGAGACGGATAGAGGTTTGCGGAAACGTGAAGGATACCGCACCGGCACGCGCAGTACGGTGGAGCTGGTTAAGGGTGGAGCGGTGGCGGGAGGGCGCGGGCTCGCCGACTGGCCCGGGCTTAAAACCGGCGACCTCCACGAAGCAAGCGACCTGAAGCCGACCATGTCGCTCGATGCATTGATCGCCGGCATCACGAGCGAGACCTTCGGGCTGGATCCTCAGCGCTTGGCAAGAGCGCTGTTCGTGGAGGTCCAGCCGCCGACGCGGCTCGTGAATGTGTGGTTTTTAACCCCCGCCGCCGCCATTAGGCGCCCCAATAGTCAGCTTGTTGTTCACCGACTTCACGCCGGCGACACTCTTGGTGACTTCCTCCGCCTTTGGAATCTGCGCCCCATCGGGCACCGTCCCAGTCAAAGTCACCGCGCCGCCACGCGCCCGGACAAACACGTTCGACACATCGAAACCCTGCGCTTTCGCCAAAGCCTTACGCACGTCCAGACCCAGCTTGCGGTCCATCTTTTTGGTCGCTTTCGCACCGGCAGCAGGTGCGGCCATATCGGGAGCCGCCATCGCATCGCTTGCCTGGGCATAGGCGCTGGACGCCACCGCCACGCACAACGCGATGCCGAGTGCTTTCAAAAGGTTGACTGTTTTCACGGTTTCTCCATTCCTCGAAAAATTGATTTCGCATCGTTGCATGAAAAAAACCACGCGCCGGCGAGCGATGCACCGCCCGCGAGGAGCCCGCTGTCTTATAGAAGATTGACGTTGTGAAGCTCCCAGCGCGCTTAAACAATACTCCAGCAAACGCCCTGGTGTTGAAAAAAACTGCGTGAAACACGGATGCTCCGCAGTGCCGACCGATCTCACCAACTTGCGAAATACGACCGTGCATACCACTACCGCGCGGAGTCCTCGGCGACCGCGGCGTGTTGATCCTCCCGCTCCGGCATCTGCCAGCCTCCGCCGAGCGACTTGTAGAGCGTGACGAGCGCAAGCGCCTCGTCGCGATCGGTCTGTGCGAGCTTATCGTCGGCGGCATAGAGCGAGCGCTCGGCGTCGAGCACGGGCAGGAAGTCGGCGAGCCCCTGTCGATGCCGTACAGCGTGACGCTGCTTTGCGCATTGGCGTTCGGGGCCGATCCCAATGCGCACGCACCCACTAATCCGAGAATGACTCCAACCCGATTGCGATGACTTGCCGACATGCTTCGTGTCTCCTTGTCTATTGGAATCGATTGAACTGGCGAAGTGATGCTGTCCTGCACGATCCTTGCGATCTGCTGCGCATTGCAATTTCAACAGGCCATACCGGGCCCTCGCACGCTGATAAGGCATGCGAAATATTGTGTCTACTGGTTGACTCCTGAATGCGGTTGGCCGGCTGTTTTTCTCCCGATCGCGCGACCCACCCGGCGCCGCAATGAGTTCGTCGATCGGCGTGCTTGGGCACAGAATGCAGGTGCAATTTGGCACGACCGTTCGTTCTATGTCAGTGGGGAAAATCGCGCAATTGGACTGCAATGCAGACCAAGACGCGGAAAACACCTGGCTCTTTTATCCGCAAGGAATATGGCCTGTAAGGCCTTGTAATTGAAGGGTTAGGCGAATTGGAACGACGTCGGTTCCGGCTCGGGATGGCACGTCTGGAGGTTCTGCATTGCAGAACTGAGGCAAGTATTGCTGGCTGCTAACGGGGGGAACGACGCAGCTGTTTGCGACCCCGCGTTGGACCACGGCGCGGAGCGCTGCCGATGGCTGAGAATTCGCCGCGGCCGCCGCAGTCAACGACTGCCGCGCCTTCAGCCCAGCAAAATTCATTTGGCTGTAAGCTTCTCTCCAGCGAACGTGAGATGCATTGTCCGCGTTCGTTGTCGTACGAAGATCTGCAGAAAAGCTTCACCACCTTTGCCAACTATCCGGAGGGGATATCAGATGAAGTTCTTTGCCATGAAAAGAGTCATGCTTGGGCTTGCAGTCACTGCCATGGTCGCAGGGAGCATCCCGCTCGCTGCCGCTCAAGGCGCAAGCGACAGTACAGCCGAGGTTGCCAAACCCGCCATGGCGAGCAGCGCGAAGCCAACCAAGGCAGAGCGCAAAGCGGCTCGCAAACAGGCCCGCGCGAAGAAAAACGCTGAGCTGAAGAAACTGGAGGACGCAGGCTATCAGCCGGGCAGGAACGACCCGAACTATCCGACCGATCTGCAGAATGCGCAGAAGAAGGCCGGGATCGGGGCTGGCGCGAGTCAGTAACGAAGGCGGCGGCCGCGCGCCGCGGAATATGACGCGCGCGGCCGCCGGTCCGGAATCAGGCCGGGCGTTGCCGCCCGCCTGAATTAATCAGCGCTCAACGCGCGCCGAGCGTTTCTATCAGCATATCGACGAACGCCTTGACCCGCGCGGTCATCTGTAGCTGTTGCGGATACACGGCGTAGATATCCGCTCCCGGCGTACGGTATTCCGGCAGTACATGGATCAGGCGTCCATCGGCCAGATACTCGGCAATGTCCCATTCGGCTCGCATCAGAATGCCGTGTCCGTCCAACGCCCACTTCACGGCGATTTCGCCGTCGTTGGTGGTCAGATTGCCGCGCACGCGCACCGTCTCGGTCTTTTCGGCCGCGCCTCGTCCGCTTGTCAGCCGCCATAGCCCGTAGCCGTCGCCGCCTTGTCGAATGCCGATGCAGTTGTGCTGCGATAACTCCGCCGGGTTGCGCGGCGCACGCCGCTTCGCAAAATAAGCCGGTGCAGCGCAAAGGAGCCGCCGGTTCGGCGCCACTCTGCGCGCGATCACTCGCGCATCCGGCGGCTCGCCGAAACGCACGCAGACGTCGAAGGTGTCGTCGCTGAGCGGCGGCGGATCGACGGACAACTGCAACTGTACGTCCACCTCCGGAAAGCGCCGCACAAACTTCGATATCAGCGGGGCCACGTGACTGCGGCCGAATCCGAGCGTCGCATTGACTCGCAACAGGCCCTTCGGCGCCGCCTGCGAACCTGCCAGCAACTGTGCAAGGTCGTCCATCTCGCCGAGGATGCGCCGCGCGCGAGCGAGGTATAGCTCGCCCTCCGGGGTGAGGCTCATACGCCGCGTCGTCCGGTTGACGAGCGACACCCCGGCACGTGATTCCATCTGCGCCAGATGCTTGCTCACTGCCGCTGTGCTCAGGCCGAGTTCGCGCGCGGCGGCTGTCAGGCTGCCGCTAGCGGCCAGCGTGGAGAAAAAGGCGAGGTCGTCCGGTTGTATCGACGAAGTCATTGGCACAATCGATTGTAAACTTCAGGTTAAGGATGCTTTGAGTCTAGCAGCGTTTTCATGCCGCTTCCTCGCTCTACGATGCGGCCATACGTTCAACATCATGGAGACGCCAGTGAAGACCTATCGCATCGCAACCATTCCCGGCGACGGCATCGGCAAGGAAGTCGTGCCGGCGGGCCAGCGAGTGCTCGAAGCAATCGCCGCGCGAAGCGACGGCTTGAAGTTCGAATTCGAAAATTTCCCTTGGGGCGGCGACTACCACCGGCAGCACGGCGTGATGATGCCGGCCGACGGTCTGGACGCCATCCGCGACAAGGACGCGATTCTGTTCGGCTCGGCGGGCGATCCGCACATTCCGGACCACGTGACGCTGTGGGGGTTGCGCCTGAAGATCTGTCAGGGCTTCGACCAGTATGCCAATGTGCGCCCGACCCGCATCCTGCCGGGTATCGACGCGCCGCTCAAGCGCTGTGGCCCGAAGGATCTCGATTGGGTCATCGTCCGCGAGAATTCGGAGGGCGAATATTCCGGCGTGGGCGGGCGCGCGCACCAGGGCCATCCCATCGAAGTCGCCACCGATGTCTCGATGATGACCCGAGCGGGCGTCGAGCGGATTCTTCGTTTCGCGTTCGGTCTTGCGCAATCGCGGCCACGCAAGCTGCTGACGGTGATTACCAAGAGCAATGCCCAGCGCCACGCGATGGTCATGTGGGATGAGATCGCGCTGGAAGTATCGAAAGAGTTTCCCGACGTCCAATGGGACAAGGAGCTCGTCGACGCCGCGACCGCGCGCATGGTCAATCGGCCCGCGACACTCGACACCATCGTGGCGACCAATCTGCATGCGGATATCCTGAGCGACCTCGCTGCGGCGCTCGCCGGCAGCCTCGGTATCGCGCCGACTGCGAACCTGGACCCCGAGCGCCGCTATCCGTCGATGTTCGAGCCGATTCACGGCTCCGCCTTCGACATCATGGGCAAGGGCCTCGCCAATCCGGTCGGCACGTTCTGGTCGGTCGTGATGATGCTCGAGCATCTCGGCGAGGGCGCCGCCGCGCGCGAGTTGATGGATGCAATCGAACGCATCACGGCCAACCCCGCGCTGCACACCGGCGACCTCGGCGGCAAGGCCACCACGGCACAGGTGACGGATGCCGTGTGCGCGATCCTCGCGGCCGATTCGGCAGTCAAGTTCCAGGCAGCCTGAACGCCGGGCGCACGCTATACAAAAACATAACGCCCGGACGAGCGAACACGTTACGGGCGGATTCAACGGAGACTGGCATGACCTATGAATCGCAAGCCGAATTGCAAGCCGAATTGCAAGCTGACTTGCAAGCCCGTGTGGTTTGCAAGCTGACCTGGCGTATTTTGCCGTTCGTGATGCTGCTTTACTTTGTCAGCTTTCTCGACCGCGTCAATGTCGGCTTTGCAGCCATGACGATGAACAAGGACCTCGGCCTCTCGCCGACCATGTTCGGACTGGGTGGCGGCATCTTCTTTCTCGGTTACTTCCTGTTCGAGGTGCCGTCGAATCTCATTCTGAACAAGGTGGGTGCGCGCCTCTGGATTGCGCGCGTGATGGTGACGTGGGGGCTGGTTTCCGCGGCCTCGGCGTTCGTCGTCGGGCCGAACTCGTTCTACACGCTGCGCTTTCTGCTCGGTGTCGCCGAGGCCGGTTTCTTCCCTGGCATCATCCTTTATCTCAGCCAGTGGTTCCCGGCCCGGCAGCGGGCGGTTGCCGCTGCCGCATTCATGGCGGCAGCGCCTTTGTCGACCGCGATCGGTTCGCCGATTTCAGGCGCCATCATGCAGATGCCTGCCTTGTTCGGATTGAAGGACTGGCAGTGGCTCTTCATCATCGAAGCGATTCCGGCGGTGGTGCTCGGACTGGTGGTTTTGAAGGCGCTCACGGACTCGCCCGCCAAGGCAACGTGGCTCGCCGCCGATGAGAAAGCGTGGCTGATCGCAACCTTGCGCGACGAACGCCTCGGGCGCGAGTCGCAGGCAGGTCACGCAGCGGGCGCGCTGGCCGCACTGCGCGATCCGCGCGTCTGGGTCATGTCGATGATTTACTTCGGGACTTCGGCGGGCCTTTACACATTAGGCCTATGGGCGCCGCTGATTATTCGCCAGTTCGGCTTTAGCGCGTTCGGCACGGGCGCGTTGAACGCGATTCCGAGCGTGCTGGCCGTGATCGGCATGGTGCTGTGGGCCCGCCATTCCGACCGCAGCGGCGAGCGTACGTGGCATGTGGTCATTCCGTGCGTTGCGGCAGGTATCGGGCTCGCATGGGCGGGTTTTGCCGACACCGCGGTTGCGGTGGTGCTGGCTCTGGTGGTCGTGAACGTCGGCATCAGCGCGGCGAAGGCGCCGCTTTGGGCCATGCCGAGCACGTTTCTTTCGGGTGCAGGCGCGGCTGCGGGCATCGCCATGATCAACTCGATCGGCAATCTTGGCGGGTTCGTCGGTCCGTTTGCGATTGGCTGGCTGAAATCCGTCACAGGCGGATACGCTGCCGGACTTTACGTGGTGGCCGCGAGTCTTGCCGTGTCAGCCGTGCTCGCTTTGGCTATTGGCCGGCGCGGATATCGGACTGCGCCGGCGGCGCAATGAGTACGGCGTGAGCGCGGCGGCCTTCTGAGTGAAGACGTGGTTGACTCCCGCAAAAGGGTCCAGGCCGAAATCGGCGGATTGTTCAACAGGGGTCGTGTTCACTGAATGTTCCCGAATTGACCCGGCACACGCGTCCAAGGGATTTCGGAGACGAGTGTCTCGCTAAAGACCTGCAGGTCGGGCGACGCAGTGTGCTTATGTTGCATCGCAACAATGAACACGGTATATCTTCCCCGCCGGATGTACAGCGATTCCGTAAATAGATCGGTCGGAGGAAACGGCAGGCCGTCGCCATGGATGTCGGGCCGCGTCATTCGCAATTCGATCCCGTCGTTTCACGCAGCAGGCGACCCAGATGCCGTGTCGCTCGACGTCCTGCTGGACACGAGCAGGCTCTTCAGCACCTCCATCTGCTCCTTCTGGATGTTCAGCAATTCAGTCCATTGCTGCTCGCGCAACCCGTCCATCTTTTCATGGAGCAACATGATCTCGAGTTCGGCCTTCAGATTGATTTCGTAATCGTGTTCGGCGGACACCCGGTCCTTGTATGACTGTCGGTTCTGGGCCATCAGGATAATGGGTGCCTGGATGGCCGCCAGCATCGAGAGAAACAGGTTGAGCAAGATGTAAGGGTAGGGATCAAAAGTCTCGCTGTACCGCGCCAGAATCAGCGAATTCAGGCCAACCCAGACAACCATGATGACGATAAAGCACGTGATGAATATCCACGACCCGCCGAAGGCTGCAACGGCATCTGCTGCGCGCTGGCCTCGCGTCGTCGCTGCATCCAGTTCTTTCGCGGAGTTTCTTGCTATGTGCTTTCGTTCCGCAATGAGACGTGCAACATTCTTCGCACGCTCGTCCAATGATTCATAGGGTACGCCAAAGAATTTTTCGGCAAGCTCCGCAGGTTTATGCATTTTGCCCTCCGCGCGATCGCGCAATCAGAACGGAATGGTATGCCTTCAATAGGGATACCTGTGCGACGGCAGGACATCGCGGGCAACTAGTCTCGGCGCAACGGAAGTCGGTCAACCGGCGACAGCGACTTTGCGCCGCCTCGTTGTTCATGCACCGGGGGCTATGACAACGTCGCGAAAGAGTCCACGATACCTCTACTGAACAGATGGTGGGGGCTGAAGATGCGACTGATCGTGGTGGCCCCGTGCAACGCCTGTTGCTGAGTATCGATCGCCTGTCAACGAACGAGTTGAAGATGACACAGGAACTGATTGCCAACATGCTTGGCGTGCGCAGATCCGGTGTCACTGAAGCCGCATTGAAGCTGCAGAACGCCGGATTGATCCGCTACAGTCATGGCCACATCGAGGTGCTTGACCGGCCAGGTCTCGAGCGGCATGTCTGCGAATGCTACGCCGTGGTAAAGCGGGAATTCGACTGCCTGTTGCCGGATTTGAAGACGCTGTGACCGAGACGTAAAAGCGCCGCGGGTCATCTCGCTGACCACCGGGCGGTGGCCTTGCCTGGTATCGACGTGCGCTCGATTTCATCGAATACCTTAAGCAGTCGGGTCACGCGCCTCGTTCCATCAGGAAGCAGATCCTGATGCGTCAATAGTGACGTAACACGGCGCCGCCAGTACGATAGTGCGAACGGATTTCCGTGCACAAGTAACGGAATGACCTGTTCGAGGTGCGTCAGGTCTTTTTCGAATTGGTCGCGCGACATCAGGATCCTTGCAGAGGTGATTCGGCGTCACGGATCAAGTATGTGCCGGCCGGACTGGCATGTCTGCACGCTACCGTACAGGGATTGGGGCGAGCTGAACTTTTTTGCTCGAGCCACGGATGGCGTCGTGAACGAAATCATGCACAGAGTGGGGAGGCGAAATGATCGGATCGATGCCACAATTCGATTTGCTGCTTCGGTCATTCGCGATTGAGCCAAAAGAAAAACAAGAGCGACAATGACCTGAACAACGATGGCCAACAGAACGAGCACCGCAAAAAGTACTGCTTGCGTTGTCACCGCGTTGTCCGTGAAGAGCTCCGCAGCCAGTCCGTACAGACGCCATGCTTCGCAGCCTGAGGCGATCGCGCAACTATCAGGAGCGGTCTATTTCGTTCGAAGAGGCTCATGCTGCGATTTCTCGAAACAACTCGTTGGAGACATATATGCAGCCTTGCGATGCTTGCCTCGGACTGGTTGGAAAGCCATCCAGCGTGCCGCCTCACGGTGACCTCGCCGCTTCAGGTGCCAGTGCATTCGGTCCGCCTGGCAAGATGACTAAGGTCAGCAACAACTGGAACTGCACGGTCTGCGGAAACTGGATGTACCAAAACACGGCGAATGGAGATCCGCCGAACGAATGGGTTATTGGCGAACGACCGGAAAAATGACCGTTATGCACTTGCGTACAAAGCGTTGACCCTTGATGCAACGCCGGATCTTTTCGCTCGGACGGTTCTTCGCTCGGGCGCGGATTATTCACTGCCCAGCGGGGGCAGGGATGTAGGCGAGACGCACGAATCCGGTAGCCGCGGCCAGTTCGCCATTGATGCCGAAGCAATCGCCTTCGCGCACCAGTGGGCGATCGACTGGATCGACGAGAACCGGGATTGATGCCCATATGCCGCTTCCTCGAAGCAGCGGGAGACTTCCATGCAGTTCGACTACAAGGCGTTTCAAATCGATTGCCGGGCTCGGCGCACTGAAGACGGTCATTACTTCGCGCGGGCCAGAATTATGCGGGCGCCGACGGGCGATGAGCGCAGCGAAACGCATGACTCGGGCGACATCGATTCGTTCGTTGATGAGGACGACGCGATTTCCTGTGCGAAGGCATGGGCCATCGAGTGGTGTGACGAAAACTGGGACTGAACCGAGCGCGGCCGTTCCGCGCATATAGCGATGGGGACTGACATGCCGCGTGAGCTTAAGACTGAGCATGAGCTGATTGAGATCGCGACAAAAGCACTCGAAGCCAACGCAGACACGATCGGGTGGAGTCCCACGGGCATCGAGGAGCACGCTGAAGACTCGGAGGGATGCAACTGGAACATCAATGAACTGTATGGCGACAGCAAAGATCCAGATGCGAAGGAAATCGTCATGTCGGCGGCTGAGGAGATCATCAATGAACTGCGCAAGCAATACAATTTGAAGTAGTTTCATGGAGTGTCCCCCCGAGCTTCGGCAACCTCCGAAGCGTCGGAATCGATGAAGGAGACAGTCATGGCAGACGAACTCAGTCCCAAGGCGATTGAAGCGCTGCGCGAACTCGATAGTCGTTCTCCCGGCAAGCGGCCGCTCATGTTGGAGTGGGACATCGAGAGCGAACTCAGGCAGCGCGACTTTATCGAAGAGGTGCCGAACGGCGGATGGCAGATCTCTGCGCGCGGTCGGGAGTATGTGCGTAACCTGAACGCTTGAGTCGCTCACGATACGCTCCGACCTTCCACCCTCCGGGGACGACGTCTCTGACGACGGAGAATGCTATGGCGGACTGCACTGTTATTGAAGAAAGCGGCTACGTTGGGCATTGCACGGTGTTTGAGTCGGCTCCTGGCCAGTGGGAGGCATGGCTAGCGTTGCATTCGCCACTCCGTCATGGCGCAGAGCCCCCCGACGTCAAGGTCCGCATAAGCAGTATCGAGCCGGCTGGCCAGCCGATGAACGGCTGGCCAGTACGCCCGCAGCTCTTGTCGCATATGTAAAGATACGATCACATACGCTTTCCCCCCATATCGGCTGTGGTCGGGAATCGCCATTTCTTCGCACCCGAATCGATGCGAGCATCGGCCTGCTTGCGCTGTTCTTCCCGCGCTTGTTCCGCAATGCGCAGGTCCGCTGGCTTGTCTTTCTGAAAATGATCGAAAACTTGATTGCGGTACATGATTGACTCCTGTTATGGATGGACATATCCGGCTGGCCACCCGCCCGTCGGCTTCTGTTCCTTGAAATTACAATCTCAATCTGGCGTTTTCAGAAAACGCGTTGCACCGTCGCGTCAGCATGGGTAGGTGGCGTTGGTGACGCAGCAACCCAGGCGGGATGGTCCGCGACAACACCATTGCCAATACAGGACCCAGGGTGGAGCGATAGCACGGCTCGAGCACTACCGGGTCGGCGCAGAATCGCCAGAGACAGTGACGGATTCAAACGGTCAGCCATCGAACCAGGAGTCAGGATTGACGCGCCGGTGCGTTCCCCTGGTTTTTCATGACGATGTGCATCGCGCGCAGCTAAAGCGAATCCGGATGACGTTCATGGACCCGCGCCGCTTCAACACATTTCATCGCGATTCCGGCTTTTACGGAACACGGAATTGCGAGCGATTGTTTTTTCGCGCCCTGCCCATGCCTGCCGAGTTATCGCGTACTGCAGCGCGACCGGAATAAGGATGTTCCGAATCTGCACGGACTCGACGATGATGCAGCATTCGGCACTCTTGCTTCCGATCTCGTCCCGCAAGCGCGTATCTGCTGTTCCTGGGGCAGGGCGGCGCACGGCCTGTATCGGGGACCCGATTAGCCAGATAAAGGCTCACCTGTTCTCCAACGGCCAGAGCCGCCAGCGCGAAGGCCGCATAAAGAAATAGCGTGATCGGATTCATGGTGGTTGGCCGATCTCAGCGGCGGCAGCCGCCGCTGATGTAAGCAATCGACGATGACCATTCCTGTGCTCAGATCGTCTCGAGCCCATCGAAACGGGGAAAGTCAAGGCGGATGGGGACATCGTGCACGCGATGGAGAGAGAAGTCGGTACGGTGCCGTACCCCGCGCTGGGCCGGCCTCCTGGGTCGGCTCTACCGTTTCTACCAGACTCAGTCGCGACGCAGGGGCAGTGTGATCGTGGTGCGGGTCGACCAGGTAATTTTCGCCGCGTCATCAGCGAGCGGGTGCGATTGTTCATATCGATCGACGGGGACCTGACGCAGCGCGCTGCAGGCGTCTTCCCGAAAGTTGCGCTGCTTCGCATGAGTCGATCCGGTGTACGCTGGCGGACCGATTTTGATTTCCCTTTCAGATAGCATGGTACCGGCTGCGGCACACGATAAGGCTCTGCTTCGCGCGGCGCTATCGGGCCGGCCGTGCCGGATCGCCTCATTGGCGAACAGGAGAATCAACATGAGAACCATGCACGCATTTTTCATCAAGACGGCAATCCTGATCGTCGTGATTGGCATGATGGGTTGTGGTGATATGTCCCGGCGAGGCACGGATACCGTGATCGGTGCAGGGGTCGGGGGCGTCGCAGGCGCTGTTCTGACCGGCGGGAGCGCCTTGGGCACGGTCGGCGGAGCTGCCGTCGGCGGTGTGGTTGGGAACCAGGTCGGGAAATAGATGCGCTTTACGCCAATCGGTAACCGCTCATTTCGACCACGCACGCTGGTCATCGAATCCTCGCCGGCATCGCGGCCGTTCCCTTGTCGTGCCGATACCGTAGACACTCGCCCCGGACGGCATCGGCCGTACATCTGGTTCATTTGATAAAAAAATATTGGGCGGGACGTACGTCGCTACGACGTATGCATTGAACGGTGGCTGTCAAAAGCGACGTTGACGCACCTATCCGTTTACCCCGTAGCGCCATCGGGCCCTTACGCCCGCATGCTGTCCATCCTCTGGAAGAAGAACCAATTGAAAATTTCTTTTGCGCGAGTTCTGCGGGACCGTGCTTCGCAGTCGCCATGGAACAACGTCGAACCTGTTCGCGACGAACTCTTCGGCGAAGAACGACTTGCGCAACATGCACGCAGCCTCGCAAGCGCACAGAAGATCTCTTCCAGAGCGTTTGCCGGACCGTCGCTGGCAGTGAGACTGAAGGACAACGCGCGCCACCTGTTGCTGGCCTACCAGGCGATAGTGGCTGCCGTCGCACACGAAGAAGCGATCACGCCGGCGGCCGAGTGGCTGCTGGACAACTACTATCTGGTCGAAGAGCAGATTCGTGAAATCCGCGATGACCTGCCTCCCAGTTACTACCGGCAATTGCCCAAGCTCAGCGAGGGACCGTTCGCTGGCTATCCGCGCGTGTTAGGTCTGGCGTGGGCCTTCGTCGCGCATACCGACAGCCGCTTCGATCCCGACCTGCTATGCCGGTTCGTGCACGCATACCAGACGGTGCAACCGCTGACGATCGGTGAACTATGGGCCGTTGCGATCACGCTGCGGATTGTCCTCATCGAGAATCTGCGTCGTCTGGCGGACCAGATCGACCGTGGACGGACTGCGCGTCTCGACGCCGACTCGATGGCCGACCGCATTCTGGGCGTGGGCGGACGTACGCCCGAGCCGGACACATTGCTCGTCGAGCGCTACGGACGAGAGGCTTTGCCAGACACCTTTGCCGTGCAGCTGATTCAGCGGCTCCACGACCAGGACCCGGAGGTCACGCCCGCAGTCAGGTGGTTGCGCGAGCGCCTCGCAGCACAGGGCACCACCGTGGACCGGATCGTGTCCGCCGTGCACCAGCAGCAGGGCGCGGCCAGCCTGACCGTGCGCAATGTGATCACCAGCATGCGTTTGATATCGGATGTGGACTGGACCGAACTGTTCGAGCGCACCAGTCCGGTAGACGAGGTGCTGCGCACCCATCACGTATTCGCGGAGATGGATTTTTCGACGCGCAATCTGTACCGCAGCGCCATTGAAGCGCTTGCGCGTGGCTCGCCGGCAAGCGAACTCGACATCGCGCGGCGTGCCATTGCCGCCGCAGAGGCCGCCGCCAAAAAGAGCGATGCCATGAACGGTGACACGGCGGGCAGCGCGGCTGCCCGCCGTGAGACTGATCCGGGCTATCACCTGCTGGCGGGTGGACGTCGCGCGCTCGAACGGGCGATCGGCTATCGCCTGCCGCCTTCGGTATGGCTGCGCCGCTTCACGCGCCGTGCCGGCCTTGGCGGCTACGTCGGCCGCATTCTTCTGCTAGCCGCGCTTATGCTGGGTGGGGCGCTGGCGTTGCTGGCCGGGTTCGTGCCTGGCCCGGGCTGGTTGGTATGGCTGACCATCGCCGGGCTGCTGCCCGTCATTGACGCTGCGGTGGCGGTCGTCAATCGCAGTGTCATGCGGGATGTCGGCGCTCTCGTGCTACCGGGTCTCGCGCTGCGCAACGGCATCCCCGCAAGCCTGCGCACCGTGGTGGCCATACCCACGCTGCTGACGACGCCTGCCGCACTGGCGGAGCAGATCGAGCGGCTGGAAATCCATCACCTCGCGAGCCCCGACGGGGAGCTCTACTATGTCCTGCTGTCCGATTGGACCGATTCAACGACCGCGCAAGCCGATGATGACGAAGGGCTGCTTGCGGCTGCGGCAGCAGGGATCGCGCGGCTGAACCGTCTTTATCCGGGGGCTCCAGAAGGCGAACGCTTCCTGCTGCTGCATCGGCGGCGCTCGTGGAACGGCGAAGAGGGGCAATGGATGGGTTGGGAGCGCAAGCGCGGCAAATTACACGAGCTGAACCGGCTGCTGCGGGGCGCGTCCGATACATCTTTTCTCTCCATCGATGGACGGCCGCTAGCCGTACCGCCGCAGGTGCGCTATGTGATTACGCTCGATGCGGACACACGCTTGCCGCGCGACACGGCGCGCCGGCTGATCGGCAAGATGGCGCATCCGCTCAATCGGCCTGTTTTCGATCATGCCAGTCAGCGCATCGTCGAGGGTTACGGCATCCTGCAGCCGCGCGTTACACCGTCGTTGCCAATTGGCCCGGAGGGGTCGCTGTTCCAGCGCGTCTCGTCAAGCCCGAGCGGGATTGATCCGTACATGGCAGCGGTATCGGATGTCTATCAGGACCTGTTCGACGAAGGATCGTACGCGGGCAAGGGTATCTACGATGTGGATGCTTTCGAGACCGCGATGGCCGCACGGGTGCCCGACAACACGATGCTCAGTCACGATCTGTTCGAAGGCATTTTCGCGCGGGCCGGGTTGGCCTCGGATATCGAAGTGGTTGAGGAATTTCCGGCCCGCTATGACGTCTCCGCAGCCCGCCAGCATCGTTGGGCGCGTGGCGACTGGCAGCTGCTGCCGTGGCTGACGGGGCTTCGTGGCGGTCGCGGCCTCGCGTTGCCGCCAACCGGCCGCTGGAAGATGCTCGACAACCTGCGCCGCACGCTCTCGGCACCAGCGGCATTCGTCGCGCTGCTGGCAGGCTGGAGCTTGCTGTTGCCGGCATCGCTGGTATGGACGGGCTTCGTGGTCGCGACGATCGCGTTGCCGGTGCTGCTCCCCACCCTGAGCGCACTCGTGCCGCGCTGGAAACGCGCGCACGTGAAAATGACTGCGCGAAGCCTGTTCGGCGTCTGGCTGGTCGACCTGCGGCTCGCGCTCGCGCGGATCGGCTTGTCGATCATATTTTTGGCGCAGCAGACGTGGTCGATGGGCGACGCGATCGGAAGGACCCTGTTCCGCCTCTTCGTCAGTCACCAGCACCTGCTCGAATGGACCACGGCGGCCGAGGCAGGCGCGCGCGCGCGGCTCACGCTGGCCGGCACCTGTATCCGAATGCATGGCGGCATCGTGCTTGCGCTGTTCGCCGGGATCGCGAGCGCGGCAGTAGCAAGGGCGTATGGCAGCCATGGCGCGTGGGTTGCGGTTCCATTCGTTTTCGCGTGGCTCGCGTCTCCTGCCGTCGCGTACTGGTCGAGTCTCTCGCCGCGGCCGGCCGGCGATCTCGCCGTCACTCCCGACGACGCGCAGCAACTGCGGCTCCATGCGCGCCGCACGTGGCGCTATTTCGAAACATTCGTCACGGCAGACGACCAGATGCTGCCGCCGGACAATTTCCAGGAAGATCCGCGTCCGGTCGTGGCGCATCGTACGTCGCCAACCAATCTGGGGCTCTACCTGCTCGCGACGGTCAGTGCCCGCGAGTTCGGCTGGGTCGGCATGCTGGACACCGTCACGCGCCTGGAGGCGACACTGGCCACCATGCAGCGCTTGCCGCGCTACCGCGGACACTTCTACAACTGGTACGACACCCAGGACCTGCGGCCTCTGGACCCGAAATATGTCTCGTCCGTCGATAGCGGCAACCTCGCCGGCCATCTGATCGCCCTGGGGAATGCTTGCCGCACATGGGCGGGCCAGCCGCCCGACGCGGACCGGTCAGTGGCGTTCGCGGGAATTCGCGACAGCCTCGCGTTGCTGTGCGACGCCGTGCGTCAGTGCTCCGGTGATCGCACACGGTCGGGCATGCAGGGCGAGTTCGAGCAGGCAGTGGCCGCGCTGACGGTTGCCCTCGACGGCGATGAACCCGTCGCGCCGGCCGACCCGTCGGCGTGGTCCGCCGTCGCGCTACTCGCCGCCACGGTCGCCGATATTGCGCGTGCGCTCGTCGATGAGATCCGCGGTGGCCAGGACGAGCAGGGCGGCGACGCGCTGTTCTGGGTCGACGCACTTGAGCTCGCGATCCACAGTCACCGCCGTGATGCCGAGTGCGACCACGACGTTTCACGTGCACTGGGCGAGCGCCTGATCACCTTGACCGATACGGCCCTGCAGATGGCCGACGCGATGGAGTTCAGGTTTCTGCTCGATCCAGTACGCAATCTGTTGTCGATCGGCTATGCCGTTGCGGATGGCCGGCTCGATCCGGGCAGCTATGACCTGTTGGCGTCGGAAGCCAGGCTGGCGAGCTTCGTCGCGATCGCCAAAGGCGATATTCCCGCGCGCCACTGGTTCCGGCTGGGCCGCGTCGCCATGCCGGTCGCGGGAGGCGCTGCGTTGGTTTCATGGTCCGGTTCGATGTTCGAATACCTGATGCCTTCGCTCGTGATGCGCGCGCCGGCCGGCAGCCTGATCGCGCGGACCAACGGCCTCGCCGTGCGCCGGCAGATCAGCTACGGCGCGACGCTCGGTTTGCCGTGGGGAATCTCCGAATCCGCCTACAACGCGCGAGATCTTGAGTTTACCTATCAATATTCGAGCTTCGGCATTCCTGACCTCGGACTCAAGCGCGGCCTCGGCCACAATGCCGTCATCGCCCCGTATGCCACCGCGCTCGCCGCGATGGTCACGCCTTCGGCCGCGGCGCGCAACTTCGAGCGGCTGAGCGCCGCCGGCGCAAGAGGGCGCTTCGGCTTTTATGAGGCACTGGACTATACGCGCGCCCGCCTTCCCGAAGGCCAGCAGGTGGCGATCGTGCGCGCCTTCATGGCACATCATCAGGGCATGTCGATCGTCTCGATCGCTAACGCACTGCTGGGCGGGCGGATTCGCACATTCTTTCATGCGGAGCCATCGGTTCAGGCCACCGAGCTTCTGCTGCAGGAACGCATGCCGGGCCGGGTGGCTGTTGCCCATGCGCGTGTTGACGAGGACAGGAGCGCCGGCCGGATGCGCGACATCGAACCCGCTGTCGCGCGGCGCCTGCTGTCGGCCGGCGATGCTGCGCCGGCCACTCATCTGCTGAGCAACGGGCGCTACGCGGTGATGCTGACGGCGGCCGGTTCTGGGTATAGCCGCTGGAACGATCTGGCGATCACGCGCTGGCGCGAGGACGCGACGTGCGACGACTGGGGCAGCTACCTGTACCTGCGCGATGTCGAGAACGGCGACGTATGGTCAGCCGCCTGGCAGCCCACGGGGGTGGCGCCGGACAGTTACGCCGTGACTTTCACGGAAGACCGCGCGGAGTTCATTCGCCGCGATGGCATGCTGACCACCACGCTCGACGTGATGGTCTCCGCAGAAGACGATGCGGAGGTGCGGCGGGTGTCGGTGGCCAATGCGGGCTCGCGTCCACGCACTATCGAGTTCACCTCCTACGCGGAAATCGTGCTGGCGACGCCGGCAGCCGATGAGGCGCATCCAGCGTTTTGCAAGCTGTTCGTAGAGACCGAGTATCTGCCTGAGCTGGGCGCCATTCTTGCGACGCGTCGGCGGCGCGCGCCGGACGAGCCCGAGATCTGGGCCGCACATCTTTCGGTAGTGGAAGGGGACGCGCTGGGGGCGATCGAAGTCGAAACGGACCGGGCCCGCTTCATCGGCCGCGGACGCAGTGTCCGTTCGCCCGCGAGTCTGACGGATGAACGGCCGATGACCCACTCGGCGGGCGTCGTACTCGACGCCGCATTCGCGATGCGCCGGCGTCTGCGGATTGCGCCGGGGGAGACTGCCAGCATCGCTTTCTGGACCATTGTCGCGGATTCCCGGGCGCAACTGCTGGATCTCGTGGACAAACATCGCGACGGCGCTGCGTTCGGGCGCGCGTCGATGCTCTGCTGGACGCAGGCGCAGGTGCAGTTGCGGCATACCGGCGTGAGTCTCGACGAGGCCGGTCTATTCCAGCGGATGGCCGGGTATCTGCTGTATAGCGATCCGTCGATGCGGCCGGGCTCCGCCGCGTTGACGCGCGGCTCGGCTGCAGCGTACGCATCCGGTGGCGCGGGCGCCGCGCCGCTGTGGGCGCACGGCGTGTCGGGCGATCTGCCGATCCTGCTGGTGCGGATCGACGACATCGAACACATGGCGCTGGTGCGCCAACTGGTGCAAGCGCACGAGTACTGGCGCATGAAGCGTCTGGCCGTCGATCTGGTCATCCTGAACGAGCGCGCGTCGTCGTATGTGCAGGATCTGCAGATCGCGCTCGAAACGTTGGTGCGCCCAGGGCAGTCCCGGCCGCAGGCAGGCGGTGCCGCTCGCGGCAACATCTTCGTTTTGCGCACCGACATGATGTCGAGCGAAGCGCGGGCGCTCTTTCCGGTTGCCGCGCGCGCGGTGCTGGCTGCGCGAAATGGCCGCTTGCTGGATCAACTCAGACGGCTGGCGAGCGCACCGACGACCGTCACGCCGCGGATCAGGCGATTGCCCGCGGCGATACCGGCAAAGTCCGCTTCGCTCAGCGCCGAGCTTGAATTCTTCAACGGCCTCGGGGGCTTTGCGAACGATGGCCGCGAATACGTGACTGTGCTGGGGCCCGGCCAGTGCACGCCGATGCCATGGGTCAACGTCATCGCGAATCCGGTTTTCGGCTTCCAGGTTTCGGCAGAAGGCAGCGGCTACACCTGGGCGTCGAATAGCCGTGAGCAGCAGTTGACGCCGTGGTCGAACGATCCGGTGAGCGACCCGACCGGAGAAGCGTTTTACGTTCGTGACGAAGACACCGGCGCGTTGTGGGGACCGCAGGCTAGCCCCGTGCGCGACAACTCCGCAGGCGCGGCACCCTATATCGCGCGGCACGGCCAGGGCTACAGTCGCTTTACCCATACCGCTGACGAGGTGGCGCTCGAACTGCTGCAGTTCGTTGCGCTCGACGACCCCATCAAGATTTCCCGCCTGACGATCCGCAACCTGTCCGCCCGTACCAGACGGCTTTCGGTCACGGCTTACGTCGAGTGGGTGCTGGGTGCGTCGCGTAGCGCGGCAGCGCCTCATATCGTCAGCGCGATCGATGCGGCCACAGGAGCCATGTTTGCCAGCAACGGCTGGAACCAGGCTTACCGCGGCAATGTGGCCTTTGCCGATCTGGCCGGGAAACAGACCGCCTGGACCGCCGACCGGCGTGAATTCATCGGTCGAAACGGGAACTTGAGCGATCCTGCGGCGCTTGCCACCCTGTTTGAATCCTCACCGCTGTCGGGGAAGGTGGGGGCGGGACTCGATCCGTGCGCGGCCCTGCAAACCGCAATCGCGCTGGAGCCCGGCGGCATGGCCGAGGTTGTGTTCCTGCTAGGCGAAGCCGCCGAACCCGAAGCTGCACGGCAATTGATCTCCCGCTATCGCAACGCCGACCTCGACGCGGCGCTGGGAGCCGTGACTGCGTTCTGGGAAGGGACGTTCGGATCCATTCAGGTCACCACGCCGGACCGCGCGATGGACCTGATGCTCAACCGGTGGCTGCTGTATCAGACGCTCGTCTGCCGTATGTGGGCGCGAGCCGGTTTCTATCAGGCGAGCGGCGCTTACGGCTTTCGCGATCAGTTGCAGGACGCCATGGCGCTTGCCGTGGCGCACCCGGCGCTGACGCGCGAACACCTGCTGCGGGCGGCCGCCCGCCAGTTCCCCGAAGGCGACGTCCAGCACTGGTGGCTGCCAAAAGGAGGCGAGGGCGTGCGCACGCGCATTTCAGACGACCGGGCATGGCTTGCCTACGCCGTGGCGCAGTACGTTGAAGTGACCGGCGACGGGGCGATTCTCGATGTGTCCCTGCCGTTTCTGGAAGGTCCACTGCTAGCGGCCGGCGAGCATGACGCCTACTTCGTGCCGACCGTTTCGGAGAGCACCGCCACGCTGTTCGATCATTGCGCGTGTGCGCTGGAGCAAAGCCTCGGGCTGTTCGGCGCGCACGGCTTGCCGCTGATCGGCACCGGTGACTGGAACGACGGTATGAATCGGGTCGGCGAGGCGGGACGTGGCGAGAGTGTCTGGCTCGGATGGTTTCTGTACGCCACGCTGTTGGCTTTCGCGCCGCTGGCGCGCGCGAGAGATGACGGCGAGCGCGCGGACCGTTGGCTCGCACGCGCTGAAGCGCTGCGGATCGCACTCGAGAGCTCGGGATGGGATGGCGAATGGTACCGGCGCGGCTATTTCGACGACGGCCACCCCTTAGGAGCGGCTGCCAACGACGAATGCTCGATCGATTCGATCGCCCAGTCGTGGAGCGTGTTATCAGGTGCAGCGGGTGCAGAGCGGGCTGAACGCGCCATGTCGGCACTGGACGCAAAGCTGATACGCCGTGAAGACGGCCTGGCCTTGCTGTTCACGCCGCCGTTCGACCATACACCGCTCGATCCGGGTTATGTAAAGGGCTATCCGCCGGGGATTCGTGAAAATGGCGGCCAATACACGCACGCCGCCCTGTGGTCCGTGCTTGCCTTTGCACAAATCGGGGATGGCGATCGCGCCGCGGACCTGTTCGCGCTGCTCAATCCGGTCAATCGCAGCCGAACACGAAGCGGAGTGAACCGTTACAAGGTGGAACCCTATGTCGTCGCCGCCGACGTTTATTCGGTGCCGCCGCACGTCGGGCGCGGCGGATGGACGTGGTACACGGGCTCGGCCGGATGGATGTTTCGCGCCGGCATCGAAGGGGTGCTCGGCATCCGGAAGCGAGGCAATGCGCTTTCGATCCGGCCGTGTGTGCCGAAGGCGTGGCCTGGTTTCACTGCCGTGTTCCGATATGGCGCGACCCGATACGACATTGCGGTTCGAAATCCGCATGGCGTCAACCGCGGTGTGCGCGAACTTGTCGTGGATGGGGTGTTGCTCGAGCAGGGCCGCACAGAGTTGCGGCTGATGGACGATGGCGCAAGTCATAGCGTGACGGTTACCTTGGGGTAGCCGCAGTTTTCGTGCGGCAGCCTGCGCTGCAAATGCAAGCACCCATGCGCCCTTGTCACCGCATGCCCCTTACGCCGCAACGCCGTCAAGTTGCGGCTCAGGGCCGCTCGCGCTTGCCGTGCCGGTCGGGACAAGGCATGCGTTAACCATATCCCGGACCGAAGTGGCATAGTGATCGGCGCCGATTGCACTCTGGAGATCTTCGCTCCACTGATCGGTATCGCCTGCCGGCCAGAGGCCGACGACGATCAACGCGTCTGGCAAGCGTTGCCGCACGCGTCGCAAAAGGTGACGCAGGTGGGACGGGATTCCATTGATGCCTAGATAAAAAATGCACACCATTGTCACCGCGGTGACGTCCAGACCGTCGATCCGGACGCGCGAGGCCGCGTCATGGTTGAGCACCCGGCAATCGAGGTCGTGCTTGCCGAGAAGCTGGACGAGAATGGCCGATGCCAACTCGTCGAGCGGTCCCCGGCCTGCTATGCAAAGGACCTGATTTTCAGCGCGCCGAACCGGTGGAGCTTCGATGCTGGGCGCAGATGCATGCGGAGCCGGTTGGTACGATACCTTTTGTCCGGCAGCAGATGGCGCCAGCGCGCCCCAGTTGGCCGCCGCTGCGGCGGGAGCCGGATCAGTGTCCGCGAAGCCATCCAGACCCTCGATGAGGTCGTTCACTGTGGTCTCGATTCGCGCCAGTTGTGCCGGCGTTACGCCGCCGCGCAAGACATCGTCGGCCGCAAGCTGCAACCCCTTGAGGGCGACTTCATCGTAATAGGAGGAGAGCGGCCGGTCGCGAAGCAGTATCCCGGCTTGCTCTATGGCGTCATCCGGGTCGCCGGCGAGCGCTCGCTGGTAAAAGTTTTCGACTGGAGTCAGCGCGGGCTGGTCGCCAAGCAGCACGTCGAGAAATTCGAGCCGCGTAACGTGGCGACCGAGGACCAGCAGGCAAAGGGTCAGCGGAGTGGACAGGATGAGCCCGATTGGCCCCCATATCCAGCTCCAGAAAATCGCAGCTACGACGACCGAAAACGGGGAAAGGCCGGTGCTATGGCCGTACAGCAGTGGCTCGACGGCCTGACCGACCAGCAGCTCGACGGTCAGGAAAAGCACCAGTGACCAGATCGCCATCGACCACTCCGGACTGACGGCTGCGGCGAGCGCGGTAGCCAGAATGGCGGAGATCCAGATTCCGACGTAGGGGACAAGACGCAACAGCGCGGCCAGAATCCCCCACAGCACCGGGCTGGGTACGCCAATGATGAACAGCCCGGTCCCGATAACGACGCCCACGCCTGCGTTTACGCCGAGTTGCGAAACGAAATACCGGCTGAGGCGCCGCGCGGCCTCGTCCATTGCGGTGGTGGTCCGATGCAGATCTCTCGAGCCAAACAACCGGATAGCCCGATCCCGAAGATCATCGCGCTGCAACAGAATGACGATGGTGACGATAAATACGATGAAGGCCGTCTCGAGCGGACTAACGACGGGAGACAGTATGCGCCGTGCAAGCTGGAATGGTGTCTGGGCTGGCTCGCGCACCTCGACCGGAAGCGCCACGGGCGGTTGGGCGCCAGACGAGGATGAAGCAGATTCGCGTATCGCTTTCGGCTGGTCAACGGGTGCCCGTTGAAGCGCCTGGCCAGCGGCACCCGCCAGCCTGTTCAATTTTCCAACCGTGAGTCCATGCACGGCAGCGATCTTTTTGTCGATACTCGCCTGATAGCGGGGGATGCCAACAGCGAGATCCGTGATCTGGGCGGCGATCACCCCCCCAAGCAGGACGATCACCGAGACCGACATCGTCACCGCAAGGAAGACCGAGGCCGCATGGCCAAGTTTGATGCGGCCGAGAAGATTGGCCAGGGGAGCGACCAGGAAGCTGAGCAGAATCGCCAGCGTGACCGGGATCAGGATCTCGCGCGCAAAATAGAGGGCAGCGACGACCGTGACGCCGACGGCAAGCGTAATCAAACCCTGCACGCTTGGCGTTTCAGGAGGCTTGATGCGCGCCGCTGGCCTCGTGGGGCGCGATTCCGTGAAATCGAACATGACGGCTAATGCCCGGGCTATCGTCCATTCTGGTGGGTGGTTACGGACCGGTGCAGATGCGTCCCGCGCCGGCCGAAAAACGCGAAGAGGATCACCTGGATCGCGACGATGTCGTTTCACCCATTCGCCAACGGCACGAGCCGCCAGCATGAACACGGCATACGTTGCTCGCAATCTGGATTGAAGTCGGTACGGTGCCGTACCCGGCTTCGGACAGTCACCCTTCTGGTGAGCGCAGCGGCGGCCGGACCTGCCGCCGATTGGCCCAATGCATTACCACCTGCCCCCCGCGTCCTTACTGGCTTTGCGCACCGTCACTTATTGCACTGAAAACGAGTGGTTCCCCGTTAGCACTCCCCACGCCAATTCGAGTACGGCACCGTACCGACTGCCACCACGATCGCGCGCAGCCTGTCTCTCAGGATGACGACTCTCCCATTCTGAGCTGTTCGGCACGAGCTTCGGGCACAGCGATCATCCTCAATTGCTTGCAACGAGTGCCGCTGCCTCCAGGTTGGGGCAGCTGCCAGGACTCTGAACGGGTTCTCGCAAATGTGACGTATCGACTCGATCCAGGCAAGGGTCATTGCCGCGTGCGCGACGGAGCTGTAAGCAGAGCATGACGTGCGCCCTCGCGCACGACACGTCGACGGTTCAAATATTCGTGCTTGTGGAACAAGCCAACAGGTTCACCTACGGGTTTGATGCATTGAGTGGAGTTCGACATGAAAAAAAGTGAGGCGTTGCTCTTGCAGTTAATTGTGGTTTTGGGCGCCACGCTCAGTGGGGAGATCGCGGTTGCAGCTGACGAGAGTCTTCCGCCGACGCAGCGTGCGGGGGAGGTGACATATTTATCCGGTGGTATCGGGATCGATCAGGCGCGGGCCATCAAAGATGTCATGCGCGACTACTCTCTGGTGCTCACATTCGTTGGTACGACGCAAAACGGAAACGAATATCTGTCCGACGTGCCGGTCACTATTGCGGATGTGAACGGAAACACGGTTTTGGACACGAAGTCGGATGGCCCGTTTATGCTGGCGTCTCTTCCCAAAGGGCGTTACACGATCACCGCCAGCTACAAGGGAAAAACGGAACAACGCACGGTGAATATTTCGACCTCACAGCACGCGCGCCAAGTGTTCACTTGGGTCATGTAGGTGCGGCGACTCGACTGGGATAGTGGAATGGGGCGTCACGATCCCCCTGGATTCTCGTACTGCCTTGCTGTACAAAAAAGGTCGCTCATCGAAGGGTTGATGGCGGCCTGAACGCACGTCTGGAGAGCCGCTGTCGGCCTTGAAAACAATTATGCTGCCAGTGCAACAAATCTGTTTGTACGGTAGTGGGCGCTCTCATCGGTCAGATTTAAGCGCCACCTCAATCCCTCCACCGCATAGGCGACGGCGGCATATTGCCCGTGGCGCGAGATGGCGCACAAGTCTCTCGCGGAGTCACTCCTTCCCGGCGGCACCAGAGATCCGCTTAACGTGCGGTGCGGTGAGTCTATCGAAGCAGTTCAGAGTGACGATGATAAGAAGCAGGGCTAATACGACAAGCTGCCCAACCAGGAAAACCGGCACTGCAAATATGGCCCACAGCACCAATTTGAGCATCTGGCCTCCCTGGGTTGTGCGATAGGTCGACGGAAGCTGGCGGCGACCTTAGCGGCTCGTTCTGAGGGCTTGCTGTCAACCCTCGAAAGCATCATATCGCGACCCGTCAGATCTGTTTGTACGGTAGTGGACGCAGGCCGCTGACGGGCTGGGAGACGCGCCAGGTGCAGCGCTGACACCCAGAGACAATGAGGCCCGCAAAGCTGAGGGTTGAGCGCGAAGTCGAATTTGGCGGTGACGATTGTGACCGGCTGGTTGCGTCAGTGCTGTCGTGCGTAGAAGGAACCAGGATGACTCGCCCACCCGATGGAACAGGAACAGGGGTTTGACGCATCGAGTCAAGGTCGTTGACCGCTACCGTACAGACATATCCGGTCGCACGTGGGAACGTAGCGTTACACCTTGCGCGCATCAACGATTCCGGGGTCGCTCCCGTGAGGCACGCATTCGCGGACAACCGGCGACCGGCGCAACGCCGCACATCCTTGTTGTGACAGAACGCCAGATGCCACCGCACGTTTCGCCAGCTGGTCGCGACCGAAGTGTCGCGCCGCGGCTGAAGCGGGTGTCGAACCTAAGGAGAGCGTCATGTACAACATCGTCTGGCTTGTGGGAGCCGTGGTCATCGTTCTGTTCGTGCTCGGCTATGTCGGATTGAGGTAGGGTCTTCGTCGCAGGTGGAGAACATGGCCAGCGGGGTCCCGTCGAGTATGGATGGCCGCCATGCGAAGACGCGGCTGCGACTCACCGCCGGGATGAAGAAACGTCCCGGCCACCGGAGGTCATCATGCGTATCTACCATCCCGAGCAACATCCGAACAGTGACAAGAGCGAGCACAACGTCGACAGGGCCGTCGAGGACACCTTTCCGGCGAGCGATCCACCGTCGATCGGCGGCGTAACAAAAATCAAACCGAAGCCGGATCGCAAGAAATCACATAAGAAACTGTTGCGAGGTTAAGCAAAGATGGGATTTCGGTCAGCCGAAGTGCCTGCGTGCCGACGACCGCCGCAGGCAGCGGCAATTGGTCGGCACGTAACAGCGAGCTACGCACGTAGAGTGTTTGCGTGTTCGTGACCGGTGACGAGACAGAAACGGCATGCCGCCGTTCGGTATTCCCTCGTCGTCGGCGCCGCCCTGGGCATTGCTGGCGGGTTCCTCAAGGCGTTGAGCCCAACCGCGCGCAGCGGCTCCGTTTGTCTACGCTGGGTGGTGTTCGAGAGCTTTCAGGCAAGGTGTACGCACGCCCAATTGCTGTCGGTACGGTGCCGTAAATCTAACGTCCGGCGCCGAGTGCGCCGTCCGCAGTACCTGCTGCGCTACTTGGCGACGCCCGCTCCGTTGACGTTCACCAAAGTCCTTCAGCGTACAGACGCGATAGAGATATCTCGATGTCCTCCACCGTACCGACTGCGTGGCGAATCAATGTCAATCTCACTTTGCCGGGCAGGTTTCCAAGACGTATTGCGGGTGCCCACCGGCATCAAATTGCATTTTGCAGAGATACCTCGCGCAAGGCACGGAAGATTCCTGGCACCTGGCGAGCGAGCGGCGACGGGTTCGTCGAAACACGGAGTCGAAAGGAGAAGTTCCATGTTGGGAACAATATTGATCGTCGTGCTGGTGCTTGTATTGCTCGGCGCGATACCGACCTGGCCGCACAGCCGTTCGTGGGGCTATATGCCCAGCGGCGTGCTGGGCGTGGTGCTGATCATCGTGCTTGTGCTACTCCTCCTGGGTCGGATATAGGCGCGAGATTCCTGTCTGGGGAGGCCCCTTCGCGGATCGTCGTTGCCGTGCCGTTGCATCTGAAAACGGGCGACCGGCGCGCATCCGTAAGTCCGGGCATCCGTCATTTTCAAGGAGCAATGTCATGAACAAAGATCAGGTGAAAGGCCGCATCAAGGAAGCCAAAGGAAAGCTGAAGGAAGTGGTCGGCAAGGCCACGGGAAAGCAGACGACGACGGTGAAGGGCAGGGTCGAACAGGTCGTCGGTAAGACACAGGCCGCGTATGGCGACGCGAAAGAGCAACTCAGGAAGCAGCCGTAGGGTGTTCGCGCGTACAGGTTCTGAAGCGCTACGTAGTGGGGCAATGTGCTCCAGTGACACATTCTGAGCGTGTGTATGTGAACAGGGGGCGGGCTCGCGCGTGGGATCGCCCCCGCGTTTTCAACAACTGATTTGAACTGGGGTAAGCAATATGGAAACCATCAATTTTCTAAAATTCGCCGCCGGTGCTGCGTGCATGGCGCTTGCGGTAAACCTGTCCGCTCAGGAGACCCATTCCGTTCCGAATGACACGGATACACCGGCGGCGTCCATCAATCCGACCCATGATTCGGTTGGCCAGGGCATCGACGACACGGCGATCACAACGAAAGTCAAAGCGAGTCTGCTGGCCGAGAAGAACTTTAGATCGTTGCATGTCAAGGTCCGCACGCGTGAGGGCGTGGTGCGCCTGAGCGGTACCGTGCCGTCGCTGGTCCAAAAGCACACGGCAACCGATGTGGCGCAGGCGATCACCGGCGTCAAGTCGGTCGAGAACCACCTGGTCGTCGCCAGGTAGCGGTAAGCATCGACGAACGGTGAGCAATCGTCATGGCCGGTAACACGCGGAGGCGAAATGCACTGTGTATCGCGCTCGTGCGGGCGCTTCCATGCCGCCGGTTCTGCGCGTACAGCGAAGCACGATTGAACTGGCGAGATCTGCTCCGGGATCCGCCCCACATTTCACAGGAGAAGCCATGCAACGCCGAGAGCAGTTTCGATGGCATGCAGCCGCTCCTTCCCGCTGCCCGGACTCATGCGTCCGCTGGTCGTTGGGGTCCCAGGAATGATTCATGTGGTCGCCGGAGGTGCGCCCCCGATTCTCTTTTCGGGTACGCTGAACAGAAACGCTGATCGAGGCTGGTTTCGCGTCTCTGTACGCTGTCGTACCGCATCCGCAACCGCCTTGGCGTAGCGTCAAGAACATCTAGGAACAAACTGGAGACAATCATGCTACGCCGCACATTCATATGGGGTACGCCGGGATCGATCCTGGCTATTGGCCTCGCGGTCTCGGGCTGCACGACGACCGGAACATCCGATGCCAGCGGCCACCAGGTCGACAAGCGTCACACCATCGACGCCGGCGTCGACTCGACCCTTGAACGCCTTTACACGACAGTCAACGGCTCGCGTGAACTGGTGGGGAAGGCGCGGGGCGTGCTGGTGTTCCCGTCGGTGATCTCGGCCGGTTTCTGGGTCGGTGGCCAGTATGGCGAAGGCTCGCTGCGCGTGGGTGGCAGCACGGTCGGGTACTACAGCACCACGACCGCTTCGATCGGGCTGCAGATCGGCGCGCAATCGAAAGCCATCATTTTCCTGTTCATGACCGAGGACGCACTCACACGATTCCGTAATAGCGAAGGCTGGTCGGCCGGCGGCGATGCGTCAGTGGCGGTACTGAAAGTCGGCGCGAACGGCAACATCGATACCACCACCGCGACGGCACCGGTCGAAGCGTTCGTGCTCACGAACAACGGGTTGATGGCCGGCGTAACGCTCGAAGGCACCAAGGTCACCAGGCTCAAGTCGCTGTAACGAGCAATGCAGGCGGGGCAGGTTTGTGTCTCTTTATCGCTTTCAATCTTACGGAGGGGGCATGCACATTCTCACGAACGCGGGCCCACTGGTTTCGCTGATCGCCGGCATTCTGATTCTCGTGGTACCTCGCCTGTTGAATTACATCGTGGCGATCTACCTGATTGTTATCGGGCTGCTCGGGCTGTTCGGGGGACATCTTCACTGACCGGAAACCTCCCATGAAAAAGCACGTTGGGTAGGAGATCGTCAGTGGGGATTGAGTCGGCAGTACGGTCCCCTTGTGATGATCGCGTCAGGCGGCATGCGCGGTCATCACACAGAGGGTCGGTAGCCATGCTTGTCCGTAGCGGTGTGCTGCGCGCCTTATCACGTAGCAGAGTCCATTGCATATCTGCGGCAGTGCTCGAGATAGCCCCGTTCGTGCATGCTCACAAGTTCGACGATACTGGCCCACAGCCAGGAGGGTGCGTCGAGCGTTTTTGAGCGATTGCGCTGCAGTTCCACTCGCCAGCTCGCGCACGTTGACTATGTTCGGCTCTCATTTTCTGGTGTCGCTCAGGCGTAGTCACGACCGGCGGCACCGGCTAGTCAGGTGCGTATTTGAACTCAGGCAATGCCTTCAGGGACTCCCTGGTCGTTGCATTTCCCGTGGGGCATCCGCACTATCGGGAAAAGATCTGCCCGGTAGAAGGTGCCCGGTAGAAGGGCGCTTTATTTACAGCGCCTTCAAGTCAGGCAGCAGCCGGTCGAACTCCCGTTTCACCACGCCATAGCATTCGCACACGCGCGTTTCGAGCCCCGGTCGATCGAGCACCTCGATGTGGCCATGAGCGTAGCGAATCAGTCCCGCGTCCTGCAGTTTCAGCGCCGCCTCCGTCACGCCGGATCTGCGCACGCCAAGCATGTTGGCGATCAGTTCCTGTGTCATCGTCAGTTCGTTTGACGGCAGGCGGTCAATGCTGAGCAGCAGCCATCGGCACAATTGCTGGTCGATCGAATGATGCCGGTTGCAAACGGCCGTCTGGGCCATCTGCGTGATCAACGCCTGGGTATAGCGCAGCAACAGCCGCTGCACCGGGCCGGCTCGATGGAATTCCTCTTTCAGGATGCGGGCTTCCAGTCGATACGCCTGGCCTGCGCTTTGCACGATCGCCCGGCTTGGCGTGGTTTCCCCGCCCATGAACAGCGCGATGCCGATGAGCCCTTCGTTACCCACGATCGCAATCTCGGCGGACGCGCCATCCTCCATCACGTACAGCAGCGACACGATCGACGTCGTCGGAAAATAAACGTGGTGGAGGTGGTCGCCCGACTCGTACACGACCTGCCCGAGCGGCATCTCGACCGGTACCAGATGCGGCGCCAGGCGCGCCCGCTCTGCTTCGGGCAGAACCGCGAGCAGGTGGTTTTCTCTCGAATGCTGCCCGTTTTCCATGCTTTGCTCCCCGACATCCTGTCCAGAAACTGCACGGTCTTCGCCGGATTGTTCCTGACAATATCCGGCTTCAACGGCAGTTGCGTGAACGCGTCAGACAAATTGGCGAGAATGCCGCTGGGTTGCAACTGACAACGGCATTCCCTGAACGCCGTGTCTGACTGGACCCTCATTAAATTATAGTTCGCTCGCGCACAGTGCCCCGTCACAGCGGCCGTAACGGCCGTCAGCCATGGTTCGATGGATCTGCCCTGACGATTCTTTCTGTTGAAAGGAAACGTGTCGCCCCGCGACTGGCAGGTCCCGATGCGGATGGAAATGGGCGACTGTATTGCCCGCTGTCACGTACGCTCACCAGCCATGCGCCGTTCCAGCACAACGGGCAGCCGGAGCGTGAATTCGCTGCCGGTTCCGGGGCCGGCACTGGTCGCCGTCGCCGTGCCGCCATGCGATTCTGCGACCGCCTTCACGACGGCAAGACCCACGCCCAGACCGCCGGCACTCGCCGCAATCGTCCGGCTGGATTGCGCGAACAGGTCGAAGACATGGGGCAGGAGCGCGGCCGATATGCCCAGACCATTGTCCTTGACGGATACCACGAGGTCTTTCCCGTCCGCGAGCACGTTCACGGTGATGCAACCATTGATCGGCGTGTATTTCACCGCGTTATGCAGGAGGTTGTCGACGGCCTGTGCAAGACGGACCGGATCGCCTTCAATGCGAAGTGTCCTGTCGGCAATCTGCACGGTGAGGGTCTGGCCGCGCTGGGCGGCTGCTAGTGCGGCAGCGGTGAGCGGGGCGGCCAGAGCCGCGACGACGTCGACGCAGACCTTGCTCAGACGCAGCGCACCCCGGTCGACCCGCGTGGCGTCCATCAGGTCCTCGGCAAGCCGCGCAATCTGCGTGATCTGCCGGTCGATCATGTCAATTGACCGAAGCACCTCCGGTCGATCCGCCGATGCCCTGCGGATGAGCTGGGTGGCGAGTTGAAGCGGCGTTAACGGTCCGCGAAGCTCGTGCGCCACCATCGCCAGAATCTGATCCTTCAGTTGCGGCGTGTCGTCATGGCCATGAACCGGCGCAGAGCGATTGAAAAAAACGACGGCAGCCTGTCGCAGAGGACGCTCCATAACTTTATCTGCCACGTCTGCATGGCGCGCGTCGGGCGTGCTGACGGACCACTGAAAAGACACTGGATGAAGTGACATGTCAAACCCCCATCTTTTGAGCGCGTGGATCGCGACCAGACGCGATACGCGCAGGGTGGATCAACACGTTCTCACGCCAGACCGCGTACGTCTGTACGGTGGCGGTCAGGAACCTCGAGGCGCAAGAGTTGGTCTGCCACATGATTTCCAATACCTGGCGCCGCGGTTGAACGGCAAGAGCAGTCCTACGCTCCAACGGGTATGGACGCATGAGTCCCAGTTCGGCCCCCAGTGCGGCACCGTACCGACTTCCGTTCCGGTTGCGAGCATCGTGTTCCCATGACGGGGTTCGTACGGATGAC
The DNA here is from genome assembly GCF_003353175.1 of Paraburkholderia lacunae. GTDB lineage: Bacteria > Pseudomonadota > Gammaproteobacteria > Burkholderiales > Burkholderiaceae > Paraburkholderia > Paraburkholderia lacunae. Next base: position 9,379 of record NZ_QHKS01000038.1, on the reverse strand, counting down.
CTCTTCGCTGAACACCGTTTCGTCGCTCCTGTCCTCGCGGGACATATGAAACGGGAGGCTGCCCGGATCGACGCCTGAGAGGGTCAACGAGTCGGGCCAACAGAGTCCGGAGACACCTATGCATGCGTCCTTTCTCCCTCGACTGGCATTGCGCTCCGCTGGATTTTGCAAGATTTTTTCGCGAGTACTCATCCGCGGAGCGCTTCAGCTCGGTTTCACTTCACGTGATCCGCTGTTTCTCTCCGTTGTCGAAAATCTCCGCAACCCGGCAATGGTGGGGGCACCATGCCGGAGTTCCGCCGCATTGGCGTGCTGCATGGCACAGTTCGTCGACCCGGATAGCGAGGGATACGTCGTCGAGCTCGGGGGCGGAACGGGTCCGGTGACCGCCGCGCTCCTCGCCCGCGGCATCGCCCCCGAACGGCTCATTGTTATCGAGCGATCTCCGGTGCTGAGCTGCCATTTGCAGCGGCGCTTTCCATTCGTCAGGGTTGTTTGCGGTAACGCGGAACGGCTGCTGGAATTGCTCGGCAACTGTGGCCCCGTCAGCGCGATCGTATCGAGTTTGCCTCTTCGCTCGCTGAAAGCGGAACCGGTGCAGGCGATTGTCGATCACTGTCATTCCGTCGTCTCGCCCGGAGGCGTCCTGGTGCAGTTCAGCTACGCTTTTTGGAGTTCATCTCCCCTCGAAGCCCCCCATTGCGAGAAGATCTTCAGCCGCGTGGTATGGCGCAATTTCCCGCCCGCGCGCGTGGACGTTTTCATAGTCGGGGCGAAGCTGGCCGCCGAGCCGCACGATTTGACGACGCCAGAATTTCGGCATGGTCAAGTAGTGCGGCGAGCGGAGGCGATGCCGTGAAAAAGTCGAGATACATCCAGGCGCGAAAAGCGTTTCATGCGGACCCGAATCGTGATGAGAACCGTTGACGTTCTCGCTCAAGACGCGTCTTGGGGGCTTTGTGATTTCCGCGCGTGAAGCGAGTACGCTTTACTATTGACGACTCGATATGCGGACACTTCGCCATGGCATCCAAACATGAAGTAAGGCGGTACAGAGCCAATCTTTCCGATGAACTTCATAGTGCCGCGCTGTATGAAACCCTTGCGAAGGTGGAGAAGGACGACACTCGCAAGCAGGTATATAGCGACCTGGCCAGGTCCGAGCGCGAACACGCGCAGGTGTGGGCCGACAAGCTGAAGTCCAACGGCATCCAGCCGAAGGGGACTGGGCAGGCCGTCAAAACCCGCCTGATGCAGACATTGGTGCGCATTTTCGGCGCGGGTTTCGTCTTGCCCACGCTGGCCGCCGCCGAGTACGCGGATCGCAACAAATACCACGGACAACCCGACGCCGCGCGCCTGTCGGCCGATGAGCACCACCACGCCGCCGTGGTTCAGACACTGGCTCACGGCGGCGGCGGCCCGGACATGTCGCAAGGCGCGCGGATTGCGGCAGCGGAGTCGTGGCACAAGGGCGTATCGTCGGGTAATGACCTGCGCGCGGCCGTGCTGGGAGCGAACGACGGGCTGGTCTCGAACTTCTGCCTGATCATGGGCGTGGCAGGCGCCGGCACCGGCAACAAGGCCATCCTGTTGACCGGGCTGGCCGGGCTGATAGCCGGAGCGTGCTCGATGGCGTTGGGCGAATGGTTGTCGGTAACCAATGCTCGTGAGCTGGCCAGTACCCAGATCGCGAAAGAGGCCGAGGAACTGGAGATGTCCCCTGAGGCCGAAGAGCACGAACTGGCGCTGATCTATCGCGCCAAGGGTCTCGACGCGAGCGAGGCCAAGCGCGTGGCAGCGCAGATGATGCGTGATAAAGACAAGGCGCTCGACACATTGACGCGCGAGGAACTCGGACTCGATCCCGCTGAATTGGGTGGCAATCCCTGGTCCGCTGCGGGAGTCTCCTTTTGCCTGTTCTCGGTCGGCGCGATTTTCCCGGTCATGCCGTTCCTATGGACGCGCGGATTCAATGCAATCGTCCAGTGCATCGTCTTCAGCATGCTTGCACTTGCATCGATCGGCGTCTTCACGTCGCTCTTTAACGGACGAAGCGCAGGGTTCTCCGCACTGCGTCAGGTGGCGATCGGTTTGATCGCAGCGGCGTTTACATTCGGAGTCGGTAAGCTGCTGGGCGTATCCATCTCCTGACAACGCTTTGAAGCTCGCAGGCGCGGTTGGCCACGGTTGTATCGCGCACCTGCACCGATCGCGAACGGAATAGATTTTCTTTCAAAAACGCCTTCATTTTCTTTGCATCGATTGAGGCAAGACTTTACCCTGTCGCGCAACGTGATTCATCGAGGCTGGATGTCGCGACTGCCTCGTTTATCTCAATCCCCATCCCAACCGCGGCGCTCGCGCCATTCGCGTTCGTGCTCCTCATGACGATGCCATTGCCGTTCTCGCCACTCCTGGCGCTCACGCCATTCGCGAGCACGCCAGTCATCGTCGTAGCCATACTGGACGACGGGCGCAGGCGCATAGACAACCGGCGGCGGGACATAGACTGGTTCGGGCTGCACATACACCGGACCCGGCAAGCCGATGCCGATGCCGACATCGACGTGTGCGGATGCCGCAGAGGAGGCCGCGAGTACCGCGGTGCCGAGGATTGCCGCTAACAGGTGCTTGCTCATTTTTTTTCTCGCGTGCTGTGTCCAGCGCGGTGACAGTGAATATGGAGCGCAGTTTAGGCAGAGCGGCAGTTCGTAGGTGCAAGCGATATGCGAGATTGGTAACACGGAGTTACCTTAAGGTTGCCATAATGAGTCTTGGCCAGGATGGAGGTGCCAAGCCTCTGGTCCACCGTTTGCTGCTCACCGGCTGCTCACCGGCTGCTCACCCGCTGCTCACCATTCGCGACGCTGTTTCGGGCCGGACCGGCAGCGAATCTTCGGGCCGCGCAGGTTTCATAAAAAGATTTCATAAAAATTTCATTTTGCTAACAGGCGTCCGTGCTCGGCATGGGGAGGCGTGATGAGTTTTTCCGCTGAAGTTTGGGCGCTTGCGCGCCTCTGGTGCATGTACCCGGTGTTGACAGGCATTGCGGTCTGGTACTTTTCGCGCGCCGACCGTCTGGTTCACGTTTTCCGGGCGCGGTATTGACGTCTTTTGTGGTCCCCGCCCCGAAAAGCGATCTTTTTGCACCGCAACGCCGCCACTTGCTCCGGCGCGACACGCCGGCTGAGCGCTCCAATCTTCCGCAAACCCTTGTCCCGCAAGGCTCCGAGGGCGGTATGACGGCCCGGACGCAATTTCGCTGTCGCATTTTCACAGGTGGTTGTCGCAAATAGTCGGCTAGCCGTACTTTTTTCTGGCAACTATGTATGCACAGCGCGGACGTGCGTCCGCCACGCAGCAAGTATCTTGCATGGGAGACCCGAGTAAGTGCTCTGCATGGGCCCGGAGTAAGCGCTGAAGCGCTAACTCCGGCCGACAGCTAAAGCGCTAACTCGGGTCGACATAGGAGAGCATTCAATGAATTCCCCCAAGGTCGTGGTCGAAGGGCTGTGCAAGGTGTTCGGCACCAACCCGAAACAGGCGATCGGCATGCTGGCAGGCGGCGCGACGAAAGAAGAAGTGTTCGCGCGTACTGGTCAGATTGTCGGCGTCCACAACGTGTCGTTCGAAGTCAAGGAAGGCGAGATCTTCGTGCTGATGGGCCTGTCCGGCTCCGGCAAGTCGACGCTGATTCGCCTGATCAATCGCCTCGTCGAGCCGACAGCCGGCAAGGTGCTGATCGACGGCCGCGATGTGGCAAGCGTGCCGCGCTCGGAACTGACGGCGCTGCGCCGCAAGGACATGAGCATGGTGTTCCAGTCGTTCGCGCTGATGCCACAGCGCACCGTGCTGTCGAACGCGGCGTTCGGGCTCGAAGTGGCGGGCGTCGGCAAGAAGGAGCGCGAGCAGCGGGCGATGACCGTGCTCGAGCAAGTCGGCCTCGCGCCGTTCGCGCAGAAGCTGCCGGCGCAACTCTCGGGCGGCATGCAGCAGCGTGTGGGGCTCGCGCGGGCGCTGGCGGTCAATCCGTCGCTGATGATCATGGACGAGGCGTTCTCCGCACTCGACCCGCTCAAGCGCAAGGAAATGCAGAATGTGCTGCTCGACCTGCAACGCGAGCAGCAGCGCACGATCCTGTTCGTGTCGCACGATCTGGAAGAGGCGATGCGCATCGGCACGCGGATCGCGATCATGGAAGGCGGCAAGGTCGTGCAGATCGGCACGCCGCAGGAAATCATCACGAATCCCGCCGACGACTACGTACGCGCATTCTTCGAAGGCATCGACACCAGCCGCTATCTGACGGCCGGCGACCTGATGCAGACCGACGCCGTGCCGTTGATGCATGCGCCGCACATCGACGCGTCGAGCGTCGCCGCGACGCTGAACGGCAGCGCCGAGTACGCCTTCGTGCTCGACGGCGAACGCAGGATCCGCGGCTTCGTTTGCCGCGATGCGACCGGCAGCGCGTCGCCGCAGGTCAACCATATCGAATGCATCCGCCGCAGCACGCCGCTCGACGACGTGGTCGAGCGCGTGGTGGCGAGCCATGCGCCGCTGCCGGTCGTCGACGCCGACGGTTTCTACTGTGGTTCGGTCAACAAGACGAACGTGCTGAACGTCCTTACGCGCCATCGAGGTTCCCATGTCTGAAATCATTCCGCTCGGCGCCTGGGTCGATCACGGCGTCCACTACCTGCTCGACCACGACGCGAAAACCTTCGATTCCATCGGCAAGGTCATCGAGAGCTTTGCCGCGCTGATCGAGCACGGCCTGCAAGCCGTGCCGATGTGGGCGCTGATGGCGTTCTTCGTTGGCATCGGCCTGTGGCGGGTCGGCTGGCGTTTCGCGCTGTTCACCCTGCTGGCGATGCTGCTGATTTACAGCACCGGCTTCTGGGATCAGATGGTGATCACGCTTGGTCTGACGCTGTCGTCGACCTTGATCAGTCTCCTGCTCGGCGTGCCGCTCGGCATCTCGACAGCGAAGAGCCGCTACGTCGAAACGGTCGTGCGCCCCGTGCTCGACCTGATGCAGACCATGCCCGCTTTCGTCTACCTGATTCCGGCGGCAATGCTGTTCGGTCTCGGCCGCGTGCCGGGGATTCTGTCGACGGTGATCTTCGCGATGCCGCCCGCGGTACGCCTCACATCGCTCGGCATCAAGCATGTGAACCGCGAAATCGTCGAAGCAGGACAAGCGTTCGGCTGCACGCCTTTGCAGCTGCTCTACAAGGTGCAGATTCCGAATGCGCTGCCGTCGATCATGACCGGCGTGAACCAGACCATCATGATGGCGCTCTCGATGGTGATCATCGCGTCGATGGTCGGCGCGGGCGGTCTCGGCAACGACGTGCTGGCGAGCATTCAGCGCCTCGACATCGGGCTCGGCTTCGAAAGCGGCCTCTCGGTGGTGATGCTCGCGATCATTCTCGACCGCATCACGGAAAGTTTCGGCCGCTCGCCGGGCATGGCGCGCGCACCGCTTCTGTCGGGCCTGCGCAGCGTCATGAAGGTGCGCCGCGCTCCGGCGGCGCAACACGGCTGAGCCGTCCATGAAGCGCGACGCGATCACGCCCATCGAGGCTCAACCCGAATCGCCGCTGTCCGGGCTCGCGCACTTCGGCTTTCTGACGCTGCCGAATTTTTCGATGATCGCGTTCACGAGCGCGGTCGAAGTGCTGCGCATGGCGAATTACGTGGGCCGCGAGCAGCACTACAGGTGGTCGGTGATCACACCTGACGGCGAACCGGCGCGAGCCAGCAACGGCATCGTCGTCAAGCCGACCACGACGCTGGCCGAAGCAGGCCTGCCCGATGTGCTGATCGTCTGCGCGGGCTGGCAGGTGCGCGACTATGTGGACGAGACGGTCATCGCGTTGCTGCGGGACGTGGCATCGCAAGGCATTCCGCTCGGCGGCCTTTGCACGGGTCCGTATGCGCTGCTGGCGGCGAACCTGCTCGACGGTTATCGCTGCACGGTGCATTGGGAAGACATGTCGCCGTTGCACAAGAGTTATCCGCATGTGCGTTTCGCCGACGAGTTGTTCGTGATCGACCGCGACCGCCTGACCTGCACGGGCGGCACCGCGCCGCTCGATCTGATGCTCAATCTGGTCGGCATGAGGCTGGGGCGTGCGGTCGCGGCGCAGGTGTCCGAGCAATTCATCGTCGAGCGGATTCGCGGCTCGACCGATTATCAGCACATTCCGGTGGACGCGCGCGTCGGCTTCTCGCGCGCGGAGCTCATCGAAGTGGTGCGGCTGATGGAAGCGAATATCGAGGAACCGTTGTCGCTCGATGAACTCGCGCGGCTCGTGCGTTTGTCGCAGCGTCATCTGCAGCGCATGTTCAAGATGTTCCTGAGCGTGTCGCCCACGCACTATTACCTGACGCTGCGCTTGCGGCGCGCGCGCGAACTCCTGCGCAATACCGATGCGTCGATTGCTCGCGTGACGGCCGTCTGCGGCTTTCATTCGCCGTGCCATTTCAGTAAGGCATACCGCGCGCAGTTCGGCCATGCGCCGAGCGTCGAGCGGCGGCTGTCGGCGTAAAGCCTGCGGCTCCGGTTCATCCGCCTGGTTTCGTAGGTTGAGTTTCAGCTGTTCGGTTTCATCTGCTTAATACATCCAATCCGGCATCAATCACCCTTGGGGGAAAACCATGAAACGTCTGTGGGTCGCGTCGCTGTGCGCGCTGTCAATGTCGGCTCTCCATGCAGCCGAACCTGCCGCCTGCCAAAACGTCCGGTTCGCCGACGTCGGTTGGACCGACATCGCAGCGACCACCGGTCTCGCGTCGACGGTGCTCGAAGGGCTCGGCTACAAGCCGACCAAAACGATCGCGTCGGTGCCGATCACGTTCGCGGGCGTCAAAAGCAAGCAGATCGACGTGTTTCTCGGCTACTGGTCGCCGACCATGGACCCGATGATCGATCCGTTCAGGAAGGCAGGGCAGGTCAACGTGCTGTCCACGCCTAACCTGGTCGGCGCGAAATACACGCTGGCGGTGCCGGATTATGCGTATCAGGCGGGCATCAAGTCGTTCGCCGACATCGCGAAGAACTACGACAAACTCGACGGCAAGATCTACGGCATTGAACCGGGCAACGACGGCAATGCGCTCATCAAGAAGATGATCGACAGCAACCAGTTCGGACTCGGCAAGTTCAAGCTGGTGGAGTCGAGCGAGGCGGGCATGCTGATCGAAGTGAATCGCGCGATTCGCGAGAAGAAGCCGATCGTGTTTCTCGGCTGGGAGCCGCATCCGATGAACGTGCAGATGAAGATCGACTATCTGTCCGGCGGCGACGACGTGTTCGGTGCGAACTACGGCGAAGCCAAAGTGCTGACGGTCACGCCGCCCGACTACGCGGCGCGTTGTCCGAACGTCGCGAAGCTCGTGTCGAACCTGCAGTTCACGACCGATATCGAGAACCGCGTGATGTTGCCGATCATGAACAAGGTCGATGCGAACAAGGCGGCGCGCGATTGGCTGAAGGCGAATCCGGCGGTGCTCGACAAATGGCTCGCGGGCGTCAAGACGTTCGATGGCAAGGACGGTTTGCCGGCGGTCAAGGCTTACGTCGCAGGGAAGTGAGGGTCTGGTTCAGGCGCCGGTTGTACGGCGCCTGAACCGGATAAGCCGGGCCGGGCTCAGATCGCCTGAGCCCGGCCCGGAAAGGTTTCGTCGTAGCCGGCGCCGTAATGCGCTTCCTCGGCTGTGCCACGTTGTTCGCGGAACATCATTGGCGGCAGGCCGAATTGTTTGCGGAATTCGCGGCCCAGATGCGACGCGTCGGAAAAGCCGCAACTCGAGGCGATATCCGCCACGGTTTTATCCGAACTGGTCAGCAGCCACGCGGCGGTGCGCAAGCGAACCTGCTTCGCGTACGCTTGCGGCGCTTTACCGGTTTGCGCCTTGAACAGGCGTTCAAGCTGGCGCGGCGACAGATCGAGCTTGCGCGCGAGTTCGTCGAGCGATAGCGAACGTCCCACGTGCTGTTCCATCAGCAGGATCGCGCGTTTCACCTTCGGATGCGCGGCGGGCGCAAGTCCCGGCGGATGCGGCTGCGGCGCGTTGCCCTTTTGCATGTCGTCCACCAGCAGGATGCGCAGCGCCTTTTGCACCGTGGCGGTTTCGAAGTGCCGCAGCAGGATCGCCGCAGCCACGTCGATCGACGCGCGGCCACCCGAGCAGGTGATACGCCTGCGGTCGATCACGAACAGGCGGTCGGCGACCAGCGCTTCCTCATTGACCGACGGAAAGCGCTCGATGAAATCCCAGTAATGAAACCAGCTCACGCAGATGCGGTGGCCGTCGAGCACACCCGCGCGCATCAGCGAGAACACGCCGGTGCACATGCCGACGAGCGTCGCATCGGTCGCGGCGGCGCGGCGGATGAACGCGAGCGTCGCTTCGCTCGCGGCGGGTCCCGAATGCAGCAAGCCGCCGACCACGACGACGTAATCGAACGGCTCGGCGTTGTCGAAGGTTTCCCACGGCGTGATCTGAATGCCGCAACTCGCGCGCACCGGCGCCAGGGTTTCCCCGATGACGCTCCACGAACAGCGCACGGGCTTGCTGAAATCGCCTTCGTCGGCGGACAGGCGCAGCAGGTCGACGAAACCCGAAAACGCCGTCAGCGTGAAGTTCGGCAACAGGATGATGCCGAAGCGGATGCGCTGCTTCGAGGTGCCGTCGATCGATTGAAGGGGAAGCGGTTCAGCGGGGTTCATGCATACGGCCAGTAGTGGAAAGGATTGAATCAAGCATAGCACCCGCGTTACGTCGGGTTATTGCCAGCTTTTTGCCTGCTTATTGCCTGCTTTTTTGCCTCGTTATCGCCTGCTTAATGTCCGGCTCACGCCCGGCGGTGAGGCTGTGCAGGTTCTGGCATCAGCATCGCCAGCGGCGGCGGTAACGCCTGTCGGAAATGCGTCAGAAGTCATCGCAAATGCGCCGCCGCCGTTGGCGGGCGGCCCGCTTGACGACACTATCCCACGGTGATGCCGTTTTTATTCTATCGGTCCAAATTGGCGTTTGGTGCAATGGGGGCGAATCTGAATCCACCCAACCCCCGGCAGCGCAACGCATAAGGTACGCCATGAACGTCAGCGTCTTCGATCTGTTCAAGATCGGCATCGGCCCGTCGAGTTCGCACACGGTCGGTCCGATGATCGCTGCATGCCGCTTCGCCTCGCATATTGAAGATGCGAATCTGCTGGGCTTCGTGCGCCGCGTCAAGGCGGAGCTGTTCGGCTCGCTCGGCGCCACCGGCAAGGGGCACGGCACCGACAAAGCGGTGCTGCTCGGCCTCGAAGGCAATCTGCCCGACCGGATCGATCCGGACCTGATCGAGCCGCGTCTTCAG
>NZ_QHKS01000037.1 GCF_003353175.1 Paraburkholderia lacunae | reverse complement strand
AAGGGACGAGGCAGCAAACTGCACTGCCATCGTCCCACCCGAGGGGACACACGCCATGAACGGTGTCGAAGACGCCGCCGCCAGCCGACCACCTGCTACCGCGTCAGCGGTTTCGTTCAACTGATGTTATTGCCACCCCGACCAACCGATTCACCGCCACCAGCTCCGCGACGACACTAAGACATCCTCTCCATTTTGAAATATTGCATAAAAGAAATGATCAACATTTGCACGATCGTGCTTTTTTAGGTTTTTATCAGATGCACATCCACGCGACACTCGTCGTCAGTCAACGGTCGGTTACCGGGTCAGAAAGTCGTTGACGGTCAGCCACAGCGGCTCGTCCGGTCGCGCTAGTAACTTTCTTTGTGCGACCGCGACGATGCGGTTGCGGCCGTTTTCAAATGTCTTGAGTGTGCGTGCCGCGTCGGCGTCGGGCGGTAGCCAGAAGTGTTCTTCGAGTGCATCACGCGCAACCGCGCCTTCGACGTCGCGGCCGCGGGCCGACAGCATGAAAACCACGGCGCGTCCGTCCGGCGAGACGGCGGCCACGCGATCAAGAACTTCCATGACACACCTCGACGATGTCATTCGCGGTCTTTGTATTTGTACTGCGCCCCGCAGCGATAAATTTACCAGAAGTCACAAGCCCATCGATCACCAACGACGTAACGATCCGGCGCGCGCCCGCCGCCCGTGGTTGCCTATCAACATAAGGCATTACCTAGATCTTCATCGCCCTGGGCCCCCTGGTTGCCAAGCGGGTTTTTGTTCTCGGGCATGGGCGTTTGAAACCAACAATAGACAAGTGAGCCGCAACCAACAGCGTACGTTTTGAACTAAAAAGTTCACGAGAAGTGATCACTTTAATTATGTCAATTTGATAGGATAACGAATAATATTTCCTCGGTGTTAGCCGGCACAATCTTGTTCCTGTAATTTCGGGCACGGCTGGTCGCGATTGAAATCAGGTCAATACCGTCACGACTTGCCTGCGCACGAGGCGCCGCCAGCCTAACATCTGGCGGTGAAGTCATTACTCGCGAGTCGAATCAGAGGGCCCGGCCGAGTCCGCATTCTTCGCTCCGCGACCGCGACGATACGATCTCGACCGTCGGCGAACACTTTGAGCATCCGACTCGCATCGGCGCGTGGTGACAGCCAGAAATGGACTTCAAGTGTCTCGCGCGTGATTACACACTGAGTGAATCCAATCGCTTGGGACAGCCGAAAATTGATTCTGCTTTCGTCGGCCGACACGCTCGGGGCGAAATCCGGCACGTTCGTCCATGCTACACCTCGTAAATTCGTCGGCAAACTTTAGCCTGCCGACCGCTCATCTCCAAATTTATCAGATGAGGCTCTTAGCTAACGGCGATTGACCGGACCGCGATTGCGGGCGAATTCCATGACGAGCCCCGGACCTTATAGACGTGGTTTCGACGTTTGCGGTTTATGCGGAGATTGTTGACGGTTAGTTGCATTAGGTTGGGAATGGGTTCCTTCCGACGGTGAGGTTTTTCGGGAGACAAAATTCAATGGCTGGCAGACGCGGTTCAGTTAGAACATTAGTCTTAGCCCCTAAAAAGTGGTCACGCGACAGCGACTGTCACTTTGCTACTCGACCCGCCACGCCCACATCCAGCAGGCCAGCCGACGGCGATGTGAACAGAAGAGTCGCACGTCGCGTGTCGACCCAATCTGCTGTATGAGCACCACCACCCTATTACCGTAAGGCAGACGCTCAATGTTCGAGCCAAGCCGGTACAGACACAGCTGGCTCGGCCCCGCCGAACGGGTCCGAGGCTTTGATCGGTTAGTTACATATATCACTTTGTGATATATAATTAAATCGAATCTCCGACTACGGAAACGGATGTGGGTCGACGGTTCGACCGCAGCAAGGAAACCTGAATCCGCGACAGCGGTCGCATTGCCGCTGCAAAGCAGCTGCAGGAATTTCCGGGACGCCGGATCACGAAACGCAAAGGAGGTGCGATGGTCATTAACAACGACTTTGAAATCAGCTACCTGCTGATTGCATTTGCGCTGCTCGGCACGATCCTGGTTGGCGACCTGTTCAGCATGCTGCAGTTGCAACGCTGGCATCCGAAGCTGCTGGGTGCGGCTGTAGGCGCGTTACTGGGCTTCGTGCTGATCGAGGCTGTGCCGATGTTCACCTGAACAATTTCGCGGCGAACCGATTCGATCGCTCGGATGGATAGCACCGCGAAAGTTGGCAAAGGAATCCACCATGGCCCCGTTCAACCGGATCCTTCTCTGCTACGACGCCACACCGGAAGGGCGGCTCGCGCTGCGCTTCGGTGCGGCCCTCGCGCAGCAGCTGCAAGCTGAAACCCATTTGCTCTCGATTTTCGACTACACCTACTGGTCAAGCGGGTTCGACGTTCTTTCGTCGATGAAATTCGAGGCCGATGAGCAGGCGGCACAAGAGACACTGCGCGAGGGAATTGACTGGCTGCGGGCATGGGGTGTTATCGCAACGGGACACTATTCGGTCGGAAATGCGATTGACCAGATTTCCCGCCTGGCGGATTCACTGAAGGTCGACCTGATCGTCATCGGGCATCATCCACATGGATTTTTTGCGCGCTGGTGGTCGGGCGAAAACCATGCATTGCTGCTCGACCGCGTATCTTGCGGCGTCCTGTTCAAGGTGGCCGCCTGACGGTCTTGCACGAATTCGAATCGTGGCGGCCAGGATCTCTTATTGGGCGCACGACCATGATGGAGGCGAAGATGATAATGGATCTTCTGGTACAGATTGTTGTTGCGGGCGCTGTGCTGGTGCTGGTGATTTTTTTCGTCGTTGCGCAGGCTCCGGGAGACAATCCTCGTGAACGGATTTTCCGGCATGCAACCGGCAGGCACTGGTGGAACCGCACGCGTCACGGACCTTAACGCTGCTGGCGGTATCGGTCCAGTGATGTCTCCTTCACCTTCTCAGATCCTGGCCGCCGATGCGACAATCGTAGGCGGCCGGGCGACGCTTCATCTGGATTGTTCGTCCCGTCGACGGATCGTCTACAGCGCGGGCCAGAGAAAGATCACATGCTGGTCGTCGCCAGTATGCTTATGACGCGTGTCTTCCGTGTGCCATCGTCTGCTGTCCGGGCAGCAGCCATTCGGCCACTTCACCAGCATGAAGGGTCCGCTCGATAGCATATCGAGCGTCGTACGGCCGTACGCGCTGACAACCCTCATCGGAATACCGGGGAAATACGGCGCAGTCGCTTCATTGGCTGACGCAGCTCCCCACGTCCTGACTGGCTCGCCGCCGTTCCGGCTGACGCACGATCTTGAGCCAACATCTTGTGGTTGGGCGCAGGGATGCGCGCCCGCCCACGCCGGCGCACAGATGCCGCACGCGGCGAGAACCGCCGCCAACAGGCGCGGTGCAATCCATTGTTTCATCCTGGCGTCCTTCAGCGAGCGGTGCGGCACGCAACCGGCATACACTCTCGCTGCAATGCGGCGTCTACAGCCCCCAGATAATGTCGGCATTCTGTTTGCTGGCCTCACGCATCATGTCGAGAAATGGCCAGGCCCGTTGCGAAAGTCCACTGCCGGATTCCTGACGGCGTTCGCGGGAATACTGTAGTGATTCGAGGGCAATCTCCGCTTTTTCATCGTCCGAAATCGCCGTTTCGAGACGGCTGATTGCGCGAGGCAGCTCGTCGTGGAGAATAACCCCACGCGTATCGAGCCGCTTGCCCACAAGACCCACCAGATACTGGGCGAGATCCCTGAGCATCACGACATCGGGTGTGGCGGGCGATTGAAATGTGATCAGCATGGTGGCTCCTTGCTTCGATCTGAATTGCGTCATCGCACCGGGAAGCCATTCGGACTCACTCCGGAGGACGAGTGCAACGCGTCTTTCGCACTGTTACGCAGCAAGACCCGGGCAACCGGTGATCGTCTCCTGTGACGACGGCCGCATGTGACGACGGCCGGGGCCTCCGCGATGACCGGCTTTGCGCATCGGAGAAGCACGGCATCCCCATGGGCGCGTGCGATCCGGGCAAATCATCCTTGTAGTTTCATCCGGACTGCTCCTGTTCAAGAACCAGTCACGAGAAGGCCTGTTTTCATTTTATATCATATTGTGATCTATTCAAGCTGAAAATGCCGTCAATCGGACCATTCCGCGCCAGACGCAGAACCAGTCTGATCCCGTGACCCGCCCTGCTCTATCGGATCGCGGCGACCCGAAACGCATTTTTATATCACAATAAAATATAATCATGACGATGCGTTCTTTCGTTTCGCGAGGATTTCACCGTAAGGTGTGGCCCCGTCCCATGTGATACCCCTCCTTACTTTCCTATTCGAATCTTGTCCCGCTACGCTCTTGTTCGCTGGTTTTCCAGCTTTGCCCCTCACCCCATTGCCGTCCGGTGGCCGGAACGCTTGAGATCGTGTCTCGGCGCATTGCTTGGGATTGCCTTCACCGGCGGTGACAATGCACGTCCTTCTCGGACCGGCAGCAAACATTCCGCTCCTCGTTGCGCCAATGGGCGCGTCGGCCGTGCTGCTGTTCGCGGTTCCTGCGAGTCCGCTTGCGCAACCGTGGTCCATCATCGGCGGCAATATCGTCTCCGCGACGGTCGGCGTTGCCTGTGCGAGTTGGATCGCCGATCCAGTGGGCGCCGCCGCATTGGCCGTTTCACTGGCGATCTGTGCGATGTTCGCGCTGCGGTGTGTTCACCCTCCGTCCGGCGCGGTCGCCCTGACCGCGGTCCTTGGCGGTCCGGCCGTGCACGCGCTGGGCTACCGCTTTGTAGCTGAACCGATTGCGATCCAGTCGGTGATGCTGCTGTGCGCGGCTATCCTCTATCACGCTGCTACCGGGCATCGATACCCGCACGTTGCGCAGAGTTCGGGCAATGGCGCGGCCGCATCGGCTGCGGCGTCGAATGAAGGTTTCACGCGCGCGGACCTCGAGGCGGTGCTGAACCGGCGCGGGGAATTGCTCGATATCGACACGGACGATCTGGAATCCCTGCTGCGCGACGTTCAGTTGCAGGCCTACGCCCGCACGTTCAATGAACTGACTTGCGCGGACATCATGTCGCGTTCGCTGGTCGCCGTGTCGGCAAACACGAGAGCTTCGGCCGCATGGAGTCTGCTTAAACAGCGCCATATCAAAGCGCTCCCGGTCACTGACGAGAGACAGCACGTAATCGGTATCGTGACCCGCGCCGACCTTGTCGACAAACGGGCGTTCAGCAGAGGGACCGGTTTGTCGTCCCCCGTGCAACGCTGGTTCCGGCGCAGCATCACTCCGGCGCCGCTTGTCGGTGCACTGATGAACGTCGACGTTCGCACGGTCGACGCGACGACGCCGATCGTCGAACTGGTGCCGGTGTTCGCGAACTACGGGCACCATCACATCCCGGTTCTGGACTCGAATCAGCGGCTTGCCGGAATGATCACACAGGCTGACCTCATCGCGGGACTCTATCGCCAGGCTTACGCGCAGCAGCGGCGCGCGGCCTAGCCGTTGTCACCCTTCGTCGGTGTTGAACACACGCTAAATATCATATTTAGATATACTTTTCGCCTCACCTATTTCTCCAAGGAACGCCGATGAAAACACTCACTCGCGGCTTGACCAAGACGGACTTCGAACAACTGTCGGAGTTTCGCTACCAGATGCGGCGCTTTGAGCGTTTTTCTGAGCAGGCCGCTCACGGTGAAGGCATTACACCATTGCAGTATCTGCTGCTCCTGCACATCAAGGGTTATCCGGAACGCGCCTGGGCAACCGTCGGCGAGCTTGCGGAACGGCTGCAGGCGCAGCATCACGGCGTGGTCGCGCTCGTGTCCCGCTGTGAGGCGCTCGATCTGGTCCGCAGAAAGGTCAGTGAGACGGACCGTCGCCAGGTCGAGGTTCATTTGTTGAAGGCCGGTGAGCAGGTGCTCGCCCGTCTCGCCGAGATGCACCGTGCCGAACTGAAGTCGCTCGAAGGCGCCTTTAGCGTCCCTCAGATTGATTTTTGAGTCACCATGAGTCTCGATACCCATAAGCGCGATTTTTCCATCAACGCGCGGCTTCCCGGCATTTCCGCGCTCGCCGCCGGGATCGGCGCGCTCAGCACGCTCGCGGCGTTCGTGCTGTTGAACCTGATTCACCTGTTCACCAACCTGTTTTTCTTCCGGGAATTTTCGTTTGCGGACCGCTCGCCGGCGCTCAACACGCTGGGTATCTGGGTGGTGATCATTCCGGTCATCGGCGGCCTCATCGTCGGCCTCATGGCTCGCTACGGCTCGGAGAAGATTCGTGGGCACGGCATTCCCGAAGCGATCGAGGCCATCCTGTTCGGCAAGAGCCGCATGTTGCCGAAAGTGGCGATTCTCAAGCCCCTGTCGTCCGGCATTGTGATCGGCAGTGGCGGGCCGTTCGGCGCAGAAGGTCCGATCATCATGACAGGCGGCGCACTGGGGTCGCTGATCGCGTAGTGCGTGAAGGTCACGTCCGCGGAACGCAAGACGCTGCTGGTCGCCGGCGCGGCGGCGGGCATGACGGCGGTCTTTGGCACGCCGGTGGCGGCCGTGCTGCTGGCGGTCGAACTGCTGCTGTTCGAATGGCGCCCACGCAGTTTTCTGCCAGTTGCCCTTGCGTGTGCAGTCGCGGGTTTTGCGCGCGCGGCATTGTTCGGCACGGGGCCACTGTTTCCGCTTGAGACTGCGCCTCCCGGCGCGCTGTCGCTGGTGTCCTGCGTCATTGCAGGCCTGATGTCCGGCGCGCTCGCGTCGGGCCTGTCTGCCACCTTATACAAGACCGAAGATCTGTTCGGCAAGCTTCCCATCCACTGGATGTGGTGGCCCGCGCTCGGCGGCCTCGTCGTCGGCATCGGCGGCTTTCTCGAACCTCGTGCGCTGGGCGTCGGCTATGACGTGATCGGCGACCTGCTGCACCAGCACATTGCCATCCAGATCGCGCTGGCGATCCTCATCGTGAAGGCGGTCATCTGGGTCGTGGCGCTGGGTTCAGGCACCTCGGGTGGCGTCCTTGCTCCGCTGCTCATGCTGGGCGCGGGGCTCGGCGTCGTGCTTGGCCACGTGCTGCCGGGCGGCGAACCCGCACTGTGGCCCCTCGTCTGCATGGCGGCCACGCTGGGCGCCACCTTGGGCGCACCGCTGACCGCCATCGTGTTCGCATTTGGCCTCACGCACGACAGCAACGCATTGCTGCCGCTGCTCGCCGCTACCTTGATCGCGCATGGGTTTGCAACGGTCGTCATGAAGCGCTCCATCATGACCGAGAAAATTGCCCGGCGCGGATATCACATTTATCGCGAATACGGTGTCGATCCGCTCGAGCGCCACCATGTCGACGAGGTCATGTCGCGTGCAGTCGAGACGATTGATGGCGATATGTCCGTGCGCGAAGTGCTCGCCACGTACTTCGGCACGACGCAAACGCATCGCGCCTATCCGGTCGTGCGGCAAGGCGTGCTGGCGGGGGTTGTCGATCGCGCGGTACTGGAAAAGATGCGCGATGACGCGCCGAACGGGACGCTCGACTCGCGTCTCTACGACATGTTGCAGCACCGCGCACCCACGTTTGCATTGCCCGGTGAAACCTGCCGGCTCGTCGCGACGCGGTTGGCGGTGCACGGTCTCGAACGGCTGCCCGTGGTCGCGAATTCCAACACGTTGCAACTGGTCGGCATCGTGTCGCGCAGCGATCTGGTCAAGCCGTCTCTTGCCCACTTCGACGAAGAGCACAAGAAAGAACGCTTCCGGCGCTTGCGGCTTCAGCCCGCCAAGCGGCACTTTCCTCCGGTTCCTTAAGGTTACGGCGGGTCAGCGGCCGGTCGGCTGCCAGAAACAGATACGCACGCTTCATCCGTGCCCCTGCGGGGGTGCACCTCTCTCTCCCTTTCCCGCCTCCCCCACTGATTCAGCATCCATTCCCTGGACAATGTCGTCCCCGCGTTGCGACGTGATGTCACGCTCCTCATGGTTGTTCCGCAACCATGTCAGAGAAACGCGCATCGCAGGCGGTGCCCGGGGGCCGAAACGGGAACGCGGTTCGAACACGTGACATCCAACACCATATCCAGGATCGAATCGGCCGCGGATCACGTGCGGACCGACCCGGACTTGCCATCATGACTCAGGAGACGCGACATGAAGATAATCGGCGCAGCACTGTTCGGCGCACTCGCCAGTGCACTCACGTTGACCAGCCTCCCGGGCTGGGCACAGAGCGCCGGTCCCACCGATCCCCAGATCGCGGCCATCGTCGTGACCGCCAATCAGGTGGATATCGACGCGGGCAAGCTCGCGGAGTCGACAACGAAGTCGAAGGATGTCAAAGCGTTCGCGCAACTTATGGTCACCGATCACAGCGGCGTGAACAAGGCCGCCACCGACCTTGTGCATAAACTCGGCGTGACGCCGGAAGACAATTCGACGAGCCAGAGCCTCAAGCAAGGCGGTGACGCGAATCTCGCCAACCTGAAAACGCTAAAGGGCTCACAGTTCGATCGGGCGTATATCGACCACGAGGTGACGTACCACGAGAGCGTTCTCGACGCGCTGGACAAGACGTTGATTCCAGATGCGCAGAACGCCGAGCTGAAGGCGCTTCTCGTCAAGGTGCGTCCGGCCTTTGTTGCGCATCTCGAGCACGCGAAGCATCTGCAGGCAGAGTTGGGCAAGAGCGGTGGGTGACCGGACACTTTGTGTGGCCGGACGGCGCCGGGGCACGCTACATGCCAGCGGCCTTGTCCTTGCCTGCGCTTTCGTTGCGATCATGGCGATGTCGCTGGCCGGCATGTCCGATGCCGCGGCCAAAACGTACGTGATCGTCATCGAGCAGATGCGCTTCAATCCGCCGGTGCTCACGGTGCACCGCGGCGATCGTGTGGTGTGGGTCAACAGGGATCTGTTTCCCCATACGGCAACTGCAGCGGCGACTGCAACGCCGACTGCGTTCGATTCACACGAAATTCAGCCAGATGCATCGTGGAGTTACGTGGCACGCCAGGCCGGTAGCTACCCGTATCTGTGCACGCTCCACACCACGATGCGTGGCACACTGATCGTGCAATGAGGAACGAGCAATGCGTGAGGACGACCTGGCGAGGCAGTCATGACGAACATCGCTGAAACACATTCAACGCTTGCCGCGGACGACGAACGCGAAGTAGTCCGCCGCATCGTCACGGGAGATCGATTGGCGTTCGAATGGCTGATGCGCCGGCACAATCGGCGCTTGTATCGTCTGGCGCGCGCCACGTTGCGTGATGGAACGGAAGCAGAAGACGCACTGCAGGCAGCGTATCTGTCAGCCTATAGATCGATCGGGCGGTTTCGTGGCGATGCCACGCTGCTCACCTGGCTGTCCCGCCTGGTACTCAACGAATGCTATGGGCGCCTGCGCCGGGAAGCACGCCGTCAGAACGTGATTCCGATGGTGGACGCGAACACTCATGTCGATATCGATGCCATGACCCCGCAAGATTCCGACTCCCCAGACAAGGCGTTAGCGCGTGCCGAGCTGCGAGCCGTGCTCGAGCGCAAGCTGGATGAACTGCCGGAAGTCTTTCGCGTTGTATTCGTGCTGCGTGCGGTCGAGGAAATGAGTGTCGAGGAGACTGCGCAATGTCTCGACATCCCGGAAGCGACCGTGCGCAGCCGGCATTTCCGCGCAAGGAGTCTGCTGCGCGAATCATTAGCGCACGAGATCGATCTCGCCGAGCGCGACGTATTCGAATTCGGCGGCGCCCACTGCGACCGGGTGGTCGCCAACGTCCTGTCACGGCTAGTCAGCGAAAATGACCAGGGCAACAGCGCACCGGCGATATAAATCGCCCATTCTTGTCGGCGCCTTTCGCTGTGTCTGGGCACTAGCGGGCATTCTTGCCGTAGCGGCCAGCCCGGGCGCGGAAGCGCGGGCGATCAGGATCATCTCAGGTACCTATGGCACGAACTGCGAAATGCCGCGAGCCGACGTGACCCACAACGTCGCGCGTCAGTGCGACGGACTGCAGACCTGCCCGTATATCCTGCCCAAGGCGCTCACGGGCGCGCCATCCCAAGGCTGCCGCAAGGGTTTTAAGGACTTTCGTATCGAATGGCTATGCACCGATACCGAATTCCACAGCGCCACGCTCAGCGCTGAAGCGGGGCTGGGCAGTCGACTTGTGCTGAGTTGCGTCGAAGAAACCGGCTCGGGCAAATAGACATCTGCCGTGCGACCGGCCACGTTCGACGTGAACGCGTCAGGATCAGGCACGTTGATCATCTGGCGGACAGTTCACGAAAGACATCCGGTGTGCACGCACAACGGCGCGATTCGCGATGAGGCATCAATGGCCTCATTCAACAGCCGCTCGATGACCTCGGCGGCACTGGAGACCCGATCGACGAGCGCTGCCGATTCGCCAGCAAAGAGCGCCATCTGCTCAAGATCTCCCACCGTGCTGCGTAATGGCGAATCGGTGCTGAACCGGTAGATCGGCCGCCCGTCGTCGTAGGCGATCACTTCGCGTGGCAACCTGTCCGGATGATGTCCGAACAGGTGGCTCCCGGCTTTCCTGGTCACGCTGTTTTCCAGGACGCGCACGGGAGAGTCAGGTGGCCAGTTGATCGCGAACAGATCGTTATAGACCGTATCCCCAGCCTGGGCGGCGAGAATGCGTTGCTTGTGATAGTCATGTGCGAAAGACTCATGCGTTGCGAGAAAAAGCGTACCGCAGTGAATTCCTGCCGCACCGAGCGCGAGCGCCGCTACGAGGCCTGCGCCTGTCGCGAACCCGCCCGACGCGACAACTGGAATGCGCACACGCCGGACGATCTCGGGGAGTAACGTGAGGATCCCTGTACGCCCCCGTACATGGCCACCTGCTTCGATACCCTGCGCAATCACGACATCGGCTCCCGCCTGTTCCGCGGCGAGCGCACCTTCGAGTGACCCGACCTGATAGAGCACCAGCACGCCGGCATCTTTCGCTCGCGCGACCACGTCGGGTACGACGTCCCAGAAGAAACATATCGCTGGAACACGGGCGGCCAGACACACATCGAGTTCTGCCGCGAGGAGGGTTGGGTCCGTGGCCGACGGGATCAGATTGACGCCGAACGGCTGATCCGTGGCGGCCCGCACCGCAGCAATCTCGCGGGAGATCAACTCAGGCGGTTCGCGCACCATACCCAGCAGGCCAAATCCGCCGGCACGGGAAACGGCCGCTGCAAGCTCGGCACGCGCCGGACCGCCCATTCCCGCCGAGATGACGGGATACCGGCAGCCCAGCAGCCGGGTCAGTGGCGTAGCAAACGACGCCGTACCGATAGCCATTGGATTACCTCCTTGATTGGGATGGAGCTGCCATTCAGGTTGCCGGCGTAAAGCGCATATACATCACAAGATGATATATAATAATTCAGACGTGACGTAGTTTTTCTCGTTGTTTTCCGCGCTCGTAAGCGGTGGCCATGCGAAAGTTTTGCATCCACCGCCCGGCTGCTGGATAGCGGGGTTTCTTGAATCGGAGCGAATGAAGACATGTCTGCATTCGGGCGCATCCTGCTGTGTTATGACGCAACCCGTGAAGGGCGGCGGGCGTTGCGCCATGGCGCCTCGCTAGCGGAACAGATCAAGGCGGAAACGCACCTGCTTGCCGTTCTGAATATCCCGCCATGGTCGCAGGGCGCCGACGTCGCCTCTGCCGTGCCACTTGCCGCGCTGGAGCAATCCGCGAGGGAGATACTCCGCGATGGAATCGAGAAACTCGCTGCGCGTGGCGTCATCGCTACACCCCATTTCGCGATTGGCGACCCTCTGGACCATATACCGTTTTTTGCCCGCGAGTTGAAAGCCGATCTGGTTGTCGTGGGACATCGCCGAACCGGCCCCGTGCGGCGATGGTGGAGCGGCAAGAACGACAGATTGCTGCTGGACAGGGTTTCCTGCGCAGTACTGGTCGCGATGGACCCGGAGGACGCGGAGGACGCGGATGCTCACGAGCAGCTAGAGACAGTCACCGCGCGCGCATAAAACATCGGGAAAAGCGCTTCGCCAAACGATCCGGCAGCCGTGGTTTTCACACCACGCCAATACCTTGAAACATGACCTACAAAACTATTGAAGCCGCCATTGGCGACACCTCGCTCATCGAACTCGTTCGCCTTCCAGATGAAACGATCCGGGCACGCAACAACGTCATCCTCGGCAAACTCGAGGGTAACAACCCCGCGGGTTCGGTCAAGGATCGGGCGGCACTGTCGATGGTCAGGGGGGCCGAACGTCGCGGACGCATACGGCCCGGCGACGTGCTGATCGAAGCGACCAGTGGCAACACCGGCATCGCCCTCGCCATGGTGGCCGCGCTGCGCGGATACCGGATGGTGCTGCTCATGCCGGAGGATGTCTCCGAGGAACGGAGTCGCAGTATGGCAGCGTATGGCGCCGAAATAATCCTGACGCCGGCCAGGGGCGGCATGGAGTGCGCACGGGACATCGCTGCCCAGATGGAACGGGAAGGCCGAGGCGTCGTCCTCGATCAGTTCTCGAATCCCGACAACCCACTTGCACATTACGAAGGCACAGGCCCTGAGATCTGGCGTGAAACGCAGGGGCGCATCACGCATTTCGTGTCGGCCATGGGAACAACCGGAACCATCATGGGCGTAAGCCGGTTTCTGAAGGAACAGAATTCCGCCATTCAGATCGTTGGGGTGCAACCTGAAGACGGCTCGCGAATTACGGGCATACGCAAATGGTCTGACGGATATCTGCCGGCATTCTTCGAACCCACGCGGATCGATCGGACCGAGTCGGTAAGTCAGGCGACAGCTGAGGCGGCCGCACGTCGTCTTGCCGCGATCGAGGGGATTTTTTGCGGGATTTCGGCGGGTGGCGCTTGCGCCGTGGCCATGCGCATCGCTCGGGAGGTCAAGAATGCAACGATCGTGTTCGTGGTTTGTGATCGGGGCGATCGTTACCTGTCGACCGGCGCGTTTCCAGCGTGAAACACATCGCGAGGGCTGATTTCATTCTGGCAAGAACGTCCGGCGGCATCCGGTCGCGCGGATCGAGCTCGAGCTCGAACGACTGCATGTAAGGTCTGGCATCTTTGCGCGGGTCATACCGGAAGATCTCGACCATCCGCCTGTCATTTATCATGGACTCCAGTAGGTAGTGTCGCGATAAGGATGACGTGGCGGAAGTCGCGCCCGTACCAAGCCGCGAGGCAGTCGCCGATGCCGTTGACCTCGCCCACGCCCGCCTTCGCCGAGAGCGGCACGAAATTCAGGTAGTGCACGAGGATCTGCTGGCGCGCGGGCATCGTCTGCGGGCCGTCGAGGTAGGCGCGCACCGAGGCCGGCGCGATCTGGCGCAGCTTCTCGGGCGGCGTGGCGTCGAAGTTCTCGTAGACGCGCTGCGGATACCACGTGTGGATCAGCAGCACGCCGTTCGTGTCGCGCAGCACGATGCCGCCCTGGTCCTTTTCCTCGTACGGAAGAAAGGGGCTCTCGTCGGCGAGCGAGATCATGCGCGCCGATGGTGAAGCCGCGCTTTTCGAGCCGGTCGATGAACGCCGCCAGCTGCGCGTAGCCGAGCCGCACGTCGTAGGGGCCATTTGTCGTGGGAAAACGGATGCTGTGGCTCGGCCCGGATTCAACCGCGAAGCCGATGTCGCGCGTAAGCTCGGAGAGGTAGTGCACCTGCAGTCTCGAGGTGTCGATTTCGATCTGGACGATGCGCACCACGATGGCGATGGCCGCCAGAATCGCGACGAGCACACCCCACTTGATCCACCGCCAGACTGGACTGGCATGGGTGGCAGGAAGGGGACGGGCGGCTCATGGTTATGCCCCCTGACATCGGGTCAGAATCGCGGAATACACCTCTCAGATAGCTTATCTCGCCCGGCTAAAGGGAGTGTGCAGAATCTACCGCTACCTTACGATTGATCCAGGTCAATACTGATTCGGTCAGAACCGCTTATCTGAGGGATGACGGCTCGGCGATGTCATGCGAGTCTCGCTTGTACCGCGCGGCCAGGCGGATCAATTCGACGTTGATGCGCCGAATTACCGGATTGCGCATTCCGCGTTGGCCGCTCGATGCCATGGCGTACCAAAAATGACGAGCAAACGCTTTGTTGTCCATGATTCAAATTCACCGGAGCGGATAATGGCAGATTCACCCACCTTATGGCATGCCGAGCACGTCAATTTCGCGCGACTCCTCGATCTCCTGGAAGAACAGGTCGCCGAATTCCACCAGGGAGAGCGCCCGGACTACGCGCTTATGTCCGATATCCTCTACTACATGCGGAATTTTGCCGATCGCGTTCACCATCCTCCGGAGGATGTTGCGTACGCGCGGCTTGCTGAACGGGATCCCGGTGTTCAATTGCTTGTGAACCGGCTTCTCCAGGAGCACTGCGTTATCGCGACAGCAGGCGAGGAGCTTCTGAATTGCCTTAAGGAAATTTCAGAAGATGTTTTGGCCCCCCGGTCGCATCTTGAGGCGGCCACCGCGACGTACCTTGTGTATTATCGTCACCATCTTGCCACCGAGGAGCGCGTTGTAATGCCTCGTGCGGCGCAGGTGTTGACGGGAGAGGACTGGGCTGCGGTAGCTGCGGCGGTGCCGGGCGGCTCCGATCCGCTATTTGGCGACGACATACTGGAGCGCTTCGAGATGCTACGTAGGCAGATCGATCGTGTAGCGCAGGCGTCCAGGCAGGACCAGAAGTGAACAGCAGCTCTGATCGAAATCCCCTACATCCGTGCGTGGCGAAGGCACCTCTGGCGGCGGGCGGCAGCGACGGCATAACCCTACTGACTCGACATGCCGCCGGAAGCAGTTCGTCGCCAGGTTCGGTATGCGCCGGTCAGTAAGGTGAGCGCGAAGAGCACTAGCGCCGCCGCGCTTGCGAGTCCGCCTGCCTGGCGCAGCCAGAATGCTCCGCTCAAGCCACCAGCCACTCGCACCAGAAGCGCTGCATGCAGCACTGCAAGGGGTACATAGAAGCTCGGGTGGTACGCCAGGCGCACACGCAGCACCGCCGGCAGGATGAGTGGCGCGTGGCCAAGGAGCATCGAAAGCACAAAGCCCAGCGTGATCGCGTGCAGCGCAGCATCCCGCCATGCATGCCCGGGCGCGAAGGCACCGCTGAGACCCAGCAGCGCGCCAATGGCCAGCCAGCCATAGCCCGACAAAAGACACACGGCGATGAAACGCACCAATCCTGTCTGTCGCACCGTATGGCGGGCGACGTCATGGCGTGCGAGCCACACGGCCAGCGCCAGCAGTCCGCCGGCGAACACACGCAGGGAGCCGTCGGGCCACCACAGTGCACCGGTTGCACTGACAAGGATGACCACGACGATGATCACGAACTGTCGGGGTCCCCATCTTGATTCGGGTAGCAGACGCGTCAGTTCGAGGCGTTCGCCTGCAATAGTGAGCATCAGGAACGACAGCCACCACGGTACCGCGGCCGATATGTCACCGACGATCAGCCACACGCCATTGCCGACCGCCCAGCAGACTGCAGCGCCGGCCAGGACGACCAGAAACAACGTGGGTTGATGCCAGGCCAGCTTGATGCTGACAGCCAGCAGGATACCAGCAGCGATCACAAGCAACGCCTGCACGACCGGCGCTGGCGCACCGACCAGCAGCGCGGCTCCGGCAACCACCGTGCCCGTCGGTGCGAGATAAGGCGCCACCCGTTGCATCGCCACCGCCCGCTCCAGGCTGATCACGATGCCGAAAAACACCGGAATCATCAGCACGCCGTGCCAGTCTGCGCGTGTCAGTGCGAACGTCGGCACCATCACGCCAAGGCGTGCCAAACCGGTCAGCACGGCGCAGCCGAGCAGCGGGACAGCGGCGATACCTGTGGCGGCCGGTGCAAATCGCAACAGGGCTGTGGTACGCATGGTCATTGCCGTCAATCGAGCGCCGTCTCTGGTTTGACAATCAACACGCGCCAGAGGTCGTGGGGACCCTTTTCACCCCGCCACCAGAACCCGTCCGGCAGTTCGGCGACGAACTCTTCGAGTAACGGTTCGGGATTGTGGTCCGACACGAGCTCGAGCGCCTGGCCGGGGGCCAGTCCCGCAAACGTGTCGAAAACCATGGAATGGCGCTCACGCGGATCAACAGTACCGACGTCGACGACAATCACGGAGGCAGGGATGGCAATGGTAGACATGTTCGTACTCCAGAAGGAAACTACAGCCACAATAAAATGAACGAAGAGCGTCAATGTTCGGGCCAGTGGAGCAGCTCGCGAGCGGCCTCGCTCATCATGGCGGGCGACCACGCAGGATGGCATTGCTACGCGCGAATGGCCCGCGACCGGGGGCGCCATCAAGCGAACGCTCAAGAAAAGCCGGAACAGCGCAGGACGCCACCACAGGTGGAGGCGTGAGTTGAGGCATTGAGATGCACGCCGGGTCGTCAGTCGCATGACGCGCTCCTTTCGAGGCCACCAAGAAGAGGTGGATGCCCGGCGCCGCGCTTGCCGGGTGGATAAAATGCATTTCCTATGCACGTTTTAGCACAGGGCCCACACCCGAATCTGATCTGGGTCAATTGGTCGCACGATGACAAGGCTTCAAATGGCCGGCCACCGAGGGACAGCGATGGTGCGGGCGCGCGAGGTCATCCAGAGGTCAGGGCGGATCGCTCGATGGTCAATGACATCAACGGCCCGGCGTCATTGTGAATCCGGTTTTAATGATGTATTGTTAATGCATGTTAAGCGCGAATCGAAGTTGACTGGCCTCGCGCTAGCGGGCCGCTTCAAGGAAGGAGTCATCATGCACCTCACCGTCTACACCGATTACACGCTTCGGGTGATGATGTACCTCGCTCTGAAGTACCCGGATGGTGACGTTGCGACGATCGACGAAATCGCGGGGGCCTATCGGATCTCGCGCAACCACCTGACAAAAATCATCCACGAACTCAGTCAGGTCGGTCTCATCGAGACGACGCGCGGCCGGTCCGGTGGCGCCCGTCTGGCGCGCGCGCCCGAGCACATCTCGGTGGGGGAAATCGTGCGTGTCGCCGAGAAGGATTTTTCCGTCGTGCGTTGCCACGACATGAGCGTCGCGCACGACTGCGCGATCTTTCCGGCCTGCAACCTCAGGCGCAGGCTGTACCGGGCGGTCGATGCCTTCCTCCATGAACTTGACACGATGACGTTGCGGGAGGCCATTGCAGCGCCCACCGTGGCGGCATCGGTCCTGGGCGTGGCCGACCGTCGCGAACTGGTGCCGGTGGCCGTGTCGCGCGCGCATGGCGCTACGGGCCGCCGGGCAGGAGTCCGGTCATGAAAATGCATCTGCCGCACCGCTCTTCTTTTGTGACTCCGGCATCGGATCTGCCCGTCCTGAGGCTCGGCTTCCGGCCGTTTTATCTCGGTGGCGCGCTGTTCGGGATGCTCGCCATGCTGGTCTGGCTTGGCGCGCTGCATGGTTTTGTGCCGGCAGGCCGGATGACGTCATTCAACGGCATCCTGTGGCATACGCACGAGATGATCTTCGGGTTTGCCGCAGCCGTCGTCGCTGGCTTTCTGCTGACGGCGGTGCGGGCCTGGACCTCGCTCGAAACACCATCCGGCGCGCCGTTGGCCCTGTTATGGCTTCTGTGGCTCGCGGGGCGCATCGCGGTATGGTTCGGCCCGGAGCCGCTGGCCGCGATCGTGGATTCGGCGTTTCTGCCCGTCCTGATGATCATCCTGCTACGCGTGCTCATCCCGGCACGCAACCGCCACAATATCTTTGTACCCGTCGTGCTGGGCATGCTCGGCCTGATGAACATCCTGTTTCACGCCTGGGTATTGCAGGGACGGGCCGATCTGGCATTGCGCTCTGCTGACGCCGCCGTTGGACTGCTGGTGACGCTCGTCACCATCATCGCGGGTCGCGTCACGCCGATGTTCACGGCTAATGCTGTACCCGGCTACGTCTGCAGGCGCTGGCGCGCAATTGAAGCGCTGGCCGTGCCGTTGCCGCTGCTGGCTTTTGCGCTCGACGCGCTGGGCGCGAGCGCGTGGCTTGTCGGCAGCGCGGCAGGCGCGACGGCGGTGGTCCATGGCATCCGGCTTGCGGGATGGCGTTCGTGGAAGGTCGGCTGCCGGCCCATTCTCTCCATTCTTCACGCCGCCTACGCTTGGGTTCCACTCGGCTTCGGCATGCTGATGCTGAGCGCCGTCGGACTGGTGCCGCATTCCATCGCGCTCCACGCCCTCACCGTCGGTGTGCTCGGAGGCGCGATCATCGCCATGATCACGCGGACCGCGCTCGGACATACCGGCCGCACACTTGTCGCCGGGTCAACTGAGATTGCCTGTTACTGCCTCGTGATCGCCGCCGCTGTCCTGCGCGTTTTCGGCCCGTTGCTCGCGGGTGACCGGGGTGCCGGGTGGATCGATGCCGCCGGCCTGTGCTGGTGTGTGGCATTTGCACTGTACGCACGTCAATACTGGCCCTGGCTGACACGTCCGCGAATCGACGGCAAGGCGGGCTGAAGCGAAACGATGTGAGCACGAAATGAAGTCTGACAGCCTCCTGATCAAACCCACGCCTTCTTTCGACGAACCCGTTGAAATGCTGAAGGCGTGTCATGAGCGCATTGCGGCGCAATGCGCGACGCTCGAAAAGCTCGCGGCACACCTGCCTTCGCACGGCGCGGATACGCAGGCGCAGCAGGCAGCCAGAAACATCATGCGCTATTTCGACATCGCCGCGCCGCATCACCACGCTGACGAGGAACGGGATCTCTTTCCGATGCTGATTGAGATCAGTCAGCGTCAATGCTCACCGGTGGGTGAACGGATCGCATCCCTGCTTGACGAGCATCGATCCCTGGAGGCGTCGTGGGCATATTTGCGCACCGCGCTCGCCGATATCGCCGAAGGGAAAACAAGGCTGCTCGAACACGTCTGGGTCGCTGACTTTGTCGGAGCTTACCGCGGTCACATTGCCCTGGAGGAGAGCCAGATTTTTCCATTTGCCGAAGCGTGCCTCGATCGGCAGCAACTGGCCCGGCTGAGCGCGGCCATGGTGGCCCGTCGCACCATTACACCGCAGTGACGGCCTCGAGCGGCCACCTTTTGAGGAGAAGCAATCATGCGAAATCCGGCAGACGTTCGTCCTGTTCTTGCCCAGCCGTACGTCTTCGACGCGCGCGGCGTTGCCAGACGTTTCCGCCACGCGGCCATTTTCGGCGCGCTCGATGCGCTGGAGCCAGGCGAGGTGATGCGCTTTGTCAACGACCACGACCCACTGCCGCTCCTGGCCCAGATCGAGCATCACTTCGGGGCGCGCGTCGGCATCGGATACGTCGCGCGCGAACCAGGCAACATCGTAATTGACTTCGCAGTGAAGGTTGCGGACTGAAATACCCGCTGCGCCTGCGCAACCGGTCACCTGGATATTCATGGCCCGAGGAAAGCATGTTGACCACAACCGTACCCCAGAGAAGCTCCACACCTGTCCCTTATGGTGAACCGCTCGCGCGGCCGGACGATGAAGGGAGGTGGACGGCAAACATCGGCTGCAAGACGTGCGCAATGGCCGCACTGTGCACCCGCAGCCTAATTGACCCGCTGGCCCACGAGCGGCTCCACGATGTCGTGCAATGCGTGCGCGCCGTACATCGCGGGCATGCCCTGTACCGGCCGGGCGACACCTTCGGAAGCATCTATGCGGTTCGCGCCGGTTCGTTCAAGACCGTGGTCATGCACCGCGAAGGGCACGAGCAGATCACAGGCTTTGGCATCCCTGGTGACACGCTCGGCATCGATGGCATTGCCAGCGGAAGGCACAGTTGCGAGGCGATCGCGCTGGAAGACAGTGCCGTGTGCGTGATGCCGTTCGACCTGCTAGAGATGCTGTGCCGGGAAGTGAAGACGATCCAGCACCATGTGCACCAGATGCTGGGTGCCGAGATCGTGCGCGAGTCCACCCTCATGATGCTGCTCGGCACCATGACGGCCGAGGAGCGGGTGGCCTCCTTTCTCGCCGACCTGTCGCGGCGCTGGGAAGCGCGCGGCTACTCCGCTCATGCGTTTACGCTGAAGATGACGCGCGAGGAAATCGGCTGCTACCTCGGGCTGAAGCTCGAGACAGTCAGCCGGACATTGACGAAATTGCAGCGGCGCCGGCTGATCCACGCGTGCGGCAAGGATCTCCGGATTCTCGATATTGACGGGTTGCGGAAGCTGGCGACAGACGTTGGCGCTGCTTCCTTTCGAGGCCAACCACACCGGCAGGCATTCGGGTACGCGCCTGAGACTCGCTTGACGGAACATTGGCCAGGAGGACATTGATGGAAACTCACTACGAAGTCGAAGGCGTCACATCCCGGCAGGTCAAACATGTCGACACCCCGCGTGTTGGGCAAGGACGCCCTTCAAGCCGGATTGTGCAGGAATGCGGTGCGTCTCCCACTTGCGCCACGAATTTCCCGATGTTGACACCGCACGAGATTGCCACGCTCATGCTCGTTGCTCACGCGCCTGAGCAGGTCAGCATCGAGCGGCCCGACCTGCTGCCATTGTTGAGCGGCAATCTGGTAAAGATTGACGGGTGTCGCAGATGCCGGGGCAGACCTCGGATGACGCCGTTGGGAGAAGTTCTCGTTGTGCGCCTTTGTAAAACGACGCGCCGGGCATCGAAAGATGCCTTGTCAAACCTTAACCGCAGTAGAGACCATTATTGAGGCCCATCATGCAAATCCCTCATGAAGTTGAGCGCGCGGCCCGTCAGCGCGCAGATCACCTCGAAGCCCTGATCGACGAGGCTGGGGCGGAGAGCTTCCCGGCAAGCGATCCCCCCGCTGTCCATCCGGAACCCTGGCCGGTCACGACGAGCGTGACGACATGTATCGAGCCGGCGGGAACACCGTCATAGATCTGTTGCTGCAGGCGGGATCACACAAGCTGGCAACTGTTCCGCCTTCGCGGCCAGGGACTCTACGCGTCGCCCTTCGGGCATCCGCAATCGGCATCGGTAGCGATCACGCGGTGCAGCAGCACAAAGCGCTCGTGTACCGGCGTTTGAAACAGCGGGTCGGCTGACCGATTTGGGGTTGGATGCACGATTGAGGACCAGTCGAACGCATCTGAACCTGTCAGAAGGACATGCGCGGTAACGTGGCATGTGACTGTGGCCGCTCCATCGGCAATTGTCGCAATTTCGTGACGATCCTCACACGCCATCAGTTGCGGCTTGAGACACCTACCTCATTCGAAGCGACTGACGCCGATGACGGCATCCAGCACTATCTCTCGCCACCGTGGCGAGCAACAGATTTTTCCTGCTCGACACGCGCGGTGACGTCCCGGGCTATTGCAACCGAGCCAAGCACCTCACCCTCGTGATTCTTCACCATCGCGAACGTCATTTCGACGTAAAGCTTCTTGCCTGTCTTGCTGATCGCACGGGTCAACGTCGCGCGGCCGTGCAGTCTTGTATGACCACTTGTCATCGCCGCTTCGAAGCCGCGCCAGTGTGCGGCTCGCAGATGTTCCGGGATGATCAGATCGAGGTTCTGGCCTAGCGCCTCAGCGGCACTGTAGCCGAACAGCGCTGCTGCAGCATGGTTCCAGCGCGCGATGGTGCCGCAACGGTCGGCATAGATGACGGCGTCAGCCGTCTGTTCGATTATCCATTCAGCGAGCGCGGACGTTTCTTCCATGATGTCACTCCTGGGCGCTTCAAGGGCGGTGGAACTTTGAGCGGGGCCTTGGTTGAGCCATAGGGTATTCACTCGATGCGCAATGGCAAAGCAGAAAAGCCAGCCGCTGGATACACTGCGTTCTTGGGGGGGCTCCCCGGGACGAGCTCAATCCAGGTAGTTCGTGCGAGCAGTTCTTCCATGCCAATACGCAGTTCGAGCCGCGCGAGCGGCGCACCCGGACACTCGTGAATGCCGGAACCGTATAGCAGGTTGCTGGCCGGATCGCGGTCAAGCCGGAATTCATCAGGGTCTCCAAAAACCGTCTCGTCCCGGTTCGCGGATGCCCAGATGAGCGTGATACGCTGGCCGGCGGGTAGCTTGCGACCGCCGATTTCCACCGGCCTGGTACTGATGCGGCGGTTCGCGATGAGCGGCGCGCGGATCCGGAGTATTTCGTCGATGGCCTTTGGCAATAGCGACGGCTGCTCCCGTAACCGTTGCTGCACATCAGGATGCTCGGCGAGGTAATGAGCGAGAATCCCCACGCACGCCGCAATCGTGCCGAGTTCGCCGACGGTCCAGTTACGCAGGATGCTGACAATTTCGTCGTCCTGCAGCAATCGGTCCCCGATCCGCTCGTGTATCAGGCTAGTCGTGACGTCGTTCGGTGCGTCCGCACCCGATTCCCGCCGTTGCACCAGCAAGCCCTTAATGTAGGTATCAAATTCGACGGCCACCTGGTCGAGAGCGATTCTGTCACCCGTCAGTGTGGCTTCACGGTTTTTGCAGATCCATTGAAGAAGCGGCCCGCGTAATTCCTCTGGCCAACCCAGAAATGCGCACTGGATGTTCATCGCAAAGTCTTGTGTGAACCGGGCGTTAAATTCGACTTCGTCGCCTCTCGAAAGTCCATTCACCAGACTCGCGGCAAGCTCCCGGCAGACCGGCTCAAAGACCGTCATCCGCTGCGGGCCGAAATAAGGCTCGATAATGCTTCTGTACCGGGTGTGCTCGGGAGGATCCATGCCATTGGGCACGGAGAGATAGCTCGAGACTGCATTACTGAAAGTTTCAGGGTCGTTGAGCACGTGCATGACATCGTCATGGCGGAACAGGGACAAGTTCAGGTAGTCACTATGCGCAATGGGACAGCGGTGCCGCATGTCATCATATGCCGCACTCCGATCGTCCGTGACATCCTCGGACCTCGGATCCCAATCGTTGGTTGGCTTTTCGTTCATGCTCGTTCCTTCCCTGCTCCCGGCATCAACCGCGGGCAGCTTTGTGACTTCCCGGGGCTCGGCTTGAACCCCGTCAGCTCGCGGATGTCCCGCGATTCCATAACCGCGCAGCTGAATCAATCGTTTCGTCGCGCTCTGACCCACTCCATTGGGAATGCGTCATGGACAAGACCATCACAGTCAATGAGAGATCTGTTCAGGAGGGACCAAACAGCACAGGCCGACCGTGGGTATCGAACGGAATAAACATCCCGACGGAACCAGTCTTGATCGATTCCACCATCCTGTTCAACGGTGCTTCCGCATCCTCACTTCGCGGTACACACCCGTTTTTACCCGAGAGTGCCGCGACAAAGACGATTGCCCATTCCTGAAGTACCTGTCGTGATTCCGCGAGCAGATCGCTAAACGTGCTGAGTTCTTCGGGCGTTTTGTCTACGCACATCAGTGGTGTCAACGCACCACCCCTACCGGCTTCGAAGCGGGTCCGCTGGTCTGGCGTGCAGTCATCAGGCAACTCAACCGTGGTGAATACGAATAACAGACGCTGAGGTTCGGGTTGTTGCCGCGCGACGCGAATCAGCTCATCAAAACTCGAAATACTCATCTTTAATCATCCATGTGATGTTGTGTCGACAGGAAGCCGTACGGCGGTCATTCATTCAGTCACTGCGGATGTTCCGTCGATGCGGACCTGTCGCACGCTGGATTGATACAGCAGAATCAGCGACACCCAGACGATGCCATACAGGAACATGAAGCAGCTCGAGCGAACGCCAAGCCAGTCAAGAATCACACCGAACAGGATCGGTAGGAGGAAGCCTCCCAATCCGCCAGCGAGTCCAACGATGCCCGTGACCACGCCCATTTGCTCCGGAAAGTCGTCGGCGACGTACTTGAACGTCGACGCCATACCGAATGCGAAGACCACGCCGAGAATGAACAGAAGTGCAATGAAGACCGGGACGCCCAGATGGATATGAAAGCTGCGCGGGCCGCTGATCGTGCTCACCATGAAAGAGGTGTCCGGATACGACAACAGGAATAGACATACCCACGCGACCCACAGTCCCCACCACGTCACCTTGTGCGCACCGAAGCGGTCGGACAGGATGCCGCCCAGCGCGCGCAATACCGATCCCGGCAGCGAAAAGCCGGCGGCCAACGCCGCGGCGGTGATGACCGAAAAGCCGAATTCACCCTTCAGATATTGTGGAATCCAGAGTGATAATGCGGTGAAGCCACCGAAGCAGATCGAATAGTACTGGCAATACTTCCATACCTTCGGATTCTTCAGAACCTGGAACTGCCTGTACCATGGCCCCGCCGATCTACCCGCGCCCGGGTCGGTCGCGGAGCCGAGCCAGAAGATCAGCGCAGTGACGAGAAGCGCGAGCGCATAGATCTTCGGGACGGCGCGCCAGCCCCATGCCGCCTGCAACGAAGGCGTGATGAACAGATTCACGGC
The DNA here is from genome assembly GCF_003353175.1 of Paraburkholderia lacunae. GTDB lineage: Bacteria > Pseudomonadota > Gammaproteobacteria > Burkholderiales > Burkholderiaceae > Paraburkholderia > Paraburkholderia lacunae. The sequence continues at coordinate 33,114 of NZ_QHKS01000037.1, read as the reverse complement.
GGCGCCGACCGTACCGGCTCCAAAGAATCCCATCGCAAAGCCCCGCTTTTCGGGCGGGAAGAATCGCGCGACATACGGCGTCCCCACCGCGAACGATGCGCCGACCGCACCGAGACACAGGCCAATCGCGAGGAACTGCCAGAACACGGTCGCGTATGCGATCAGGAATACCGGGATGGCACAGAGAACCAGCAATAGTGTCATCACAATGCGACCACCAAAACGGTCGGTCCAGATGCCCAGCGGAACGCGCAGTAGTGCGCCAGTCAGCACCGGCGTGGCCGTCAGCATGCCGAACTCCGTACTGTTCAGTCCAAGCTCGGTTCGTAGCCCGATGCCGAGCACGCCGAACATCATCCAGACGACGAAGCAGACCAGAAAGGCCAAAGTTGTGACGCTTAGAACCAGTATGGGATTTTTTTTTGGACTCACGGCAGCTCCCAGAGCAAGACAACAATGACGACGGCTACATGCGGGTGTTATCGGATCGACGCAGAGGGGCGATGAGCACGCGTCGAATGCAGTGCTGAGTCATTGCAAAAACGGTGGCAAAGCGCTATTGCAGCAACAGGCCCGGGCGCAGATCAAGCGCGATGCCGCGCAGTTCGGCGCTGGATGCCAGCAGGTTCAAATATTGCTGGATCGACTTGTGCCGGACATGCTCGCGGAGATAGCGTTCGATGGTGGCTCGCACCGCTTCAAATGGAAGGGATTCACCCGCGATGCGACGCTCTACCCAGACAATATGAAAGCCATAACGCGTGTTGACGAGCCCCGGCAACAGGCCAATGTGCTGGCTGCCAAAAATTGCCGCCTCGAATTCCGGTACGCTCTCGCCGCGGGTCAACTGCCCCAGATTCCCGCCGACCTGCCCGGACGGACAATTGGATAACGTTCGGGCAAGCGCATCGAACCGGTCGAGATGCTGCGCAAGTTCGCGGTGTGTCTCTTCAGCGCGGGCACGGACCCGCGTCATGGCTGCCTTTTCGGTCAACGCAAAGAGGATGTGGCGCGCGAAGACCAGGTCCGAACTGCGGAATTTCTGCATGTTCGCTGCGTAGTAGCGCTGGCATTCTTCCGCGGACGGGACTGGCGTCGTGCATTCCAATTCCAGCAGACGGTCAATGGTCTCATCGTCGAGATCGGCGCCGTTCGCCAACAGGCCTGTTGCAACGGCGCGCTGGGCCAGCAGTTCACGCACGACCAGTGCCCGTCGCGCGGCGTGGTCGGGATCGGGCTCGTCCGCATGCGACGCGGATTCCGTTGCAATGGCGGCAGCTTCGATCACGGCACCGTTGACGCTCAGTACGTCGATGGTGGCGGGCGCTGGTGAAATATCGTGGTTTGCCGACATGAAAGATTCCTCGGGTTAGCGCTTACGGACGATCTGGTGAGGACGAACCAGGAAACCCACCGTCGCCATGCCGCTCCAGATATGGACGAGGCGGGTGAATGGGGAAATGAGAAATATCGTGAAGCCGAGTGCGATATGGATTTTGTAGACGAGCGGCGCCTGAATGATGAGGTCCGCGGTACCGGTCTGAAACGTGACGATGCCCTTCACATAGTCACTCAGGATCTCGAACATCGCGCCGTCCATATGCGCCAATGACAGTGGTATGGTGGCCAATCCGAGTGCCAGTTGTAACCACAGTATCACCAGAACCAGAATGTCCGCATGGGCACTATTGATTCGAATGCGTGGGTCGGACAGGCGTCGGTACATCAGGATCGACAGTCCGACGATCGCGATGATGCCGGCGATACCGCCCGCCATCACCGCGAGCAATTGATGCTGGGAGGCGTTCAGGAATGGCGAGACCATCCAGTGAGGGGCAAGGAACCCGGCGAAGTGGCCGCCGATCACAATCAATACGCCGACGTGGAACAGATTGCTTCCAAGGCGAAGTTGACGACGTCTGAGCAGTTGCGACGAATCGCTCTTCCAGGTGTACTGCTCACGATCGAAACGGATCAGGCTGCCGAGCAACCACATCGCGAGACACACATAGGGATAGATGCCAAACAGCAATGCGTTGACGAAGTGCTGACTCATGAGGTTTCTCCAGCGAGGATCCCGTTCGCTAATGCCTGGAATATGAGCATGGAAGTCTGCCCTTTCTGGTTAACGTGATGGCCTTTTGTCGTAAAACTGGATTGGCTGGGGTTCCCTGGATAAAGGCGCTTGCGCACCCAGGAAACTCACCGGCTCCTCCTGCCACTCGCGGTCGAGCGCTTCGCCGTCGACCTCGCGGGTCGTGGAGGCGTCGCACACGGCCGCATTTGCGTTCGCTAGCGGCGCCTCGTCGGCGAGTGGCAACAATGCAGCAACGGCTGCGAAATACGGTGTTCCGCGCTCGGCCAGTCTGGTCGCGATCTGTCGGGTGATATCGGCAATTTCGCCGAGCAGTGCGTGCGCTTACGCGGGTGTTTCGTGAGACAGGAACTCGAGGAAAACAGGCAGGTAGTCGGGCAATTCGCCGGGGCTGAGAAACAGGCCCTTCGTTTCGTACATGGCGAGCAGGTCCACCATCGCCTGCCCACGCTCGCGCGACTCGCCGTGGACGTGTTCAAACAGATAGAGCGAAGTTGCCCGACCGCGATCGAAGATGTCGACGTAGTCTTCCTGCAGATCCAGCAGCGGCCGCGCCGACAGTCGGTCGACCAGATCGGACAAGGCCGTGCGTGTGTCCAACGGCAAGCCGGCATGCCCGACCAGCTCGGCGCGGATCTCGTCGAGCGCTACGATCAGTGTTTGGTCAGGATAGTCCAGCAGCGCGCCCAACATGCTAAGAATCAGACGGTTGTCTTCCATTTATTCACCCGCCGCGCGAATGGGAATTGTCTTGCGTGTCTTGTTGATGCCTTTGCGTCCACCGAACAGGCTGGTTTCCGTGCTGCCGTCGGAACATCCGTTGCCGAACGAGAAACCGCACGACGCGCGCAGGTCGAAGGCATCTTCCGCGTATTCGCGGTGAGCGGTCGGGATCACGAATCGATCTTCGTAATTGGCAATCGCCAGATATCGGTACATCTCGTCGACCTGCGCGCTGCTCAGATTGACTTCGCCGAGCAATTCCAGGCTCTCGCGACGTTCGACATGACGCTCGCGCATGAAGGCGCGCATCGCCAGCATTCGCTTGAGAGCAAGCCGAACCGGTTCTTCGCGGCCCGCTGTGAGCAGATTGGCCAGATAGCGCAGCGGGATGCGCAGCGAATCGACGTCGGGCAGCAAGCCCTTCATGCCAAGCCGGCCGTCGTTGGTGGCCGAGTTGATCGGCGACAGCGGCGGGACGTACCAGACCATTGGCAAGGTGCGGTATTCGGGGTGAAGCGGAAAAGCGATTTTCCACTCCATCGCCATCTTGTACACCGGTGAATGGCGCGCCGCTTCGAGCCAGTTTTCCGGCACGCCGTCGCGAGCCGCCTGTTCACGCACGGCCGGGTCGTTCGGATCCAGGAAGATCGACAGTTGCGCTTCGTACAGATCCTGTGGATCCTTGACCGATGCGGCTTCCTCGATCCGGTCGGCGTCGTACAGCAGCACGCCGAGATAGCGTATCCGGCCGACGCAGGTTTCCGAGCACACCGTCGGCTGGCCCGCCTCGATGCGCGGATAGCAGAAAATGCACTTCTCCGACTTGCCGCTTTGCCAGTTGTAATAGATCTTCTTGTAAGGACACCCGGACACGCACATCCGCCAGCCGCGGCACTTGTCCTGGTCGATCAGAACGATGCCGTCTTCCTCGCGCTTATAGATCGCGCCGGAGGGGCAGGAGGCCACGCACGCGGGATTCAGGCAGTGCTCGCAGAGTCGCGGCAGGTACATCATGAAGGTGTTCTCGAACTCCCCATAGATGTCGGTCTGCACCTGATCGAAGTTATAGTCCTGCTTACGCTTTTCGAACTCTCCGCCGAGAATTTCTTCCCAGTTCGGGCCCCACTGGATCTTCTCCAGACGCTCGCCAGTGATCAGCGAACGCGGTCGGGCGACCGGCCCGACCTTGACGTCGGGTGCATCGTGCAGATGCGCATAGTCAAAGGTGAACGGCTCGTAGTAGTCGTCGATCTCCGGCAGGTTCGGGTTGCCGAAGATATTGGCGAGCACACGCCACTTGCTACCGGCACGAAGCTCGATCTTGCCATTCGTCTTGCGTTTCCAGCCGCCGTTCCAGCGATCCTGGTTTTCCCAGTCCTTCGGATAACCGACGCCTGGCTTCGTTTCGACATTGTTGAACCACGCGTACTCCATTCCCTCGCGCGAGGTCCAGACGTTCTTGCAGGTGACGGAGCAGGTATGGCAACCGATGCATTTGTCCAGATTCATCACCATACCGATCTGCGCGCGGATTTTCATCGCTTCTCTCCCGACTCGTCGTTGGCCATCGCGAGCGTCGGCGCGCCGTGAGCGAGTGTGTGTTGATGACGCGCGGCCTCGGCCGCCGACAGCACTGACGCCGGCGTCGACTCATCCTTCCAGTCGATCGTGTTCATTTTGCGGACGATCACGAATTCGTCGCGATTGGAGCCGACGGTGCCGTAATAGTTGAAACCGTACGAGAGCTGCGCATAGCCACCGATCATGTGGGTCGGCTTCGGCATGACACGCGTGACCGAATTGTGAATGCCACGGACCCCGGAGACTTCGGAGCCCGGTGTATTGATGATCTTTTCCTGCGCGTGATACATCATCACGGCACCCACCGGAATGCGCTGGCTGACCACGGCGCGAGCGGTCAGTGCACCGTTCACATTGAACGCCTCAATCCAGTCGTTATCGACCACGCCAATCTTTCTGGCATCGATCTCGGAGATCCAGACGATCGGGCCGCCGCGCGACAGCGTCAGCATCAACAGGTTGTCCGTGTAGGTGCTGTGAATGCCCCACTTCTGATGAGGGGTCAGGAAGTTCAGTGCGATCTCCGCGTTTCCGTTTGAGCGGCTGCCGGCCACGCCGGTGGTGCTGCGCGTGTCGACCGGCGGCTTATAGACACAGAGTGACTCGCCAAAGTCGCGCATCCAGGCGTGGTCCTGATACAGCTGTTGGCGTCCGGACAGGGTGCGCCACGGAATCAGCTCATGCACATTCGTATAGCTCGCGCTATAGGACACATGTTCGGATTCGATCCCGCTCCATGTTGGCGACGAGATGATCTTGCGCGGCTGCGCCTGAATATCCCGGAACCGGATCTTTTCATCCTCGCGAGCGCGCGAGAGATGCGTGTGATCGGTACCCGTGAGCGCCGACAACGCTTGCCATGCTTTAGCCGCGACGGCACCGTTGGTTTCCGGTGCGAGCGACAGAATCACTTCGGCCGCATTGATCGCCGAAAGAATCTGCGGTCGCCCGTGCGAAACACCCGCGTCGGTGACCGGATAATTCAGTGCTCGGAGTTGTTCGATTTCCTCGCCGGTTTGCCACGTAATGCCTTTACCGCCATTCCCGAGCGAATCGAGCAGCGGTCCGAGCGAGGTGAACTTGCGGTAGGTATTCGGATAGTCTCGTTCAACCACCGCAATGTTCCCCATCGTTTTTCCCGGAACCGGATCGCACTCGTCGTGACCCCAGTCGGCAATGCCGTCGGCTTGCGCGATCTCGCCGGCGCTGTCATGTTGAAGCGGCGACATCACGACGTCGCGTTCCACACCCAGATGGCCTTCGGCCAGTTCAGAGAACTTTCGCGCGATGCCTTTATAGATCTCCCAATCGCTTCTGGATTGCCACGCTGGGTCGACGGCCGCCGACAGCGGGTGGATGAACGGGTGCATGTCGGACGTGTTCATATCGTCCTTCTCGTACCAGGTGGCAGTTGGCAGCACGATGTCCGAATACAGGCAGGTGGTGGACATTCTGAAGTCGAGCGTGACGACGAGATCGAGCTTGCCCTCGGGCGCTTTCTCGTGCCACTTCACCTCTTTGGGCAGGATGCCAGCGCTTGCACCCAGATCTTTTCCCTGCACGCCATGCTCGGCACCGAGCAGATGCTTGAGGAAGTACTCATGTCCCTTGCCGGACGATCCGAGCAGGTTCGAGCGCCAGACAAACAGGTTTCTCGGAAAATTTTCCGCCGCGTCGGGATCGGTGCACGAAAGCTCGAGCGAGCCGTCCTTCAGGCCCTTCGCGACGTAGGCGCCAGCGTCGGCGCCGGCTGATACCCGGCCGAGCTCGAGCGGATTGGCCTTGAATTGCGGCGCGGACGGCAACCAGCCCATCCGCTCGGCACGCACGTTGTAGTCGATCGGGCTATCGGCGAACCCGCTGCCATTGGCGAGCGGCGATAGCAGTTCTGTAACTTTCATCGTTTCATAGCGCCATTGATCAGTGTGCGCATAGAAGAACGACGTTCCGTTCATGACCCGCGCCGGCCTGTGCCAATCGGTTGCAAATGCAAGCGGCAGCCAGCCAGTTTGCGGCCGGAGCTTTTCCTGGCCGACATAGTGAGACCAGCCGCCGCCCGATTTACCAACGCAACCGCACATGACGAGCAGATTGATGATCGACCGATAGGTCATGTCCATATTGAACCAGTGGTTCAGGCCAGCACCGACGATCACCATCGACTTGCCTTCCGTCTTTTGGGCGTTATCGGCGAATTCGCGCGCAACGGCGATGACTTCGTGTCGTTTGACGCCGGTAATCTTCTCCTGCCACGCGGGCGTGTACGGTACGTCATCGTCGAAACTGGCCGCGACGTTCGGGCCGCCGAGCCCCTGGTCCACGCCATAGTTGGCAATGAACAGGTCGTAGACCGTGGCAACCAGAATTTCACCGGCGCGGGTGGCGATCTTGCGTACGCCGATGCGGCGCGGCAAGACGCTGGCATGACCGGTATGCGTGAAGTGAGTATGTTCGACGTTGCCGAAATAGGGGAAGGAGACTTCGACCGCCTCGTCGTGCTTCTCCACGAATGACATGGCCGGTCGGATCGGATTGCCGTGGACATCCTCTTCTTTCAGGTTCCATTTGCCGGCGTCGCCGCCTTCCTTCTGTCCCCAGCGAAAGCCGATCGATCCGACGGGCGTGACCGGCTTGCCGCTCAACTCATCGAATGCAACTGTTTTCCAGGCGGCATTGTTCTCCTGGCCGGATGCATCATCGAGCTCGTCTGCCCTCAGGAGTCGTTCGGGCACATAGTGCTCGCCCTGTTTGACGATGCGTACGAGCAGCGGCATGTCGGTATAACGTCGGCAGTAGTCCGAGAAATATTCGCTCTTGCCGGCGACGTGAAACTCTTTGAGCACGACGTGACCCATCGCGAGACCGAGCGCCGCGTCGGTGCCCTGCTTGGGATGCAACCAGATGTCGCCGAACTTCGCCCCCTCGGCGTAATCGGGAAAGATCGATACGACCTTGGCGCCGCGATAACGTACCTCGGTCATGAAGTGAGCATCGGGGGTGCGCGTTTGCGGCACGTTGGACCCCCACAACATAATGAAGCTGGAGTTGTACCAGTCGGCCGACTCCGGAACGTCAGTCTGTTCGCCCCACGTCTGCGGCGACGCGGGTGGCAGGTCGCAGTACCAATCGTAGAAGCTCAGACTGACGCCGCCGATCAATGACAGGTAGCGGCTGCCCGCCGCATAGGACACCATCGACATGGCGGGTATTGGTGAGAACCCGATGATCCGGTCCGGACCATGTTGTTTGATGGTATGAATGTTTGCGGCCGCAATGATCTCGTTGACTTCATCCCAGCTTGACCGGACAAAACCACCCAGTCCACGGCGACGCGTATACGAGGCGCGGGCTTCCTGATCATTCACAATCGCGCTCCACGCGTGCACCGGCGCGAGCGTCGCGCGCATGTCGCGCCACTGCCTGAGCAGCGCGCTGCGAATCAGCGGATATTTAAGGCGATTTGCGCTGTAGAGATACCACGAATAGGATGCGCCGCGCGCACAGCCACGCGGCTCGTGATTCGGCATATCGGGACGGGTGCGGGGGTAATCGGTCTGCTGGGTTTCCCAGGTGACGATGCCGCTCTTGACGTAGATCTTCCACGAACACGAACCTGTGCAGTTGACGCCGTGGGTCGAGCGCGCGATCTTGTCATGCTGCCATCTTTGCCGGTAGGCGTCCTCCCATCCACGGTCCTCATGGGTTGTCATCCCATGACCTTCAGAGAACTTTGGCCTCGATGTCGAGAAGTACTTCAGGCGATCAATAAAGTGGCTCATCAGATCGACTCCATGGCACTCGATGCCGAAAGACTACGCGCGTTGTCAAAAATTGTGGGCACTCTGATTGTTTTCATGACACTCACAGATAGACTGAACTTTACAAAAGTCTGCATCGGGATTCCTGTGGCTTCTGGAACGGGGACCCCTCTTTCCCGATCCAGGCCGGCCTCTGTCTTCGTGCACGTTGCATAACGATATTCCTCAGGATCCACCTGGCCGGTACGGTGGAGCAAGCTCAGCACTAGCGCCGAACTCCTGCCACAGAACTGGCCGCCTGCCGCACCCGGAGGCCGCGCACCTGACCAGCCTCAACACGGCGATAACGTATCAGCCCGCTTTGCCATCGATGCGGGCCGCTGTCAGGTAGGGCACGTATTTGACCAGGTAAGCGATGAATGCGGCAAACCAGCATATGCCCGCTATGTCGATCCAGACTGCTGTGGCGCCACTGGCAAACCAGGGGCCGAAGACTCGTGCGACAGCTGCGGCGATCATCAGCCAGTAACTCGCTATCTCGGCTCGTCCCGCCACGAGCGGGCGTCCGGTGTGTCCAAGCGCGGTGCGGGTAATCATCGCGATAATGGCGCACCCGATCGCTCCGACCGTCAGTGCGTGAATCGCGAGCGAATGCGGGACGGCGCCGGCGGCCGCCAGGGCAAGCAACGCAAAACCGATCGGCATCCACGCATAGGCGACATGCAGAATCCAGAGAATCGGCCGGGGCGCCACTCGCCACGAATGCCATCCAGCGATTCTGATCCCATGGACGGTGGCTGCGGCGCAGGCGCATGCCACGATGAACCACGGCGCGGCATCGGTTGCATCCGCGATAAATGTCAGTATGACGGTCGGCACGGCGAGTCTCTCGACCATCTTCCAGCGTGTCATCCGAAATCCGGGAATGGCGTTCGTGGTAAACATCGGCACCACCCGGCCCGCAATTACGGTGACGAACATTACGACCAGTCCGATCGCTGCATACGACGCCCGTATTGCAAGGTCGGGACGCCCCTGCCATGCCCACCAGTGAAAACAGACATTCAGCAAACCAAACATCCCGAGTGCGACCGGCAGGAAAATGTTGTGGCGATTGCGCGCCGTGATCAGCACACGCAAGAGCACAATCGCGACAACCGGAAGGAAGGCGCAATCGACAATAGCTCCGATGCGTTCCGGGCCGGACCAGACCAGTACGCGTCCCGCCACCCACAGAAGCCATAGTCCTGCGAGCGGTGCACCTCGTGGCGTTTCGAGCGTCGTCCAGGCGCGCACGGCGGTGAGCAGAAATCCCACCACGATCGCGCCGACGAAGCCAAAGATCATTTCGTGAGCGTGCCATAGCACACCATTCATGGCAGGCGAAAAGCCTGCCACCGGGTGGCCTCGCAATGTGATGAGCCAGAGCGCGATGGCAACGGCGCCAAAAAGCGCGCCCCCCAGATAAAACGGCCGGAAGCCCAGGCGCAGAACGGGAAGACCCAAATCGGCTGTTGGTCGCGGTTCCGTGACCGGTTCTGTAATCCTCAACATAGTCTCCAGAATATGCGCCTCTGAGGAATAGCAACCTGCCTTCGCGAGTGGCAGACAGCACCGAAGTTAAATCGTGCACGCTGTGTCAGCCTCCCGATCCATCGTAGTATGAAAAGTCATAAATGGCATGGTCGAATTGACGCAGATCAATGACTCAGTTAGCGCGCCCGCGCAATCCGGTTTGCAACGAAATCCATCCGAAATCCAGGTGTATTCCCCAATGGATCACGTTATGATATACAACATCTAGCAACAGATCATTGGAAGTCCGCGAGCGCCGGAGACGTTTCCGTGGCACTCGCATTCGTTGGGTACGGGTGTTCTCGGTCGGAAGGCTGGGAACCATGTTGCTGACCGCTACCGGGCATAACGGTGGTCACGCAGCGTCTGATTTCACCGATTGACGGAGCAGGACATGATGTTCAGAGTCGGGCAGATGAAGGGTGACAACGATGCGGCAGTCCTGACCCGGGCCATGCGCACGGTCGAACCGGATGCAAAGGTCGACGTTGATGTCGATGCGAGGACCGTAAAAGTTGACTCATGGCTGTTTGCCGAAGAGTTTCTGGTTGCGTTCGCTGACGCCGGATACGACGTTAAGTTAGTCGAACGCTAATGGTGCGTCGAGGCCAGTCACTTGTGGTCGGGTTCCGCGATCCGGTGACGGTTCGTCATCGGCTGCGCCTGCCCGCATGCGACGCGGACGTTTCCTCGAACGGTTTTTGGGAGCTGAATCATGGACAAATCTCTCTATCCTGCATCGGGCGCGGCCATCGCGAGAAGACGCAAGGACCTCGCGCCCCAACCGCTGGCCGCCTTCAAGGCGTTCAGCGAAAGCGTGTTCGCCGACGGCGCACTGCCGGCCAGAACAAAACAACTGATCGCCGTGGCGGTCGCGCACGTCACGCAATGCCCCTACTGCATACGCGGCCACACCGCAGCGGCCATGAAAAGTGGCGCGACTGGACAGGAGATCATGGAGGCAATCTGGGTCGCGGCCGAAATGCGAGCGGGTGCCGCGTATGCCCATTCGGCGCTGGCGCTCGACACGATCGCAGCGCAACAGGATCCCGGGGAGACACCCGATGCTCACGCTCATTGACCGGCTACTGGCAGAGCACGTCACGCTGAAAAGACTGGTGCGGCTCCTTGGCGGGGAGATGTCATTGCGTGCCGCCCCGTGCGCACCGGACATCGCGCTTCTCGTAGACGCGCTTTGCTACCTGACGCGCTTTCCAGACGTCAGCCATCACATGCTCGAGGACCGCATCGTCGAACGCCTGTTGGCGAAGCAGGCGTTGCCGGCGAGCATCGGCCATGAAGTCGAGGCTCAGCATGCGGCACTGTTCAGGCAGGGCCGCGAACTCCTGCAAGATCTCGAGGCAGCGGTGCGTGAGGAAAACATGTAACAGGAGTTCGTCGCGACCCATATTCGCGAGTACGCGCAACTGCTGCAGCGCAATATGGACGTCGAGGAGGCGATTCTGTTTCCGACGGCTGTGCGGCACCTCAACGGGGACGATTTTCGCGCGATTGCGTTACTCGACGTCTACGGTCAGCCAGACCCTCTGCTCCAGACGCCGGTGGATGAGCGGTTCGCGCAATTGCATCGCGTGATTGCAAACGAGGCGGGCTGTGGCTGCGGCGGAGACGATCTCTGAACGGCGTAGCCGAACCATGTTAGCTGACCGTGTGCTGCACCGTCGGCCAGCGGGCAGAACCATGAACTGGAGCTTTCCGTGATCGCCGAACGTGTCATCAAAATTTGTCGCTACGATCCGGACAAGGATGTCTTGCCCTATATGCAGCGCTTCGAGGTCGACATCGATCAGAACGATCGCATGGTGCCGGACGTGCTGGTCAGGCTGAAATCGGTCGATGAGTCGATTTCCCTGCGGCGCTCGTGCCGCGAAGGCACCCGAGGATCCAGAGCCATCAACATCAATGGCGCCAAGCGGCCCGCGTGCCAGACCAGCATGAAAGAGTTGCCGTCGCGAATCATTCTTCGGCTGCTACCGGGCTTGCCCGTGATCCGGGACCTGATCGTCGACATGATGTCGCTCTTCCAGCGTTATCCTTCCGTGATGCTGTATCTGATCAACGATACCCCGCCGTCGCCGGGGCGCGAGCGCCCGCAGAGCCCGGAGGAGCGCGCTCAGTTGGATGGCCTGTGCGAATGCTGTTCGTCGGCGTGTCCGTAATTCTGGTGGAATCCTGACAAGTATGTCGGTCCCGCCGGGCTGCTGCAGACGTACCGGGTCATCGTCGACACCCGCGACATGGCCACCAGCGCCCGGCTCGATAATCTGGAAGACCCGTACCGCGTGTTTCGTCGCCGCACTATTCTGAACTGTACGGATTTCTGCCCGAAAAACCTCCATCCGGCTTATGCAATCGGGCAGATCAGATCAATGCTTGCGCGCCGCGTGGGATGACCGCGGAGGAACGCTGGCACGCGAAGAAGCTAAAATATTTGCCGTTATCGAGGGGCGCTGTTCCATGGAACAATCCAGCGGCGATGCCCGGGAAGCAGCAACGAAACTGAAAACGGGCTGGCTGGAGACCTGCATTGATGTAGACGGAATCTGCGTCCGTATAAGGAGAAGCTGCATGGCTATATCGCATCTTTCGTCTGGAGGAGTCGCGAGTGTGCTGCCGCTGGCCGCGCTGCTTGAACAGACGCCGACCACGGCGTTGTTCAAGGAAAAGCACCTCGAGGTGATGAGGATCGTTCTGCCGGCCGGTAAGCGGATGCCTGCGCACGCGGTAGACGGACCGATCACGGTGCAGTGTCTCGAAGGTGAAGTAGACATTGGTATCGGCGATGCACATCGACGCCTTCATGTCGGTGACCTCATTTATCTGGCGGGCGGAGCCCGGCATGAGCTTGCCGCCATGAGGAATTCGTCGCTGCTTGTAACCGTCGTTCTTCTGGATCCGCGAGACGTGCCGGGAATCGCTGCAGGCGAGGCGGAATTGCCATGACAACGATCTGGAAGTCAGCTGCCGGCACAGTGAATAAGCGCCCATACCCCTCTCTCGATGTACTTTTGAGTGAGGTGCGTGCTTGTCGCGTGTGCGCAGAGCATCTGCCACTTGGCCCTCGCCCAGTCCTGCGCGCGAGAGCCGACGCGCGGATTCTGATTGTTGGGCAGGCACCCGGCGCCCGCGTGCACGCTTCCGGCATTCCGTGGAATGACGCAAGCGGCGATCGACTGCGGAAATGGCTTGGAATTGATGTTCCCTCGTTTTACGACGAGTCGCGGTTTGCAATCATCCCGATGGGGTTTTGTTATCCTGGGCGGGGCAACGGTGGCGATAAGCCGCCGCGCCGCGAATGTGCGCAGATCTGGCTGGACAGCCTTCTGGAGAAGCTGGAGAACGTCCAGCTGACGCTGTTGATCGGCCAGTATGCGCAACGCCATTTTCTCGCTGGCCGCCGCAAGCGGTCCCTGACCGAAACAGTTGGCGCGTGGGCAGAATATGGGCCGGCCGTGATGCCATTGCCTCATCCGTCACCACGCAACCAGCCCTGGCTTCAACGGCATCCGTGGTTCGAAAGGGACTTGCTTCCGGTGTTGCGCGCAAGAGTTGAAGCGATCCTGGCGCACGAAGCGGAGCCGGCAAGATAACCCGGAGGGAGCACGATATGTCGCGGGCGAGTCGCAGGAAATTGCAGATATTCATCAGACGAGCATACGAGGATCCGACACCGGAGGATGGCTATCGTGTCCTCGTAGACCGGGTTTGGCCTCGAGGTCGCAGCAAGGCAGTGCTTGCCCTCGATCAATGGGCGTTCGACCTCGCACCCAGTACAGCATTGCGCAAATGGTTCGGCCACGATCCGAAGCGATGGGAAGCATTCGAGCAGCGCTACCGAAGTGAGCTTGCTTCTGGGGAGCAGCAGGATCGGATGCGACGCCTTTTGAGCGATTCAGGTGGCCGTTCGATCTCACTCATCTACGGCGCAAAGGACGAGAACCATAACCAGGCCGTTGTCTTGCGAGATGTCCTTTCGTGCCTGTCTGAAGAATGAAACCTGTGACTGCTTTGATCCGATTGCCCTTGCATGGCTACCCGGACTGCGAGCAGTGTCATTTCTACCGGTCATACCAGCAATTGATGGCATCACTACCAGATAAATTCGCTGACAATATCACAGTGTGATATACAGTGATAGATAGCGCATGGCAGCTACCTTTATCTGGGTAGCGGTCAAACCGGAGCCCGCAGCGAGGCGGACGATTTCGATCACAGTACGGAGCGCTTCGATACAGCGCCTTTTTCCAGCGGTAGCCGACACGCTGTGTGGGCTGACGATTGCAGCAACTGAATTACGATGCATGCGATGATTTTTGCGAGGTGTTCGCTCCACGGCTGATAGCCGTCCAAGCATGCTATGGCGAGTAGCTGATCGACGCAAAAGCAACGTCGGACAACTGTCCGGTGTTGAGCAGCCTGCCACCCGATTGGAGAGACGTATGAGTGGAGCAAAAACATTCGAGATCTACCGATACGATCCAGACAAGGATGTCACGCCTCATTCGCAGGTCTTTAAGATAGAAAGGACGGTGAATGACCGGATGCTACTGGATGTACTAATTCGCCTCAAAGCGCAGGACGAGACGCTCAGCTTCCGGCGTTCCTGTCGCGAGGGGGTATGCGGCTCTGACGCTATGAACATCAATGGCAAGAACGGTCTCGCCTGCACGACCAATCTCAACGATCTACCCAGCCACACGGTGTTGCGACCGTTACCCGGTTTACCAGTCGTACGCGATCTGATCGTCGATATGACTGCATTTTTCAAGCAGTACCATTCGATCACGCCGTACCTGATCAACGATACCCCGCCCCCCGAGCGAGAGCGGCTCCAGTCACCGGAGGAACGTGATCAACTCGACGGCCTCTATGAATGCATCCTGTGCGCATGTTGCTCGAGCGCGTGTCCTTCGTATTGGTGGAACCCGGATAAATACGTCGGCCCAGCGGGCTTGCTACAGGCTTATCGCTTTCTGGTTGATTCCCGCGACGAAGGAACTGCCGCACGGCTGGATAATCTCGATGACCCGTATCGTCTGTTCCGATGTCGCACGATCCTGAACTGCACGGACGTTTGCCCCAAAGGACTGAATCCGGCAAAAGCAATTGGGGAGATCCGCACCATGCTTGCACGCAGAATTATCTGACTGATGCATTGTGATCACACAGGAAGGCTGGGGTGGCAATTCAACGTGCATCACGAGATGAACCAATCGAAGAACGTTCACGTATCGAGTTTCTGATCGCGCGTGACGGATTGCCGGCAACTGTCGAATGGGTTCACACCACGGTGAAGATCTATCGAAGCGCAGTGCTTTCAAATCGACATTTCGCGCATTCCGAACCCTATCGATCTCGCTTTATTGTCGCGTATCTTGAGTTCGAGCAATGGTTGCGATCAGCTTCCACACCCTGATGAGCGCATTGGCAGGGACCTTAATGCCGTCGAAGTGCGAACCACGGCGAACACGTTTCAGCATGCCGAGCCAAGCGCTGTCGGTGGACTCATCTTCCCTGAGAGGTGAATGATCAACGATTCAATATCTCCGTTGCCGAATACCGAGATCATCACCCGGCGCCGACTTCTCGCACTCACACAACGTGCTGCCTTTGAGGCTTTCTGCTCTCACATCGACCGCCGATAGATTCACGCAAGTCCAATTTACATAAGCCGCTGCGCAATCGTCGATCTCGTGTCGAGCGATGATCGGGAATATCGGTTCTGTTGCAATAGCGGAGGCTGGTATGCTGCGGGGCCTTACAGAATGACGTAAGCGAGAATGACAGCGCAGAGTCCGGCGGTAGGCAAAGAAGCGCTCGATGGTCCGGAAGCGCTCCCCGAAGATGGCCGGATCGAAGCGCCGCTTGCGGCCCCGCTTTGGTGTTTTACGTCCGCGCAGGTTTTCGGGAATGTTGGGAATCATGTCCCGTTTGAAAATCGCCTTGCGGTTGGCCCGGCAGTCGTAGACGCCGTCCAGGCTGACCGTTGAGTCTTGCAGGTCCATGCCGATGGCGCAGGCCATGCGGTTCAGTCTGGGCAGCGCCTCACGCAGCAGCGGCGATTCGTTGCGGTTGCCCGGGGCAGAAACGAATGGCGCGATCACGTTGCAGCGGCGATCGCAGAAGGCGGGTGCATTCTCGCTCTTCCGCAGCAGAGGATTCTGTTGCACTGTCGGATAGACGGATCGCGGCCTTTCATAATTATAGTTGCCGACGACAACTATTGAATTTTGAGACGAGTGCTATACTTCGGATATCACTGCCGACACCCGTATTCATCGAGTATCGGTGCCTAGTTTCTCCTGGAGACAGAATGGTTGCGGTAAGTCATGAGATCTTCTATGAACACGGCATTCCGATCGGGTATGTCGCCAGCCAGCAAGAATATTCGAATTTTGGAAAATCCGATGTTTGACCAATTTCTCACATTCAAGCTAGACCTGATCAAGTCGGAGATGATCAATCAGGCCAACATCGCGTACAAGTCTGTATGCGGCCTTGACGTGCGTTTGCTTCGGGTGCTGCGTTTGATTTGCGATGAACCTGGTATCACGGCAACCGCTGTTAAGGGCCAGACTCTGATTGAGAAGACCTTGCTCTCGAAACTTCTGGCGGAACTGATTGAGCGCAAGCTCATACGGAGGACCATCCATCCGGGAGACGCCCGTCAGTTTGAGCTTTGGCCCACGGTGGCAGGCAAGCGTGTGAGGAAAGATAGCAACGAGTTAGGCTTGAAATTGGAAGAGGAAATGCTGTCGGCTCTCTCTTCACGGGAGCGCGAAGAACTCAACCGTATTGCGGATAAGCTCGTCGAAGCATTTCGACGCTCTGCAGCTACCGAAAGCGCGAAATATTCTGGCTGAACGATCGATGCGTCGTTCCTGAAAGTCCCGTTTTAGTGGATCGGAAGCGGTGCCCGCGACCGGTCAAGACTCCCGATTTATACGTGGCCGACGGTCTTTCAATCTGGGTGGGAGGCTGCGGTGAGACTGCACTGTTGTGTTCGGCGAAACGGCAGCCCGGATCAATCGATCCGGGTCTTCAGTTTTGTTAATTGCCGTGCCACCCACGGCCCGGCAGATAATGGGGATTAGCATGCAAGAAACAAGCACCGCCACGCCGCATCAAGGTACCGACAAGCTAATTTTCGGTATTGTTCTCGCGGTCGTCACGTTCTGGCTGTTCGCTCAGACTACCCTTAACGTCGCACCGACCATGAAATCGGATCTCGGCGTCACAACCAACATCAGCAATATCGCAGTCAGCATCACTGCGCTGTTCTCAGGGATTTTCATCGTCGTCGCAGGCGGACTCGCAGACTCGCTAGGACGCGTGCGGCTGACCGTTGCCGGCCTGGCGTTAAACGCTATTGGCTCGCTATTGATCGCTGCGTCGCCCACCGGCACTGCCGTGTGGTTGATTACGGGGCGCATCGTCCAGGGCCTGTCGGCCGCGTGCATTATGCCCGCCACACTGGCTTTAATGAAGGCGTACTACGACGGCGCGGCCCGCCAGCGCGCATTGAGTTTCTGGTCCTGTTGAGCAACAGGACTTACTCGGGCGCGACACTGTCCAATTTCCTGCTTAACGGCGCGGCGGGCACGCTGCTGGTGGCATTGTCCGTGGTCCAGCAAGGCGCAGGGCTCTCATCGCTGCAGGCCGGACTGATGACCACCGGCTATCTGGTTGCCATCCTGGCCACCATCCGTGTCGGGGAAAAGCTGCTACAGCTTTGGGGGCCGCGCAAGCCGATGTTGCTGGGCTGCGCGATCACGGGGTTAGGCATCCTGCTGACCACCTTCACCTTCCTGCTCGCGAAGCAATATATCGTCGTGGCTTTCGTCGGCTTTACCCTGTTCGGCATCGGCCTCGGTTTCTATGCCACGCCGTCTACCGATGCGGCTCTGTCCAACGTCACCAACGATAAGGCAGGATCGGCCTCCGGCATCTACAAGATGGCTTCGTCCCTGGGGGCGGCCTTTGGCGTGGCCATCTCGGCGGCGATATTTACCGCACTGGGCCACAGGGAGGGCCTCTCGCCAATGGCTGACATCGCCCTTGGGCGAACCGACAATCTCGCCATCCGCTATGCGGCCGCCATCGCACTCCTGTTCAACGTGCTGATGGTCGTGGTGGCAATGATCACCATCATGTGGACGATAGCTAAAGGGAAGCCGAAAGCGTCCGGTGCTCGAGCAGCCTCAACTCGATAGGTAGTCCTCGAAGCGATTCCATTGCTACAAACTGAACGACGGGTGAGACCGCCCGTCCAGATTGTCGCCCGGAAACGGCAGGGGTAGACTGAATCATCACAGTTGCACGTATCTACCGGCAACAGGCACCCGGCGCATTCCGGTTTTGACGCGACGCATTGCGTCACCGCCACAGAAAGCCTGTGGAAATGTAGGCTTTTAAATCATTGAAGGTGTCATATGAATCCGTTCATGACTGCGTTGACCGTTCGCGCTGACCAACTGCTTCCCGAACTGGAAGCGATTTACAAGGATTTTCATCAAAACCCCGAATTGTCAATGCAGGAGGTGCGCACCGCGCGCATTGCGGCCGACTATCTGGCTGCGCAGGGATTCGAGGTAACCCGGTCGGTCGGCGTGACAGGCGTGGTGGGCGTGCTACGGAACGGTGAAGGCCCAACGGTCATGCTGCGCGCGGATATGGATGCCCTTCCTGTGCTGGAGGCGACCGGGCTTCCCTATGCGAGCACCCTCACCGCGAGGGATGAAGATGGCGTCGAGGTGGGTGTTGCGCATTCCTGCGGGCACGATCTGCATGTAACGTGGCTGATGGGTGCGGCACGCCTGCTGGCCGAGAACCGGGAATCGTGGAAAGGAACCGTGCTCGCGGTGTTTCAACCCGGCGAGGAAGTGGGTCGAGGCGCACAAAGCATGATGGACGACGGCATGGCAGACCGGTTTCCAAAGCCGGACATCATTCTTGGGCAGCATGTGATGGTCGGAGAGGCAGGCACGGTAGGATACCGTAGCGGCACGATCCTCTCGGCAGGCGACAGTCTCAAGGTACAACTGTTCGGCCGCGGATCGCACGGCTCACAACCGCAAACATCAATCGACCCGGTGATCATGGCCGCATCCACGACGATGCGCCTTCAGACGATCGTTTCGCGTGAAATCGCGCCGAGCGACAGCGCCGTACTCACGATTGGCGCGCTGCAGGCCGGCACGAAAGAAAACATCATTCCCGATGACGCCACGCTCAAGCTGAATGTGCGCACCTATGATGAGGACGTGCGAGAGTACATGCTGTCCGCGATCCGGCGTATCTGCTGCGCCGAATGCGTTGCCTCCAATGCGCCGCGCGAACCGGAATTCACGACGCTCAGCAGTTATCCGTTGACCGAGAACGACGCGAAAGCGACCGCACGTGTCGCGCAGGCGTTCGAAGCACAGTTCGGCGAACGCGCCACCGAAACCCGTCCGGCCGCCGCCAGCGAGGATTTCAGCGTATTTGGCCGACGCTGGAACGTCCCTTACGTTTTCTGGATTGTTGGTGGCACCGATCCGCAGGTGTATGCGAAAGCAAAGGCAGAAAAGCAGATTAACCTGCTGCCCAGCAACCATTCTCCAAAATACGCACCGACCCTGGATCCGACGTTGAAAACGGGCCTGCTGGCTATGCTGTGCGCTGCGTCTGCGTGGCTTTGCGAAGGGACAGCATCTACGTGAGCGGACACGAGTTGTTTCTGCTGCTCGATCTGGTCGGTACATTCGTATTCGCCATCAGCGGCGCCGTGGCAGCGAAGCAGCGCAATCTTGACCTGTTTGGGGTTATTGCGATTGCGTTCGTTGTGGCGTGCGGCGGCGGTATCGTGCGCGATGTGTGCATCGGCGCGGTACCGCCGGCGGGCTTGTCAAACTGGCGATATCTGGCAGCTTCCATCGTCGCCGCCTTGATTACGATCGCCGCCTACCCGAAGGTCAGGCGGCTGCGGCACCCGGTGCTGTTCTTCGATGCCATCGGCCTCGGGCTGTTTGCGGTTTCTGGCGCTCAAAAGGCGCTTGCTTACGGCCACAACAGCGAAGTCGCGATATTGCTCGGTGTTGTCACTGCAGTAGGCGGTGGCACCTTGCGCGATGTGCTGCTCACACGGGTACCGGTCGTTCTGCAAAGGGAGATTTACGCGTCGGCTGCACTATTGGGCGCGGCAATGCAGGTCGTATGCGAGCAACTCGGCCTGTCACAGCCGTGGACGCCCTGGGCTGCAACGTTCGTGTGCGTGGGCTTGCGCCTCATGTCTCTCCGCTTTCACTGGCATCTCCCCACGTTCGCTAACCGCAATGCCGAAAAGACCCCGTCCGGACAATGACGAAGGTTGCTGGGTGGGAGTTGTGCCGAACCGTTCCGTTCGCCGGCATTGTGATGCGTGAACGTCTCTGGTTTGACGCCAGTCATGCTGGCGCAGCTTTTTCACTGTCCCACGCTGGTACCACAGGGGCTAGGGAAGCACGGATTACCGTGCTGATCTGTCGCGGTTCGCACAGCAGCCCTTCGTGTGCGTGTGTCTTGCAGCCACTGACTTGCTGCGTGGCTTTTTTGACCTGTAGCGTGCGATGCCTCCCGATCAGGCGGCAACGTTACCATTGAAACGGTTGCCGGTCGCACCGCTCCGTCAGACGCGAGCGTGCGCATGCCGCGCGCTGAACCACATCGATGAACGGGAGAAAAAGCGCCCAGACCGAGAAGGCCTGAGCGAAATCATCGAGAGCCCGATGATGGAGGTTCTATACCAAATTGGCTCGCTCGCGGGTTTGATCGCGATAGCGAGCCAGATCTTTAAGTGGAGGCGCGCAAACATGTTGCGCGCTCAGAGGGCGATGCTCAGCGACCGGATAGGGACGCCAGCGGCTCGCCTGCGTGACAGTTATTGACCGCCAAAGTAAACCGATTGCGGGCCCTTCGCTTCTGCTTCGGTCTTGTAGGCATGGGCACCTGAAGCCGACGAGCCGCTCACCACGCCACCGACGGCGCTTGCCGAACCGTTTTGCGCAGTCACCTTTGCTTGGGCCGCCTGAATGTCAGCCGGGTAATAGGGACTGGCGAGGCCCGGCTTATAGCCAGCATTTTCGAGCTGGACCAGTTCAGCGCGCACCTGCGCGCGGGTCACGGGCTGGTTTGATTGAGCGAAAACGGCAACGGGCGCGGCAAGGGCTGCGGCCACAACAACAGCTTGAATAAGGGACTTCATGGTTACTACCTCCAGAATTTTATTTGGTCTGCTGCGAGCAACTTGTTCGTAGTCAGTGATTAAATTCTAGATATCTCATAGCCGTTGAGTAATCGCCTTGTTCGCGAAATATTGCTACTTTAAATGATATAAACACGTGACCGATTCGCTCGTGTGGCGAAATCACGCCTTCGCCTGCCGGTCGGGGTATTCGTCCTTTTCGTGCTAAATCTGGCGCTTTCACGGCGCCGTGGGGCGAGCGCAGGATGGAAGGTGGCCAGCAAATCCGCACCATGCGCCTGCGGTTCGCGTCCACGCTTTGTCTCAGCACGCGGCTTCGGCGACGACAAGCGCGTTTCCTAGGTTCAACTGCGTGATCTCCCTCTGCTTGACGATGGCTTCAGTATCGATGTTTATCGTCACTCCTTTGTAGACACGCTGTTGGAGGAAGCCGTTAAAAAGGCTGGGAGAGGGACGCACGAAAGGGTATCGTCCCCCTGTCCTGACTGATGGAGCTCGAGACCTGGCCGGCGTCGCTAATGATCTCCCATACGATAACGAGTGGATTCTCGATTGGGCACACGTCGGGCGGATGTTGCGACGCGTTGAGCAGGCTATCGCGCCTCTGGCATATGGGCGACTCACGGACAGTGGATCAGCGTTTGAACTGTGGGATCTGTTTGTCCGCTTCCGCCATTACGTTTGGGTCGGAGACGCAGTGGCTTGGCAGCAGCTCGCAGCAAAGCTCACTCGCCTGCTTGATCTGCGTGAGAACCGAGATCCGGCGGTGGGCAACTAAGTCAAGAAAGCGAGCTACAGCCTCACAAATGTGGTCGCTTATCTCACGAGCAACTTTGAGTCGCTGATCGACTATCGCACATGGCAACGTGTAGGACGGCGAATCTCCACCGGCTTCGTCGAATCGTCGATCAACCGAATAGTTGGCCGTCGAATGTGCAAGAGCCAGCATATGCGCTGGAGTCGCGTGGGGGCACACAGTGTCGTGCAATTGCGCGTCGCGCTGTTGAACCAAGAATTCCACGAACTCGCACGCCGGCAGTTTCCGTGGATTGGACAGCGACGTGTTACGTGGCCCTGGCAGAAAACATCCCGGGGTTTTTAACGGCTTCCATCAACACATGCAAGTCAATATCACCTCGTGCGGATAGTGCGAGCGTCAAAACACCCTGGACGGCGTCGGGTTAGGCGTCTTCAACAGACCTCTCATAAACGGTTTCCCCCCGAATTTTATCGCCCTACTCCTGCGACACGAACAGACCCGCTCGCTTCGATCCCCTCGAACAGGACCGATCGAGACAAGCGGAGCCTGACTTCAGTCCGATGGCATTCACTCGGCGAGTGGCCCGCGCGATGTCTCCCGACTGGCGAGCATGGCTATCAGAGCGACGCCTGCCGCGCCGACCATATACCACGCCGGGGCCAGCTTGCTGCCGGTCGCATGGATCAACCAGGTCGCAACGAACGGCGCCGTGCCGCCAAACAGCGCATTCGCCGCATTGAAGCTGAACGCGAAGCCGCTGTAGCGCACGCGCGTCGGAAAAATCTCTGACAGGAAGCAGGGCAGCGTGCCGTCGTTCATCGTCAGCAGCGCGCCAAACGCGATCTGAATCAGCACGATCGTCATGAAGCTAGCACCGGTGAGCCCCTTGAAAAGCGGTACTGTCAACAGGGCGAACAGGACCGAAGCACCGATCAGCATCGTCTTGCGACCGACGCGGTCCGACAGCGCCCCCATGATGAAGATGAAGCCGATATAGGCGGCAAGAGAAATGGTGGCCGCAATAAAGGATTGCGTTTCGCCCATGCCCATCTCGGTCGACAGGTATGTCGGCATATAGCTCAGCACCAGATAGAACGCCACCGCGTTCAGGCACGTGACCCCAAACGCGATCAACATCTTGCCGCGATGTACCGTCAGCAATTCCGTGACCGGCGCGCGTGCGACATGATGGGACATCTCAAGCGCCTTGAACTTCGGCGTATCTTCGAGGCGCACCCGGATATAGCGGCCAATCAACCCGAACGGCGCAGCGAGCAGGAATGGCAGCCGCCACCCGAACGACTGGATCTGCTCGGTGGTGAGCACGGCATGCAGCACCGCGACGAAGATCGAACCAAACAGTAGACCCGCTGCCGTGCTGGCCGGGACAATGCTGGTATAGAAACCCCGCTTGCCCTCCGGCGCATATTCGGCGAGGAATGCCGATGCCCCTGCATACTCACCGGAGGCCGAGAACCCCTGGATCAGTCGAACCAGCAGCAAAAAAAACGGTGCCATGACGCCAACCTGTGCATAGGTTGGCAGGAAAGCAATCACGAAGGTCGAAGCCGACATGATCAGAATCGACAGCGACAACGCTGTCCGGCGCCCGATCTTGTCGCCGAAGTGCCCCCAGACGATACCTCCGATGGGCCGAACGATGAACGAGATCGCAAATACGGCGTAAGCGGCGAGCAGTCCCGTCGCAGCGCTAGTCTTGGGGAAAAAGACAACCGCAATGATGGTCGCGAGATAGCCATAGGACGCGTAATCGAACCACTCGACGAAATTGCCGATGAAACTGGCCATCGCAGCGCGCTTAAGCAGACGCCCGTCTGGCACCGGGGCGGCCTGACGATTGCTCGAAGCGTACGGGGATGGCATGCCGACCGGTGAGATGACGCCAGCTGTCGCCTGCCGGCCTGAATCCGCTTTTCTGTTGCTCATTTGTTGTCTCCAAACATGAATCATAAGATTGCTGCCTTTTCGGCTGCGACTCTTGAGTTCGCTTCACCGGTGTGTTACTACTGAAGTACAACGGTTCGGTTACCGTTGGTAAAGATTCGATGCTCGATAAAAAGCTTGACGGCGCGCGCCAGCGCGAGGCACTCCATATCACGTCCGGTCGCGAGCAGCCGGTCGGGGCCGTACGCGTGGGTGACGCGTTCCACGACCTGTTCGATGATCGGCCCTTCGTCGAGATCGTCCGTGACGAAATGCGCTGTCGCACCGATCAGCTTCACCCCGCGTGCATGCGCCTGGTGATAAGGCTTCGCGCCCTTGAATCCGGGCAGGAACGAGTGATGAATGTTGATTGCGCGCCCCGCGAGGGATGCGCTCAGCGCGGTGGATAACACCTGCATGTAACGTGCGAGGACGACAAGTTCAGCACCGGTCCGCTCTATCAGGGTCAGTATCTGCGCCTCCTGTTGCGGCCTAGTGTCGGCCGTCAGCGGTAGATGGTGGAACGCGATGCCGTTCGCAGCCGCAACCGGTTCGAGATCCGGATGATTCGAAGCCACCCCGACGATATCCATCTTCAGTTCGTCCATGCGCCAGCGGAAAAGCAGGTCGGTGAGGCAATGGTCGAGCTTCGACACCATGATCAGTACCTTGAGTTTCACTGACATGTCGTGGATCGTCCACGCCATGTCGAACCGGTTGGCGACACTCGCAAATTCCTCAAGCAACGACGCAACGTCCAGCCGCTGTGTCGATGCCGCATGAAAAATGCATCGCACGAAGAAACGGGCAGTGAATTCATCGTCGAATACATCGAATTCGTCGATATAGCATCCGCGATCGTCGAGAAATCGCACCAGCGCAGCGACCTGCCCCGGTGCGCTGGGACAGGTGACGGTCAGCGCGAACTGCGGCGCCCGATCCGTCTGCTTCGTAGTGGTTTCAGTCATGGGGACTCCGTATGTGGCATGTGTCAGGCGTGCGTCGCTTCGGCGAGGTGTGCGGCAGCCACGCGAGCACGCCGGCGCAGAAAGTCGTGACGACTCCAGCGCAGGCGCACGCCCACCTGCGCCGCCGACCGCACCGCGTGTGGCTTGTAGAGCGTCAGCACGGCGTCTTCGAGCATCGCAAAGCGGTCAAACGCCAACGCCAGCAGATCGGCGGCGAGTTGTTCGACCAGGTCCGTATGTGTCTGCGCATCGAGGTAAGCGCACAGCATCTGGCAGAACGCGTCGTAGTCGAGGCACTCATCGATCTCCTCCGGTAGCGCCTGACTTCGACAATGCAGTACCGCATCAATCACCACCGGCTGGGCTACGCGTTCATGATTGTGGATCCCGATTCGCGTCTGTCCCCGCAACTGGTCGATCACGATATCCCATTCGACCGTTGGTCCTGCTTCGGAATGTTTCATCGAACGATCTCTTTTCTATGACGTGGACCAGCCGGCGAGCGTGCTATGCAAGATACGGCTGTGCCGCATCGAGCAGCATCAGGCAGCAGTATTCGGCAAAGCTGCGCCGCACGATGATCTGGAACCGGTCACCCCCGTCACGGCACAGCGTGATGCCTGCCTTGAAGAAGTGCGAACTGGCGCATTGCCCGTCT
Source organism: Paraburkholderia lacunae (assembly GCF_003353175.1). Classification (GTDB taxonomy): domain Bacteria; phylum Pseudomonadota; class Gammaproteobacteria; order Burkholderiales; family Burkholderiaceae; genus Paraburkholderia; species Paraburkholderia lacunae. The sequence continues at coordinate 7,810 of NZ_QHKS01000037.1, read as the reverse complement.
GCGAACATGCGTCGATGCAAATCGAGCGGGCAGCCGCTTGCCAGCACCTCTCGCACGTGGGTACCCGAGATGTCGATTACGGTGTAACCGCTACTGACGTCGACGACCGCGTAGTGTTGTCCGTCAAGCGCTTCGCGCAAGGCGCATTCGAGTTCAGCCGCCATATCCTGGGTAGACTGGATCAGCCACTCGTCCGGCCCCATCCACCACACTGCCCGTTCACCTGCCGTCACGCGACCACCGGATTGCTTCGGCAAAGGGACGCCCAGCACGCGCTGCACGGCTACATCAAACGCGGTACCGTTGCCGCGCAATGTGAGAAGTGTCACGAACGGCCGCTCGGTGAACCGAAAGCGCTTAGTTAAGCCACCCGATCCAGCGGCAATCCGAGCTTCGATGCCGACCAGCGGTGACTCCTGAACCAGATCATTCAACATGCTGACGTACCCCTTCAGGATCGTAAAAAACAGGACTGCACACCTCGGCCTCGACACAGCGTGTGCCGGACATCGACACAAAGACGCGTTGCCCCATCCTGTCGAGACCGCCTTTGACGACCGCCAGCGCAATCGACCGCTTCATAATCGGACTTATATAGCTCGACGTTACATGGCCGAGCATTGGCGTGATGCCCTGTGTCGCAGGTGTGGTTACGATCTGCGCGCCTTCGGTCAGCGTGACGCGGGGGTCCACCGGGGTAAGCCCAACGAGCTGCTTGCGTCCCGCCCTCTGTGTATCCGAGCGCGACAGCGAGCGCTTGCCGAGGCAGTCCTTCTTCGCGACCATCCCGCCCATGCCGAGATCAAACGGCGTGACCGATCCGTCCGTGTCCTGGCCGACGATGATGTAGCCCTTCTCTGCACGCAGAATGTGCATGGTTTCGGTGCCATAAGGCGTGATGTCGAACTCCCGTCCCGCGCTCATCAGCGCTTCCCACACACCACGCCCGAAGTTCGCGGGCACGTTGACTTCGTACGCCAGCTCGCCCGAGAAGCTGATGCGCATCACGCGTGAAGCCACGCCGGATACCGTCCCGTTGCGATACGTCATGAACGGGAATGCCGCGTTTGCGAAGTCGATGTCCTTGCAGACCTTCTGCAACACCTTACGGCTGTTGGGCCCGACCACCGCGAAAGTCGCCCAGTGATCTGTCACGGAGCTCAGGTGCACGTTCAGATGCGGCCATTCCGTCTGCAGCCAGCGCTCCATCCAGTTCAGCACACGCGCGGCGCCACCCGTGGTCGTGGTCATCATGTAGTGCTGTTCGCCGAGGCGCACCGTCACACCATCATCGAAGACCATGCCGTTCTCGTCGAGCATTAGTCCATAGCGGCACTTACCGACTTCCAGCTTGCTCCATGGGTTCGTGTACAGCCAGTTGAGCAGCGTCGCTGCATCCGGGCCCTGAATGTCGATCTTGCCGAGCGTCGACGCATCCAGAATGCCGACGCTGTTGCGTACCGCCAGGCATTCGCGCGCTACCGCCGCGTGCAGGTCCTCGCCGTTTTTCGTGTAATACCACGGCCGCTTCCAGTTGCCGACGTCTTCGAATTGGGCACCATGCGCTTCGTGCCATGGATGGATGCAGGTCTTGCGAACCGGATCGAGGAAATCCCCGAGTTCGCGCCCGGCAATGGTGCCGAACGTCACCGGCGTGTAGTTCGGCCGGAACGTTGTGGTACCCGTCTCGGGGATCGTCTTGCCCAGTGCCTGGGCCAGGATCGCCATCCCGTTGATGTTGCCAAGCTTGCCCTGATCGGTGCCGAAACCCATCGCCGTGTAGCGTTTGACGTGCTCGACGGAGTGATAGCCCTCGCGTGCCGCGAGCAGGATGTCGGCAGCCGACACATCGTTCTGGAAGTCGACAAACCGCTTGGGGCCGCGCGATGCGTCATCGATGTTCGCAACCAGCCACAGCGGCAGCAGCGGTTGTTCATTCGAGACCCTGGCCTGCCACTGCTGCACGGCAGGATCCGGCAAGCCCGCGAACTGGGCAGCCCGTCGACCAGCCTTGACGCCATCATCGAGCGCCTCCGGCAGCTGGAGCACACCTCGCGCGGCACCGATGCTGCATTCTTCCTGGACCCCCGCGCCCGGAATGAAGCACGCCTTGTCGTCGTTCCAGAGTGCCTTGCCGCCCGATTGGGCAAAAAGGTGCAACACGGGATTCCAGCCGCCCGACATGCCCACCAGGTCACAGCCGAGAGTCGCAATGCGTTGACCCACGCGTCCCTGTGCATAGCGGGCAACGGTGACGTTGCGCACGCGTTCCTTGCCGCCTGCGTCGATCACGACGGCGTTGTTGACGATGGCGATCCCGATGCGCGCTGCCTGTTCCGGCAGTGCGCCTGCGCTAGCGCCGCGAGGATCGACAACCGTCACGTCTGCCCCGTGTATCTTGAGGTCGAGTGCGGCGCGATATCCGTCGTCATTATTCGTGAGAATCACTGCACGCCGACCTGGCAAAACGCCGTAACGGTTAATGTACGTCGAGATCGCCGACGCCAGCATGATGCCGGGCAGGTCGTTGTTGCCGAATACCAGCGGCCGTTCATGGGCACCGGTCGCGAGGATCACCTGCTTCGCGCGGACCTTCCACAACCGCTCGCGCGTGCCGCTGCGCGTTGAAACGGGCAAATGGTCGGTCAGACGTTGTGCGACTGTGACGAGGTTATGATCCTGATAGCCAAACGCAGTACTACGGCTCAGGACGATCACGTCCGGCATAGCCGAAAGCTCGGCCTCGATCGCGCGAACCCAGTCCGGGGCTGGCTTGCCGTCGATCTTCTCGGTGCCCGATAGCAGGCTTCCGCCCAGTTCCGGTTGATCGTCAACCAAAATGACCCGCGCGCCACTCGCGCCCGCCGTTCGCGCCGCAGCCAGTCCCGCTGGACCCGCACCGACGATCAGCACGTCACAATGCGCAAAGCGCTTGTCGTAGCGGCTCGGATCGTTCACCTCCGGCGACTTGCCCAGACCCGCGGCGTGGCGAATGCGTTCCTCGTACTTCGGCCAGAAGCTGCGCGGCCACATAAACGTCTTGTAGTAGAAGCCAGCCGGCATGAAGCGGGCAAACTTCTGGTTGATCGCCATGCGATCGTGCTCGAGACTCGGCTCGGCGTTGACGCTTGTCGCGTCGAGCCCCTGGTATAGCTCGACCTCCGTTGCACGCGCGTTCGGAATGGTATACGCGCCGCGCTCGAGTTGTACCAGCGCATTCGGCTCCTCGACGCCCGCGGTCACGATGCCACGCGGCCGATGATACTTGAAGCTGCGGGCGACGAAATGCACGTCGTTGGCAAGCAGCGCAGACGCCAGCGTGTCGCCCTGGAAGCCCTGGTACGTGCGGCCGTTAAACGTAAACGTCAGCGGGAACGCGCGATTGATGCGGCCGCCCGATGGCAAACGGTTCTGCTGGGTCATGCTGATTCTCCTTCTTTCGAACCACCGATCTTGCTGACCGACCTGAACGCGTACGTCACGGTATCGCGCTCGGCGTTGAACCAGCGCCGGCATCCCTGCGCATGGTTCCACTGTTCACGGTGCATACCCCGCGTGTTCTTGCGCATGAACAGGTACTCGCCCCATTCCCTGTCGGTAAGCTTCTCGGTGTCGAGCGGTCGCACGATCTCGGCTTCGCCGCCGTACGAGAATTCGGATTCGGCGCGCGGCCCGCACCAGGGGCATTGAATGAGCAACATTGACCTCTCCCTGGTTAGTGCGCGACGGCTGCCGCGCCGTGTTCGTCGATCAGGTGGCCGGTGTAGAACCGGTCCAGCGAGAAAGGAGCGTTCAGCGGATGCGGCGCATCGTTGGCGATGGTGTGCGCGAAGGCCCACCCGGAACCCGGCGTGGCCTTGAAGCCACCCGTGCCCCAGCCGCAGTTGATATACAACCCTTTTACGTCCGTCTTGCTGACGATCGGGCATGCATCCGGCGACACATCGACGATCCCGCCCCACTGCCGGTTCATCCGCACGCGCGAGAACACCGGAAACATTTCGACGATGGCCTGCAGCGTGCCTTCGATGGTGTGGAAGCTGCCGCGCTGTCCATATCCGGTGTATTGATCGACACCGGCCCCGATCACCAGATCGCCCTTGTCGGACTGACTGATGTACGCGTGCACCGCGTTGGACATGATCACCGTATTGACGATCGGCTTGATCGGCTCCGAGACGAGCGCCTGCAGCGGATGGCTTTCAAGCGGCAGGCGGATCCCCGCCATCTCCGCGAGCACGCTGCTGTTACCTGCTGCGACCACCGCGACCTTCTTCGCCTTGATGAAGCCTTTGACGGTATCGACGCCGACCACTGCGCCATTGGCACGGCGAATGCCGGTCACGCCACAGTTCTGCACAATGTCGACACCGTGCTGGTCGGCACCGCGCGCATAGCCCCATGCGACCGCATCGTGCCGGGCTACACCGGCGCGGCGCTGGAATGAGGCGCCCAGCACCGGATAGCGACTGTGCAGGTTGATCACGGGCACGATCTCCTTGATCTGCTCGGGCGTGAGGAATTCAGCATCGACGCCGTTCAGCCGGTTCGCATTCACGCGCCGTTCGGTGTCGCGTACGTCCTGCAACGTGTGCGCAAGGTTCATCACACCTCGCTGGCTGAACATCACGTTATAGTTGATGTCCTGCGAAAGGCCTTCCCACAGTTGCAGAGCCTTTTCGTACAGGGCGGCCGACTCGTCCCACAGATAGTTCGAGCGCACGATCGTCGTGTTGCGCGCGGTATTGCCGCCACCAATCCAGCCCTTTTCAAGGACCGCAATGTTTCGCACACCGAGTTCCTTCGCGAGGTAGTACGCCGTCGCGAGACCGTGACCCCCGCCTCCGATGATCACCACGTCGTACTCCTTCTTCGGCTCGGGGCTCTTCCACGCGCGTTCCCAGTTCTCGTGATACGACAACCCGTTGCGCAACAAACTGAATATCGAATACCGGTTCATCATCTGTCTCCTCAGCACTCGATCACGTTGACCGCGAGGCCCCCGCGCGAGGTTTCCTTGTACTTGGTCTTCATATCGGCGCCTGTCTCACGCATCGTCTTGATGACCTTATCCAGCGACACGTAGTGCTTGCCGTTGCCGCGCAGTGCCATGCGCGCGGCGTTCACAGCCTTGACTGCGCCCATCGCGTTACGCTCGATGCACGGAATCTGAACAAGGCCGCCAACGGGATCGCAGGTCATGCCCAGGTTGTGTTCCATGCCAATTTCGGCGGCGTTTTCGACATGTTCTGGCGAGCCGCCCATCACGGCTGCAAGCGCCGCGGCGGCCATTGAACACGCCACACCGACTTCCCCCTGGCAACCGACTTCCGCGCCGGAGATCGATGCGTTTTCCTTGTAGAGCAGGCCGATGGCGGCGGCCGTCAGCAGGAAGGTCACGACGCCGTCGTCACTCGAACCTGAAACGAACTTCATGTAGTACTGCAGTACCGCCGGGATGATCCCCGCGGCGCCGTTGGTCGGCGCGGTGACGATGCGCCCGCCAGCGGCGTTCTCCTCGTTCACCGCCATTGCGTACAGGTTGATCCAGTCGATCATCGACAGCGGATCGCGCAGACTTTCTTCCGACTGGGCTTTCAGCTGTTGAAACAGTTCGGCCGCTCGGCGTCTAACCTTCATCGGCCCCGGCAACCGTCCTTCTATCGAGCAGCCGCGCGAGATCGCGGCCGACATCACGTCCCGAATCTTGAGCAACCCTTGACGCACCGCTTCGGGAGTGCGCCAGGTTGCTTCGTTGGCGAGCATCAACCCCGCGATCGACAGGCCGCTTTCGCCGCACATACGCAACAGGTCGACGCCCGTCCTGAACGGATAAGGAACCTGCGTGGCACCTTCATGACCGTTGAGCCGTTCCCCTGCATCGTCAACAACAAAGCCGCCCCCAACTGAGTAATAGGCCTGCTCGTCGACGACCTTGCCATTTGCGTCGAACGCGGTGAAGCGCATCCCATTGGAGTGGAATGGCAGCACCTCTCGGCGCAGGAACACCATCTGCGTCTTCTCGTCGAAGGCAATTTGCTGGACTCCAGCGACTTCGATCGACTTCGTCGAGCGAATATGAGCCAACCGGGTCTCCACGTAGTCGGGATCGATCGCATCGGGGAGATTCCCCTCGAGCCCAAGTAGCACAGCCTTGTCGGTGCCGTGTCCCTTGCCGGTGGCGCCGAGTGAGCCGTACAGGTCCGCCCGTATCGCGCTCACGTCGCCCAGCTTTCCGGCGTCGCGCATGCGGGTCGCGAACCGGCAAGCCGCTATCATCGGCCCGACGGTGTGAGAGCTTGAGGGCCCAATGCCGATCTTGAAGAGATCGAAGGTGCTGACGTTCATGGCTTTTCCGTTAAAGTCCAACGTATACCGGCAGGCGCGCACACAATTTCGCCACCTGTTTGCGGACGCGCTCCTCGACCTGGGTATCGCCGAGGTTGTCCAGCACGTCGCAGATGAGCGCGGCGGTCAGCACGGCATCAGGCTCCCTGAATCCGCGTGTCGTGATGGCAGGTGTGCCGATGCGGATCCCGCTCGTCACGAACGGTGACTGCGGATCGTTTGGCACTGCATTCTTGTTCACCGTGATGTGCGATCGACCCAATGCCGCGTCCGCGTCCTTGCCGGTGATCCCCTTTGCAACCAGGTCGACAAGAAACAGATGATCGTCCGTGCCGCCGGACACCACGTCGTAGCCGCGCTCGACGAACACCGAAACCATGGCGCGCGCATTCGCCAGCGTCTGTTTCTGGTACTCGACAAAGTCAGAGCCGAGCGCTTCCCTGAACGCGACTGCCTTCGCCGCAATGATGTGCATCAGCGGGCCGCCCTGGGTGCCTGGAAAGACCATCGCATTCAGCTTCTTTTCGATCTCGGCGTTCGCTCTGGCCAGAATCAGACCGCCGCGCGGACCGCGCAGCGTTTTGTGGGTGGTGGTCGTGACGATGTCAGCAAAGGGCACAGGGTTCGGATAGAGGCCTGCCGCGACGAGTCCGGCAACGTGTGCCATGTCGACGAACAGATAAGCGCCCACGCAGTCTGCGATCGCACGAAAACGGGCGAAATCGAGCACGCGCGAATAGGCCGAGAAACCCGCCACAATCATTTTTGGCTGGTGTTCGACGGCCAGGCGCTCGACTTCGTCGTAATCGATCAGGCCGGTTCGCGTATCAACGCCATACTGAACCGCGTTATAGAGCTTGCCGGAGAACGAGACCTTTGCACCGTGGGTCAGGTGTCCACCGTGCGCGAGGCTCATACCGAGAATCGTGTCGCCAGGCGTCAGCAAAGCCAGGTAGACTGCGGCGTTCGCCTGAGAACCGCTATGCGGCTGGACGTTCGCAAACTCGCCACCGAAGAGCTCTTTCGCACGCGCAATCGCCAGCGACTCCACCACGTCGACATGTTCGCAGCCACCGTAGTAGCGCCTTCCAGGATAACCTTCGGCGTATTTGTTAGTAAGCACGGAGCCCTGTGCCTCAAGGACGCGCGGGCTGGTGTAGTTTTCCGATGCGATAAGCTCGATGTGATCTTCCTGACGCTGGCGCTCAAGGCGCATCGCGTCGGACAGTTCAGGATCGAACCCGGCAATGGTCTGTTCCTTTGAAAACATTGAAACGTCTCCTGCAACATCCTGGGGAGCCTGCGGCCGTAGCCGCAGGGTGATTCGAATCAGACCGTGTCAGGCCTTGATGATGTTGTGCTCCGGCCCGTACCTGAATCCGGTGATGTTGGTGGCGTCTTTCTCGCCGACCACGAGGATGTCGTGCTCGCGATAACCACCCGCACCGGGCAGGCCTTGCGG
>NZ_QHKS01000036.1 GCF_003353175.1 Paraburkholderia lacunae | reverse complement strand
ACCACTTCCAGCTTGAAGCTGGCGTCAAATTGTCGGCGCCTTCTTGTCATCTATTGTTTTTCCTCGTCGATTCCGGATTGTCCTCCTATCGACCTGTCCGAGGAAATTAGACCACTACATCCCCTACACATTCGCCAGATCATTGTTTTAAAAAGGACTTTCCCATCCTATCGGTGCATCAATTTTGAGATTACGGAAAGCGGTGCTTGTCCCGTCCTACAAAGGTCAAGAGTCCTCAGTGTTATCTTGAATTGGCCACCCCAATAAAAATCCGCGGACCACCAGCGGAACACAAAGCCATGCCAAATCCTTCTTTCCGACCCACCGTCGCCACCCCAGCGCTGCTGCTGGTTCTGCTGCTCGGCAGCGCCGATGCGCGCGCCGAACTGGGCGGCACGATGCCCGGCCAGGCCGATCCAGCGGCTGCATCGAGCGCGCCGCAAACCCTGCTGAACGGCGCGCTGCGCATGCGCACGCTGACCGATATGGGCAATACCACGGTCACCGAATACGCGTCGAGCACCGGCCAGATCGTCGCTTACACCTGGCAGGGCCCGACCATGCCCGATCTGCGCTCGCTACTGGCGAAGTACGCCGACTCCTACCGGGCGGGCGCCGCCTTGACGGCGGGCGGCAACCTGCACACCTCGCGGGTGGTCCGTCCGGACGTGATCGTTGAATCCGGCGGGCCGATGCGCGGCTATGTCGGACGCGCGTGGCTGCCGGCAGCCCTGCCGGCCGGCGTCACGCCCGACGACTTCCGCTGACCAGCGAACTCGACACAGAAACACAATAAAAAAGACGTCACGAGGAAGCCATGAAGACCTCTGTTCATCTCCACGCCTTGCCCCTGATCTGCGCCGCACTAGCGGGTTGCGGCGGCGGTAGCGGCGGCAGCACCCCGGCCGCCTCGAGCGCGGCTAACCCGACCAGCCCGGCCAGCGCCGCGAGCGCGCCGGCTGCCGCCGCACCTGCCTCGCCAGGATCCGGAACATCCGCCTCCGTGCCGCAGTCGACCACACCCAATGTCCAGCCGATCACCGTCAGCGCCGCGCCGGGCCTGACGCGCAACATGCTGACGACCAGCGTCACCGTCTGCCAGCCCGGCACCGGCAATTGCGCGACGATCGACAACGTTCAGGTCGATACCGGCTCGCACGGCTTGCGGATCCTCGCGTCGGCGCTGCCGGCCAGCGTGCAGCTCGCCGCTGTCGCGTCGGGCAGCGGCATCACCGGCGAGTGCGCTGTGTTCGGCGGCGGTTACGCATGGGGCTCGGTGCGCAGTGCGGATATCCGCATGGCGGGTCAGCTGGCCGCCTCGATCCCGATCCAGCTGATCGCCGACTCCGCGCTGCCGAGCGTGCCGACGGACTGCGCAGGCTCAGGACCGGCGATGCTGACCGTGAACAGCCTGCGCGCCAACGGCATTCTCGGGGTCGGCCTGTTCGCGGCCGATTGCGGCAACGGCTGCGTCGATACGGCGCTGCCGCGCTGGTACTACCGCTGCGACGCCGGCGGCGCCTGTATCGCCAGCACGCAAGCCCTTGCGCAGCAAGTCGTCAATCCGGTCAGCCGCTTCGCGCTGGACAACAACGGCGTCATCATCGACCTGCCGGCGATCGCCGATAGCGGCGCGCCTAGCGTATCGGGCTCGATGATCTTCGGCATCGGCACCCAGGCGAACAACACGCTCGACGGCGCAACCGTCGTCAAGGCGAATTCGCAGACGGGCTATGTGCGCACCGCCAGCGCCGGCCAGACTTATTCGCAAAGCTATGTCGACAGCGGCTCGAACGGGCTGTTTTTCGCCAGCACCCAGTTTCCCCAATGCGGCTACTGGTACTGCCCGGCTTCGACGCAAACCGCGAGCGCCGCGATGATGGGCACCGATGGCGCGTCGAGCACGGTGTCGTTTGCGGTCGGCGATTCGCGCGCGCTGTTCGCTTCGTCGAATGACGCGTTCAACGATCTGGCCGGCATTGCCAGCAACAGCTTCGGCTGGGGCCTGCCGTTCTTTTTCGGACGGCGCGTCTACACGGCGATCGAGGCGCGCGTCACCTCGGCCGGGCCGGGTCCTTTTTACGCGTTCTGAACTCAGGACGATGGGCATGCGGAAACGCCGGCGCAGAAAATTCTCAAATTCGATGCGCTGCCAAATTTGATACATAGCGGCGGTGATAATCGGCGATTCCGAGCTAACTTCCTCCCGATTTAGTTAGCCATGCAGATCTAAACATATTCAAACGATGGAATTCACCTTTGCGCTCGACCGCTTCGAGCAACTCGTCTATACGCAACAGTATGCACAGGCCTCGGCCCAGCTCATCGCCGGGCTGGCGCTTCTTCAGAGTAAGCGCGGCGAGCTGGACGGCAGCTTCAGCGCTTCAGGCATGATCGACCTGCCTCCCCGCGAACAACGCAAGCGCTTCTGCACGCGTCTCGCGAGCGCGGTTTCCACGTTGTTCGCCGCCCCGGATTTCCAGCCTTCTACCGAGTGCGTCAGCTTGCTTCTCACGCTGCATGAATGGATGGGCCTGCTGTTCTCCGCCACAGCGTTCGGCAACGCCGACCATGTTGCCTGCCATCTGAATCCCCGTGGTCAGGCGGACACACAGTTTCTGCCCGGAGACAGCTTCATCGAGAAGCTGTGCGTGCTCTATTCGACCGAATCCGAACTGGAACTCGACTTCGCCGCGCTCTGGGCGTACGACAAAACCATGGCCGCCTGCCTTGCCCTCGTCTTGCTGGCGCCGGTCTTCAAGGGTTCGGCGAGCGCGCACGGCAAGCGCGAAGCACTGCTGGAATGGCTGCCGGGCAAGCTGCAACAAATCGACGACCTCGACGCCCTGCCAACCGCCTTGCTGCACAACGCATACATGTTCTGCAGCTACGCCGACACGCCGCAGCGGCATGCGATCAAGCGGGACATTAATGTGCTGGTGCGCCGCAAGCTGACGCAACTGGGCCTGACCGACCTGCCCGAGCCGAAGCCGACGCCTGCCGGGGAGCGCGCGCGGCGCGGCAAGAAGCCGCTGATGGTCGTCGTGCTGGAGTGGTTCAGCGGCGCACACTCGATCTATCGCACGCACTCGCGCACGCTCGAGGCGGCGCGCGAGCATTTCGAGGTGGTGGGATTCGGCTTCGGTTACGCGCTCGACGACGCCGGGCGGGCGGTCTTCGACCGCTTCATCGAGCTCGAACAACCCGACTATGTCGGCGAATGTCTGAAAACGATTCGCGACTATGCCGAGGGCGAGCAGCCGGACGTGCTGTATATGCCCAGCGTCGGCATGTTCGTGCTGACGGTGTTCATGTCGAACCTGCGCGTCGCGCCGCTGCAGATCGCGGGGCTCGGCCACCCCGCCACCACGCACTCCGACAAGATCGATTACATCAGCGTCGAGGAAGACTATGTCGGCGATCCCGCCTGCTTCAGCGAACGCCTGATGAAACTGCCGAAGGACGGCCAGCCCTACCGGGCATCGCTTGCGCTGCCCGATATCGTCGCGCGGATGCCGGCGCGGCGCGACACGCTCCAGGTGATCGTGACCGCCAGTGCGATGAAGCTCACCCCCGGCTTTCTCGATGCTTGCCGCGAGATCGGCACGCGCGCCGCGACGTCCGTCGAGTTTCACTTCATGACCGGCGTGCCCTCCGGTCTGCCGTTCGACCGGATCCGCGACATTATCGAACGCGCGCTGCCGAGCGCCGTCGTGCACGGTTTTCACGATTACGCAGCCTATCTGGCGCGCGTCAACCAGTCCGACCTGTTCCTCAGCCCGTTTCCATTCGGCAATACCAACGGTATCGTCGACGCGCTCACGCTTGGCTTGCCCGGTGTCTGCAAGCGCGGGCGGGAAGTGTTCGAGCAGATCGACGGCGCGCTATTCGAGCGCGTGGGCATGCCGTCGTGGACCACCGCTGGCAGCGTCGAGGCTTACATTGCCGCGGCCGTGCGGATGATCGACGAGCATGAGGAACGCAGCGCGTTGCGCCAGCGCCTGATCGATACGCGAGCCGTGGAGCGCTGCTTCGAAGGACAGCCGCAAGCGTTCGGCGAAAACGTGCTGAAACTGGTGCGCGAAAACAAAAGCCGCCGTGTCGAGGCGGCGGCTTGAGGTTTATCCGGAACTAGTCAGAGCCGGCTGTGCTCGCTGAGCACTGAACTGAGCCTGTGCTCGCCGGGCACTGAATTGAGCACTGAACTGCGCAATGAGCTGAGCACTGCGCGGAACACCAGGAGAAGCATTGAGAGCGGCGGGAAGCACTACTCCGCGGCTTCGCTGGCGCCTTCATCAGGCGGCGCAGCCAGCGAAGCCGGCGCCAGCCAGCTGAATACGCTCAGCGCCGAACCGTGAAACGTGCACTCGGCCGCCGCCGCCGTGACGACCTTCTTCGGCTTGGCGTGTTTGAACGAGGCCGCTTCGGCCCCGGAGGCGGAAACGGCCGGCGCGGCCACGCTCGCCGATGCTCCCGCAACACCTGAAGCCCCGGAAACAGCAGCCGCCGCAGAAGCCGCTAGCGCGCCCGACGCCGCGCGAGGCGCATGCGCCACCTTCGCGGCGGAAGCCGCGGACGCTGCCGCAGCCGCGGACGCTGCCGAGGCTGCCGCGACTTCCGAAGGCGTCATCACATGCTCGATCGCCCCTTCGACGACCACCCGCGAGCCGTCGATGCCGGCGCCCGTATGGGCGATCTTCAGCGTATCCGACGACGTTTCGGCCAGCTTGCTTCGCATCAACTGCTCGCACGCATCCGAGTTCTTGTAGACGGCCGTGCAGGCGGCCAGCAGCGCGGCAGCGGTCGCGACGCAGGCGATAGAGAGAATCCGAATCTTCATTGATGTTCCGTTTTTCAGGCCGTCGGCAATTGTAGCTTACGGGCTCACCGACCGGCACCGGCACCGGCACCGGCACTGCACTGCACTGCACTGCACGGCACGGCACAGCATCGAGCAAAGGCTCGTCGTGGTGGACCGTGGCGTGCGTGGCGGTCGCCAACGGCTCGGACAACCTCGCCATCTATGTGCCGATGTCCGCGAGCCATTCGCCCCGCGATGGTGCGCTGATTTCGTTGGTGTTCGTCGTAATGATCGGCCTGTGGTGCGCAGCTGCGTTGTGGCTGGTCGAGCATCCGTTGCTGGGCGCGCCGATCCGGCGCTACGGCACCGCGCTACTGCCGCTGATCCTGCTGGTAATCGGCGTCTCGGTGATCGCGCAGAACGATACACCGCGAATGGTCTTCGACATCTGAAGCATATCGTTATAGCGATTCCAGATTTCTTTCCGTGTTGGACGCGTCCGATAATGTGGATCATGAACGCCCACTCCACTCCCAGAGTCCGCATGCGGCGTCGCACGCTGCGCACGCTCACGGCATTGAGCGCCGCGCTGCTGCTGGCAGCATGTGCCGCACCGACAGCGTCGACGTCTTCAGCCGCGCCAGATCCTGTTTCGCTCGACGCCATCATTGCCGGGCCGCAGCGCAGCAACGCCGCCCGCGCACGCGACGTGTACCGTCATCCGAAGGAAACGCTGCAATTCTTCGGGGTCGCGCCGTCGCAGAGCGTGCTCGAAATCGCGCCGGGCGGCGGCTGGTACACGGACATCCTCGCGCCCTATCTGCGCGACCACGGCAAGCTATACGAAGCGCAATACGACAGCCCGCTCGCGTCGGCGGCGCAGGAAGAACAGGCAGGACGGGCGGCATTCGCGCGCAAGCTGGCAGCCACGCCCGCCGTCTACGGCAACGTGGTGGTCGGCACGCTGCGCGCGGGCCAATTCAGCGGGTTTCCGGCGGATGGCAGCGTCGATCGGGTGCTGACGTTCCGCAATATCCACAACTGGATCAAGGACGGCCAGATCGACGCGAATCTGCGCGCCTTCTACGCAGCGCTGAAGCCGGGCGGCATCCTCGGCGTCGAAGAGCATCGCGCGGCGCCGGGCACCTCGTTGCAGCAGACCATCGACACCGGCTACGTGACCGAAACCTACGTGATCGAACATGCGCGCGCGGCGGGCTTCGAATTGCTCGGCAAGAGCGAAGTGAACAGCAATCCGCGCGACACCAAAAATTACCCGGACGGCGTGTGGTCGCTGCCGCCCACGTACAAGGGCGGCGACGTCGATCGGGCGAAATATGCGGCGATCGGCGAATCGGATCGCATGACCTTGAGATTCGTGAAACCGAAGTAACGGGCGATCGGGCTCAGCGCGCGGGCACGCGGTCCTATTGCGGCGCGCCTTGCAGGTGGTCATGCCAGGCTCCGCGCTTGACGCAATCCCAATAATGTGGTCCTATTGCGCACTATGTACCGCGCCCAGACCCTCCTATCGCTACTACTAGCCCGCTCTACCGGGCTAGGTCTGCTGCTGCGCGCTTCCATCTGATACACCCGAAGCACCGCTCGATTCCCCAGTAACTGACCCAGCCCCGGTTCCCGACCGGCGGCTATGCTTTTGTCTTTATTCGTCGTCCGGTCGACTACCAGCTTGTCGAAACCCAGGATGACGAAAATGTTGAAAAACCCTGCTGCCAAATACCGATCGTTCAAACCCGTCAATTTGACGGACCGCCAGTGGCCGTCGCGCACCATCACGCGCCCGCCGATCTGGATGAGCACCGACCTGCGCGACGGCAACCAGTCCCTGTTCGAGCCGATGAACGCCGAGCGCAAAATGCGCATGTTCAAGACGCTGGTACAGATCGGTTTCAAGGAAATCGAAGTCGCGTTTCCGTCGGCCTCGCAGACCGACTTCAATTTCGTGCGTGAGCTGATCGAGGGCGGCCATATTCCCGACGACGTCACCATCGAAGTCTTGACGCAGGCGCGCGACGATCTGATCGAACGCACTTTCGAATCGCTGCGTGGCGTGCCGCGCGCCATCGTTCATCTGTACAACGCGACTGCGCCTGAGTTCCGGCGCATCGTGTTCGGCCTGGAAAAGAGCGGCGTGAAGGCGCTTGCGCAAGATGCCGCACGCACGATGAAGCGTCTCGCCGATGCCGCGCCTGAAACGCACTTCACGTTCCAATACAGCCCGGAAGTGTTCAGCGGCACCGAGCTCGAATTCGCGAAGGAAGTGTGCGATGCGGTATTCGATATCTGGCAGCCGACGCCCGAGCACAAAGCGATCGTCAACTTGCCCGCGACCGTGGAAATGTCGACGCCGAATGTCTACGCGGATCAGATCGAATGGATGCACCGCAATCTCGCGCGACGGGATTCGCTGATCGTGTCCGTCCATCCGCATAACGACCGCGGCACCGCGGTGGCCGCCGCCGAGCTCGCGGTAATGGCCGGCGCCGATCGTATCGAAGGATGCCTGTTCGGCAACGGCGAGCGAACCGGCAACGTCGACCTGGTGACGCTCGCGCTGAATCTGTACACACAGGGTGTCGATCCCGGCCTCGACTTTTCGAACATCAACGAAGTCGCGCGTACCGCCGAGGAATGCACGCAGTTGCCGGTGCATCCGCGTCATCCGTATGTCGGCGATCTGGTGTTCACCGCGTTCTCCGGCTCGCATCAGGACGCTATCAAGAAGGGCTTTGCTGCTCAACAACCCGATACGATCTGGGAAGTGCCTTATCTGCCGATCGATCCGAGCGATCTTGGGCGGACCTACGATTCGGTCATCCGGGTGAACAGCCAGTCCGGCAAGGGCGGTATTGCGTATCTGCTCGAGCAGGGTTATGGCGTCGTATTGCCGCGCCGCCTGCAGGTCGATTTCAGCTCCGCCGTGCAACGCTATACCGACGACAGTGGGCAGGAAGTCACGCCTTCGCAGATCTGGGCGTTGTTCCAGCAGGAGTATGTTCGGAACGATTCGCCCGTGCGGTATGTCGCGCACAGTCTGTCCGAGCGCGGCGATCGTGAGCAAATCAAGCTTACGGTCGAGATCAATGGCTCGCGGCGTGTCTTGAGCGGTGAAGGGAACGGTCCTCTCGATGCGTTGATGCACGCGATGGGTGTGCCTGTTCGGATTCAGCACTATGAAGAGCGGGCTTTGGGTCAGGGCGCCGATGCTCGGGCTATTGCCGTTGCCGAGATGGCGGGTGCCGATGTCGCGGGTAGCGCGTTTGGGGTTGGGGTCGATGCGAATCTGGTGACCGCTTCGATTCGGGCTGTCATGAGTGGAGTCAACCGTGCGTACACACGGTGTGATGCTGCTGCGCGGGAGCGGTTTTTTGAAGCGGCTTTGAATGGGGAAATGGCTCAGGCTGAAGTTTAAAACCGCCACGCGCGGGCGGCTCGCGTGCACAAGCAAGTGGCGGCGCGCGCGCGAGCCGACTCGCGAGGCAATCAAAAGCAGATCGCCCGGCACGCTCGCAGGCTTGCCGGGCGATCGTCTCTCCAGGATCGCGCTTACTCTATTGGGTCCACTCGTCCGGCAAGCTGTGCGTGAGCGTCGACACGAAGCGCGCCGTTTCCTCGTCACGCGGACGCATGAAGACATCGCGCGAGGCTCCCGCCTCCACCACGACGCCGTTATTCAGGAACACCACGTCGCGCGCAATCGTCGCGGCGAGCCGCAGGTCGTGTGTCGCCATCAGCATCGTCATGCCTTCTTTGGCGAGTTGCTTGAGGACCTCCACCACTTCCGCCGCGAGGCCGGGGTCCAGAGCCGAGGTCGGCTCGTCGCACAACAGCACTTCCGGCGACGGCGCCAACGCCCGCGCAATCGCCACGCGTTGCTGCTGTCCACCGGACAGCGTCGTGGGCCACACGTCCGCCTTGTGCGCGATGCCGACCTTCTCCAGCAATTCGTCCGCCCGTGCAACGGCTTTTTCCCTGTCCCACTTCAGCACGGTCAACAGGCCTTCCATCACGTTCTGCCGCACGGTCAGATGCGGAAATAGCTGGAAGTTCTGAAACACCATGCCGGTGCGGCGGCGAATCGTCAGCACCGTCTCGCGTGACGGTTTGTGCTCGCGGCTGAATTCGAGCCGCTGATCGCCGAGCTCGAGCGTACCGGCCTCGGGAATTTCCAGCAGATTCACGCAGCGCAGCAGCGTGCTCTTGCCACTGCCCGATGGACCGATCAACGCGGTGACGTTGCCCTGCGCCAGATGCAAATCCACCGAATTGAGCACCCGGTGGCCGCTGAAATACTTGTCGATTTTCTCCAGCCGGATCATCAGTTGCCTGCCTGGAAAAGTGCGTGACGGCCGAACTTGCGCTCGAGCCTGACTTGCGCCGACGACAACACCGAACTGAACACCAGATAAACCAGCGCCGCCTCGGTATAGAGAATCAGCGGTTCATAGGTCACCGACGCGATCCGCTGCGCGGCCTGAAAGACTTCGGGCACGGTCAGCACGGCGGCCAACGAGGTGTCCTTCACCAGCGCAATGAACGAATTCGACAACGGCGGCAGCGCAACCCGCGCCGCTTGCGGCAGGATTGCGCGGCGCAGCGCCTGCGCACGCGTCATCCCCATCGAATACGCCGCCTCCCACTGCCCTTTCGGAATCGATTCGATCACGCCGCGAATCACTTCGGAGTTGTACGCGCCGACGTTCAGCGAAAAACCGATGATCGCCGCCGTCAACGGATCGAGCACGATGCCTACGTTGGGCAGTCCGTAGAAGATCACGAACAGCTGTACCAGCAGCGGCGAGCCGCGAAACAGCCACACGTAGAAGCGCACGATCGCCACCGCCCACGGCGCGCCGAACAGCCGCACCAGCGCAATGATGAACGCGAGCGCAAGTCCGATCGCGAACGATGCCAGCGTGAGCGGCACGGTAAACACGAGCCCCGCGTACAGCAGGGGCCACAGCGACTGCGCCATCAGATGCAACCAGGCCGGCATGGTTCACACTCGCACGTGACGCTTATTGGGAAACGTCTTTGCCGAAGTACTTCTGCGAGATCTTCTCGTAGGTGCCGTCTTTCCTGATATCGGCGAGCGCCTTGTTGATCGCCGCCTGCAGCTCCGGATTGCCCTTGCGGATGAGCACGGCGGACTTGTCGCTGCCGTCGGAGGAAGTATCGAGCGCGGCGATCTTCACCTTCGCGTCCGGCTTGTGCGTCTTGAAGTCGAGGAACGACAGCGAATCGTTGACGGTCGCATCCACCCGGCCCGAGGTCAGCAGATCGATCGATTCGTTAAAGCCCTGCACGGGGATCACTTCCGCACCATGCGCCGCCGCGATCTTGCCGAAGTTGCTGGTCAGCGTATTGGCCGACTTCTTGCCCTTCAGGTCGTCGAAGGTCTTGATCGTGTTGTTGTCCGAGCGCACGATCAGTGCCGCGTGCGACGTGATGTACGGGTCCGAAAAATCGTATTTGGCCTTGCGCGCATCGGTCACCGCGACTTCGTTGATCACCGCGTCGTAGCGGTTCACGTCGAGACCGGCGATCAGGCCGTCCCACTTGCCTTCGACGAACTGCGGCTTGACGCCAAGACGCTGCGCGATCGCCGTGCCGATCTCCACGTCGAAGCCGGTCAGCTTGCCGGAGGCGTCGTGAAACGTGAACGGCGCATAGGTGCCCTCGGTGCCGATCTTGAACACGCCGGCGGATTTGATCTGCGCGAGTTCGTCGGCGGCGAATGCAGAGCTCACGCTCACCGCTTGCAGCAGCGCAATCAGCAGAATGGAACGAATCGACTTCATCTGGTGGCTCCGTAAAGTTTGCTATGTCGGTTGTTTGGTCTTGTGTACAGCACTTTCCGCCGGCCATCGAGCCCGGCGCAGTGGGCGGACTGTAGCAAACGGTCCGTGTTTTTACAAAGGATCAGGTTTCCGATCAATATGCGCTTGCGTGCTAAGCGGACAGCCAAGGCATCTGATGCGGCATGGAAATCGACTTTACAGCAGATGAGACAGGTGCGGCATGCATCGCAACACGGACACGTGCCGGGCGCCATCGGGGAAAACGCGAGAGGCGTGCCGCCGCGGCGAACGCGCGGCGTTGAAAACCGGGCGACGCCAAAGGCCGCCCGCTTGATTGCAAACCGCTTACCGTTCCACCGGATGCGGCTCCTTGAGCTTTTTGGCCACCCGGATCGCATCGAAGTAAGCCGGATTAGGCGGCCGCTTCAGATAACGCCCCGCGCCGCGCACCGCCCGCAACTCGCCATCGGTCCATGCCAGCGCGCCGCGCGTCAGCGTATGCATCGCCACGCCCTGCACCGTCATCCCTTCGAACACATTGAAGTCGACCTGCTGGTGATGCGTGCTCACCGAAATGGTTTTGCTCGCCGCCGGATCCCACACCACCAGATCGGCATCCGCGCCGACCTGTACCGCGCCTTTACGTGGATATAGATTGAAGATCTGCGCGGCGTTGGTCGACGTGATGCGCACGAATTCGTTCGGCGTGAGACGCCCGGAGTTCACGCCGTGATGCCAGAGCACCGCCATCCGGTCTTCGACGCCGCCACAACCGTTCGGGATCTTCGTAAAGTCCCCGCGGCCCATGGCCTTCTGCGACGCGCAGAACACGCAGTGGTCGGTCGCCGTGGTATGCAGCTGTCCCGCTTGCAGGCCGCGCCACAATGCCTCGCGATGCTCGGCGGAACGGAACGGCGGGCTCATCACGTGCGCCGCCGCCCGGGTCCAGTCGGGATCGCGATACACCGCTTCGTCGATCACCAGGTGGCCCGGCAGCACTTCGCCGAATACGCGCAGGCCTTCGCTGCGGGCTCGCGCGATCGCATCGACCGCGTCTTTGGCCGATACGTGGACGATATACACCGGCACGCCCAGCACCTGCGCGATACGGATCGCACGATTGGCCGCCTCGCCTTCCACTTCCGGCGGCCGGGACAACGGATGCGCCTCCGGACCTTTAAAGCCTTTCGCCAGCAACTGACGCTGCAACTGGAACACCAGTTCGCCGTTTTCCGCATGAACGGTGGGCAGCGCGCCGAGCTCGAGCGAACGCGAGAAGCTGTTCACCAGCACTTCGTCGTCGGCCATGATCGCGTTCTTGTAGGCCATGAAGTGCTTGAAGCTCGACACGCCGTGTTCGTGAACCAGCGTGCCCATGTCGCGATAGACCGAGTCGTCCCACCACGTCACCGCGACATGAAAGCCGTAATCCGCCGAGGCTTTTTCGGCCCAGCCGCGCCATTCCTTGAAGGCGTCCATCAACGGTTGCTTCGGGCTCGGAATCACGAAATCGATGATGCTGGTCGTGCCGCCGGATAAGCCCGCCGCCGTGCCGGTATAGAAATCGTCGCTGGCCGTGGTGCCCATGAACGGCAATTCCATATGCGTGTGCGGATCGATGCCGCCGGGCATCACGTACTGCCCGCCTGCATCGACGATCGTGGCGCCCGCCGGCGCCTCCAGATCCACGCCGATCTGCAGGATCGTGCCGCCGTCTTGCGGGTCCGCACACAACACGTCCGCACGATAGGTGCGCTCCGCGTCGATGATCGTGCCGCCGCGAATCAGGGTTGTCATGTTGCCGCCTCCTTATCAACTGCTGGTTTCGGTGTTACGTAGTTCATCTGCTTCATGAGCCTGCATCATGAGCCGGCTTCATAGGCCGGCGTCACAAGCCTGCTTCATCAGCTGGCTCACGCGCTCGCCACTCGCGCACTCGGTCCCTTGCTGAACTTCATCCACGCGCTATATACGATCGAAGCCAACGCGAGCCCGACAAACCACGCATACGTATAAAGCGTATTGAAGAACGCCGGCACATTCGGAAACGCTGCCGGAAATGCGGTATGCAGGAAGCCCGGCAGATTCGGCAGAACGCCGACCAGCAACGCGACCACCGCGCCGATATTCCAGCCGCCCGTGTAGCTGTACTCGCCGTTTTCGTCGAACAGTTCGCGCGCATCGAGCCGGGTGCCGCGAATCAGGAAGTAGTCGACCATCAGAATGCCCGCCACCGGCCCGAGCAACGCCGAGTAGCCGACCAGCCACGTGAAGATATAGCCTTGCGTGGTAGCGAGAATCTTCCACGGCATCATCACGATGGCGATCGTGGCGGTCATCATGCCGCCCGTGCGATACGAAATACCCTTCGGCCACAGGCTCGAGAAATCGTAGGCAGGGCCGACCAGGTTTGCCGCGAGATTGCAGGACATCGTATCGAGCGTCAGGATGAGCAGCGCGAGGCCGACGCCGATGCCGGTCATGCGGCTCGTCAGATCGATCGGGTCCCAGATCGCCTTGCCGTAGATCACGACGGTGGCCGAGGTCACCACCACGGAAATCACCGAGAGCAGCGCCATCGGCACCGGCAAGCCGATCGACTGGCCGACGACCTGGTCGCGCTGCGATCTGGCAAAGCGCGTGAAGTCCGGAATATTCAGCGCAAGCGTGGCCCAGAAGCCGACCATCGCCGTGAGCCCCGGCCAGAACGTCGCCCAGAAGAGCCCTTCCTTTTTGCCGCCGGCGACGAACTGCGACGGCGCCGACAGCATCGAGCCAAGGCCACCCGCTTTCGAGGTCGCCCACCACACCAGCGCGATACACATCACGATCTTGATCGGCGCGGACCAGCTTTCGAGCCAGCGGATCGAATCGGTGCCGTGCACGATGAAGTAGATCTGCAACGCCCAGAAGACGAGAAAGCACGCGAGCTGCGCGAGCGAGATGTCGAGAAACGGCAGCGCCGCGCCGTGCAGCGCGTTGCCGGTGAGAATGTTCAGCAGCGTATAGATCGCGCTGCCGCCGAGCCACGTCTGAATGCCATACCAGCCGCACGCGACGATCGCCCGCAGCATGGCCGGCAGTTTGGCGCCTTGCGTGCCGAACGACGAACGCACCAGCACCGCATACGGAATGCCGTGCTTCGCGCCCGCATGGCCGATCAGCAGCATCGGCACCAGCACGATCAGATTGCCGAGCAACACGGTCAGCACGGCCTGCCACGGCGACATGCCCTCTTCCGTCAAACCGGCGGCGAGCATGTACGACGCGATGTTCATCACCATCCCCACCCAGAGCGCGGCGAAGTGATACCACTTCCACGTGCGCTGCGCGACACCGGTCGGCGCAAGGTCGTCGTTGTAAAGACTGCTGCTGTGCGCGCCGGCCGCAAAGTGCGGGTCGGCGGGTTGCGCTGTCTGCTTCATCGAAAGATCTCCACTGGATCGTTGAGGCCCGCGCATCTTCTGGTGGTGCGTCAGGCCTTTTGGGGGAAACAAGGGTTCAGTACAACCGCATCATTCTTGTCGGGACTTCCTGTTTCAGGCTGCTTTCGCGGCTGCCGCGTCGGCATGTGCCTGCACGGCAGCGTCCGCCGTTTCCGCGATTTCCGACGTGCCGCTCTCGCCGGTGCTCACGCGCGACGGATTGTTCGGATGCGTGGTCCAGTTCGCATACTCGCCGTTGTCCACGCGCTCCATCGTGATGCATGCTTCGACGGGGCACACGTGCATGCACAGATTGCAGCCGACACATTCGGAGTCCATCACTTCAAAATGCCGGACGCCATCTTTTTCTTTCATGATGGCCTGGTGCGCAGTGTCTTCGCAGGCGATGTGGCACAGGCCGCACTGGATGCACTTGTCCTGATCGATGCGCGCCTTGATGTCGTATTTGAGGTTCAGATACTTCCAGTCGGTGACGTTCGGCACCGCGCGGCCGCGAATGTCGTCGAGCGTCACGTAGCCTTTTTCGTCCATCCAGTTCGACAGGCCGTCGGCGAGATCGGCAACGATCCGGAAACCGTAGTGCATCGCCGCCGTGCAGACCTGGACGCTACCTGCGCCGAGCACCATGAATTCCGCGGCATCGCGCCAGCTCGAAATACCGCCGATGCCGGAGATCGGCAGATTCGGCGTTTCCACGTCGCGCGCGATTTCGGCGACCATGTTCAGCGCGATCGGCTTCACCGCCGGGCCGCAGTAGCCGCCGTGCGTGCCTTTGCCGTCGACCATCGGCAAGGGTGACATCGCGTCGAGGTCGACGGCGACGATCGAATTGATCGTGTTGATCAGCGACACGCCGTCCGCGCCGCCTTTATAGGCCGCACGCGAACCGAGGCGAATGTCGCTGATATTCGGCGTGAGCTTCACGAGGCACGGCAGCTTCGTGCCTTCCTTGACCCAGCGTGTGACCATCTCGACATACTCGGGCACCTGCCCGACCGCCGCGCCCATGCCGCGTTCGCTCATGCCGTGCGGGCAGCCGAAATTCAGCTCGACGGCATCCGCGCCGGTGTCTTCGACGAGCGGCAGGATCCATTTCCAGTCGCGCTCGTTGCACGGCACCATCAGCGAGACGATCAGTGCCCGATCCGGCCAGTCGCGTTTGACTTGCGTGATTTCACGCAGGTTGATGTCGAGCGGACGGTCGGTGATCAGTTCGATGTTGTTCAGCCCGGCTATGCGCTGACCGTTCCATTGCACCGCGCCGTAGCGCGAGCTGACGTTCACCACATGCGGATCGAGACCCAGCGTTTTCCACACCACGCCGCCCCAGCCCGCTTCGAACGCGCGGTTCACGTTATAGGCTTTGTCGGTCGGCGGCGCGGAAGCGAGCCAGAAAGGGTTCGGCGACGTAATGCCGGCAATCGTACAGCGCAGATCGGCCATGTTCGGCTCCTTGGGGACTGCTGTTTTTAGTCTGGGTTCGGCGGCGAGCTGGTTGGCCCTTTCTTGAACCAACCAGGCGCCGGGCAAATGGCCAACTAAGCGGCTTTGACGGCCGTGCGGGCGAACAAAGCGTCGATCGCGGCGGCGGCGACCTTGCCGTCCTGCACCGCTTGCACCGTGAGATCGACGGCACCGGTCGCCGCGCAATCGCCGCCTGCCCACACATCCGGCAACGAGGTTTGCCCGTTGGCATCGACCGCGATGCGGTTGCCGTCCAATGTCAAAAGCTCGCGCTCGATGCCGACCGGCACCAGCGTCTGGCCGATCGCCTTGAGCACCATGTCGGCTTCAATCACGAAACGCTCCTGATTGCCCTCGCCCGACGTGCGTTCGAATTCGACGCCCGTTACCACGCCGCCAACGCCCAGCAAGCGCGTCGGTTTCGCATGCGTAATGAGCGTGACGCCGTTGGTCTGCGCGAATTCACGCTCGGCCCACGTCGCGCTCATCGATTCGACGCCGCGCCTATACACGATCGCCACCGACGTCGCGCCCAGCTTGCGGCTCTGCACCGCCGCATCTACGGCCGTATTGCCGCCGCCGATCACGACGACGCGCCGGCCCACCGGCACCGTGCCGACATCCGTTGCGGTGCGCACCTGTTCGATGAAATCCACTGCGTTCATCACGCCGCTCAGGTCCTCGCCTTCCATGGCCAACGCGCGCACGCCGGTGAGGCCGATCGCGAGAAACACCGCGTCATGTTCGTGGCGCAACGTGTCGAGGCTCACGTCACGTCCTAACGCCACGCCGTTCCTGATTTCGATGCCACCGACCGAGCACAGCCATTGCACTTCGCGCTGCGCAAAATCATCCACGGTCTTATAAGCGGCGATGCCGTATTCGTTGAGACCACCGGCTTTTTCGTGAGCGTCATACACGGTCACGGCGTGGCCTGCCAGCGCGAGGCGATGCGCGCAAGCAAGCCCCGCCGGCCCCGCGCCGACCACGGCGACATGCCGGCCCGTTTCGGCCGCACGCTTGAACAGCACCTCGCCGCGCGCCATCGCCCAATCGGTCGCATGACGCTGCAGCGCGCCGATCGCCACCGGCTTCGCGTCCTGATGGTTGCGCACGCAAGCGCCTTCGCAAAGAATCTCGGTCGGGCAAACGCGCGCGCACATGCCGCCCATTGGATTGGCCGACAGAATGTCGACGGCCGCGCCTTTCAGATTGCCGTTGCCGATCTTGCGAATGAAGCCTGGAATGTCGATTTGCGTCGGACACGCCTGCACGCAGGGCGCGTCGTAACAGTAGTGACAGCGGCTCGCCGCCGCGGCCGCGGCGCTCGCGTCGAGCAACGGCGCGATGTCGGCGAACTCGCACGAGAGCTGATCGGGCGACAGGCGCTGAGCGGCAATGTCGCCGGTTTGCTTGATGGCCATACACGTTCCTTCTTCGATATGAGGACGTAGCCGTACCTGCCGGCTGCGCGGACGCGGAGCCGGGACGGCGTGTTTTATGGGCACTACGGGTGAGGCTGGTTAGTCGGCAGCGACCACTGAAGCGTTATGAAACCGGCTCGCACGCGCGCTCCAGCATCGCATGCAGCAACACGTTGGCGCCCGCTTCGATCCATTCGAAGGTGGCGTCCTCGATCTCGTTGTGACTGATCCCGTCGATGCAAGGCACGAACACCATCGAAGTCGGCGCGACCTGCGACAGATAACAGGCGTCGTGTCCCGCACCGGAAACCATGTTGCGATGCGGATAGCCGAAACGTTCGGCTGCGGCGCGCACGGACTTCACGCAGGCTTCGTCGAAAGCGACCGGTGCGTAGTAAAAGATCTGCTCGAGTTCGGTTTCCAGACCGATGCCGCCTGCAATCTTTGCCACGCCTTCGCGCAACGCCGCATCCATCTTCGCGAGCACCGCATCGTCCGGATGACGGAAATCGACGGTGAAAAACACGCGGCCCGGAATCACGTTGCGCGAGTTCGGATAGACCTGCATCATGCCGACCGTCGCGCAGCCGAACGGCGCGTTGTCGAGGCCGATGCGGTTGACCAGATCGACCACGCGCGCGGCACCGAGCAACGCGTCGCGACGGCGCGGCATCGGCGTCGGACCCGCGTGCGCTTCCTGCCCCGTGAGCGTGATTTCGTACCAGCGCTGACCTTGCGCATCGGTCACGACGCCAATGGTCTTCTGCTCCGCTTCGAGAATCGGCCCTTGTTCGATGTGCAATTCGAACGCCGCATGTAGCGGACGCCCCCCGCACGGCAGATCGCCCGCATAGCCGATGCGCCTGAGTTCCTCGCCGATCGTCTTGCCGTCCACGTCCTTGCGCGAGAGGCCGTAGTCCAGCGTGAAGACGCCCGCGAATACGCCTGAAGCAACCATCGCCGGCGCGAAGCGCGAGCCTTCCTCGTTGGTCCAGATCACCACCTCGACCGGATGCTCGGTCTCGATGCCGTGATCGTTCAGGCTGCGGATCACTTCGAGCCCGCCCAGCACGCCGTAAATGCCGTCGAAGCGGCCGCCGGTCGGCTGGGAATCCGCGTGCGAACCGGTCATCACCGGCCAGGCATCAGCGTTGCGCCCGGCGCGGCGCATGAACACATTGCCCATCTGATCGACCGAGACCGTGCAACCCGCCTCCTTCGCCCAACTGACGATCAGATCGCGCCCTTCCTTGTCGAGATCGGTGAGCGCAAGGCGGCAGACACCGCCTTTCGGCGTCGCGCCGATCTTCG
Source organism: Paraburkholderia lacunae (assembly GCF_003353175.1). Taxonomy (GTDB): domain Bacteria; phylum Pseudomonadota; class Gammaproteobacteria; order Burkholderiales; family Burkholderiaceae; genus Paraburkholderia; species Paraburkholderia lacunae. Next base: position 51,112 of record NZ_QHKS01000036.1, on the reverse strand, counting down.
CCATCGTCATCAGACTGTCCCACAGCCGCTTGCCGTCGACCTTGATCGACGTAGCGGGTTGCGCGCCCCCGAAGGGCACTTCCTTCGGGGCGTGCTTCAGCGCTTCGGATACCGCGTCCATTCGTCTCGCTCCTTTCGGTGAACCGACATGAAACTGGTGCATCGGCGGCGGGTTTTGGGGCGTGGCCGCACGGCGGCGGTGCACATTCGATGCCTTCGATCGCCTCTTATACAGAGGGCAAACCCTGGGGCAACGCCCGCCCTCTCAATCCTGTCCAGTTGGACAGGTTGTAGACGATTAAACCCGCTAAATCAATGCATTTCGTACGGTAGGAAACATAGCGAGAAGCGTGCCATTGCGTTGCAGCATAAGTTTATCGGGCGCCGCGAATGCTTGTGTCCATCCGCGCCCAAACGACTAGAATGAAGCGCGACGCGGCACACATGCCGCTCAAGGCGAACCTGAGAGACGACGACGTGGCTGCCGACATCACCGAAAACGACGAAATAAACGAAGAAACCCGCGCACCTTTGCGGCGGCGCAAGGCGCACATTCGCGAGTCGAACGAAGCGCATCTGCTGGCCTGCGCCGAAGCGGTTTTCGCGGAGCGGGGACTCGACGGCACCAGCACCGCAATGATCGCGGAACGTGCAGGCTTACCGAAAGCCAACCTGCATTACTACTTCCCGACCAAGCTCGCGCTGTATCGGCGCGTGCTCGAAGATCTGTTCGAAGACTGGCATCGCGCCGCCGATACGTTCGAATGCAGCGACGATCCCGTCGAAGCGATCGGCGGGTACGTGCGCGCGAAAATGGAATTGTCGCGCCGCCGGCCGCTCGGCTCGAAGGTATGGGCGAGCGAGATCATTCACGGCGCGGAGCATATGCAGGACATCCTCACCGGGCGCGTGAAGCCGTGGCTCGACAGCCGCGTGACAGTCATCGACAGCTGGATCGCGCGTGGCCTGCTGGCGCCCGTGGACGCGCAAACGCTCATGTACATGATCTGGGCGACCACCCAGCATTACGCCGACTTCGACGCGCAGATTCGCGCGCTCAAGGGAAAGCGCGCGCTGTCGCAGAAGGCGTTCGAGGCGACGACCGAGGAAGTCGTGCAGTTGGTGATCCGGGCGTGCGGGGCGGTGTCGCCGGCGCAACGCGAAGACGGCGCCGACGCGGCAAGATAAAAAATGGCCGCGCTGCTTTCGGGAAGCAGCGCGGCCATTGCGCTATTGCGTTGTTTCGATGAAGGCGTGGCGCCTCAATACGTCTCCAGATGCAAGCGCCCTTCCCGCTTCAGCTTCATCCACAGCGCGTCCCAATCCATCTGGTGCTGCTCGCCGATTTCCTTGAGCGCCTGCAACACGCCGTCTTCCATGCCCTTCAAACCACACACGTAGATGTGCGTGTTGTCGTCCTTGAGCATGTGCGCGACGTCGACCGCGCGTTCGCGCATCGCGTCCTGCACATAACGCTTGGGCTGCCCCACCGTCCTCGAAAACGCCAGAGTGGTATCGATGAAGTCTTTCGGCAGATTCGTCAGCGGGCCAAAGTACGGCAGTTCCTCTTTCGTGCGCGCGCCGAAAAACAGCATCAGCTTGCCGGTTGCGCCTTTCAGACGCCGCCGCCGGCGATACTCGGTCATCGCGCGCATCGGCGCTGAACCGGTGCCCGTGCAAATCATCAGCAGATGCGAGCCAGGATGATTCGGCATCAGGAAGGTGCCGCCGAACGGGCCGATCACCTTGACCACGTCGCCCTTCTTCAGGTCGCACAGATAGTTCGAGCACACGCCGTCGATGGCGTCGCCATGCTCCTGGCTCACGCGCTTCACGGTCAGTGAGACGTTGTTGTAGCCAGGCCGCTCGCCGTCGCGCGGGCTCGCAATCGAATACTGCCGCGCGTGATGCACGCGGCCGTCGGCGGTCGAACCCGGCGGCAGAATGCCGATCGATTGACCCTCCAGCACCGGAAACGGCATCGAGCCGAAATCGAGCACGATGTGATGAATGTCGCTATCGGTCGAGCTGTCGGTGAGCCGGTAGTTGCCGACCACCGTTGCCGTGGTCGGGTCCTTATGCGTGTAGAGGTTCACATACGGCTTCGCGGCGGACCACGGCGGCACGACCGAACCGCGTACGGTATCGACTTCGATGCCGCTCGCCTGCGCAGACGTGTCGCCGGAATCCCCCGCCTCATCCGCGGCGGGCACGGCCATCGTATTCTGCTCGGGCAACACGTCCCATGTGAACTGCTCCTCGATCGAATACGCATCGGCCTTCAACACGGTGCGCCAGTTGTCGATCGCGCCGGTCGGACACGGCGGCACGCACGCCATGCAGCCGTTGCAGATATCCGCCTTGACCACATAGTTGTTCTCGTCGTGCGTGATCGCGTCGACCGGGCAAGTCTCTTCGCAGGTATTGCAGCGAATGCAGATTTCCGGATCGATCAGATGCTGCCTGAGAACCTCGATCGAGACTGGGCCGTTCATGACTTCCTCCACCTTATATTCGTGCGAATACGACGCTGCACGTCGAGGCACGGTGCTCAGTTAAAGCGCACGTATTCGAAATCGATCGGCTGACGATTCACACCCATCGCCGGCGGTGCGATCCAGTTCGCGAACTTGCCGGGCTCCGTGACGCGGCCCATCAGCGAGGCGACAAACGCGCGGTCTTCCGGGGTCGCGAGCCACTTCGCTTCGTTGGCGGCCCATTCCGTCTCGCTGATGACGCGGCCGTCCGGCGACACGCGCGTGCCCGCAAACGTACCGATCTGCCGGTTGAATGCTTTATGCGGCACCGTCATGCGGAAATCGATGCCGGCCTTTTCGAGCACCTTGTTCCAGCGCCCGACGCCCGCCACCGAGTCCTTGATGTAATCGTCGCGCAGCACTTCGTTCATCGCGTTGAGCATCGGCACTTCGCGCTCGACGAGCTTGCCGTCCTGCACGTCGAGCAGCTTGTAGCTCTGGCCGTTCAGTTGATGATCGTCGTCGCGCTTGCCTTCTTCGTAGCGGCCCTTCAGGCCCGAGCTGTAGAACGTGGCGGCATTGGACGAATGATCGGCGCCGAACAGGTCGATCGTCACCGAGTAGTGGAAGTTCAGGTAGCGCTGGATGGTCGGCAGATCGATCACACCTGCCGCGCGAATCTTGCTGACGTCGTCCGTGCCCAGTTCGTTCATCACCTGCGCGGTGCGCTGGATCACGCGCGACACACCCGATTCGCCGACGAACATGTGATGCGCTTCTTCGGTCAGCATGAATTTGGTGGTGCGCGCGAGCGGATCGAAACCCGACTCGGCAAGCGCCGACAACTGGAATTTTCCGTCGCGATCGGTGAAGTACGTGAACATGTAAAACGCGAGCCAGTCCGGCGTTTTCTCGTTGAATGCTCCAAGAATGCGCGGATTGTCTTCGTCGCCCGAACGGCGGCCGAGCAATGCCTCGGCCTCCTCGCGGCCGTCGCGGCCGAAGTAGCGATGCAGCAGATACACCATCGCCCACAAATGGCGCCCTTCTTCCACGTTCACCTGGAACAGGTTGCGCAGGTCGTACATCGAAGGCGCGGTCAGGCCGAGGTGCCGCTGCTGCTCGACCGAGGCCGGCTCCGTATCGCCTTGCGTGACGATAATGCGGCGCAGATTCGCGCGATGCTCGCCGGGCACGTCCTGCCATGCGGCCTCGCCCTTGTGCTCGCCGAAGTGAATCTTGCGGTCCTGCTCGCCGGGCGTGAGGAAAATGCCCCAGCGATAGTCCGGCATCTTCACATGATCGAAATGCGCCCAGCCGCCCGCATCGACGCTCACCGCGGTGCGCAGATACACGTCATAGCCGTGCGAGCCTTCCGGGCCCATATCGCCCCACCACGACAGAAAATTCGGCTGCCATTGTTCGAGCGCGCGTTGCAGCGCGCGGTCGTCGGCGAGATTGACGTTGTTCGGAATCTTTTCGCTGTAGTTGATCGTTGACATGGTCGGTTCCTTGGTCGGTTCCCGTACGGGAAACAGCAGTGCTTAAGATGAGAGGCGCGTATCGGGCAGCTGGCGTTGCGTCGCGTTGATCAGGTCCTAATGCGCATCAAGCGCGCATCAATCGCTTATCAATCGCTTATAAAGCGCTTATCAAACGCGCGAGACGTCGAATTGCGCCTTGCTGCCCTTGCCGTACACCTTGAGCGCGCCCTTCTCGCCCACTGCGTTCGGCCGGTTGAAGATCCAGTTCTGCCAGGCGGTGAGACGGCCGAAGATGCGCGTCTCCATCGTTTCCGGCCCGTTGAAGCGCAGATTCGCTTCGAGACCGGTCAACGCATCCGGCGACATCGCCGCGCGCTCTTCGAGCGCGATACGGATTTCGTCGGCCCAATCGATATCGTCGGGCGACGCGGTCACGAGACCCAGACGTTCGGCTTCGACCGGTTTGATCGCCTGACCGATCTTCGAGCGCACGGCGTCGAGCGGGCCGGCTTCTTCATAGAAGCGGCGCGCCAGACGCGATTGGTGCGTCACCATCGGATAGAGGCCGAAATTGACTTCCGAGAGCGTGATCGCCGGCTCTTCGTCTTCATTGCCCGGCAGCGCGGCCATGTAAGTGCGGTCGGCGGCGAACGCGAGTTCCGCGAACGTACCCGCAAAGCACGAACCCGGCTCGATCAGCGCGAACAGCGAGCGCGACGACACGTCGATGCGCGCCAGCGTGCGGCGCAACAGGCCGATCGTCTCGCGCACGAACCAGTGGCTCTTGTGTTGCATTAGCGCGGCATCCGCGGCGAGCACGTTGCGCGCATCGCCTTCGGTCTTGATGACCCACGTGCCGACCTCGAGCTCGTTGGTGCGCATCGACAGGATCGCGTCGTCCAGTTCGCGGGCGAATTGCAGCGGCCACCAGTTCGCGCCTGCAGCGACGATTGCGTCGATGTCAGCAGGTTGTTCCGCTTGCGGCGCTTTGGCGGTCAACGTTGCGATGCGCCTGGCACGATCGATCGTGACATCGAGCGTTTTGTAGGTGAGGCCGTCTTCGCGATCGGTGCGCTCGACCCGCGTCAGCATTACGCCCTGCGCATCCGACGGACGGTCGCTTTGCGCGGCAAGTTCGAGTGCGCGTGCCTGGATCGCCTGATCGAACTGGTTCGGCTTCACGACTTCATCCACCAGACGCCATTCTTTCGCGCGTTCGCCGCGAATCCCTTCGACCACCGTGCAGAAAATGTCGGCACGGTCGTGGCGCACGTGGCGCTTGTCGGTCACGCGCGTCAGGCCGCCCGTACCAGGCAGCACGCCAAGCAGCGGCACTTCCGGCAACGACACCGACGACGAGCGGTCATCGACCAGATAGATTTCGTCGCAAGCCAGCGCAAGCTCATAACCACCGCCGGCGCACGCGCCGTTCACGGCAGCGAGAAACTTCAGACCGGAATGACGCGACGAGTCTTCCAGACCGTTGCGCGTCTCGTTGGTGAACTTGCAGAAATTGACCTTCCACGCGTGGGTCGACAGACCCAGCATGAAGATGTTGGCGCCCGAGCAGAACACGCGGTCCTTCAGGCTCGTCAGCACGACCGTCCTGACTTCGGGATGCTCGAAACGGATGCGCTGTATCGCGTCATGCAGTTCGATATCGACGCCGAGGTCATACGAATTCAACTTCAGCTTGTAGCCGTCGCGAATCCCGCCGTCCTCGGCGATATCGATGCCGAGCGTCGCGACGGGACCATTGAAAGTCAGCTTCCAGTGCTTGTACTGCGAGGGATCGGTGCGGTAATCGACCGGCGCGATAGCGGTTGCTGCTGTGGGCATGGGGCGTCTCCTGACTGCACGAAGCAAAGCTTGTTTTTTGAACAATAGTGCATCGTCACACCCATGTAAAGCACTTTAGTGCATATTTGCTAGTAAACCCTGAGGCGCGACTGCACTTCAGCTTGCCCGGCCGTCGTCCGGCGTTTCGGCTGCGAGCCTTGCCGCAAGCCGGTCGCGCAATTGCAGGTAGGCGTCGGCGAGGGTTTTCTCGCTGGTGTCGAAGGCCATGTCGGCGCGGCCATATAGCTCGCTACGCCCCGCCAGGATGCGTTTCAGGTCGTCCATCGCCTCCTTGTTACCCGACATCGGCCGCAAGTCGCCCTGCGCGATCACCCGGCGCATATGCTCTTCCGGCGTGGCTTGCAACCACACCGTGAAGCAGTGCGAGAGCAGCGCGTTGAAGGTGCCCGACTCCGACACCAGCCCGCCCGGCGACGCGATCACCGCACGCTCGTGCTCGTGAATCACCGCCTCGAGCGCGCGGTGCTCGTAGCGCCGATAAGCGCTCGCGCCATAGAGCGAATGAATCTCCGACGGCGGACAGCCCGCGAGTTGCTCGATCACGCGCGTCAGCTCGACGAACGGCACCTTGCGCTCCTGCGCCAGCATCCTGCCGAAGGTGGATTTACCCGCGCCGCGCAGGCCGATCAACGCAATCCGGTCCTTGCGATGCGGGTCGCGCGGCGCCTGCGCGAACATCTCGGCCAGCGCCATGCGGGCCCGCTGCAACGCCGCCTGATCGCGTCCTTGCAGCAGTTCGCGGATCAGCAGCCACTCGACGGAAGCGGTAGTCTCGTCGCCGATCACTTCGGCCAGCGGGCAGTTCAGCGTCGCCGCGATCTGCCGCAGCACCAGCACCGACGCATTGCCCATCCCCGATTCCAGATTCGCCAGATGGCGCTCCGACAAGCCGGTCTCGCTCGCCAGCGTCTTGCGGGTCATGCCACGGCGCGCGCGCAGCAGGCGCACGCGTTCGCCCATCGCTGTCAGAAACGGATCGCGTTCCTCGCGCTCGCCGCCGCGCTCGGCCCCGCTGTCAGCCCGGCCCGCGCGGCTTGCGTCTTCACCGGCCGGCTCGTCCAGCGGCGCGGGAGTGTAATTTTGATTCATGTTTAACTACCTCTTGACTGCGGTATATGTACTATAGTGCTTGACACGTACAGGGTGAACGGTTAATTTTCGCCAAATATTGATCCAATAACAAACGCCGTCGCGATTTTCCGGCGGCGCAACGGAGACGGCGTTCGAACACGCATGAACTAAGGTGCGTGAGCGCGCTTATCTGGAGGTCTCATGTCCCCACATGATTTCCAACGCCTGATTGCGGGCGTGACAGAGCAACTCGCCGGCCGGCCGCTCGACAGCGCACTGGCCACATGGCTGAACGACGCCTATCCGGCCGACGGCGCAACCTTCCGCGAACTCGCGCAGGCCTGCCGCACGGGCGTCGCCGAAGGCTGGCTGTGCAACCGCGAAGGCGGCGGCATCCGCTATGGCCGCATCTTCAAGGCGCTGCCGGACACCCACGGCTTTTCCGTCGACGTGGTCGACATGAAGGATATTGCCGGTCCGCATCACGTTCATCCGCACGGCGAGATCGATCTGATCATGCCGCTCACCGAAGGCGCCACCTTCGACGGTCATCCGGCCGGCTGGTGCGTGTACGGCCCCGGCAGCGCGCATCGTCCGACCGTCGCGAACGGTCAGGCGCTGGTGCTGTATCTGCTGCCGCAAGGCGCGATCGAATTCACTTCCGCCTGACTCCCGCGAGATCCGCACCATGACCGAACTATTGAAGAACTATGTTGCCGGCCAATGGGTCGAGGGCAGCGGCGAAGGCGTTACGCTGACCGATCCGGTGACCGGCGAAGCACTGGTGCGTGTCTCGAGCCAGGGCCTCGACCTCGCACAAGCATTCGATTTCGCCCGCGAAACAGGGGGCGCCGCGCTGCGTGCGCTGACCTACTCCGCACGCGCCGCCCGCCTCGCCGAAATCGTCAAGCTGCTGCAGACGAGGCGCGACGACTACTACGCGATCGCCACCGCCAACTCCGGCACCACGCGCAACGATTCGGCGGTCGATATCGACGGCGCAATTTTTACGCTGTCGTACTACGCGAAACTCGGCGCGTCGCTCGGCGACGTGCATGCATTGCGCGACGGCCACGCCGTCTCGTTGAGCAAGGACCAAACCTTCAGCGTGCAACACGTGCTCACGCCGACGCGCGGCGTGGCGCTCTTTATCAACGCCTTCAATTTCCCCTCGTGGGGCTTGTGGGAGAAAGCGGCGCCTGCGTTGCTGTCCGGCGTGCCGGTCATCATCAAGCCCGCCACGGCAACCGCGTGGCTCACCCAGCGCATGGTCGCCGATGTGGTCGACGCGGGCATTCTGCCGACCGGCGCGTTGTCGGTGATCTGCGGCGCATCGGCGGGTCTGCTCGATCAGGTGCGGGCCTTCGATGTGGTGTCCTTCACCGGTTCCGCCGACACCGCTGCGACGCTGCGCGCCCATCCGGCATTCGTGCGGCGCGGCGCGCGTCTGAATGTCGAAGCGGACAGTCTGAACAGCGCGATTCTCTGCGCCGATGCAACGCCCGATACGCCGGCGTTCGAACTCTTCATCAAGGAAGTAGTACGCGAAATGACCGTCAAGTCCGGTCAGAAATGCACGGCGATCCGACGCGCGTTCGTACCGGAAGCCGCGCTCGAGGCGGTGCTCGACGCACTCAAAGCGAAACTCGCGAAGATCACCGTCGGCAATCCGCGCAACGAAGCCGTGCGCATGGGTTCGCTCGTGAGCCGCGAGCAATACGGGAACGTGCTAGCCGGCATCGCCGCACTGCGCGAGGAAGCGGTGCTCGCCTATGACGGCTCGGCTGTACCGCTCATCGATGCGGACGCAACGATCGCGGCTTGCGTCGCGCCGCATCTGTTCGTCGTCCACGATCCGGACAGCGCGACGCTGCTGCACGAGGTCGAGGTGTTCGGACCGGTGGCGACCGTCGCGCCCTACCGGGTCGCAAACGCCGACGCAAACGCCCTGCCGGAAGCCCACGCCGTCGCACTCGCGCGACGTGGCCAGGGTTCGCTCGTCGCCTCGATCTATTCGAACGACGACGCCCGTCTCGGCCGGCTCGCACTGGAACTCGCCGGTTCGCACGGTCGCGTGCATGCCATCTCGCCAGCCGTCCAGCAGAGCCAGACCGGCCACGGCAACGTGATGCCGATGTCGCTGCATGGCGGCCCGGGACGCGCGGGCGGCGGCGAAGAACTGGGCGGGATTCGCGCACTGGGCTTCTATCACCGGCGCTCGGCCGTTCAGGCATCGAGCGCGGCAATCGACGCCCTGACGCAGACGACGAATTTGCCCCCGGTGTAACAGCACGAGGTGCACCCAGGCGTGCAAGCAAGCATCGAGCGGATCATGAGCACATAACAGCCGGACCGCCCTCACCCGATGGAGGAGACATATGGAAGCCCTGCTGGAACCCGCTGCGAGTCAGCCCGCCGCGACGGTCGAGCCGCCGCCCGCGCAATTCAATTTCGCGGCCTATCTGTTTCACCTGAACGAAACGCGCGCGGCGAAGACGGCGTATATCGACGACGCCGGCACCATCACCTATGGCGAACTGGAAGAGCGTGCCCGGCGCTTCGCGAGTGCGCTGCGCACACTCGGCGTGCATCCGGAAGAACGCGTGCTGCTGGTGATGCTCGATACCGTCGAGTTGCCGATCGCCTTTCTCGGTGCGCTCCATGCGGGCGTCGTGCCGGTGGTGGCGAACACGCTGCTCACCGCCGCCGATTACGTCTACATGCTCACGCATAGCCACGCGCGCGCCGTGATCGCATCCGGCGCGCTGCTGCCGGCCGTCACCCAGGCGCTGGCTAGCGCCGAACATGACGGCTGCCAGCTGATCGTCTCGCAGCCGCCCGAAGGCCAGGCTGTTGCGGCGCCGCTGCTGAACGATCTGCTCGACGCCGCCACGCCCGCCGCCAAACCGGCCGCGAGCGGTGCCGACGACATCGCGTTCTGGCTGTATTCGTCGGGCTCGACCGGTAAGCCGAAGGGCACGGTGCACACCCATTCGAATCTGTACTGGACCGCCGAGTTGTATGCGAAGCCGATTCTCGGCATCGTGGAAAGCGACGTGGTGTTTTCCGCAGCCAAGCTGTTCTTTGCCTATGGTCTCGGCAACGGCCTGACGTTCCCGCTTTCGGTCGGCGCAACCGCGGTGCTGATGGCCGAGCGCCCCACCGCGGACGCCATTTTCACGCGCCTCGTCAAACATCGGCCGACCGTGTTCTACGGCGTGCCGACCCTGTACGCGAGCATGCTGGTGTCGCCCAATCTGCCCGCGCGCGCCGATGTCGCACTGCGCGTGTGCACGTCGGCCGGCGAAGCGTTGCCGCGCGAAATCGGCGAGCGCTTTACCGCGCACTTCGGCTGCGAAATTCTCGACGGCATCGGCTCGACCGAGATGCTGCATATCTTCCTGTCGAATCGCGCGGGCGCTGTCGAATACGGCACCACGGGACGGCCCGTGCCCGGCTACGAAGTCGAGCTGCGCGACGACGCGGGCCACCTCGTGCCCGATGGCGAAGTCGGCGATCTGTATATCAAGGGGCCAAGCGCCGCGCTGATGTACTGGAGCAATCGCGAGAAGTCGCGCGCCACCTTTCTCGGCGAATGGATTCGCAGCGGCGACAAGTATTGCCGCCTGGCGAACGGCTGCTATGTGTACGCGGGCCGCAGCGACGACATGCTGAAGGTGAGCGGCCAGTATGTGTCGCCGGTCGAAGTGGAGATGGTGCTGGTGCAGCACGACGCGGTACTGGAAGCGGCAGTGGTCGGCGTGGACCATGGCGGGCTTGTCAAGACGCGCGCGTTCGTCGTGTTGAAGCGCGAATTCGCGCCGTCTGAGATACTCGCGGACGAGTTGAAAGCCTTCGTCAAGGAACGGCTCGCGCCGCACAAGTACCCACGCGATATCGTATTCATCGACGACTTGCCCAAGACCGCCACCGGCAAGATTCAACGCTTCAAACTGCGCGAACAGTCCTAAGGTGATCCATGCAGAACCCCGCAACCGCAACCACGGAGAGCGACTTCGCCGAACTTCCCGCTACGGCGGCACATGGGCCTTTGCGCATCGAATATTGCTGGGTGAATGAGGCAGCCGGCGAGACGCCCGGCCATGCGCCGCTCGCCCTGTTCCTGCACGAAGGACTCGGTTCGCTTGCCATGTGGCGCGACTGGCCGCAGCGTTTGTGCGAGCGGCTCGGCATGCGTGGGCTGGTGTATTCGCGCCCCGGTTATGGAGGCTCGACGCCGCGTGCGCATCATGTGAAGTGGCCCGTCGATTTCATGACGGCGCAAGCGCGCGATATCCTGCCCGCTCTGCTCGATGCGCTCGCCATCGATATGGAGGAGCGCAAGCGCATGTGGGTGATCGGCCATAGCGACGGCGGCTCGATCGCGCTGCTGTACGCGGCGCTGTTTCCGGATGCATTGGCGGGCGCGGTGGCTATTGCGCCGCACGTATTCGTCGAAGACATTTCTGTGGAAAGCATCGCTCAAACCAAGGAGTTGTACGAGACCACCGATCTGCGCCGCAAGCTCAGCCGTTATCACGCCGACGTCGACTCGGCGTTCTACGGCTGGAACGATATCTGGTTGAATCCGGCGTTCAGGGCGTGGAACATCACCGGGGAACTGGCGGGTATCCGCAAGCCATTACTCGCGGTACAAGGCGATGACGACAACTACGGCACGATGGCGCAGATCGATACGATCGCCGAGCGCGTGCCGCATGCTGAACTGGTCAAACTCGATGCTTGCGGGCACTCCCCGCACCGCGATGCGCCGGATGCGTTGAACGAGGCGATAGCGGCGTTCGTTGCGAAACGGCGTTAGCTGCTGCTGCCCGACCCACGGGCAGCAGCACCCTCTCACCGCACCTTCACAAAAGTTACACGGGTAAGCGATTATTCTTCTGATCGCTGACCTGGGCACATGGATGTCCTCGCGCACCGTCCCCCGTGCCGGAGACATTCCATGTCCGTCTTGTCGAAGCCTGTTGCCGCATCACGTCGCAAACGTTTCGCAGGCGCGCTGATTGCCGCGTCCTTCTGCGCGCTGATCGGCGCATGCAGCAACGACGACAAGGCGCCCGGCACCAGCACCGCGAGTTCCAGCAGCACCGCCGATCAGAGCGGCAACACCGCGCAGGTCTTGTCGGCGAACCCGTCTTCCGCCTCACCCGCAGCACCCGCACTCACGATTCAAACCCCAGCGCGGCTTGCAGCAGGCGCCGACACCGCTCTGTCGGCCGCCGCGTCGGCGCCACTCGCCACACCCGTCATCCACACCGTAGATTGAGTTCCGTGACCCTCGCGACGCGCAGCTCACGCCAGGGCTGCGCGTTTCGTTCCTCTCCAGTGAAGATCGAAAGCCAACACCATGACCTCAAAAAATCGCCGTGATTTTCTGCGCTCCGCCGCGCATGCCGCCGGTTCCGTCACCGCGTTGAGCATGCTGCCGCTGGGCATCCGCAATGCGCTCGCGATCCCCGCCAACAACCAGACCGGCAGCATCCTCGACGTCGAACACATCGTCGTGCTGATGCAGGAAAACCGCTCGTTCGATCATTACTTCGGCACGCTCAAGGGTGTGCGCGGTTTCGGCGATACGCGCGCGATCAAGCTGCCCAACGGCAAGCCCGTGTGGTATCAGCCGCTCGCCGCGGATCTCGGCTACGTGCTGCCGTTCCGTCCGAGCGCGCCGAACCTCGGCCTGCAATTCCTGCAAGACCTCGCACACGACTGGAACAGCACGCACGCCGCGTGGAACGGCGGCCGCTACGATCAATGGGTGCCCGCCAAGAGCGCCACGACGATGGCCTACCTCACGCGCGACGACATCCCGTTTCACTATCAGCTCGCCGACGCCTTCACGATTTGCGACGCCTACCACTGCTCGCTGATGGGCCCGACCGATCCGAACCGCTACTACATGTGGAGCGGCTGGGTCGGCAACGACGGCAGCGGCGGCGGTCCGGTGATCGACAACTCCGAGCTCGGCTACGGCTGGTCGACCTATCCGGAAGTGCTGCAGAACGCGGGCATTTCGTGGAAGATCTACCAGGACGCCGGCACCGGGCTCGACGCGAACGGCTCGTGGGGCTGGACGCAAAACGCGTACATCGGCAACTACGGCGATAACTCGCTGCTCTACTTCAACCAGTACCGCAACGCGCAGCCGGGCAATCCGCTGTATGACAACGCCCGCACCGGCACGAACGCGGCCAGGGGCGACGGCTACTTCGACATTCTCAAGCGCGACGTGCAGAACAACGCACTGCCGCAAGTCTCGTGGATCGTCGCGCCGGAAGCGTATTCCGAGCATCCGAACTGGCCCGCCAACTACGGCGCGTGGTACATCGACCAGGTCTTGCAGGTTCTCACCTCCAATCCCGCGGTGTGGAGCAAGACGGTGCTGTTGATCAACTACGACGAGAACGACGGCTTCTTCGATCACATGGCGCCGCCGTTCGCGCCGGCGTCGAGTGCGAACGGTCTGTCGACGGTCGACACCAGCAATGAAATCTATCCGGGCAACGCGAAGACGGCCGCCGGCCCGTACGGTCTCGGCCCGCGCGTGCCGATGCTGGTCGTCTCGCCGTGGTCGAAAGGCGGCTACGTGTGTTCGGAAGTGTTCGACCATACGTCGGTGATCCGCTTCATCGAAAAGCGCTTCGGCCAGCAGCACAATCTCGGCGAATCGAACATCACCCCGTGGCGCCGCGCCGTGTGCGGCGACCTGATGTCGGCGTTCAACTTCAGCAACCCGAACGACGCCTTCCCGACGCTGCCGAGCACGAGCGCCTATGTACCGCCCGATCAGAATCGCCACCCTGACTATGTTCCGCTGCCGCCGGCCGTCCAGGCCGTGCCCAGGCAGGAACCCGGCGTGCGCCCGGCTCGCGCGCTGCCGTACGAACTGTTCGTGCGGGTGCACGGCGAGGGCGCGGCCGGCAAGCTGGCAATGCGTTTCGTCAACACGGGCCGCGCCGGCGCGGTGTTTCTCGTTTATACGGCGTTTAGCCTCGACGCGCCGCGCACCTATACGGTCGAAGCGGGCAAACGACTTCAGGACCAGTTGCCGCTGAATCCCGACGGCTCGTACGATTTCACCGTGTACGGTCCGAACGGCTTTCTGCGGCGCTTCTCGGGCACGCCGATTGCCAGAAGCTGGTGGAACGGGGGCGATATCGCACGGCCCGAAGTCGCCGAAGGCTACGACGTCGCGAACGGGAATCTGCAACTGCGTCTCGCGAATGTGGGCAGCGAGCGTTGCCAGTTCACCATCGTCAACGCGTATGACCCGCAAAACGTGATGAGGCACGCGGTGCGCGGCGGCGATACCGAACAGCTGTACCTCGATCTGCGCAACGCGCATGGCTGGTATGACCTGGCGATCACGGTCGATACCGATCCCACCTTCGCACGACGCCTTGCCGGACACGTGGAAACCGGCAACAGCAGCATGAGCGATCCGGCGCTCGGCGCTTGAGCTTGAGCTTGAGCTTGAGCTTGAGCTTGAGCTTGAGCTTGAGCTTGGGCTTGGGCTTGGGCTTGGGCTTGAGCTTGAGCTTGAGTTAAACGCCTTGCCGGCACCAACGGTCGCTGCGATAAAAACGCAGCGGCCGTTTTTTCGCCCCTCATGCGCTTGCGAGCGTCCGCCTCAGGCCGCCACAGCCGCGCTCATCGAAGCGCGTTGCCGCTCCTTCTCGCGAATCGCCTGCACGATGAACCCGGCATCGCGCGCGACGCCGGAGAAGCGCCCCGAGCCCCACGTGTGCAGCCACGGCAAGCCGACGAAATACAAGCCGTCGATCGGCGTAATGCCGCGCGTATGCGCCGGATAGCCGCGGCCGTTGAACACCGGCGCGTCGAGCCAGCTGAAGTCCGGCGTAAAGCCGATGCACCAGATGATCGCCGAGATACCGCTCGCGTCGAGATCGAGCGCCGTACGTTCCTCGGCCGGTTGCCAGACCCGTTGATAGACGCCGCCCGCGGGCGCGTCGATTCCATGCCTGTCGATGAAGCCGTCGATGCTCGCGTTGATCCGGTTATACGTGTCGTCCGCGGCGTCGAGACTCGCGGCAAGCGTCGGCGCAAAGCGCAGTTGAGCGTCGCGCAGATCGTCGAGCCGGCCGTACAACTCCATGCCTTCGCTGGCGAACTTGCGCAGATCGATATCGCGCCCGCCGTCGCGTCCGGTCACATAGTGATTGGTGTTGTCGCGCACGCCTTCACGCAGCGGATGCTTTTCGACCGGCATGTCGTAGTACTGCATGTCGGCGAGCCAGTCGACCACATCGCGGCCCCGATAGAAACGCGCGCAGCGCGGCGCCTCGCCCACCGCGAGGATCACCTTGCGTCCGGCGAGATGCAGGTCCTCCGCGATCTGCGCGCCGGATTGCCCGGTGCCGACCACCAGTACCGCGCCGTCCGGCAACGCGTCGGGATTGCGGTACGCGGACGATTGCAGTTGCGCGATCCGCGCGGGCAAACGCTCTGCGAGGCGCGGTACGATCGGCGTGTGATAACCGCCCGAGGCGACCACCACGTGATCCGCGGTGAAATCGCCTCGGGTCGTCGCGATCGTATAGGTGCCGTCGTCGCGCTGCTTCACGCGTTTGACTTCCGTATGTTCGATGACCGGCGCAGCGACATGCGCGATGAAACCATCGAGGTACTCGACGATTTCATCCTTCTTCATGAAACCGTGCGGATCGTCGCCACGGTACGGGTAGTCCGGCAAATCGCACTGCCAGTTCGGCGTCACGAGACAGAACGCGTCCCAGCGTTGCTGACGCCACGTGTGCGTCACCGTGTTCTTCTCCACAACCAGATGGTCGATACCCGCCTGCTTGAGGTAGTAGCTGACCGACAGGCCCGCCTGCCCGCCGCCGACGATGAGCACGCGATAGTGCCCGTCCGTGCTCGCGTGAGGTGTTGGATTCGACATGATGCGTCCTCTGTAAAGGTAAGCGTTCAGCTGAATTCGAGAACCTTGACGGTCGCCTCGGGCCGGTCGCGAAACCGCTCGGCGTCGCGCTCGATCTGCGCGAGCTGATCCAGCGCCGCCGAACAGGCAAAGCCGTATTTTTCGCGCACCCGCTCCGACGCGATGCCTAACGCCTGCCTCGAACGTTCGACGAAATCGTCCAGCGCATAGGCCTCGCCAGGCTTGAAGAAATCGCCGATGACAAGCGACGGCGAATAACAGTTCGCTTCGTCGCCATCGGGCCATTGAATCCGAAAATGCATCACAGGCATTGCCAATCCCCAATCAATAAAAAATCACATAGCCGAAGCTGGGAAACGCGGTGAGCCAGCGCTCCAGCGGCACATCAGCGGGTTTCGGAATCCGCTCGAGATCGATCCGCGCGCCGCCTTGCGAGCACTCGAGCAACATCAAAGCGGTGCCGAGCGTGCCGGCCATGCTGATATCCTTCGCGGTGTCGCAGAGCCCGCTTTCGGCCAATTGCGGCAGGAGTTCGAGATCGGCTCTCAAACGCTCACCGGGTGCCTCCACCGACGCGTTCCAGAACGGATAAGGTTCTTCGAAGCGGCCGCGCAAATCGACCGCCATCATCAGGCGGTCGCCGGGCTTCGCATTGAAACTCGACAACAACGCCTTTGCGCGCCCCACAATCGATACCGCCAATTGCGCCGCATCGCTGCGCGTGTTCGTATGACCGCCGACGATCGGCACGCCATAAGCCATCGAAGCCGCCGCCATGCCGGCCAGAACGTCATGCGCCGCTTCGATGCCCTGACTCCATAGCGCGTCGACCACCGCCAACGGCCTGCCGCCCATCGCGTAGATATCGCTGACGTTGACCATCACGCTGCTGTAGCCGGCGAACCACGGCATCGCACTCACGAAATCGCTGACCATGCCCTCGATCGCGAACAGCAGATAGCCGTCGCCGTCGGCGAGCGCCGCGCAATCGTCGCCGAGGGCGACGGCCTGAGCGAGATCGCGCGTGCCGCCCGGCAAACGCCGCGCCAGCGAGCCGACGACATCGACG
Organism: Paraburkholderia lacunae; assembly: GCF_003353175.1. Classification (GTDB taxonomy): domain Bacteria; phylum Pseudomonadota; class Gammaproteobacteria; order Burkholderiales; family Burkholderiaceae; genus Paraburkholderia; species Paraburkholderia lacunae. The sequence continues at coordinate 34,210 of NZ_QHKS01000036.1, read as the reverse complement.
ATATCGGTCTTATGCCGAAACCCTCGGCTCTCGCGCAAGCCGGCGACCAGATCGGCCACGCTCATGCCGCGCTCCGCGCCGCAACCCGGGCGACAGGAGCGGCGTGCGTGACAAAGCCGCTATATGGGCTCACGCACGGCGGATACCGGTCCAGTTGCGCCTGCATCAAATGATGCGGCCGTCCGAGCAGCATTTCTTCGGCGAGCACATCCCAATGCATCGCGCGAAAGAGCGGTACATTCTGGCTCTGCACGTGCGCGAGAAATGTCTCGCAACCGAGCGCATGCGCGCTGCTCACCGCAAGCCGGATCAGCGTCGCACCGATCTTGCCGTGGCGGCGAAACGCGGCATGCACGGCAAGCCGCGAGCCGAACCACACGCTGCCTTCGTCACGATGAATCCGCACCGTGCCGACCACCTGCTCCGGCATGCCGGCCACGCAACTCACCGCCACCAGTTGTTGCGCGTGTTCGTCGATAGCATCACGATCGTCGCCGACGAAAATGCCCTGCTCGATGCAGAACACCACGCGCCGCAGCTGGTACGCTTCGCCGGCTTCCCAATCGAGCGTCGTCCACTTGATGCGGAATTCGCTGGGCGCGTAAGGCATGGCGTCAACTTCGCCGTCCAGTGCAGCGCCCGCAATCGCTTCGCCGAACATGATCACTCCTCGTACGATGACAGCGACGAACACGCGCCGCATTTGCCGCAGCCCGCCTTGATATCGCTCGAACGCAGCGCGGCGGCATTGAGCATCGCGCCGAGCGGTTGCAGTACCGCTTTCATGAATTCGGGCGTCGGCGCCGGATGGTCCTCGAGCGGCGTGCCGCTGATCGGCACGAAGGGCACCACGAACGGATAGACGCCGAGTTCGATCAGCTCGCGCGACATCGCGAGAATCGCCTCCGCGCTGTCGCCCAGGCCCGCGAGTATGTAAGTGCTGACCTGGCCACGTCCGAACACGGCAACCGCCGCCTTGAACGCTTCCATGTAGCGCGACAGCGGCACGCTCGCCTTGCCCGGCATGATGCGTTCGCGCAATGCGGGCGTCACCACTTCGAGATGCATGCCGAGCGTATCGATGCCGCTCGCTTTCATGCGTGCGAACCAGCGGTCGTCGTCGGGCGGCTCGCATTGCGCCTGGATCGGCAGATCGACCGCGGCCTTGATCGCGAAAGCGCTTTCACACAGAATCTGCGCGCCGCGATCGGACGTGGGCGGTGTGCCGGTCGTCAGCACCATGTGCTTGACGCCGTCGAGCAGCACCGCCGCGCGCGCCACTTCAGCAAGCTGCTCCGGCGTCTTGCGCGCGATCGTGCGGCCCGCCGCCAGCGACTGGCCGATCGCGCAGAACTTGCAGCTCTTGCGGCGGCTCTCGTAGCGGATGCAGGTTTGCAGCACGGTCGTGGCGAGCACGTCCGCGCTATGCAATGCGGCGATGGGCGAATACGGCACGCCGTCGAGCGTCTGCATGCGATAGAAACGCGGGGCTTTCGGAAAGCTGATGGTGGCAATCGGAATCGCGCCGCGCAGCAACGCGCTCGTGCCGTTCGCGTCCGGCGTCTGCGCGACGAACGGCGAGTGCCAGGCCGTGCTCGTATGCACCGGCACCATGATCGTCACGCCGTCCACCGTCACCGCCTTGTGATCCGACGGCCCGGCGCCGCCGCGCCGGCTGGCGGCGCCCGCATCCGGCGCGACGAGGCGCAGACCCGCCGACTGCAATTCAGTCATCAATTGCCGGCTCGCTGCCGACAACGTCTCGCTGGAGTTCATCGCGCCATCCCACGGTTGAGTTGAAATCGGTGTTCGAAGCAGTCGACCACACCGGCATCGGCGCCACGGTTTCCGCCGGCCGCCGGTTGATCGCGAGGCTCAGCAATTCGGGTCGCGCGTAGTGGCCGACCGAATCCATCATGCGTTTGCGTTTGGTGATCAGGCTCATGTCGAGATCGGCGATCACCATGCCCTCGCCCTCGCGCAGCGGTTCAGCCAGATGCTGTCCTTCCGGCGACACGATCGCGGTATGGCAGCCGCCGCGCAGCGCCTTTTGCAGACCAGGATCCGCCGTGACCGACGCAATCTGCGCTTCGCTCAGCCAGCCCGTTGCATTGACCACGAAGCAGCCCGACTCCAACGCGTGATGCCGGATCGTCACCTCGATCTGCTCAGCGAAGATCGGCCCCACCAGCGAGCCGGGAAACTGGCTGCAATGAATCTCTTCGTGCTGCGTCATTAATGCATAGCGGGCGAGCGGGTTGTAATGCTCCCAGCAGGCCAGCGCGCCTACCCGCGCCACCGCCGTGCGCGCCACTTTCAAACCGGCCGCGTCGCCCTGGCCCCAGATCATCCGCTCATGAAACGTCGGCGTGATCTTGCGGCGCTTGAGCAACAGCTGGCCATCCACGTCGAAGATCAGTTGCGTGTTGTAGAGGCTGCCGTGATCGCGCTCGTTGACACCGAGCACCACCACCATCCGATGCAAACGCGCCCGTTCGGCCACCGCTTGCGTCACGGGACCCGGCACGACCACGGCCTCCTCATAGAGCTTCATGTGATCGGCGCCGGAGACGACCGGCGGCCGCACGAAAGAAAAGTACGGGTAATACGGCACGAAGGTTTCGGGGAACACGATCAGTTGCACGCCTTCGCGCGCCGCCTGCTCGATGGCCTCGCACACCTTGTCGAGGGTGCCGCCGCTGCGTTCGAAGTCCGGTGCGATCTGGACCGCCGCGGCACGCACGATGCGTTTGTCGGACATAGTGGTCACCCGTATCCCGTCAAACCGTCCACGTGTGGATGATCAGCGCGTTGTCCTTGCGATGAAGCAGCTGGATGTCGAGCACGTCGAGCGGACTGATCGGCCGGATGCCTTCGATGAGCGACGCTTCGCCGTGCCCGTACAGCGCTTGCAGCGCGAAACGGCATGCGTACACCTTGCCGCCCTCTTCCATGAACTTCACCAGTTGCTTGTTGAAGTTCAGATGGCCGGGGAACGCCTCGTCGCCGAGCGTCGGAAAGCCGCGTTGCAGACCGAGCGTGACACCCGGCCCGTACAGCAGCACCGAAGTCTCGAAGCCCTTGCGTTGCAGGCGCGTGGCTTGCAGCAGATTGACGAAGCCGATCGACCCTTCGAAGGCGACCGTGTGAAACGTGACGAGCGCCTTTTCGCCCGGTTCCGCTTTCACGTCTTCGAAGACTTTCTCTTCGTAGTCGACAAGGTAATCGCCTTTCTGATGCAGCGGTTTGTTGACGGCTGGCATGACACTCTCCGATCAGGTTTGCTAAGTAAAAGATGACGCGCCGTTCAGGCTGTGCGCGCTTCTTCCAATGCAACGCCCGTGCCATTGATCGGCCACACCAATGCGATCAATCAGCAATCAATTCCGCCTCGATTCGGAGTGCGACTCGAAAATTTTTTTGGCGCGAAGTTTGCGTGGAGCCTCGCCGTGTCGAACAACAACGCCCGGCAGCGCGTTATCGCACCAGCCGGGTGCGGTTTGACGCAGCGAACGTGTCGGCGTGGTGCACTCATTCACCACGGACGATCAATCCGATCATTGACCGACGAAATATGCGATCAACTTTCACCACCTTCATCCGAAGCCGCCAATGAGCAGCCCGACACACCACTGGATCAAACGGCTCGCCGATATCCGCAAGCCGGCCTACCTCGCCATTCCCGATCTGATCGAGGAGGATCTCGCCACCGGCCGTCTGCGTCCGCGCGACCGTCTGCCGGGACTACGCGACCTCGCACTGGAACTCGCGCTGAACTACACCACCGTGGCGCGCGCGTATGCCGAAGCGAAAAAGCGCGGCCTGCTCGATTCGCGCGCCGGCAGCGGCACGTTCGTGCGCGGCCGTACGGCCACCCTGCCGTTGGCCGGCGGCAGCAGCATCGAGATGTCGATGAACACGCCACCCGAGCCGCCCGACTACGCCGCGCGTTTGCGCGACTCGGCGGCGAGGCTGATGACCGACAGCGATCCGTATCAGTTGCTGCGTTACCAGGACTTCGGCGGCTCGCCCGCGGACAAGGAGGCGGGCGCCGCATGGCTGAAACGCCGCGTGCCGCATTGCGACGCGCAGAATGTGCTGGTGTGCCCCGGCATCCATAGCGCGCTGGTGGCGCTCGTCTCGCAACTGGCGCGGCCCGGCGCCACGATCTGCCTCGACACGCTCGCGTACCCCGGCATCAAGGCGATCGCCGCGCAACTCGGCGTGCGTCTGCAAGCCTTGCCGCGCGACGACGAAGGCCCGCTCGCGCACGCCTTCGAAGCGCTCTGCAAGACCGACAAGCCGAGCGCGTTCTATTGCAACCCCACGCTGCAAAACCCGAGCACGCTGACGCTCACGCATAAGCGGCGCGAAGCGCTCGCCGACGTCGCGCTGCGCTATAGCATCCCGATCATCGAAGACGACGCCTACGCGATGCTGCCGCAAAGCGCGCCCGACGCGCTCGCGAGCTTCGCGCCCGAACTCACCTACTACGTGACGGGTTTGTCGAAAAGTCTCGGCGCCGGCTTGCGGGTGGCGCATCTGCATGCGCCGACGCCGCGCCAGACACAGCGTCTGGCCGGCGCGTTGCGCGCAACGACAGTGATGGCGAGCCCGTTCACCGTCACGCTCGCGACGCAATGGCTCACCGACGGCACCGCGCTCGATATGCTCAACGCGATCCGCGCCGAATCGCGCGCACGCCAGGCGATTGCGTCGCGCCTGCTCGAAGCGTGGCCTTACGAAGCGAATCCGGACGGCTTTCATCTATGGTTGCCGGTGCAGGTCGAAAGCGGCTGGAGCGCCTCCGAACTCGCGTTGCAACTGCGCAATCAGGGCATCGCCGCGGTCGCGGGCGCGGCATTTTCGACCGACGGCAATCCGCCCAACGCGATGCGTGTGTGTCTGGGCGGCTCGAAGACGCGCGACGAATGCGAAGAGGCGCTGCGCATCGTGGGCGAAACGCTCGACCATCCGCATCATCTGCATTCGCCGGTGATGTGAAATGATCTGACGCTCACGCGCGGCGAGCGTTATCGTCAGACGAATACAGCGCTTACCGCTGCTTTTTGCGGCTTGTTGCGACTTATTGCCCGTTCACGCGGTCGTCCATGTATGCGCCTTTGCAAGCGCTGCTTCAGCGCCCATTGAATATCCCGCTTCAAGCGAAAAACCTTCGAGCGAAGGTTCGGGCGCCGTGCGTGGCTTGCGCGGCGCTTACGACTCGAAGTCGAGTCCGCCGATCAGCGCCACGGCGTCAGCCTGCGTATGCGAGAGAAAATCCAGTTGGCGCGCATGACGCCATGCGTCGAGCTTGCGCGGCAGCGCCGCCAGGTAGCCGGCAAAGCGCGCCTGCCCTCCCGCCCCCATCAGCCGCTCGATCTCGTCGCTGTCCCACGTCAAATACAGGTTCAGCGGATGAGGATAGTGGCCCAGCGGTTCGAGCGGCGCAGCGTGAATGCGCAGGCGCGTCGGATGTCCATGCCCGCCGTAGGGCAGCACTTCGGTGTGCACGGTCGTGGCGAAACAGGCGGCAATGGCCTCGGCGATCCGAGGTGCGAACTGTTGATCGAAGCGGGCGGCACTCTCTGGACTCATCGATGTCTCCGGCGTTGCGCATCATGTGCGAAATAGGCAGTGTACCGGCGGTGCAGGATCGACGGCAGCCGGTCCTTCATCCTGCGCGTTTGTTCCGGGCAGCCCGACTCGCGCGCCACCGAAGCAGCCACCCGACGAGAGCCGCGAACGCGGCGGTCGCTGCATAGCCGGCGACCCGAATGGCGTCTTCGCTGGGCAGGCGGGAGATCAGTACGACGACAACGGCTAGCGCAAGCAGCGCTAGCAATCCGACCATCAATTTCATCGCCCTCTTCACCCCGAATGTTTTGAAGGACTACCCCGCACCGCCGCAGAGAACGGCACCACGACGACAGGCAACCCAAGCATACCTGTGGGCAACCCACACGGTGCAGTCGGGGAAACCAGACACGGCACCTCCGGGCTCAGGCGCTCAGGTGATCAACCGCGCCCACTCCCTCTCGCCTGCTCCAGCACAAACTCGATAAACGTCGAAGCGGCCCGGGTGTGATGCCGATTCGGCATGTACAGCATGTACATATGCGTTCCAAAGATACTGAGCCGCCACTCATCGAGCGCAGTCACCACATCGCCGCGGCGAAGATCCTCCTGCACCACGTAATCGGGCACGAGCCCCACACCCAGTCCCGCCAGCACAGCCTGGCGCAAAAACAAAAAATTCTCGGAAATGATCGTCGGCTCCAGCAGCACTTCATGCCGCTCGTCGCGCAGATAGGCTGCAACGCGCAGCTGTTTGCCGACCACCGCCGCGGTAATCAGCGGCGCGGTGCGCAGATCGTCGAGCTTGCCGGGCATGCCATGCCGCTCAGCAAAGGCCGGTGACGCACAGGCGACGTAGCTCACCGAACCCATATCGCGAGCCACAAGATTCTGCGGCGGCTCCGACATGACCCGCACCGCGATATCGACCTCGTCGCGCATCAAGTCTTCGACGCGATTCTCGAACATCACGTCCAGCACGATGCCCGGATAGAGACGCTTGAACGCAATCAGCCAGTCCGCCATCACCAGTTGCCCGTAACCGCTCGGCACGCTCAACCGCACCCGCCCCTGCAAGCTTTGCCCAAGCGTCGTGACCGACTCGTGCGCGGCGAGCAGCGCGTTCTGGATCGTGCGGCCGTGTTCGTACAGTTGCAGACCGATTTCGGTCGGCTCGACCCGGCGTGTCGTGCGCCTCACCAGCTGCAAGCCGATCGAGCGCTCGAGCTGGTTCAGGTGATAGCTCACGTTCGCGCGGCTCATCTTCAGCCGCCGCGCGGCTTCGCTGAGATTGCCCGCGTCGAGGATATCCACCAGCAAGGTCAGCGAATTGACGTCCATGGCGACACCTTTGTCAAAATTATTTTGACAGTCTGTCAACCGCCCATGTAATTGTCAATAAACCTTGTCCACCCGACAATCGCGACATTCAGAGAATCCGCCGGACCGGCATGCCTCGATCACAGTCAGGAGACGAAACCATGAACCTCAACCCTTCGGCCGACGTCGTGACGCGCGAATTGCGCGGCAAGGTGCTGCTGGTGACGATCGACCATGCGCCCGTCAACGCGCTTGGCGCCGATGTGCGGCGCGGCCTGCTCGCCGCGATCGAAGCCGCGGACGCCGAGCCGGCCGTCGAGGCGGTGCTGATCGTCGGCGCCGGCCGCAACTTCGTCGCCGGCGCGGATATTCGCGAGTTCGGCAAAGCGCCGGTTCCGCCTTCGCTGCCGGACGTGTGCAACCGCATCGAAACGTGCGCCAAGCCGGTCGTGGCGGCGATTCACGGCGCTGCGCTCGGCGGCGGCCTGGAAGTGGCGCTGGCGGCACATTACCGACTGGCCGTCGACGGTGCGAAGCTCGGCTTGCCGGAAGTGCAGCTCGGTCTGCTGCCCGGCGCGGGCGGCACGCAACGCACGCCGCGTCTGATCGGCGCGCAGGCCGCGCTCGATCTGATATTGAGCGGCCGCCACGCCGGCGCGAAGGAGGCGCACGCGTTGGGTCTCGTCGACCGGCTCGGCAGCAGCGGCGACGTTCTTGCCGAGGGCCTTGCCTACGCGCACGAACTGCTGGCCGCGCACGCGCCGGTGCGCCGCACGCGCGACGCCGCCGCGCTGAGCGATCGCGCAGCGAACCTCGCCGCGGTCGCTGCGGCGCGGGCGGAAACGGTGAAGAAAGCGCGCGGCCTGTTCTCGCCGATGAAGATCGTCGAGGCGGTGGAAGCCGCCGTCGACCAGCCGTTCGAAGACGGCCTGCGGCTCGAGCGCAAGCTCTTTCTGCAATGCCTCGACAGCCCGCAGCGCGCGGGGCTGATCCACGCGTTCTTTGCCGAACGCGAGGTGCTCAAGGCGCCGGAAACACGCGACGCGAAACCGCGCGCGCTCGGCAAGATCGGCGTGGTCGGCGGCGGCACGATGGGCGCGGGCATCGCGGTCGCGGTGCTCGACGCGGGGCTGCCGGTGACGATGATCGAACGCGACGACGCATCGCTCGCGCGCGGCCGTGCGCACATCGAAAAGGTCTACGACGGCCTGATCGCCAAAGGCCGCATGAGCGCCGCCGCGAAAACGGACGTGATGACGCGCTGGAGCGGCAGCATTTCGTACGACGCGCTCGCCGACGCCGATCTGGTGATCGAAGCGGTATTCGAAGACATGTCGGTCAAGCAGGCGGTGTTCGCCGAACTCGACCGCGTCTGCAAGGCGGGCGCGGTACTCGCGACCAACACCTCGTATCTCGACATCGACGCGCTCGCGGCGAGCGTTGCGCGTCCGGCCGACGTGATCGGCCTGCACTTCTTCTCCCCCGCCAACCTCATGAAGCTGCTGGAGGTGGTGGTGCCGAAGCAGGTCAGCGCGGACGTGGTCGCCACCGCGTTCGAACTCGCGAAGAAGCTGAAGAAGACGCCGGTGCGCGCGGGCGTGTGCGACGGGTTCATCGGCAATCGCGTGCTCGCGGTGTATCGCGCCGCCGCCGATGCCATGATGGAAGACGGCGCATCGCCCTATCAGATCGATGCGGCCGTGCGCGCTTTCGGCTTTCCGATGGGACCGTTCCAGGTGGTCGATCTGGCCGGCGGCGACATCGGCTGGGCCACGCGCAAGCGGCGCGCCGCCACGCGTCATCCGCAAGCTCGCTACGTGCAGATCGCCGACCGTCTTTGCGAACGCGGCTGGTTCGGCCAGAAGACGGGACGCGGTTTTTATCTGTATCCCGAAGGATCCCGCAGCGGCATGCCCGACCCCGAAGTCGAGGCGATCATCGAGACCGAGCGCAAACGCGCCGGCATCACACCGCGCAACTTCACCGACGAAGAAATCATCCGCCGCTATATGGCCGCGATGATCAACGAAGGCGCCAACGTCGTGCATGAAGGCATCGCGCTACGGCCGCTCGATGTGGATGTCACCTTCCTGTACGGCTACGGCTTTCCGCGTTACCGCGGCGGTCCGATGCACTATGCCGACATGACAGGTCTGCCGACGATCCTCGCCGATATCCGCGAGTTCGCCAAAGAAGACCCGCTGTTCTGGCAGCCGTCGCCGTTGCTGGTGGAGCTGGTCGAACGCGGCGCCGATTTCGCGAGCCTCAATCAGACGGTTTGAAACGGCGCGTCTGACAGCACATCGACAGGCTGCGACGCGCTCGCCGCCTGTCTGCCCAATCTCTACGGAAGAACCCGCTATGGATCTGAACTTCACTCCTGAGGAAGAAGCCTTCCGCGCCGAAGTCCTCGGCTTTCTGCGTGACAAGCTCCCGCAGCGTCTCGCCGACAAGGTGCACGGCGGCCGGCGCCTGACGCGCGCCGACATGGCCGAGTGGCACGCGATCCTCAACGCACGAGGCTGGCTAGCCAATCATTGGCCGAAAGAGTACGGCGGCCCCGGCTGGAACGCAGTGCAGAAATTCATCTTCGAGAACGAATGTGCATTGGCGGGTGCGCCGCGGGTCGTGCCGTTCGGCGTCAACATGCTGGGTCCGGTGCTGATCAAATACGGCAACGAAGCGCAAAAGCGCCACTGGCTGCCGCGCATTCTCGACGGCTCCGACTGGTGGTGTCAGGGTTACTCGGAACCCGGCGCGGGCTCCGACCTTGCCTCGGTGAAAACCACCGCCTTGCGCGGCATCGATGCGCAAGGCGAGCACTACATCGTCAACGGCCAGAAGACGTGGACCACGCTCGGTCACTACGCGAACATGATCTTCTGTCTGGTCCGCACCGCTACCGATGTGCGCAAGCAGGAAGGCATCAGCTTCCTGCTGATCGACATGAATACGCCCGGCGTCGAAGTACGGCCGATCATCACGCTCGATGGCGAGCATGAAGTCAACGAAGTGTTCTTGACCGATGTGCGCGTGCCGGCTGAGAACCTCGTCGGCGAAGAGAACAAGGGTTGGACCTACGGCAAATACCTGCTCACGTATGAGCGCACCAATATCGCGGGAGTCGGCTTCTCGGTCGCCGCGCTCAATCGGCTGCGCATGATCGCCGCGAAACAACTGCGCAATGGCCGGCCGCTCGCGGAAGATCCGCAGTTCGCGGCTCGCATGGCGCGCGTCGAGATCGACCTGGAGAACATGAAGACCACCAATCTGCGTGTGATCGCAGCGGTGGCCGGCGGCGGCGTGCCCGGCGCGGAGAGTTCGATGTTGAAGATTCGCGGCACCGAGATCCGCCAGGAAATCTCGTCGCTCACGCGGCGCGCGATGGGACCCTACGCGCAGCCCTTCATCGAGGAAGCCTTGCACGACGGATATGAAGGCACGCCGGTCGGCCCGGATGAAGCCGCAAGCGCCGCTTCCTTGTATTTCAACAATCGCAAGCTGTCGATCTTCGGCGGCTCGAACGAAATCCAGAAGAACATCATTTCCAAAATGATCCTGGGACTGTAAGAAGGCGCAATCCATGAATTTCCAGCACACCGAAGACCGCCGCATGCTGGCGGATACGCTCAATCGCTTCATCAGCGAGCAATACGGCTTCGAGACGCGCGACAGGATCGCGCGTTCGGCGGAAGGGTTCAGCGCCGAACTGTGGAATCGCTTCGCCGAACTCGGCATGATCGGCGCGTTGTTCGGTGAGACGCAGGGTGGCTTTGGCGGCGGCGGCTTCGATATCGCCGTGGTGTTCGAGAGCCTGGGCCGCGGTCTCGTGGTCGAGCCGTTTCTCGACACGCTGATCGTCGGACAGGCCATTGCACGCAGCGGCAACGAGATGCAGAAAGCGACGCTTGCCGGATTGATCGACGGCTCGCGGCTCGTCGCGCTGGCGCATGGCGAACCCGATAGCCACTACGAACTTGCGCGCGTGACGACGCGTGCCGCGCGCAGCGGCGACGCATGGCGGCTGAACGGCGCGAAGGCGGTGGTTCAGCAAGGCGAGAGCGCCGGGTCGTATCTGGTCTCGGCGCGCACGCACGGCGCGGACGATGCTGAAGACGGCATCACGTTGTTTCTCGTGCCTCGCGACGCAGCGGGCGTGAACGCGCGCGGCTATCGCAAGATCGATGGCGGCCGCGCCGCGGAAGTCACGTTCGACGACGTCGCACTCGATGACGACTGCTTGCTCGGCGCGGCCGGCGATGGTTTTGCGACGCTCGAATACGGCATTGGCTGCGGCGTGCTCGCGCTGTGTTCCGAGGCAGTCGGCGCGATGGATGTCGCGAAGGACGCTACGCTCGAGTATCTGCGCACCCGTCTGCAGTTCGGCGTGCCGATCGGCAGCTTCCAGGCCTTGCAGCACCGGATGGCGGATCTGTTGCTCGAGATCGAGCAGGCTCGCTCGGCGGTCATCAATGCCGCTGCGGCGCTCGAGGGTGAGCGCAAAGTGCGGGAAAGGGCGCTCTCAGCGGCCAAATACAGCATCGGGCGGATTGGCGCGCGGGTTGCCGAGGAGTGCATTCAGTTGCACGGCGGCATCGGCATGACCTGGGAATTGCCGCTTGCCCATTATGCGAAGAGGTTGGTGATGATCGATCATCAGCTTGGGGACGAAGATCATCATCTGGAACGGTATGTCTCGCTTGGGCGCGGTTGAAGTACGCCGGCGGTAGTGGCACACAGACCCGCAGCGCCGTCGAACCAAGGCCGTCAAGCCGGCACCCTTCGCCTCAAACTCGCGCCGACATGCTCATCGGGCAAATACGCGCGCCCACGCCCGAACAATTTTTCGCGCAGCGTCCCTTCGGCGTAAGCCGTCTTGTAAGCGCCTCGTTCCTGCAACTCGGGGATCACCAGATCGATGAAATCGCTATAGCATTCCGGCATCACAGTGCGGGCCAGATTGAATCCGTCGATATCGGTTTGCTCGATCCAGCCGATCAACTCATCGGCAACCTGAGCGGGTGTGCCGACAATTGCCGGATAGCGGCCGCCCAATTGCAATTCTTCGCGCAGGATCTGCGCGACAGTGCGCTCCTTGCCCGCGCCGGTGAGATTCTTCATCACTGATTCGATCGCGTTGTTCTTTGCGTAGCGAATCGGCTCGTCGGGCGCGTAGCGGGAAAAATCGATGCCGCTCGAACTGGCATAGTGCGCAAGGCCCGCTTCCGGGCTCGCATAGCGCGCGTATTCCGCGTACTTCTCACGCGCTGCTTTTTCGGTCGGCGCCACGATGACGGACAAGCCCATGAAGAACTTGATGTCCTCGGGATTGCGGCCTTCGTTACGCACTGCCGCGCGTACGTCGGCCACCAGTTGCCTCAGCGCGGCCGGTTTCTGCTGCGAAACGAACACGCACTCCGCATGGCGCGCCGCAAACTGCTGGCCGCGCCCCGACGAGCCCGCCTGAAAAAGAACCGGCGTGCGTTGCGGCGACGGCTCGGACAGGTGATAGCCGTCGACGTTGTAATACTGCCCGCGATGGTCGATCCGATGCACCCTGGCAGGATCCGCATAGATCCGGGACTCGCGGTCGGCGCGCACCGCGCCCTCCTCCCAGCTGCCTTCCCACAGCTTGTAGGTCACTTCCAGGAATTCGTCGGCGCGATCGTAGCGCTCGTCATGCGCGATCTGCTGATCGAGACCCATCGCCCGGGCCGCGCTTTCGAGGTAACCGGTGACCACGTTCCAGCCGATCCGGCCGCCGCTCAGATGATCGAGCGTGGAGAAGCGGCGCGCGAGCAGATACGGCAGGTCATAAGTCAGATTGACGGTTACGCCGAAGCCGAGATGCTGTGTGACGGCCGCCATCGCCGATACGGTCAGCAAGGGATCGTTGACCGGCAGCTGGATCGCTTCCTTCAGCGGCAGTTCGACCGAATGCCGATACACGTCGTACACGCCGACGATATCCGCGATGAACAGGCCGTCGAACAGGCCGCGTTCGAGCAGCTTCGCGAGATCGGTCCAGTACGACAGCTTCTTGTAGTCCACCGAACGGTCGCGTGGATGAGTCCACAATCCGTGATTGATATGGCCCACGCAATTCATGTTGAACGCGTTCAGCAGAATCTGTTTCGTCATGACGATATGTTCCGAAGTGGGCTGTGAGCCGCGGGAGACTCAGGTCGGGTCGCTCGGCGCCGCATCGCCGGCCTTGACCGGCGCCCATGCATCGTGCGGCGACCGGCCGCCTGCATAGGACAAGCCGGCTTGGTCCGCACGGGTGCGCGCCGCCTCGAGCAGCGCGTGGGTGAGGCGTTGCTCGAGTTCAGGCGTCAAGACGTCTCCTTCGATATCGCGCGAGCCAGTGCGCGCAGGTTCCGGCTATCCGCTCACGCCACCGCCGCCACCGCCTTTAGCCATCGGGAGTCACTATGAGAGAGATGTGGCCGAACCCGAACCAATTAATTGTCATTTCTTAAGAAGTGTCGGTTCGGCCGATGGCGCGTGGGCCTTTACCCTCAGGCCGGCTTGTCACGCACTCGACGCGGCGTCGCGCGCCTGGCTGTCATTCAGGCGGGATGTCGAGCGGCACGACGAACATGCCGGCGGTGTAATCCATATGAAAATAACCGCTGCGCGCGTACGCGGCGATGCGCTCCAATTGCTCAGGCGAATGACGGCCGTGCGCCGCCACTGCCGTCGCTTCATGCGAGAGCCCTTGTGTGGTGGGTTCATGCGTTTTCCAATGCTTCAGCACGGTACGTGCCGGATGTCGAAAACCGTCCCAGATAAGCGCCGCTGCGTTTGCCATGATGCGACTCCATTGATTCGATGCTCTGTTAAATAATCTAGCTATTCGAATCGAGGAGTGCAAAGAAGCTTTTGTGGATTGCTTTAGGGCGCTTTAGGGCGGGTTGATCCGACCCTGATCCTGATGGATGCACCGTCACGCCGCAACTATGCGTTGCTGGCGTGCCGCCAGCGGGCGACGGCATGAAGTGGCTACTAGATTAGGCGGCCCCCGCTGGTGTCGCTTGTCGCCTGCTGTGGTGCTGCCGATCATAGCTGCAGCCCGCGTGCAATTGACCGCAATCGCGCGGACGCGTGCAGCGTCAGTTTGGGAAGGCAATCAAGCAGGTTGGCGGCGGTTATCGCGATTCAATGTAATCAGCATATAGAACGGCAAAGCGCTTTATATTGCCCGTTGATTTATCTGATAATTTGCGCTCCTACGTTTCTCGCTTTAATGAGATAACGGCTTCTACAGTCAGACAAGGAACGCTTATGCCGTGGTCATATCAGCAAAGCACGGGAAACCTTTCGTTTAATGGTGAATTCGTTGAACGCGGTTACTCCGGCGCTGCGACAGGCAAAAACAATCCAGCCATGCAGACGGTTCCGAACATCGGGCCAATCCCACGCGGGAATTATCAGATTGGCGAGCCCCATACCTCTCCTCACACGGGAACCTACACACTCAATCTAACGCCGACTGCTGGCACCAATACATTTGGGCGAAGTGCTTTCAGGATTCACGGCGATAGCCTGCACCACCCGGGTACAGCGTCTGAGGGCTGCGTTATCATGGGCGCTCAAACTCGTCATCGCATATGGGCGAGCGGTGATCGTCGGCTAGAGGTCATTCAATGAAGCGCGCATTCGGTTTCACATTCGTATTCGCCTTGGCCTGCGTCTGCTCGACAGCAATTGCAGGCACAGCACAATCAGTCCCTTCCGTTTTGGCCAGACAACTTGACGATAAAGGCGCAAAGGCGACGGTAAGCAGCATGTCAGAGTCAGAATGGGACAGCGTGCTCACCCATATCGACTCCGGTAACGCTGCATGGGTCGCACTTGTACCCAAGCTGGCAGCAGGGACGGACGGCGGAAATTCGGAAGACCTAGGAATTGGATTGGCCTACGCGCTTCCCAAAAATCCCAAGGCGGTTCTGCAGGCCATCGACCCCGACAACGGGCCGGTGCTGGGCGTCAGTCGCGTTTGCTCCGCGCCCTTCATCGAAGACACTGTTAAAGATATTCCCGCGTACATCAAGCGCGCCAAAGTGGCTCTAAGCAAAGTCCGCGACCCTTCGTTGCAGGACGTTAAAAAGGCTTGTCTGGCCGAACTGGCAAAGCCGTAAACTGAATGCGCCGCCTCGGTGGCTGTGCAATTGATCGCATTGGGACGGCGCAACGCCGTCCCCCAATGCGTCACCACTCTTTTGGGACGTTAGCGTTAATCCAGTCCCACGCGGGTTGTGGAAGCCACCCTGCGGCCGGCCCCTTGGCGGGCATGATCAGCAGCCGGTCTGTGTCAAATGTCAAAGGAAGCAGTTTCTGTTGAAGCTCCGCGTTCACCGTCAACGCTGACGGCGAACTGATGACGCATATCGAGCATTACAGGAAGCGCATTCAGGATCAAACCGGCGTACGCCTGTCGTTGAGCCAAGCGACTGCCGGCATTCTGCGCCATGGACTTGAAGCGATAAACGCAGAGGAACGATTCACCCCGGCATACCCTCTGCTCCAAGGGGCGTCGCAGCGGGCAAACTGCGATAACTCGGGCGTCCCCCGGTTGGCCCTGTTTGCCGAGGGGTGCTGTGACGGGTAAATCACACTGATTCGGCTCTCGTTCGCGCTGGCCCCGACGCCGGAAGTATCGGGACACTCACCATCACTCTGCTGCGATGCGATCCGCGAACGCGCCAAAGTACGGCGTCAACGCCGCTCGAATCCGCTTCACGTCTGAGCCAGCGACGAGGCGCATTACCAGTTGGGGCAATTCCTTGTTACCAAGGCCGAATACTGCCCCGATCTGCGACGCCAGTGACTTTCGGTTGTAGTAACGGAGCACGGCTCGATAGTCCTCCTGCCCCGTTGCAGTTGCGAAGGTCGCCTCGCTCTCCTTATAGAGCGAGGAAACATCGATCCCGGATACCAAATCAGTCAACGACTGGGCGATAGCAGCTTCGCCTTTGGCCTTGTCGTTGAATAGGTTCAGCCGAAACTTTACTTCTGCAGAAACACGCATCGAAACTTGGCCTTCAAATTCTGAGCCGAGTCTGTCAAAAACAACCTTCGACGCAGCGGCCAAATCAACTTGAGCGTCGCGGGCTAAGCGCTCGCTACAGAGCGCCAAGATTTCCGGCACGCAAAAAAGGTTTTCGACTTCGGCAACGTCGAGCACGAAGACCCCACTCTTTTCAAGTGACGCAATCTCCACATCGCCGCGCCGATCGCGATCGACAATCCCAACAACTTCGAGATGATGGAACTGCGGGTGAGAACGAAGCGCTCGGACACCCTCGATAACACTAGAGCAACTACCGCGAGGCATAACCAAATAGCCCGGCAGCATGGCTCGGTAAAGTGCCACGTCGAAACTACCGTTCTCACCCTCGACAAACGCGACAGGTTTGCGACTTCCAAGCACCTCTATAACCAAATCCTCTGGCAAAGCTGCCGAAGGTTCGAGGACTTCCCAGTCCCACGCGTTACCATTGAACGACTTGAGCCATACCTTTGTCGCGGAAACTTGGGACGCCGCAAAATCGACGTCATGGGTGATATAGACGAACGCGCAATCTTCGCGAAGCTTCTCCACCGCCGCCCAAAGTGGCGCTTGGACGGACTTGTGGAGGTGAAGTTCAGGTTCGTCGACGACGATAATTCCGTCCTTTGGAGCGGCAAGACACTGCCCGATTAGATAGAGAGCAACCCGCTCTCCATCGCTCATCTGGGACGCAGAGTAACGTGTGTCGTCATCCGCAGTCGTCGCGTGCAGCTCGGCAGCGCCCACGTCCAATTTACGATGCGGATAGATAGCTTCCCATGTGCGCTTCAGCTTCAGGAGCTTCGTGTCTGGAGGCGGTAGATAGCCTTGATGGATTCGCACGGCTTCAACGTATCTCGTTGCTTCCTCTGAACTGCTAGAAAAAGTTGAGCAACTTGCCGAAGTCGGCGAGTGGATAGATAGCGCCTTTGCCGCCCCAGCGCGTGACCATTTTGTGAGTCTCTTGCTGCACTTCCTCTATATCACTGTAGCCGTACAAGAGGTCTGACTCGGCCCTCGAAGTAGAGATGATCACGGAATTGTCCGGCATCACAAGTGACTTCTGTGCCGAAATGCGAAACGTCGTCATGCGCTGCGGGGAGTAGAGGTCCAGCCAAGTGCCAAGCCGAGTCTTTCCTGAGCCGTTCGCCCCGACAAGCACAATGCTCTGCTCAACTTCGATCTGAGCACAAGCTTCGGCGGGCGCGTGCGAGTTATGGACGGCGAAATGTGGTGCTGGGAATGTGAGAAGGTGGCTCATAACCGTGATCGGGAATGTATGAACAAATCCGCACAACGATAGCCCCGCGGGTATAAAGGCTCACGTGGCACCAAAGACTTGAGACGAGATTTGAGAAACTTCAGTTACACCTGGATGATGCAGGGAAAAAATCGTTTTCAGGCACAGTTCGGGCACGGCAACTGAAAAAAGAAAAAGGCCTTACAAGCATTGCTTGTAAGGCCTTGATTTCTTTGGTCGGGGCGAGAGGATTTGAACCTCCGACCACCTGCACCCCATGCAGGTACGCTACCAGGCTGCGCTACGCCCCGAACAGCACAAAATTATAACAGACACTTCATTCGATTAGAACCGCTTCGCGCTAACAAAGCGAACTAGTGGCTCAACAAATCGATCACCTGCAGCAACTCTTTGCGTAACTGGTCGACATCGACCGCGGCCGTTGATGCTGCCGGCGCCGCTACGCCCTCGCCTTCCTCGATCGCCTCAGCCGATTCGCCATGCGCCCCCCCGCCGGGTGATTCAAGCCGATTGCGTGCTCCGTTGATCGTGAAGCCCTGCTCATACAGCAACTCACGAATCCGCCGGATCAACAGCACCTCGTGGTGCTGGTAATAGCGGCGATTGCCGCGCCGCTTGACCGGCCTCAACTGCGTGAACTCCTGTTCCCAATAGCGCAGCACATGCGGTTTCACACCGCACAGTTCGCTGACCTCACCAATCGTGAAGTAGCGCTTCGCCGGAATCGGAGGCAAGACGACTTTTTCGATCGTCGCTGTCATCGTCAGTTAGCCGTCGTGGTGGGTTGCGCAGGAGCGCGCCGATCGATCAGCGCGCGAAGCTCGCTTCAGCGCCGTTCTCGACCAGCGCTTTCAGCTTTTGACTTGCATGGAACGTCACGACGCGGCGCGCGGCGATTGGAATCGCCTCGCCGGTCTTCGGATTTCTGCCGGGACGCTGGGGTTTGTCGCGCAACTGAAAGTTGCCGAACCCCGACAGCTTCACGCTATCGCCACTCTCCAGCGCATCGCGGATCACCTCGAAGAACGCTTCGACCATGTCTTTGGCTTCCCGCTTGTTGAGTCCGACATTGTCGAACAACAACTCGGCAAGTTCCGCCTTGGTGAGCGTCGGCGTTTCGCTGGAAACGGCGGCGGGTGATGTCGGAATATCGCGAATCATGGCGCTGCGTTGCGCCGTAAGAAGGGCTTCGAAATCACTCGAGTTCATTTCATTCATATCTATCAAATGGCGCGCCAAGCAGAAACGAAGGTTGCGAAAAAATGCCGTGCAAGTGTTAAATGCGGGTTATCCACGCAACCGTGCGCCATATACTCGAGCCAGACGTTCCACCAGAGTTTGAATGGCCAAATCGACCGTTTCATCCTGAAGGGTTCCGCCAGTATCTTGCAAGGTCACACGGAACGCAAGGCTTTTCTCATGCGCAGCCAGACCACCGGAAGTGTTTGATTTTGGACGGAATTCGTCAAAAAGCGCAACCCTCTGAACAGTCTTGCAGGCCTCCTCGGACTGGGCTTTTTGCAGCTCGTCCAACAGCGCCTGAACCTCGATTTTCTGATCGACGACCACAGCAATATCGCGGCGCACCGGCGGGAATTTAGACACTTCCGTCGGTGTCGGCAATACCCGCTGCATTAATGCTTCCGCTTCGATTTCAAAAAGAATCGGCGCATGCGGCAAATCATATTTCTGCATCCAGCGAGGATGCAATTCGCCAATCCAGCCGACCACGCGCCCATCCAGCTCAATGCGCCCGCTGCGGCCCGGATGCAGCGCCGGATGCTCCGCCTTCACGAAACGCGCCACCGCCGGCGCCAGCAGCGCTTCCAGATCGCCCTTCACATCGAAGTAGTCGACCGTGCGGGTTTGCGCGCCCCACTGCTCGTCGAGCGCGGGACCATAGGCGAGCGCTCCGATCATCTTCGGCTGCGCGAAACCTTCGACCGTCAGTTCGCCCGCCTTGATCGACGGATCATTCAGGAAGACGCGACCGGCTTCGAACACGCGCACGCGATCGGCCGCGCGGCGGTTCAGATTCATGCGCAGCACGTCGAGCAGACTGCCGAACAACGTGGTGCGCATCACCGAATACTGACTCGCGATCGGATTCAGCAGACGTACAGGCTTGTCATTGCCCGCGAAGTCCTGCTCCCACTCGGCATCGACGAAACTGAAATTGACCGTTTCCGCGTAATCACGCGCAGCGAGCGTGTGACGAATCACGTGGATCGAGCGCTGGGTTTCGTTGGTCGCGCGCATTTCGCTGGTCGCAACGGGCGGGCGCGCCGGAATCTTTTCGAAGCCGTAGATGCGCGCGACTTCCTCGATCAGGTCTTCTTCGATTTCGATGTCGAAGCGGTACGACGGTGGCATCACCGAGAACGTATCGCCATCGCGTTCGAACGTGAGGCCGAGGCGCGTGAAGATCTGCGCGATTTCGTCCGCATCGATCCGAATGCCGATGATGCGGTTCGCACGCGCGACACGCATCTTCACCGGCGCGCGTTGCGGCACATTGACAGTTTGATCGTCGACCGGGCCGGCTTCGCCGCCGCAGATATCGAGGATCAGTTGCGTGATGCGCTCGATATGCTCGACGGTGGTCGCATAGTCGACGCCGCGCTCGAAGCGATGCCCTGCATCGGTCGAGAAGTTGTACTTGCGCGAACGGCCACGAATGCTGTCGGGCCACCAGAACGCGGCTTCGAGATAGATGTTGGTGGTGTCGAGCGTGACGGCGGTGCTGTCGCCGCCCATGATGCCCGCAAGGCTCTCGATGTGCTGCTCGTCCGCGATCACCCCGACGGTTTCATCGAGTTCGACGGTGTTGCCGTTCAGCAGCTTGAGCGTTTCGCCTTTGCGGCCCCAGCGCACGTCCATGCCGCCGTGGATCTTGTCGAGATCGAACACGTGCGACGGGCGGCCGAGTTCGAGCATCACATAGTTCGAGATATCGACGAGCGCGGAAATGCTGCGCTGACCCGAACGCTCCAGACGCTGAACCATCCATTGCGGCGACTTCGCGCGCGCGTTCACGCCGCGAATCACGCGGCCCGAAAAACGGCCGCACAGATCGGGCGCCGAGATTTTGACGGGCAACGTTTCGTCGAGCTTGACGGGCGCCGGCTTGATTTCGAGTGGACGCAGCGAAGCGCCCGTGATCGCCGAGGTTTCACGCGCCACGCCGAACACCGACAGGCAGTCCGCCTTGTTCGGCGTCAGCTTGATTTCGAAAATCGTGTCGTCGAGATTGAGCGTCTCGCGGATGTCCTGGCCGATCGGCGTATCTTCCGGGAGGATCATCAGCCCGCTATGATCTTCCGACAGCTTCAGTTCGCGCGCCGAGCACAGCATCCCCTGGCTTTCCACGCCGCGCAGCTTCGAGAGCTTGATCGCGAACGGCGCGCCGCCCTCTTCGGCCGGCGGTAGTTGCGCGCCGACCAGCGCAACCGGTACCTTGATGCCCGGCGCGACGTTCGGCGCCCCGCATACGATGTTCAGCGCCGCGCCCGTGCCGGCGTCGACCTGACACACATTGAGCTTGTCCGCGTCCGGGTGCTTGACGACTTCCAGCACCTGGCCCACGACGATCTTCGAGGTCGGCGGCGCGGCCGGCCGCAGGTCTTCGACTTCGAGACCCGCCATCGTCAACGCGTGCGACAGTTCATCGGTCGTCAGTTGCGGGTCGACAAAGGTTCTCAGCCAGGATTCCGGGAATTGCATGGTTCTGTGTACGTTCTCAGGTTAGGTCCACGTCCGGCGGTGCTTGATACTCTTGATTCGCCAGGCACTGCCGGGGACGCTGCTGGCGGCACTGCGTACAGCGCCGCGCTCTATGCTTGTCGCGTTCGTACGCGCCGGTTCACGCGAATTGACGCAGGAACCGCAGGTCGTTTTCGAAGAACAGGCGCAGGTCTTGCACGCCGTAACGCAACATCGTGAGCCGTTCGAGACCGCTGCCGAAGGCAAAGCCGATGTAGCGCTCGGGGTCGAGGCCCATGTTGCGGATCACCGTGGGGTGAACCTGCCCGGAACCCGAAATTTCGAGCCACTTGCCGGCGTTCTTGCCCGTTTCGAACAGCATGTCGATCTCGGCCGACGGTTCGGTAAACGGAAAGTACGACGGACGGAAGCGCACCTGAATATCGTCGCGCTCGAAGAATTTCTTGAGGAAATCGGTATAGACGCCCTTCAGATCCGCGAAGCTGATGTTCTCGTCGATCCACAGGCCTTCAACCTGGTTGAACATCGGCGAATGGGTCGCATCGCTGTCCACACGATACGTGCGGCCCGGCACGATCACCTTGATCGGCGGCGTGTTGGTACGCGCATAGCGCACCTGCATCGGGCTGGTATGCGTGCGCAGCAGCAGCTGGCGGCCGTCGGCATCTTTGCCGTCGACGTAGAAAGTGTCCTGCATCGAACGCGCCGGATGATTTTCCGGGCTGTTCAGCGAGGTGAAGTTGTACCAGTCGGTTTCGATCTCGGGGCCGTCGGCCACGTCGAATCCGATCGTACGGAAAATCTGTTCGACGCGCTCCCATGTACGCATCACCGGGTGCAGGCTGCCTGCACCGGCGCCGCGGCCGGGCAGCGTGACGTCGATCGCTTCAGCGGCGAGGCGCTGGTTCAGCAACGCGTCGGCCAGCGCCTGACGGCGGGCCGTCAACGCGGCTTCCACTTGTTGCTTGACGAGGTTGATCCGTGCGCCTTCGGTCTTGCGCGTTTCGGGATCGAGTTTGCCAAGGCCCTTCAACAGCTCGGTCAGCGCACCCGATTTGCCGAGAAAGCGTGCTTTCTCGTTCTCGAGGGTGGTGACGTCGGAGGCTTCTGCGAAGGCTTTTTGCGCGTCGGCGACAATCTGGTCCAGATCCATTGATCCCATCATTTCAACGTCAGTGTTCAATCGAAGCAAAACTGGTTCTACCAACAAAAACGGGGCTCGGTGAGGAGCCCCGTTATTGCTGCAGCGTCACCGAGACTACCGGATGTTCGCTGCAACGAACCACGCAGTACTAGTTGCCAAATGCGCAATCAGGCTGCAACGGCGGCTTTCACCTGCTGAACGATCGCAGCAAAAGCGGCCTTGTCGAACACAGCCATGTCGGCCAGCACCTTGCGGTCGAGTTCGATCGAAGCCTTCTTCAGGCCGTTGATGAACACGCTGTACGTCATGTCGTGCTGACGCACCGCCGCGTTGATACGCGTGATCCACAATGCACGGAACACACGCTTCTTGTTGCGGCGATCGCGGTAGGCGTATTGGCCTGCGCGCATGACCGCCTGCTTGGCGATGCGATAGACGTTATTGCGACGGCCGCGGTAACCCTTGGCCAGCTTGATGATTTTCTTGTGACGGGCCCGTGCGGTAACCCCACGTTTTACTCGAGGCATGTTTCGCTCCTATGAGTTTCAGTTAAGGGTTAAGCGAACGGCAGCATTGCGCGTACGGAGTTCAGATCGGAATCATGAACTGCCGTCGAACCGCGCAGATGGCGTTTGTTCTTGGTGGTCTTCTTGGTAAGAATGTGGCGCTTGAAGGCTTGACCGCGCTTGACGGTACCACCCGGACGCACCACGAAGCGCTTTGCAGCACTCTTCTTGGTCTTCATCTTAGGCATGACGAACAACTCCATTATTAGATGGATATGGGTGTGCGGTCGGCCTGATGGCCACAACCCGCCCTTCGAAACCCACTCCACTTGGTATGCAGACCGCCGATACCGCCGACGGCCGCTTTTCAGGAACGATGCCCATTTGCATAAGCGCCGCTCCGAAACCTGCCGATGCTGGACCGGACACCCGGCGCAACATCGTGTGAATCCTGTACAACGAATCTTGCACAACTGAAGCGCGCGCCACATGGCGCGCAGCCACTTACTTCTTTTTCTTCGGAGCGAGCACCATGATCATCTGGCGCCCTTCCATTTTCGGCATCTGTTCGACCTGACCGACTTCGTCCAGGTCCGTGCGCAGGCGCTCGAGCATGCGCATACCGATTTCCTGGTGAGCCATTTCGCGGCCACGGAAACGCAACGTGATTTTCGTCTTGTCGCCGTCTTCCAGGAAGCGGACGAGGTTGCGCAGCTTGACGTTGTAATCGCCGTCATCGGTACCCGGGCGGAATTTGACTTCCTTCACCTGGATGACCTTCTGCTTGAGCTTGGCCTCGTGCTGCTTCTTCGCTTCCTGGTACTTGAACTTGCCGTAGTCCATCAAACGGCAAACCGGCGGGACCGCCTGCGGAGCGATTTCTACGAGATCCACGTCCTGCTGCTCAGACAAACGGAATGCATCAGCAAGTTTCACGATGCCGAGCGGTTCGTTCTCGACTCCGACCAGACGCACCTCGGGTGCAGTAATTTCACCGTTGATGCGGTGCGCAGACTTATCAGTAGCGATGTTACGTTTCCTCTAAAAATTAAAAAAACGAGCCGCGCTGCCAAGTGGCTCAGTTGAACGACTGCACGTCCTGACGCAGACGCTCAATGAAGGCGTCGACAGGCATCACGCCCAGATCGACACCACCACGGGCACGCACGGCTACCGTTTGGGCATCACGCTCTTTGTCGCCGACCACAAGGAGATACGGCACCTTTTCCAGCGTGTGCTCGCGTATTTTATAGCTAATCTTCTCGTTGCGCAAATCAGCCTCCACTCTAACCCCTTGTTTTTGCAACGATTGAGCTAGAGACTGTGCATATTCGGCCTGACTTTCCGCGATATTCATCACCACAACCTGCATCGGCGCGAGCCATGAAGGCATTGCACCAGCATGGTGCTCAATCAGAATACCGAGAAAACGCTCCATTGATCCGACGATTGCCCGGTGCAGCATGATCGGCCGCCGGCGGCCGTTGTCTTCAGCCACGTATTCGGCGCCCAGACGCTCCGGCAGCACCATATCGAGCTGCAACGTGCCGCATTGCCAGGAACGGCCCAGCGCGTCCTTGATGTGGTACTCGACCTTCGGACCGTAGAACGCGCCTTCGCCCTGCAACTCTTCCCAGATCACGCCGCAGGCGGTCAGCGCTTCGCGCAGACCCTGCTCCGCACGATCCCACGTTTCGTCCGTGCCGGCGCGCGCATCCGGGCGCAGAGACAGCTTGATGTCGATGTCGTCGAAGCCGAAGTCCTTGTAAACGCTCATCGCAAGCGTGTTGAACGCGATCGATTCGCTGATGAACTGGTCTTCGGTACAGAAAATGTGTGCGTCGTCCTGCACGAAGCCGCGCACGCGCATCAGGCCATGCAGCGCGCCCGACGATTCATTGCGATGGCACGAGCCGAATTCCGCGTAACGCAGCGGCAGATCGCGATACGAGCGCAGACCGTGATTGAACACCTGCACATGCCCCGGACAGTTCATCGGCTTGATCGCGTAGTCGCGCTTTTCCGATTCCGTCGTGAACATGTTTTCACGATAGTTCTGCCAATGACCCGACGCCTCCCACAGCGAGCGGTCCATGATCATCGGCGTCTTGATTTCGAGGTAGCCCGCATCGTTCACGCGGCGGCGCATGTACTGCTCGACCTGCTGCCACAGCGTCCAGCCGCGCGGGTGCCAGAACACCATGCCCGGCGACTCGTCCTGCATGTGGAACAGGTCGAGTTGCTTGCCGAGCTTGCGGTGATCGCGCTTCTCCGCTTCTTCAAGCATGTGCAGATACGCTTCCTGGTCTTCCTTCTTCGTCCAGGCCGTACCGTAGATGCGCTGCAGCTGTTCGTTCTTCGAATCGCCACGCCAGTAGGCGCCTGCCACCTTCATCAGTTTGAAGACCTTCAGCTTGCCGGTGGACGGCACGTGCGGGCCGCGGCACAGATCGGTGAAGCCGCCATGCGAGTACAGCTTGATTTCGTCCATGGCGGGGATCGATTCGATGATCTCGGCCTTGTACTTCTCGCCGATGCTCTTGAAGTAGTCCACCGCTTCGCCGCGCGACACTACACGACGCGAGACCGGCTCGTCTTTCTTCGCGAGTTCCTGCATGCGCTTCTCGATCTTCTCCAGATCTTCCGGCGTGAAGGGACGGCTGTACGCGAAGTCGTAGTAAAAGCCGTTGTCGATCACGGGACCGATCGTAACCTGCGCTTCCGGGTACAGATCCTTCACCGCGTACGCGAGCAAGTGCGCCGTAGAGTGACGAATGATGTCGAGACCGTCTGCATCTTTTTCGGTGACGATGGCGAGCGCCACGTCGCGATCGATCAGCGTCGACGTATCGACGAGCTCTCCGTCGATCTTGCCGCCAAGCGCGGCTTTCGCGAGGCCGGGGCCGATCGACGCGGCCACTTCGGCGACGGTCACCGGATGCTCGTACTGTCGAACAGAACCGTCAGGCAGACGTATCGAAACCATTGTGTTCTCCGTGGTGCCGACCGGCGGCGGCACATACAACCATCAAATAAGCCAAAAAAAATGCGGCCCCGCTTTCGAGGGGCCGCATTCACATTTTCTGCAAACTACATTGGCGAACTTGGTCCTCGACTAGCGTCGCTCCGAAGTGGTTTCGGTCAACGTTCGCGGTGTCATAACCGTATTCGCCTTTTTTGCGCCGAGGCGCTTACTGCAGCTTGCGAAACCCCGGAACAACCGGAATTTCTCTTTCGTTGGTAGGCTCGATTGGACTCGAACCAACGACCCCCACCATGTCAAGGTGGTGCTCTAACCAGCTGAGCTACGAGCCTGAAGAAACGAGATTATATGGAGCCCCACACCGCTTGGCAAGTACTTTTATGCATCGACTTTAAATTTCTACTCGCACGCTCAAGCGTGCCGGCGAATGCCTGCTCACATCCGCCCGCCTCCCCCGCGCGTCAATTCTTGCGCGAAGCGCGCATCACGCCCGTCACTTCGCCGAGCAGCGTGCACGCGCGCTGAATCTGCGCGGCACTCGACACCTCGACAGTGAACTGCATGAACGCGGCATTGCGACGCGTCTGCGTCTTCACGCCGATCACGTTCATCTTTTCGCGCGCGAACACTTCGGAGATATCGCGCAGCAGACCTTGCCGATCCGTTGCTTCGATGCTGAGGTCGACGGGATAGACGGACTGGCCGCGGCCGCTCATCACGTCCGCGGACCACGCGGTTTGCAGCACGCGCTCCGGCGCACGTTCAGCCATGCGCAGGAAAGTCGGGCAATCGCTGCGATGAATCGACATGCCCTTGCCACGCGTGACAAAGCCGCTGATCTCATCGGGCGGTGCAGGCCGGCAGCAGCGCGCCAATTGCGTCAGCAAGGCGTCGACGCCGACCACCAGCACGCCCGTGGAAGCCCCGCGCGCGACGCTCGCGCCGCTGCTGCGCTTCTCGAACTGCTCCGGCGCTTCGACAACAGGCTCGGGCGGCGGCGCATCGTGCAGCGCCTGCTCGACGAGCCGCAGACTGAACTCTTCCTTGCCGACCACAGAGAAAAGATCGTCGGTGGTCTTGAAGCCCAGTTTCGCGGCAAGCTGATCGAGATTGACCGATGTCTTGCCCTCGCGCTGCAAGGTTTTTTCGACCATCGCCCGGCCGCTCGCGATGTGCTCCTGCACTTCGACCGCATTGAACCACGCGCGCACTTTCTGCCGTGCCCGCGGACTCTGCAGATAACCCAGCTGCGGGTTGAGCCAGTCGCGCGAAGGACCACCCTCTTTCACCGCGACGATCTCGACCGTCTGACCGTTTTGCAACGGCGTATTGAGCGGCACCATCGTGCCGTCGACACGCGCGCCTCGGCAACGATGCCCGAGTTCGCTATGCAGGTGATACGCGAAGTCCACTGGCGTGGCGCCGTGCGGCAACGGAATCACGCGCGCCTGCGGCGTGAGCACGTAGATGTGGTCGTCGTCGAGCGTGGCCTGGCGCAGTTGCTCCCACGGCTGCGCGGCGCGCTTCTCGCCGTGCTCGCCTTCGGATACTTCGTCTTTCCACGCGAGCAGCTGACGCAGCCATGCAATCTTCTCGTCGTACTTCTCATTGGCGCTGAACTGGCCGCCGTAGCCGCGCGTGCCCGCTTCCTTGTAGCGCCAGTGCGCCGCCACGCCGTACTCGGCGAACTGATGCATTTCATGCGTGCGGATCTGCACTTCGAACGCGCGGCCGTCGTCGCCGATCACGACCGTGTGCAAGGATTTATAGCCGTTCGGCTTGGGCCGCGAGATGTAGTCATCGAATTCTTTCGGCACCGGCTGCCACAGGTTGTGCACGATGCCGAGCACGGTGTAGCAATCCTTGATGTCCGGCACGATCACGCGAAACGCACGCACGTCGTACAGCTCGGCGAAGTCCAGCTCCTTGCCGCGCATCTTGCGCCAGATGCTGTAGATATGTTTTGGCCGGCCGCTCACTTCCGCGCGAATATGCGCGGCAGCCAGCTCCTGCTGCAAGCGCTCGATTGCCTGCGCAACATAGCTTTCGCGCTCGACACGCTTCTCGTCGAGCAGCTTGGCGATACGCTTGTAGGTGGCAGGTTCTTCGAAGCGGAACGCGAGGTCTTCGAGCTCCCACTTCAGTTGCCAGATACCGAGACGATTGGCGAGCGGCGCATAAATATCGAGCGTCTCGCGTGCCACGTCCGGCGACGGCGTCACTTTCGCCGCCGCGTAATAACGCAGCGATTGCAGCCGCGACGCGAGCCGGATCAGCACCACGCGAATGTCTTGCGCGAACGCGAGCAGCATCTTGCGCAGCGCCTCGACCTGCTGGCGGCGCGCCGCTTGCGCGTCACGCCCGGCTTCGGGAATGGCATTCTGCGCGGCGCGCAAGCTCACTGTGCCGAGGCGCAGCAACTTGCGCACGTCGCCGACAAGTTGCGCAACCTCTTCGCCGAAGTTGTCGGCGATCACGCGCTCCGGTTCTTGCAGATGCGGCGTCAGCGCGAACAGCGCCGCCGCCAGCACCGCCGGCGGATCGACGTTGAGCGTGCGCATGATCGACGCCGTTCCCGCCGCATGATCCGCCAGCAACTCGCCCGAGGACAGTCGCACCTCGCCCGCATGTTCGCGCACGAACGCCATCGCTTCGTCGAAGGAAGGAAGAGGCGTTGGCGCGGGTGGAACAGATGTTTCGGTAGTCATGGTGCGGCGTGCCGCGAGGCGGGACGGATCAACGGAATTTCAACAACAGAAACAACAACGGCTTAGCTGCGCTGCGCAGCGACCACGACCACTTCGACGAGGCACTTCGGGTTCGCGAGCTTGGCTTCGACGGTGGCGCGCGGCGGCGTGGCGCCTTGTGCGACCCATTCGTCCCACACGGCGTTCATGCCGGCGAAGTGCGCCATGTCCGAAATGAAGATCTGCACCGACAGCAAGTGCGCTTTGTCGCTGTTCACTTCAGCCAGCAGACGGTCGATGTGGCCGAGCACTTCGCGCGTCTGACCCGTGATGTCCTGATCCGCGTCTTCGGCGATCTGGCCGGCGAGGTACACGGTGCCGTTGTGCACGGCGATTTCCGAGAGGCGCTTGCCGACGTGGTGACGAATGACTGCCATGAAGAATCCTGAGGTTGATTGAGCGTTGATCGAAGATGCGTTCCACATTGCGCGCCGTCGAGGACGCGGCACGCAACTGCATATTATGACGCGTTAGCGGCCGGGCCGATAAAGAACTGCCTCGCGATGCCGATCTGATCGGCCGACAGAAACGCCGGCGCATGCCCGACGCCGGCGATTTCCACGCTCGATGCCGCGCGCCCGGTCTCGACCATCTTCGCCACGGTTTCACGCGACAGGAGATCCGATTGCTCGCCGCGCACCACCAGCACCGGCCCTTGGAATGTCGCCAGCGAATGCCATAGCGCGGCCTCGCCGAGTTTCGTCGCCTCTTCGTTGGTTGCGGCAAACGGCTGCGCGATACGCGGGTCGTAGCGGAATTGCCAGCCGCCGTCCTGCTCGCGCAAAAGCGGCGTGTTGATCTCACGCCATTCGTCCGGCGTGAGCGGGCCGAAGGTCTGCGCGAGCAACGCGGCGTAGTCGATGCCTTGCTGCAGCGTTTCGAAACGCACCGGCTTGCCGAGATAGTCACCGATGCGCTGAACGGCCTGCGGCTCCAGATGCGGACCGACGTCGTTCAGCAGCATCTTGCCGATCGGTGTTTCCGGCAGACCGGCAAGCGCGAGGCCGATCAGGCCGCCCATCGAGGTGCCGAACCAGTCCACCGTTTCGACGTTCAGGCGCGCGATCAGCGTGACCGTGTCGGCAACGTATTGCGGCACGCCATAGAAGTTGGGGTTGGCGAGCCACGATGACAAGCCCCGCCCCGCCACATCCGGACACACCACGCGATAGGTGGCGGCGAATTCCGCCGCGAGGCGGTCGAAATCGCGCCCCGAGCGCGTCAAGCCATGCACGCAGACCAGCACGCGCGGATTGGCCGGATCGCCCCACTCGGTGTAGGCAATACGATGCAAACCGGCGGGACTCGCGCACTGCACATAACGTTGGCGTGGCGCGGGCCGCTCGGCGGCGGAAGCAAACGTTGCGGTCATCGGGGATTCCTTGCAAAAGCGCTGCGCGGTCCAAAGGCAGAGCGGATGAATGAGCGTCCAGGCTGCAAACGATTGTAAACCGCTTTGCCGCGCGGCAAGGATCGGCCGAACGGCTTAGGACGAGCGACCCGGAACAAACACGCGCCGCATGAAACAAAGCGGGCGAGACTCACGCCTCGCCCGCTTCGGATCAAGCCTGCCGCGCCGGTCACATGGACCGGGGCCGCTCACAGCACCATTCAGCTCACCGCGCTCACATCGAGCGGCGCGCCAGTCTTCGCCTTGATTTCCTCGACGCTGACTCCCGGCGCCAGCTCAGTCACCTTCAGGCCGTCGTCCGTCACCTCGATCACGCCGAGGTCGGTGATGATCTGATCGACCACGCCCACGCCCGTCAAAGGCAGCGTGCATTCCTCCAGAATCTTGTGCTGGTCGCCCTTTGCGACGTGCTCCATCAGCACGACCACGCGCTTGACGCCCGCCACCAGGTCCATCGCGCCGCCCATGCCCTTGATCATCTTGCCCGGGATCATCCAGTTCGCCAGATCGCCCTTCTTGCTGATCTGCATTGCCCCGAGAATCGCCAGGTTGATGTGGCCGCCGCGGATCATCGCGAACGAATCCGCCGACGAAAAAATCGACGAGCCGGGCAGCGTGGTCACCGTCTGCTTGCCGGCGTTGATCAGGTCGGCATCCACTTCGTCTTCGGTCGGCGACGGGCCAATGCCGAGCAGGCCGTTTTCCGACTGCAGCCACACTTCGACATCCGGCGGCACGTGGTTCGCCACCAGCGTCGGCAGGCCGATGCCGAGGTTCACGTAAAAGCCGTCCTGCAATTCCCGCGCCGCGCGCGCGGCCATTTCGTCACGAGTCCATGCCATGATCAGTCTCCTTTCGCGCGAACGACGCGTTGTTCGATGCGTTTTTCCGGATGCGCATTGAGCACGATGCGCTGCACGAAGACACCCGGCGTATGGATCGCGTCCGGGTCGAGTTCGCCCACTTCGACGATTTCCTCGACTTCGGCGACGGTAATCCTGCCGGCCATCGCGCACATCGGGTTGAAGTTGCGCGCCGTGCGGCGATAGATCAGGTTGCCCGACTTGTCGGCTTTCCAGGCCTTGACGAGCGCGACGTCGGCGGTCAGGGAATGTTCGAGCACGTAGTGGTTCTCGCCGAACTGGCGGGTTTCCTTGCCCTCGGCGATCAGCGTGCCATAGCCGGTATTCGTGAAGAACGCCGGAATGCCCGAACCGCCGGCGCGCAGCTTCTCGGCGAGCGTGCCTTGCGGCGTGAATTCGAGCTCGAGTTCGCCGGCCAGATACTGGCGTTCGAACTCCTTGTTCTCGCCGACGTACGACGAGATCATTTTCTTGATCTGCCGCGTTTCGAGCAGCAGGCCG
Organism: Paraburkholderia lacunae; assembly: GCF_003353175.1. Classification (GTDB taxonomy): domain Bacteria; phylum Pseudomonadota; class Gammaproteobacteria; order Burkholderiales; family Burkholderiaceae; genus Paraburkholderia; species Paraburkholderia lacunae. Next base: position 3,119 of record NZ_QHKS01000036.1, on the reverse strand, counting down.
AGGCCGAAACCGTCAACGCCCGCATTGTTGCTGATGCAGGTGATGCCTTTGACGCCGGCATCGCGCAGTGCCGCAATCAGCGCTTCCGGTATGCCGCACAGCCCGAAGCCGCCGACGGCAAACGTCTGCCCGTCCTTGACGATGTCTTTCAGCGCTTCAGCCGCGCCTGGATAGACCTTGTTCATCGTTTGTCCCTTCCTTTATGGAAACCCGAAACCGGATTGTTGCGGCTGGGTATGACGTTCGGCGAGCCCTGGCCCGACACGTCATTCTAGTCATCCGCGGCCGGCCGTGCGCTCAGATTGCCAGGATTGCCCGCCGGGGTGGGCTGACCGGGGGTGACTTGACCCGGAGTGACCTGGCCGGGGTCGACCTGACAATTGGCGCCGATGACCGCCGCGGACGGCTTCGCCGCGTTGTGATGTGCCCGAAAGATTACGCTGGGCGCGCTGTACGGCACAATACGCAAAAATACATAAGTACTTGCCGCCTGACCATGCCCGCCCTGGATTACCAAACCGCGTTTCAACTCGCCCCGATCGGACTCGTGCTGTCGCGCGAACGAATCATCGAAGACTGCAACGACGAGTTGGCGTCGATATTCGGCTGTCCGCGCGAGGCGCTGCTCGGCCAGTCGTTCCAGGTGCTGTATCCGTCCGAGGACGAATTCGAGCGGATCGGCGCGCGGATTCCGCCGATCATGACCGCGCAAGGCAGTTACGCGGACGACCGCATCATGAAGCGGGCCAACGGGGAATTATTCTGGTGTCATGTGACAGGCCGCGCGCAGCGGCGCGCCGACCCGCACGCAGTCGGCGTCTGGACCTTCGAGGATCTGAGCGCCACCCGGCGCGTCGCGGTCGAGTTGACGCCGCGCGAAAGGGAAATCGCCGCACAGCTGGTGACCGGCAAAACCAGCAAACAGATCGGACGTGCGCTGGCTATCAGCCCGCGCACGGTCGATGTCTACCGCGCACGGCTGATGCGCAAATACGATACGGGTAACGCCACCGAGCTGTTGCAGCGTCTGCTCGGGCACTGAGGCGCGGCCGCCGTGGCGCCGCCTGCAACACTGCCGGACGGTGGGCGGATCGGGCTATTTTTGGCTATCAAGCCGCTCTGACCAGCGCGCCGCGCTCGATCGTCGCGCGCAACAGATCGGGTACCGGCACCGCCTTGCCTGCCGCGTAGTCGATCCACACGCAGCGCGCGGCGCCGCGCGCATAGACGGTGCCGGGGTCGTCGGCGCGCACGAGCTCGAAAGCCGTGTCGAAGCTGCTGCGGCCGGGCGTGGCCACCGTCATCCGGCCGATCACGTCGCCGGGATAGTGCAGCTGCTTGAGAAACTCCATCGACGCATTGACGATTACCGGCCCTTGCCCGTCAGCGTTGCTGCCGGCGAGACCCAGTTGCTCGAACCAGGAAATCCGCACCTGCTCCATGTAACGGAAATAGACCGTGTTGTTCACGTGGCCGAATGCGTCCATGTCGCCCCAGCGGATCGGCATCGACATCTCGAAAACTGCGTGAAAATCGCTCATCGCACTTCTTTTGCGGGTTGAAACGAGGTTAAAACCGGCATGTGAGCCGGTGCTGCAAGGATAGGTACGATCGCGTGGGTCCTCGCCGTGCGGAAAGACCCGTGCGCATGAAACCGCATCTTCGGGCGTGCGCCGATCCGCGGCGGCGCTGAGCCGTACAAAGGCGCGCAAAGCGGCACAAGCCGAGTTCAGGCCAGTCCGAAACCGTCGTCGGCGGCGATCACCGAGCCGTTGATGAACTGCGACTCGTCCGCCGCCAGCAGCAGCAACAGGCCGTCCAGATCCTCCGGCTTGCCGACGCGATGACGCGGGAGCATCGACACCAGCTTCTGCCCCTGTTCGGTCGACCAGTGGTGATGGTTGATCTCGGTATCGATATAGCCTGGGCAGATCGCGTTCACGTTGATGCCGTGCTTGCCCCATTCCAGCGCCATGGCCTTCGTCATATGGACGACGGCCGCCTTGCTGATCGAGTACAGGCCGATCTGAGGCAGCACGCGCAAGCCCGCCATCGACGCGATATTGATGATCCGGTACGACGGCTTCTGCGCGTTGTTGCCGCGCATGATCATGCGCTTGGCAACTTCCTGAGCGACGAAAAACGCGCCGCGCGTGTTGGTATCGAACACGTATTCGAAATCCGCCGGCGTGACCTCCGTGAGCTTTTGCGTGGTCGATACGCCTGAATTGTTCACCAGAATGTCGATCGTGCCCGCTTCGGTTTCCGCGTGAGCGACCGCTGCCTTGATGCTCTGATAATCCGTCACGTCCAGCGAGACCACATGCGCCGCGCCGCCGGACGCCTCGATCTCGGCGCGCAACTCCTTCAAACGCTCGGTGCGGCGGCTTGCCAGCACGACCTTGGCGCCCGCTTGCGACAACACCTGAGCAAAGCGCTTTCCCAACCCGCTCGAGGCGCCTGTAATCAGCGCGACCTTGCCTTCCAGATTGATCGAACGGCCCATTGTCGTTCCCTTGTTCGGTTGTAGTGCAGATGCGGTTGACAGGTGCGGTAAGACCATCAGTACGGGTCAATACCGCATCACAAAATAGAACGATCGTGCTAATCTCTGTTCATTTGGTTGCAGTGCAGGAATCGATCGCCCACAATACGATCCCGAAAAAAGCATTCTAACGGTAAGAGGAGCATCAATGACCCCCGCAAGTCTCATTGAGCAGTACGGTCCGCGCGAGTCGATGGAATACGACGTGGTGATCGTCGGCGGCGGCCCGGCCGGGCTGTCCGCAGCGATCCGCCTGAAGCAGCTGGCGGCTGAAAAAGGCGTCGAGATTGGCGTCTGCGTACTGGAAAAAGGCTCGGAGATCGGGGCTCACATCCTCTCGGGCGCGGTCATGGATCCGCGCGCGATCACCGAACTGATTCCCGACTGGAAGGAAAAAGGCGCGCCGCTGACGGTCGAGGTGACCGAGGACCGTTTCCTCTTCCTGACCGAAACCGGCTCGAAGAGCGTGCCGGTCTGGGCGCTGCCGGATAACTTCAAGAATCACGGCAACTACGTGATCAGCCTCGCGAACGTCACGCGCTGGCTTGGGACAATGGCCGAGGCGCTGGGCGTC
>NZ_QHKS01000035.1 GCF_003353175.1 Paraburkholderia lacunae | reverse complement strand
CTCGGATCTTCATGCCGAAAATCCGAGAGTAAACGCGAAATCCGCATTGTTAACAACCCCCTTCTGGCTGCTTTGCTATTCCACCATCGTTTCTGGAAGCGTCGATTTGTGTATAACGAGATGCCTTCTCCCGCCTCGCAAACGTTTCAATTTCCCGGCCTGCCGGCCAATGCCAGCCAACACTCTTACGGCAAGTGAGTTGCCCGACTTGAGTCCGTTCTATTGTCCATGTACGCTTCGCCGTAATTACACAGTTTGTCCCCGAAGGCACACGTTCCTGACGCTCACTCCGTGCGCAACGTGTCGCCACGTTTCCCGACTGGCAACGTTAAAGTCTCATCGACCGATATGTACTTGACGACCCGCGAAATCAAACTGGTTTCAGAGATTTTTGCCGTGCTGGCCGATGCGCTTCCCGAACAGTTGATGCGGCAGGAAGTGGGCGTTCGCATGCTCGATCTGCTACGTGCCGATTATCTTGGTTCGTACGTCTGGGACGACGAGAAAAAAGAGTTCGTCAACCGCGTGTCGTTCAACATGTCTGACGACAATCTGTCCGAATACGAGCAGTACTATCAATACCGGGACACTGTGACTCCGCTGCTGCAGAATTGCCGGCAAGCGGTGCGCGTAAGCGATGTGATTCCGCAAACTGAACTCGTGCGCACTGAACTGTTCAACGATTTTCTGCGCCGCGATGGTTTGCACTGGGGTATGGACGTCTTCGCGTGGTCGGGCAACGACAATATCGGCGATTTGCGCATCTGGCGTGGCAAAAAGCGCGACAACTTTTCGGACAACGATCTCGCGCTTGCCGAGTTGATTCGACCAGCATTTACTGCGGCGCTGGCGCGAGCACGGACGGCCGCCGGGCTGTCGAAACCGGCCAGCCCGAATGTGCCGCTGATTTCACAAGGTGTGTTGAAAAAGCTTACCGCTCGGGAGAGCGAAGTGGTCGGGCTGATCGTGGAGGGCCTGCTAGACAAGGAAATTGCCCACCGCCTCGGTATCTCGTACACCACAGTGCGCACGCATATCGATCGTTCGTTTCAGAAGCTCGACGTCAGTAGCCGCTCCAAATTGATTCGAGTCTTGCAGGCGGAAGCTCGTTAGTGCGAGATCATCAAAGACCGGAATAGCCGCCCACCAGCGCAGTTTTCGTTCGTTGCGCCTGCGAGGGCTTAGCGGAAGCTGTCTGCTCGAGGTGTGGAGGCAGTCGTCTCGGCGCGCCGCGTTGAAGCCGCTCAATGCAGATCTTGCGAAGCCGCCGGTGCGTCGCTCGAACCGTCTTCATAGTTCATCGCGCCCGCGGCATGGCGGGCCGCCACATAGCCGAAGGTCATTGCCGGGCCGAGATTGATGCCGCCCGACGGATAGAAGCCGCCCATGACGCTGGCCATGTCCGTTCCCACCGCATAGAGGCCGGGAATCGCCTTGCCGTTCCGATCGAGCGCCTGGGCCGAGCCGTTTGTCTTCAGGCCGGCGAAGGTTCCGAAGCTGCCCGGGAAGACTTTCACTGCGTAGAACGGTCCATGCTCGATGGGCGCCACGCAGGGGTTCGGTCCCGTATGCAACGGATCGCCGCCTTTGCGGTTGTAGGGCGTCGAGCCGCGGCCGAATTGCGGATCTTCACCGCGACGGGCGTACTCGTTGTAGGCCTTGACGGTCGCGGCGAGCGCGTCGGGGGCGATGCCGCAATGTGTCGCGAGTTCTTCGATCGTCGAGCCGCGCTGCAGATAACCGTTGCGGACCAGCGATCCGACCGGAACAGGGAAGGGCCGCGCATAGCCGAGGCCATATTGACGCAGGAAGCGATGATCGCAGATGAGCCATGAGGCGACTTCCTGACCTTCCGGTACGGCTGTGACCATCGCGGAGGTGTAGTCGTAGTATCCGCCGGCTTCGTTCACGAAGCGCTTGCCGTCGGCGAGCACGCCGATCACCCCGGGCTTCGCCCTGTCGATGATGTGCGGAAAGTGGCCGATGCTTCCGTCCGGATGCTTGACTCTCGATACGGGAGCCCACGCCGCGGGCGATGCGACGTCCGTCACGAGCACACCACCGGCCGATTCGCCAAGGCTGATGCCGTCACCCGAGCAGCTTTCAGGCGGCAATGCGAGGTGCTCGCGACCGGTCGGGGTGCGCGGAAATAGCGCCTTGCGTCGCGTTAGATCATTGGGGAAGCCGCCCGCGGCCAGCACGACGCCCTTCGTCGCACGAATCCCGATCTCACCCGTGGCTGTCGCGACTATTGCGCCGTGCACGACACCGTTCTCGATAATCAAACGCTTTGCCGGTGCGGATTCCATCAGCGTGACGCCCAACTCCTCAGCCGACTTCGCGAGCCGTCCAATCAGCGCCACGCCATTGACGAGTTGCATCGCACGGCCGTATCGCGCCAGATCGAGCAGGTGCCGCGAGAAGCGCTTCGTCACGTGCATGAACGACTTGAGCGAGCGCGTCATGCTGAGGAATGCCATCAGGTCCGCGCCGGCCATGATCGGCATGCCCATGAACGAGGTCTCGCGCATCGTCTTGCGCAGACGCTCGATGAGCGGCCCGAGTTCGCGTCCATCATAAGGCGCGGCGATGACCTGATGGCCCTGCGTGGCAGCGCCTTCAACGTTGCCGTGAATGTCTGGAATCTGATTGCCGTCGACGAACTTGAGCGCGGTGTGCTCGTGGAAGAACGCCACCATGTGTGGGCAGTTGTCGAGAAACGCGTCGACGCGCTCCGGATCATAGCGATGACCCAACTCGTTCTTGAGGTAGGTGCGCGGCTGCTGCGGGTCTTCGTCGATGCCGGCGCGTTTTGCGAGCGGATTGCCCGGCACCCACATCCAGCCGCCCGACCACGCGGTCGCCCCGCCGAACACGGCTTCTTTCTCGACCACCACCACCTTGAGGCCGTGCCACGCCGCTGTAACGGCGGCGGCGAGCCCTGAGGCGCCGGAACCGACGACGAGCAGATCGCAAGTCATCTGTGTGGGGCTATCCATTCGCACAGTCGCTACGAGACCAGACTTTGCCGGGCGTTGAATGCCGCCATGGCCGGGTTCATCAGCGATGGCGACCCGGGAATGAGTCGACTGATTTCCTCTGCGGCTTCCAGAAGGAGCGGTGCGTATTCGTGCAGGCGCGCTTCGGTCAGGCGAGATACCGGCCCCGCCACGCTCACCACGCCAATCGCTTTCTCGCTGACCGGGTGCACGAGGGGCGCGGCCACCGCGGACATCCAGTCCGTGAAGGTTTGGACCGCGACCGCGTACCCCCGCTGACGGGCCAATGCAACGCGTTCCAGAACTTCCGCACCCGTCTGCGGCGCGGCGGGGCCGAACTCATCGGGCATGCCCAAACCTTGCGCTTCGACAAGGGCGAGTGCTTCTTCATCGCTCATGCAGGAGAGCCATGCATAGCCTGTCGCCGAGCAGGACAGTTTGGCTTCCATGCCCATGTCCGGGTCGTAACGAAGTCCGGAGCGGGCGCCCTGCGCGCGGGCCACCCACGTTAATTGCCCGTTGTCCGCGACCGCGAGCCGCACGAGTTCGCCCGTGTCCATCGCCAGCCGGTTGATCACTGGCTGGACAGCATCGACGAATCCGCTCGCCGACAGATGGCGAAAGGCAAGCACCTGAAGCTTCGATGTCAGGACGTACGTCCCGCGTTCCTCTTCCTGACGTACGTAGCCATGACCGCACAGTGACGTCAGCAACCGGTGGGTCGCACTGCGAGGAATCCGCAACTCGTCGGAGATAGCGCTCAGCGGCAAGCCATCCGCGCTTCCCGCCAGCAATTCGACGATTGCCAAACCTCGATCCAGCACGCCCGAAAAGCTGAGTTCCTGCGAAGTGCTTGCCATATGTGCCTCCTTTGGGCGTTGACGACGGGTAAACGCCGACTGGAATACTGTTCCAATTATTGTGGAATACTATTCCACGTGTCGCGGAGTTGTGTCAATATCGATGCCGGCACTGATCGAGCACGCGACCCCAAGCGGCATCCGATAAGCCGCAGGACGCCTTTCCCAAGCAGGTCAATTGTGGAGACGACATAAGACATGTCACAGAAGAATCGCCGCCCGTTGTCGCTCGCCGCACTCACGGTGATCGAATTGACACCGCCGCAAATGGTCCAGTGCGCAGCTGACGCCGGCTACGATTTCGTGGGCCTGCGGCTTCTGCCCGCCACGGATCAGGAGGTGCGTTACGACTTCATCGGTGATACGCCATTGAGACGCGAGACGCTGGCGTGCCTGAAGGATACCGGCCTGCGCGTGCTCGATGCCGAGATCCTGCGCCTCAAGCCCGATACCGACGTGGCGGCCTATAAGGCGATGCTCGAAACGGCAGCCGTGCTTGGTGCGCGCTACGTGCTCGTCGCGGGCAACGATCCCGATGAAGCTCGAACCGCCGATAACCTGGCGAAGCTATGTGACCTTGCCGCGCCCCTCGGCCTGAGCCCGTCGATCGAACCGATGCCATGGACCGACGCCAGGGACATCACGCAGGCCGCGCGTATCCTGAATGCGGCGGGGAAGGCGAATGCTGGCCTGCTGATCGATCCGCTCCATTTCGATCGCGCGGGTTCTTCGACCGACGAACTGCGTGCGTTGCCGCGCGAATACTTCCGCTACCTGCAGTTCTGCGACGCGCCCGCCGAGCGTCCGAAGGACCTCGACACGCTGCTCTATCAGGCGCGTTGCGAGCGGCTGATGCCAGGTCAGGGTGGCCTCGATCTCGCCGGAATCCTGCGCGCGCTGCCGGACGATCTGCCGATCAGCATCGAAGTGCCGATGGCCGGCTGGGCGAAGACGGCCAAGGCCACTGAGCGTGCGCTGAAGCTTCGCGAGGCGACCCTTGCGGTACTCGATACGACATACGGGCCACTCTGAGCGCCGGCTCGACGTGGACCGCAGCGAGGCGTCGGCGAGGACTCCGGTCATCCGAGTGTGAATTGCTCCATGCGCAGCGCATGGAGCGTCCTCGGACCTGACATCGAACATGAGGATGGCCTCCGATACCTCAGGCGACACACCTACTCTTAACGGACCGAACGCAAGAGAAACGCGAACATCATGAGACAAATCCAGCTTGCTGTAGCCGGCGCGGGCGCCATCGGCCGACGTCATATCGAACTGATCCAGGCGAGCACCCGCTGCCAGTTGGCGGCCATCGTCGATCCGGGGCCCGGCGCAGCCGAAGTCGCTGCAAACGCCAACGTGCCGCTGTTCCGCTCGCTCGGCGAACTCTTCGCAAATAACCGTCCTGACGGCGTGGTACTCGCCACGCCGAACCCGTTGCATGTCGAGCAGGCGCTGGAATGCGTCGCCGCCGGCGTGCCTGCGCTCATCGAAAAGCCGGTTGCTCACACGCAGGAGGAAGGCGAGCGCCTGCGGGCCGCGGTTGACAGCGCCAGGGTGCCGATGCTCGTCGGTCATCATCGCGCGCACAGCCCGATCCTTGCGAAAGCGCGCGAGATCATTCAGCAAGGCCGGCTCGGCAAGCTCGTCGCCGTGATGGGCAGCGCCGTGTTCTACAAGCCGGATGATTATTTCGACGTCGCACCGTGGCGACGCGAAGCAGGCGGCGGCCCGGTCCTGATCAACATGATTCACGAGATCGGCAATCTGCGTTCGCTGTGCGGTGAGATCGTCGCCGTGCAGGCGCTGTCGTCGAATGCGACGCGTGGGTTTCCGGTCGAGGACACGGTGGCCATCAACCTGCGTTTCGAGAACGGCGCGCTCGGCACGTTCATGCTGTCCGATACCGCAGGGTCGGCGCGCAGCTGGGAGCAGACGTCGCAGGAAAACACCAACTATGCGAGCTACGACGACGAAGACTGCTATGTCATCGCCGGCGACATGGGCTCGCTGTCGGTGCCGACCATGCGCCTCAAGACATACGCACGCAAGGAAGACCGCTCGTGGTTCAAGCCGTTCGAAACCAGCGTGGCCGATATCGATCGCGCCGACCCGCTCGAACGGCAACTGGCGCATTTCTGCGACGTGATCGCCGGAACCGCACAACCGCTCGTCGCGGTCTACGATGGTCTGCAAAACCTGCGCATTGTCGAAGCGATCGCCGAAGCCACCCGTACCGGGGCAATCGTGAAAACAGGCGGCACCGGCGCAGCGGTCTGAATTTCAGGCGCACAGGAGTGGCATCAAGCGACGCATTCATCATCCTGCCGGGAGACTTCGTCCTGGATTTCCCGGCGGCGGTCCCGGTTCGGGCATCGGTCCGCCAAAGGCCGGATGACGCACAGGCACCTGGCCGCTCATGGGCCCAAAGTCCAATTGCCACGCCTCGCGTCCGGGACCATATTGGAATTCTCGTCTCGGCGAGAGAATCTCCGCCCGTCCAGGATAGAGCGAAACGCTGGCCAATATCGAAGAAGGTTCAACGCTCGGTGCCGCACGCAATCGAACGCAAGCCTTTGGGAGGGGACCATGGTGCACGCGCGCGGCATCGTCGGGGCAATCTTGCTGACCGGTCTGCTGACGTTTTGCGCCGCGGCAACGTCGGTACACGCGGCGGACGGCGACACGCTCGCCAGGGTGAAGGCACGTAGCGCCCTGCGCTGCGGCGTGAGCGAGGGCATTGCGGGATTTTCTGCCCAGGACGGCTCCGGGCGCTGGTCGGGCATCGACGTCGATTTCTGCCGAGCCGTCGCCGCGGCAACGCTAGGTGACGCCGGGCGCGTCGTTTTCGTTCCGCTCACCGCGGCGGCCCGGTTCCCGGCGCTCAAGACCGGCACGATCGACCTGCTTGCCCGCGACACGACCTGGACACTGCTGCGCGAGGGGGCGCTTAAGGTGCTGTTCGCGGGAATTCTCTTCTACGACGGTCAGGCATTCATGGTCCCAAGTAAGGGCGGCCCCCAGAAGGTCGCCGGCCTGCGAAACGCCACGGTATGCGTGCAGAAGGGCACCGACAGTGAAGATCATCTTCTCGCCTATTCGGCGGCGAACCGCTTGAACATCAAGCCCCTTGTGCTGAATTCCGCCACCGAAGCCGGTGACGCATTTTTCGCGCGACGCTGCAGCGCATACACGGCCGATGCCTCGGAGCTTGCCGCGGCGAGCCTGCGAGCGCCGGCCGGCCAGCAAGCCTACGCAATTCTGCCGGAACGAATCTCCAAGGAGCCGCTTGGACCGGTCGTGCGCAGCGATGACGCGAGCTGGCTGATTCTCGTGCGCTGGGTGCTGTTTACGCTCGTTAGCGCAGAAGAGATCGGCGTGACCCGGGAAAACCTGCAGGCGCGCATGCACGAGCCGGCCGTCGAGCGCGCGCTAATCCCCGCCGACGACGTCAGCAGCACGATCGGCGTCGACGCCGGGTGGACGCTGCGCGCGCTGCAAAGCGTCGGCAATTACGGAGAGATCTTCGATCGCAACCTCGGACCCAGCAGCGCCCTTGGTTTCGAACGCGGGCTGAATCGGCTTTGGACGCAGGGCGGATTGATGTACGCGCCGCCGATGCGATAGGTCAGGGGAATATCGGCATGAGCGAACTGCAAATCTACATCGTCGTCGCCGTATTCTCTGCCGTCATCCTGGCGATCGCCTTCAATGTGGTCGACATGGCCGTTGCTGCCCTGATCGGCGTGTGCATTCTGCTCGCACTCGGCATCCTGAGCGCAGCAGACCTCCTCGGCGCAACCCGAAGCTCGGCTGGACCTATCGGTCTGTTGTTCGGCGGCATGGTTGTCGCGCGCATCCTGGCGACCACGGGCCTTTTCGAGCTGATCGGCGACCTATACCTGCAGGCGACCGGCGGGAGCGGCCGGCGCTTCCTGTTGTTGCTGATCGCGATCGTGGCGCCCGTGTGCGCGTTCTTGCCGAACGCGACTACGGTGATCCTGCTGGCGCCGATCATCATCCGCGTCGCTGTCGCCCTGGAAACGGACTTCGTGCCGGCCATGGTGCTGACCGCCATCGTGAGCAACTCCGCCGGTCTGCTGACGCTGGTGGGCGACCCGGCGACGTTCCTCGTCGGGAGTTCGATCGGCATGACCTTCGGAACCTATCTGCAGCGCGTGAGCCTGGGCGGACTGATCTCGTTGGTCATCATCATTGCGCTGCTGCCGCTGTTGATGGGGGATGTGTGGCGCCTGCGGCGAACCTTGCCGCCTCGTGCGCCGCCCGCACGGCTCGACCGGCCCATCTACACAGGCCTCTCGCTCGCCGTGCTCGCCACCATGGTGATTCTGTTCGTCTTCGGCGAAGACCTGCCCACGGGCCTCGCCCCTCCGGCGGTCGCACTGATTGCCAGTGCGCTGGCGTTGCTGGTCGCCTACGCAGCCAAGGTCGAGCCGGTCGACAACGTGCTGCGCGACGTCGACTGGAAGACGCTCGTGTTCCTCGCGTGCATCTTCTGCCTCGTGCAGGCGGTCGCAAAGACCGGGCTGCTTCAGGTGATGTCGCTGAGGCTCTATCAGTTGCTCGGCGCGAGGCTCACGCTCGTCGCGCTGGCGATGATCGCCGGCATCGGCTTCCTGTCGAGCCTGTTGGCAAACGTGCCTGTGGCGGCAGCGTCGATCGTGATGATCAAAGGCTACCTTGTGGCGGCGGAGGTGGTGCCTGAAACGGCGCTTGCCGATCACTTCACGCAGTGGCCGCCTGCCGCCATTCCGGTGTTCGTCGGCATGATGTTCGGCGCGACGCTGGGCGGCAACGCAACGCTCATCGGCGCGTCCGCGAACATCGTGTCCGCCGGCATTTGCGCTCGACAGGGCAAGCCGGTCACGTTCGCCAGGTTCTTGCGCTACGGCCTGCCTGTCACCATCGCTCAACTCGCCGTATCGGCAATTTACGTGTTCGCGTTGAGTCGCTTGATGCGGTGAAACCGCGCGGCGCCTTCTTCTCACTCAAACGCCTGATCCACCCCACGCCGCGAAGTTGACTTCAATGCACTTGCGAACGCCTCCTTACAATCATCTCCATGTCCGCCGGATGCACCTGACCAGGCTCGAAAGCGCGCTCGCATACGCTGTCACAAGAGCGCCATACATGCACGAGTCGGACAATCACCCCGTGCACTCGGTCCGCATTCGCTGCGCGTTAAGGGGCGCTCATGAGCAACCGATCTTCCGGCCCTGCATCCGGGCGACCCGACAGTGTCTCAGCCTGGAGCCTGATCAGACCGTACTGGGTCTCCGAGGAACGCAGAACCGCGTGGGGCCTGCTGATCACGATCATCGCCATCGACCTGATTCTGGTCGGCATCAACGCCAGGTTGAACACGTGGAACCGCGATTTCTACAACGCGCTGGAAGGCAGGAATGTGCGCGAGTTCCCCCAGCTGATGCTTCTTTTCAGCGCGCTCGCGTTCGCATTCGTCGCGCTTTCCGTCTATAACCGCTATCTGCGCCAGATGCTTGGCTTCCGATGGCGCCAGTGGCTGACCACGCGCTACCTGCAGGAATGGCTGGGCGACGCCACCTTCTATCGCATCGAGCGCGACCGTCTCACCGACAACCCCGACCAGCGGATCGCCGTCGACCTCGATTTATTCGCCACCACCACACTTTCGCTCACACTCGACCTGCTCTCGACGCTCGAAACACTCGTCTGGTTTTCGACCGTCCTATGGAGCACGGCGGGCGCGCTGGCCGTCATGGTTGGCGGCACGCCTGTCCAGATTCCTGGCTACATGCTCTGGGCAGCCATCGTCTACGCGATTGGCGGCTCACTCCTGACAAACAAGGTGGGTCACCCGCTGGTGTCGATCAACTACCAGTTGCAACGTGTCGAAGCGGATTTCCGGTTCGGCCTGATCCGTGTGCGCGAAAACGCCGAGCAGATCGCGTTCTACGACGGTATGCGGGCCGAGGAATCGACCGCGCAGGAGCTGTTCGGCCGGATTCGAGAAAACTGGTGGCGCGTGATGCAGTACACGCGGCGCTACAGCTTCGTGCTCAATTTCTATGGTCAGATTGCCGAAATCTTTCCGATCGCTGTGGCATCGCCCCGTTATTTCGCGGGTCTGTTCAGTTTCGGCACACTGATGCAAATCGCGGACGCATTCAGTTCGGTTAGCGAATCGCTTTCGTGGTTCATCAACAATTACGACACGCTCGTCCAATGGCGCGCAACGGTCAACCGTCTACGCGAGTTCAGGCGCGTCATGCAGCTACCTCATTTGAAGGAGTCCGTGTCGCCCGCCACCGAGCATGGCGGTATCAACCTGCACTATGTCGACGAGAGCCAACTCGCCACGCACAACCTCACGCTTGCGCTGCCCAACGGCGAGACGCTCGCGAGCGTGCGCGACATCACCGTCAAGCCCGGTTCGCGCTGGCTCGTATGCGGGCCGTCCGGCTCAGGCAAGAGCACGCTGTTGCGTGCGCTGGCGGGTCTCTGGCCGTTCGGCAACGGCGCGATCGACGCCCCTGTGAACGCGCGCATGATGTTCGTCCCGCAGCAGAGCTACCTGCCGGTTGGCGCCTTGAAGGCTGCGCTCGCCTACCCCTCGGCGGCTACCGACTTCAGCGACGAGGAATGTGACGAGACGCTGCGTCTGTGCCGGCTCGAAGGCTACGTCGGCCGATTGCACGAATCCGACCATTGGTGGCGCGTGCTTTCTCCTGGCGAGCAGCAGCGGTTAGCGGCCGCGCGCGTGCTGATGCACAAGCCTGACTACGTGTTCCTCGACGAAGCAACGAGTGCGCTCGACACTGAGAACGAAGCGCATCTGTATCGCCTGTTGACCGAACGACTGCCGAACGGGGCGATTGTCAGTGTCACGCACCGCAAGTCGCTTGCGGAGTTCCACCAGGAGACCCTCGATATCGCGCGTGCGCGCGAGCACATCGTGGCAGATGGACCGCCGCCGTCGACGTGACCGTTTGACCGCGGAAGCGGAAGCAGAAGCGGCGCCGCAAATTCTTTCGCTTCCAGCTCATGCCGGAGTTCGCCGGGTCATTCGGCGGCTCGCCTAGATCAACTCCAGCTTCGACGTGAGGTAGGTGAGTTCGATTCGATTCGCGACGCCGAACCGCTTGCGCAACTTGCGCAAGTGGTAGTCCACGTTGTGGGTGCTGGTGTCGAGGCGGCGGCCGATTTCCTTGTCGGAGGCGCCTTCGGCGATGCCCGTCAGCAGTTCGCGCTCGAACGAGGTGAGCCAGTCGGTCGCGTGCTCGCGTGCCGCCGCAATCAGTTGCGGCGAGGCGAACTTGTGCACCGAGAGCCCGATCGACAGCGCCTGTTCGATGGTCGTCGAGAGGATCCAGTCGCGGTTGCGACGGGGCGCGGTGAAGCTCATGAACGCGTGCAGGCGGGTGCCGGGAATCGCCATCGCGAACATGATGCCGCTGCACATGCCGTCTTCCTGCATGGTCTGCAGGAAACCGTCGAGCGCCGCACGCGACGCGGCCTCGCGTTCCGACGCGTCGCGTTGGCGGCGCAGATTTTGCAGATCCCATACCATCGGCACGTTGCACAGACGTGTGCCGAGCGTGCGCGGATCGATCTCGTGATGACGCTCGCGAACATAGTCGCCGCGATAGGTTGCGGGCACGAATGCTTCGTGCAGGAAGAGCCGTTCGACACGCTCGCGTGTGATTTCGAGGGCGAAGTAGGCGAAGGTGGAAAAGCCCGTGAGGTTGAGCAGGCTCGTGACCATCCGGTTGCGCTCGGCCGCGCTTTGCGCGCTGGCGAGCGCCGCGGCCACGCCAAGACGCGGCGCGTGCTTTTGCGCGACGACAGCCTGCCTGGGATCGTTGCACCAGACGACTTCGATCAGGCGCTCGCGAGCAGGCGCTATCTCCTGCGAACGATGAGCCGAACAGGAACGAGGCATTGCGACCGGCTCGTCCTCGCGTATTTCGACGCTATACATATAGGGCCTCTGATCGATATCCCGCTTGCGACGAACATGAAAAGAGCGAGTGGCGAATAAGCCATGACTTTCGATGCCGCGCGACGCGAATACAACAACAGAATGCAGTTATCCACAACGCGAACGAGGAATTGTACAGAACTGCGTTCGCACGAGTAATATTAAGTAATAATAATAGGAAAGAAAATCAACTGAATAGGCACTCACTGAAAAACGCAAGTACGGGGTCCTTGTACGAGGCAATACACATCGAGGCAACCCCCAATGACACCGAATGACGGATTCCCGGCGCTTGAATGGTTTTCACAGGCCGACCTGCTTGCTTATTCTCAACAGCACGACCCCAAGGCGGATGCCGCAAGCCGCGCAGCCGACCTTGCCGGATGCCATGACCGGCTCAGACAGGTGGGCTTCAGCACCTTGAATTACATGGCTTTCGAAATGATCGGCCGGCGCGTATTGCGCGCGTATCTGATGCGCGAACTGACACCGGCTTCGTTCATTCAACCGTACATGGAAGCCCTCCTCTACGAAGTCGATCCGCGTTTCATGGCGGTGCGGCAAAGCGGCTTTCCGGTCGTATGGCGGGCGGACCGGTTCGAAGCGGAAATGGCGGGCGGAGCCGATCGCCAGGTGGCCATGCTTTCAGCGAGCTTGCGCGCGCACGGGATGAATAGCGGCGTGATCTTCGGCTTGTCGGCGCCGCGCAGGGACTTGCGGGTCGCGGTGAGTCTCACGTCGGAGGCGCACGACACTGACTGGATCGACGACCGCGTGATGGGCGCGGCGCTTGCCGTCAGCCTGACCGTGCACCGGTTCGCGCAGCCCTACATCGAGGCGCGTTCGCGTAGCGCGCGCGACATCAGGCTGGTCGACGAGCAGTTGGCCGTGCTCGACCGGCTCGTCAAAGGCCTGTCGGATCAGGAGATCGCGACTGCACTGCAAACCTCGCTGCATAAGGTCAATTACCACATCAAAATCTTGCAAAATACTTTCAATGTCGAAAATCGCGCTCAATTAGCTTATATGGCGGCGCGTTTGGCTCCGGAGGAATAGTGGGTTTGCCGGTCGGCATTGACTTTGTAAACGGGCATTCGGTCATTTATTCCAGGTCGAATTGTAAATGCGTCGTGCTGACGTCATTTATTTCCGATGAATTCAAAAAATGACGCAATGCGCCGGTGGCCGACGCATTGCTAATTGGCCGCTACGAAATAACGTAGATAAATCGGCCGGCCAGAAAAAGAGCAATTGAAAAACAAGTGGGCAAATACCAGGCCACGTGAACCTTGAGGCTCACGCCCCGTTTCGTAGTGCACCTGCACCAAAGGGCTGTGTCGACTGGCTCCGGCTACGAGGCGAGCGCGTTCATAGCGATTGCCGGCCCAGTAAACTCGTCTGCAGAAAGAGTCCGCGGCTATGCGCGAATAGCAATACTAAACACGCGCAAAGGCAAGCATTTCCCCAGCACCGGGTTCTTACCTGCGTGCCGCCTCTGAGCGGCCGTACAGCACACGTACAGGGAGTCGATTAGAAACGATGGCCTATCCGAAGGCGCTTCCGCGCGATTGGCAGCGGATGTTCACTGCTGGCCGCGGCATGTCCGGCAAGCGGCTTGCCGCCGCGTCGCCGCGCGCCGACCTGTTTCTCGCGGCTTTCATCGTCGCTGTCGTCTCACTCTTCATCCTGCCTCTGCCCCAGGTCGCGCTCGACGGCATGATCTCGGTCAATCTCGCCGTCAGCGTCGTGCTGCTGACCGTCTCCACCTATGTGCCTTCGGCCGTGAGCTTCTCGTCGTTTCCGGCGTTGCTGCTGTTCACCACGCTGTTCCGGCTCGCGCTGAACATCGCGTCGTGCAAGCTCATTCTGCTGCACGCCAACGCGGGCCATGTGATCGATGCATTCGGGCGGCTGGTCGTCGGCAACAACGTCGTGGTCGGCGGCGTCGTGTTTCTGGTCATCGCGGTTGTGCAGTTCATCGTGATCGCCAAAGGCTCGGAGCGGGTCGCCGAAGTCGGTGCGCGCTTCTCCCTCGATGCGATGCCGGGCAAGCAGATGAGTATCGACGCGGACCTGCGCGCCGGCATCATCAATGCCGACGAAGCGAAGCATCGCCGCGAGCGGCTCGAGCAGGAGTCGCAACTGCATGGCGCAATGGACGGCGCGATGAAGTTCGTCAAAGGCGATGCCATCGCCGGGCTGGTCATCGCGTTCATCAATATCGTCGCCGGACTCGCGGTCGGCACGCTGATGCACGGCATGAGCATCGGCGAAGCGCTCCAACGTTACGCGATCCTGACGGTCGGCGACGGTATGGCGTCGCAGATTCCGTCGTTGCTGGTGTCGATCGCGGCCGGCATCGTGACGACCCGTGTCGCCACACGCGATGCGCGCGAACGCCAGCTCGGCGAACAACTGGGCGAGCAGCTCGGCGCGCATCCGCGCGCGCTGCTGATCGCCGCGCTCGTGCTGCTCGGCTTCCTCGCCGTGCCGGGTTTTCCGAAGTGGTCGTTCGCGCTGCTGGCGTTCGGGCTCGGGACCTTTGCCGTGCTGCAACTGCGGCGCAAGACGACGCTGCCTGCCTTCAATCTCATCAGCATCGCCGGGCGCGTGGGAGAAGCGGCCGAGGCGGGCGGCAGCGAAAGCACGCAGCACGCGGGCGTGACGTCGCTGATCGCGGTGACGCTTGCCGAGGACTTGCGCGCGGAGCTGAATCTCGCCCGCCTGCAGGCGGCGCTCGCCAGCGCGAAGGCGCGCGTCGATGCCGACGTCGGCACCGTGTTTCCACGCATGACGCTGAACTACGACGATGCGGCGCCCGCCGCGAGTTACCGCATCTATTTGCAGGACGTGTTGGCCTCGAGCGGCGCCGTGAAGCCGGGCTGGCTCCTCTGGGACGGCGTCTCGCCCTTGCCGGAGGATGCCGAGCGGCAGGCCGCGGAAGCCTTCGGCCCGTTCACCACGGCGCTCTGGATTCGCACCGCCGACGGCGAGCCGCCCGAAGGCCGGTATCTCGACAACGAAGCCGTGCTGGCGGCGCACGTCGAGCAGATCGTGCGCCAGCACGCGGACGAGTTGCTCGGCATCCAGGAAACGCAGGCGCTCGTGCATCTGGTGCGGCGCGACCATCCGGAGCTGATCGGCGAGTTGACGCGCCTCGTGCCGCTGCAGCGCGTGACCGAAGTGCTGCGGCGCCTGCTCGGCGAACAGGTGCCGATCCGCAACCTGCGGGTGATTTTCGAAAGCCTCATCACATGGGCGCCGAACGAACCGGACGACGTCATCGCGCTCGTGGAGCTGGTGCGTATCGACTTGCGGCGCATGATCACCGACCGCTACGCGGGCGCGAGCCGCCAGTTGCGCGTGGTGTTGTTCGAGCAGAACTTGCAGGAGCGCGTCGAGGGCGCGGTGATGCGCACGAAGCAGGGCAACTTCCTCGCGCTGCCGAGCGATGTGAAACAGGACATCTGCGAGCAGGTGCGCGGCATCGCGAGTCTGACCGGCCTGACGGGCACGCAAGCCGGCACACCCGCGGGCACCCAGCCAGGCGCGCGTCTCGCGGTCATGGTTGCGCTCGGCGCGCGGCGTTACGTGAAGACGATTCTGGAGCCGGTGCTGCCGGATCTGCCGGTGCTCTCGTATCAGGAGATCGAGGAGGACGTGCAGTTGCATACGGTCGGCTGGGTCAAGAACCCGCCGGATAACGGCATCGCCGGCGCAGGCGCGCAAGTGCGCGGGAGCAGTTGATGACCGGCTCGACGATTCTGGATCTCACGCGTCAGGCGCTGATGCTCGTGCTGCTGCTGTCGCTGCCGATCGTCGCGATCGCCACGGTCACGGGGCTCGTCGTGGCGATTCTGCAGGCGGTGACGCAGGTGCAGGACGCGAGCATCGGCATCGCGGTGCGGTTGATCGCGGTGATGGTCGCGCTCGTGCTGTTGTCGGGCTGGTTGGGCGGCGAGGTGCTGCGCTTTGCTCAGCAGGCGCTGGAACGGGGATTCGTGTTTTCCATGGGAGTGTCCTGATGCACGTTCGTGCAGCTTCGCGATCGTTCGAGAGACGGCGTGCGCAGACCGCCGCAATGGTGTTCGTCGCGTCCATACTGTTGTCGGTCTCGCTTTTCATGGCGCTTGCGCAACCCGCGCGCGCGGCCGAGCTGCGCTGGCGCAACCGGCCCTTCACGATCGTCGCGAACGGCAAGCGGATCGCCGATTTCATTCGCGAACTGGCGTCGTCGCAAGGTGTCACGGCGATCGTGGATTCGAAGATCGACGGCACCATCAGCGGGCGTTTCTCCGGCTCGCCGCAGCAAACGCTCGACACGGTCTGCGCGACCTATGGCCTCGCCTGGTACTATGACGGCTCGTTTCTCTACATCGATCCCGCCGACCAGTCGCAGACGCAGGTGATCCCGATTCCCCCGAACTCGGCGAGCGCGGTCGGCCAGGCGCTGCAAACCATGCAGATCGTCGACAAGCGCTTTGCGCTCGTCATCAACGACCGCGCGAACAGCGTCTACGTATCCGGGCCGCGCCGCTATGTCGAGCTGGTGCGACAGGCGGTCAGCACGGTGGGCGACCCCGCGTCGAACGGTCAGAACGCGGACATCCGCGCGTTTCGCCTGAAATACGGCTGGGCCTCGGACTTCACGATCAACCGCTCGGGCAAGGAAGTCGTGATCCCTGGCGTGGCGACGATGATGCGCCGGCTCTTCGGCAAGACGGGTGGTACGAGCGCCGGCGGCGTCGGCGCGCCGCTTGGGCAAGCTGCGCGGCAGGTCAAGCTCGGCTCGGGCCTGACGATCGACGTGCCGCGCATCGAATTCCCGGATGTCGCCGGCGGCGTGCGTTCGAGCGGCTACGCAGCGGCAGGCGGAAGCGCCGCGGAGGGCTCGCCGCTGTTGCGCGATGCGGGCGGCACCGACACGCTGCCGCAGATCGAAGCGGACGCGGCGATCAACGCGGTCGTCGTGCGCGATCTGCCTGAGAACATGCACCGCTATCAGGCGCTGATCGATCAGCTCGACGTGCGTCCGCGCATCGTCGAGATCAACGTGACGATCATCGACATCGACGAGAACTCGCTCGACAGCCTCGGCATCGACTGGCGCCTGCACACCACGCACGGCGATATCCAGATCGGCAACGGCGAGAACCCGCTCAACGGCAACACGCAGTACGGCACCAGCGGCAATCCGCCGCTCACGTTCGGCACCGGCTCGACCGAAGCCGGGCAGACCGGCACCTTCATGCCGACGGGCATTGCGCTGACCGCATCGATCGGCGGCGCGCTGCGCAACTATCTGCTCACGCGCGTCAATGCGCTGCAGCAGACCGGCCACGCCGAGCTGCACTCGAAGCCGAAGGTGCTCGCGCTCGACAATACCGAAGCGATTCTCGAAAACCTCACGCAGTTCTACGTGCAGGTGCAGGGCTATCAGGATTCGTCGCTCTACAGCGTGACGAGCGGCACGAGCATCAAGGTGACGCCGCTGATCGTCGACGACCGCACGCATGACGCGAGCGGCGCGAGCGCGCAAAGCGTGATGATGTCGCTCGACATTCAGGACGGCAACATCGTGCCGAACCAGAGCGTGTCGAACGTGCCGGTGATCCAGCAGCGCAACATCGTGACGAAGACGATGATCGACGAAGGCAAGAGCCTCCTGATCGCCGGCTTCAACAACGACCAGGTGCAGCTCAACAAGAGCGGCGTGCCGTGGCTGTCGGAGATTCCGCTGATCGGCAGCCTGTTCAGGTACACGGACAAGAACGGCCAGCACTCGGAACGCTTCTATCTGCTCACGCCGCGCATCGTCAGCAACGCGACCATGTATGCGCCCGACGGCTCGCCGGTCAATCCCAGTTTCGACAGCGTGCCCGACGCGAGCGGTCTCGCCATGTACCGCGCGCCGGATAACGACAGTCTCGTGCCACTCGCCCCGAAGCCGCTGCCGGGCACGCCGCTCGGCGCGCCGCTGCCCCCGCCGCCGAAGGATCCCGCCGCCGAGGCGCCGAAGCCGACCGCAGGACCGCCGAATGCAAACGAGCACCCTTGATGCGCATGCCGGCGCGCCAGGGTTGCGCGCAGCGCCCCAGGAAGCGGTGGCCTCGCCGTGGAACCTGTGCTTCCTGAGCGGGCCGATGTACGGCCGCACGATGTCGCTCGCGCGTGGCGCCAACTGGGTTGGCACGGCGGCGGATTGCGAAGTGATCCTGCCCGATCGCGAGATCGGCGCGCGCCAGGTGTGCCTGCAAGTCGGCGCGCTTGCGGTGACGGTGCAGAACCACGGCGGCCCGGACACGGCGCCGGTGCTGTTCAACGACGAGCCGCTCGCCGGACGCCGTTCGTTCATGCCGGGTGATGTGGTGACGGTGGGTTCGATCAAGCTGGGTATCGCCAGCAACGGGCAAGCCGCTGCGCCGCTGCCTGCGGACGGGGAAGAGGTGCGCCCCGCGCGCGATGCCGCCTGGCTCGGCTGGGCCGCGAACGCGCTGCGGCGGCTCGGCAGCCGGCGCTCCGTGCTGGTGCTGGTCGCGCTGTGGGTCGGCGTGCTGCTCGGCGCGCTCGGCTATGGGCTCGTCGCGCTGTCGGGCAGCCTGCCGTGGCAGCACGAATCGCCGCTCGGCCGCGTGCACCGCTTGCAGCAGGCACTGCGCGCGTACCCGGAGCTCGCCGTCGCAGCGCGCGACGACGGCGAGCTCGTGTCCGGCTATGTGAAGAGCGCGGCCGAGCGCGACCGGGTCGCGCAAATCGTGGCGGGCGTCGATAACGCTGCGCTCGGCACCGTGTACATCGTGGGCGACCTGATCGCGACTGCGCAGACCTATTTCAGCGATACGCCGCTGAAAGTGTCTTATCTCGGACGCGGGCGGATCGAAGTGACTGGCGAGGCGCCGCAGGCGCAGATCGCGCTGCGCCTCCAGAACTACGTGAAGGACGCTCGACCCGCGCTCGAAGTCGTCGATCACATCCACTACGCGGACGAGCGTGAGAACCGCGCGGCAACGCTCGGCGGTACGGGCGGCGTGCCGGAGATCGCCACCGTATTTGCCGGCGACGACGATCAGCGTTTCATCGAAACGGCGGACGGCAGCCGCTATTTCGAAGGCGCGCGGATGAAGGACGGCTTGAGCGTCGCGTCGATCAGTCCCGAGGCCGTGGTGTTCGAGCGCGATGGGCGGCGCATCACGATACCGCTCACCGCCGGCGGCAACGGCAGCGCGGCCGACGCGCCAACGTCCACGGCCGCCGCGTCAACGTCAACGGTTGCCGCGAGCGGCGCGGCTGCGGGTGTCGCGCTGCCGGTGGCGGGGCAGGCGCCGGCTTCGGCATCGGTTGCCGCGGCGGCGGCGTATTCCGCCGGTTCGGGTGCGCTGCCGGCGTCGGCGGCGAGGTCGGCGGCGTCGCCGGCCAGGTAGCAGCGACGCATTTTTGCATGGCACGGCGTGCCGGGGCAGTGTGTCCCGCACGGCCGGGCTCACCAGGACGCAGGCCGCCGCATTCATGCGACGGCAGGCGGGACCGGTGCGCCGACACCTGTCGGCGGCCGGCGTTTTCAACTACCAAGTGAAGGAGCAGCAAATGGGTGCGACTACCCCGGTTTCGAACAACGATGTCCAGGACCAGGCCAACCAGCTGATGCAGGAGCAAACGAAGCTAACCGAAATCAACTTCCAGGTGCAGCAATCGACGGCCACGTTCCAGACCTCGACGGCGGTGACCGCGCAGGCCGGCACCGCAGCCGCGCAAGCCGCGCAGCACATCGGCTCGGCCGGTCGCGCATGAAAGCGGGCGCCAGCCGCCGGTCCGACGACCGGCGTGCGTGCGCACGCACGAAGCGGCTGGCTTGCCCGCAGCGCGCAGTGATTTCCTGAAGGAGCAGATCATGACAGTCCCAGGGGTCGCGCCGCCGGCTGCGGCGGCGCTCGCCAGCGCCACGCAGACGAACGGCGCGGGCGATCCGGCTCACGTGAAGCATTTCGACACGCTGATGGGGAAACCCGATCAGTCGCAGGCGGCAACCTCGCCGACTTCGCCGACTTCGTCGACTTCGCCGGCGGCAACACAACCGGCCTCCGCGATTCAGTCGGTGCAACTGCACAGCGCGCCGGATGCAATCCCCGGCGTGCAGATGACGCCTGCCGAAGCGAGCCGCTCGTCGCTCGCGGAGCGCCTGCGCACGTACGGCAACGATCTCGATCAGCGGTACGCGGGCATCGAGAAGCATCGCGAACAGATGCTGACGTCGATGCCGAAGCTCGGTCAGGACCCGCTGATGGAGATGGCGCAGATGATGGACTTCCAGTGGTCCGCCTCCACGACGATTGCCGAGTATCAACTGAGCATGTCGGTCGCGCAGGCGGTGAACGGCTTTTCGCATTCGATTCTGAAGAATCAGGAATGACGAATGACACATCACCCATGACAGCGGCTCGATGAGCCCAGCCCAGCAATGACGAATTTCCAACCGACCCGGCCAACTCGCGCGGCGCGTCCGCTTGCCCGGCTCGCGCTCGTGTGCGCGCTCCTGCTGCTCGCGGGCTGCCAGCGCGAACTGTATTCCGGGCTTTCCGAAGCCGATGCCAACCAGATGCTGGCGGTGCTCGGCGATGCGGGTATTCCGGCAGAGAAGGAAAACGACGCGCGCGACGCTTCCGATAAGCAGGCCTGGCAGCTCACGGTCGACGACGGCGACCTGCATGCCGCGCTCACGGTGCTGCATGCGCAAGGCTTGCCGAAGCCGAGCTATGAGAGTCTCGGCGAGCTATTCCAGAAGCAGGGGCTGGTTTCCACGCCTGCCGAAGAACGCGTGCGCTATCTATACGGCGTGTCGCAGGACCTGTCGCGCACGCTGCAGGATATCGAGGGCGTGGTGGTCGCGCACGTGCAGGTCGTGATTCCGGAGAACGATCCACTGGCCGACAAGATCAAGCCTTCGTCGGCGGCGGTGTACATCCGCTATAAATCCGGCGTCGATCTGCGCGCGATGGCGCCCATGGTCAAGGATCTGGTCGCGCACAGCATCGAAGGTCTGCAATACGACAACGTGTCGCTGTTCCTGCAGCCGGCCGACGCGCGGCCGGCGCGCGCCGACGGCGTCGGCAGCGCGCTCAACGATATCGTGCGGCTGCGCTCGCCGCTCGGCTGGCTCGTGTTCGCGCTGATCCTGCTGACGCTCGCGATGGTGGTGCTCGTCGGCGCGCGCCGCGGTGCATTCGGTCGCGGGCTGGCATCGCTTCTCGGCGGCGGCGCGCGGGCCGCCGCACCGCGCGGCCCTGCCGCGCAGATTCGCGCGTCCGACGGCACGCGCGAGCCCGGCACCTGAGGCTGAATCATGAGACGCCCGCGCGCCTTGCCGCCGCTCGTTATCATGCGCCGCTCGTGCGAGGCGAAACGCTGATGGATCTCGCCGCCGCCGGTGCCATGCCATGGACGCAGACGCTCGATGCGCCTGCGCCGCCGCAGCGCGTGCCGTTCTATCGGATGGTTTGCGAATTCAACCTGCGTCCGGACACCTATCTGCACGTCACGCGCGTGCCCGATACGTGGCCGGTCGCTTATCGCCAGCTGACGTCGTTCGGCGTTGCCGGGCGCCGGTTGATCGCGCGGCATCTGCTCGACGCGGCCGGCGTGGCCGGGCACTACGACTTCAACGCGGCGAGCCCGGTGGCGCGGCTTGCGCTGTTGCCGGGCGCGGCGCTCGAACAACTGGCCGCCTACGCGGGTTTGCTGCTGCATCGTGCGTGGCTGCGCGAGGCGCTGAGCGTGCGCCGCGTGCGCGCCGAGGTGGCCGCCCGATTCGGTGCGGACGCGCTCGACCTGACGCTCGAACGCGCACCCGCGTTCGATGCGCTCGGCGAAACGCTCGAACCCTGGCGCGCCGACCCCGCCGCGCTGCCGCCGACGATCCGCGCGCGCGGCGGCCGCCTGCTCGCCGATTTCATTGCCGCGGCAGGCGTGCCGGTAGACGCGCGGGCGCGCCTGAAATTCAACCGTGCGATCGACAGCCAGGCGCCGTATCTGCTGAATCAGGCGCAGCGCGACATGGTCGGCGAACTGGTGTTTCTGTTCCTGATTCCCGAGAGGCTCAACACATGGGACTGGCTTTTCTGATCACGAGCGACAACCTGCAACTGTTGTCCGAGCGCAAGGTGCTGAAGGAGCGCGAATACGCGACGCTCCTCGATGCGTCCGCGGTCATCGCCACGGCGCGCGCGGAGGCCGAGCGCATCGTCGCGGCTGCGCAGCGCGAATACGAGGCGCGCCAGGCCGCCGGCTATGACGAGGGCGTGCGCCGCGCGCAGAAGGCGTCCGCGGCGCAGTCGTATAGCCAGGCGCTCGCCGCCGCGCAGACCATGGAATCCATGAAAGACGCGATGGCCGAGATCGTCGTGAAGGCGGTGCGCGCGATTGTCGGCGAGATGCCGGTGACGCGCCTCCATGCGGCGGCGCTCGAACGGATCGCGCCGCTGGTGCGCGACGAGCCGTTTCTGATCGTGCATGTGGCGCCCGGTCGCCACGACGAGATGGAAGAAGCGCTGGCGAGCGCCTTTGCCGGCCACGAGCGCGCGCAGAAAATCCGCATTGTCGAAGACAAGGATCTGGCGAGCGCGGCGTGCATGGTCGAAACGCCCTCCGGCCGTATCGACGCGAGCCTCGAATTGCAGATCGATGCGCTGCGCCAGGCGATTCGCCGCGAGCCGCTCGGGGGCGCCGCGCGATGAGCGAATTCCGCTTCGGCGCCGCGCCGCGGCCGGACGCCGACGACCCCGTCGACGAAGCCGACCCAGCGGCAGGCGGTGAAGCGCTCGATCGCGGCCGGCTGGTCGGCGACCTGGAGGCGGGGCTCGCGTTTTTCTCGCCGGTTTCGGTGCAAGGGCGGGTGAATCACGCGGTCGGGCAGATTCTGAACGCGACCGGCATCCGCGCGCGGCTCGGTGAAATTTGCGAGCTGCGCACGCCGAACCAGCCGACCTTGCTCGCCGAGGTGGTCGGCTTCTCCAGGCAGACGACTTTGCTCACGCCGCTTGGCGAGGTGGCCGGTTTGTCGCCCGAAACAACGGTCGTGCCGTCCGGCCGCGAGCATGTGTTTGCGGTGGGTAGGGGGCTTTTCGGGCGCGTGCTCGACGGGCTCGGCCAGCCGCTCGACGGCCGCGGACCCGTGGCCGGCGCCGTCTGGGTATCGACGCAGCAGAATCCGCCGAATCCGCTCGCGCGGCAGATGATCGACACGCCGTTCGCGACCGGCGTGCGCGTGATCGACGGCCTGATGACGCTCGGCGTCGGCCAGCGGGTCGGCATCTTCGCGCCGTCCGGCGTCGGCAAGAGCACGCTGTTGGGGATGATCGCGCGTGGCGCGCAAGCGGACGTGAACGTGATCGCGCTGGTCGGCGAGCGCGGGCGCGAGGTGCGCGAATTTATCGAACACAGCCTGTCGCCGGACGTGCGCGCGCGCTCGATCGTCGTCGTGTCGACCTCCGACCGGCCCGCGATGGAGCGTGTCAAGTCGGCGCTGGTCGCCACCGCGATCGCCGAGTACTTTCGCGACGAGGGCAAGCGCGTGCTGCTGCTCGTCGATTCGCTCACGCGCTTTGCGCGCGCACAGCGCGAAGTCGGCCTCGCGTCCGGCGAGCCGCCGACGCGGCGCAGTTTTCCGCCCTCCACCTTCGCCGTGCTGCCGCGTCTGCTCGAGCGTGCGGGGCAGGGCGAGCGCGGCTCGATCACGGCGCTGTATACGGTGCTGGTCGAAGGCGACGAGGAGTCCGATCCGATCGCCGAGGAAGTGCGCTCGATCCTCGACGGTCATATCGTGCTGTCGCGCAAGATCGCGCTCGCCAACCGCTATCCGGCGATCGACGTGCTGGCGAGCCTGTCGCGCGTGATGCCGCTCGTCGCATCGCGCGCGCATCAGATGGGCGCGGCGCGCGTGCGCGAACTGCTCGCGAAATATCAGGAGATCGAACTGCTCGTGCAGATCGGCGAATACCGCGAAGGCAGCGACCGGCTCGGCGATCTGGCGTTGCGCGCGCGCGACTTGCTCGGCGCGTTCTGCACGCAGACGGCGAGCGAGGACATCCGTTTCGAGGAGACCCTCGCGAGGCTCATCAAACTGGCGAACGACCATGCCTGACGACGGTGAAATCCTGACCACGCTCGCGCGGCTGCGCCGGGTGCGCGAAATGCGCAGCCAGCTGGCGCGCGTCGCGGCGGCCCGCCAGCAGGGCATCGCGGCGCAAAGCCGACGCGCGCTCGTCGAGGCGCAAGACGGCCTGACGCGGCAAATCGAGGAGAAGGCCGCGATCCAGCAGCGGCTCGCGGCTGTCGGCGCGCGCGAAGCGTCGGCGCGCACCTTGCAGGATGCCGCCGTCGATGCGCGGGCGGCGAACGTGCAGATCGGCGCGGCCAACCGCTCGCTTGCCGACGCAAGGACGCAGCACGACGGTAACGAAGCGCAGCTCGCGCAGCTGCAGCATGCGGCGCGCCGCGCGAAAGCAGCCGAGGACAAGCTGGAGAAAGCCGGCGAGCGCCATACGCGCTCGCTCGCTGCGCGCACCGAACGGCTCGCGGACGAAGTCGCCGACGGCTTCGCGGTGCGCCGCTTCGGCGTGCAGCACGCGCTCGTGCAGGACGAAGCCGAAGCCAACGATAACGGCAACGACAACGACGACGGCCCCGCCGTTCCGTCTGCGCGCCCGGGTGGCCGATGCTAGCGCAGGTGCAGGATTTCAACGATATCGCCGGCAGCTTGCGGCCGCTCATGTACGTGATGCCGCGTCTCTTGCCGATCATGCTGATTGTGCCCGTGTTCAACGAGGAGATCGTGACGGGCCTCGTGCGCAACGGCCTTGCGGTCGTGATCGCCGCGTTCGTCGCGCCGGCGATCGACGTGGCACAGATTGTCAGCATGCCGTTCCTGCTGTGGTGCCTGCTCGTCGCCAAGGAGGCGGTGGTCGGCGTGCTGCTCGCGGGCGCCTTCAGCGCCGTGCTGTTCGCGATCCAGAGCATCGGTTACCTGATCGACTTCCAGACCGGCAGCGGCAACGCCTCGTTCTTCGATCCGATGGGCGCCCATGAGGGCGGTCCCACGTCGGGTTTTCTGAACTTCGTCGCGCTGACGCTGTTCGTGACGGCGGGCGGGCTGCAGTCGCTCGTGCGGCTGTTCGCACAGTCGTATGTGTGGTGGCCGATCGGCGCGCTCGGACCGGATTGGTCCGCGGTGTTGTCCACCTTCGTGGTGCGCCAGACCGACGCCATCTTTACGTGGATGGTGAAGCTCGCCGCGCCGATCGTGATCGTGCTGGTGCTGGTCGAATTCGGTATCGGTCTGATCGGGCGCGCGGTGCCGCAACTGAACGTGTTCGTGTTTTCGCAGCCATTGAAGAGCACGCTGGCCTTCCTGATGATGGTGCTGTTCCTGCCGCTCGTGTACACCTCGCTGCATGGGCTGCTGAGTCCGGGGAACGGCATGCTCGAACTGCTGCAGAGCTTGATGGCCAATCCGCACTGAGCGCGCGATGGCGGAAAAGACCCAGCAGCCGACCGCGAAGCGCCAGCGCGAAGCCCGCGAACGCGGCGACGTGCCGAAGAGCGCCGAGACGATTTCGACCGCGATGTTCATCGGCGTGGGCGCGGCGGTGGCGGCAGGCGTAGGCGATCTGTTCGGGCGCGTGCAGCGCCTCTTTGCGCTCGTTTTCGACGCGGTGGGTGCGCCCGATCCGGGTGCGCGGATGGTGGCGCTCGGCCACGCGGCGGCGCGCGACTGGATGATCGCCTCGCTCGAGATCGTGCTCGCGGGCGTGCTGCTCGCGGTCCTGGCGGGCCTCGTGCAAGTGGGCGGCGTCATGGCGTGGAGCAAGCTCGTGCCGTCGCTCGGGCGCCTCAATCCCGCCGAAGGCCTCAAGAACATGTGGTCGATGCGCAATCTCGTCAATCTGGCGAAGATGGCGGTGAAGACCCTGCTGCTTGGCGCGACGCTCGGCTGGCTGATCGATGCGTCGCTCGATCCGGCCGTGCAGTCGGGCTTCACGCAGCCGCTGTCGATCCTCGCACTCGTCATGCACCTGCTGTTGCTGCTGCTCGGCTGGGCAGCGCTGATCTACATCGTGATGGCGCTGATCGACATCGTGCACCAGCGGCACGAGCACAACCAGAAGATGAAGATGTCGATCGAGGAAGTGCGGCGCGAATACAAGGAAGAAGAGGGCGACCCGCACGTGCAGGCGATGCGCCGGCAACTCGCGCGCGAGGTGCAGTTGCGCTCGCTCGGCGACCGGATCGAGTATGCGGCGGTGGTGGTGTATTCGTCGCGCGTCGCGGTTGCGCTTTACTACTCGGGACTCGGCACGCTGCCGTGGGTGCTCGCGCGCGGTGAAGGCGAGGTGGCCGAGCGCATCGTGAAGCTCGCGCACGCGGCGCTGCGCCCGACGCTTGCCAATGTCGGGCTGGCGCATGCGTTGTATGAATCGACGCCGGAGAACGGCACGATCGCGCAGCGCCATTTCGATGAAGTGGCGCGGCTGTTGAAGTGGGCGCGCGGGGCGCAATGAACGGGCGCGTCATGCGGCGGTAGCTGAAGCTTCGCCTGCGCCGTCCTTTGCACCCGTCACCCGATCACGATCTGCTGCCCCGCGTACACGAGATTCGCACTACCTCCGGCCAATTGCGGATTGAGCTGGAAAATCTCCTGTAACGCGCGCGCATCCTGCTCGCCTTCCGACATGCGTTGCTGATCGGCCGCTGACACGTGCGCGGCGTCGAGTAGCGTTTTGCGGTGATGGTCGGCGATCACCCATAACGAATCGCCCTCGGCGACGAGATAGCGCTGTGCGGTGGGTGTCGGTTGCGGCGACTGCGCGGTTTGTCCCGGCTGGCCCGGCGAGGGTGATGCGCCGGCCGTCGCCGCGGCTGACGGCGAAGCCGATGGACCCGGCGACGCACTTGCGCCCGTGGTCGGACTCGCGCTGACGCCGGGCGAAGGCGTTGCGCTCGCGTTCGGCGTGCTCGTCGACGCAGGCGGTTGGGGGCCCGTGTGGCCGCTGCCGCTGCTGTTACTGCTAGTCATGAAGAACGGCGCGATCTGGTTGCCGATGAAGATCCCGATGGGCAGGAGTGCGAGCCAGATCGGCACGTTGCTGACCTTCGGCGTGGCGTTCGGAAAGCGGGCGTTGAGCCAGCCCGCCGACAGAATCAGCGACGACGCGGCCGCCGTGCCGCCTGCGAACCAGTGGTTCTCGATCAACTGCGAGCTCGCGCCGAGGAGGCCGCCGGACGCCGTGAACGCGTCGCTGGCGGAGTCGGCGAAGCGCGCAACGCGGCTGCGCTGGTCGACGTTCACGCCCTGGCGGCGACCCAGCAGGACCATACCCGTATACGTGCCTGACAGCACCACGCCGGCGGTCGGCAGCACGGTCAGCCACGGGTCGTTGCCGGCGAGCGCGTGGATATCCATCGCCAGCGTGCCGGTGTAGCCCGCCAGCGCCGAGATGCGCGCGGCCGTGCCGAGCCAGTGTCGCGGATTGCCCTGGTGGATCTGTTTCAGCGCCGTGCCGGTGAAGGCGCCTTGCATCTGCCCGAGCATGTCGCCCACGATAATCTTCGTCTGCTCGACTGCGTCGGTATAGCTCAAGCCCTGTTCCTTGTGCAGCCAGCGGATCCGCGCGACGTTGGCTTTGCCTTCGTCGGCGAGCAGTTGCAACTGGGCGCTGCGCTTGCTGGTCCGGTCGTAGTTCGGCAACTGGCTCGACAGGCGCTCGACCAGCGTATCGGCCACCTTGTCGAAGACGCGCGGATCGCCGTTCTGCAGGCTTCTGACCGAGGCCTGGTGCGCCGCCTGGAATAGGCGGGCGATCCGGCTCGCCGTCATCAGATGCGGCGTGGCGGTCTTCAGGTTGGCAAGGCCAAGCGTATCGAACAGGTTGAACTGGTTGGTGCCGAGCACGGTCGCGGCGCCGCCCAGCCCGACGATCGTCGCGCCGGTCAGGAACCGCGTGCGCCAGTTTTTCTCGACCGGCGCGAGGTGCAGCGCGGTGAGCTCGGCGAGTGCCTGCTCATCCTCCGCAATCTCGTCCTGACCCAGTTGCGCGGAGGTCTCGCGGCTCTCGCTGACAGCTTTCTTCGCGTCGTTCTTCAACGCCGGATCG
Organism: Paraburkholderia lacunae; assembly: GCF_003353175.1. Lineage (GTDB taxonomy): Bacteria > Pseudomonadota > Gammaproteobacteria > Burkholderiales > Burkholderiaceae > Paraburkholderia > Paraburkholderia lacunae. The sequence continues at coordinate 41,460 of NZ_QHKS01000035.1, read as the reverse complement.
CTGACGATTTGGGCCCACGGGGTCAGCTTCCCAGGGGCGGATGGCAGGGTGCGGTTGCCGGGATTCTGCAGATGGCTGCCTACGTCGGTCATCCAGCGCCGTGCGTAGTCCTGCGCCTTCCCGCCTTCCGGCCGGTGCGCGGCGTTCCCCGACTGGTCCCAATGGCGCTGCGCGTAGGTCGTCTCGGCGAGCCTGGCCTGGTTGACGAAGTCGGTCGTATTGCGCTGATAGATACGCTCACGGATGCCGGCAATCTCAGCGGGCGACAAACCGTGTTCGCGGCCCACCCGATCGAGTTCGATGAGCAGCGGCCGCTGCTGCTCGACAAGGAGCGACGCGGCGGGGCGATCGAACACGCGGGTCAGCGCATCGTCGCCGTGAATCCGTGCGAGCTTCTCCGGCTCCCCCACATACTTGACGATCAGACGGGCGAGCGCGGTGGTCAGCTCTTCATTGGCGATCGAATCGGAGCCGTGCGTACCGTACCCGAGACCCATATGCACCCAGTCCAGCGTCGGACGATCGAGAACCGCTTCCACCAGTTTCGCGTGCCCGCCGCCCGGCACCGATTCCAGCACCGTATCCCAGCCGTGGAACGTGACCATCACCTGGGGCGCGCGCGTGCCGGTGTTGCGCTTCGCCCAGTCTTCGAGCAGGGAGAACGTGCGGACGTAGTCGTGGTAGCTGTCGTTGGTGCCGGCCTGGATCGCCTTGTCGTGCGCCGAGACCAGATGGCGCGACGGCGCTGTTTCGAGACGCAGCGCGAAGCCGGCCTCACGCGCCGCATCGAGCCAGGCGAAGAGCGTTTTCTCGTTGAGGTGGTCGAGCGATAGAACCTCATTGTTCGCGCCGCGGATCACGCCGTTTTCATAGTCGACAGTCGCCCCGTTCAACGCACCGAGCTTTTTGACCGCCGCGACGAACTCGGGATCGTGCTTCTTGCCCTGCGCCGCGTTCAGCGTATTCGGATCGACCACGAGCGTGACGACGGGCATTGCTCCGCCGGTGCGCTTGACTCTCTCGACCGCCTGCTCGGGATTGTCGAGCAGCGTAAACGCCCGTCCCATCGGTGCGACGCGATCCTGAACCGCGGGGTCCGCGGAAAGAAAGTGCCGTATGAGTTTCGTATCGCTGGCCATCGCCACGCTCAGGCGTCTGCCGGCGCGCACGTAGTTGCGAAGCAGCCTGGCTTGCCAACCGGTTGCCGTATCCAGATGCCTGGCGGCGCGCCTCGTCGGCAGCGGCGAAAACTGCGACAAGCCGTTGGGCGAGTCGTCGCGTGCGACGTGGAGCGGCAGGTGGAGCGCTTTCCACTGGGTCGCGTCGGCCACCACGACGTCGGGCGCCTGGCCGACCGCGGCATCGGTGAGTTCGACAGGCGTAGCGGAGGCGTTGCGCTGGCGGCTCGCATACTCCTTGAGGGCCGCGAGCTGCGGGAACAGCGACGATTCCTTGGTCTTGCCGTAGCGCGCGATCAATTCGGTGACCGTCGCGCTCGAGAGTGCCGGCTGGTACGGCCTGATCTGGATATCGGTGGTCCTCCTGCGCGCGCCGAGGAGACCCGTGCCCTTATTGGCTTTGGCATGCACCTCCAGCGCTTTGGGCTCGAGTTCGGTCAACAGGAACTGCATGTTGGCGCCATGCGGACCGCGGCCGATCGGCGATTCGTCGATCGATACCCCGGGCGCGTTCGCGTCGAGATTCTTCCAGTCGCCGAACCAGCGCAGTTCCTTGCCGCGCATTTCGAGGCGGCCGCGCGCATTGTTCGTCATGTGCGCGATGTCGCCTTCACTGTCGTACACATAGATATGGTGCTTGCCTTCTTCGATCGCGCCGAGCTCCGAGGCTCGCAGCAAATGCACGAAGTTGATGCCGCGGAAATTGACCGCGTGAACCGTGAGCAGCGCCTTGAGTCGCTCCGGCTTATACCGCGCAATGTCGAGGTCGGTGAACTGCCGCTTGTTCCGGCTGAAGCCATGCCGTTCCCGGACGCGCTCCCCCGCGTTCGCATGCGCTTCGAGCGCAGCGGGCGTGAGGTCCGTCAACAGGAATTGCACCTGCTCGCCGTAGGGCGGCTTGCCGAGCGGCGACGCATCGAGTGGCAGCCCCTGCGCCGCAGGCTCCGGGTTCTTCCAGTCGGGGAACCAGCGCAGCTGATCGCCGCGCATTTCGAGCCGGCCTTGCGCGTCGGTCGTCGAATGGGCGAGGTCCTGGCCGTTCTCGTAGACATAGACGTAATGCCTGCCTTCTTCGAGACGCCCTTGTTTCGCGGCCTCCAGTAAATGCTGGATGTCGGCGCCGCGAAAATTGACCGCATGGAGGTCCTGTTCCGGCAGCAGGTTCGGCGCGATGCCTCGCGCTACCGGGCTCGTTTTCCGCGCGGCCGTTTCCTTGCGGTGCGCCGCGCGCTGAGCTTCGCGCAGTCGCGCGAGCGCGTGCAGTCCGGCCCGGCCTTTGTAGATGCCGAGCAAGGTCAGGTCGGCGCCGCTGCGGTGCGGATCCCTGGCTGGCTTCTCCGCCTTGCGCGCGGCGCGCTTCGATAGCATCGGGTCGAAACCGCCGAACGCCTCGACCGTTTCGGGTGACTGGTCGCTAATCACGAAGCGCACACCATTTCGCGACGTCCACGGCATCGGCATGCGGCCCGCGTGTGCGCGGAACGCGCTCTGCAGTTTCGCCGACGTGACTCGGGTTCCGGCAACCGGCGCATTCTCGGTGTATTCCCAGGCGTCGGCGATTTTGCGCGCGTGGCCTAACGGGACGCCGGTCTTCGCGTCGACCGCATAGATCGTGTCGGTAGCGTGGACGGCATGGTCTGCGGCCTGTTTGGCGCTGGCGAAATGCTGGGCGTTCGCCAGCTTGCCGATGGTTTTCGCGACTTGCTGGCTGACGCCTGTCGCGGCGGCCGGCAGCTTCTCCGTCTCCGGCACGCCCGTTTCGGCGATCTCGGCTGCGCCGCCGAACGCGTTCAGCGTCTCGAGCGGCACCGGCGAGATATAGAAATCGAGCTTGCCGCGCGCCTTGACGCTCTTGTTCGACGTGTCCAGGTGGCTGAGGGCGCGCTTCACGAGCGGCGGTACCTTGCCGTCGGCCGCTGTTGGGTGGATTTCGCCGGGTACGCCGTGTTTGTCGAGCTGCGTGTGCGCGATGAACGTCGGTTGCTCGCCGGCCCGGCGTGCGCCGCGCTCCGCGATCAGCACATGGGCGCCGGGGCCCGCTTCTGCCGCGAGGACCGCGAGGCTCGACGCGCGTGCGCCTTCCACACGCTGCAGCTTGCGCAACCCGCGTGCGTCGAGCCACTGCGCCGCGCGTTCCGCGTGCGCCGAGCCGCCCGGCGCAGGCGCTGGATTCGGCGTGCCCGCAGCAGGCATCTCGATACCGTCCGCGCTGTGCCAGCGCATCCGCTGCTTCGCCCAGGCCGCTTCGTAGTGCTGCCGATACGTGCGGTTGCCTTTGAGCGAAGTCGGCGCATCGGCAAAGGCGGCCGCGAGCCGTTCGAGCGAGACGGGGTCGTCAGCGCGAGCGCGCCCGGCTTCGCGTTCGATTGCATCCGGCAGGCGGACGTGTTCGGCGATATCGATCGCTTTGGCCGCCTCGATCTCGTCGCGTACCCGGAAGGCGACCGTCTGCGCGCGCGCCTCGGCCTCGAGCGCGCTCTCGACGAACGCCTCTTTGCCGCTGCCGTCGAGTCCAAGTGTGCCGTTGATGGCATCGACAGCGTGACCGACCTCGTGCGCGAGCGAATAGACGATGCTGCCGGTGCGACGCAGGCCGCCGTCGATCACGATCTGCTTCTTGCGTTCGTTGATCTTGCTGCCGCCGCCTACGCGGCCCATCTTCACCTGCCAGCCACGATCGCTCAGCAGGCGCAGATATTCGGAAAGCAGGCTCGAGTGCTGCGCGAGCGCGCTGACGTCGCCCGATACCGGCACGCCCCGAAAGCGCATCAGGATGCGCGTCATCAGCGACGGGCGGGGGGCATAGTCGCCGCCCGGGCCGAGGTCTTCGGTCATTGCCGGGTGCGCAAGTTCGATGTCGCCGCTCTTGAGCCCTTGCAGCAGTTTCTTGAGCAACCTGTCGGCGCGGTCGAACGACTCGCGATAGCCGTCGCTTCCGGCGACGACCTTGCCCGGATCGCTCAGGTAGAAATGTCCGTTCTCGGTAAAAAGCCCCTGCAGGTCGAGCCTGAGTTTTTCCCGTTCGACGGTTGCGCGGATCTGCTTGAGATGATCGATCGCAGCCTGCGTGATGCGCTTGGGCAGCGTGCCGTTTTCGATCACCTCGAAACTATCGAGCACCGCGCGCGGCCGGTACAGCACGGCGAGGCGGTTGGCGACCGAAAACGGCCCGTGCATCGCCACCGTGCGCAGGCCGAGCTGGCGCAGCATGACGAGGCCCTCCCACTCGTTGCGCGCGGCTTCCAGGTTGGCGCGTCGCGTGAAAGGCGCTTTGTCGTACAGCCCGACGACCGTGTCGACGCTCAGTTCGTACACGGCTTTTTCGCTGCCGATGCCGAGCATCGCGCCCAGGTAGCGCTCCACGTCGATGCGTTTGGCCGGGTCGTCCGCCGCGTGCACGCCCTGGCGATCGACGGCGAGCCGCCCCAGGTCGGGCAGCGCGTACGGCGCGGGGTCGTAGCGGCGCATCGCGTCGGCCTCTACAAGCGTGCCGTCCGCGCGAACCGCTTCGGTGGGCGGTGCGTAGATCGGCATCTGCCAGATGTTCGCCATTTCGGCGGCGCTTCGCACATCGGCGTAACGGGCCGAGAGAATCCAGCCGAAGTCGACGTCGCGCGGGGTCTCGCGTGTATCGAGCAGGAAGTCGTGGGTGGGCACCGGCCGGCCGCCGAGCATCAGTCTGCCGTCGGGGGAGCCCTCTGCGTGCAGGACGACGAGTTGATGACCGGGGACGAGCGTGGTGGCGCCCATGCGCCGGCCGAGCGAGGCGGCATCGGGGGCCTGGCCGCCCGCGAACGGCGACTCCGCTCGCGCGTTGGCGAGGGTGTGGGCGACGCGTTCATCGAAGCTCGATGGCAGGTTTTCCGGCGTAACCGCGGGCGTGGGCTGCGGCTCGGGACTTTCGGCTGCGCCCATGATGCGCCGGATGATGGCCGGCGCACCGGTCTCGGGATCGTGCAGGAGTTCGAAGGGTTGCCGGTTGTCGGGCTGACCGGGCATGCGAATCTCGGCGAGCTCCGTCGGCCGTGCGCCTCTTGCTCCGCCGTACACGCGCACCTCGACTGCATGGCCGTCCGCCGTTGTCAGCCTGACCGTGCGTTCGTCCACGGCTTGTGCGTCGACGGAAACGTAGCCGGCTGGCGCAGGCTGGGTGCGCGGCGTGTGGGGCGCGTTGGGCTTCTGGCGCGCCCATACTTCGTCGTAGAACGCCTGATAGGTCTTGCCGCCCTCGACGGAAACCGGCGCCTCGGCAAAGGCTTCGGACAGACGCTGCGTGAGGGCGGCGCGATCGCCCGTCGCCCAGTTGCCGTATTCCCGTTCGATCGTCTCAGGCAGGCTCGTGTGCGCGGCGATATCGACGCCGTTTGCGAGGGAGATCTGGTAGCGTGCCTCGAAGGCATTCAATTGCGCGCGGGCTTCCGCCTGCAGCGCACTGCGCGTGAACCGGCCCTGTCCGCCGTAGTCGAGGCCGAGCGTGCCGCTCGCCGCTTCTACCGCGTGCCGGGCTTCATGCGCGAGCACATAGGTCATGCTGCCGGCGTCGCGCAACCCGCCGTCGATCGTCACGGTCTTCGTCTTCGTACTGATCCGGCTGCCGCTGCCCGGCTTGCCGCGGACGACCTTCCAGCCTTTGCTCTCGAGCATGCGCAACTGGTTCGACAGCGTGCTCGACTGGGATACGAGAGCGCTCACTTCGTCAGGCAGCGGCGCGCCGAAGAGGCGCATCCGAATGCGGTCGATGAGTCCTGGCTTGCTGCTGTACGGGCCGGTTTCCGCCATCGCCGGATGCGGCATGTCGAGCGGTGCGCCGTCGACCAGAATCTTGTGTTCGGCAATGCCGCGTGCGATCGCGTTGATCTGCTCGTCGACCTTTTGCAGCGTCGCGTCGTGATATTCGCCGGCACCGTATTCGATCCGGTTCGGATCGCTCACATAGAAATGGCCGTCGCGGTAGATGCCCTGGAAGTCGAACGCGAGCTTCTCTTGCGCGACGATCGTGCGGGTCGTATCGAGTTGATCCAGCGTTGCGCTGAGGATGTTCGCCGGCAGCTTGCCGGCCGCGACTTCGCGACTGGTGAACTGGCTGCGCAGATGCGCGTAAACGGCATCCACCTCGTGGCTGTGCACTTCGCCGCGCGGCTGATACAGCACCGCAACGCGGTTGGCCACGCTGAACACGCCGTTCATGGTCAGTGTCCTGATCCCCAGCAAGCGTAGCGTATCGAGGCTCTCGAATTCGGTCATGGCCGACTGCACATGATCCGCTGCGCTCGTCCCCCCTTGCGAATACACGCCGACCACCGCGTTCGCGCCCAGTTCGAAGCCGCCTTTCTGGACGCCGAAGCTGAGCAGCGAGCCCAGGTGCTCAGCGAGGTCGACGGGGCCGTGGGAACCGCCGTCGAAGAAAACGCCGTCAATGTTGGCGGTCAGCGGGCCCAGATCGCGCAACCGATACGGCGCGGGGTCGATGCGCAGGAAACCACTCGTTGCGCGCAATTGTCCGTCGCTGCCGATCGCGCCCTCCGGCGCGACGAAAATCGTTTTCTGCCAGACGTTGGCGAGCTCCGGCGCGAACTTCAGTTCCGCGTTCGGCACCGACAGGATGACCGGCTCGCGCATCTCGTACGGCTCGGCAAACGTATAGCGTGAGCCCAGCGCGAACCCATGGCCCGAGAGCGCAGGCCCATCGCCGACGCGAAGCTCGCCTTCGGGCGTGCCCAAGCCGCGCACCACGTAGAGATGGTGCTCGCCGTAGTGATGCCTCGAGATCGGGCCCATCGGCACCGAGTGGTCGGGGTGCTTGCCGGAGAGCAGCGAGCGCTCGAACGGCAAGTCTTCCTGCGCGTTCTCGCGCGACCAGTCGGTGCGCTCCCGGAACGTGGCCGGCAAGCGCGCTCCGGTGGCGTCGGGAGCGGGCATCGCGAGGGCGTTCTGGCTTGCCCAGATTTCATCGTAAAACGCTTGATAGGTCTTGCCGCCCTCGATGGAAACGGCGGCCTCGGCAAAGGCCGCGGGCAGACGCTGCGCGAGCCCGGCGCGATCGCCCGCCCGCCAGTTGTCGTATTCGCGTTCGATGGATTCGGGCAACCCCGCATGTTCGCCGATGTCGCCACCGCCCGCGAGCGAGATTTCGTAGCGTGCCTCGAAGGCGTTCAACTGCGCACGCGCTTCTGCTTCCAGTGCGCTGCGGGTGAACTGCCGCTTGCCGCTGTAGTCGAGGCCGAGCGTGCCGGTTGCGGCTTCAACCGCGTGCTGGGTTTCATGCGCGAGCACATAGGTCGCCGCGCCGGGATCGCGCACGCGGCCGTCGATCGTCACGCGGCGCCGCTTCGTGTCCATCCGGCTACCGCTGCCGGGCTTGCCGCGCCGCACTTTCCAGCCATTCTCGGCGAGCAGACGCAGTTGTTGTGAGAGCGTGCCCGATTGCTGGACAAGCGCGCTCACCTCGTTGGGCAGCGGCGCGCCGCCCATGCGCATCTGGATGCGTTCGATCAGTCCGGGCTTCGGCCCATCCGTGGCGTCGGCACCTTCAGCCATGTCGGGGTGCGGCATCTGGAGGCCGGCGCGCGACCCCGCGCCGGCGGCGGCGAGCGTGCCGGCGTGGCGCTCGGGTTCGAATGTCGCGGCGTCCCCGGGCTCGCTCGAAACGCCGTGCGCCGCGAGGTTCGTTTCGTTCGGCGCGACGTCGTCAGCGTGGCTTAACCCCTGCGCTTGCAAGGCGGATTCGTGGTCGACGCGTATTTCGGCGGGTACCGTCAGGCGCGCGCCAATCCGGTTGGCGGGGCTCAGCAAACCGTTCGCCGTTCGCATTTGCAATGACAGCCGGCGCCATTGCTCAAGGCTGTTGAATTCGGCCTGGGTCGCCGGTCCACGCTGCTCGGCCCTGGTGGGGGACGGCTTGGGGGCCATGAAGCTTGCGGGCGATGTCGGCTTGATGACGGCGCCTTTCTGCACGGCGTAACCGGCCAGTTCGCCGACATGATCGGAGAGATCGATCGGTCCCGACGCGTTGGCCGCGCTGCCGGAGAGCGCTTTGCTGTTTGCAGCCGGCGGCTCGACTTCCGGGGAACCGGAGAGATTGCGCGGTGGCACGGCCGCCGTGCGAGGCGCGCTTTCCGGCATGCCCGCCGCACGAACGACATAGATACTGTGACTGCTGTCGAAGGGCAGAGCGGCCGGATCTGCTTGCGGCGGCTCGCCTGTGGGCGTGCTGTCAATCAGGCTGCGCTGAACGGGCACGGGTTCGTCCGCGTTCAGCACGGACGCTGCGATGCGCGCCTTGAAGCTGACCGGCGACGCTTCGCCGGGCCCACCGGCGCCGGCGCTGCTGTGCGGGTCGACGACACGGCGAAACTGCACCTGCCGTTGATCGCTGCGACGCTGGTCGGCACGGGTGTCGTCGGTGCGTGTGACATCGTCGGCGGTATGTTGCTCGCTTGTGCGTGCGGCGGTCTGGTTCGCGCTCGCTTCTACCGCCTGGCCGGTGCTCGCGGAAGTTTCTACCGGCGTGGCGGCTGCTTCGGTCGGGAGGTTGTCCGCGGTGCTGTTCTGGTTCTGGTTCTGGCTCGCGCCTGCCGTCTGCGTTTGCGGTGCGGGCGCGGAGGAGGTCGTGCCTAGCAACGGCACCTTGCCCGAAGCGCCCAGCGAGAGATTGTCCGAGAGCGACACTTCGCCCTTGTCGCCGAACGTGATCTGTTCGTCGGTTTGGGTGATCGGCGAGCCTTCTCTGGTTGGATCGAACACCGAGATGCGCCCGTCCTGGTCGACGAAAGCCGTCTTGCCTTCGAATCCCTTGCTGTTGCTCGGACCGAGTACGCGCACGTTCATGCCGTCATAGGTGATCGGCACCTTGTTCACCTGCAGTGTGCCGTCACGCGCGACGTCGATTGTCTCGCCGCCGAGCGTCGCGCGTGTGCGGTTGAGCGACAGGTCGCCGCGGTACACGCCGATGTTCGATTCCCCTGCCGTAACGAGCTCGTTGGCGCCGTTGCGCGCGGCGTACGGCGCGGTATATCGGAGCACGCCGCGCGACAGCAGCTTGACTCCGCCGTGCATGACCAGCATGCCGATGTTTTCGCCGATCGACACCAGATCCTGCTGGATACTGCGGCCGTGCTTCATGTCGTCGATCAACTGGTTCACGCCTTCCGCCGCGCCGCCGAGCGCGGTGAGGCGCGCGCCCGTTTTGGCCGTGCCGTTGATCGCGCTGGCCAGCGTCGTCGGCTTCACGTGGAGCAGGTCCGCTGTGCGGGTGAACAGGTTGGTGCCCTTGCTCGCCGCGTTGGTCAGAACTTCGATGCCGCGCGCCGCGCCGTCCGCCGCGACCGGAAGCAGGTTGAGATAATCGGAGCGCGCGCCCGGATCCGAGAAGCTCACGCTTTGGTCGTGCGCGAAGCGTTCGCCGAGATCGTTAGCCGAGTTGAGCGCAGCCGCGGTGACGGACGTGGTGATCATGTCCGTGCCCACTGTATCGAGCACCGCCCCGGCGACGATGCCGACACCTGTCGCGTCGAGCACGAAGCCCGTCGCGTCGAGCAGGATGCCCGCGCCGAGCATCCCCAGATTGAGGTTGCCGCCGCCGATATCCTCCAGCCAGCTGTTGTGATGCGCGGCGCTCTGCTGCACTTGCAGGATGCCGTTTTTGTCATAGCCGGTCGCGATATCGAGTGTGCCGCTCGCCGACAGATGATTGTTGTCGACATAGTTGCTGATGCTCGAGTACTTGCCGCCCTGGTCGTCGATGTAGTTCGTCGAGCCGTCCTTGCCCGTTACCTTGAAGAGCGCGGTGGTCGTCATGCCGCTGTCTTTCGACGCATAGACGACCGGCATCACGCTCACCTGCGCATTGGGGCCGCCCACTTTGGCGATTTCGTCGCGCACCTTGTTGATTGCCGCGAGCGCGTCGCCGCTGTAGTCGAGTGTCTTGTCGATCGACGCGGGGTTGCTGGGGTCGCTTGCGGCTGGCGTGCGGTCCGGTTGCAAGCCTAGCCCGGTGCCGATCAGGTTGCGCTGCTGGTCGGTGCTCAGCGCGTTCGCGCCGGTGTCGCCGAACGTGACCGTCGCCCCCTTGAACGTATTGCCGCTCGCCGCGTCGAGCTGGCCTTGCGACATCTCGCTGTGATGCTGCTTGTAGAAGTCCGCGAGGTGTTGAGCGAGAGCGGCCTTGTCGCTGTCCGATTGGGGATTGAGCAAGTTGTCGGGGAGGCTCGCGCTGAACTGATCGAGCAGCACTTGCTGATGCGTGATGGCGCTGTTCGTTTGTGCCGCCGGGAGCGCATCGTTCGCTTTCTGGTATGCGGCCTGGGCGTCGCTGAGCTGCTGCGCGAAGGGATTGGGCACGAGGGGCGGCCGTGGCGCGTACGGAATGCCGTCCGTGGTCTGCGGCCTGGCGAGCCCGAATAGGCCCGGATTCGCGCTGCCGTGCTGCTGGTTCCAGTTGTCGTATTCGGCTTGCACGGTGGCGAGCGTTTTCTTGTCCGCGGCGATTGCGCCTTGCTGATTGTCGAGCACGAACTTCGCGCCCTCGTCGTTGACTGAATTCTGCAGACGCGAGTCCGCGGCGTTGAGCGCCGAGACGACGGTTTTCAACGCGCGTTCGTTGCCAGTCAGCGGGTCGTTCGCGATACACAGGTTCTCATGCTGGATCTGATCGTCGACCTGATTCGCCGCGTCGCTGTACTTGAGCGCGAGCGAGTTGCCGACCGCGATGACGAAACTGTCGTGCGCGAGCTGCACCTGCTGGCTTTGGGTGAGAGGGGCTTGTCCGGAAGCATTGCTGTTGCTGTTGCCGTTGCCGTTGCCGTTGTTCGACAACAGGTCGGGGTTCTGCGCCGCGACCAGGTTGAAGTAGCTGCTGCTCACCGACGCGGCGGTCTGCGCGTGAATCAGCGCGCTCTGGTCGGCGGCGGTCTGCGCCTGGTTCGTCACAGTCGGCCCGAACAAGCCGGCGTTGGCGTCGTAGGCCTGCTGCGCGTTCGCCACACTGAGCGCGTCGCCGGTCGCGTTGCTCCACGCATCCGCGAAGTTTGCGAGCTTGGCGGCGCTGTTCACCTGGTCCGTGGGATTCTGTTTGCCGTCCGGGGGCGGTGGCGGCGTGATCTGCAAGCCGAGCGGCGCCAGTGCGTCGTTCAGGCGGCCGACGCCGGCATCGAGCGCGTCCTTGTACTCGGGATCCGCCGCATAGGCCTGGAATTGCGTGTAGGCGAGATTCGAGTTGGCGACGTCCGCACCGTACTTGCCCTGCAAGGCGGCGCTCTTCGCATCGGCGATCTGCCAGGCATCGTAGGCGGCGCGGGCAGCGTACGGGTTGGACGATTTCTGGATGTCCTGCGGCGTGGGCACATAGTTGTCGCCGGCGCCCGGAATGAGCGCCTTGAACGCCTGCGCCTTGGCGGCGGCATCGGTCTGGGCCGCACTGAGTGCCGGGGGCGTCGTGTTCCCGTCGACATGGCCGCCACCGTCCGCGTCGGCCTGCTGTCCGTACACGATCATGTAGCCCGCGGCGGTCGTGACGTTCAACTCGCGCTGGGCCTTTTGTGTCGCTTGCTGGGCGGTGGTGTAGTCGGCCGCGGCCTGTTTCAGATCCGCAGGGGTCGTCTCCGGGTCGTGGTGCATCATCGTCAGCACGCCTCGCTTCGCTTTCTCGTTCGCGAGCGCCTGGTCGTACTGGGTCTGCGCGCCCTGAATGGCCTGCTGGGCTGCCTTGGTCTGGTCGTCGTCGACGGTGATGTCGGGCGGCGTCGCGCTGTACTGGGCCGCGGTGCTCTGGAGCAGGCTCGTGGCGGCGCTGATTTCCTCGTTGGTCGGTTTGGACGGATCGACGTTCGGACCGGATTGCACCGGGATCGGCACCGTGACCGGGTTTTGCGTGCCGCTGCTGCTGTTCGCGGGGGGCACCGGTTGCGGCTTGTCGAGTGTGTCGAGCGAGTTGGCGAGGAAGTTCTGCCAGTTCGCGCCCATACCGATGCCGTCTATGTACAACATGAATGCCTCCGATCGACCATGTGCCACCGCGTGACGCATACAGGCGTGCGCGTCCAGGCGCCGCGCGTGCAGTGCTCATTCGAGTGTAAGGACGTGCCGCGCCGCTGGCCGTATCGTGTTTCGTAGCGTGATGCGGGGTGCGGGCGGCGCAGCGAGCGCGATCTACGAAATGTGCCGAATTGCCGGCAGGATGGGCGCTGACGTGTGGGAGCCGCAGCTGTCAGCGCGCGTCGAGGCAGCGCACGCACATCGCACGCGCTTGCACGACGGACAGGCCGCGACAGGTCATCACGACCGGTGCGCGGGAACGGCAGGCGGACGCGCTGTTGCGGTTCGTGCGCAAGCCGTTTTCGCCGGCGGGATGCTGCGCTGCGCTTTGCATTGCAAGCGGCGCGCTTCGCAGGCTTGGGCTACGCGGCGCAGCGGGAGCGTCCCGCACCACCGGTATCGGTTGAACGCCGCCGCCCTCCGACTGAACCCGTGCGTTCGCGACGACGCGACTCACGTAACCCGTCTCGAACCCGGTCGTGAAATTGCCGCTGTAGTAGCACGACAGCGCCGCGCGCAGCGCCTGCTGCGGGTTCGGCGTTGCTCCACGCGAGCGGGCGAAGCATTCGGTGAGGACGGCTGCGCCGGCACGCAGATTGCGGCATGGCTCGAAAATCGACTCGACGGTCTCGCCCGCGCGCGCGAAATTGCGGTTGTTCACTTGCGTGAGACCCACGCTGTAGCTGAAGCCTTGCGCATCGAGTTCGCGTGCGGTGGCGAGCGCCACGGCGAGCGTCGCCGGCTGGCGCAGCAGATGCCCGCCCACGACGCCGATCGCATACGGATTGAAGCCCGATTCGGTGCGCACGAGCGCGGCAAGCGTTTCACGATCGACGTTCGGCGCACATTCGCGTGCGAGGGTCGAGAACGTGTCGCCGGTGTTGGTCACGCTCTGCGCGTGCGCGGAACCGGCCGCGGCCAGCGCGCACAGGAGGGCGAACAGCGGGGCGAGCAGCGCTTGCAGCAGCCATGCGCCGGGCGCCGTTTTCATCCCGCCACCCGATACGACAACACCAGGCCGTGCACCAGCAGCGACCAGCCGTCGAGCGCGACGAACAGCAGCAGCTTGAACGGCACGGAGATCGTGGTCGGCGAGATCATCTGCATGCCGAGCGCGAGCAGGACGTTGGCGACCAGCAGATCGACGACGATGAATACGATGTAGATCACGAAGCCAATCTGGAATGCCTTCGTCAACTCGGCGAGCGTGAAGCTCGGCACGAGCACCAGCAGGTCGTCGTCTTTCAGGCCGTCGGCGCGGTTTTTCGGCCAGACGCTCGTCGCCGTCTTGACGAAGAACTCGCGGTCGCGCAGCCGTGTGTGCGAGACGAGGAAGTCCTTGATCGGCGGCAGCGCGGAATCGGCCAGCGTCGTCACGTCGGCGACCGACAGTTGGCCCGACGCATCGAAATGCTGCTGTTGCAGACCGTCGCGGATCGTCATGCCGACGGGCGCCATGATGAACAGCGAGAGGATCAACGCGATGCCGTTGAGCACCATGTTCGGCGGCACCTGCTGGATGCCGAGCGCGGAGCGCAACAGTCCGAGCACGACGACGAGCTTGGTGTAGCTCGTCACCATCAGCGCCGCGAACGGCGCAATGCCGAGCGCGGCGATGACCGCGACCAGCGCGACGGGATTTGGCAGATTGCCCATCGCCTAGCGCTCGCGTGCGTTGTGCGGCGCCGGCGGATTGATCGCGGTGACTCGCACGCCGAGCTTCTGCCCGACCGCGATCAGGGTGCCCGTGCCGATCAGCATGCCGTTCGCGACGAGATGGATGACGCTCTGGTTGATGCCCTGTTCCATTTCGATCACGGCGCCGGGCTGCAGCGCGCCGAGTTCCGCGAGCGGCATCGAGCGGGACGGCAACTCGAAGCCCAGGTCGATGGCGAGCGTATCGAGCTGGCGCGCGCCGGCTTGCTGCGGCGAGTCATCGGCCGCGCCGGCCGCCGATGTGGCCGATGTGGGCGACGTGGGCGAGTTGTCAGGCGATTGTGACTGTTCCAACGGCATCTCCTTGATTCGTTCGACGACGATTCGGTTGCCTGCCGGCCGCCCCTCGATTTCCCATCCGGGTGCACCGGGTACGCGCGCCGAGCAAAGCAGGTTCTGGCCTTTCGCGCGCCATCGCTCGATCGCGATGATGTCGCCGCGCACGACGTCCGAGAGTTCCGCCACCGTCAGTTCGGTGCGGCCGATTTCAAACGTGAGCGGCACCGGCAGCTGCGCGTAGGTTGTACTCGCGCCGGCAGCCGGCGCCGGTGCGCCGCCGAAAAACACGCCGAGCGCGTCCGGCGCGTCGAACGTGAGGGCGCCGTGACAGCGCCAGCCGTCCTGGGCGCGGCTCAACTCGAAGCAGAGCGCGGCCGGGTCCGTGCGCCAGCCGCGCGCGGCAAACGGTTCGGACGCCTGGCCGGCGGCTGCGGCGGGCGCATTAAAAGGCTGGCCGACGGGCGGTGGCAGTAGTTCGACGTGCTGCCGCGTGAGCGCCTGCAAGCCTGCGATCATGCCGGCGCACAGGTCCGCCAGCAGCGCGCAGCGCAGCACGGGGGGCACGGCTTCGTGCGCGGCGTCGCCAAGCCATGTGTGTTCCGCGAGCGTGTCGATCCAGAGCGTGCCGTGCGCGGGGCCGACCGCAAAACGATACGCGCGCGCATCGTCAGCGGGCGCGGCATGTGTGCGCCATGCGAGCTGATACGGCGTCGTGCCGATCGTCACCGCAAGCGGCGCTTGCGCGGTGTAGGCGCGCGTGAGCCCACGGGCCGCCGCAACGGTGAGGCGAGGCAGGAGCGGCGAAGCGTCGAGCGCGGAGGGTGTCGCGAGTCCGGCGGGCGGCATGAGCGCGTCGCGTCGCATCAGCGGACCCATTCAGGCGGGGTCGTCGGCTCAGCGGAAAGACCGCGCGCGCGCGGCAGGATCGAGTTGTTCATCGCGCAAGCCGGCGGAAGGAGAACGGATGGTCAGGAGCGGATCAGCAGGTTCGACAGTCGATTGTATTGACGGGGCATGGTGTCTGCGGTGCGGCAATTCGTAGTTTCGGGACGCTGTGGTGCGCGGGTTTGAGTTGTCTCTACGAAATGCCACGCGTTCGGCAGCGCGCCGATTGAAGGCGCGTCACGATTTTTCGCGGGCTGCGCGGCACTGGTTGATGAGTTCGGCCCCGGGGCCCATCAGATCCCGGAATAACGGCGGCACTCTGACGTTGTTTTGAGGAGGGCATGTTCCGAGGATGCAAGTCAATTCGCAGGATGTCGGACTCAGCGCAACCGCAAAGCGGTTTTGCATTTCCACAAGGCCGCAAGACTCAGTGCGCCGAGAAATGCCGGGTACAAGGCAGGTGAAAGCTTGTTGCCGGTGAGTTGAATTAGAGAATCGACTATCAACGGCGCGAACCCGCCGAAGACTGTCACACCAATGTTGTAACTGACTGCCATGCCGGTAGCGCGTGTTGCTTTCGGAAAGGCATCTGCCATCAACGCGGGCAGCGCGCCAAAATACACGGCTTTCAGCAGACCGATCCACGCCATCATTGCCATTAACGCGCCCAGGTTCGGATGACGGATCAATGCGTCGAACACCGGGTAGATCGACAACGTGAAGATCACGCCAGAGGCCGCCATCAAGCGAATTCGGCCCACCCGATCCGAGAGGAGGCCGACGAACGGCGGTACGAGCATCAGAATCGCACCCGTCAACACAGTCGCGGTGAATCCGAAGGTCGCCGGCATATGGAGTTGCTTGACCGCATAGGTCGGAATATAAAGAATCACGTAGCTCGTGCCAGTCGACACGGCCAACACGCCGATCGAGAGCAGCATGCGCAGCTTCTGTTGCGCTAGAACAGTTCTGACAGGCGTACGCGCGATAGGCGAATTGTCCGGGGTACGCTCTTCCTTCATCTGTTTGCGAAGGTACAGTCCGATTGGCCCGATCAGAATTCCAAAGAGAAACGGAACGCGCCAGCCCCATGATTCCATGGATGCCGTATCCAGGGTGCTGGTCAGCACCGCGCCGAACCCTGCGGCCAGCAGATAGCTGAGTCCCTGGCTCGCGAACTGGAAGCTCGCCATAAAGCCGCTTCTGTGCGGCGCCTGCTCAACCAGAAACGCGGTCGTACTTCCAAACTCGCCTCCCGCGGAAAAACCCTGCAGCAACCGGGCAACCAGCACGGCGATAGGTGCAACCACGCCGATCGATGCGTATCCCGGCATGACGGCGATCACGAGTGTGCCGACCATCATCATCATGATCGATACCAGCATCGACGCTTTCCGGCCGTGCCGGTCGGCGTAGGAGCCAAGTGCCAGAGCACCAATGGGTCGAACAAGATAGGAAATGCCGAAAGTGCCAAGCGTTACCAGCAGCGATAGCGCGGGACTGGATGCCGGAAAGAACGTCTTCGCAATTGTCGTTGCAAAGAATCCATAAATCAGGATATCAAACCATTCCAAAGCGTTTCCGATAGTCGCAGCGAATATGGTTAGATAGAACCTGGTCTTCGTCGGTTGAGAAAGAAGGCTGGTGCTCACGCTTGCGGGTGTATCCATGACATGCTCCATAAAGAGAAATCGATTTGCCCGTTCGACGGCGCAAGTTCAGACCAGTCCGTCAATCCTTTACTGTCATGGCCTCCGGGCAAGAATGTCGGCACCGTCCTCGCCGAGGTCCCAAAACAAGCCAGCCATAATTTGCAGAGCCTCACGGGCAATGCTGCCGAGCAGGTGTCCATTGGGGGCGTGCTGGCAGCAAGCGCCGTACGAATGGGGAATCCAGAGCGTCGGTAAGCCGAGGACATCGGCAAACGCGCTGTTGGGTATTGAGCCGCCGAGGTTAGGTAGCAGGTCCACCTTCTTGCCGGTCGTAGCTTGAATTGAATCGAGCGCCCAGTTGACCCACGGCCATGCAACTGCGCAGTGTCCAGTTGCAATCGCTGCGCGGCAGGTTCCTGTCAGGCGCGCTCGAAACATTCAGCACGATGCCCGTCGAGGAACTCGAGAACGCTTCGGGCGGAGCAGTCAGGGCTTGGCAGTGAACCTGCTGCCCATACACCCGATTCGGTCAATAACCGGTCGCCACGTTGCGCAGGACGACTGCGCGGAGAACAGCAAAGACTCGCTCGATTCCGAGCCGAACTGCCGACGCCTCGTCCGCATCGATTCGATAGCGCATGTGCAAGACGGGCTGCCCATGAACACCGCCGAACCAATCCAGCTCTTCCGGCACACTGGACCACAGCAACAGCTGTACGGCCCGGGATAACTGTCGCATCGATGTTGCGGCATCCCCCGTCGCCATAGTCCCGGAGAATGTCTCGCGTTCGCTGGATTCGATCCATTCTCGATGCAGAGATACCGGCTCCGGAATTCGCAGCATCGAGACTTGGGACACGGCGGCGAAACGCTGCGCCAGCGCGCGTGCAACCGAAGTCGGAATGCTCCAGTCGACGACGATGCACAGTTGCGTGAATTCCGATGCCCGCAGTATCCAGTCCCAATCCGCGCTCGACATATCGTGTGAATCCAGGCTACCCATTGCATCCTCCGGAAAGGTCAACGTCCCTTCAAAACACCTGACAAGCTAGAGGCGATCAACAATAGGCGGATCAGCAGACTCGCGTTCATCGCTTCGTGAAGCCGACCGAATGGATCAGCCGTTGCAGTTCTGATTCAAAGTGTAAAGAGTTTGATGCGAAATCAGATTGCGAAGAAAATATCCAATACTTACTTTACGAAATATCATCAAGACATTGATGTCTAAAAATTTTGTGTAGATGCCAATTTGCACAATAAAAGAACGCACGAATCAACTGGACCCACACCACTCACGCACCCTGACCAACCGTGTCGATCGCGCGATTCTCCGGCAGCTCCAGAAGGATGCGTCGATCTCCCTCAACCCAGCGACGTGGCAAGACGTGCGCTGCCGTCGAGCTTGAAGATCGAGACGACTTGTACCAGTTCGTGGGACTGGCTGCGCAGGCTGTTGGCCGCGGCGGTCATTTCTTCCACCAGAGCGGCGTTTTGCTGGGTGGCCTCGTCCATCTGGGTGACCGCCTCGCCGACCTGGGCCACGCCCAGGGATTGTTCGTTGCTGGCGGCACTGATCTCACCCATGGTGTCGGTGACGCGGTGGATGGACCGGACGACTTCGGTCATGGTGAGGCCGGCCTGCTCGACCTGGGCCGAACCCTGAGCTACGCGTTCCACGCTGGCGCTGATGAGCTTTTTGATTTCCTTGGCCGCGTCGGCGGAACGTGCGGCCAGACTGCGCACTTCGTTGGCCACTACCGCGAAGCCGCGGCCCTGTTCACCGGCACGGGCTGATTCCACCGCGGCGTTCAAGGCGAGGATGTTGGTCTGGAAGGCGATGCCGTCGATGACGCCAATGATGTCGGCGATTTTCCTGGAGCTGTCGTTGATACCTTTCATGGTTTCCACGACCTGATTGACGACTTCGCCACACTGGACGGCGACGTCAGATGTGTTCATGGCCAACTGGTTCGCCTGGCGGGCATTCTCGGCGTTCTGGCGCACGGTGGAGCTGAGCTCTTCCATGGAGGCGGCGGTTTCCTCCAGGGCGCTGGCCTGGCTTTCGGTACGGGAGCTGAGGTCGTCGTTGCCCTGGGCGATTTCGGCACTGGCGGTGGCCACGTTTTCCGAGCCGGAACGGACGTTGGAGACAACGCGCACGAGGCTGGTTTGCATGTCTCTCAGGCTGTTGAGCAACTGGCCGACTTCGTCGGTGCTGTGGTTATCGATACGGGCGGTCAAATCGCCCTCGGCGACCTGGCGGGCCACCCCGGTGGCTTTTACCAGCGGCCTGGTGATGCTGCCGGAGATCAGCCACGCAAACACCATGCTCAGCAACAGGCTGACCACTCCAAGAGCGATCATCAGCGTGCGGCTGAATTCGTAGTTGGCCTCGATCTGCGTGGCCACCCTGTCAATTTCTTCGCGCTGGTGCTTCACTAAAGCGTCAACTTTCGCCACAAAGAGCCTGGAAGCGGGTATGAACTGTTGCTCCAGCAACTGGTTCGCCTCCTCGGCTTTGCCCGACTTTTTCAGTGCATAGATCTGGTCGCGGGTAGAGATAAAAATTTTGCGCTGTTCACCAATTGCGGCAAACAAGGTTTTTTCCTCGTCGGTGGTCATCAAAGCTTCTATCGACTTTTGCAACGCTCCCGACACCTTGGACGAAGCTGTTGCTTCTTCCACAAAGTAACTGGCAAGGCCAGGGTCAGCGCTCTTGGCAATCGCGGTCGTGCGGGTGACTGCGGTATTGATATTGCGCGACCAGTCGTTGACAAGCCGCTCGGTCTGGATTGGATTGGCAACCAGATCGCGGGTTGCCTGCGCCACAGAGGACAGGCGCGCAAGCCCTATGACGATGCTGATCATCGACATGATCAACACCAGAACAAAGCCCGCCCCCAGTCGCTTGGCGATGGGCAGGTTGGAAATAAACGTCGGCATAGTCGCTTTCTTCAATAACTAAAGGGAAAAATACCCGCTGACAATACGGACTATCAGAGTTCGCTCACTACCTCACTACTGGTATACGGCTGCAAACGCCGACCGCTGAAGGCACTATTCGATGAGCCATCCCAGAAATGCAAGTAAGGATATCCGTATA
The DNA here is from genome assembly GCF_003353175.1 of Paraburkholderia lacunae. Classification (GTDB taxonomy): domain Bacteria; phylum Pseudomonadota; class Gammaproteobacteria; order Burkholderiales; family Burkholderiaceae; genus Paraburkholderia; species Paraburkholderia lacunae. Next base: position 21,616 of record NZ_QHKS01000035.1, on the reverse strand, counting down.
AGGCAGTCACCTCGGGCGGAGCCCATCTTCGCAATGGATGCATCGACGGCCGTCTGAGAATCTCCGCGGTGAGTCTCGAGACCCCAACCCTATCAAGATGAAACGCAAGCATGCCAAACGACGTCGCGCCGACGTAATCAGTAGAGAACGTATCTCCAACCATCACAACGTCAGCAGAGGAGACACCTATCTCGGCGCAGATCCACGCGAATATACGCGGATCGTGCTTGAGGTATCCTGCAACCGTCGTCTTATGGCAGACCATCGCGAGGAAGGCATGACTGGCATTTCATGGAGCACTGGCGCGGAGAGGACAAATACAACGAAGCCGCAGTGAAAAAATATTTCGGCAAATATCTGAATTTGTAAGAGGGCGTCTGAAAAGCAAGTTGCATGGTTTGCAGGTCAAGATGCCAACGAACTCTAATGAAGCTGATTCAGCCAACCTTGATTACTGACATCGCACATCGAAGCAAACGCTTGGTTCGGTTGAATGGCCGCTTTCGGGAATTCTGTATATCTCTTGAGGGTCGACTTTCGCCGATCGCGCTGAGCACGAGCCTGTCCGCCCTTTCGGGGGCAACACCGCGGTGTTGCCCTGACGATTAGCCAACCCGGCACCAACGACCAGAGTCTGGGCAAACAATGGCCTGTTCGCCGTTGAGCCTGACTTGCTCTTCATTCAGCTGAAACGAGGTCGAAGGGGCGACGTCGAAGGCAACCTTAAGTGCATGTCCGACATGGGCATCTTCGATGGGAAGCTCCCAGGTCAGGAATATCTGGATGTAATCCTGGTCCGGCGCGAAGTCGGCCACATTAAAACCGCTGCTGCTGCGCTGAATTACGCCATGAGGCTGGCCCGTATCGAATATCACAGCCGTTCCCCAGGTCAGAGGAATGCGATGGCCCAAAGAGGGAAAATGCAAGTCCAGACCTCTGTCCTCGCTAAGGAAGAGATTGCAGAAGGCCGCACCACCATATTGCGCGCCGTCATGGTGGTACTTCGCGCCGCGGCAGGCCATGAGAGCGACGTCACTGGAGGCAAGCACCGCGTGCAGTCCAAGCGCGCAGGTCCAATCGGACATTGCCTGCACGCAGCGCGTGTAGTCCGGCCAGCGCGCCCGTGCTCGCGCCAAAGGCATTACCTCGACGTCCCCGGGCTCCAGGGCCAGGCGCGACGATGTCTCCCTTTCCCAATCTGCAAGCAGACGAGCAGGGGGCACAGGCACGTCGACCGTGCCTGATAGCACGATGTCGCTCACGCGTCGACTGCGGATGGCGTCGCCACTCCAGAAATAGGAGGTCAGCATGTCTCGCACTCGATGCAGTTGAGGGGGTGATTCATCTGGACCATTGTAACGATTCCAAGGGATCACTTCGGCGCAAATCGGGCCAGTTTGAGACGTTCGCCTGGACACGAACGCGGACGTTCGAACGTCCGCTCCGCCTGACAAAAAGTGCCTCTGCATGCCACGTCAGTCGAGTCAAGGCGGGACGAGCACGGGCGCGAAGTGCGCGCTATCACACACTCTCGAGCGCACCGTTACCGGTAATATCGCCACTGCACGGATTCGATCGCAGGAGGATCGACACCACAAGGGACTGCGCGAGGACGGTGACAACTTTGCGACTTCTGTGAATGCGGCGGCTGATGGCAAGCCCGTTCTCACCGCCGCCGCCCTCAGGTGGTCGGCCTAAAGTTTGAGCGACAAAAAGCCGTTATACCAGTTGGTGCCGGGTTGTCGACGTGATTAGCGAGGAGATCATCGGATGAAGAACCGTTTGTTGTCGTCGATGTTGATAACGACTGTGTGCCTGCCGGCCTTCGCGTCCACTTTAGCGCTCGCCCAGGGCGACGGACAATCTACATCGTACGTCGAAGGCACTCGTGTTCCGGAGGGCTTTGCGCGCCCGCCTTTTCACGTCGACAAGGCACATCATGCCTCCGCCACATCCGTTGTTGGACTGACGCCCACGTCGATACGGCACGCGTACGGCTTCGACACTATCGCGAACCAGGGCGACGGCATGGTGATCGCGATCGTCGACGCGTTCGATGACCCGAAGATCGAGTCGGATCTAGGTGTATTCAACTCGACCTTCTCGCTGCCCGCCTGTACCACCGCGAACGGCTGCTTCAAGAAGATCTACGCGAGCAGCGGCAGGCTTAAAACCGATTCGGGCTGGTCGCTTGAAATATCGCTCGATGTCGAATGGGCGCACGCGATCGCGCCGAACGCGAAGATCATCCTGGTCGAGGCCGCATCGAGCAGTTTCAGCGACTTGATGAAGGCCGTCGACGTTGCCGTCAACAATGGTGCGTCCGTTGTCTCGATGAGCTTCGGCGGCGTTGAGTTCAGTTCGGAAGGGAGCTTCGACGGCCATTTCAGCGCGAGATCAGGCGTTACCTTCGTCGCATCGTCGGGCGACAGCGGCAATGGTGCGGAATACCCGGCGGCGTCGCCGTACGTCGTGTCAGTTGGCGGCACAACACTATCCTCCGACGCGTCTGGTAACTACGTCAGTGAAACCGCCTGGAGTGGCAGTGGTGGCGGGGTGAGCGCCTACGAGCCGGAGCCGTCCGGGCAGGCAGCATGGCCCATTCCGTATGCGGGCCACCGTGGCATTCCCGATGTGAGCTACAACGGCAATCCGTATTCGGGATTCGCCGTTTACGACTCGGTCACCTATCAAGGTCAATCAGGCTGGTTCCAGGTCGGTGGCACCAGTGCCGGCGCACCGCAATGGGCAGCACTGTTCGCCATCGCGAATTCGATTCGTGCGGCGGCGGGCAAATCACACCTCGGCGGTACGTACAGCCGGCTCTATACGGCCGGACTATCGGAGTATGGCAGCGACTACCACGACGTGACGACTGGCAACAACGGCACCTGCGGTGCGATCTGCAACGCTAGTGGCGGATACGACTATGTGACGGGCCTCGGCTCTGCGCAAGCGCTGAATTTAGTTCAGGCACTCGTTAACCAACCGTGATCCTGTGCGCAGTGTCTATGAATCTGGTTCCCGTCACATTTGGTGGGAATCAGATTGGCCCTTGAGGCCGGCTCCGTGACCAGCCAACGACTTCCAGGCGCGATGCACCATTCGGGCGAGTTTCGCTGCCATCGCGCGAGAACGAGACGAAGCGTTATTCACGAATTCGCCTTGGTCCGACGCGTATCCCTCTCGGTCTCGTCCCCTGAAGTGAGGCATCGACTGGCGCGACCGTCGCGATGGTCGGCCACCTCGACGCCGCATGGCGTAAAGCCGCTGTTCTGATTCTACGTAGCGGCCGCTTTGCTTTTGATAGCTGCCATCTCCGGTGTGACGCGTCGACGGTCAGCTTCGGATCCAGCCTGTGTAAAAACGCCAACCGATGTGGCTCGATGACTTCGCACCGTCGATCACGGCCATTGGCGGCTGTTTTAGCCCGCTGTATGGTTGGAGGACCTTCAGGCCGGTCAGAATGCGAAGGTTCGTCGACGAGCCCAGAAGCTCTCCGGTTCGCCGTGGTGCAGCCGGTTTGATGTAAGGCCTCTCCTCAGGCCCTCATCTTTTGCATTAACTCCGCAGTGCCTAAGATCGCCATGACGCGCTTGAGGTTGTATGCGAGCACATGCAGACTCATCTCGGTGCTGACATGCTCGCGTGTCTTCATCAGGAAGTGCGTCGCGCCCATCCAGAACTTGAGCGTACCAAACGGATGCTCCACGGTCTGACGGCGTATGCGCATCATCTCTGGATGATGGTCGAGTCGCTGCTGCATTGCTTCGACTACGTCCTCATGCTCCCAGCGCTTTATCCGGCGGGCCTGCTTCCCGGATGTGCATTGCTTTCTGATTGCGCAGGTAGCACAAGCCGAACTCGAGTAGCAATGCAAGTTCATACCGTGCTCGATGTTTGTGAAACGCCAGGTGAGTCGCTGTTGCGCTGGGCAACGGTACTCATCATCTTCGGCAACGTAGACGAAACGGCCGGTCACGCGCGAATAGCGGCCAAAGAGATAAATAAACCGTAAGCCAGCATTGATCGACGCTCGCCAGCGCTGAGGCGTGGAGAGCGCTGCGGGTTGCCCGCCCTGAGCGCGGCATCGTCCGGCGACGTTCGTCGCCTGTCGAACTTCCTGGTCTAGGGATAAATGGTTTCGCCGCGATTCAGCATGCCGATGAACTCCTCAATCTTGCGCACCCGTGTTGCGGGCTTTTTGGCATTTTGTATCCGAAACAGGATGGCGTAGCGGTTTCGGCCGTTCAGCGTCGCAAAGAACGCGCGGGCCTTGGGATTGGCATCCAGTGCGGCCTGCAGGTCGTCCGGCACGACCGAGTTGCTGGCCGACGTATAGGCAGTCTCCCAGCGGCCATCCTCTTTGGCTTTCTCGATTTCTCGCATGCCCGGAGGAAGCATTCTGTGTGCGGCGATCAGCGCTTCGGCCCGGTCTTTGTTGAGCCTGGACCAGATACTTTTTGCGGAGCGTCGAGTGAAGCGTTGCAACCAGTATTCTTCACTTTCAGTCTGTTTGTGACCGTCGATCCAGCCATGACACAGGGCACTTTCCAGCGCCTGTTCGTAAGTCAAGGTTGGCTGCCCGGCGCCCTTTTTGGCAAGGCGCAGCCATATCCCGGTCGAGGTACCGCCGTTTTGCGTCAACCAGTTTTCCCATTCATTCTGGTCAAGGAATGTCAGACGAGGCTCAGTCATGGAGGATCCGAATGGTTGCATTCAGGCGGCGAGACTTTTCGTTCACTGAAACCTCGCAGATTACCGATTTGCGCGGATTTGGGAATACCCGATTTATCGACAATTCAGCGTGTATCCATCGGAGGGAAGATGGAGGTCTTTCCTGGCGGAGCATCCAGTTGACCGGTTTCCCGCCAACATCTGCCATTGCCATCGGTTCCGGCGACGACCGCTTGGGGTCGTCAAGCGCCTTCCTCGTCGCCCGACACCCATGCGTCGGCGCGAGCACCCGTTCTCGCTACAGGTGCCGCTTTGCCGCAACGCGTCGTGATACTGCGATGACACCGCACGACGGCGGGCGCGCGAGGGTTCGCCTGCCGAGCCGTTGCAGACATCGATGACCGGCACGCGTTGTCACGATGCTCCAGCCCCCTCATGGAGGGCGACGCCCCGCATCAAGCGCCGGGCGATGTCCGCCGTCTGCGGCGCCCCGCGTTCGGTCGGTGAATGGGCTGCGAGATAGCGGGCGACCGCAATGAGAACGTGCCGGCCCTCGCGAGTATTGCCCCACGCGGTAAACTGCCGGACCCCAGCCTCCAGCATCTGATAGGCATGGAAGCCTGCATCTTCGCGCAGCACCGCAAGGGCAAGCGTGGCGATCAGCGCTTGTGGCGAATGGCCGAGCGTGAGATGTCGCGCCACCAGCCTTGCCGCAAGATCGACCTGTCGCTGCTTGTCGAAGGCATCGAGCAAGGCGGTGCGGATTTTCTCCACATCGGCAGGGAGTTCGTCGGGCTGGTCGCTGTCCTCGCCTGGGATGCGGGCCGGGGGCACATTCAGATAGCGAGCGAGGTAGAGCGCCATGGCTCCGTGCATGATGGCGCGCACGGCTGTGACGTGACTGTCGATGTCGGCGGTCCCGATCCGCTTGAGCATCTGGTGGACCGCGTTAGCGTAGGTGAAGACGTGGTGCGCCGTCTCCCAGTCGGCGTGCTCGTTGGCATTGCCGAAGCGGGCCACCCGCAGCGCCGCTCCGTAAGCGAGGGATCGTCCCATGTCGGCAGGAGCGGCGCCTGCGCGGATCGCCGCCTTCAGCGCAGCAATGATCTTAGCTGGATCGTCTCCGAGCAACTCTTGGGTGAGCGCCGCGTGGTGCGACCATCCGTGCAAGGTGCGCGCGGCAGTGAACAGTTCCCGCAATTGGCTGGCCGATTCCTCACACAGCGCGACAAGATCAACGGGCTGGCGCCAGGCGGTCGATTCCTCCGCGCCACGGGCGGCCACCATCTGGCCGACGATAGTAGGCAGCAAAGCTGGCGCGTGCTCCCAACCGATCAGGTCGAGGCACTCGAAGGTCTTGTTGATGAAGTCGAGCGAATGACCGGTGTCGGCAAACGCTCTTTCGGTCCCGGCCGAAAGCAGGGCATCGGCGAGCACAGCTGGCGAGGCACCGGCCGCAATCGCCGTCAGCAGGGTGCGCTCAGCCGCCTCGCGATGGCGCACATCTGTCCAAAGGCGCAGCCAGCGCTTGAGTGCGGCCGGCTCCGGCCGGCTTCCAAGCGGCGTACGTTCTCGCCGCGGCGCCTCGCCGTCACAGTCCGCCGCCACGCGGCGCGCTCCGTGGAACAGGGCAAGATAGGCTTCGTCCTCTGACAGCATGGGGAAGAGATTAGCCAGTGCCGTCAGTATCGTGAGGCCGACGCCCCAGCCGTCGCGGTTGTGCGCCCCGAACAGCGCTACCTGCCGCACAATATCGGCCATCGGCAGGTCGGCCGCGAGTTGACCATGCACGGCCTTGGCGATGACGAGATCGAGGTCGTGTGCGAGGCCGTCCGCAAGCCGCTGACGCCAGTGCGCCGCGGGATCGGGATGACCGAACGTGGTCGTTACCCAGACATCGCCATTGCGTACCTCGACCGCGCAGCTCGGTATATCGTCCGCCCACAGGTCGAAGGTGCAGCCGCTTTCGAGGTCGAAGCGGGCGTGGTGCCAATGACAGGTCAAGATGCCGTCCTCGACGCTGCCGCGCTCGAGCGGGAAGCCCATGTGCGGGCAACGATTGTCGAGGGCGAAGACGCGCCCGCGGTCGTAGATGACGAGGATCGGACGATGGCGACCTTCCACAACCAGCCGCCCCTTCGCCTTCAACTCTTCAAGGCTTCCCACGAGCACGAATTCCTTGTTCGGTGCATCCATGCGTATACCTCCTACACGCGTCCCTTCAGGGACGTAGTAGCTGCCCGCGATCTCCTGGCAATTCTCGGGCAAAACAGGAAATGCCGCCGAGCGGGGCTGAGCACTCACAACGCGTAGCTTCGGCGCAGCACTCTGTTGATAACTTTATGCCTATTTTGGCGACGCTTCCCAAATGGTCGCCAGGCGGGTCACATTCCGCCCGGTGCACGAAACACGCTTCCGGCTCGACCCGATTTGCGTTTCGGGCTGGCACTCCCATTCGCTGATATTGAGCTGGCGTAGACCGCAATAAATCTGTCTCCGTTGCGACAATAAATTAGCGGCAAGGCAAGGTCTCCGTGCGGCCATTCGGCATCGGTGCCTGGATCGTTAGCAATCAACCTCGGATCAACGGCCGTCACTCACAGACAAAGGGCATGGTCCAGACACCCATCAGGCAGATCGCTGAAGCCCATGTAGTATGGATGCTTCTTACGCGAACGACGCTGGATCAGCGTTCCCTCCGCAGATGACCACGGCTATTTTCTCACCGGGCGAGCGGACATAAGCGCCCGAAACCAGAGCCGCGAAAGCGGTTGCGCCTCCGGGCTCCGAGCCAATCCTGAGCTTTTCCCATAGAACCCTTTGCGCATCGCGAATCTGCTCGTCCGACACCAGCACGGAGTCGCTCACGGCTGGAAGGAGAACGGAAAAAGGCACTTTACCGATACGCCTGCACCCAAGAGAATCCGCGGCAATGCCCCCTGTCTCGACGTCGACGGGCACGCGAGCCTGCAACGCGCGGTTTAGCGTCGGGCAGTTCTTCGGTTCGACAGCGACGACTTTTACGCGTCCGGAAAACCACGCTGCGATACCGCCAATAAATCCGCCACCGCCCACTGAAACTAGCACTGTGTCGATGTCCGGCAACTGCGCGTCGAGTTCGATCGCAATCGTGCCTTGTCCTGCGACAGTAGCGGCATTGTCGAACGCATGCACGTTAAGCGCTCCCGATTCAGCGGCCCGAGCTTCGCTAGCAGCGAGTGCCTCGACATAGGTATTTCCGGCTACAACAACTTGCGCACCGAGATCCGTCAGCATCTTGCGTTTGAGCGCGGTCGCAAGGCTCGGCACATAGATCTCCGCACGGACGCCTAGCTTTTGCGCTGCGTATGCGACGGCGATACCGTGGTTTCCTCCAGAGGCCGCGATAATGCCCGCAGGCGGAATAGGCTCGCTGAGCAAACGATTGAAAGCACCTCGTGGCTTGAACGAGCCTGTGACCTGAAGGGATTCGAGCTTCAGGAAAGTGTCGCCAGGAACGTCGAACCAACCGGCCTCCAGCTGGATAACGGGCGTGGTACGAATGTACGGGGCGATACGCTGCGCGGCCACCCGGATGTCGTCTTTTGTGATCATTTGAGCAGATCCTCCGAAGGGATGATAGTCACCGGCGCCTGACGACGCTCGTCAACCGTCAGGCGAAATACGTCAGGGCGGCTGTAATGGCCCGTTACATCAAAATCAAACTTGCCACGTGCAATATTTCGCAGATCTATTTCTGCTGTGAGAATGGTTTCTTCGCCAAACGCGGGACCTGCAAGGATTCGTCCAAATGGATCGATGATGCAGCTACCCCCAGCCTGAACCACCGCTTCGGGATCGTCTCCGAACAGACTCGCATAAGTGTCAGGAAAATCGCCTCGCCGGAGAAACTGATTGCTTGTAAGTACATAGCATCGACCTTCGATGGCAATGTGTTGCATTGACGCGACCCACGTCGGCCTGGAATCGGCCGTCGGTGCGCAGTAGAGCTGAATTCCCTTCGCATACATGGCGGTGCGCATCAAAGGCATGTAGTTCTCCCAGCAGATCACCGCGCCGAGCTTTCCAAGTGCGGTGTCCAGCACAGGCATGGTTGAGCCGTCGCCATAACCCCAGATAAGACGTTCGGCACCGGTCGGCATCAGCTTGCGGTGTTTGCCAAGAAAATCCCCAGTCGGACCGAAAAAGAGGACGCAGCAATAGAGGGTTCCCGCATCGCGTTCGATAACGCCGATCACCATATGAACGCCGTGACGCCCCGCAATCGCGCCGAGATCGTCGACGCACGGCCCCGGTACATCGATCGCCGATTCCCAATACTCGCGATAGGCATCCCTTCCTTCGTCGCTGCGTCCGCCGACGTACGATCCAAATGCATGCCCCTTGGGATAACCACCCACGAACGCTTCCGGGAAAACGACCAGCTTGGCGCCTCGGGACACAGCAGATGCAACCAGATCTTCAACTTTTTCCAAAGTTCGGCGCTGGTCAAAAGGAACCGGTGTTCCCTGGATGACCGAAGCGGTCCACGGCGTTCCCATGTTCGACTCACTCATTGCCGCCTCCTTGTGTATCTATAGTGAACATGTTAGTATCTATAATGAACATCATAGTCGCTTACCCGATTCTGGGCAAGCGATGCGTGTTCGTCTTCGTACAACTGCTGAGGAGAGAGGTGATGGGTGAAATCGCGACGGTCAATAGCGTTGAGCACGCGATCCGTCTCGTCGAGTTGCTGGCCGGTTCGGCGAATGTCGTTAGCGTCAGCCAGATGGCGCAGTCCCTCGACCTGCCGCGGGCGACGGTTTACCGGTTGCTCAAAACGTTGGCACAACGAGAATGGGTCATCCAGGAAGACAAGACGTATCGGCTCAGCTTCCGCCTTACAGGGCTCTTCGGTGGGGCTGGTGCGAGCGCGCAGGCGGCTCTGGCTGAGCGAATGATGCCGCTGTTGCATCATCTGGTGAATGAAACGGGTGAAACGGCTCACTTTGCCGTACTCGATGGTGATCGCGTCGTCTACCTTGCGAAAGTCGATTCTCCGCATCCGATTCGCATGTTTTCCCAGATCGGCTGGCGCGGACCGCTACATGCAACCGGTGTGGGCAAGGTCCTGCTTGCTTCGACAGAAGCGAGTTTGCTTTCGCGAATTTGCGATCATGGACTGGAACGATTCACGCGAAACACGATCATTGAAAAAGAGCAGCTTCAGGCAGAACTGGCGCAAATCCGCAAGCAAGGATATGCGTTGGATGACGAAGAGCTGATTGACGGCCTGACTTGCGTTGCGGTGCCGGTGATGAGCGGAGAACGGGTTCGCGGAGCGATATCGGTTGCCGGCCCAACGGCCCGACTTGGCAATCCAAAAGCATTGGCGAAGATCCTGCAAGCAGCCGCGAAAACGGCGCCGACATCCTTGTAGTGGTCGTGAGGAATTCTGTGTCCGACCGGCAGACATATTTCTTACGTGAGGCGAGCTTCCAGGCTACCCGCGTACCGCAATGGGTTCGTATGTCCGGTATCGAGCGCCTCGGCCGTCCCCTGTGGGTCGCTTTATGCCTTTCGCATACCTGCTGCGATCAGCGATCGATCGACATATGCGTCGGACCGGGTTCGGCCATGAACGGTCCTTCGCGATCGATCCGCGAAAGACCGTTCACGAGGGAAGGACCGCCTTTCGACGGGCGACTGCGACCGGCAACTCATCGGCCTAAACCGACTTACTACGACGGGACGGCCGCAACCCCTTCCAGCGCGATAATCCTTGTCGTCGCACATCTTTCACGGATCGCCTTGAGACGGGCGTACTCTGGCGAGTCATACCAAGCCATTAACGAAGCCATGTCCGGGAACTCGACGATGACGAGACGATGCGGCTGCCAATCGCCTTCGAGAACTTTGGTTAGTCCACCACGGCCCAAATATTTTCCGCCGTAGCGCGCCTCAGTAGCAGGTACTTCTCGTTTGTACTCTTCAAAAAGGGCGGGGTCTGTTACGTCGACATCGGCAATCAGGTAGGCAGGCATGGCGCAATCCTTTTCGCGGTGTGGTCCCACCGCCGACTGTGACCGCACTATTGTAGTCGGCAAAGGTGTCAAGCCGACTAAAGAACCGCCGGTTTCCGAAAAGAATGCTTAACAGGCCGGAGCTTCGAACAACCGCAACCGCGGAATAGGTGCAGACTGCGGTGAAGTCGAGGATGGCCGTTCTACCTAGATAAGCTGCCGTTTGCGCGCGATGCCTGCAACAGCAGAGATGGGTCGTTAGTGCTTGTTCGATTTCTCTGGAACCGGTCATTCAGAATGCCAACTGCCGGGAGGCTCGATTGGTTGGTTAGCGCGACAATCTGCCGACCAAATGTGACTGCGTGGGAGGGGGGTGTGGAGTGGTTCGCGACGTCATGAGATGCATCTATGGGACCGCGGTCAGCTATCGTCGTCGGCGTTATTTAAAGCGTCGAACAGATGTTGCTTTCGCGTGCCAGGTGGCGTTTGGGACCGTTGGTTGCTCGCGATAGCGGAGAAATACCGCATGCCGCGAAGCGTGCGGGTTGCTCCATGATCGAAGCGAGAGAGTTGAAAAGCTGAGTGAGGCTTCGTTCGGTCATTTGAGTGACCGGGTGAGAAGAGAAAAGCCGATCACACCAGCAGGGTGACGCCTGCCCAGGCGATTAGCACGACGCCCAGCACGCGGCCGACACGTTCACCGCCGGGCAGGATTTTTTCCACGAAAACGATCAGCGACAGCGCGGCTATCCAGACGAGATTCATGATGCCGCCGACGAACAACAACGCCATCAGCAGCCAACAGCAGCCCACGCAGTAAATGCCATGACGCATTCCGAGCAGGAAACTGCCTGTGACTCGAGGACGCCAGTGCGCGGTGAGGAAATTCACTGGTGAACGGCACTGCGTCAGGCAGGCGCGCTTGAGCGGCGAGAACTGATAGGCGCCTGCCGCGGCCAGAACGATCGCGGAAAGGGGCGCGCTCTTCGACCACAACATCATTTCCGAAATGAGGCCGGTCGGTTGCAGCACCTTCTGCAGCGATGCCGCGCAGATCGAGAAACCCAGCCATGCGCTTAGGTAACCGGCCAGGAGAAACAACGACGGGATGGCCGACCTGGCCTCGATCGCGTCGTGGCGCCGCAGTACGCGTCGATACAACAGGACGAGCGGCGCCGCGCTGGGCGTCATCATCGCGATCATCATCACCCACCACATGAGGATCACGGTCGGCAGCGACGGATCCATTCCCCCGCCGCCGTCTGCCAGTCGATGCGGGAACAGCGCGACGACCGTCATCTCGAGCGCGGACATGCCGATTCCGGCGCCCGTCCACAAGTAGACCCACGACAACGCGACGACGGCGACGATGCCGAGCGCGGTGATGACGCGCTCATGTCCGAGGATGTTTTCGACGCTACTCATGCGGCAGCGCGATGCCGGATCAGTCCTTTGTTATTCATGTGCAGTCGCGCGAACTGCGCGTAAGTCTCCTTGAGATCCAGGGCGATATTTCCGTGCGAGCGGCTGGTGCCGGAGCCGATCTCGGCAAGCTCGTATTCGAAGCCGTGCGGCAAGTCGATCCGAACGCGATGCTCGTCGCCCGTCACCGGATTGCGGATCGGTTCGCCGACGACGTCGAATACGCCCTCGACATGAATCCGACCGAGTCTGGCATCGACATCGACATCGAAGTCGATCTTCGTAAAGATCGGATCGAATGCCTGCTCGAGCGTCGATGCGAATACGGAGAATACCGTGGCGAACGGCTCGGTGTCCTGCCCCGTCATGATTTTCAGAATGGCATCGCGTTGCTCTGGGCTGGCCCGTTCGTCGACGATCGGCTGGCACTTGCCCTTGCCTTCGTGGATCGGTCCCGGCCACTGAAACACGACCGCGATGTTGAGGTCGTCGAGTCGCACGTCGCCGTAGTAACCGTTGCTGATCGAGATGGCGCCCATCGCTTCGCAGAAGCCGTTGTTCGGCAGTGCGCTGAATTGGCACGGGCAACCGTACGAGCAATTGCAGTTGAACAGTTCGGTGCCTTGGATTTCCCAGGGAGTCATGGTTGTTCTCCTTGTGCTCCACGATGAGTAGCGTGGTTCGAATCTAGTGTATGGCAGGGGGGTGGGAAGTCAAAGTTTGGGTTGGCTGGGCGCGCGGGTTATTGTGATGGGCGGCACATCTGATGTTTTGACGGAGGAGCCTGCGGTCGGAACGGCCGCTACCTGATCCCAAACCTGCCATTGACCCTGAGAATGTCCGCAGGCAGCTCCGGGTCGATCAGCGACAATCGAAACGCCCACCCAGGCTAGACGCCTAGCTGTTGCGACTTGCATTTGAAACCGGCCGTTCTTGCAATCGACGCGGTTCCCTGCTCGAATTAACTGCAACTGATGTCGGGTTGCTCGCGCGCCGCGTGAAGCTGGTGAAATATGTTCTACGTGCCTCGACGGCAGCGCCTCGCGTCGAAGTTCTCCGCCGATCTGGGAGATCGAACAATGAAAAGATTCTTGCTCATCGTCGCACTCGCAAGTGCGTTGATTGTGGTCGGCCGCCCAAATGCTGCGACGGCGCAGACCGCGCAGGACCTGTTCCGTGTAACGCTTCTCGGCACTGGCGCCCCGGATCCTCTGCCCGACCGCTTCGGCTCGAGCACGCTGATCGAGGCGGGAAAACAGAAAATCCTCATCGACGCAGGAAGAGGCGCTACGATCCGGCTGGATCAACTGCAGATCCCTCTCGGAAAAATCGATGTACTCTTTCTGACCCATTACCGTTCGGACCATACCGTCGGAATCCCCGATCTGTGGCTGACAGGATGGCTCCCGCCGCCCTTCGGGCGGCGCAATTCGGCGCTCCATGTGATCGGACCTGTCGGCGCCGCCGATCTGATGTCGAATCTCAAGCGCGCCTACTCCAATGACATCAAGGTGCGGATGGACGACCAGAAGCTTTCGCCGGAGGGCGTCGCCGTTACCGTCGAGGAGTTCAAAACCGAGGGCGTCGTCTACGAGAAGGATGGGCTTCGCGTTACCGCGTTCGAGAACAACCATGACAACCCCGCCGTGAGGCCGTCCTACGGTTATCGCATCGATTATGCCGGGCACTCGGTGCTCGTTTCGGGCGACACGAGCATGGACGAGAATGTCGTCAAATACGGCACCGGCACCGACCTTCTGGTACATGAGGTGTTTGCGGTCATGCCGGAATTGATGAAGAGCCCGGCGATCCAGCTCATCGCCGCGCACCACGTGACGCCGCAGCAGGCGGGCATGCTGTTCAGCCGCGCGCATCCAAAGCTCGCGGTTTACACTCATCTTTCAGTGATCGGCACCCCAGCGGTGCCACACGTCACCACGGACGATATCGTGTCCCAGACGCGGGAGACCTACAAAGGCGCGCTCGTGGTCGGAGAAGACCTGATGGCGTTCGACATCGGCACCGAGGGCATCGCGGTTTTTCGGCGCGGCGCCCGATAGCTGATCGGTAGGTCTAGCTAGTGACGTGCGGCCAGTCTGAGCCGGGTCGAGGGGCAGTTCAGGGTCGACAGTCGAGGTTCGTGGTCGACCCGCAGTCGCGTTGCCGTCGGACTCACGACTTTGGTCAGGAAGAGAAAGCCGCCGAAGCTGCCTCCCATGACCGCGCCTGCACCTGTGGTTGTATTGGCTCGGCGAGCACTGTCAGGCAAGCTATCACTGCGTCAGACGCGGCAGAAGCGCGAGCGCGTTCTCCCGGCCGATGGCACGCAAATCTGCGTCAGAGAGGCCGAGTTGCCTCATGCGCCGGACTGTCTCCGCTAAAGGTGCGTAGGGGTTGTCACTCCCGAAAAGAATCTGTGCCGTCGGCACCAGGCTGGTAAGTGCGGCGATCGCCGGAGCGAAGGCTGTATCGGCGATGTCGTAGTAGAGGCGACGGAGTTCGTACTCAATGCCGTTAGGGGCCTTCTCCGCAAGGTTTACTGGAGGGAACTCGAGCATGCGTCCGTACATCATCGGCATGGTGCCGCCCGCGTGCGTGAAGATAAAGCGTACGTTTCTGTATCGGGAGAAAGAGCCTGTGTACAACAGGTTCGCAATGGCGCGCGCGGTATCCTGCGGAATCTCGTCCACTACCGGTGGGACGTTTGCCAGCAAGGTTCGACAACAGAACGGCACGGTGGGATGCACGAACACCACCGCTTTGCGGCGGTCGAGTTCTTCGAAAACAGGCCTGTACGCTGCATCACCCAGCCACCTGTCACCGTAACTGGTCAGCAAACCGATTCCGTTTGCTTGCAGCACGTCGAACGCATACTCGATTTCGCGAAGACTACCTTCCTGATCGGGCAGCGGAAGGGCGGCAAACAGCCCGAAGCGGCCCGGATAGGTCCGGCCGAGATCCGCCGCATACTCGTTGACCCGGCGAGCTGTTTTCCGTGCCTGCTGCGCATCACCGAACCAAACGCCCGGTGTCGTGAGCGACAGTATGGCGGTGCCAACACCGCTGCCGTCCATTGCGTTAATCGCGTGCTCGGGCGCCCAGGTGTTCCACGCTGGAGTGAGCTTGCCGCCGAAAGACGCAGTGATCCGTTCACGGTTTTCAGCGAGATAGAAGGGTGGAATGTGATGATGATGTACATCGACCAGGTCTGACTTCACGATAGCCGGCGCTTGCGCAAATGCGCGCGAAAGGCATCCAGTCCCGATCGCTGCGGCGGAAAGCGCTACCTCTGCGACGCCGGTGAGGAATCCTCGCCTTTTCTCACTGACTGGGTCGGGGATCGAAGGATTGCAGCAGCCACAGCGACTGAGAAGCAGACGTTGCCCAAAGCGATCGTACATACGCTCCTCCCTGTGACGAAAGAAACGATTAGGTCGCGAGCGTGTCAGGAAATTCGTGGCTGGCCCCATCTCTCTACATTCAAGGTGACGATTGGCTGTTGGTCAACAAGGACGCAGCGCGGGACTGTACGCAACCGCTCTCTCCAACACGGCGGGCTCGGAAGTTTGACGCCACGCGGCCGGCGGTACGTTCGACGGGTAATCCTATGGCGACGGACGGCAGACTTGCCGGCTAGTCGGGAAACAAGGAGAACGGCGCGTTCGAGAACTTCAACGCCCCCCTTTGTTCGCTGAGTCCGCCTCGCGCAATGTGCAGCGGTGGCTGATGATATGTCCGCAGCCTGTCGCGTATGAAGAATGTCTGTTTGCTTGCGACACCGGCCGTTGCCTGCACGATGCCCTGACGGCCCGCTTCACGCCCTGAGGTAGTCAGTCAAGGTTTTTCAGAGGAAAGAGTTGGTTTCCAGGACTCCGGTTCGTAAGGATCGGGCAGGCCAGCCCATGTCGAAGAAGACGTCTGCTCGCCACTTCCTGGCGGTGACGGTCACTGCCAGGAAGTGGCGCAGGGAACCACGCGCGACTGCCGGCTATTGCCCGTCCTCAGCCGACGCATGTGCCTTGGAGGCGCTCTTCGGCGTTATGGTACCGAACAGTCCATTGACCTCCTCGTTAGGACCTGCCGAGAAGTACAACGTGTCCGGACTCGAGTTGCGGCCGCCACCGAGTGTCAGAGTCCACAGGCCGTCGATAGCCAGTGGATTGCCGAACTGATCCTCCAGCTGATCGACGAACGAGCCGTCATCGTTGAAGACATTGATTCGGCCATTGCCGAAGTTGCCAATCAGGATCTTGCCGCTGAAGCGGCCGAATGCAAACGATGCGCGTGTGATTCCCCAAGGCGAGTTGAGCGGCCCTCGGCTGGCGAAACGGCGCAGCAGGTGGCCGTCTGTATCGAATACATCGACGAATCCATGACCGTTACCAGCAACATCGTCGTGCTTCGCATTGTTCTGCTTTGCATAGGTGACGAAAAGGTCGCCATCGATGTTCGCGATGCCAAACGGCGCGTAGCCGGCCGGGATGTGTGGGTCGGTAAAGCTGCCGTCCGTCGTCGCGGGCGTGAACATGCCGTTCGTACCGCTCGGCCCGAACACATCGATCCGCCCCGAGCGAAAGTTCGTCGCAAACAGGAACCCGCCTTTCGCATTCACACCGAAGACGAGCCCCTTGTACACGGCCCCGTTGGCGGCGGAGGGAGAGGACGAGTTATCGACCGCGATCACGGCGTGGTCCGCCGGATTTAACCCACCGGCCCAAGCGGAAATCGTGCCATCCTCGGTCGCAAAGATGAATACGGCCGGGATCTTGGTCCCTGGCACGAGAAACGCCGGTGACGGATTCCACACTATTCCGGTCGGCGCCGCGGGCGCGGGACTCGGTGGATTGTTGGGAGAGAAGGGACGGCAGGCGCTGGGCGGTACGACATTGCCTGGCAGCGGGATGGAGACCTGCAGCGTTACCTTTGTCCCCTGGCCGTCATACAGCGTGGAGCAGCCTGTGGCATTGTCGTTGACCCAGAATGGACTTGCTGCCGGACTAAAGGCAATACCCCAAGCGTTCTGTAGTACCGTGTCGGGCTTCGGGGCAGCGCCTGCCACGTTGGACACGAGTGGTGTGACGACGTACGCACTATCGTCAGCGGCATGCCCGATTGTGAAACCGGCGGCGAGGACGATCACGGCCGCTGCTTTGAGACCCCAAGAGACCTGAGACATGACTACCCTCCTTCATCTGACTGGGCGAGAAATCGCTCCGCGATAGCGCCAGAGGCGAGTAAACGATCGCTGTAGTTCAAAAATTCCCGCGGTCCTCAAAAACTCTACTTACCACCCGGTCGAATGGCGCGATAGGGTCGACCGTGGGACTTCGACTCAATTCATGGATCAGAACGTGCTTCAAGCAAGCGCTCGCGATATGCCGGCTTTCGCGTCGCCAGGGTGGGCGACATGGATTCGTGGCTGCGTCGCCACGCGGTGTTTGTGACCGCCTTGAGCGGCGCCCTCTATGAAGTCGCCGGCGACCCCCTACGCCTTTCCTCGGATAGCGCCGGGGTTCGAGCCTTCATCCTGGCTATCCGTGAGGGATGGGAGGCCATGGACCGGCACGCGATCGGCTCCGCACCATTGTCGCTGTGCGCAATACTCGAACGGGTTCCGCTCCCCGTCGCGGTCGCATACTGGAAGCGCCTGCTCGCTTCGCCGCGAGGCGAATACTACTTCGCACGGCACGCGCGGCGGGCGGCCACTGAAATGTCGGCATTGGTGGGCGACGTCCTTGTCCTCCTGTGTGATGACGCGGTACCGCGTCTGCGTAGGTTGTACGCGTCGATAGACAGGGTGGCCGCGACTGCGAGGCAACCCGATCGACAAGCGAGGCCGCGGCCGTGAGAATCATTTTCGGAATTCTTGCGGCATACCTCGAACCGAGGCCGGACTGGGCGCTTACGGGGGCTTTGCTGCAACGGTCCCGAGTCGGCCACGAGGCGTCGTTCGACGGCCTATGGACTGAGACGCTCAGCCGACCGGTCTCTATTGGAAACAGCCATTCGGCCACCGACTATGCAGGTCGAATCATCGGCCATCGCCGCCGCTCTGTGTGACGATGAAAGGCCGGTGTAGCCCCAAGCCCTTCCATTAATCTGTTGAAATCCGATCCGACCTGATAACCACGTCGGATCGTTGCATTGGTGCTCGGGCTATACCGTGCAATACAAGAGAGACCCGGTGGATTGCCGCCGCGGCAATTGCGTGCCAGCAAATCGTCAATGAAGGTACGCAGCCTGCACTACGGTGAGGAGCGTCTCATGTGGACACGCCCGAAGCAGCTCGCTCGAATGTGATGTTCGCGCCTCAACCATTCCGCCCAGAGCGAGGGCGTACCCGACACAATTTCTATTTGAATTCCACTTCGACCCTAGGCGAGGCGCCGCAGGTAAATGCGCGCCACGCTCCAATATCTCGCCCTTTTGGACCTAATCTAGAATCAATCTTTCCCCCGTTCTTCGACAGGGAGTTCGCCATGGCACTTGATCTCGAAAATCGCTTCGGCCGCATCTCGCTTGGCTTCTTCCCATCGCCGATTCATCGGCTCAATCGCCTGTCCGATGTGCTCGGCATTTCGGTGTGGGCAAAGCGCGACGATGTATCGTCCGGGCTCGCGTTTGGCGGCAACAAGATTCGCAAGCTTGAGTGGCTCGCCGCTGACGCAGTGAAACAAGGCGCCGACACGCTCGTTTCCATCGGCAACATTCAGTCGAATCACACGCGCCAGGTTGCGGCCGTCGCGGCGGTGCTCGGCATGCGCTGCCGGCTGGTGCAGGAGGAGTGGACACACTGGGACGATCCGGTCTATGACAAGGTTGGCAATATCCTGCTGTCGCGGCTGATGGGCGCCGAGACGCTGCTGGAGGGCGAGGGCTACTCGACCGAGGTGAAGGAGACGTGGTCGCGCGCCCTCGAGCAGGTGCGTCGGGAAGGCGGCAGGCCTTACGCGATTCCGGCGGGTGCATCCGATCATCCCCTTGGTGGCCTGGGCTATGCGAACTTCACCGATGAACTCGCGCGTCAGGAACAGGAAATGGGCGTGTTCTTCGACACCGTGATCACCGCGACCTGCACCGGCTCGACACAGGGCGGCATGGTTGCAGGCTTCAAGGCGCAGGACAGACCACGCCGCCTGATTGGCATCGATACCGCATGCAACGAGGCGATGACGCGCCGCGCCGTGACGAAGAGCGCGCGACAGACGGCGGAACTGATCGGCATCGGCAAGTCGATCGACGACGCCGACGTGATCGTCGATCCGCGTTTCGCGGGCCCGGACTATGGCCTGCCCGACGATCGGACGATCGATGCGATCCGCACGGCAGCGCGGCTTGAGGCGATGCTCACCGATCCGGTGTACGAGGGCAAATCTATGGCGGGTCTGATCGCGATGACGAAGGCGGGTGAGATTCCGAAGGGAACGAACGTGCTGTACGTGCATCTGGGCGGCGCGCCCGCTCTCAACGCGTATTACAAGGCGTTCGCATGATCGGCTTGCACAAGATCGTGTGAGTCTGTAGGGGCTTCCAGGACTTCTGGAAAGGTCGACGATTTTGCGTCTTGTGCGACGCAGAAGTTGCCGCGTGTGGGGCCTTGCAGAAATTGATCTGGATGCCGCTGGCCTCGGGGGAATGCGGGGCGCGGAAGCCGCGTCCGTGAGGGAGTCTCGGAACCCTATGGCCGGCTAACGTCGGATCCGCGATCCGGCGTGGCTGTGTCACGCACTGGGGAAGATCTCTTGGTCAAGCTCCTGAAAGCAGCCGTTGCGTCGCCGCCGGACCGAACAGCAGAAGTGGGTCGCGAAGCGACGACCAGCGTCCTACCCTCATCGGACCGAAGCCGGCCACGAAGCGTCGTCGATCCCCGCGATCACTCAGTCATTCGAACGTCGGGTCTCGCCATGGCTTCCATAACGCGCCTGTGAATTGCAAGGCCGAGGTGGAGACCGACGAAGGATGAGCTCACTAACAAGCGCCTGCCAGGCTTGCACGTATCAGATGTCCCAAGACAGACGAATCCGCGCGCGAATGTCAGCCAGGCGCTCGATGGGCTCATTGGCAAATACGAGGCGCAGGTAGCGGCTACCGCTTGGCCCCCAGTTATCCATCGGCGTGGCCGCCACTTCGCCTCGCTCCAACAAGCGCCTGGAGGCCTCCGACGGTGCAAGACCGAGCTGTTGAGTATCAATCAGAAGAGACCATCCGCCGTGCGGACGAATCACGGGAAGATCCGTCAGCGCGGACATCACCGCATCGCGACGCCTTTCCCACTCTGCCGTCGCCGCGGCCACGCCATCATCGTCGGCAGTCAATGCGGCAGTAGCCCCTGACATTGCGATGCCGACCTGGCACACGACGTTCGATAGGCTGGTCAGCCGAACGTCGGCCATAAGCTGCTCCGGCCCGACTATCCAGCCGACTCGCCAGCCAATCATGCGGTACTCCTTGGAAACTGAGCCGACGGTGATGGTGCGCTCGCGCATACCAGGCAGAGAAACGGGGTGGACGACCTTCCGACCGTCAAACAGGATTCTCTCCATGGCCGCGTCATATACCAGCCACGCACCGGCCCGCTCGCAATGCAGGGCGATCGCCCCCCACTCCAGCGCAGACACGACGAAGCCAGTCGGCATCGACGGCGACATGATGAGCAATGCTCGTGTGCGGGGCCCAATCGCGTCAGCGAGACTCTCCAGGTCAAGTCGCCAGCCATCGATCCCTGGTATGAGGCGCGCAAATCTTGGCACGCCCCCAGCGAGGTAGACGCGATTGATCAGGCCTGCATAGGTCGGATCGGTGAGTACGACCTCGTCCCCCTTCTCCAGTGTCGATAGCAGGACATTCAGGATTCCGGCCAAACCACCCGCGGAAATGATGCATTCGGCATCAGGGTCGTATGTGGCGCCAGAGAAGCGTCGAATGCGCTCGACTGCGGCTTCCCGCAGCGCATGCTGTCCCATGAATGGTAGATAGCTGTTGGCAGCATCGTCATCGATCGCGTCGTGCGTGCGCCGGATCGCCGCCGGTGGCGGCCGCAAGTCAGTGTCGAGGTTCTCTAGCCGAAGAATGTTGGCGTTTCGCATCGAGTCCGCCTTGTCGGCCATCCTGTCAACCCCGATGCCTGGAATGTTTTGCAAGCGCGTGACTGCCATGATGTCCTCCTTGTCCCTACCAACTTCATTGAAATGGGAAAGCGGGCCAGGGGCAAGTGACATTACGCATCCATGCTGTTTCTACTTGGGCGTATTTCAATGCGAGCACTCCAGGCGGAGCGCAAAATAGCCAGTTTTCGAACGATGATCGATTACTGCCGGACCGACATCGGAAGCGAATGGCCGTTGGACTCAGACAGCCGCCATCGAGTTGGGGAGGATTCGAATGACGGAAATGGGTGTGCGCCGTGAAAAGGTGGCGCTTTCCAGCGGGTGTAAGTCCCGCCCGGCAACCGCTCCAGCCGGAAGCAACCGGAGCAGCTATGGAGGCAACGAAATGGCTGAAGCCTTCGGTGA
>NZ_QHKS01000034.1 GCF_003353175.1 Paraburkholderia lacunae | reverse complement strand
TCTTCATGCCGAAAATCCGAGAGTAAACGCGAAATCCGCATTGTTAACAACCCCCTTCTGGCTGCTTTGCTATTCCACCATCGTTTCTGGAAGCGTCGATTTGTGTATAACGAGATGGGTTTAGGTAGGCGTTGGCCTCGGGCGACCTCAGGCAGGCCGGAGTCCAGTCCAGAAGGTCGCGTCGCTTTCTTTGGATCCATTCGAGTGCCCCCTCTTCTTCCCCGGAACGGTCCTCATGAAGCGTCATAATCTGAGCAAGGACCTTGTCTCCGACTTCCGGTCTAAGGAGATGAAATGACGCATTTAGCATCCGCCCGATTTCGTAGTCGGCTCCGTATTCGAGCATGGACTGGTTGAAAAGAACGCTCTGGATACTGGGAATATTCGTTTCCGGTGTTTTCGTAATGCATAGGATCGCAATGTAGCGCAAGCCGCCGTCCGAACTCTGGAGGAGCGTGTTCACGTTCGCGCGCCACCATGCAGTGTCAGCCGCTGCGTGATTCAAACACGCGTACTCGATCGCACCCAAAAGTACGGCCCCACCGTCCACGTGTCTCATGTCATCGTGAGCATGCGACCGTGAATACGACGTCTCGTTGATGAAGCCGGTCCGCCATCCCAACCCACCGACGTTTTCTAACGCGCGTGCGGTCCAGCCGTCGACGCTCTTAATCGAGAGGTTCAGCAACGTCTCGGACGAAGCGATGCGTTTCTTCAGAAACTCCTGGTCGGGGCCAAGACGATCCGGTCCGCAGCGAAGTTTCGCTCCGATTGCGCGATAGCGTTCGTCCTCGGACGTGATGTCTTGGGTGATAAACCGCCAAAGGAGCTCGTCACCGTCCCCCGTTGCTTCGACCCACTTTGCGAGATGCCGGCCAAGCTGGAAACTGATTGCTGAAGGAGAGTCGATGAGCGCGCCGAGAACGTCGCCCAAGCGGGGTGCCGTCCAGTCAATCCAATGATGCATTGAACGGGCGATGATCCCGATTGCACGGTCGCGCGGCAGCCACTTCAACCTCAGAAGTTCCAGAAAAATTTCCAAGACCTCCCGAGACGATGTCGAAACCCAAGCATCAAGGTGGCTTCCGTATAAATCAACACCTTCGACTGCTTTCTTCGCGATGAGGTTTGGCCACCAGTTCTGCCTGAAAAAATCGAACCATTGAGCCGAACGAGTTGAGAAATAGAAAAACTGGAAAAGCTTCGGGTGTCGGGAAATAAGATAGGAGGCTAGCCGCCAGTCATCATCGACCGGCGCTGTCTCAGCAAATGACTCTGCCACGAGTCGTTTCAAATGAAAGGCGATGTCATCTGCGTCAATGACAGCCCGAACCTGCGAGCGAAAAGTAGCTACATCTGTTGAACGTAAATGAAACAGAAAGCTGCGAATCGTAGGGCGCAGAAATGGTGTCGCGGCATGGACACGCACAAAGCTTATCAATGAAATGTTCGACCTGATCGCCGCGCGCACCGCGAGCACGTCGAGCAAAGTTTGATGCCCAAACTCAATGGATCTGGCTGCGTTTTCAACGATGACCCCACTGCTTAGCAACGACGTTTTCATTTGTTGAGGAACGTTGGCGCTTGTGGGCGAAATAGACAATCGGCGCCGCGTGAGCATCTGTTGCCCCAACGCCTCGAGAACTATCAATGCCGGTTCCCCAAGCGCAACATCTTTCGAGACAATGGTCTCGAGATATTGCTCAGTCAGCTCCTGTGCCGTGGTTGCCACAGGAATTCGTCCGCAACGAACGACGTCGCTGAAGATAGCGAGCATACGTGGGTTGGTCAGAATGTCGCGAAGCCGGTCATCGAGATCGGACGCGTCGACATTCCATTCTCGCAGAAGTGGCATGACATCCGTCTGCAAATCAAGCGCACCAAGGGTTACCGTTACGTCCCAATCACGACGCTCGAGCCGACGGTCATATCTCAGATCGAAACTCCGACACGCAACGACTACAGAAACCCTCTCGATTGTCGGCAGCCGATCGACAATCGTAAGAAAGTAATTGAGAGAGGAGTGGTCTCGGGCCAGTGACAGGACATCCATTGAGTCCAGCACGACCACAACAGGCCTGTACTCAGCCATGCGGGCGACGGAGTCAAGAATGCTGGAGGGCAGTCCCAAGGCGCGACGCTCCGCGTCGCTCGCCGCGTCGGCAAACTCCCGACCCTGAACAAAGATAACAGCGCGGGAGTTGTGAGTCTCGAGCTCATCGACCAGACTAAGCAGCAAACAGGTCTTTCCCGCACCTGGGCCGTCTGATACCAGGACGCGCTTTGCGCCATTGTCGATGTGTCGCAAAAGCTGCTGCAGCGATGCACGCGGTATGCGTCGGGAGCCGATTTCTCTACGCCATGCTCGTCCCACGGCAGACACCTGTTTGAACTCCTGTAACAGGTCCGCTTCTGCACGCGGTGGCGTATGTACCGCGCCCGCCTTACTAATAAGCTGCGAAAGCGCCTCTTTTGTGAGAGCCGACGCCGCATTGACTGTGGCGGGATCCCCACTCGTCCGGCTTTTGAGCCGGCTCAGATGGGCGCATAATGCGTTGTAAACGTGCTCGGCCTGAGTAACACTCATTCCCAGATCACGCCGAATCTGATCGGCAAGAGATAATTGCGAAGGCGTGACCTCGAAGGAAGTACGTTGGAGAAGATTGAAAAGAGTGTTGCTGCCAGTGTCAATCCAATCCGACCATAGCGCGGTAAGTTTGCTGACAATTGGCGCTAGGGATTTGTTACTGGTGAGGCTTTTCTGAAACGCGCCGTTGTCCGAAAAAGAGTTCGAGTGCTCTTTCAGCTTTTGAAGCTGACCGAACGGCACGGCGGAGAAGAAAACCACCCGCCCTTGGTTGTCACGGGTAAGCTGCTTCGCCGTTTTCTTCAGATCGTCAGCAAGGTCTCCGACACCCCATGAATCGAAGTCTATTTGATTCTTCTTGCACTGACAGTATGTTTTAGTCCCGTCCTTGTGTGTAATCACGACATCGTCAACAGCGACAAACTCGCCCGACACATCTAGTTCTGTTGAGTCAATGCCCACGCTCTCAATATCGACGCCAGCAAGCATCTTCAATGCCCATTGAGCTGCAATCAGAACCTCATAGCTATCGCCACGGCTTGAGCGAACACTTGCCAAGCTCATAGAACACCTCGGATCTCTCTCGTTATTGGGTGCGGCGCGCACTGGCGCCGCCATATTCTCATTGTGCGAGAGAGTATGTTATCGCGAGTTACGGGTTCGAAGGTACTAGGCACTGGATGCGACTCGCAATGCAGCGACTGAACTGTCGGCGGGCGCCGTCACACCGCCCTAAGCACGCGAAACGTGGGCATCGAATTGCCCGGTCCCGCTGACCTAAGAGGTCCTGTCATCTCAACTGGAAATGGCATGCAAGACCGGGCTAGCCGATACCGCCCATCCGGAAAGGACCGCAACGCCGTTCGGTATGCGGGGTAGTCCATAAGGAATCCGGGTTGGGTTGGCGTCAAGAGAATCCGATCATTTCGCAACCACAGCTCTGCGGATGGCGGGAAAGTGATCTCTAGCCGTCTCACGGATGCTTGTGTTCGAACGTCCGCAATGGCCGATGACGCAACGACGGCTCTCGGCGATCGAATGACCATTTGCTGAAGAGACTGTTGAAAAATTCGCTGCTCGGCGTTTTCAATTCTATGGCAAAAAAATCGACCTCTCAGATCGCTCTATAAATCGCTCGCAAAGATTGGGTAAGGGCAAGAATCCTCCTGAAAACCTTGCGAGAGAGACAGCCGGCGACCTTTTCAACAGCATCTGAGTGAAGCTGCCTCCTGAATGTCCCAGCGACGCGTCGGGCGAAGGTCCCTTCATGGCCGACTGTTGTCCTGCGAAGGGACTCTTCGGTCCGACGCGATCCCGCGGCCCTGCCGCCAGGCGGACTGCACGCACGCGGACCGGAACGCTACTCGGAGTCAATTGCGCGTTTCATGCGCACCCGCTAGCGGAGCATCAGAGCACAGGTAGAAGGTTTCCCGCCCCTTCAGGCCACGACCTCGCATACGCCCCAGCGCGTATCCAGAATCGCGCCCGCCGGCGCAGCAGGCTCGCCCACTGATCGTGCGCGAAAAGTCACAATATCTCCCTGGCTGTGCATGAAAGGTCCAATCTCGACCACGACCAGCTCATATTCCCGAAGCCGGATGCGCGATCCGGTAAACGCGCTGGTACGCGAACGTGCGGATACCGGAGCACGCTTCTGCGGCGCGACATCCCGGACGTGCATGCTCAAACTCGCGAGCAGTTCAACATCAGCTGGCAAAGGCATGGGTCATCACCGTTTATTTTCCAGTCCGGCATTCTAGCAACGACATGGGCAGATCCGGCGTTGCCGGCAGGCCCCGGTGCACGCAGCGAGCCGTGAAGCCCTGGTTACGAGACGTGTCCGCAAGGACCGCGCGGCATGACATTTCAGCAGGCTGTCACGGCATCCTCCGCAGCCGCAGGAACCGGTAGTCCAGCGCCGGTGACGGCGTCACCACGAGCCTGACACGCTCACCGGGCGTCCCCGCCGCTTACGCTGCGGGCGGGCTTTCGCGCTGCGCGTCGAGCCGCGTAGCGCGTCTCGACCCTGCGGGCATCAATCCCTGACGCAAAACCTGAACCGCGCCCCCAACACCGTAACCCCCAGTCAGGTGAAGGCCGCAGACGGCCTCCACATTCGCGCTCGCCGCGCGGC
Source organism: Paraburkholderia lacunae (assembly GCF_003353175.1). Classification (GTDB taxonomy): domain Bacteria; phylum Pseudomonadota; class Gammaproteobacteria; order Burkholderiales; family Burkholderiaceae; genus Paraburkholderia; species Paraburkholderia lacunae. The sequence goes on along the minus strand of NZ_QHKS01000034.1, from coordinate 68,516 downwards.
GGCTCACCCCGGTCAAACCCGACGCTTCGCATCCACCAGTCTCCCGTGTTCCCGCCCGACAACCCGCGACCGTAGCCGATGACGGGCAAACGTCAAGGGGCGAGGGACCGTGTTGCCCGCACCCCTCCCTCGCCTTTTTTCCTTGACGTTTGCCCGTCATCGGCTCCTTGAGTCGCACGGGCGCGAACTCAGGAGACTGGCGGCGGTAAAGCCAACCCCGGGTTCCACCAGGACGAGCTCAACCCCTACACGGGGCGGAATCTTGGAGCCCGGTCAGCGCAACACCGATCAACCTTTCTTGTTGTGGAGAGTGCCATGCAACTCGCTTCCTCTTTCCGTTACGGCTCCCCGATGCTCCGCTCCGACTCGCCCCTGTCGGATGACCAGATCCGCCGCGTCGCCCCGTCCATCTTTGCGGACGGCAAGCATCAAAGCCGCTCCGAGCGCTACACCTACATCCCCACCATCGACGTGCTGCGCGGCCTGCGCAACGAAGGCTTCCAGCCGTTCATGGTCTGCCAGACCCGCGTGCGCGATCAGGACAAGCGCGAATTCACAAAACATCTGATCCGCATGCGCCCTGCGAGCGAGATTACCGGCGAGGACGTCAATGAAATCATCCTGCTCAATTCGCACGATGGCACCAGCAGCTATCAAATGCTCGGTGGTGTCTACAGATTTGTTTGCCAGAACGGCATGGTCGCGGGCGAAACCGTCGGCGAAATACGCGTTCCCCACAAGGGCTCCATTGTGCAGAACGTCATCAACGGCGCGTTCGATGTGCTCGACGGATTCGACCTGATCCGCGAACAGAAGGACGGCATGCGCGCCGTGACGCTCACCCGCGACGAACAGCAGGCGCTCGCCCGCTCCGCCCTCGCGCTGCGCTACGACCCAACCGACGCGGAAGCGCCCGCCCCCATCACCGAAAGCCAGCTTCTGAACGTGCGCCGCTTTGAGGACCGCCGCGACGATCTCTGGACCGTTTTTAACCGGATTCAGGAATCGCTAACCAAGGGTGGCCTCCACGGACGCTCGCGCAGCGGACGCTCCATGTCCACCCGCCCCATCACCGGCATCGACCAGAACGTGAAACTGAACCGCGCGCTGTGGATGCTCGCGGAAGCGATGCGCCAGATGAAGGCGTAAGCACGGCACGGGTGGCAGCCCATCATCACCCGATTCCGGTTCATTCCGTCAGGACTCCTATCCGGGTCCAGTCCTGACGATATTCCGCAGCACCGTGACCCGAAACCTTCCTTTTTATATCTGGAGTAAATCATGCAAGCCAAAGTCAACACGCAAATGAACGACACCGCAAACGCCGCCGAAGCCGACACCGTCACAGACGCGACGGCCAACGCTGCGCCGCTGCTCGAAACCAGTTTCGGCAACGAGCAGCCGGTCGTGACCGTGCCGTATTCCGCCCTGCGGCGCTCACCGCTCAATGCCCGTACGAAACCGCTATCGGGCATTGACTCGCTCGCCACGAACATCAGGGCAAAAGGGCTGCTGCAGAATAACCGTAACCTTTCGAACTGTTACACCGCAATCACCGCCTCAAACCTATCCGCCGGCAGTCCTATTTCTTGTCGCGCAGGGCTATCTTGATAAGAGCGGATTGTCGGAATGGCGTCGATGGGGATACGGCTGGGCAAGCACGGTGCCCGTGCCTTACGCTTCTGGGATGGCGGCATACGTTCGGAGGCAAAGGTGAAGCACTCCAGCCAAGGCGACGAATTGCGACGCGCGTGCGTTGTGTTTCCCGATCATGCATCGCTCGCCGCTTTGCTGCGCTGAACGCTAGCTGTTCGCGGTGACCCTATTTTTGTTTTAGCAGGGGTGAGTGGAGGAGTTCATTCTCTCTCGTCAAGCGAAGGTTGATCGACTGTGACTTCACCAGGTCGTTTTTTAGCTGGTCAATTTCTTTGTGCGCTTCCCGCAATTTGCGATGAAGGATGTCCATCGTGTCGGGCATCGCTTTTGTCCGGAACCTGCTCGCCTTGACGTGAAGGGCCCGAACGCGCTCGGCGATGTCTGGATAGCGGTTATGAATGGTCGCATTGCTCACACCTGCTTCGCGGGCAACAGCTGCAATGCTGATCCTGTCGTCTGAGCTGGATTGCATCTTCCCGTGCTGCAATCGGCGCAGCGCAAGCTCGAGGCGACGGCGCGTTGTGCTTTTCTGATCAGCAGCCACCGTGCACCTTTGCGGAAGATAGGGAGGGCGATGTTTCGGCGCCCAGGTCTGCGAGTACACGCTCAGCCTTTCGAAGATGATCGAGGCACCGTTGCCGGGAAGGTATTCCAAGGTCGGGGCACCCCAACACGTCGATCTGCTGTTGCCGTATCCCTTTCCAGATCTCCACGTGTGTCGAATCAATCACAGCCTCGCCGCACGAAGTACATCTCACAGCATCGTAAAGCCCCTGGCCTCCGCAACCGTCTCCGCTCGCCATGCACCACGAGTGACCGGTTCCCCGGATGAAGACGCTTTCGCCCAACTTGCGGCAGAAGTCCCGCATATCGCGGACGGTTTTAAGCTCGCCCCGACTCCGAAACGCCATGATGCGACGCCCGCCCACACCAGAGAGGCTGCTATGCGGATTCATCCAGCTTTGTATGATCAGACTTTGCAGCTCATCACGCTCCGTCATGATGTCGTTTATCAATGTCCGGTCCGCGCCGGTATCATGCCGCGCGTAGTAAAGCGTCATGTCAAGAGACCAGTGCTTGAAGTGCTCTCGCAGGTACCGAATATCGCCCAACACGTGTCGGGCAACATAGACTGCGAAGGTGCGCCTGAATTCATGAGGGGTGAGTGGCCATGTTTCCCCGAGTCGAATTCGGTCCCGCTTGACCACGCCATCCATGTCTTGCTGCTCGACTCTCAAGCCCGCCATCCTGCTGAACGCGCTCAACGCTCCTCGGATGCTGTCACGTCCAACGACAGAGACCATTCCAAGCCGCGTATGCGTGAGCAACAGCGCGTTGCGACTACGGCGAATCCGTTCAAGCTCGACTTCTATCTTTGCGCGAGATTGCTCGTCGAGATGACGGGCCTTTGCTGTGCGCTCCAGGAACTTGATCCGTTCGTCCGCTAGCGCCCGTTCTGGCTCACCAAGCCGTGTTGCAACTGAAACCGCCTTGCCAACCACCTCCGGCACCATCCATTCTGCTGGTTTCGGCTCATGCTCAAGCTTGTAAGTCATCCCCTGAAGCCAGCAGAACGTGTCGCCGTCGAATCCCGTCCTTTTTACAAAGCATCCAACTTCCAGCGATGCGAGCTCCGAGACGCGCATACCCGAGAAGGCTGCGCATACGATATAGCATGCAGTCCTCAGTTGAAAGAGGTCAATTTCCACCTGTCGGCGTCGCGCATACCGATGCTCGGCAAGAAGCTGTCTCTCCTCTCTTGAGCATCGATGGGACGCCTTCATACGAATGTACGTTTCTTCATCGGCGAACACACTCGAGAAACCGTCCGGATGGGTCTTCCTGTGCACCCGTTTAACCTCAGCAAGCCTGCGGGTTGCATGCACGGCCAGTTGATCACGCAAGGATAGAAGAGAGTCCGAGCGATTCTCGACGTAGTCGAGCGCTGTGCGCACGAGCTTGCTCATGAGTCGCTGCGGGATGACTTCAGTCGTTGCCTGCTTCCAGCTTTGCAGTCTTGGCTGACGGCCGCGTCTGGCGAGGTTCGCTGGGCCGCCGCAATCAGGTTGCCATGGATATTCTGGAATCCGGTCGACGAGATGATCCCCAAGTTCGTAGTAGCTCGTGATTGTGCCCAACACGTCCGCAGCCGCTGTAGCTTGAAGTTCTCCCGTCAGACTTGCGGCAAATCGGGCGCAGTGGTTCGGCGTCAGTTCGCTGAATGTCATCAGATTCTCATCTACCATCCATGCAAGCAGCTTTCTGATTTGACTCCAGCTCGCCTGTACCGTACTTGCTGATACGGGCCTGCCACGTTGCCCACCCGCTACACACCATCGTGTGTACAGGAAGCGCTTCACCGATGCAAGAAGCGACTCATATTTTGGGTCCGTGAGGCGACATCCTCCCTTGAACGGGTGGGAGAACCGGATGCGCACTTGCGGACGATTTCTTGGCGCAAGATACTGCACGAGGCTCCAGACGTCGTCACCGTAACGGGAAACAATCGTGTCGCCTTGTCGACTGACGATGACATCATGTAAATCTTCGGCTCGAACGCAAGCCAGATCCACGAGATGGTTGGTCAAACTAGCCATAGTCGTGCCCAATGAGCATTGCGCGATCGCGCCACATCGGATGGGGATCAACGAAGGCCTGCTCTTTCGCCTGCTTCACAATGGACGCCGTGAACTGGGGCGCAATGACGCGGTCGATTTCCCGGATCACCCAGCCGTAGACTTTATGCCAACGATTTCTGCCAATGAGATTTCTCTCCTTCACAAGCAGCCAGTAGAAACTGTACATGCGGTACAGGTCGCTTTCCATCACGACCTGGTTGGGGCATCGGAAGCAATGAAGGAACGCAGAACACGCTGTATGGCCATCTTTCGGCGCATACCGACCATTGAGTGGTGAAGAGCACCGGCCAACACCTGTATTGCTTTCGCCAGCGAGGGTACGCCTGATGTCGTCGACTTCGACGTGCATCTCCTTTGCCAGGCGCGTCAGCGTTGCTGCGTCCCTTGACGTTCCCCGGAGTTCAACTTCCAGACATTTACCGAGGAAATGGTGGTTGCGCATCATCTCAGGTGTCACCGCAAGATAATGGGTATCCGTGACATGGGGCCGGTTGCCGAGCAGGATCGCCGTCATGGCAACGTCGCCCCCCGTCAATTCCCACATTCGGGATGCGAATGTCTTTCGCAATCGCATGACAGTCACTGCCAGCGGAGAATGGCCGTCAGATCCGACGCAACCGTCGTGGGTGACCAGGTGGTGTCGCGTCACGAACCGTCCAATGGACTTGTAGAGCGCTTTTTTGGAGAATGGTGCCACGGGACTAAGGTTTGTCCACCGGTAAGACCGGCGATATAGCCAAAGGTGATTTCGCAGCTCCGCAGGCGCCTCAATGACCAACCCATCTGTAAGATCCAGGACATCGCGTATCAAGGAACTTGTATCGGCAGCAAGCACACTGATTTCTTCGACCGCGCGTGGCTTGCGAACCGATAGTGTGGAGACGCTGTTGCCGCGTCGCTTATAAGTCGTCAGCAGCGAATGTGTATCCGGCTTGAGAGGATGGGGCTGGATAGCATCGCGTTTCATCTCGCAGAGCGAGGTCGGGTTTCTGCCAGTTCTGGCCGCAACGAGAAGGAAGTAGATCAATAGACGATCGGGCTCGGTGCCAACAAATGTTCCGGCGCGGATAGCCCGAAGGTCATTCGCAAGCGCTGTCATAAGTGCCCGCATTTCTTCTTTCGTATAGGGCGCAGGCGACTTGTGGCTGCGTATAGCGTACGGAAACAGCTGCCGTGGAAAGCAGTCCATATGAAGTTCGCCCGTCGCAACGCACTGCATGAGTACTGTTTTCAGGTTGACGTACAACGCGCGGACACTCCCATACGACAGATGACCAGTCTCAGTCTTTGCAGGTCGATTACGTAGCCATGCGACGAAGCTTTGAAGTAACTCGCGGTCAATCTCCGATATTCGCCGGACAGGTTCAGATGAGTCGTTCACCGAGTCGAGAAACTCGAACCAGACCATCAACCCGCCGTGATATATACCCCTGACACTGGCGTTTGCAAGTGTAGGTTGAAGCCGTCTCAGGCCCCTTGCCATCGCCAGGATCAGATCATCGCGGCCCGCATCTGCCCCCGTTCTCGCATTACATTGCCAGCGACGGAAGTCCAGGCTCGTCGTTGTCTGAACGATCCAGGGGTCTCGACTTCCACTGTGGGAAGACGTTGAATGTTGGGACGCGTGATCAAGCTTGTAACGCTTCGGTTTCACTGCTCGTCTCCGCCAATGAGAAGCGCGTCTATTTCGCGCTCATATTGATTCAGATGTCGTTCGCCGAGTAAGTCGAGGCAGTGAACATACACGGTCGTCGATGATATCGACGCGTGCCCGAGCCGATCGCGTACCCAGGCGAGCGCATAACCGATGTTACGGTTTTGACTTTCCGCGTACAGTTCGAGCGTGGCGAAGGTGTGGCGCAGCATATGTGGCGTGACCTTGAAATCCAGTGACGGCTTCGCGGGAGGGGCTGGGCACCATAGTTTTCGATAGGCGTTACATAGACCTTTCTCGCTCCAGGGCGCCCCGAGCCGATTCAGAAACACGAACGGAGAAGCTTCCCCTTCTGTCATGCGATAGAGTTTGGCTCGCTCTGCTCCTTCGCCGAAGTTGGCGAAGTCAAACAGGTCCTTGATGAGTTGCCCGGAGGCGTAGATTCGGCGGGGACGGCCTCCCTTCAGTCTCATGTCAGACGGAGAGAGGTCAATCGCAATTCGACGTGAACGTCTATCTGGCGATGGATCGAACAGATATTTCATCGGGAACGTTCTGCACTCCTCGTTGCGCAAGCCGGTCTGAAGCATCAACTTTGTCATCAACCGGATAGTGTGGCCACCACAGTTCTGGAGAAGTACGCGACACTGATCGATAGTGAGAAACCGAATGGCGTGACGATGTACTTTAGGAAGCGTTGCTTCTCTGATCACGCGACCAAGCGACCTGCCTTCGGCACGCGATATCACGACGGCATCCCACGGAACACTGGCAATTCGACTACGCGCGACGGCCCACTGATAAAAACGCATGATCTGGGACAGCCTCCTGCGTACCGTGGCTGGTTGCATGGCGCGTTTCCCGGATCGGCTATCAAGCACGTCAAGCGACCAGTTGCGATACAGCGCGAGATTCGAAATCTCATCGACATCTTTGGAACGCAGTGGCAACTCGTCCCAGCTTAAAGAGTTAGCGTCGAGCCACGCGAAGTAATCGTAGATCGCCTCGGCGTAGCTCCTCCACGTTGCAGGACTTCTGATCCTGGGGTTTTCGAGGGCAACCCATAACAGGAAGTCGCTGGCCGGCTTGACCAGCTCCATATCTTCGTAACAGAGGAACGGAATGCCCTGGCGCGGCCGCCCTTTGTAGACGAAGTCGCTCGTCGTGTAAAAGAGCCTCACTTGAGCCCAGCTTCCGCACTGTTATGCGCGTCTATGCATATTTTTACGGACCGCACAAAGTCCAGGCCGGTGATATGGGCAGCAAGGTCGATTGCTCCTGCCCCGCCTCTTCCGCGCTTTGTTGGCGGTACGAGCTCATTGACCCAACGCTCGCCTGTGAACACGAATCGGAAGTCGCGCCCGGCATGGTTCACCTGTACGCGGACACTGTCGGACGAAACGGCCGATTTGTAGTCCCGGTCCAACTTGCAATACGCGCCGATGAAATGGAGCAGTACGTGGAAGGGCACACTTCTCGCAGTCTCGATCTCGTCACGAGTCCACGGTCCCATGGAAGCACTCCTGAACGACACTACTGCCACAAAATATAGACTACGAGGCCCCCTTCTAAGTAACTGTTACAAGCTTACAGTTCAGAACCTCATTGTTCACGAAATAAAGGGCTCGCGAGGCAAACATCGCAAGGTTGGCGTCTGTGCCGGTCAGCGCCGACAGGCCGCACTCGACCTGCTGTTCGAGCAGAAACACATCGCCGCCGATTATCCGGTGCCGGTGCGCATCGTCAGCGAGGGCGAAGCCCTTGCCATTTCGCTGATCGAGAACAGCGAACGCGAAGGACTCGACCCGTTCGACGTGCTGCGCGCCTACCGGATGCTGGCCGAGGAAGGTCGCAGCGTCGATTACGTGGCCGCGCTTTTCTCGGCCGCGCCGATCACGATCAAACGACGCATGAAGCTCGCCAGCGCCTCTCCGGAGCTGCTTGCCCTGCTGCGCGAGGACGCCATCACGCTCGACCAGCTTTCGGCGCTCGCGCTCACCGATGATCACGAAACGCAGGAGCGCATCTGGTTCGATGCAAACGAGTGGCAGCGCCAGCCCAACTATCTGCGGCAGGCGATCACGCGCACCGAGATTGACGCGAGCCGCAGCCGTCTGGTGCGCTTCGTGGGGCTGGACGCCTATGAAGCAGCGGGAGGTTACGTGAGACGTGACCTCTTCAGCGACGATGAAAACGCCGGATACATTGCCGACGCCGAACTGCTGCAACGTCTCGCCGCCGCGAAACTCGATGCCGCCGCCGAAGCAGTCCAAAGTGAGGGATGGGGCTGGACCGAAACGCGTATCGAGCGGGACGTGTTCGAACTGAACCGCTACGGCAGGCTGCAACCGGTGCAGCGCGCCCTCACCGACGACGAACAGAGGGAGATGGACACGCTCACCGCACAGCAGGACGAACTGGCCGAAAAGTTTGACGCCCTCGGGGAGGACGACGAAAACGCCTACGAGGAAGCCGAACGGCTCGAAACCGAAATCGAACAGGCGAACGCCGCCCTCATCGCGCTCGAAAGCCGCATGCTGACGTGGGACGTTCAGCAGATGGCCGAGGCGGGCGCATTCGTGATCGTGAGCCCGCAGGGCGAACTGGTGGTGGAACGGGGTCTGGTGCGCCGCGAGAACAGCGCGGCACTCGATGCGGCGGGCGCGACCGTGACCGGCACGCCGGAAGCGGACAGTGAACCGGACACGGCAGCACAACCAGCACAGAAGGAGAAGCCAGTTCACAGCGCGAAGCTCTGCCAGCGCCTGACCGCGCACCGTACCGCCGCCGTTCATGCGGAACTCATCGCGCAGCCGTGCATCGCACTCGCTGCCCTTCTGCACCGTGTCATTCCGGAAATCTTTCCGGAGCGGTACGGGCTCGGCTTCGCGCCGCACGCACTGGCACTGTCCTGTAACAGCAACCGGGACAGCCTGCTCGGCGCGGCGGACGACCTGCCCGCCACCACCGCGTGGGGCGTCATCGAAGCGCAGCGCGAACGCTGGGGCCGCGAACTGCCCGCGCGACGCGCGGACCTGCTGCCATGGCTGATCGAACAGGACCCCGGCACGACCCTGCTGGACCTGCTCGCCTTCTGCACCGGCACCCTGCTCGACGGCATCGCCGGGGAAGAAAAGCCTCACGCCATCAATGCGCTTGCCAGCGCGCTGAACCTCGACATGACGCGGTACTGGACGCCCACCCGCGCCTCGTATTTCGATCATGTCAGCAAGGCGCGTATCGCGGAAGTCGTCGCCGGCGCCGTGTCACCGAAGATCGCCGCCGATCTCGGCAAGATGAAGAAAGCCGATGCGGCAGCCGCCGCAGAACTGCGACTGGCGAAGTCGGCATGGTTACCGGAAATCCTCACTGACCGTGAAGTCCCTGCGGCGCGCTCCTACGGCGTGGCCCATGACGCGGATGAGGATGACGACGAGGAAGGCGACACCAGCGATGAAGCGCAGGACGGCGATGCGCAAGGCGACGACCACGGCCACGACCGCATCAACGGCACGGAACCCGGCGAAGGCGCCGGAACCCCGTCGCCGGTGGACGGCCCGACCGGGACACAGGAGCCCGCCGCGACAGACCGCAACGGTGCGCTATCCGCGTGGCCGTTCCCGACTGCCGCAACCGCAACGCCGCCTGACGACGCGTCAATGACGCATAACGCTGCGTGATCCGCGTGGGTTCCGCCGGCCAGTCCGGTGGAACCCACTGACCCGGCGCAGCCCGGCAGGACTGCGCCGCACTCCCGGCATGCCGTCAGGCGTGCATATCCGGACAGAGGCAATCATGAAACAATGCATCAAGGTCATCGTGATCGCGATCAACGACGGCTCCGGCCACGTTTTCACAACCCCGGTTGCAGTGACTGATGATGAATACCGCAACGGCAAACATTTCCGTATTGCTGTCACGCGGGCCACCGACACGAGCTTCGTGTCTCCCATGCTGGCACTGGAGGCCGACGATCTGGTCAGGCTGCTGATGGACATCAGCGCATTCATCGCGCGGCGCAACGCCATGCACTAGCGCATCACGCGACAGACCGGCCCCCCTTTCCACCTCTCGCGCCTGTCGCACCTGTTTGTTATCTCCGCCACACGGCCAGCCAGGCAGCTATTGCTACCGCACCGGCGGCCAGCACTGTTAGCCCGAGCGCCAGCGTGGCCTTCAGCGCGCGCCAGTACCGGCGCTCCAGTATTTGCGCCTCGGCCTGCGCCTGCCGCTCCGCTTCCAGCGTCGCCCGCCCGAAAGCCGCAACGGCCTCGTCAAGTCGCGCGCGCTGCTCACGTGCCGCGATGGTAAACGCGCCCACCAGACGGTTGCCCGCCGCACGCGCGATCCGGTTGGCGGCGCGGTCCACCAGCGCATCGAGCGCGGCCTCGTTCAGCGCCGCGAGAGCGGCCCGGTAGCGTTCCTCATGCTCGTGGATCATGTGCTCGGCAAGCTGTATCGTTTCCTTGCAACGCGCGAGCGCATCACGGTGCTGCGCCATCAGCACATCCGTCGCTTCCTTCGCTTCGGCACGCATCGTATCGAGGCCGCCCTCGCCCACTTTCCTGATGCGATCCGGCATCACCTCGTATAGCCGCGCATAGTATTCGAGCACGGCTAGTACCGACCACAGCGCATCGTTATCGCGCAGGTTCAGCGCCGCCGACACGCGTCGCATGCGCCCGATGCTCGCGTCGTCCGGGACTTCGCCCGACACGCCGAGGAACAGGCGCGCAAGCGGATCAGGCGGGGGCGCACGCCGCGTGCGTCCAGAACGTCGCGGGTGTGCCGAAAGTCCCGAGAGTCGGTCAGCCATCGGCAACGACACCGGTAAACATTGCGTCATAGAGCGAGCGCCAGCGCAACAGTTCGGCACGCTGCCCGATGGGCAGCGTCTCTGCCGCCTTGCGCACCGACAGGCGCTGGCTGCGCAGATCATCGGCCACGCGATCCGCAAGGTCCGGAAAATCCAGTGATTTCCCCTTCGCTTCGATCCCCTTGCGGATGTTCGAATCCTGATAGAGCGTGAACTTGTCTGCAGTGCCGAAGTAGGCGTTGCGCACCACGTGAGTGGTCGCATCGGGAAACGTCGCGCCGAACTCGCGCAGCAGTTCCAGACTGTCGCGCTGCCGGTTGATGACCCAGAACACAACGAGCCGCCGCGCCAGTTCATCGAGTGTGCTTGCCAGCGTTGCGCCATAGCGCGCCACGCCCGCCTGATTGCGTGCCGCCGTATTGACTATCACCACTGCATCGCGCTTCGCATCGCAGTAGTTGACGAGTCCAATCCAGCCATCCGCCTCGTCAAGGTCGAACGCCGCACATTCGATCTCTGCGTGGATCGCCTTCATGACATCCGGATTTGACGTGTCCGTCTCGATCAGTACGAGGCTCGCATCGCGCCGTTGCAGGTGATCGGCCAGCGCCAGCGCAACGATGCTTTTGCCCACGCCGCCTTTGCTGCCGCCTACCAGATAGATGGGGTTGAGGGTCGTTGTCATTGCCGTCCTTTACAGATCGTCGGTATCGGGTTTGATCGCGAATGCGAGCGAACCCTGTACCGGCATGGGTTGCGGTTTGACTTCTGCTTTCCCCCCATGCGGACGCCCTTCAGCGCGTCCGTCTGTACGCCCCTCAGGGCGAAGGCTGTTCGCGCGTGACGCGCCGCCCTGCGCTGCCGCATGCGCGCGGGACAGTGTTGCGACAGTTCCCGTTGCTGGCGCTCCGGTCAACGGACGTGCCGTGTTGCCTGCGCTGTTTCTCTTCCCGGTGCTGTTTCTCTTCCCTTCAGGACGCAGTGCATACCGGATCGTGCCAGCCGTAATATCGATGCCTGCCCGTTTTGCCTGCTCCGCGATCTGCTCCAGCGTGTACCCCTTGCCTTGCGCATGGCGGATAGGGGCACGCACCTCCTTCATCGCTTCGCGAACACTCAAACCGCGTTCGGCCTCCGGTTTTTCCGGCAGCGCATCGAGCGTCCGGGCAAACGCATCCCATTGCGATTTTGTATAGATCCTGGCAACAGGCATCGCCACCTCCAGCGCACATCTGTATACACCGCCTGCGCACCATCCTGCTCACGCGTAACGCACCTGTCAACGCCGTCCTTTTGCGCCGCGCGGCACCGTGGGAACTCCAGGGAACGCATGGGAACCCGGGGGAACAGCGCACTTTTTTTCACGTGTCGTACGCTCGCAACATTTCCACCCTGACGCATTCCCATTCACCGCCGTTGCGCATTGCGTTCCCGCTGAACACGGACACCTTGACGCCGCAACATCACCGCCGTTGACGCAACCGGTTTGCACATCCTTGTGAACCCTCAATCTGTGAGGTTTGCCAGCCGTTCGCCATTTCTGCGCACACAGCACGCTCACCTTGCGCCTTGTGTTACGCACCGCACCGGGCAGGCCCTGTATCCGCCGTGCGCGGACGATGGGCTTTCGCCCGTTTTCCGCGACGCAGTCGGAACGCATTGTATTGTTCCGCCAAAGCGCACTTTTAACGCACGCGGCTTGCGCCTTGAGTGATCACCTTGACGCACGCCGGTACACACCTTTGTATGCACGAGGTTTAACCTGAAACGGGAGACCATGACGCACGGGGTTACGCATTTTTTGCGCGCCCGAAAGCGCACGGCATTTACGCTTTCACGCCGACCGTTACGCCATTTCTTCGCACGGAGTTACGCAGCGTTTCTATAGCGCCTGACCTGTCATTTTCGTGAAAGCCGCTACCTCTGCGCAAAACGTTCACCCCGGGCGAAAAAAGGCGCAATGAAAACGAGTGATTGCAGGATAGGCTACCGCCGGTTTTGGGTGCCATGTGCAACGCACTTCCACTAGATAAACATGGTCCCTTGCGCTTGCCAACGAGCGCTCTCGTGTCGACCGGGATCCTGCTGCGTGTTCCGGTAATGTGATCGCTCAGATCAACGAGAATATGGCGAACTTTGTTCGTGGTCGGCGGAATGTTTGGAACTGTCGCGTTTTTGGGCATCCTGCGACTGCAGCTCAAGGCTTCCAGCCGGATTCTGCGCAACAGAATCGGCCACGCATGCGACGCAGCGGTCCCGGTTGGTTTTTTTCTTGCAAAACATTCGTCAGGCGTCGATAACCGCTGACATCGGCCATTCCCTTTGTTGCGCAACGCCTCGCCGTAGGCACCAAGAATCAACGATTGAACGCTCGTACTTTTTCTGCGTTTATCAGACGCACGTCGACGCGACAGGCATGTCAGCGAACTTAAAAAGTCAGCGCAGACCTCGCGCAACTTGGCCAAGGTTGCGGAAGCGGGAAATCTGAACGGCGCCAGGACAAAGACTGCGACGCCAGAACAGATGAAACTGTCGCGCCTGTGAGCAGAAAACAAGCGGCTGCAGACGGAACTTGAAATCGCAAAAAAACGGCGGCGCTCTTCGCGAAGGACCTCCTGTGAAGTACGCCTGGATTGATGTACAGTCCCGGCACTTTCCGTTGTCGGCGCTGTGCCTGGTCCTGTCGGTCAGTGTTAGCGGCTACCGTGCGTGGAAGCGTGGCGGCATGCGTGGGCGCAAGCGCCTGAGCGACGAACAACTGCTGACGCTGATCCGCACGATCCACGTGGAGGTCAAGGGCGCCTATGGTTCATCACGGATGATCAAAGAGATTCGCGCACAGGGCTCTCCGGCCAGCAAGCAGCGGGTTAAGCGGCTCATGCACGACAATGGAGTCCGGGCTCGTCACAAGCGACGTTACCGGGCACAAAGGCAGAAGCTGCACTCGCGTTCTCGCGGCTTCTGACCATCGAAGCATGAATATCGACCGAGATGCCATCGGCTCCTGAGCCCAAAGACCGTGCACAATTACGCGACGGGTTGGTTCAAATCGTCACCTCGACCAGATTGCCGTCCGGATCCGAAACAACGGCTTCAAAATAGCCGTCGCCCGTCCAGCGAGGACCCGATACCAGGGTCCCGTTGGACTCCGTCCGCCTCGCGACGGCGATCACGGCATCCTCAGTGCCGAGTGAAATCGCAATATGCGCCCAGCCGACTCGAGGGCCGTCCACCGAACGCGGCGCCAGCTTCGGCAAATGCATGAGTTCGATTGCCGGCCCCTCCGGCAAGCGCGCAAAGCGCGAACTGAATCCCCGCGTTCGTTCACTTGTGTATATCTCGCCGATCTCGGCCCCGAACATGTCGCGATAAAAGTCGGAGGCGCGATCGAGGTCATTCGTCCAGAGCGCAACGTGAGCGATTTTCATAAAACGATCTTCCGGAAAAAAGGAGCTGGAAACGCCGAACGGCGCATGAAGGTCCGGTGAGCCGGACGCGTTACCACCGGCCTAAGCCAAAGGCCTTCACGCAACACGGAATATCGCGACCTCGCCGCGCAAAGTCGAAGCCTGCCGCTCCATTGCGGAGGCCGCGCCAGCCGCCTGCTCCACCAATGCTGCGTTTTGTTGAGTCGTGCCATCCATCTGCGAGACCGCCTCATTGATCTGTTCGATGCCTCGCGCCTGCTCGCCGGACGCGGTGGCGATTGCTTCGACGATGTCGGTGACGCGTTGAATTGCGGAGCTAATCTGGGTCATGGTGCCGCCGGCACGCCCGACCAACTCGCTGCCAGACCGCACTCGCATGCTGGACTCGTCGATCAACTCTTTTATTTCTTTTGCGGCGCTAGACGAGCGCTGCGCAAGCGCACGCACCTCGCTTGCGACCACCGCAAAACCACGCCCCTGTTCGCCCGCTCGCGCCGCCTCTACCGCGGCGTTCAGCGCGAGAATGTTGGTCTGAAACGCGATGCTATCTATGACGCCGATGATTTCTCCAATCCGCCCGGAGCTTTGCTCGATATCACCCATTGTTTCGACTACCCGCTCGACAATCTGCGAACCCTCGAGCGCAACTTCCCGCGCGTTGCCGGCAAGGCCGGTTGCCCGGCTCGCACTTTCGGAATTCTGCTTCACGGAAACCGTCAGTTGCTCCAGGCTCGCGGCAGTCTCCTGTAGCGATGCCGCCTGCTCTTCCGTACGCGATGACAAGTCGGCGTTGCCTGTAGCAATTTGTTTGCTCGCGGCGGCGATCGCTTCGGCATTCAACCGAACGTTTCCGACCGTACTCGCGAGCTTGTGTTGCATACCGGCAATGCCCTGCATCAACTTCGACATCTCGTCCTTGCCACGAATGGCAATTGCGCGAGAGAGGTCGCCGTTCGCGATCTCCTGAAGCGAGTCCAATGCCTCGTCTAATGGTTTGACGATCGCTCGCCGAAGAAAGATCCAGCCCGCTGCGGCCGCAGCAACGCCGATCAGCATCAGGCCGGCGCCCACCATCTGCTGTATCCGGTAACGACGGGCATTCGCGGCGTTCTGCCGTTTGGCCTTCTGCAACTGGGATTGCTTCAGGCGGCTCGACGCGTCGGCCGCCATGCTGTACGCCTTCGGCAACGCGTCGAGTGAAATACGATTGACCTCGCCCTGGTTGTAGTTCTCGACGGCAATTCCGAAGTCCGCGATAACTTTCCTGAGTTCCGCGCGCGACTGTCGCAACGCCAGTGCAAGACGCTCGTCTTCAGCGTCGCACGGTAGCGCTTCGTATTTCCTGAACCAGTCATCGGATTGGTCCAATAGTGCGCTTGCCTGCTTGCGCAATTCGGCGTTCCCCGGCGCGGTCGGCTGCAATGCGATCTTGTCATACACGAACCGGCTGCGTCCGATATCGATTTCGGCATTACCCAGCGCATCGATCGCAGGTATCGTCACCTCGCTCGCTTCGTTCATCGAACGGTTAATGCTGCTCATGCCGTATAGACCGAACCCAATGGCCAATGCCAGAAGGAAACCCATAAACGCCATGCTAAGCCCGACACGGTCTCGAATCGTCATAGTGTTCATTGATATCGCGATCACTCTGCCGGTCGAACCAGCGTCTCCATCAGCGACTTCAGCTCACGGGCAACTAGATAGCCGTTCTGTTGCTGCTGGCGCTTGCAGAACAGTTCACAGCTCCACCATCCTTTGTATCCCGTCGCCTTCACCGCATCGGTCCATTCCTGAAGATTGAGTACTCCGGCGCCTGTCGGCACATCACGGAGCACGCTCTCGTCGGGAATGCCGCCGTCGAAACGAAGCGAATCGCAGACATGGACTCCGTAGATCAAATCTTTGTCCAGTCTGGCGACATCTTCAGGTGTGACGCCGGACGTGTAGCAATGCCAGTAGTCGATCACGACTTTCACGTTGCTGCGCCCGGCACGCTCGATCAATCGAAGCGATTTTTCAAGTCCGTTCACCGGCGACCATGAAAGCGTCTCCAGATACAACAACAGCCCTGCCTCCTGCGCCATATCGGCGAGCACAGCGAGATTCTTTGCGGTTATCGCAATCTGCTCGTCTTCTGGATAACCGAGAACACCAGCGTAGAGGTCCGTACGTCCCGATGAGGACCACTCGATCACGGCCTGAACGTTAACTGGCCCCGTCAGAACCTGAACGCCTTTTGCACCCGCCGTCGCCGCGAGACAGAAGATTTCCCGCGCTCTGCTCCAGAGCGCTTCGGCGTCCTCCCCCTGTCGCTCGATGTCGATGAGGAACCCCATGCCCGGTACGTACACGTCGGCAAGAAGCTGCTTCAGGTCGCCGCTCGAATAGCCCGCGCCGAGATAGCTCTCCATCTTGCTGCTGGATAGCTCGACACCGTCGAAGCCTACGGATCTCATGATGTCGATGTCCGTAACCAAGTTCGAGTATTTCGTTACGGTCGCGTGTAGGACGAGTGTGTCTTCCTTCCCAGGCATCTCCGATTCCTCTGGTCTATTGCCACGATAAGGCGCCACTCGTCCGTTTTATCGGGCCAATGACGACGATCGGCGACCAGTTTGACCACCCAATATTCGCATAGCAATTTCGCAACCGCATCATTCGCAGACGCAACACGACGCACTTATCCCGACGAAGCAACTCGACGCGAGGCGCGCGTCAGTTAGCGTCGCAAAACTCAAAGTAGCGAAATTGCATACGTTAATTTGCCCTCGAATACTCGGGACTGCGCTCACCCATCGGAAGTGGTGAATGTCAGCGATGAATATCGAAACCTATGAGGAGATTGTGCTGTGAAACTGAAATCGAAGCAGGGGCAAGTATTGGCGCGTGTTGTCGCATCCACGGTGGCAGGCCTCGCTATTAGCGGCATCGCTACTGCGCAGACCCAACAGGTCGAAGTGGTTCACCAATGGACCTCGAGCAGCGAGTCGTACGCACTTCAAGCCCTCAAGGATGGCCTGCAAAAAAAGGGAATGGGCTGGAAAGATAGCGCTATCGCCGGCGACGACGGAGCAAACCAGCAGCAAGCGCTTCAGGCCCGTCTGGCTGCCGGCAACGCCCCTGCAGCCGCTCAGGCGCAACCTCAACTGCTGTATGCCTACGCTGAGCAGAACGAGCTTGCGAGCCTCGACAGCTATGCGAAAGCCGGCAACTGGGACCACCTCCTTACGCCGGAGCTGATTCCCTATCTGAAGTACAAGGGTACCTGGTACGGTGTGCCGATGGATGAACACCGCGAGAACATGTTCTGGATCAACAAGAAGATCCTTCAGAAATACGGCGATAAAGTCCCGACCACGTGGGACGAATTCAATACTCTCGCCGAAAAGATGAAGAAGGACGGCATCATTCCTGTGGCGCTCGGCGGAGAAGACTGGCAGGAAGCTGAGATCTTCAGCGATCTCGTTCTCGGAATGGGCGGCCCGGCGTTCTACAAGAAGGCGATCATCAATCATGACCCGGCCACCGTTCAAAGTCCGACGATGGTCAAGGTCTTCGACGAACTCCGGAAGATCATTAGCTACACCGATCCGAATAGGGCGGGTCGCGACTGGAACGTCGCCACGCAGATGGTCATCGACGGCAAGGCCGGCATGCAGATTCACGCGGACTGGGCAAAGGGTGAATTCCTTCGCGCAGGCAAGAAGCCCGGCGTCGACTTCGTCTGCGCCGCAACGCCCGGAAGCGGTCATGCGTTTATCTGGGTTCTGGACTCGTTCGCGTTCTTCAAGCAGAAGAACCCGGCTGCGCAAGCGAATCAGGCATTGTTGGCGAATACCGTGATGGACCCGGACGTGCAGCAGAACTTCAACCTGCGCAAGGGCTCCTTGCCGCCGCGGATCGACGTCGCGCAGGACAAGTTCGACGACTGCGCAAAAACGAACTTCGCGGACCGTGCCGCGGGCAATAAAGCAGGCGAGGTCATACCGTCGTTCATCGAAAACGCGGCACTCGAACGCGATATCCGTGCGGCTTACGTCGATGTCGTCACGCAGTTTGTGAACACCCCTTCAATGACGTCAGCCGACGCCGTCAAGAAGCTCGTCGCGGCCGCTAAAAACACCTGATTGCGACGCGTACCGGCTCCCCTTTCGATAGAATGGGGAGCGGGCAGAACAACCTTAAAACACGCGCTCCGTGCGAGCGTCAGACCAGACTGATCACTTTGCCGCTCGGCCGATTCGCTTCAGCTTTTGCCTTAGCGCCAATGTCACGGCCACGAATCAGGTCAGAGACTTTCTCGCCGATCATGATGCAGACAGCGTTCGGATTGCCTGAAATGAGATTCGGCATAACCGACGCATCCGCGACCCGCAAGCCTTCAATACCGCGCACACGGAGTTCCGGGTCCACTACGGCAAGATCATCGGTGCCCATCCGGCACGTACCCGCGGGATGGAGCGCGGCGTGCGCCTCCTGCTGGCAGAAGCGGCGTAGTTCTTCGCGGTCCAGCACGGGCTGAAATGGCACGAAACGCCGCTCGATATATTTCCCTATAGCCCGCTGAGCCATGATGTCCATCGCCTTCGCGCATCCCTCCACCACGGCGTCGAGATCATAGGGGTCGCTGAAATACATCGGAGCGACGCGCGGAACGTCTAAAGGATCGCGACTGTTCAACGTGACGAACCCACGCGAGCGCGGTCTGATTTGTCCGAGATTGACGGTGCAGCCGTTACCTCCCGGCACGCCGTCGACACCTTCTTCAATCCCTGCTCCCACTACCAGGAAATACTGGATGTCAGGTGTCAGTTCCGAGCGATTTCCCCACCAGAACGCGCCGCCCTCGATCAGATTGGATGCCGCCGGCCCGCTCTTGAAAAGCGCGTATTGCAGACCCGCCATGGCCTTCCAGCGCAGCTTCTTGTATTTATCGTAGCTGTACGGCCCTTTCAGCTGATACACAAGGGAGATCTCGATATGGTCCTGCAGATTCTCTCCAACACCCGCGAGGTCGGCATTGACCTCAATCCCGTGCTTCGCGAGCTCCTCTTTCGGTCCAATGCCTGACAGCATCAGGAGCTTGGGCGAATTGATCGCGCCGGCGCAGAGAATGACTTCGCGCTGTGCCCGCAACTGCTTTGGCTTGCCGTCCTCGACGAATTCGACGCCGACCGCGCGGCCCCGCTCGATGAGAATCCGCGTCACGCGGATGCCCGTGCGCACTGTCAGGTTGCGTCGCCCTTCGGCGGGGCGAATATAGGCAACCGCCGAGCTGCTCCGTTTGCCGTCGCGCGCGGTGATCTGATAAAGCCCGCATCCCGTTGGGTCGCCCGAGTTGAAGTCCTCGTTATAGGGGAGACCGGCTTGCTGACACGCTTTCAACCATGCTTTTGTGAGAGGGTGAATATGGCTGATATCGGACACGCCGAGCGGCCCACCTACACCGTGATTTTCACTGCTGAAGCGCTCGTTGTCTTCCGCCCGAAGAAAATACGGCAGGACATCCTCATATCCCCAGCCGGTGGCGCCGGAGTCGCGCCACTGGTCGTAATCCGACGGCACGCCGCGAATGTAGATCATCGCGTTAACCGAGCTTCCTCCGCCGAGCACGCTCGCCTGCACCATCGTCGGCATTTCCTTGCGGCCCTGCTCGGCCATCGGCACCCACGGAATGCGCTTCAGCCACGGGCCTTGCGCCGTCTTGTAGTAAGCGCCGGGAATGTGAATATAAGGGCTGCGATCGCGCGGCCCTTCCTCGAGCAGCGTCACCGTCGAGCCGCTGTCTTCGCTTAGGCGAGATGCAATGACGCACCCTGTCGATCCGCCGCCCACCACAATATAGTCAACCATCGCAATGCCCATCCTTTCCTGTTTCTAACTTCCCGTTCCGGCTACGCATTCACGAATGCGAGCGCCTGTCGTTCTCGAAGGCCACGCGCTCTTCTTGCGTCAGCGGCAATGTCGTGGAGCGGCCCTCTGTTGCTGAAATCGCCGCGGCTTCCAGAAGAGCGATGAGCGCAACCGCTTCAGCCGGTGCGACCGGGTTCGGGCCTTCACCGCGTATCGCGCGTTCCAGTTGGACGTAGAACTGTGACTGGTCACCTCGCGTTGCCGGTACCGCACGTCGTTGCGCCGAAGCGTCAGCCGCGTCGAACACATACACATCGTCCGGGTCGACTCCGTACGACGGGTCGCCCGGTAGCAGACCTGCAATCAACTGGTGCTCCTGAATGTCCTGCGCCTGCTTCATCACCGAACGCTTCGTGCCGTGGACAAGGAAGCGCATGCCGAATCCCGGCACCACTTGAGCACCGCGCAGAACAACTCTCATGCGACCGTACTCGAGGATGACCGTGAACCAGTCGTCGGTCCTCGCCCCCGCTCGCTGCTGCGCGAACGATGCGGTCACGCGCTCCGGCAACCCGAATTGCAACAGCACCTGATCGGCAACATGAGGGCCGAGGTCGAACCATGTCCCACCGGCAGGCACGGGTTCTTCGCGCCAGGCTTGCGGGACGTTCGGCGCGTACCGGTCGATGTGCGATTCGAAATGGACAATATCGCCGAGACTCTCGTTGCGGATCGCATCGCGCACGGTCAGATAGTCGCTGTCCCAGCGGCGATTCTGGAAAACGGCCAGATGTCTGCCGACACGTTTTGCCAACACCGCCAGTTCTCGCGCTTCGTTGAGCGTCGGCGTGAACGGCTTTTCAACGACCACATGTTTACCGGCCTCGAGCGCGAGCTTCGCGAACCGATAATGACTTTCGTTGACGCTCGCGACGATCACGAGGTCCACCGACTCGGCAACGGCCGCGCGTTCCGGGCTGATAATCTCGATAGACGGATCGTCGAGCTCGACCTGATCCGGGCGCTGAGTGCCGATGGCGACCAGTTGCATACCCGGCACGCTGGAGATCAGCGGCATATGAAAGTGACGGGTAACGAATCCATAGCCGATGATCGACACCCTGATCTTTTTGTCTTGCACAGCACGTCTCCTCTGAATTGCGCGGCAGCACGCAACATGCGCGTCCATACCCTATCGTCTGCGACTAATAACGCGGCATCAATTTCGCGAGCACTGCATTCCTGACGCAAGCCGGCGCGCGGATTGCGTCACGGTGCGTCCTACCAGTCAGAACTTCGCGCACGTCGTTCATCGCGTCACGGTGCGTCATCAAAAGTCGGTTTGCGAAGTTACATCCACGCAAGGCGCTCATTACACTCGAAGGCCGGCGCCCTCAAGGCGCGTGCCTGAATTCACTCAGCCATTACCCAAAGATCACATGGCCACCACAAGCGTCAGCCGAAGCTTTGCGTCTTCCTCGTCCGCGCGCGCTTCCACCCGTGCCGGCTTCTTCTCCTTCGGATTGTTCCTTTCCGCGTGGGCGCCTCTAGCGCCGCTGGCCAAACTACGTCTGCATCTGTCCGATAGTCATTTCGGCCTCGCGCTCCTCTGCTTCGGCCTCGGTTGTCTCGTCGCGATGCCTGTCGGGACCGCTCTCGCGGCGCGCTTTGGATGCAGGAAAGTCATCCTGTCGGCGGGTCCCGTGGTGTGCGCGTGTCTCTATCTGCTGGCGACTACTGAAAATCCCGCGGTTCTCGTCGCCAGCCTGCTGGTTTTCGGATCGGGACTGGGGGTCACCGAGTCGGCGATGAATCTCCAATCCGCCGTCGTACAACGATCGCATGATGAACCGCTGATGTCCGGTTTCCATGCGTGGTTCAGTATCGGCTGCATTGCCGGCGCAACCGGCGTGAGTACATTGCTCTCAGCGGGTTTGAGCGCCGAGTTCGCTGTCGGCTGTATCAGCGCGATCCTCATCTTCATCTGGAGCTACTACGGTAAAAACTTTCTCGCGGCCACGAGTGACGGTTCGAAGTTCGCTCTGACACTCCCCAAAGGACGTGTTCTCTGGATCGGCGTGCTTTGCTTCATCTCGTTTCTTGCAGAGGGCGCAATGCTCGACTGGAGCGGCGTGTTCCTCACTACGGTGAAAGACTTCGATCCTTCTCGCGCGGGCTATGGTTATGCCGGCTTCGCGGTGGCCATGACCGCGGGACGTCTATCGGGCGATTTCCTTTCCAGGTCGCTGCAACCCCGGCGTGTTCTCTGGGCAGGCGCGCTACTCGCGGCGCTCGGCATCGCGTCGCTCGTGGCATCGAACCATTGGCTGCTCCTGATGCTGTCATTCGCCTTCGTGGGATTCGGGCTGGCTAACATCGTACCGAGCCTCTTTCTGGTCGTCGCACGACAACACGTGATGCCGATCGCGGTTGCGATGCCTGTCGTCGCCACCATCGGCTACGCAGGCATGCTGACCGGGCCCGCCTTTCTCGGCAACATCGCCGAGCACGCCAGCCTGCAGACGGCGTTTCTCACCATCGCCGCGATGCTCTTCGTGATCATCGCAACCGCGAAGGTCGCAGATTGATCCGGCTGACTACGCTTCGCGAAGAACCGTTCGCGCACTCGCCCCGATAACAGCAAGCAGAACGACGACCGCGAGAAACGCCGAGGCCAGCGTGGTATAGCGTGCAATCGCGCCGATGAGCGCGGGTCCGACGAAGATCCCGCAATAGCCGATCGTGGTCATCGCCGCGACGGCGGCGCTCGTCGGCATCCGCTTCTGCTTGCCGACCGACGAAAACAACACCGGCGCGATGTTCGAACAACCCGCGCCGACCAGCGCGTATCCCAACAGGTCCACCGCCCAAGACGTCGCGAAGGCCGTGAGCGCAAAGCCGGCCGCGGCACATAAGCTGCCTGCGATCACGATACGGGTTCTACCGAGACGACCGACCATCCTGTCACCCATCAGTCGGCCCGCTGTCATCGTTGCCGCAAACGCGGCGTATCCGTATCCAGCGTACGCGTGGGACATGCCACGCTCCGCCGTCAGGAATACGCCGCTCCAATCCAGCACGGCGCTCTCAGCCAGAAAGACAATGAACGTGAAGACACTCAGCACCAGCACGATTCCGCGCGGCACGGCGAAAAGCGTTGCCTGACTCGTCTGCGGTTCCGCTATGAGCGCGGGGTATGCGTAGCACAGCGCGACGACCATCAGCAGCGTGGCGACGATCGTCGATGCACTGTGCGATAGACCAGCGGTAAGGAGCAGGCTCGCACCCGCTGCGCCGCCAATTCCGCCGACACTGTAGAACGCGTGAAATCCCGACATGATCGATCGCCCGCTCTCACGCTCGACTTCGATCGCCTGGAAGTTCATCGCGACATCGACCACGCCTGCCGACATGCCGAACAGCGTCAGCGCACAGATCTCGGATCGCACATCGTCGACGAACGCAAGCGCGGGAAGCGTTGCGCAAAGCACCACGGTCGCAAGCGTGATCACCGCGCGGCAGCCGAATCTCGCCGCGAGGCCGCCGGCAAATGGCATCGCCGCCATGGAACCCGCACCTAGGCAAAGCAATAGAAGCCCGAGTTGGCCATCGTCAAGTCCGATTCTGGCTTTGACGAATGGCACGAGCGGGGCCCACGACGCTCTTCCGTAACCGGCTACGAGGAAGATTGCGCGCGTCGCGGTCTGGCGAGTGCTGAACGAAGTCCTGCGTAAAGCGAGATCAGAAGGCATGAACTGATTTGGAGTCGTTTAGCGCGCGGTCTTGACCGGCACATAGCCGGGGTTGGAAACCTCGCTATCGCGCGATGTCTGGCTCGTGATCGGCGGTCCCGGAAAACGTCTTTTTTCGAGGCCGAACCACGCAACGACAATGATGATAAAGAAGGCGATGAAATAGTGGATCAGGATATCTGTCGGTGGTTGCAAGCCGACCCAGATAATAAAAATCCCGCCGATGATCGCGACCGCGCCATACGGCTTCGACAAAGCGCCGAGCCGATACGGGCCATAAGTACGATTGCGGGCAAACATTGCGGCGCCGATCGCCATGCCGTAGGCCAGTTGATAAAAGAGCGCGGTGCCTGCAACGAGTGCGTTGAATGCCGACGAATACAAGGTCACGGTGATGCCGGCGATCGCGCCGGCCCAGATCCCCGTGACCGGCGTGTAAAAGCGCGGCGATACGCGTCTGAAGTACTTCGGCAGGCCCTGATCGCGAGCAAACGAATAGACCGCACGCGACAGCCCGGTCAGCGCGCTGGCGCCGCAAACGTAAGCCGAGATCGTCAGCGAAACGATGATGGCGTCTTTCAGCAGACGCGGTGCGCGGATCTGCTCGAACAGCATCGAAAAGCCATCACCGCCTTTTTTCGCGATGGCGGCCGGATCGCTCATCGCCATGTAGAAAAGCACGAGAAGCGCTGCGCCCATCACCACCGACAGGATCACCGAATTGCGCATCGCCTTCGGAACGGCGCGCGCGGCGTCGACCGTTTCCTCCGACACGTGAGCCGCCGCGTCGTAACTGGTCACGATCCACATCGGCAAAAGCAATGCATACCCGAAGGTCAGAAACACGTTCTCCGTGCGCGGCACCACGCCGCCTCCGGCGTCGCCCGTATTGTTTGTGAACGAGAAGATGTGTGCGAGGTTCGTCAGATGAAGGTTGTAGAGCATTACGCCGATCAAGGCGATAGCGCCGAGGAAAGTCACATAAGCGCCTACGGTTACGAACCACGCCAATGTCCGCACACCCACGTGATTGAGAATCGCCCAGCTGGACATGATGACGACCACGCCGACGACCTGCTGCCAGTATCCCCAGTGCGAGGTGTCAATATGCAGCATGCCGCTCAGAATCAACTGATTGAACAGCAGGTAGAACGCAACGGATGTTCCGCCCGCAGAGAACACGTAGCCGATCAGGTTGATCCAGGCGGTGGCCCAGCCCCACGCTCTGCCGCCAAGTACCGACGACCAGTGATAAAGCCCACCCGCGGTAGGAATGGCCGAGCTGATCTCGCCCAACGAGGCGGCAGTTGCATATGCGAGTCCGCCGCCGATCAGCCATGTCACCGTAATGCCGAAGGCGCCCGCAGTGCCGAGGCCCTGCTGCATGTTTGCCCCGAGCGCCCAGAACAGTCCAATCGCCATGAACGACATTGCAAAGTTGCCAAAGCCCGACATCCCGCGTGAGAGTTCCTGCTTGTAGCCGAATTTTTCCAACAGGTCGGCGTCCTGCTGTCCGATATCGATGGGTGCGCGGTCATTCATCACAATTCTCCGACAGCATCTGCTCCATGAGGAGACAGACGATCAAAACTGCAAAAGAGATATCGGCGTTTGTCGCAAGGTCATACCATGCGCAATTTCACGCCGCTTAACTTATACGTATAAGTATCATGGTGGCGCACTAAAATTTTGAAGTCAACAACGGCCTAACTCCCTGTTTACCCTAGGATTTATTCGACGCAAATCGACGCGCCCGGTGCGCCACATTGCGTCGCGCCGGTGTCGGTAGCGGCGGTAAGCCAAGTAGTCGAGCCTGCTTTTTCTAATAAGACGAAAGCGGGCCCGCATGTGAGTCCAAGGGGAGCGCGCTGACGATGCGCAGGCAGAGACCTTCATAGCCATCCAGATGAAGCCGGAGTTGGCCGTGTTCGTCCAGATCGTCTTCCACTCGCTCGTTGAGCATGTCGACGACCGGGCCCGCCGATATGCCGGGCAAGGAGAGGGTTTCGTCGATCGAAGTGGGGCCGAAGTTCAGCGCGGTGACCTGGGTTCCGCGGCCGCCGGGCAGTTCGTGCACCATCACGAGCAACCCGGGGTTGCTTACTTCAGGAATGGCGATCTGCCGGCTCGACGAAATACAGTAAGCGTTTCGCACAGTGAGTACGCGCTTCAACTGGCTGGCAAATGAGTCGGGATTCTCAAGTTGTTCCGTCACGGGGCCGTATAGGCATACGGCTTTCGGAATACCCTCCTGCGAGTACTGCGCCGATTCGTGCATGCCGGCGAGATCGTACGCGCCGCGCTGAATCCAGCGGGTGTCGCCGTCGCCCATCCAGTCCTCGACGCTTGCCATCGGCAGAGGAAGCGCGCCGACCAGATCCCAACCGGAAATCGCGAAGATGCCCGGTTGCAACGCGTTGTACATGGACAGCAAGAGGTGGATTTTCTGTATCCGGTGTTTGTCTTCGTCGGTCATCGCGTCCAGTTCGCGAATCCCCAATGCGGCGGCAATGACGTTTGCGGTCGTGCAGGCGACGCCATTGGTGACGAAGCGCAAGTTGTAAGGGGCGTGCTCGCCGCACAGACGCTCGCACATCGTCTCCCGGATATGCTCGCGCAAAATGGCGCCAGGCCACGTTTGTCCCTGAAACACGAATGTGGTGTTCGCGTGCAGCGTCCAGAAATGAACGAGTTCGAGCGTCAGCTCGTCGTGGTTCTGAAGCGCATGGATCAGCGAGGCAGGATCGATGCCATACTGATGCACTGTGCGCAACATCAGACGGAGAAATTCGATATCGCCGGTCAGGATCGCGTGATGGTACGCGGGCCGGGTAATAAAGTCGTAGGACAGATCCGCGCCGCCTTTCGACATCACGGCGATGTCGTCCACGGTCAGGTTCAGTTCCTGAAAGCTGAACCCTCCCGCTTTCCAGATCGCACCGCCGAGCAATTGATTCCCAGTAACAGATAACGGATGACTTTCGGACCATGGATTGCCGTACGAGCGCCGCTCAACGCCGAGGAATCCATTCGCGTCCAGTCTCAATCCACGAGCGCCCAGCACGTCCAGCGAATGCAGTGCGTAGCCGATGATCAACAGTTGCGCAGAAAAGGTCGGATCGAGCCAATTCAACGAAGGCTGGCCCTCCTTGAAATAGTGGAGATAGACCCAGCGCCGCGCGACGCCACCCACGCCGATCACGGTTCCCGTCACACTCCAGTCGGTTTCTTTGATGCCGGGTTCGAAGAAGATCACGCGCTGCAGTTGCCCGACGATATAGCACTTGTCCTTGAGACAATCGACGAGCTCCGGCGTCAGATTGATCGCGTCCCGACCTGCGGGGACATCGGGCAGGAGATGCCCGTCGTCCGGCTTGATCTCTACCATGTGGTACAGCCCCGGATAGTCGCCATAACCCATTTCGGCGCGCCGGAAATCGGCGCCTTTTCCGGTGTGCGCCGGGACGACATCATCGATCACGATTGCGTTGTGTGCCGCGGCGGTGCGGCTCATCGAAATGAACTCGGCATTCGTGCCGGGACGCTCGTCTATCTGGAAACTGACACGATCGAAGTCGCCATCCACCGACGGCGTGTACGACCGCCCTTTAATGCCGCCCGCGCCTTTAGTCGGTCCCGGATGCACGGCCTGCACGCCGATTGTCGCCAAAGCGCACCACAGCCGGCCGAGCCCAACGTGGCAAGCACGGATTCACCTGGTGCGCAGATCACCGAGGCGGGATAAGCGGTGAACCAGACAGAAGACACTTCCGATGCCACCCGTGGACGCGCTTCCACATAAGGATGCATCCACAGACGTGCTTGTCCTGAGTAGGTCTTTGCCCGCTCCGTCGCGTGCTTGAGCATGGATTCTTCGACGAGCCACTCGACGTATTCGGGATCAGGAAGGGACACGAAATCTCCAGAGGAAGCGGACAGGCGGGAATTGTTCAAACAGAGACTCGATCGGCTTCGCTCTATTTCGGCTCCTCACCGATTCGATGCAGCACGTAGTCCGCGAGCAGCTCGTTCGCACGCGTCGTCAGGTGTTCTCCGGCAGCGAAGAAATAGGTTTGATCGGCATGGGGTTCGGCTAGCGTCGACGCATCGCAATAGTCCTGATCGGGCTTGGCGCACGCGTCTGCGTGAGCGGCATGGGTAAATCCGTGACTTGCCGGATCGGAGAGCAACGAATCGAAGAACTGCCCTGTTTCGACGAGAACAATTCTGGAATCTTTCGGAAGATCGGATTGAAGCTGAAGATCGTAGACAGCGCTCAGTTCACGGACGAACTTCTGGCTAGCCC
The DNA here is from genome assembly GCF_003353175.1 of Paraburkholderia lacunae. Classification (GTDB taxonomy): domain Bacteria; phylum Pseudomonadota; class Gammaproteobacteria; order Burkholderiales; family Burkholderiaceae; genus Paraburkholderia; species Paraburkholderia lacunae. Next base: position 40,409 of record NZ_QHKS01000034.1, on the reverse strand, counting down.
GGCTATGAAACCACGGCAACACGCTCATATCCGGCAGCTTGAAAATGACGAGCCGGCGCGCGCCATGAGCAAGGATGGTTCTCGCGGTGTGCGCTTCCGATTGCGCCGCGACGACAGCTCGCGCCCGCTCCCGGCGCATGATGCTTTCGTCAGGATCCTCGTTGTCACGCAGCGTTTTCGCCAATGCCGGATCGTTTCCCGGGTCGTAGTTATAGGCGACATCATTGGTGCCGATCCACAGGAACACAATCTGATCTTCCTTGAACGATCCGTGCGTCTTCAGAAATCGCAGCACCTGTGTCGATACCGGAACAGGCATGCCTTCGGGATCGCGGGAGACGGTCGAATAGGGCAATTCCGCGCGTGCGCCGCCCTCTGCGTAATTCAGCCCGTCAGGTCCGGGCAGTCCCTTCATGCCCTTGTAGACGTTGTCGTAGCTATCGGTATGTTCATTCGACGTAGCGGCCTGACCGAAATGATCGGCGACAATTTGCGCCCACGTTCTTCCCGGATTAGTCGTGAAGCGGAATCCGTAAGTACCGGCATCGGTCAGGCTGTCGCCGAAGAAAACCGCCTGTTTGTAGCTGCTCTGCGCATCTGCGATATACGGACAAAGACATACGGCGACCGCAAGTAAAGCGAGTCGGACGAACTGGGGCATTGTATAGCTCCCGGCGCACTGCAACAGATTGAAAAAGGACGCCCACGGCTGGAGTCGACCGCGGGCGCCAAATCGCACTACTCTCGCTAAAACTTAGAACTTGTGACGCAGTCCGACGATCGCAAGCAACTGCGATTGCTTGCCTGCGTCGACGTCATACGATCCGACCACGGCCTGAGCGTCACCCGCTCCGTTCTGCCCATTGGCATGCGTATAAGCACCCGCCAGGTAGACGTCGGTACGCTTGCTCAGCAGATAGTCGACGCCGAGATTCGCCTGGTGATAGGTCGCCGATGAATTGCCGCCCGACTTCGTGTAGTTGTATCCGCCGATCAACTCGAATGCCGGCGTCACCATCCAGCTGGCGAACACCGAGCCGTTCTGGAAATGCTCCGATCCGGTGAACAACGAAGAAGCGTCCGCGGTGTATTGCGTGTACGAATAGGCGGCGCCGGCCGTCACGGAGCCGACTACGTACTGTCCGCCGACGCGCGCAATGTTGATCGAGCGCGCCGATGCATAGGCAGCATTCACCGAGCTGTTGAAGAAGCTGTCCGCCGTCGTCGTGCCACGCTTCGACAGTCCGGTATTGCCGTTATCCGCGTGCAGGAACCCGCCTGCAACACTCAGCGCCGCGCCGCTGTATGCAGCGGCAGCCGACCACGTCTGTCCCGAACCCGTAGAACCTGCGATCCCGCCCGGCGCGTACATCGCCTCGACCACCACGCCGCCCCACGACGGGCTCGTCCACTTGACGGCGTTGTTGAAGCGCGCGCTGTCGTCGTAGTTATCGATGTCGCCCGGCGGTGCGAACAGACCGCTGTAGTTGTCGGCGGTGAGCGGCTGCAGCAGGTCGGTGACCGGGTCGTACTGGCGGCCGAGCGTCAACGCGCCGTACCTGGTGCTGGCGAGACCGACGAATGCCTGGCGGCCGAACTCACGCCCATTGTTTTGCAATTGCCCGGACCCGAGATCGAATCCACTCTCCAGCTGGAAGTTGGCCGTGAGGCCGCCGCCCAGATCTTCCGTGCCTTTCAGGCCCCACTGGTTGCCCGACAGGTTGCCGGAAGACATCTTCCATTGCGAACTCTGGCCGCCGCTATTGTGAATGTACGCGATCCCCGTATCGACGACGCCGTAAAGGGTGACCGAGCTTTGAGCATGAGCTCCCGTGACGTAGGCAGCAGCACCAAGAGCGACTACGGAGATAATCTGACGTTTCATTGACTCACCCTGCTGGATGTTTGTATTGAGGAACAATTCCGGCGTGTACCGTTGGCTACTCTCCCGCTGCACGGCCGGAAATATCGCTTACGCACTACTTGCCTTGCAAAGAATCGTGGGGAGTCGAGTCTCCTCATTTTTAATTCGTCATACTGAATTAATGGATGAGTGGCTGATCGGTCGCTGCTCTGCAAACTCGAAGTACTCGTTCAAGAATCGCCGAACGCTTCGAATCCAGAGTCACTTTCCTGACACATCAGTGTGTGATGTCTCCTCACTTGCGTCGCAGTATTGAAGCCCAATAATCAACGCTCAATTTCGCAAACAGCCTATTTGTGGCGCATATCGACGCACAAACTGCGTCACCGCCGATTTCGGGCGAAAAAAAACGGCACTCTCGCGAGTGCCGACTTTCGGACAAAACTCAAACCGGGATGAGCTACGCCGGCTTGCTGAACCGGCGAACGCGAATGTCCGCCTGCTCCTTGTGACCTGCGAAGCCTTCCATCGCGCAAAGCCTCGAACAGTACTCGCCTACGAGCACGGAGGCTTCGTCGGTCAGCACGCGCTGATAGGTACAGGTCTTGATGAATTTCCCGACCCACAGGCCGCCGGTATAGCGCGCTGATTTCATCGTCGGCAGCGTGTGGTTGGTGCCGATCACCTTGTCGCCATACGACACATTGGTCCGGTCGCCGAGGAACAGTGCGCCGTAGTTGGTCATGTGTTCGAGGAAATACAACGGATCGCGAGTCATCACCTGAACGTGTTCCGACGCGATGCGATCGGCCTCTTCCACCATCTCGTCGACGGTGTCGCACAGAATGATCTCGCCGTAATCGTGCCACGCGACCGAAGCAACCGCTGCGGTCGGCAGAATCGCAAGCTGACGCTCGATTTCGGCGGGCAGTGCTTCAGCAAGCGCTCGGGAATTCGTCAGGAACACTGCGGGCGAATTGACGCCGTGCTCGGCCTGTCCCAGCAAGTCCGTGGCGACGATTTCTGCATCCGACCATTCGTCCGCGATCACCAGGGTTTCCGTCGGTCCGGCAATCAGGTCGATACCGATCTTGCCGAACAACTGACGCTTGGCTTCGGCAACGTACGCGTTGCCCGGGCCGACGATCATGTCGACCGGTGCGAACTGCTCCGTGCCGAGCGCCAGCGCGGCAACCGCCTGCACGCCGCCGACGCAGTAGATTTCGTCGGCGCCGGCCAGATGCATCGCCGTCACGATAGCGGGGTGCGGCTTGCCGTCGAACGGCGGCGCCACTGCCACAACTCGTTTGACGCCGGCCACCTTGGCGGTCAGCACGCTCATATGCGCCGAGGCAAGCAGCGGGTATTTGCCGCCGGGGATATAGCAACCCACAGAGTTCACCGGCACGTTCTTATGGCCCAGGATGACGCCCGGCAGCGTTTCGACTTCCACGTCCCTCAGCGCCGACTTCTGAACTTCGGCAAAGCGGCGCACCTGCTGCTGCGCGAACTTGATATCCGCGATTTCGAGTTCCGACAACGTAGCGACACACGCGGCAACTTCCTCGTCGGTCAAACGGAATGACGTGGGCGCCCAGTTGTCGAATTTCTTCGAATATTCACGCACCGCCGAATCGCCGTTGGCGGCTACATCGGCAATGATCTTTTCCACGGTGCTGCGAACCTGGGCCGCGATCTCCGTCTGAACTTCCAGGGGTTTGCTCTTCTTAAGATACTCGATCACAACTGACCTCCAAGGGTATTTCGAGTGCCATCTCGCATCACCATGCATTTGGGCTTCAATGCGATACGGCGGACATTTCAATCAATATTCAACGGGACCGCTAAATTTTCGGTGCGCGCCGGAGCAAAGGCAATTTCGCACCGGCATTCGAAGTGACGCACTGTGGCGCACCCACGCGACGCAGCGCCTGCAAGCACGATCGGATCGACGCCTGACATCCGCGATTTGCGCTCGCATGACAGTCAGTATTTGGAATCAAATTTCCGAATTCAATTTCGCGGATTGCAAAAGCTCGACGCCATGTGACGCACGCGCTGCGTCGCTCCGCGCCGCTCTCGTCCGATAAATGGGAAACGGCGCCAAACCCAGGTCTCCACCCACTTGACACCGGCAATTTGAAGTCGCAGCATTCACGAACTTATACGTATAAGCTAATCTGCGTTGCCTCACAGGAGTTTGAACATGACACGCGTTTTTCATCTATACGGCGGTTGGCCGGGACACTTTCCCTACGAGGTCGCGGCATGGACTCGCGAGCTATTCAGGGAGCTCGACTGGGACGTCGAGGAATCGACGGACATCTTCTCGCTGGACCGCGATCTCACCCAGTTCGACCTGATCGTGATCGGCTGGAATAACGCCGTCACGACCGAGACGCTGACCACCTCGCAGGAAAATCGTCTGCTCGAGGCGATCGAGAAGGGGACCGGCCTTGCGGCGTGGCATGGCGCCGGCGCGGCGTTTCGCGCAAGCCTTCGATATCACATGGTACTCGGTGGATCGTTCGTCGAACATCCGACCGGCGAAGGTTACCCGCACCCCTACATGGTCAACGTGACGGATCGCTCGCATCCGGTCATGCACGGTGTGGAGGACTTCGAGGTCCGCTCGGAGCAGTACTACATGCAGGTCGACCCGAATAACCACGTGCTAGCGGACACGACCTTCGACGGCAATCCGTTCCCCTGGCTCAAAGGCAACAAGTGTCCGGCAGCGTGGGTGAAGCAATGGGGCGAAGGGCGGGTCTTCTATCACTCGATCGGACACGACACCGGCAATCTGTCGGACCCCAACGTGCGCAGGATGACGCGGCAAGGTCTCCAGTGGGCGGCACGCAGCTGACTGCGGCGTTCGCATCAGGCACATCTGATTCGTTTTAGCGAAAGCGCAGTGTTCCGCCCGGGTGTGTGATCCCGCGCGGCTATTTATCTCACCTTTGCAGGATCTGGAAATGGCAAAGCTCACAGGCAGTCAAATCGTCGCTCAGACGTTAAAGAACTACGGCGTTGAATACGTTGCCGGAATCCCCGGTCACGGAATCTGGACGCTCACTGACGCATTTCTCGAGAAGGATTCGGAAATTCATTTCATACAGGTTTTTCACGAACAAAGCGCGGTCCATCTGGCAGACGGCTACTACCGGGTTGCCGGCAAGCCGATGGCCGCGGTCACGTCGATCGGCGCGGGCGCCAGCAATACCGTGATCGGTATGGCGACCGCCTTCACCGATTCGACCAGCGTGATGCTGATCACCGGCGGGCCGCCGACGCACATGCGCGGACACGGTCTGCTGCAGGAACTCGAACGCTACACAGATAACGATTTTCCGAAGATCGCCGAGGCAGTGTCGAAACGTCATTGGGTGGTACAGCGCGTCGAGGAACTGCCGTTCGTCATGCATCGAGCGTTCAGTGCGATGGTGACGGGTCGCCCGGGTCCGGTTCACATCGAAATTCCGATGGACACACAGGCAGAGGCCGCTGAAGTCACGCTTCACGACCTCGAAGAGCGCGTGCCGGTGGGCAAGGTGTTCCCCGACCCGGCCGCCGTGAGCAAAGCCGCGGACGTGCTGCGCAGCGCAAAGCGCCCGGTCATCGTGATCGGCGGCGGCGTGATTACCGGCGAAGCCTCGGCCGAAGTGCTGGCGCTCGCCGAGAAATGGAAGATTCCTGTTGTCACCACGTGGAACGGCAAGAGCGGCTTCCCTGAAGATCACGAACTCTTCGCCGGTAGCGTCGGCCAGACCGGTACGTTGTGCGGTAACAAGGTTGCGTCCACAGCGGATGTGATTCTGGCCGTGGGCTGTCGTTTCACCGACTGGTCGTCGTCGAGCTACGCAAAGGGCGTCACGTTCTCGATTCCGCCGGGCCGTCTGATCCATATCGACATCGATCCGCACGAAATCGGCAAGAACTATCCGGTCGCGGTAGGCATCGTCGCCGACGCGAAATATGCGCTCGCGCATATCGTCGACGAACTGAAGAACGACTCGGTCGACCGCGCCGACTACCTCGATCAGGTCGCCGGCTACAAAGCCGAATGGGAAGCCAAGCTCTCGACCCGCCGCGATTCGGATCGTTTCCCGTTCACGTCGCAGCGTCCGCTCGGCGCATTGCGCAAGATCTTCCCGCGCGACACGATCGTGGTGGTCGGCTCGGGCAACACCCAGGGTGCGGTCAAGCAGACCTTCCCGGTGTATGAACCGCGCACTCACCTCACGTCGGGCGGATTCTCGTCGATGGGCTGGGCCGTACCAGCAGCGATCGGCGCCAAACTCGCTGCGCCTCATCGGCCGGTGGTCTGCGTGCTCGGCGACGGCGACTTCCTGATGACGTCGCAGGAAATCGCAATCTGCGTGACGAACAACATTCCGGTGGTGTTCATCGTGCAGAACAACGCCGGCTATATGTCGATTCGCGGCGGCCAACGCAAGCAGACGAACCGTCATATCGGCACCGAGTTCAATCATCCGGACGGCACGCCGTATTCACCCGATTTCGAAGCACTCGGCAAGGCATTCGGTCTGAAGTCGTTCCGCGTGAACAGCAACGACGAACTCGAACCTATCCTGCAGGAAGCGCTCGACTCGAACGCGCCGGTGCTGATCGAAATCCCCACTGACCGCGACGCGGCCGGTCCGTGGGTGCCGGGCTGGTGGGACTTTCCGATTCCGGCGTACATCACCGATGAACGTCAGGACGAGTACACGCAGTTCCGTCAATCGGAACAACATCTGTGAGACGAAGAGGCAGTATGAGCGATGCAACGATTGTTCATCGCGCGGTGTCCGACTTTGATGCCTTCGCGCCGATTCCCCGGCGCGAAGTGCCGACGGTCGTTCCCGGCGACGATGGCGTGATGACCTGCGACGTAGCAATCATCGGCTCGGGTATGGGCGGGTCCACCTTCGCCCACACTCTGGCCGGACAAAACCTCGATGTACTGGTTGTGGAGCGAGGCGACTTTCTGCCGAGAGAGATTCAGAACTGGACGACCGAATCTGTGTTCGGCGAGGGCCGCTACCGCAACGCCGAAGATTGGATCGACGACAGCGGCAAGCCGTTTACGCCCGGCGTTTTCTACTATGTCGGCGGCAATACCAAGGTATTCGGCGCAATGCTGCCGCGCTTCCGTGAAGCCGACTTCGGCGCGATCAAGCACGCTGAGGGCGTGTCTCCTGCGTGGCCGATCGCGTATGCCGATATGGAGCCTCACTACGCAGCGGCAGAGCGTCTGTACAAGGTCCACGGCCAGCGAGGCAGCGATCCGACCGAACCCTGGCGCTCCGGCGACTATCCGTTTGCCGCGCTGGAGCATGATCCGGCGCTGCATCGGCTGCACGCTTCAATGCGGGCTCAAGGCTTGCAGCCTTTTGCAATGCCCGCCGCGGTCGATTACGGTAATGGCCGCCCCTGCGTACTCTGCTCGACATGCGACGGCTATCCTTGCATGGTCGATGCCAAGGCGGACGCGGAAGTCTCGGCGCTGCGTCCGACAGTCGGCAGCGGCCGTGCGCGCCTGATGGTTCAGACGAAGATCGACCGCCTCATCATGTCGTCCGACGGCAGCAGGATCGAAGAGGCTTGCGGCACCCGAAACGGCATGCCGGTTCGCATCAGAGCGAATCGCTTCGTGCTGGCATGCGGCGCAGTCAATTCGTCGGCGCTGCTATTGCGATCCGCGGACAAGAACCACCCGGAAGGAATCGGCAATAGCTCGGGACTTCTGGGCCGCAACTACATGGTTCACAACAGCACCTTCATGATCGCGGTCGACCCACGCCGCTTCAACAAGGTTTTCTTCCAGAAGACTCTCGCGATCAACGACTGGTATCTCCAGTCGAAGTGGAATGACTTTCCGCTCGGCAACGTTCAGATGCTCGGCAAGATTCGCGAGCCGATGGTGACCGGCATGTATCCGTGGTTGCCCAAGGCTGTCTCACGCTATGTCACCGACCATAGCGTCGATCTGTATCTCACCAGCGAAGACCTGCCCGATCCGGAAAACCGCGTGACGTTCAATGCGCAGCAAGGCCGGATTCAGGTGCGCTGGCGCCCGAACAATTTGCGAGCTCACGAAGAGCTCGTGAAAAAGACGCTCGCCATGATGCGCAAGGCCGGGTATCCGTTCGTCTTCACCAAGCGTATGGGTATCGCGACCAACTCGCACCAGTGCGGCACAGCATTGATGGGCACTGATCCCGCGAAAAGCGTTCTCGACACGAACTGCAAATTGCACGACGTCGACAACGCGTGGATCGTGGATAGTTCGTGGTTCCCTTCGTCCGCCGCAGTCAACCCCGCGTTGACGATTGCCGCCAACGCGATTCGCGTCGCGCAGACGTTTCGTTGAACAAGAAGACCGGCGTGGCCGACTGGCCCGCCGGTTTTTTAGCTGCGCTTTTTCCACCGGGCTTTTGTTGTCGAGCGAACAACTAACTCGGTCGGCAGGATGATCCTGGTTGCGGGCGGCTTTTTCGAAGGCGGCGCATTCAGAAGTTCTGTCAACAAGCGGGCCGCGTGGCGCCCCTTTTCGATGAGCGGCTGACGAATCGTCGTGAGACCAGCACCCGCCGCTTCGGGAATATCGTCGAATCCGATTACAGAGAGTTGGTCTGGAACGGACACGCCTCGCTCATTGGCGATCTTCAGGAAAGACAGGGCCATCACGTCGGACGTGGCGGCCACTGCCGTCAAGTCCTTGTTCGCCAGCATTTGTTCGGCCGCCCAGTCGCCGGCAGCGTGATCGAAGCCTCCTGCCTCGATGATCACCATGTCGTCAAAGGACAGACCCGCAGCTTTCCCCGCCGATAGATAGCCCTCCAGCCGGGCCCTCACCACATTTTCCGTGCACTGCTGGAAGCGCTTTTGCGTGACGGGTCCTCTCAATCCATCAGGTTTCAGACGGTCGGCGATAATGCCGATCTTGCTATGACCGAGGTCGAGAAGATGCTTCATCTGAATCTCGCCCGACCCGAAGTCGTCGATTCCGACGAACGGTGTGCCTTCAATGATCGGTGCGTCGACTACGACGAACGGAATGTTCTGCTTACGCGCCATGGCGACGACCGAATAGTCGTCCGGCAGGTTGTACGCAATAAGACCGTCGACAAAACCTCGCACTGCCAGGCTGACGCTACCAGGTTCTCCAGACTGATTGACGAGGTCTTTTTGCAGCGGAAATAATGCGAGAGCAACGTTCGATAGCTCGCCGATTTCGCCGATACCGCGCAGGAGCCCGGTAGTGGACGGATCGATGAACGCATAGGGAAGCTCGTCGGAAATCATCAGGCCGATTGCGCCGACGCGCCCCGAGCGAAGACTGCCCCCTCGAACATTCGGCCCCGGATAACCGAGCTTCTTCGCGACCTTCAGAATATGCTCACGCTGAGCCTCGGATATCTCAGACGGCTTGTTATAAGCGTATGAGACGGCAGGCTGCGAAACCCCCGCGGCGAGCGCAACATCCTTCATCGACACTGTTCGTTTCATTTCGAAAGAGGGCATCCAGTCCTTGTACCGCCGAGAAGGACATTGTACAGGCAGTCTCGCACGCGCCTTCAGCCATCGTAGGCGACTGCAAGCGTTTGGAGTGCCTGAAAATGCAGAGCGGGAGTCGAGGCGGCGAGCACCTTGCCCGCCGAGTTTTCGGTCAACACTTGCCCCTGCCAATCGGTCATCTCGCCGCCGGCTTGTTGAACAATCGGAACGATCGGCAGGAAATCGTGGGGCGCGAGGCCGGCCTCGACGACGAGATCGCACTGCCCGGTGGCAAGCGCCGCATAGTTGAAACAGTCGCCGCCATAGCGATGGACCGCAACCGATTTAGATAGTCGATCGAAGCCGCTTTGTTCGACGGATGTGAATTTGTCGGGTGTCGTCGTGCAAAGCCGGGCTGCGGTAAGGTCCGAACACGGGCTTGTCCGAATCGAATCATCTTCGCGCACAGCTTCGATGTCGAATGAAAAAAGCCGCCGGTGTAGCGCGGGCATTTCTATTGCGCCCAGCCACGGCTTTCCGTCGTTCAACACGCCGATTAGCGTTCCCCACAGCGGACTTCCGGTGACAAAAGCCTTCGTGCCATCCAGAGGATCGATGACCCACCTTCGGGCTGATGAGCGGCCTTGCGCGCCCTCCAGCAAGCCGAATTCTTCGCCGATGATCGAATCGTCCGGATGTCGCGAATTGATGCACGCGCGCAATGCGAGTTCTATCTCCCGGTCCAGTTCCGTGACCGGCGATCGGTCTTCCTTGCGCACGAACTGAAACGATTGCCCGGCGTGCGATGAACAGATGGAACGGGCCAGTTCGCACAATTGGCGAACCGTTTGTTCGTAGTATTGCCCGTCCCGCCTTTCGAACTTCACGCCACGCGCTCTTCCGTGACTGCGTCGAATATCAGCACCTTAGCCGTATTCGCGTTGAGCCGCACGGTCTCGCCCACTTTCCCCACGCCGGGCGCGAAGCGGGTCATCAACGGCTCGCCCGCTGCGGACACCAGCACGAAGTTGTCGGCGCCGGTAGGCTCGACCACATCGACGACTGCCTCGAAGCCATCGTCGCCGGCGCCGAGCGCAAACCACTCAGGCCGGACGCCAAGTACGATCTCGCGACCGATATGACGTTGCTGTGCAATCGACAACGGCCCCAGCGAGATTTTCAACGGACGCTTCTTGTCCGGTCCGCCGACAAAAGTCGCCGAATTCCCATCGCCCTGAAGCTTGCCCTCGATGCAGTTCATCGCGGGAGAGCCGATGAAGCGCGCGACAAACAGATTGTTGGGCCGGTCGTACACATCTTCGGGCGTTCCGGTCTGCTGAACTTCTCCGCCCTTCATCACAACGATCTTGGTGGCGAGCGTCATCGCCTCGATCTGGTCGTGTGTCACGTAGACCGTGGTGGTGCCCACCCGCTGATGCAGCTTCTTGATCTCGGCGCGCATATCCGTGCGCAGCTTGGCATCGAGGTTCGACAGTGGTTCGTCGAAGAGGAAGATCTTGGGCTCCCGAACCATCGCGCGGCCCATCGCGACACGTTGCCGCTGACCGCCCGACAACTGACTCGGCTTGCGGTCGAGCAACTGGTCGAGTTGCAGGATCGACGCGACCCGCTGCACCGCGGCGTCCTGTTCGCTTTTCGAAGCGCCGCGCACGCGCATGCCGAATGTCAGGTTCTTTCGCACCGTCATCGTCGGATAAAGCGCGTACGACTGGAAGACCATCGCGATGTCGCGTTTGGCGGACTCGATATCGTTCACGACGGTGCCGTCGATGATGATTTCGCCGTCGGAAACCGGTTCGAGGCCCGCGATCGCGTTCAGCAACGTCGACTTGCCGCAGCCCGAGGGCCCGAGAAGAACCAGGAATTCCCCGTCGTCCGCATCGATGTTGATGGCTTTCAGACAGGCCACGTTGCCGTAGTTTTTACGAACATCCCGAATATGCAAAGAAGCCATCATTACCCCTTGACCGCGCCGGCCATCAGCCCGCGCACAAAATATTTACCAGCCAGAACATAAATGACCAACGTGGGCAACGCGGCCAGCAATGCCGCCGCCATATGCACGTCGTACGGACGCTCCCCTGCGCTCGCGCTCACCATGTTGTTGAGCGCGACCATGATCGGCGTGTTCTGCCCGCTCGTGAACGACACGCCGAACAGGAAGTCATTCCAGATTCCGGTGAACTGCCAGATCACGGTGACAACGATCATCGGCACCGAAAGCGGCAGGATGATATGACCGAAGGTCGTCCAGAAACCCGCTCCGTCGACGCGCGCGGCTTTAATCAGGTCCTGCGGCACCGTCATGAAGTAGTTGCGAAAGAACATCGTCGTAAACGGAAGTCCATAGACCGTGTGCACAAGAATGAGTCCGCCGATGTTTCCCGAGAGCCCGAGCGCCCCCAACGTCTTTGCAAGTGGAATCAGAACGGCCTGATACGGCGTGAAACTGCCGAACAGAATCACACCGTAGACGAACCGCGAACCCCTGAAATTGAACTTGGTCAGCGCGTAGCCATTGAGCGCGCCGAACAGCGCGGAAAGCACGACGGCCGGTACCACCATCAATACGGTCTTGAGATAGAAGCCGCGCAAGCCCACGCAATCGACGCCGACACACGCGTTTTGCCACGCGTCTACCCAGGGCTGCACGGTCGGCCTGAGTGGCACGGAGAGTATCGAGGTCGAGCGGATTTCCGCCATGTCCTTCAACGATGCGAACACCATCACGATCAGCGGCATGATGAAGAACGCGGCGAAGCCGATCAGTACCGCGTAAAGAACGACGCGGCTGACCGTTCGGGTAATGGTCCGGCGGCAATTTTTCGGGCGTGCCGGACGATGTGCGAGATTAGAGGCTATCGTGGTGCTCACGCTTAAACTCCGAAAAGAGATACGGAACAATAATGACGACCACGACCAGCAGAATCATCACGGAACTCGCCGCGCCTTGGGCCAGTTGACCGCGGCTGAAGGTGAGGTTGTACATGAACGTGGTCGGGAGATCGCTTGAGAAACCCGGGCCGCCGTTCGTCAGCGCAACGACCAGATCGAATGAGCGCACCGCCTGATAGATGAGAATGACGATCACGCTGAACACGGACGAGCGGAGCATCGGAATGATGATCGTAGAGTAGATGCGGAACACGCCCGCCCCTTCCATCTGCGCCGCTTTGACAATTTCGCCGTCGACGCCCCGCAGCCCCGCGAGAAAGATCGCCATCACAAAACCGGCCGTCTGCCAGACCGCGGCGATCACCAGCGTATAGACCGCCATTTGCGGATCGATAAGCCAGTTGATGTGAATGCTGGTCCAGCCGATGTTGTGGAAAAGCATTTCGAGTCCGAGCCCCGGATTCAAAATCCACTTCCACGCAGTGCCGGTCACGATCAACGAGACCGCCATCGGATACAGATAGATCATCCGGAGTGTGCCTTCGGCGCGTACCTTCTGATCGAGGAAGATCGCGAGCAGCAGGCCGATGACAAGCGAGATGACCATGAATGCCATGGAAAAGAGACCGAGATTGACGACGGCCACATTCCAGCGATCGGAGTTCCACAAGCGCACGTACTGCGCGAGTCCGACGAAATCGTAGTTCGGCGCGAACTTCGAATTCGTGAATGAGATCAGCACCGACCAGCCGATAAAAACGTAGACCGCGATAGTCAGCACGACGATGCTCGGCGTCAACGTGATGACTGCGGGATTGAAGAACTGCTTGCGCCGCGGCGAGCGTGACGTTGCACGTCCGCTCGCATCTCCGGACTTCAGAGATACGTTCAGTCTGCGACTCGTATCCACTTCCATAACCTTGCCTCTGTAGTAAGACATCAACCAAAAACGGAACGCGGCGGGCTTGACCCAGGCATTGCCAAAGTGCTCGATAGGTTCACTCGACAGCACTCCCCTCTGGACGGCGTGTCGAACTCTTTTCCGCCGGATACCCAGGACCTCCGCAAAAGCCTGCTAGCGCCGCGTAGTCCTCACGGGCGGTCAGAATTTCCACGAGAGCCGGTCCGCCACTCGACAGCGCTCCCCTCAATGCTCTTTCGAGTTGAGATTCATGTTCTACGCGCCAGGCCTCCAGTCCGAAGCTTCGGGCGATGTCGGAGAAGTCCGGTGAATAGGGCCTTCCGTTGGGCATGTTGAATTCAGACCCGACATGACGCCCCAGAAGCTTCTGCTGAAGAAATCGAGTCGACATGTGCCCGCAGTTGTTCAGAACGACGAACACCAGCGGCAAACCATGCATCACGCAAACGGCCATCTCGGGAAGAGACTGGAGAAAGTCTCCGTCACCGACCACGCATACGACATCCTTTGCCGGTACCGCCAGTTTTGCGCCGATGGCAGCCGGAACCGCCCAACCGACCACGGGCGAGTTCGCGCAGGTGAGTTGAGTACGCGGCTGGTATGCGCGGAATACCTGCTGAACGGCCATCAATGCCGTCCCTGGTCCCGCCACGAGAACCCCGTCCCGCTCCATGACCTGCTGAAGCACGCTGATAGGCCGTTGAGCCGAAAACGGCATTTTGAGAACAGCCGAGCGGTCAGCGACGAGTTGCAGCCAGTGTGTCTTCAGCTTCTCTATCGTCGCGAGCCAACTCTCGTGTCGCGACAGCGCGCGCCGCGATCGCTGAGGCGACATGGCGGCAGACATGTCGCGAAGCGCGCCGGATACATCTGCGTGAATGTCCAACTCCCAGCCCTGATCATCCTGCAAAAGTTCGAGCGAAACGCGGATCAGCGTGCGCTCGTCCGAGCTCCCGCCCGCACGCAACACATCTGGAAGGCCGGCCCAATCGGCGTCCTTGCAGCCCACGACGAGAAGCAGGTCCGCACGCGCCAGAATCGAATTGCCGACCGCTGTGCCGAATCTCCCAGCGGACAGGCCGCTGATCGGATGGTCTTCCGGTACGACGCCTTTAGCGCTGGCCGACGCCACAACCGGTGCGCCGAGCTTGGTTGCCAGTTCGAGAATCGCGTCTTTCGCATCCATCGTTTCGGTCCCGATGCCGATCCCGACGAAGATCGCCGGCCGCATTGACGACAGAAGGAGTGCCACCGCCTTTTCGATCAATCGACGATCCGCTGTCGGCGGCTCTGCCAACTGCTGCGCATGGAGCGCATCCATATCGATCTCGAGCGGCTCGCACTGAACATCGAGAGGCACTTCCATCTGCACAGGCTTCGGCTGACTCGCCAGCAGCACACTACACGCAGACTGCAAAACATCCGGCAACTGGGCTGCGTTCTGCAAGCTCCAGCGCCTGACAGCGCTACCGCTGACTTGCGCGCCTCGGTGGCCGCCCGCGTCGCCGCGTTCGGAGGAGGCGTACTGCACCGGGTCGGCAGCGGCACGGCCACCTATCATCAGCGCCGCGCTGGAATGCGCTTCCATGACGTTCATGTCTGTCGGCATCGGCACGTCATTGCCGCTTTCCCCTCCTATGAGCGCCATAGGCCGGCCGCATGCACGATGGAAACCATCAGCGAGATGGACGGCGCTTCTCGATTGCATCACCTGAATGAACGGAATTTCCCTACCGGCATCAAGGAAGGCGTCCAGCAACGACAGGCAGTCTCTTCCGGGAACACCCGCGACGTACTGGACGCCGAAGTTCTTCATTGCTTGCGCAATGACCTGTGCGCCCGTTAGCTTCAATCTCGTCTCCTTCGGAGTTAGCGTCCCGTGCAGGGATCTGCTTAAGGACACTGCCTGTTCATTGGAGAGGAGTATTTGCCACTAAAAAAGCGCACTCAATTTCGCAGACGGCGCAATTGAGACGCACTGTGACGCACAGAAAGCAGTACACTGCATCACAGCACGCTCCGTTGTTCCGTGGCGGCGCCAGTCGGCTTAAACGGCTCGGCTTTCGCCGGATTTTTATCAGTTGGCATAGGGCCAACGGGCGCGTACCATCCGGCGATTCACGGCGTGGCCAACGTGGCTTGCTTAATTTCTCACTAAACAATTCGGCACAGTCCGAAGCTTTTCCCCATACAAAGACATGGACCGACAGCAAGACCTCGCAAATCTCGCCACCAACCTGTCTCTGCTGGTGGCTTCGTTCGATTCGGTCGCGGATTTCTGCCGCAAGCTCAACGTAAATCGTCAGCAGTTCAACAAGTATCTCGCCGGCTACCATGTCCCTTCGCAGAAAGTACTTCTCAAGATAGCGAAGTTCTTTCTGATGGAGCCAGGTGATCTGTTTCGGTCGCCGGCAGAATTCCGGAGCTTCTACGAGGGTCTTGAATACGAGCTTCCTCTGGATCTCAAATCCGCGCCGCAGTTTGTGCGATTTTTGCCGCTGATTAAGTCCTCGGTCGCGCCACTGCAAGACTTTCTCGGCGTCTACCACCGGTACCACAACTCGTCGATCTATAAAGGGCGCATCCTCCGTTCCGTCACTTGTATATACGAGCACGATTCCTCGGTGCGATACGTGACTATCGAACGATTCCCACAACTGGACAGCACGAACAAGGTGGCGTACTCGTTCACTTACCACGGATTCTGCTTTTTGCTGGGCGACCGGATATTTATGATCGACTTTGAAGGGCGTCAAAAGAACGAGATGACGTTTTCCGTCCTCACACCGCAGCACAGGCGACCGATCCGCTTTCTTTACGGCGTCGTCACGGGGGTAGCCTCTTCGTCCTTCAGGCAACCCTTCTCGACACGCCTTGCCCTGTGCTTCGTCGATCGTGGTTCGCTTCGAAAAAAACATCTTCGCGAGGCGACGGTCCTCCTTCCGAGCGACCAATCGTTACCGCTCGAGATACGGGAGTACATGACTGGCGACCAGTCAACAATGGTGTGGGGTGGTGAGGGCTGACGGGAACTACCACATGCACGCTTAATTTTTTCAACTAAACTGATTCGTATAAGGTAGACGCGGTTAGCCGAAGATTGCGAGCTAAGACCGCCCGCACCTGCTCATTTGTATGAGGAGTTCCACCATGCCAGGAAGCCTTTATCTGAATGGGTCCGCCATAGCCATCCTGTTTAAATCACTGCCCGCCGCAATTGAAATTCCAGTTTGCATCGGTGCCTGTGCTGTGCTCGTCGGCTTGACGGTGACACTCGTTCGATTCATACGATTGGAAACGAAGCAGATTTAATTTCAGGCAAACTCCGAGCGCTCTAAAAAAAAGAGAAGCGGCTATCGCTCGGCCTCTCTGCCATACACCGAGTGATAGCTCGTTGGCGCGTGCACCTCGGCAGCCCCGTTGAATGCACTGACGTGAAATGATGCAGCTCTCGCAAGGACGTCGTTCTGCCTGGTTAAAACCTCCTGGCCCGTCCGAGAACAGTCTTCGAGCGCTTGCATCGAGCCAAAGGTAACCCATGTTGGGATTGGGCGATCGCGAGATTTCGCCCTATAATGCGCGTTATTGCTCACTATGGTTTGTTCATCGGAATAGCCAATGCTCACTTACGAGGCACTTCCCGACGAGCGTCAGCGGCACATATGCACATTGCTCGCATCTAAGGGAAAAGTATTCGCCGCCGACCTTGCCGCAGAGTTCGGTGTTTCGGAACATACTATTCGACGCGACCTCACAGATCTCGCAAAAGGCGGGGCATGCCGAAGGGTCTATGGTGGCGCAGTCGCCATTCCGCCCAATGGCGGAAGCCTGCAGCATCGGATGGAGCGGGAACCGGAACGGAAAGGCGCTCTCGCGATTGCGGCAGTGTCGCTGTTGGGTGACAACCAATGCATATTCATTGACACCGGCAGCACCAACCTGTCCATAGCGCGCGCGATTCCTCCAGATCTCAACCTTACGGTGGTCACCAATTCGCCGGTCATTGCATCCGCGCTTCTTGAAAAAGATAACGTGACTTTGATCACGCTAGGAGGACAAATCGACAAGGCGATAGGTGGCACAGTCGGCGTGCTTGCAGTCGAGGCAATTCAGAGGCTGACATTCGATCTTGCGTTTCTTGGCGCCTGTGCAATCGATCCGCAGGAAGGGCTAACCGCCTTCAGTCTCGAAGACGCGTCATTCAAGCGGGCGGTTCTGGCCAGAAGCGGGACGATCGCGATAGCCGTCACCAAGGAGAAGTTGCTCAGCGTTGCGACGCATAACGTTATGTCCGTTGACGCCATCGCGACAATCATCGTCGAAAATGACGCACCCAAAAAGCAGGTCAAAGCTTTCGCCGGTAGTGGGCTGCAGGTACTGGTCGCGTCCCGGTAGGCATTCCGCGTAATAAGTGACTGCTTATTCGGAGAGCGATGCGATAGATCTTTGGCAAGCCGGGGAATTCTAGTGGCGGGATTCCCCGCACTACCATTTAGACAGAGCGATAGCCGGCCAGTTGATATACCGTGCGGGCTGCTGTATTAAGTCGCGACGGATCAAGCTTTCCGCCTTCAACAGCCTTGACGATGGCGGCCGCTACCTCATCAATATGAGGCACAGCTTTCGGTGATAACAGAAGCAGATCCGCACCGGCCGCCAGCGCGTCAACAGCGGTGTCGCCGACGGACCTGTCTCCGATAGTGGCCCTATGATCCAGATCACAGGTCATCACCAGTCCTTTGAACTCCAGTTCCCCGCGTAGGAGCGCAATAAGTTCAGCCGACAGCGATCCGGCTGTCACTGGTTTAAACGCCTCGAAGCGCGCTGGTCCCATCATCACTGCGCTAACGCCCTCTTCGATTCCTGCCCGGAATGCACCCCATTGAGCGCGCAGTTCGTCCAGCGACGAAGGCACCGTCGCCTCGTCTTTCGCCGGATGGCCTCGCAAGACCGGATGTCCTGGGAAGTGTTTCAGCGTGGTCTTGAGACCCGCACGGCGCGCACCACGTATGTAAGACCGTACCATTCGCGAGGCCGTCTGCGGATCGTCGGCCAACGTGCGCCCCTCCAGCCACTGGTTGCTACCTGTCAGCACCTCTGCCGTAGGGGAAAGTGCAAGATTGATACCGGCATCAACGACTCCACGTGCCGTCTCAAAACAGGCTTGCTCCAGTTCAGACTCTGACATTCTTTGTGCGGCGTCGCGAGCCGGCAACTTTGCCGAAACCCCTTGCAAGCGATGTACGGCTGCGATATCGGCGTCCGCTGCCAGGATCAGCTTGCCGGCGCGTGCCGTCACTATTTCGATCGCACCATGCCAGGCTTCAAGTGTTTCCCGACTGAGTCGTTGCTGACTCATGCGGCCGGAGACATATTCCTCACCTGTCTCACCAAACAAAAGACTCCGGCCACCGTTATCCAGAAAACGAGAAATATGGACGTCGATTTCGAGTGTCTCCAGTACCGGAAACAGCACTGCATGTGCGTGGCGGGATAGTTCGCTCATAGTGATTAGCCCCCTCTGTTGCTGTTAAGGCCAACATCACGTCCAATTTCAAGCTCCAGCGCCAACGACCGCACTCTCTGAGCCGCCTCAGCAAGTCGCTCTTGTGCAAGCGCTCCGCTCTTCACCGCCTCAACTATCGTCCGGACGATTACCTCGAGACCTGATTGGCTCGAGACCAGCAGCAAGTCGACGCCCGCGACCAGGGATGCCACTGCTGCCGCCTCGACTGTTCGTCCGCGCAGAATGCCCGGTGCGTCAAGATCATCCGAAATGACCAGCCCGTTGAAAGCAAGCTGCCCACGCAGGAAGGACAACGTTTTAGGAGAAGTACTGGACGGTTCTTCGGCGTCAACAGCAGAGACCAACGCGGGGCCTGCCATCACGGCCCTGACACCAGCGCCAATAACATCCCTGAACACTCCAATTCCTGGCATCAGCTCGTCCAGAGTGGCATTGACTACCGCCGCATGAAGCGCCGGATCGAGCTCGGTCACCGGGTGGCCAGGAAAGTGTTTCGCGGTAGCGGCAACACCACCGGCCTGAACGCCACGCACAAACGCGCATGTGATCCGGCTCACTTCAGCCGGATCGACGCCGAGATTGCGCCGCACAAGCCATGGGTTGATGCCGGTCACAACGTCGACGATTGGTGCCAGAAACAGATTGACGCCCAGACCGCGTGCCGCCTTTGCTACCTCGGCCGACTGCCTCGTGATTTCATCCGTTGACAGGGCATGGGCCTTTTCAAAGTCCGGTAACGCGGGAGCGAGCTGATGAAGACGCTGAATGCCGCCGAGCTCCTGGTCGATGGCGACGATGACACCTCCGCCCGCGTGCCGCCGAGCAAGCTCGGTGATGCCTTCGAATTGCCCGGCGGATTCACTCGCGCGCCGCTCGTCGCTCATAGCGCGAGAGACATACTCGTCCCGGCTTTCGCCCAGAAGGATGGAAACGCCGCCGTTGTCCAGATAGCGCAACACGACGTCGTCAAGTTCAAGGCCGCCAAACGCTGGGAGTAGGACCGCGTGAGCGTCCTGAATTAGATCGTTCAAGGAAATATCTCCTATTGGGTGAGAGGGCGCCAGCGACACGCCGATATGGCGCTCGGTTCAGTCAGAGCTTGTTATAGCACCTTATAGCTCAATATAGCTCGTTTACATGATCAAGAAAGTCAATACCGGCTAATCTCGTGCGCGAACATGAACGTTTTGAGCGTTCCGGCCAAATGCCGACGATGGCTGAACTGCTACTCGTTGGAGCGCGCGCATCGCATCCGCTGCCAAAGATCATGAACACGATATCCATAACGCCCGTCCCTCAAACCCCGTTTACACGGGATCCAAATTCAACAGCCTGTTAGAAGTCTTACTGTGTCGTAAATTTACGGGCTACTGCTTTAATGGCTCGTGCAGGCGTTGCGTGAGGCGCCTTGTGTGTTGCCCTTGAAGGGACGTGACAGGCGCATCCATTTGCGTGCTCCTTTCGAAAAAACGGGTGCCGGAATCCTCCGTTTTACTCCAGGGGCTTACTCTCGCTGACCTTCCATAGTATCTAGGAGACGGTCAGGTGGCTGATGATGGATGCGGGGCTATGGGTGCCGCACCGGCAGCGGCCGCCGAAGTGCTGCTGCCGGATGACAAGTCTCTTCCTTTCGAGGTGCGGGAATATATGACCGGCGAAGGGTTCGACGATAGTTTTTTTGGAGGGGCGAAGGTTAATCGCGCCTGAGATCAAGATCAACATCCCATCTCGCTTTCAATGAGGGGGAAAGCGTCGAAATCCTAATGGAATAACGTTGAATAGTTTTCACGATCGCTCCCCTATGTCACCAGGCTTGGCAGACGCGCGACCACGACGAGACCACCGCCTTCTCGCGGCGTTGCGCGGATATCGCCACCGTGCAGCGCCAGCGCGCGACGGGCAATGGCCAGCCCCAGACCGGTGCCGGGCACTACATGCATCGTGCCATCGTGCTGGTACGGCTCGAGGCGCCGGAACGGTTCAAAGATCTCTTCGCACGACTCCGCCGGCACGCCCGGACCTCTGTCGCTCACGCTGATTTCGAGCCACCCGGCCCCGTCACCTGCTGCCTGGGACGAATTAGACGTAAGCGCGCGAACCTCCACAGTTGTGTGGGGAGCGGTGTACTTGATGGCATTGCGCACGACGTTCTCGAAAGCGCGGTAAAGTGGTTCTCCGACGACTTCCGTCACAAAACTGCCCGGCGCGTCCAATGTCACCGCGCAGCCACGCGCCTGCGCCTCGAAGGCAGCGTCCTGCACGATGTCGGCCAGCAACTCCATGACATCCACGCGTTCGCGCGCCGGGTTCATGGCACCCGCCTCCAGTTTATGCAGAGTCAGAAGTTCCTCAATGAACTGGTCCAGCCGCTCCGCCTCACGCGCGATGCGCTCGGCCATCGCTGCTGCCGACTGGGGGTCTTGCTGCATGAGCCCGATCGCAGCCTGAATACGCGCCAACGGTGACCGCAGTTCGTGCGAAACGTCATGAAAGAGCTGGCGCTGCTGCATCGCGGCCTGCTGGAGACGCGCGGCCATGTCGTCGAACTCTCGCGCCAGATCGGCGAATTCATCGCGGCGCGAGCCGAGTGCCGGTGAGACACGTACTTCAAAGCGCGCGCGCGCCGCATCGCGCAGCGCCTGGCTTAGATGTCGTAGCGGTTTGGACAGATACCAGGCCAGCGCGAAGGCCACTGGCAGCCCCACCGCGGCCCCTGACAGCCCCGGGATGAGTAGAACCCAAGGCATCGCACCGGGCGGAGGTGGGTTATGCCCAGTCGCATACAAATAGAAGCCAGCGCACGCGAATGCCGCCACCATGGCGAGCCACAGTAGGACGAAACATCTCCAGAACAGGCGTCCAAGCGGCAATTGCATGGTTCAGTCCGTCAGCAGCTGGTAGCCCATGCCGCGCACGCTGACGATCCACGGCTGCCCGTCGGGACGTTGGCCCAGCTTCTGGCGGATGCTGCTGATGTGTACATCGATGCGCCGGTCGAAGCGTGCCAGCGGCCGGTCGAAAGCCTGCAGCGAGATATCCTCCTTGCTGACCAGCCGCCCTGCGTGACGGACCAGGATTTCGAGCAGGCTAAATTCCGTGCCAGTCAATTCGAGCGGATCTCCTTGCCAGGTGGCGCGCCGGCTGGAAGGCCACAGCACGAGCGGCCCGGCGTGGATCGGGCTGCTGGCGCCGGCCGCACTCGTGCCGGACGCACGGCGCAGGATGGCTCGTAGCCGGGCGACCAGTTCGCCTGGCGTACAAGGCTTCGGGACATAGTCGTCGGCGCCGAGATTGAGGCCGGAGATGCGGTCGATGTCGTCGCCGCGGGCTGTCAGCATCAGCACCGGCACGCGACTGGCCGAGCGAATGCGGCGCAGCGCCTCGATGCCCGACAGGCGCGGCATCATCACGTCGAGCACCACGATGGCAAAACGCCCGGACAGCGCGCTGGCCACGCCGGCCTCCCCATCGTGCGCCACCTCGGCAGCAAAACCTTCGTGAGCAAGATATTGCACCAGCATGCCGGTCAGTTCGGCGTCGTCGTCGACTAGCAGCACCGACGTCATCGAGGATGGATCGAGGTTCATCATGAAGCCAGTATGGCGCAGCCGGTATTGCACGAGAAAGTCTTTCCCACCGAATTTTACGCAACTTAACC
Source organism: Paraburkholderia lacunae (assembly GCF_003353175.1). GTDB lineage: Bacteria > Pseudomonadota > Gammaproteobacteria > Burkholderiales > Burkholderiaceae > Paraburkholderia > Paraburkholderia lacunae. The sequence goes on along the minus strand of NZ_QHKS01000034.1, from coordinate 18,019 downwards.
TGGCCATACCGCGCTAGATCATGCGCTCTGGACAATAGCGCTCGTCGGCCCGGCGCGGGCCAAGGAGCGTGCATTGAATGAATTGGAGCAAAATCGTCGCCATCGGGCATGGCTGGCCGCGATCGCGAGCAGCCTTGCGTTGTGCGCCTGCGCATTGCAGCCGCCTTACCAGGCGCCACGGGTCGTCGAGGCCACCGGCTGGCAGGCCGAACTGCCGCACGGTGGAAGTGTGGAGAACCTTGTTGAGTGGTGGCGCGGCTTCGACGACCCAGCGGTTTCCGAATTGATCCGCACGGCCGAAGCCGACAGCCCGACGCTCGCGAAGGCAGTGGCCCGCATCAACGAGGCTCGCGCCACACTGGCGTCCAGCAACGCCGAGGCCGGGCCGACATTAACAGGCAGCGGGTCAGTCATGCGGGAAAAGTCCGTCGTCAATGTAGGCAGCACCGTCGCCTCGAGCCTGACGACCACGCGCAGCGGCACGCTGGACGCCTCCTGGGAACTCGACCTGTTCGGCAAGGTGCGCTCAGGGCGCGAATCGTCACAAGCGCAACTGGAAGCCCGCATCGACGACTGGCATGACGCGCGTGTTTCGCTGGCCGCCGAGGTTGCCGACGATTACGTGCAGTACCGGGCCTGCCGCTGGCTTGCCCACGCCTATGAAGAGTCCGCGGCGTCGTACGCGAAAACCGAAAAAACAACGCTTGCGGCCGTCGGTGCCGGTATGACGCCTTCCTCTGACGGCTACCTTGCGCAAGCCAGCACGGCCAGCGCCAACGCAACGGCCACGCAGCAGCGCGTCACCTGCGAAGAACTGATCAAGTCGCTGGTGGCGCTCACAGGTGCCGACGAGCGGACACTGCGTGACGTCGTCGACCGGCCACAAGCGCCCAATCTGCCCCGGCCGGGGGCATTCCGCGTGCAAACCGCCCCTGCCGACCTCGTTCGCCAGCGGCCCGATCTGGCATCGTCCGAGCGCGCGCTGGCCGCGGCCTATGCCTCGATCGGGCAAGCCCGCGCAGATCGCTTCCCGAGCCTGTCGCTGTCAGGCTCGGTTGGCCTCTCGGCCACCAATCTGACCACCCCGATGTCCGCCTGGTCGGTCGGGCCGAGCCTGTCGGTTCCGTTGTTCGATGCGGGCAAGCGCAAGGCTGCCGTGGATTCGGCACAGGCCAGCTATGCCGCGCAGCTGGCCGCCTACCGTAGTGCGGTGCGGACGGCGATCAAGGAGGTCGAGGTGGCGCTCACCGACCTGGACGGAGCCGCGCGCCGCAGCGACGATGCGCGCCGTGCTGCCGAACAATACCGCCGCTATGAGAGTGCCATGGAAACCAACTGGCGCGCAGGCTTCGACACGTTGCTGACGCTGGAACAGGCGCGCCGCTCTCTGACCAGCGCCGAAATTACGTACATCGAACTGCAGCGAGACCGTGTCCGTAGCTGGATCTCACTCTACAAGGCCCTAGGCGGTGGCTGGCAGGGCAACGACGCCGTGATATCGACTGCCCGTCCCACGCCCACTACACCCGCCACCTCGCAAGGAACTACACAGTGAAGCTGATTCACCGCAAGGCCGCATTGGCAGCCTTCATCATCGTTGCCTTAGTCGCCGCTTGGCGGCTGACATCTGGTTTTCGAGTCCACGCAGAGACGCAAACGCCGCCCGCCGCACTGACCGTCAGTGTGGTCGAGCCGCAGTACCTGCAATGGCCCGACACCATTGAGGCCAATGGCAGCACCGCTGCCTGGCAGGAAGCGGTGATCGGCGCCGAGACAGGCAGCTTGCGTATTACCGAACTACTGGCCGACGTAGGCAGTGAGGTAAAGCGCGGTCAGTTGCTCGCGCGGCTTGCCGATGCCACTGCGTCGGCGGACCTGCGCAAACAGGAGGCCGCGGTAACGCAGGCACGCGCCAACCTGGAGCAGGCCGAGGCTGACGTGAAGCGTTCTAGGCTGGCCGCCGACAGCGGTGCATTATCAGCGCAGAAGCTCGATGAGTACCGCATCACGGAAATCGTTGATCGTGCGGCGCTTGCCTCGGCTGAAGCCGACTTGCAGAATAGGCGTATCGCCCTGTCGCAAACGCGCATCGTCGCGGTAGACGACGGCATCATATCGTCGCGCTCGGCATTGCTTGGCAACGTGGTGGGCGCCGGCACAGAGCTATTCCGGCTCATTCGCCAAGGGAGAATCGAATGGCAGGCGGAAGTCGATGCCCAGCAGTTGCCGCGGATTCGTGCGGATCAATCAGCGCGCGCGACGTTGCCGGATGGAAGGCTGGTCGACGGCAAGGTGCGTCTGGTGTCGCCCACGCTATCGACGAATACCGGTCGCGCGATCGTCTACGTGGCACTGAGCGGACATGACGCCCAACCCGGCATGTTCGCCAGCGGCTACATCGAACTGGGAAAGGCACGGGTATGGACGTTGCCGGAATCCGCGCTGGTGCCGCGCGACGGCCGCACCGATGTGTACGTGCTGAACCCCGACGGTGCGACTGTCGCACGCCGCACCGTGATAGCGGGACGCCACCGCGACGGCCGCTGCGAAATCATCTCCGGGCTTCAATTCGGTACGCGCGTGGTGGCCAGCGGCGGCGGCTTCCTGTCGGATGGTGCGCTCGTGAAGGTGGTGCAGAACAAGGGCCTCGCGGGCATGGCCGCGGCAACCGGCATTACAGGGGAGGGGCTGTGAACATTTCCTCCTGGTCGATCCGCAATCCCGTCCCAGCGGTGCTGTGCTTCATTCTGCTGACTGTCTTCGGACTGGTCGGCTTTCACAAGCTGCAGGTGCAGGATTTTCCGGAGATGGATCTGCCGACCATCAACATCTCCGCATTGCTAGAGGGCGCGGCTCCGTCCCAATTGGAAACCGAGGTGGCCCGCAAGATCGAAGACAAACTGACCTCGCTGTCGAAACTGGACCACATCACGACGAAGATTACCGACGGCGCGGTAAGCATCAGCGTCACCTTCAAGCTGGAAAAAGACCCGCAGGCCGCGCTCAGCGAGGTGCGCAACGCCGTGGACAGCGCGCGTGCCGAGTTGCCGGGCGAGATGGTGGCCCCCACCGTGTCGAAAGTTGACGCTGCGGGCGCCCCGCTCCTCACCTACACGGCCAGTTCTGCGGTGCTCGATGAGCAGGACCTGTCCTGGTTCGTCGACAACGATCTGACCAAGGCACTGCTCTCCGTGAAGGGGGTTTCGAAGGTCGAGCGGATTGGCGGCATCGACCGCGAAGTGCGTGTCGAGCTGAACCCGGCACTGATGTCTGGCCTCGGCTTGACGGCAGAAACCGTCTCGAATCAGATCAAGGCCATGCAGCGTGACCGCTCGGGGGGCCAGGGCGATATCGGCGGCGAGCGGCAATCGTCACGCACCCTGATCGGCGTGGGTTCTGTACAAGACGTGGCAGCACTGACCATTGCCACCGGCGATGGCCGGCGTGTGCGCCTCGATCAGATCGCCCTCGTCTCCGACGGCGCCGCGGAGCGCACGACTTACGCATACCGGAACGGCAAGCCGATCATCGGCGTGCAAATCACGCGTGCAAAGGGCAATTCGGACGTGACCATGCTGCACGATGCGCGCCGTGCCGTAACCGCCTTTACCGCCGCGCATCCGCAGGTGCGTCTGGTTGAGGCAAGCAATACTGTCACGCCCGTCGAAGACAACTATGAAGGCTCGATGAGCATGCTGATCGAGGGAGCACTGCTCGCCATCGTGGTGGTCTGGTGGTTCTTGCGGGATGGCCGGGCCACACTGGTTTCCGCAGCGGCACTGCCATTGTCGATCATCCCGACGTTTGGCTTCATGTACCTGGCCGGCTATTCACTGAACACGATTACCCTGCTCGCTCTTTCGCTTGTGGTCGGGATACTCGTCGACGACGCGATCGTCGAAATCGAAAACATCGAGCGGCATTTGCGCATGGGCAAGTCCCCTTTCCAGGCCGCGATGGAAGCGGCCGACGAGATCGGCCTGGCCGTGATCGCCACCACGTTTACGCTCGTGGCAGTGTTCCTGCCGACGGCGTTCATGGCAGGCATACCTGGGCTGATTTTCCGTCAGTTCGGGGTGACCGCGTCGGTGGCTGTGTTGATGTCACTGCTGGTCGCCCGATTGCTCACGCCAATGATGGCCGCTTACCTGATGAAGGCTGCCAGTCATGCCGGGCACGACAGTCCGCTGATGACCCGCTATCTGCGCTGGGTCCGTACATGCCTCGACAGGCGACGCCGTACGATGACGGCTGTCGGTGTGTTCCTGCTGATCTCCTTCGCGGCGATCGCCGCGTTGAAGACCGGCTTCCTTCCGCTACAAGACAAATCGCAAACGCAGGTCAAGCTCGAACTGGCGCCTGGCAGCACGCTGGAATCGAGTCGAACCACCGTGCTTCAGGCTGAAGCGCTGATCCGTCGAGTGCCCGAGGTAGAAAGCGTCTTTGCCTCCGTGGGTCGCGCTAGCGGCGGCGGCGATCCGCTCGAGGGCGCCAGCAGCACACCCGACGCGCGCAGTTCGACACTCATCGTCGATCTGGTTCCGCGCGGCGAACGCAGGCGAAAGCAGCCGGTGGTGGAGGACGCGATTCGCGCGCAGTTGCGCGAGTTGCCGGGTGTGCGGGTGTCGGTGAATAACGGCGGCAACGGCGAGAAGCTTCAGATCACGCTGGCCGGCAGCGATGCGGTTTCGCTGGAGGCCGCAGCGTCCGAACTGGAAAAGCAGTTGCGAACGCTGCATGGCATTGGCAACGTCACGTCCAGCGCAGCACTGCAACGCCCTGAAGTGCAGTTCCACATCGACCCCGCGCGGGCTGCCGCCTTGGGCGTGACGGCCGAGGCTGCTGCGAACGCCGTTCGCATCGGTACCTACGGCGACTACTCCACGACGCTGCCCAAGCTGAACCTTCCCGGACGCCAGATCGCCATACGTGCCCGTCTCGATCCCGCGTTGCGGCAGGATCTGGATGCCATTGGTCAACTGCGCGTGGCAGGCAGCCATGGGAGCGTCACATTGGCTTCGGTCGGCTCGCTCTCTATCGGAAGCGGCCCTTCGCAGATCGACCGTATGGACCGGGATCGCAACATCGCATTGTCCGTCGAACTCAACGGACGCACGCTCGGTGAGGTCAACAACGAAGCACAGCACTTGCCGGCGCTTCAGCATCTGCCGCCCGGCGTCCATCAGGTTCAGCAAGGCGAAGTCGAGCGCATGGGCGAGTTGTTCGGAAGCTTTGGCCTTGCCATGGCAATCGGCATCTTCTGCGTATACGCGGTCCTCGTACTCCTGTTTCACGATTTCCTGCAGCCGGTCACCATCCTTTGCGCGTTGCCGCTATCGATCGGCGGAGCGATGTTCTCGCTGCTGGCTACCCGCATGAGCTTTTCCATGCCGGCGCTGATCGGCCTGCTGATGCTGATGGGCATCGTGACCAAGAATTCGATCCTGCTGGTCGAGTACGCCGTGATTGCACGGCGCGAGCGCGGCATGAGCCGGCTGGAAGCATTGATGGACGCCTGCCACAAGCGGGCTCGGCCGATTTTGATGACGACTATCGCGATGGGAGCGGGCATGCTGCCCAACGCGCTTGGCCTGGGGGCGGAGCCCAGCTTCCGCCAACCGATGGCAATCGTGGTGATCGGGGGCTTGCTCGCTTCCACGTTCCTGAGCCTGATTGTGATTCCGGTGATGTTTACCTATGTGGATGATCTGGAACAATGGCTGCGCCGCCGGTTCAGCCGCACGCCCAGCGTGGAGCACGCCGGTCTGGCGAAGGACGCGGCATCCTAATGAAGACTTATTCCGACCTGATCGTTTGCAACGGATGCGACACGGTCTACCGACGCCCTTCCCTGGCACGAGGCGAAACGGCGCGCTGCGACGAATGCCACGCCACGTTACATGGCGCAATCCGTCTTGACGTCGATCGCTGGTTGGCCCTGACTGTAGCTGCGGCCATCGTCTACCTGATCGCCAATGTTTGTCCGGTCATTCGCATCGGATTGCGCAGCCAGCATAATGAAGCGACTCTCTGGCAGTCTGCCGCGGCGCTCGCGCACAGCGCGGCAGCGCCCATCGCAGTGCCGATAGCGATGTCCGTGATCGTAGTGCCTCTTTTGCAGATCGCGCTCCTCGGATGGACGCTGGCCTATGCGCGGGCCGGTCGCCGCGCACCCGGGTTCGCTACCGCGATGAGGCTTCTCGTCGCATTGGGGCCGTGGAACATGATCGAGGTTGCGTTGCTTGGCGTCCTCGTATCCGTCGTCAAGCTCTCCGGTTTTATGGAAGTCACGCCGGCCATCGGCCTCTGGGCCATGGCGGCATTGATGATGTTGATCACGCTGATCACCCAACGCGACGTCCGGCACTTGTGGGATCTGGATCTGATAGACAGCGGTACGCAAGCATGAGTCCACGCCCCCGTGCACATGAACTTGGCGTGCTTGGCTGTCATGTATGCAGTCTGGTTTGCGAAGCCTTGGCCGACGGCAGCGGACAGACACGGTGTCCTCGCTGCTACGCCAGGTTGCATCGCCGGCGGCCCGACAGCATCGCGCGCGCCTTCGCCTTCCTGCTGGCGGGAATTATCTTCTACGTCCCCGCCAACGTAATGCCAGTGATGTTCACGGCCAAGCTGGGCAATGGTAGCGACAGCACCATACTGCAAGGCGTCTTCGCGTTCTGGAGGTCCGGCTCCTACGGGATCGCGCTCGTGATCTTCATCGCCAGCGTAGCCGTGCCCTGCGCGAAGTTCCTGATCCTCGGCCTGCTGCTTCTCGCCGCCCGGCGCGGCAGCCGCTGGGCACGCCGCGAGCGCGCCAGGCTCTATCGCATGGTCGAGCTGATCGGCTACTGGTCGATGCTCGACGTGCTCGTGGTCGCAATCGTCACCGCGCTGGTCAGGTTTCAGGGGCTGGCCACCGTCGAGCCGCGCCCAGGCATTCTCTTCTTCGGCGGCATGGTGATCCTGACCATGCTTTCAGCCATGCAATTCGATCCCCGTTTGACTTGGGACGGCGAGAAAACATGAGCGACATCCGTGAGCAAAAACCCGAGCCGGGCCTCCCTGTTGTAATCCGGCGTCGACAACACATTTCCCTCGTCTGGCTGGTGCCGACGATCGCGACGCTGATCGGATTCTCGCTGCTGCTCCATACGTGGCTGTCGACGGGGCCGACGATATCCGTCTCCTTCCAGACTGCGACAGGCCTCGAAGCCGGCAAAACGCCAGTGAAGTACAAAGACGTGTCGATTGGAACGGTGTCCTCCATTACTCTGAGCGAGGACGGTTCGCATGTGGTCGCGGCCGTGTCTCTGAACAAAAGCGCTGAAAACGTAGCGCGCGCTGATACGCGGTTCTGGGTGGTACGCCCCCGCATCGGCCTCGGCGGCGTGTCGGGCATCGATACGCTGCTGTCTGGCGCCTACATTGGTGTGGACAAAGGTACCTCACAGCAATCCTCTCGGGTCTTCACGGGGCTTGAGACCCCGCCGACGGTCATTAACGGGATGCCCGGCAAAAGCTTCATGATCCACGCCGATGATCTCGGCTCCCTCGATATTGGCTCCCCCGTCTACTATCGCCGCATCCAGGTAGGTCGCGTCGCCTCCTATCGGCTAGGAGCCGATGGTCGCGGTATCGAGCTTCAAGTCTTCGTCGATTCGCCGTACGACCGCTTCGTCACGATAGGCACGCGTTTCTGGAACGCCAGCGGTGTCGACGTTTCGCTAGGCGCCGATGGCCTGAAGCTCAACACCCAGTCGATGGCCACTGTCATGGCGGGCGGCATCGCTTTCGCCACACCACTCGGCAGCAGACAGGACCGCGCCCCGGCCCAGACACACTTCGAGCTGGCAAAAGACGAACAGACCGCGATGGCTCCGCCAGACGGTCCGGGCCAGTACATACAGTTGCGCTTCGAACAGTCCCTACGTGGCCTCGCGGTGGGCGCGCCCGTGGAATTCTCCGGACTCAACATCGGCCAGGTGGTATCGATCTCGCTCGATTACGACGCCGCCAAACATCGGTTCCCGTCGATCGTCGGCATCTTGGTGTATCCGAGCCGCGTGGGGAACGTGCTCGAGCAGTTGCCGAAGTACGGGGGCGATTCCGGGCAGCAGGCGGCCCAGTTCCTTGCCAGCATGGTCCAACACGGCTTGCGGGCTCAGGCACGCTCAGGAAACCTGCTCACCGGTCAGCTCTACATCTCGCTCGAATTCGTGCCCAACGCGTCAGCAGTCGCCTTTGACATTCATGCGCGCCCCCTAACGCTTCCCACCGTTAGCGGAAGCTTCGACCACATGCAGGAACAAATCGCCAGCATAGTCGCCAAGATCGAGAAAATGCCGCTGGACTCCATCGGCGAGCGCGTCGACGCTTCATTAGCGGATTTGCACGAGACACTACGGCAGGTCAATGGCCAGATCTTGCCAGCCGCAACGCAAACCCTGCAGCAAACGAACCAGGCGCTTGGAGCGGTGCAAAGCACGTTCGCCGCCGATGCGCCATTGCAGCAGAACCTTCAACAGTCATTGCAGGAGGTGCAGCGTACCGCCGGTTCGCTGCGCACACTCATTGACCTGCTCAGCCGTCATCCCGAAGCGCTACTGCGCGGAATGTCGAGCGATTCGCATCCCACCTCGAACGCCAATCCTGCCGCAACCGGAAACTGACATGAATGCCCTCCTCCGCCTAGGCCCGGTTGCGCTGCTACTCAGTCTCGTTGCCTGCGCTTCCGAACCCGTCCACTACCACACGCTACTTGCGCCGTCGCCTAGTACGGCGTCGCCGCCGCAGCAGCCTGTCGACTTTCTGATCGAGGTTATGCCCGTGGGCATTCCCTCCAACCTCGATCAGGTGCAACTGGTCGTGCGACAGGGCACGAATGGCGTAGCTGTGCTCGACGGCGAACGCTGGGCAAGTCCATTCGGTGACGAGGTGCGCGGTGCGCTATCTGCAGAGCTGACTCAGCGGCTCGGCACGCAGAACATAGCGGGCCTGCCTCAGCCTTCCGGCAAGCCACTTCTGAGGATCAAGCTGCAGATTCGTCGGTTCGATGCATGGCCCGGGCAGCGAGTTCAGCTGGACGCCAACTGGAGCTTGGGTTTCGCGAACGACTTCACAAACAGCCGGTTACTATGCTCAGGTCATTTCGACGAGCCCGCTGATGGCGGCTACTCCGGGATGGTTACGGCGCAACAGCGCGTGATCGCAACGCTCGCTGCCCGGATCGATACCGACGCGCGACATTGGGTTCGCTCGCAGAGCATGGGTTGCCCCCTGGAGGCCAGCATCAACGAGGCGCAACATTGAGCGTCAAGTTGCATTCAGGGGATACTCCCAGATCGTCCGGCCGTGAGGTCAGCATGTAGTCCAATGCATTCACTTTGGGCGGCAAAGCCCAGCCTCCGCTATCTCCTGGCAACCGTCGTGATCGATGGCTTGCCCCCCATTCTCGGACGACGTGACGAGCCTCGGCGGCCAGCGAACGCACTCGGGAATCCACGGCTGCGACCTGCTCATTGGCGAGTCGCTCTCGGCCAGACAAGCTATTTGGCAACTGCATGGAAGCTCAACTCGCCCAGCTTCTGTGCGACGGATTCAATACCAAAGAAAGGGATACGGTAGTGGTACTCCAGCGGCACCTGTTTTCCATTGACCAATGCGTCGGCCTTTATCTCATCCTTCGCCACAAGCGCGATTGGTGGGATGAAGAAGGATGCGACGATGGTAACGGATCGAACCGCGAGGCCGCGCTCCGTGTAGTCCTTGATCGTCAGCATCATTGTCTTGTCGCTCTCGATCTGGACACCGGCTTTGGCCGCCGCCGCTGCGTAGCCCTTATGGATCAACTCTGGAACAGTGGGGCGTACCTGACAGTCCCCGCAATCGATCAGGACAGAAATATCCGGCACGCTCTTCGCTAGGGCCGTGGGGCCCGCTGGGGCCGTTGGCCCTGTAGCCGTGCACCCTGCCATGAGCGAGGCGATTGAAATCGAACCGAGTGTCAAAAGTCTAGTGAAATAGTTCATGTTGCTGCCGTTGGTATGGGTGATTGCCCGGCATTGGTACGCCGAAGAGGGTTGCCTGGGATCCCGCAAGCGAGCGTTCCGCTTGAGGCGGCGAGTGACACGATTTACGCGCTGGTCCCCAAACTCTGTTGCACGAGGTCAAGTCGTAAGCCATTTGACGACGACATGTGGTGTCGACGGTTGCGCCACGATCCATACTGTGACTTCGCCGTCGTCGCCACGCCACTCGCGCGAGAGACGGACTGTGACGTTAGCCCCGCGTGCGTCACATGCCGTCACGTTCCTAGCATTGTCAGAGGTGTGTCGAATCCTACAATCCCTAGTTCTTGAACTACGGGGTGATGTCATGGCATTGCACAGAGCGCGATCAGTCTTCTGGATGCTAATCGCTATACATTCGAGCGCATTTGCGAAGCCGCCGGTGGAACCAGGAAAATGGGAACTGACAGGTGTCTTCAAAGGCCTGCCCTTTGGCGACGCTGCCGAGCGCATTCGGACGGTGTGCATTTCGGAGGCAGCACTTGGCTTGATCCCGGAGAAAGCGCTAATGGCTGCTGCACCCCAGCCGAGCGACGATGACTCCAAGCCGCCCCCGAAATGTGAGTACTCCAATGTCCGCCGTGAGGGCGCGCAGTCTTCGTGGGAACTGGCGTGCGAACGTCCTACAATGTCCGGAATCGGAAAGGCGACATCCGCGCCCAATCAGGTGTCTCTGCTGGAGACATTCGAGCTGAAAATGCCTTTCGGTTCCCGCTCCATTCAGCACATCGTGCAGGCACGCCGCCTGGGAGACTGTCCTTGAATGCCGGGTTCATTGCAGATACTGTCACCTGCGCGTTAGCCTCGTTTGCCGCACTTCAATACTCAGCCGCCGAGGAGTCAGGATTGCATGCTGACGAATCCATTCGCGGGACTGAGTCGACATCCCAGCATCGCCGCCTTCGGCATTAACAATTTACTAAGCGATCTGATGATCAAGCGTTTGCCTGAGCAACTGGAGACTCACCCTAACTAAGCTGACCGCCAGAGACAGGTCGATCCACATTCGGCGCATGCGCAACAAGCGGTCTGGTACCCCCAGAACCTTATGGAAAATCAATTTTTATCACCGCCATTCCAGCCTCGTCAGAGCGGCGATGGTCGTTTCAAAATATAAAAATCTGGCGGCATTGAGACTGTCACGGAAACTACAACATAGGACTCCTGAAATTTGTGGTAACACATGCCAATTATGCGCCGCTATTCCCCGCATCGCGAGGTTTCGCAATGGAGAATAATATGGCCCGACAGCGCTTCATCTCGAAAACTGGTCATGCACTCTCTGCCTGGTTCGGTCCGTTACCGTCGATGCGCTACGACGTCCGATTTGACGAAAGTAACGCGCCTCCGCGCATTGCGCAAATCCGCAGATCCATTGTTTTATTGTAGATAAATTAATGATGAGCGACAGAATGCGACGATCCATTTCCCTAATCGCGATAGTCTTCATGTTGTGCACGACGGGATGTACCAATCTACCATTCCTTTCCGGCATCGTTGTGGGTACGGCGATTGGTGTCGGTGGAATCGTCACCCTATCGATGTCCCACTAGTTTCCGTCCAATGCGTAAGACATTATCCATTTCGGAAAACCATTTCATCTTATCGGATATCTACCATGTACTTCTTCGCAATTGGTCACCGGGATGCAATCCTCGCTCGCCACGTCGTGCGAATGATCGGCGTAACTGCCACTGTGCTTGGCACGCTCTTCGCCGCGTCCCGACCTGCGCAAGCCGCCAGTTTTCCATGTCGCTACAGCGTATCCGCCTCCGAGAAGCTGGTCTGCGAGGACCCTGAGCTGTCTTTGCTTGATGACAAGCTTGCTGCGCTCTATAGCCACGCCAAATACCTCGCACCAGACATCGAGGCACTCGAAGCCGACCGCATCAGTCAATGGTCTTGGCGACAGCGTCAATGCAAGGACAAGGCGTGCGTTATCAATTGGTACATCCGCCGCATCGCCGAACTCAATGCCGATATTCAACAGGGACAGCAAGCGCAGATTCTCTCCCTCAAGGCAAACCTGACCGCTCAAGGCCTCTTCCCCGACGCTCAGAATGCCGTGCTGGAACTCAAGGGAGTGCGTCCGCCCTCCGATACAGGAAAGCAGTAAGCGACGCGCGATCGAAGGGGAGATTGTGCCTATTCGGTCAGGATCAGCTCATCTCAATCACGGAATGTGGGTAGTGTTGTGCTGATCGCTTTTTTATTTGTCGCGCCGATCGCGATCCTCGGCCTGTTCTGGATCGGGTCAAGGATAGATCCGCAGACGGGTCAGTGGCGACCGGGACGCCATGCAAAGACGGATACGACAACGCTCGTTCTCCAAAGTACGCGGAAAGAATATTACGCTTTACCGCACTCCGAATATCTCGAGCGTTTCAGTTCGTCGGCCGCTGGAAATACCATGTTGGAAAGCGTTGCCCATTCCGACCCGAAATCACTGAGCGTGCGAAAATTCGGCTCGATATAGTTGTCGAGCGAGTTCGAGATTCCGCAGCCCAAGCACATAATTCGGCTGCCAACATCAGGGATAGAGCGGAAGAGAACTCTTCGAGGGCGCGAGGTTCAGCGGTCAAACAATCCTATCGGCGATGCTATCGGGAATCGTATCCGGTCAATTAACGACCCTGCTCAAGCGGTCCGATTCGTTATCGCGCGGATGGCCGTGTAAGGCGCTCTCACAAATGCCATATCAGCCTCGCGTCGACTGACGTTTCCGTGCCGAGTTTGAAGCCGAGTCGTTCGTAGAGTCGACGCGCAGGATTCCCATGAAGGACAGTTAGAGAGACAGGCACACCTTCGCGCTTTGCTGCGGCCAGCACCGCACGCAGAACGTTTTCGCCAATACCTTTGCCTTGATGGCTGGGCAATACCTGGATCTGGTGTAGATGCCAATCGTGATTCGTTCGACTCAGCTTTAAAAGCCCCACCCTGGCAAACCCCTCGCAGATGATCTTGGCGTCTTCGAAGTTCGACAAAATGCGCTGGTAGTGTGCCTCATCGTTCGTAGGTAGGCAGCCCAGTTGCGAGTGCTCGGTCATCGTGAGCTTGCGAAGCCTGAAGAGAAACGGTACGTCAGCCGTTGACGCCGCGCGCAATATGATTAGTTGGTTCATTGTTAGTAATCGCTTATCTTTGCTTGACGAATTCACAGTAAGGCGTGGATCCCCATGTTCAGTTGCACTCGTCACGATCCGAGACAAATCACCCACGCCACTTCGAAACCGTTTGCTGCGTGACCTGCGGTTTCGCTGCGACCGCGTTGTTGGCGGTCCCTTCGGCACAGGCCGGCGCGATAGGCACTCTCAACGCCAACGGCTGAGCGGTCTTGCATCGCATAGTGAGCGCCATCAGTTGATCGCGCTCCGATTAGCTGAGTACGGGGTTGTCTCTTGGGACGTCTATTCATCGCCGTCTCCTCTCATGACGTCACACACTGGACACCGCTATCGGATGCGGCGACAATTATTGAACGAATTTTGACTCGCGACACTGGTCGGCATACCACGTTCCCGTTCAGCTCGCGCGCCCGTAATATCGTTACGAATGTTCCCTGGTGGTCGCGAGGGCAATGCACTGCAGAAGCGTTAAGTACTTGCGCCTCTCGATGCTGCAGTAGCCACGGGAATGAGCGCCGACGGAAACTGTTCCAACGACGCTTTGCGTATCGGCGAGCTCGAAATGTCGACCGACATCCCTCCGATCAACTCGATCGCACGTCGTGAGTGCGACTCGGCTTTGCCAATTTGAGATCTCGAATTCGTTCAACGGCCACGGCGCAACTTACATCAGTGCATCATGGAACACTTGGCCAATTAACTGGTCAGGTCATGGATCAGTTCACCACGCGTTACACACGGTATCGGCGCACAACAGCAATGTTATGAAGCTAGCCGGCAGCCTTGTAAGCCGGCGCAAACGCAGAAAGACACGCCATTCGCTGATATCATCTCGGTTTCGACGGGCACAAAAACATAGCCATGTCCACGGACTGTCTGAATGTACCGATGCACTGTGGGATCGGGTTCTAGTAGTTTGCGCAACCGAACCACTGCGGCATCCACGGCACGCAACGAAACGGTATCGTCGCGCGTATGGGACGCAGCCATCAAACGCTCCCGCGATACTGTGACGCCAGGATTTTTTGTCAGCTCAGCAAGCATCGCATATTCGACGGTATTGAGAACGCGCACCTTGTCGCCGAGGTGCAGACTTCGGGCAGCAACATCGAATACAAATTGGCCAATTTGTATTGGAGCACTTGAATCGCGTGGTGCCCCTGGTGTAACGCCAGTACGCCGCAAAACGGCTCGCACACGAGCGAGCAGCTCCCGTTGCTGATACGGTTTGCTCAAACAGTCATCCGCACCCATCTCCAGCCCGATCACACGTTCGATCTCCTCGCTGTGCGCGGTCAGCAAGATGATGGGAACTGAATCGCCCTCGGCGCGTAACTTGCGACAAGCGACAAGTCCCGACATCGCCGCCAACCTCGCATCGAGCACGATCAGATCGGGACGTACACGGTGCACGCGACGCAGCATCTCTTCTGCAGTGGCCATGGGCGTGATAACGAGTCCATGATTCTCAAGGTAGTTGCAAAGCATGTCCCTTAGCTTTACATCACCCTTCACGACGAAGAGATGATAGGGGCGCCCGCAATCCATAAATTCGACGTCTATCATTGATCTATCACGCAATCGTGGCCAACAGGCCGTTGCAGCACTCTAATGACACGGCAGCCGGCAAAGCCGCTGACAGTCGGCAGCCTTGCGGCGAAAATAATGTCCCGGGAAGCGCACGACATCCTCCGATGTGCGCTGGACGCAACCTGCAAGCACACGGCTCGCAAGGTCCGAAGTTTGCGCAGCAACAAGATAGGAGACCTGGAAGAACTCATGACATCGCTGAAATTTCGGGCATCGTAGACGCGCTTTTGGTTCAACGCCGTTCGGCAGCGTTAAGCTGGGTAAAAATCCGGGTACAAGGTATGTCTGACCGGGTACACCGGAGCCGCCAGTGGCACGCTGCGATATGGTTCTTGGTTCTGAGCCGAATCGCCGCCGGTCTGCAACGCGTAACCCATCCTCGCGAATGAAAGAACCAGTCGGGCATCGATCTCATCCCGCAAATGATGTGCCGCTGTTCCCCAGATGACTGCAGGATCTTCAGACTCCACTGACGACACTGAAATTTGCCGCAGCACCCGCGTGTGGAAGCACGCTTGCCGCGCAATCCAGGCGCTGCGTCAAGGTCTTGTTGTGCGCGCAGGACAACTGGAGTGCCGGATACCGCAGCATTGACATGCTAGTCATTGATCGTAGTCCGTTCCGACATTAGTCCACTGCCAACGTGGCGTCGGCCACCGCCCTGAGTCTGATGCGACATGGCTGTTCGATAGCGATAGATTAAACCTCTTGCCGAGATTGGCTGCATCCTCATTTCGAGAGTTTTACCCAGCTTAACGCTGCCGAACCGCGTTGAACCAAAGGCGCGCCTACGATGCTAGAAACGCCCAATGGCATCGCGAGCTCGCTCACGTCGCCACACATTCCCGCTATCTTTGGCAGGTTTCCAGTGTCGGGCAACGTGTGCCGTTGCCCGTTCGCACAGCCGAGATCAGCTTTTACAGATAATGGTTACCACATCCGACGACGACAATCTGCCCGCACAGTCGAAGGTCTTTATCTATCGCTACGCCGTGGGCTGATCGCCCCGCCAGTCCGATTTATCCTATTTACCAACCAGGAACTCGCAGATGTCACTCTCGCTTGAGCAAACCAACCTTATTATCGCCACCGAGTTGGAACGATCGAAGAAGCCTGTCTTGCCAATAACGCACCAAATTTCCCTGAAGATCGCTGCCACGGCGTTGGTTTCGTCGTTGCTGCTGTCCGCCTGCGTACCTTTCGCACCTGCGCCTCCCCCACCGGCCGTCCCTCTCTTGGCACCCGTGCCACTTGGACCAGGTCCAGGTCCAGGTCCAGGACGCTTCTGAGGTCAAGGCGTGGAGATCCGCGATGCACTTGGGACTGTGCCATATGACAATGTCGGTCATGTATAGCCTTCGGTGGTCAACTTGTTGTATGGCCCCCAATGGATGCACACATTCCAAGTGCTCTCGCCGCCTCCTACCCCGTCCACCGGCTCAGTCACGCGGCATCCGCCAGCATCAACTGACGGCGGCAGCCAGCAGCTGCACAACGGCACGCCTACTGGCGTCGAAGGTCCTCATCCGAGGGATCATCAACCATCAGGAGGCATTCAATAGAGAGTACTTATCTTTTGAGGCCGTTGACCGCATGTACGGGTGATGACGTAAATCTCCGGGAGCAGGCAAAGCCGGTGAAAAGATTCGCGAAATAGTGAACTGTCATCGGCGGTACTCACCCAAGACGCCGGCAGTAGTTCGGGACCACGGACGATAACCCGCGTCATCGCCGCAACCCATCTCGACACATCTCCTGCGCGGGAATTAGATGGCCAGCGGCCGCCTCCTCCGGCCTCAAGGGCTCGAGATAGACTCATTGTGAATACTCGCTTTTCGATAGCCGCCATTCACTTGTGTGTACGCGGTGCATCACGACCATGGTTGACAGCGATGTGCGGCGTGTGGCTGCGTCAGGGTGACGTCGGATGCAGCGAAGCAGCAACACGTCGACGGCCGAGGTCGACAGCGTGGACAGCGTGGACAGCTCGCAACATTCGATCATCTGATGCCGCTACCATCGCGATCCTTGCGGCGTGGTGATTTGTGCACGGTCTCATACGTCGACGTTTGAAAGATTCCCTAGCCTGCATCTTTCTGCAGATATGCCGCAACACGGCTCCTTCTCCACGCAGGAAACATCTCGCGTGCATTCGTAAGCACCTCAGAAATGTGTATTTTTCTCAGCGCATCATTGGGCAAGACCTTGCGCGATCATTCACTACGCCACACGACGGCGTGTGCGTCGAGCCACAGTAGCACACCGCAAAGCGGTGTTCCCGAAGACTTTCGTACTTCATGAGGTTTGTCATGACTATCCAGAACAATCAATTCAGGCGATCACAGAACAATAACCGGCCCGCCAAGGTTGAAAAGCCCGTCGCGCACAGCATGTCGATGACTTCCGCGTCGACAAACGACAAAGCGGGCACCGCGCAAACGTCCGTCCCACCCGTTGACTTCGGCGGCAAACACATCATCACAACGGCCTGATATATGGAGGTTACTGTGTCGAAATTCCGCAATTTCAACGGTACGCGGCGCGTTGCCGCGCGGTTCGCAATGTGGCTGTTGACGGGTGCAATGCTGCTGCCACTCAATGGTTGTGGGGTTGTCGCACTGCCATGCCGGGTGACTTCAGCGGTGCTGAAGATTGTCCCCGTAGTCGGCCACTCAGCCGCGACGCCGCTCGACGCCTGTGCCGCTGCCATCGACTAAGCAAGTCGAGCCATGAAACTCATCCGGATCAGGCATGCCGTGCTGGCTTGCGCCGTTGCATCGTTGCGCGTTAATCAGGTGTCGGCGCAACAGACTACCGTGACGTCCGTACCGCTCATCGGTACAGAGAAGCATCGGAATAGATGTACTACGCTGTCTCGGGGTGGGTCAAATTTAGATGAAAACGGTGGGGGTGCGGCTAAAATCTTGGACCGGTTTATGCTGCGATTCGAAGACTCTCCCGGTATTCGAGCGGGCTGAGAGAGCCGAGCGAGATCTTAATCCGCTTTGCGTTATACCAGCGGATGTAAGAGTCGACTGCCTCAATGAATTGCTCAACGGTCGTAGCCCGCCAATCACGAGGATAGAACAACTCCGTCTTCAGCCGCCCGAATAAACCCATCTCGTTATACACAAATCGACGCTTCCAGAAACGATGGTGGAATAGCAAAGCAGCCAGAAGGGGGTTGTTAACAATGCGGATTTCGCGTTTACTCTCGGATTTTCGGCATGAAGA
>NZ_QHKS01000033.1 GCF_003353175.1 Paraburkholderia lacunae | reverse complement strand
GCGCAAGAGCGATGGCGAACCGGGCGCGAAGACGCTGTGGATCGGCATGCAGCGAGTCATGGATGCTGTGATCACCATCCAGATCTTGCGCGACGGCTACGACACTTCTGTATAACGAGATGGCTTCAACCTGCCGGAAGCCAGTCCCAGACACTGCTGGCTCTGCGTATCCAGCAAAGAGGAAAACACCAGGCTGCCGTCGTCGTCAAAGGTTACGAATCCCCGGTCGAACAGAGCGTCGAGATGTGGCGCGAGCAATAAGACATTCGCCAGACTTAGTCGTTGCTCATCCGTTGAGTTGGCCCATCGCCGGATATGCGACACCCGCAAAAGCTCGTGGACACGTAGCCCCGTTACCTGGCAGCAACCGACGGCTGTCAACAGGTGGTCCCTAAGCAGGTCCTGTCCAATGCGCTGCTTGGCGTCCCGAAGGGCTTCTGTCGAGTTAAGTTTCCCCACCCGCGCTCGATACTCGTCTAACAAGAAATCTGCATCTTCCGGGAGCACGGGTGCCGGAGGCGGCAATTCCTCAGGCTCCCCCTTGATTTCAGTATTGCTGGCGACTCCCAGTTCAGCAAGAACGCTGTCCAGAGGCACCTGTCCCCTCCTTATCCGCTTCACCTTGTCGAGAAATGTAAGGAGGGTCGCGCTATCTGCAAACCCCAGCGTCGGCCAGCTCTCCGTTCCCCGATGTTTGTGTCCAGGCCGACCGCTAACTGCGATTTCCGCCTCCACCCATTCAACGACTCGCGCTGGCGAATGCTGCCCCAGTCGAACATAGCGAGATATCGCGAGCTCATACAGGTGACCTTGCGCAAGCTGCCCCCAGAAAAGCGAGCAGGCATCGCGAGAACTGCCGTCGGCCCGCACCTCAACGCCATGTGCGAGCCTGGGATGTCTCTCGCCGTCAGCTCCTTCCTTCATTCTAACGAGGCGTCTCTTCCCGCCAAAGGCCCTCTCTGCCTCGTAGACGATGTTTTCCCGTTCGGCATCTTGTGCCACGCTTTCCCCCCGGAGTCGCGCTTATCCCTCAAGACAATGCCATCAACGTCTGTTGATGTCCAATGTTTAGATGCCGAAAGCTGGGCAGCCTCACGTCCCGCTATAAGCACAGAGACTTTGTGGCGAGGATGCGACGTTTGCTCTCGGTGCGCGTGACGTCGTCAAGCCGACACATCGCCATCTGCGCGGGGGCGCCCACGCGACCACCCGGAATCAACGTGCGCACGCCGACAGACACTTACACATTTTGCCCAGACAATGCGCCCTGCCTCCCGCCATCCCCGCATGGATAAGGAACTCTATGGGAAAAATCTATATCCCGGCCAATAACGCCGAAGACTGGGCCCAATTCCTCGCAGAACCCGTAAGGCATTGGCGAATCGGCTATTCGGCCCGGAGCCTTGCCCACTGCTGGCAAGATGCCGATAGCTTTCCACCAGAGGTTTCAGAAGCCTTGAGTACCAGCGAAGCTCTTTGTGGGACCACAATGCTTCTTGGAATTCCGGAGCACCAGGTTGCGCTTCCCGGAGGCAGTACCAAGTCCCAGAGCGACATTTGGGTACTAGGAAAGCGAGATGAGCAACTGGTCTCCATTGCGATAGAAGGCAAGGTCCGCGAACCATTTGGTAGCACGGTGGCAGAGTGGCTCGAGTCGGGAACGCCCGGAAAGCGTGTTCGCCTCCAATTCCTGATTGAGACTCTCGGTCTGCACGAAGTACTGCCATCTATACGGTATCAATTGCTCCATAGGACTGCCTCGGCCATTCTCGAGGCGGAGCGCTTTAACGCCGGCCACGCGCTAATGCTTGTGCACTCATTCAGCCAGACGCAAGATTGGTTTGAGGACTATCAGGCGTTTGCTGCCTTGTTCGGTATCGATGCTGAGGTGAATCGAGTGCATGTGGCGAGGAAAGTTGGAAAGGTGACGCTGCACTTGGGTTGGGTCTGTGGTTCTGCCGAGTACCTCAGTCGCTAGCTGCAGTCGCTCCAGGAAAAATTATCAAGGGCGGTCGAGTGCTTCAGTTCATTTTGCGGAAGCAAGTGTCGATTCGGAACGAGCGGCCTAAAAAACGTATAGACCACGCGTTTTCAAAGTATGAGGACTCGAACATCATGGATATCGCCAATCTATGGCACTCGTCTCACGAATCAGCATGGGTCGACGCCCTTCACCACTACTGGAGCTTCGTCCGCCCCGAGAACCTGGCGTTAGAGCACGCAATGGACGGACTCAACATCGAGCGTCTACGTGACCTTGACTCTTACGGCTGGTACGCATTCCTTCGGGATGAGTATTTCCGCTGGAAATACACGGCGCCCAACCGCTACGCAACCACGACAGCCCAACTCCGTAGGTATCTGGAAAACGGTGGCCTCGACGAGCTTGACGCCGTTCGGCAGGCATTGTTGCATGCAGACCCGAACGACATTCAAGCGGGTCTAACTACAGCTCACCGTATCCGTGGCCTGGGCACGGCAGGTGCGTCCGGGCTGCTTGCGTTAATGTATCCAGCCAGGTTCGCGACTGTCGACCAGTTCGTGGTTATGGCGCTGCGAGAGCTCAAAGATTTGCCAGAAAAATATGCACTTCACCATATGAAGCCCGAGGGTCTCAGCGTGCGAGACGGCGTGACACTCATCGACATCATGCAACGGAAGGCCGCAGAACTGAATAGGCAGTTCGGCACGACCCAATGGACTCCTCGCAAAATCGATATGATTCTCTGGAGTAGCCGGCAGCGACGCGAGGTTCGCATACAAGGCCGTTAGAACAAGTGCACTTGTGAGGGTCAGCGGTGACATATTGTTGCTGCGTGCGACGCTATTTCGATGACGAGGTCTGCGGCCGACTGCAGGAAATCAGGCCGATACTGCCTATTCTCTATCGCCCGCCGGCATTGACGAGCTAATTCCCTATGACCTCTCTGGAGCCGTCTCCATGTTTTTGGAAAAAGCTCTGGACAACCTGCCTGCGCCCGCCGGAAGTCTTTGATTGTGAATTGAAGCACGCTGCAGACGCGAGGATGGGCACGCAGGCTCGTGAGGGGTGACTTGGCCGTTCCTGTTCCATCGCGTTACCGCCGATTTTGCAAAAATGGCGCGGTCGCCAGTAATGTCGCGTTACCAATCTCGCAAGGCCGTTTCACCTGTGTCTAACATCCCCTCCTACACTTCGAGCCGTGGTCACTGACATTGCACTCAACGTGTGAGGAGTAGCGAAGATGAACAAGAAAATTCTTGGCGCGGTTCTTGGTGTTGCGGTCCTGGCCGCATCGACCGCAGCATCGGCGCACGTGGACGTCGCCATTGGAGTGGGCGTCCCCGGGGCCGTGTATGCACCGGCAGAGCCTGTGTACGTTGCCCCTCCGCCCGTCGCCTATGCTCCCGCGCCTGTCGCCGTCGCGTACGGCGGTGACGACGACTGGCGCGCCCGCGAATGGCGCGAACGTCGCGAGTGGCGTGAACGTGAATGGCGCCGCCAGGAATGGCGCGAGCACGAGTGGCGCGAGCGTCGTGATTGGCGCGGGTATTGAAACGACGCCGGAAAGCGCCACATCCGACCAATCCAACCTCTGATTATCTTCGAATGAAAGCTAGTCCGATAAGAATCGCCTTGATTGCAGCGACGCTGGCCTTCGCAACGGCAGGCACGGCAAACGCCGCAGGCTGCTTCAAGGGTGCGGTGGTAGGCGGGGTCGCAGGGCATTACGCGGGGCACCACGCTGTCGTTGGTGCCGTCGGTGGCTGCATGGTCGGCAGGCACCTTGCGAAGCAACACGCTCAACAGGAAGCTCAACAGCAGGCCGCGCAACGTCAGGCAGCACCGGCGCAATAAAACGTCGTCCGCTTGGTGTACCCGGTGGAACCAGAAAATCGCTGGTCCACCGGGCACCTGACAACTACCTTTAGGTCATCAACTCGGCGCCAGACTCAACTGCGGCCAACTGTGACTTAAAGGCTGCACTGCAAACATGCGCTCCTTCGAGTCTCATCATCGGTCGGTTACGTTCTCCGGGACATGCGATTCGAGCGCGAACGGTATGCTGTGCGCGGTACTGTCGCCAAAGCCGGGGGAATTCGTCGAGGCGCCGGACATTCTTGACCTCGTCGAATCAGAGTCGGAGGCCGAGCACTTCGGCCTTGAATGTACGTGTGCCTCTTTCCACACCCAACACCTAACGAGCGGACTCCGCGAAATCAGTCCAACCTGCCCTGTCCAGCAAGTTCTATCAAGGTATCGACCACATGGCGCACCTTAGGTCGCAAATGAGCCACTTTCGGCCAGACGGCGTGCACATCTATAAATTCGCTCGAAATGTCCTCAAGAACTGAGAGCAATGCTCCCGACTCCAGATGTGGCCGTAGCAGGGACATGGGCATCTGGCAAAGCCCCATGCCCGCGACAGCAGCCTCAACAATCGAGTCACCGTCGCTGATTTGATGGGTCGCAGGTGGCGAAATCCGGCTGTGCTCTCCATTGACGTTGACTCGCCACGAAAGCGGCTGACCTCGGCGATAGCCAAGGATGCATGAGTGCCCTTGCAGGTCCTCAAGCGTGCGCGGTGTTCCGCGCTGCGCAAGATAGCCGGGTGATGCAGCAATCACCATGCGCTGGCTCGTAAGTCGACGGGCGACGAGACCGCTCGAACTTTCGAGTTCGCCGAAGCGCACGACAAGGTCAACACCTTCTTCAATCGGGTCAATCAGATGGTCCGAGAAGGTCATCGTGAACTGCAGGTCCGGATGTTTTCTGGCGATGTCCAGCAGGATTGGAACAAGTATCCGTCGTCCGAAGGCCGCGGGCATGTCAATCCGCAACCGACCTACAGGCCGCTGAAGGCTTGGGCCAAGAGCGGTTTCCGCTGCGGAGATTTCATCAAGCGCAGAAGCGCAGGCAGCGAAATATGCTTCGCCGTCGGCCGTGAGGGAGATGCTTCTGGTCGTGCGATGGAACAGTTGGGCGCCGAGGCGTTCTTCCAGTTTTGCGATTGCCTTCCCAACTGCCGACTTGGTGAGCCCAAGCTGTTCGGCCGCGTCGGTGAAACTGCGCGACTTCGCGGCGGTGACAAAAATCAGGATTCCGCTGAATGACTCGACCTGCGCCACTTTCTGCCCCATTGAAGAATTTTAATCTACATATAGGGCAGAAATTTCCACACTGTCAACTCAGAGTTGCACTAGGCGCCGGTCGATAGAGGGGCGTCGTCAGATGTTGACGGCGCAGCCTTTATTGGCGGCTTCGAGTGCGCAATTCGCGATTCGCAAAGCGCGAATTCCATCTCGGGGCGTCGCGGGCATCGGAGCATTGGTTTCGAGTGCGTTCAGGAAGCGGTCCAGTTCGACCTTGTACGAGTCCGCATGGCGCTCAAGAAAGAAATTGAGCAACGGTTCACGTGCCTCGGTCCTTTCGCTCGTCCAGCGACGCAGACTGGAGGGTCGATGGTTCTCATTCAGCACCATCCCCTTCGATCCGAACACTTCAACGCGCTGGTCGAATCCATACACCGCCTGTCGGGAACCGTTGATATGACATTGTTTCCCGGACGCAGTGCGCATCAATACCATCACGCTGTCAAAGTCCGGAAGCTCCTCCAGGCCCGGGTCGACGAGCCGACTTCCCATAGCCACCACTTCTACGGGTTCTTCGCCGAGTAGCCAGCGGGCAGTGTCGAAATCATGGATGGTCATGTCACGGAAGATTCCGCCCGAGTGCCGAAGATACTCACGCGGCGCAAGGCCAGGGTCGCGACTCGTGATGACGACCTGGCGAACGTCGCCGACCTCACCCTCTTCGATGGCCTGCTTGAGCCTCATGGCGTCCGGGTCGAAGCGTCGATTGAAGGCAAGCATCACGCGCCCGTTGAGACGCTCGATTTCTTCGACCGCGGCGAGCGCACGGTCCATGTCCAGGTCGATGGGCTTCTCGCAGAGTACCGGCTTGCCCAGCCGGACCGCCTGCAGCGTCAGGTCGATATGTGTGTCTGTCGGCGTGCCGACGATGATGGCGTCAACATCTTCTCGGTCAACTACAGACTTGCAATCAAGAGATGAGTCGCAACCGAGCTCTGCTGCGAGCGCCTCGAGCGCTTCCTTGTTCGGGTCTGCGACCGCGACGAGCTTCACTCTCCGGTCGGCGGCAACATTGGCCGCGTGAATTTTTCCGATGCGTCCAGCACCGAGAACAGCGATACGCAACATCTTAGTCTCCTATATCCCGTCGGCACATCAAGCACGCCAACGATTCACTCTTGATTCGGTAAGCGTCGATACGGCCTTCGCCCGTCGACACTCGTTGTTTGCATCTCCGGTGGAGAAGCGGTCCATTTGCTCTTACCTAATTCGGTAGAAGGAGCCTCGCAAATCAGTCGGCTGAGCCGCAAGATGTCGTCCAGACCAAACTCCTGGACTTCCGGCACACGGTCACCGCGCGCTTTCGCTACGGCCGTTGCGATGCGAAGCGCGTTTGAGCGCTCGCGCATCAACAGCTCGAGCGCTTCGACTAGAAAAGCGCGCTCTCTCTGCGATACCTTCGCTCCAATCACCTGGTCGTAAGCAGACATACGCTGGTCCCCAGAACAATGCGGCAATCAAAAACATCCCTAGGCGGTCTGTCAGCCCGAGGTGTAGCCCTGGTGGAAACGAAGTGCCAACCAGAGCTGGTTGCCTTCAAATCAGGCTGCGGATACTCCCGCCATCGACACCCCACACCGCAGAGGTGACGAACGACGCGAGGTCGGAAGCCATGAAAACAATCACGTTGGCCACTTCGTCCGGCTGGCCTAGGCGCTTCAGCGGCAACTGGCGCAGAGAAAGTTCGTGCTCGACCGCGTCTTTCGGAGCCATGCCGTGAAACTTGCCCATCGTGTCAGCAAATCCCCCATCTTTCGTCCAGAACGGTGTCCAGACTGGCCCCGGCGCAACAGCATTCACACGAATCCTGGGAGCTTCGGCTCGGGCGAGACCCTTTGTCAGCGCGAGCACCGCCGCCTTGGATGCGGAGTAGTCAATCGGAACAGGCTCCGGCTGGCGGGCCAGGTCCGATGCGTTGTTGATAATCACCGACTTCTCACGAGCTCGCAGCACCGGCAGGAGGTATCGACACGTCCGGACGTAGCTCATGAAATTGAGATTCATCGTGAAATCCCATTCCTCGTCCGAGAGTTCTTCGAACGTGCGAACCTTGCCTGCGCCAACGTTGTTGACGAGGATGTCCACCTGGCCGTTGTGTGACTGCAGGGCCGAATCGATGCCACTTTTGACGCCATCGGCCGTGGACAAATCCGCCTGAGCAATCGTGACGTTAGTGCCGAGCGAGCGCAATTCCGATTCGGTTTCTTTGAGAGCGTTCGCGTCGATGTCGATGAGGCAAAGACGCGCGCCTTCACGTGCGAAACCCAATGCTGTCGCACGTCCGATGCCTTGCGCCCCGCCCGTGATGAGCACAATCTTTCCTTCGAGGCCTGTCTCCATGATGTCTCCGTTTGATGTTGTGTACTTTGCGAGCGCTCAAAAAATCGACAACGTTTTCCTTTATTGATGGCGTCTGCTTTTTGAGGCCGAGCGCGAGCCGCGCCACGCGGTTGCAAGGCAGCAATTAAAAGATGCCGTGATACGACGGATTTAGCGGTTGTCGACCCGTTTGATGAACGGCCGGATGTCGACCGTGTCCCAAATTCCTGCCTTGTTAAACGGGTCCGCCTCTACGAAAGTCTTGATTTCTTCGATGCCGTCAGCTTCGTAGAGAAAGAAGCTGCCAATCATCGTCTGGCCGTCAGCTTTCGTCAGCGGGCCAGAGATGAGTGTCTTTACAGGTGCTGTTTGCAAATAGGCCTTGTGTGCGTCGTAGTTTTCAAGGCGGCGCTCGACCATATTCGGGTGGTCAAGACAGTAGACAGTGAAATTCATTTTCGTCTCCTTGTTTCGTTTCAGGCGTTCGAATTACGGTTCCCATCTTTCAGGCGTCAGGTCGTCACCGCGGTCGGTGCGACGCCATAAAAGGCATCCTGCAGAAGCCCAAGTACGGGTTCACGTTCAATTTGACGCGGATTCCAATACGGATTCGAGCTGGCAATATCCGCAGCCTTCGAAACGTCTTCAGCGGACATGCCGATGTCTTTCAACGCGAGGGGAGCCCCGCAGCGCTTAGCGAGCTCGTACACACCCAACGCAGCATCTTCGGAACCGAGTGCACGTGCAATCCGCTGCATCGCCTTCGGAGCGGCCTGCCGGTTGTATGCGAGCGCATGGGGCAGAACGATGGTATGTGTCTGGGCATGCGGCAGGTTGAAACTTCCGCCAAGCGTATGACATAACTTATGGTGAAGCGCCATGCCCACGCTACCCAGCACCGTTCCGCAGAGCCAGGCACCGTACTGCGCTTCAGCGCGAGCTTCCACGTTTTGGGCGTCTGCAACGATAGCTGGTAAAGCACGCGCCAGAGCAGCGATACCTTCTTCCGCCATCAAGCTTGTTACGGGATTCTCATCCCGCGAGTAGAGCGCCTCAGCGGCATGGGCAATTGCGTTGATGCCGCTCGTGACCGATAGCGCGACCGGAAGTGACATCGTCAGGTCCGCATCGTAAATCACTGTCTTTGGCAACACGCGCAGGTCAGTCCCTGTCTTCTTCAGGCCCGCATCAGTGATGCCATAGATAGGCGTCATTTCGCTGCCGGCATAAGTCGTCGGTACGGCGAGAATCGGCAGGTCTGATTCGAGCGCGATTGCCTTGCCCAAACCTATTGTCGAGCCGCCTCCAACAGCTATGGCGCAATCGGCCTTCAGTTCTCTCGCCAGTGCGCGAGCTTCTTTGGCCAACTCGAGCGGCACATGCATGACCGCGCGGTCGAAAACAGCGGCGGCTCGTGACCCCAAGCGCGCAGCGAGGGCTTCGCCCGTCTCTTTTTGCTCCGGGCTACACAGAATGAGTGCTCGTTCCGAATTCAGCTGAAGCACCTCACGCTCAAGGTGCTGCAAACTGCCCGGGCCAAAGACAACTCGACCAGCACGTGCCTGATAAACAAACTCACGCTTTTGCATTAAGTAACTCCGCTGTACGCTCGAAACTCAGCCTGGATTCCAACTGGTAGTCGACCTGGAACCGCGCGGTGCGAAGGTCACCGAGTTCGTTTCGCACGCGCAGATGTTCGGGATGAGACGCATATGCATCCAACGCTTCCTGCGAGTCGAACTCCGTGATGAGAACGGCGTCGCACGCGTAATCGACCTGGCTGTAGTCAAGTCCGACTTCAAGGTGCCGCATCCCGGGGATACAGCCACGCAAGCCCTCGAAACTGGTCTTAACAAGGTTGGAAGCAGCTAGCCGCTCCGCAGGCGAGTCACCTCTGACTCGCCACATGACGATATGCCGAATCATGCGTGGACCTCCGACGGGTTAAGCACAAAGTCGTATTCGAGCGAGTACCAAGGGACCGTCATTTCCCGGCCGTCCGGTGCCACGCCCGGCTCGTGACGCTTCCACTCGGAAATCAGCGATGAGCGGACTCCGAATACGACGTCCGAGTCGAGATACTGGTCTCCATCACGAAACACATGCGTGATGAGCGTTTCGTAACCGGGCGCTTCAATCATGAAGTGAAGATGGGCTGGCCGCCACGGATGACGACCGACAGCGGCCAGCATGCGACCAACGGGCCCGTCGTGCGGGATGGGATACGCCTCGGCAAGAATGGAGCGGAAGTTGAAAAACCCTTCTGCATCCGCCTTCAATCGGCCACGGCCGCGATGAATGGCGTTGCCTGCCTCGTCGAGGTTCTGGACATCGTAGAAACCATCTTCGTCCGATTGCCAAACGTCAATTTGTGCGTTCGCGATGCTTTCGCCGCTGGCGCCGCGAACCTGCCCATTCACATAGCAGGGCGCGCCTTTCGCACCGTTCGAAATGTCGTCGCCGTTGTTATAGAGGGGCGCTCCCTCGACATAGAACGGCCCGAACACGGTTGCTTCCGTGCAATTTGAGGGCTTCCGATTGTTCTGCGACATGACCAACATCGAAAGGCCAAGCGTGTCAGACAGCAGAATGAACTCCTGCCGTTTGTCATCGGTGATGTGTCCTACTTCCGTCAGAAACTTGATTGCTTTGAACCACTCGTCCTCAGTGAGATGAACGTCGCGGGCAAAAGCGTGGAGATGTTGAACCAGGCTCGTCATTACGGTCCTCAGTCTCGCGTTCTTGCAGTCTGCGAGCGAGGCGATAACGGCTTGAGTGATGGTGTCTTCGTTGATGTTGCGCATCGTGCGTGTCTCCGTTGTGCGCTCAAGGCGTCTGAAAACGAAAGGTAATGGGTCGCCCGAGTAAATAAAATGCCCCGAAGTGAAATGACATTTCCTCCCCCCGGAAGAATCGAGCTGTAAGCGCGCAATTCAGTCCTCTAAGGTCCACAGAATCGCCCACCGACACCTCCTTATTGTAGAAATTAATTCTACAAATCGGCGATTCCGAGTCGGTTTATCAATCACTTCTTCTACGGCATATTGGGCTCCGAAGGGGTGGAAGAATCCCTTTCGAATTTTCCGACTGGATGCTAAGAGGTAGACGATGGACCGCTGGACGCAATTGCAGTTGTTTGTGCTCACTGCCGATTTGGGCAGCCTGTCGAAGGCGGCCGAGCAACTCGACATGTCGAACGCTGCGGCCAGTCGCACTTTGAGCTCGTTGGAAGAGCGCCTCGGCGCACGGTTGATAGAGCGGACGACCCGGCGCATGTGGCTCACTGACGCCGGTCGTGAATATCACCGTCGCTGCACTGCAGTCATTTCTGAGTTGTCCGAGGCCGACTCGATTGCCTCCGAAGAGGCAGTCAGTCCTCGGGGCGTGCTTCGCGTGACCAGCTCGGTGTCGTTCGCGATGATGCACATCGCGCCGGCGCTCTCCGAGTTCCTCAAACGCTATCCCAACCTCTCTGTTCAAATCGTCGCGACGAATCAGTATCAGAACTTCATCGAAGCCGGAATAGACATTGCAATCCGTACCAAGGAGCATGAAGGAGATTCAGGCATCACTATTCGACGTCTTGCGGAGACCCGACGAATTTTGGCTGCATCGCCGGCATACCTTGCGGTTCACGGTCGTCCTCAAAACCCGGAGGACCTGGAGCAGCACAAGATGCTTGTCTACAACCTCGCCGTTGACCCGTACTTGCTACATCTTCGTCGAGGAAAGGAAGAACGCAATGTCGCCATCACGAGTGCCCTGGACTCAAATGAAGGCCAGGTCATCGTGGCTGCGGGACGCGCGGGACTCGGGATTGTTGTTCAGCCTCTTTACATCATCCACGAGGACATCGTGTCGGGGCGCCTTGTTCCGGTGCTTGAGGACTGGCAATTGCCGCGTCTGACCATCAACCTGGCTTATCAAAGCAGGCGTTACCAGCCAGCGAAAATTAGAGTTTTCACTGAGTTCCTCATTGAACGCGTGAAAGGTCTCAATCTCGAAGAACGCTGGATGACCTTCGCGACTTGAAGAAATCACACAACAGAGGCCTCGCCGTCATAGACACCGTCGACGTTCACCGATATTTCCGCCTAGCGGAAATATGATTTCGGCTCAGAGCATGTTTTTCTATAGAGGACGGCCATACCCTATAAAAACAAAATCCCCGCTCAGGGGAACCGGAGCCCATGATGCCCAGGAGACACCTATGAACTATCCATCTTTACCGCCTCGCCACCGAGCGCTTCCTCTTCGACCCTTCCGCCTGTAATCGGTCGGGTAACACATCAACAACCGAACGCTGTGCGTTTGCGGAAGACCACTTTGGTCTTGTCCGCACGGTGATTTGTTGTCTTCATTTTAAGGATAGAGATGAAAGCCGTCCGATTCCATGGCAAGCACGACCTTCGCATTGACGACGTCGAAGAGCCAGGCGAACTCAGTCCCGACCAAGTCCTCGTGCGTCCAACGTTCTGCGGAATCTGCGGCACGGACCTTCACGAGTACGACCACGGGCCCAACTGGACATCCGCGGAATCGAATCCCTACAGCGGTGCCGCGCTTCCGCAAATTCTTGGCCATGAATTCTCTGGCGAGGTCCTTGCGGTCGGCGACGCCGTGACGAGCGTCTCACCGGGTGACCGAGTTTCCATACAACCGCAGATTGGTCCCCGCGAAGACTATTTCGGACGGCGCAATCTGCCTTTCCTTGGCCCCAATGCCTCAGTCGTCGGTCTGAGTTGGCCGTGGGGCGGCATGGCAGAAAAAGCAGTCGTCCAGGAATCGAACGCAATTGTGCTGCCATCGGACATCACGGACCAGCAAGGGGCACTTGTCGAACCCGCTGCCGTGGGTGTGCATGCCGTCGACCGTTCAGGTGTTAAAGCTGGCGACTCCATACTCATCACTGGCGCGGGAACCATCGGTGCGATGGCAGTTCTCGCGGCACGTGCGTCCGGTGTCACGAATATCTTTGTGAGCGAGCCAAACGCGAATCGGCGCGAGCGATTGCAGCGCATGGACATGGGCGTAACTGTTCTTGACCCTTTATCAACTGACGTCGCTGCGCATATTCGAAGTACGACTCTCGAAGGCATTGGAGCGGATGCGGCTATCGAATGCTCCGGCAACGGTCGAGCCTTCAGCACGTGCGTTGATGCCGTACGCGCCCAAGGCGTGGTCGTTCAAGTCGGGCTGATGCCCGGAAAGATTGAAGCCGACCCGTTCCGCTGGACAGTCAAGGACCTCACCATCAGGGGTTCGCTGAACTACCCCCTCACCATCTGGCCACGCATCTTCTCAATGATGCGTAGCGGACTTTTTCCGGTCGAGAAAGTGGTCGACGCAGAAGTCGATATGAACGACGTCAAGGAGCAAGGGTTTGACGCATTGCTCGCGCCAAGAAGCGCAAAGCTGAAGATTCTCGTCAGCATAAACAGCTGAGAAAAGCGTTGCTCAAAGCAGTCACAAAAGACTTATCACTGAAGGAGACAAAACATGAAAGCATTCATCGCAGGCGTTGCAGTTATGGCCACGGTGTTGGCGTCACCGAACCTGTTAGCCGCGCCGACCATGACAATCCCCGTCATCGTGAAGAACACCAGCGTCCCGTTTTGGCAGGCCGTCTTCGCTGGAGCATGTACCGCCGGAAAGAAATATGGCGTCACGGTGCCCAGACTCGGTGCCAGCAGCGAGGCTGATATGTCCGGCCAAATCGGCATTTTCGAGAATGCCGTTTCGGGGAAGCCCGCGGCAATCGTCATCACGCCGGTCTCAGCTGAAGCACTCGGACCTGCTATCGACGAAGCGGCCACCAAGATTCCGGTGGTTGTCGCGGACACTCCGTCCAACTCGAAGCAGGTCGCCGCAACGGTGATGACGGACAACGTCGCTGCAGGCCGACTCGGGGCCGATACCCTCGCCCAAGAGATTCAAAAGAAATACGGCAAGGCTGAGGGCCAAGTTGCGATTCTGCAGTTTCTCCCAGGCGTGAAGTCGGTTCAGGACCGCGTCGACGGATTCAAAGACCAGGTCGCCAAAAAGTATCCTGGTCTGAAGGTGGTCACGACCCGCATCGGTGACGGCTCAGTAACCGGCTCCCTCAATACGACCCTTGACGTACTGTCGACCTTTCCCCAACTTCGCGGAATCTTCGGGGACACCTTCTACAGCGGCCTAGGCGTCGGCCAAGGCATTGCAGAAACGAAGGCAAAGGACCGCGTGATGGGGGTCACCGTCGACTCGACCGATGAACTCGTCAAGCTCGTTCGAAGCGGTGACATGAAGGCACTGATTGTTCAAGACCCGTTTCAAATGGGCTACTTATCCATCGAAACGGCGGTTAAGAAGGTCAAGGGCGAGAAGGTCAACACCTTCGTCGACACGGGAGTACACGTCATCCGTAGTGCGGACCTCGACACGCCCGAAGGCAAGCGCCTGCTCAATCCAGACCTCAGCTGCCGTTGATACGTGTCAGCGAACACAAGGAGAGGCGACATGAACGAACCTTTGTTCACGCTACGCGGATTGAGTAAGGTCTATCCAGGCACTACCGCGTTGAAATCAATAGACCTGGAGCTCCGCAAAGGCGAAGTCCATGCAATCGTAGGTGAGAACGGGGCTGGGAAATCGACACTCATCAAGATACTTACTGGCGCCGTGCAGAAGACGACCGGCTCGCTCGTCTGGGACGGCACGCCGGTCGAGTTCGCAGGCCCCCCAGACGCGCTGAAGCTTGGCATCGCGGCAATCCATCAAGAAGTCGTTCTTTGCCCGCATCTCAGCGTGGCTGCGAATCTCTACCTTGGCCACGAGGAAACAAACTTCGGCATGATGCGCCGCCGAAAGATGCTCTCAGATGGCCGTGCTTTGCTAGAGCGCGTCGGCTTCGACATCGACGCTTCGAGGCGCCTCGGAGATTTGACAATCGGACAGCAGCAACTTGTGGCTACTGCACGAGCCGCTGCCGGTGACACACGACTCATCATCTTCGACGAACCAACGGCTTACCTGACACGAAGCGAGACCGACCAACTTTTCAAGCTCATCCGAGAACTCAATACGCGCGGCGTGACCATCGTGTATATCAGCCACCGGATGGAAGAGATTCTCGAACTCGCTGACCGAGCCAGCGTCATGCGTGACGGAAGCCTCATTTCGACGCACCAAGTTAAAGGCGTTGATGCCGAGCCACTCACGGCGCGGCTTGTAAAGGACATGGTCGCCCGCGAGGTTGCGGATGTTCATTTCAAGGCCGAAGTGCCCATCGGCGAAGAACTCATTCGAGTTGAAGGATTGTCTGGCGAGGACTTCGGAGACATATCGCTGACGGTTCGACGCGGAGAAATCGTCGGCCTCTACGGACTGATTGGCTCCGGGCGCAGCGAGTTCGTCGAAACGCTCTTCGGTCGCCGGAAGCAATCCGCAGGCTCGGTCACATGGTGTGGAAAGCCTCTTCGCATCCGGTCGGAGCGAGATGCAGTCAAGGCGGGTATCGCCCTCCTGCCCGAAAGCCGCCGCGACCAGGGGCTATGTCTCAATCTGCCAGTTCGATTGAATCTCAACCTGGCCAGCTATCCGTCGATTTCATTTGGCGGTCTGATTCGTCGAGGTGACGAACGCAGGAACGCCAGCAGCCAGGTGAAGGCGTTGTCCATTCGCACGTCTGGCGTCGAAGTCAACGCATCATCACTTTCCGGAGGAAACCAGCAGAAAGTCGTTCTCGGCAAGTGGCTGATTCCCGGCGCAGACCTCTTCATCGTGGACGAGCCGACCGTTGGCGTCGACGTCGGAGCGAAGAGCGAAATCTACAAACTCTTCGCCAAGCTGCTGGAAGAAGGTGCCGGAATCATCCTGATTTCTTCGTATCTGCCTGAGGTCTACGACCTTGCCGACATGTTGCACGTCTTCCGAAAGGGAAAGGTGGCGGCCAGTGCGGCTCCCAACTCAACTTCCCACGAGGCGATTCTCGCGGCTGCAATCGGCGCGTAACGGCTTCACAGCCGCTTTTCTGAATTCAATCGAGGATGAAAATGTCGACCCTTCAATCTCCCTCAACAGTGTCAAAGCTCGGTCGGATGACCTGGCTGCTGGACCTCACGCTATTTCTTGTCCTCGTTCTCCTGTGGGTAGCGTTGTCCTTAGCGACACCGAACTTCCTGACGGAAGAGAACATCACGAACCTCATGCGGCAAGTGTCGTTCTGGGCCATCATCGCGATTGGCCAGACATTCGTCATGATTACCGCTGGCATCGACCTCTCGGTGGGTGCCGTCGTGGGGCTTTCGTCAGTCGTGGTGGCGATGCTAATTAAGAGTGGGCTGCCAATCAGCGCTGCGATTTTTCTGACCCTCCTGAATGGAGTCGTGATTGGTGCGTTTCACGGATTCTGCACCACCAGACTCGGACTCCCGCCTTTCATCACGACGCTCGCAACTCTCACTTCGCTGCGCGGTTTCACCCTCCTGATTACGCGTGGAGAACCGGTGGCAGGTCTTCCGATGGCGTTCACATCATTTGCACGTGGTTCGTTCCTAGGCGTGCCGACGCTTTTCTGGATGGTCTTGGTCGTAGCAGTCCCAGGATACTTCCTGCTGCATCGGTCCAAGTGGGGCCGCTACCTTTTTGCAGTCGGCTCGAATAAAGAGGCGGTTCGACTGTCTGGTGTGAACGTCTCCCTCGTTATCTATATCGCCTACATCGTATCCGCCGTATGCGCTGCGCTCGTGGGCATCCTCGTGGCGAGCCGACTCAGTATCGGCATGGCGACCACCGGCGAGGGCTGGGAACTACAGTCGATTGCTTCGGCCGTCATCGGGGGAGCAAGTCTCTTTGGAGCGGTCGGAAACATTCAGGGGCCGATTATCGGCGCGGCCCTCCTCACCACCTTGGCGCAGGGCGCGAACCTCCTGAACATCGACCCGTTCTGGCAACGAATCGTGACTGGCATTCTCATTATTGTCATCGTGTTCCTGGACCAGATGCGTCGCAAGGGTCGCTAGGACAGCAACCGAAGGCGCATGACGCCTCCATCATCAACACAGGAAACCGTAGACGCTTAATCGGAGACGAAGATGGACAGACTTAAAGGTAAAGTGGCTCTCGTCACGGGTGCAGCACAAGGTATTGGCCTGGCAGTAGCACAGGCATTTGCGCGTGAGGGAGCAACGGTAATCGCAGGAGACGTCAAACCCGGCGCAGAAACGCAGGGCGTTGAGCACGTGAAGCTCGATGTTTCGTTGAACGATGACTGGATTCGCGTCGTTGATGGAATTCTTGCGAAACACGGACGCATTGATGTCCTCGTCAACAACGCTGGCATCGTGGCGTGCTATGAGCCCGTTCACGGTACTGACAGAGAAAGCTGGGACCGCGTCCTCGGGGTGAATCTCACTGGAAGCTTTCTGGGCATGCAAGCTGTCCTGCCGTCGATGCGAGCCGCAAAGCGTGGCTCAATTCTCAACTTCTCTTCTATCTGGGGAAATGTAGGTGTGCCCGGCGCGGCAGCGTACAACGCGGCGAAGGGCGGGGTGCGGAATATGACGAAAAACGCCGCGGTGACATATGCGCCCGAGAATATCCGTGTGAACTCAGTCCATCCTGGCCTTATTCGGACACCGCTCGTTGAGGCTCAGTCAGATGACATGAATGCCGGAATCATCAAGAGCACGCCAATGGGCCGGATGGGCACGCCCGAGGAAGTTGCTGCCGGATGCGTGTTCCTCGCCAGCGACGAGTCTTCGTTCGTGACGGGCAGCGAACTCGTCATCGATGGCGGGTATCTGGCTCAGTAACGGTCTAAGGTCGCGAAGAGTTTTCCTTGATGTGCGGCCAAAAAACAATGGGCCACCCAAAGGTGGCCCGAAAACGAGGCTATTGACTACCCTTTTCCTACAGCCGACTGCTACTTCGTCTAATTTTGCGTCGCAGTTGCTTGCCCGCCGGCGACACCTTCCCCGAGCGTGTGATTTTTAGCGTTCTCCTTCTCAGGCGCGGCGCCGCTTGCCGCGGTCTGGACGCCGGTCACGAAGCCGCGACCAAGCGTCATGCCACTTCCTGTTATGAGCTTTTCGCGGCCGGGCAAGCGGCTCGCCGTGTGCGTCATTTGAACCAGTTATCGGCAAACGCCGACGCGCCTTTAGCCGTTAGAGCCTCTACTCGGGTCGTGAGCTCCCCCCGGAGGACGTTTCGGTGTCGGTTAAATGATTCGCGGGCATAGTCATCTCCGATGTCTCCATCGCTTTCGTCATGCTGCCGCCACTGAAGAGTGCGCGTGCACTAAAATTCCGCGTTCGTTCATCAAAATGAACGCGGTCCACGCGGGCAGCGTTCAGAAAATCCTAAAGAGGACGTGGCCGGTGACAATCATTCAGGAAATTCACGCGTGGTCGAAAGACCTTCCCGCGTGGCAACAGGACGCAATAGCTCGTCTGTATGCCAATCGCGAACTTAGTCCAGAGGACCTTGAGGACCTGTTCGCATTGGCGAAGGCCGAGGTTGGCATCCCAGATGCCGGCGGTCGGAAGCCGAAAAAACTGCAGGACGCAGAAGTTGCACCACCCGCAAATCCCACGAGACTTGTTCAGATTGCGGCAATCGCAAACATTAAGAATGTCAATGCGTTAGTTCAAGGCGGCCGGCTGCCAATCTCGCCAACAGGCATCACAGCCATTTTCGGAGAGAACGGTGCAGGAAAATCTGGCTACTCTCGAGTGTTCAAGCACGCGTGCCGCGCACGAGACCGTCGCGAACCGATTCTGCCGAACGCGAAGCTCGACCCCAACACCGTGGGCCCGGCGCAAGCCATTTTTGAAACCCTCGTTGACGGCAACACTAACTATTTTGCTTGGGAACATTCGGTTGAGCCACCGGAACCGCTGTCAGACATCTCCATCTTTGATACTCATTGCGCCAGGGCATACATCGACAACCACGGGGATTTCGCCTATGTCCCTTATGGTCTCGACATCCTGGAAGGATTGGTTGGCGTCTGCAGCAAACTGAGGACACGAGCGACACAAGAGAAAGCCGACAATGCGCCGAGCGACGCAGCTTATGCAACGCTCGCGAAGGAGCGTACGGCCGTCGCCAAGGTCCTCAGCGAAATCCCCAGCAAAAGCAGCCGTGAAGACATCGAGAAGCTTGCGGCACTATCCCCGGAAGATGAAAGCCGGTTGACGTTGCTCACGAAGACGCTTTCGGAAACCGAGCCAAAGCAGAAAGCGAGGACGCTGCGCCAGAAGGCCTCCCGTCTTAAATCGTTGAAGGAGCGAATCGAAACCGCGATTGCTGCGGTCTCCAACGACAAGCTCGATGCGCTGCGCGCGTCGATTGAAAAGTCCGCCTCGGCGAAGAAGGCTGCCGATTTAGCGGGCGAAGAGTTCAAGCGGGTGCCCGGGCAGCTAACAGGTACCGGCGGAGACGAATGGAAGGCGCTGTTCGAAGCGGCCCGTCAATTTGCGGCCATTTCGCATGAGGGGCATAACTTTCCTGATTTACCGGAGGACGCCCTCTGTCCGCTATGCCAGAACCCGCTCGGCGTCGATGGCGCTCAGAGGCTTGTTCGCTTCGATGCGTTCATCAAGGAAAAGGTCGAGCAAGCTGCCATCGACTCTCGCAGAGTGGCGGTCGTCGCGTTCAATGCAGTGAAGACCGCAAAGCTTGAACTTGTGCTCGACGACGCTCTGACGCAGGAACTTTCTGAGCTCGATGCTGCGTTGCCGGCGACTTGCGAAGCGATGCAAGCAGGTCTCAACGCCCGGCAGACTGAAATGCAGCAAGCCGCCGGCGGGAAACTTGCGTGGGATGCCGTGACGGCGTTACCGGCCGACCCACAGCCTAAGCTGGCCGAGACAATGGATGCTCTGGAGACGCAGGCGAAGGCGCTCGAAGCGTCAGCGGATGAGAAAGCTAAGGCAGCGATGGTTGCTGAACGTCTTGAACTCGACGCACGGTGCAAGCTGAGCGAAGTGAAGCTGGCCGTCCTTGAAGCAATTTCAAAGCACGAATACTGCGCGAAGCTGAAAAAGTGTATCGATGGGATGGATGCACGTGGAATATCGCGAAAATCCACGGACCTCTCCCGGACTTTGGCAAGCAAGGAGTTGGCTGACGCCCTGAACGATGAGCTCAAGCGACTGAAATGCCATGAGCTACAGGTGGCCATGAGGCCGGAATCGCCGGGAGGTCGGACCCAGTTTAAGCTCACGCTTCAGATGCCGGGCGGAGGTGCGCCGGCCGCAATTCTCAGCGAAGGTGAACAAAGAGCAATCGCTATCGCGTCCTTCCTCGCTGAAATCAAACTTGGCAAAGGACGTGGCGGAGTTGTGTTTGATGACCCGGTTTCATCCCTGGACCATCGTCGTCGGTGGGAGGTGGCGCAGCGACTCGTAGAGGAATCGCAGGTTCGCCAAGTTATCGTTTTCACACATGATATTTACTTCCTTTGCATTCTTGAACAGAAGGCCGAGGAGCTCGGCGCAGCGGTGACCACGAATTACATTCGGCGCACTGCTGACGGGTTTGGAGCACATTCTGACGACTTGCCGTTCGACGTTCTCGGTACCAAAGGGCGGATTGGTCGTCTTCGGCAGATGCTCGTAGCTGTGAGAAAGGCGCACAAAGATGGCGACGAAGATACTCATCGGGCTCTGACCGCTCAAGCCTACGGGGACCTGCGCCTTACCTGGGAGCGAAGCATCGAGGAAGTCTTGTTCAATGGCGCGATACAGCGTTTCGGCGAAGGCGTTTCGACACAACGCCTGAAGGAGGTGGCCGTCTCCGACGACGACTATCGTGCAATTGACGCGGGCATGTCGAAGAGCTCGAAGTTCGAACATGATGCAGCAATGCGCGTCGGAAGATTGCCGGTTCCACACCCGGACGAACTCAGCGAAGACATCGAAAAGCTGGATACCTGGCGAAATTCAATCCTGGAGAGGGGCAAGCAGCTACGCGCCGCTAGGTCCTGACGCGCCAATCGAGCTGAAAGCGATAGCGGCCGACGCGTCGGAAATGCGTCGGCCGTATCAGTACACTTGGTCGCTCAAGCTGTGGCGGTCGCCTTTCTCCGGGCAAATCGCTCGAGCGGCGACGCCAAGACTGCCCCCAGGCGCCCATCGAGTAGAACCACAATCAGAAGCAACAGGCCGTTGACGAGAAGAATCTGGGTAGACGTAGCACTCAACAGGCCGAGCCCATTGTTCAGCACCGTAAGAATCAGGACGCCCATTGCTACACCGAGCGGCGAACCGATGCCTCCACCCAACGCAACACCCCCGACAATCGCGGCCGAAGCCGCCTGAAGCAAGATACTACTTCCCATCGTTGCGGACGCAGTCGCCAGGCTCAGCGAGAGCAGGCCTCCGCCAAGTGCAGACAGTCCGCCGGAGATGACGAAACCGACTGTCAGCGCCTTACCCACGCGCGCGCCACTCTGAATTGCTGCCTTTCGATGACCACCCGATGCATAGATGTCACGTCCGAGGGTGGTGTAGCGCAGGAAAAGCGATACGACGACGAAGCAGACGATTGTGATGAGGCTACGGGGGGAAAAGATTGCCGCAACGTTCTGGTCAAGGAAGTCGCTGACATCAAGGTTTGCGTAACTCAACACGCGACCACCTGCAATCCAGTAGCCGACGCCGGTAAGGAACATCATGGAGCCGACTGTCGTCACCAGCGAGGAGACACCGAGCCACGGCAGCAGCGCCGCGTTAGCGATGCCGACCACCACGCCAAAGATGATTGCGTACAGCATGCCGAGCATCGCACTATCGCCACCGAACTTCACAGTGATGAGGCCGGCAACTGTCGAGATTGCAGCGACGCTCAGGTCAAACTCACCCGCAATCATCGTGACAGAGAGACCGAGCGCGATGATGCCGAGAAACGCAAACGCCTGGAAGATTGCGTAGAGGTTCGCCTGCGAGAAATAGTGGTCGACGCTGAGGCCGAAGATAACAGGCATTCCCACGAGCAGCACGAGGCGAATGACCAGTTTGAGAAGTCGTTGAGACTGTTCCATTTTCAAATCTCCAGTTATTTCCGCCCCGGGCCGAGTCGGGCGAGCAACGCTCCAAACACGACTGCCGCGAGAACCACGATGCCCTTCGCTACCAACTGGTACTCGTAACTCACGCCGCTGACCAGGAGGATGTTGCTGATAACGGCGAGGAAAATTGCGCCCGTCACCGCGTCCGAGATTTGCCCGCATCCGCCACGAATCGAGATTCCACCG
This sequence comes from Paraburkholderia lacunae, assembly GCF_003353175.1. Classification (GTDB taxonomy): domain Bacteria; phylum Pseudomonadota; class Gammaproteobacteria; order Burkholderiales; family Burkholderiaceae; genus Paraburkholderia; species Paraburkholderia lacunae. Next base: position 58,155 of record NZ_QHKS01000033.1, on the reverse strand, counting down.
ACGAGCACGGCGGCGATTGCGTTAAAGTCCAGGTCAATGCCGTAGGTCAGGTTGCCTTGGGCCGACGACGAAGCAATCAACGAACCGGCCAGCGCAGCTGCGGCGCCCGCGAATCCGTAGCAAACGAGCGTTGCTGCCATCAACCGGAGTCCTGCGATGCGTGCCACTTCAGCTCGCATACCAATCAGTCGGATTTCCCGCCCGATACGGGATTTCTGCAGGATGAAGCTTGCAATGGCCGCAAAGATTGCCAGCACCAGGATTTGATTCGGCAGCCAGCCAAACAACCGTCCCTGACCGAGCCACGTCGCGTCCCCCTTTCCGATGACTGTTAGCCCTCCGGTGTAGATGACGCCAGCACCAATGATGATTGACGAGGTAGCAATCGTTGTGATGATGGGATTCGCTTTACCCAATGCGATGATTCCACCCTGGACAGCCCCCATCAGAAGGCCGCTCAACACGACCAGCAGCAGCGTTGCGCCGAGACCCAGATGAATGAGCGCAGCGAACATCACCGTGGAGACTGCCGCTGTCGCGCCCATCGACAGCATGAACAGATTTCCACTTAGGGTCACTAGCGCCATCCCGATAGCGCCAATGCCGACCGCGGCCACCGAGTACATCAGGGACTGCAAGTTTCCGAACTCGGTGAAGTGCGGAACAATAGCCGCAGCGACTACGATAAGAGCAAGGGTTGCGATACGAATCGACGCAGCGTGAATACTCGTCGTGCCAAACAATGCTGCGGCCCAACGTCGTAGCGCAGTCGTTGATACCTGCGCGGTAGGCTCGAGAGCTGTCTTATGCATTACCCACCTCCACAGTCTGGTTTCGGAAAGAGACATGGCCATGAGATGCATCGCCGTCGCCTGCCACGATGTCGTGCAGGAGCGTGTCGCCGTTTATCTCGAACCGCGGCTTATGGCGGACCATCCGGCCTCTGAAGACCGTCATAACCGTATCCGCGAGCTCCAGGATTTCTTCGAGGTCCGTCGAGTAGAAGACAATCGCTAGCCCTTCATCCGCCATCTTGCGCAGCGTCGCGTAGATTTCGCTGCGGGCGCCAATATCGACGCCCCGGGTCGGTTCGTTCAGCAGCAACAGACGAGGAGCCAGTGCCACTGCTTTCGCGAGGGAGACCTTCTGCTGATTGCCGCCGCTAAGCGTGGAAACTTCGTGCGGAAGACGCTTCGGGTCGATAGTGAACATCGAGGCCAGGCGTCGCGCCTCTTCCTGTTCACCGGCGCGTCGCATAATTCCCGCTCGGGTGAACTTCGCCATGACAGACGCGGTGATATTGATGGCAATCGGCGCATCCAGGAAAACGCCTTTGTCAGCGCGGTCTTCCGCCACGTACGCGATACCGGCTCGCAGCGAGTTCCGAATGCTGTCGAGCTTGACGGTTTGACCGTCCATTTTCACAGCACTGGAAATATCACCGCGAAGGCCAGCAAGGGCCTCGACAACGACTTCCGCTCCAGAACCCAACTGGCCGACCACGGCGAGGATTTCGCCCGGCGCGACGTCGACTGAGAGTTCCTTGACCTTGTCCGCGACCGTCAGGTTGGAAATCGAAAGACGCGGCGCCACGTTGGCGCGGTTCTCCGGCGGCATGACCTTGTTATGCACCAGTTCGCGACCAATCATTGCCTTAACTACCTCCGCGGTAGTCATATCCACGGTGCGCTGCGTGAGCACATGCTGTCCATTGCGGAAGACCGTTACTCGGTCCGTGAGCGCAAACACTTCGTCGAGTCGATGGCTGACGAAAATCATCGCGGTTCCTTGGTCACGCAGTTTGCGCGCAACTTCAAAGACTCGGACAATCTCCGCATCCGACAAGGTCGCGGTAGGTTCGTCCAGGAGCAGGACCTTCGCTTGACGCGACATGCCCCGAGCGATTTCGACGAGCTGGCATTCAGCGAGGCTGAGCCGCGAGGCGGGTGCATCGAGCTTGATATGCGACAGTCCGACCGAATCCAGATGCTCACGGACAGAGTCCCGGTATTGGCTGCGACGGTAGATTTCGCTCTGGTCCGCGCCACCGAGAAGGATGTTGTCGAGCACCGACAGCGTCGGGACGATAGCAAGCTCCTGGTGAACGATGGAGATAAGTCTCGGGTCGGTACAATGCCCGAGTTTCAGTTGATGTCCGTCGACGGTAATTTCACCGTCGTCCGGCTGCACCAGACCACCGAGAATTTTGATAAACGTGCTTTTGCCTGCACCGTTCTCGCCACACAGCGCGTGAATCTCACCAGGTGCCAACTCGAGGCTGACACCGGTGAGCGCCTTCACGCCACCATAGTGTTTGGTTAAATTGCGAGCGCAGAGCAGACTCTGAGTGGCGAGCGTCTCGCCGCCTGTTTTAGCGTCTTGCAGCATTGTCTTCCTCCATACGCGGACACTCTTCGGTTATCCGCTGCCTCACGGGTTGATGCCCGTCACCGTCACCTGACTCATCCGCGTGATTGCTCACGCATGGGCGACGCATACATTTCGAATAACGAAGCCTGGCATCGAGGCTGAGGCGGATGCTTGCCACGGTTCGCGACGAACCGCGGGGCGCTGCCGCATCAGTGATGCCGCTGTAGGTCCACGAAGAGAGGAATTCGCAAAGAATCGCTGCGTACGCAGGAATGCATGTCGTCTCCAGCAGAAACTCGCTTCAGCGGCTTCGTTATCGTTGAGACAGAGGTTATTCGTTCGCCAGGAAAAGAAAAATGCGCGGCCGCGAAATGATATTTCCAGTCACCGGAAATATCGGCGTCTGGCTGCAGTCGTAAAAAAACGCGCGGAAGTCAGGACGGATGCCTGCCAAACCGCGCGCTAACCTTGGAGCCTGCTGGTCTGTTACAGATAGACTCGCTGTGCCTCGGCCGAAGACCGGATGGCGGCGTCGACAATCCGTTGAATTTCCCACGCTTCCCGGAAGTCCGGGAAAGTAGGCGTCCCATGTTCGATTGCCGCGATGAACTCCGCCATCTCAATGGTCTTCAAATCGTTGAAACCCAGTTGGTGCCCGTCAGCTACTGTGAAGTTTTCGTAGGGAGGATGAGCCGGTCCGGCTTCAATTCGAGTGAATCCCGATGTCCGAGGGTCGCCGCCGGCCTTGAAATACTTGAGCTCATTGAAGCGCTCCTGGGAAAAGCACAGCGCGCCCTTTGTTCCATAAATCTCGAACTCAAGCTGCATCTTGCGGCCGGTTGCGGTCCAGTTTGCTTCGATTGAGCCAGAACACCCGCGGTCGAAGGTCACCATCAATCTTGCAATGTCATCGACCTTGACCTCCCGGCGCTCGGGCGAACCAGGCGACACAGGACGCGTCTTATTGACGGTCTCGAGTTGTGCGTTCACATGGGTAATCGGACCAAGAAGGAATCGCGCCATTCCGACGATGTGGTTGCCGATTTCAGCCAGCGCGCCAGCCCCGTTTTGAGGGTCGACTCGCCAGTTGTAGGGAATCTCGGGGTCGGCCATGTAGTCTTCCGCATGGATGCCGCGAAAGCTTGTGATTTCACCCAGTTCGCCAGACGCAATCATCTCTCGCGCCAGTTTGAGAATGGGATTCTTGATGTAGTTGTAGCCCACTTGCGTCACGACGTTTGTGGACTCCGCCGCCTTCATCATCTCGCAAGCGTCTGATGCGGACGGTGCAATAGGCTTCTCGCAATGCACATGCTTCCCTGCTGCGATTGCCGCTAATGCCATCTCTCGGTGCAAACTGCACGGCGTCGTGATTGAGACGACTTCAATATCATGGTCGTCAAGCAGCGACCGCCAGTCACCTGTCGCATGCTCGAAGCCAAATTGCTCTGCCGCCTGCCTCGCACCGGCCTCGCTAACATCGGCAACGGCCACCATTCGCGGCATCAACGAGTTAGGGAAAGCATTCGGCACCGCGCGATACGCAAGCGCGTGTGCTTTACCCATGAAGCCAGTTCCAATCACCGCAACGCCAATCTCTCGCCTCATTCTTGTCTCCGGTTCAAAGCGAAAGCGACCCCGCAGGGTCGCAGTCCCATCCGGCCGGCTACACAGTGACTGTGTAGCCGGCGCGCGACTTACTTCTTCTGGGAATAGCAGACGTTGAGGCTGGCTTTGGTAGCCGCCGGGTTCGGCAGGTACTGCACGGCTTGCGGAGCCTTTCCGGAGGCGAGTTCCTTCGCGGCCTTCGCGGCGTAAGCGCCATCGTCGAAGGGAGATTGCTCGACGGTGGCATAAGCCTTCCCAGCCGAGATAGCCTCAACCGCGCCTGAGTCGCACCCGTGTCCGACAATGACGAGCTTCGAGGGGTCGAGTCCGAGTCGCTGAGCGGCAGTCACAACGCCGCGAAGTTGCGAGTCGTTCTCGGTATAGACACCCTTCACGTCCTTGAACTGCGTGAAGAGTGCCGATGCAGCGGCCTCCGCCTTCACGGCATCCCAATCGGCCGGCTGCGAGCCAACTACTTCGATGCCCGGTGCGCTCTTCTTAAGGCCGTCGACGAAGCCCTGATAGCGCTGGACTTGGGGTGGCGTGCCCATCGGCCCATTGATGACGATAACCTTACCCTTATCGCCGTACCCCTTTTCCTTGAAGCCTTGAATCATCGTCTTCGCCGCGACTTCGCCGTTGCTGATGTCATTCGGGCCGGTGAAGACCTTCCAGTACCGCGAGTATTTCTGGTCCGGCATCGAGTTGGAGATGACGAGTGGGATTTTCGCCTGGTCAATCTTGCGAATCGACGGAACCATAGCGCTCGAATCCACCGGCACAAGGACGATGACATCAGGCTTCTGCGCGAGCGTCTGGTCGACCTGCGTTGCCTGCTCGTTCGGGTCGTAGTTGGTGACCTTCACGTCGAGCTTGATGCCTTGTGCCGCAGCTTCCTTTTCGAAGCCTTTGACGTAGAGCGCCCAATATTCAACGCTCTGCGTCGGCATAAGCAGCGCGACGCGCGGCTGGTCTGCGGCTTGGGCACCACTGACGAAAGCGCTGGAGATAGCGCTGAGAGCGAGGCAGGAAATAACGGATTTGTGGATGTTCATGCTGTGTCTCCTGGAGGCCCCTGAGATGATTGAGCCGGGTTGTGGTGTTCTCGAGGAGGCACAGTAAGGCTTGAGATGGGAAAGAAAAATGCGACAGAACGAAATGTTATTTCCACTCACCGGAAAAGTTGGGGCTTCTGGACTGCGATAGACATCCGGTCTTCGAACAATGAAGCTGCGCGTCGCTTTGGCTGACTTCGACACGTTCGCCGACCCGCTCCAAACGGTATTGTAGATTTTTACTCTACGGTAAGGCGATTTCAGGGCTGTTTATTCGCTGTCGTTTCTACGTAATAGTTTGGGACATGGTCTTCATGCGACACCCGCGTCGGGCTGGTCGCCGCTTCCTTAACGAGGGTTTTCATGTCCAAATCTAAAGTCGAACTTGTTGCTGCTTATTTCACTCTGTCGGGTGACGTTTTCCCGTTTGGCCCGACCGAAATCAGCCCCTTCAGCTTCGAGGACCGCGTTGAAGCGGCAGCAAAGGCAGGCTGGGATGGTATCGGCCTGATTCATTCGGACATCTACGCTACGGCCGACAAGATTGGCTTCCCGGAGATGCGCCGAATCCTCGAAGCCAACGGCATGAAGCACGTTGAGTTCGAGTTCCTGGTCGACTGGTATCAAACCGGTGAGCGCCGCCGTACGTCCGACAGCATGCGGTACTACTACCTCAAAGCTGCGGAAGAACTCCGCGCGCGCATCGTGAAAGTCGGCCCGGGCATCGGCGAAGAAACCGCAGACATCCCCCTCATGGTCGAAGAATTCGGCAAGCTGGCAGATGACGCTGAGAAGCGCGGTACGCAAGTCATGCTGGAAATCATGCCCTTCAGCAACGTGCGAACAATCGAAACCGGCAAAGCTATTGTCGAAGGCGCGAACAAGGCCAACGCGGGTCTGCTGCTCGACATCTGGCACCTGAGCCGTGGCAATGTCGACTTCAAGGAAATTGCCACGATTAAGCCGGAATTCATCAAGGGCATCGAACTCGACGACGCGGACCGCTATGCAATCGAGCCGCTGTGGATGGACACCTGCCACAAACGCCGCCTGCCGGGCGAAGGCGTACTCGACGTGCAGGGGTTTATCAAGGCAGTCCAGGCTACAGGCTTCAAAGGTCCGTGGGGTGTTGAAATCCTGTCTGAAGTTGAGCGCAAGCTGCCGCTGGATGAGATGGCGACGCGCGCGTATAACGCGACAATTCGTCAGTTCGAGATTTAACCGACCATAGGATGTCAATAGTGAACGGCTCCGAACATGCAATCGCGGCCGTTTTTTGCGGCTTCACTGCATCGCATTTTCGACGAGATGCCGTACACAGACTCCTTCGTTCGCTAGTCATGCTCTGTGAAGGGCACATAAAGGACACGCCAAATGCTGTCTCTCTACGTACGTTTCAAGCTTTTTCCCTCGACCAAACCGCTATTTGTGCCGCACCTTGCCGAGCTAATGAAGACGATGGCCACGGAACCGACTTTCGTTAGCGCGGTGCTCAGCGAAGACACGGACGCACCAGACGATTTGGTTCTGTTCGAAGTATGGAACGGCACCCCAGAGGAATGGCTCAGCGACCAACCCCAAAAGCCGTATCGGGCCGTCTATGACGACGCCACGAAAGGCTTCGTTGCCGACAAGGAAGTTCGCTTTCTTTTCCCCATAGTCCTTCAAAACTAGCGAAGGCCGAAGTGCGGCCAATGCCAAAAGTAGCGGTCGAGCATGTTGTGTCGCCGAGCCAATCCAACTCGAGAGTGCCTCGGACGAGTTGATGTTCTAGACCGATGGGAGGCAAAAAGTGGTCGCCGCATGTATCGAATTCGGAGGCTGGAATCATCGCGACAAGACAACGACGCCAATCCAGCTGTCGGCCCTCCTCACCATGCCGGCCAATCCCGGCTAGCTTGGGCAATGGACAGCCTCGCTGCAGCGGCCGAAGCGGGCATACTCGACGGGGACCGATACGTAGAGCAACTTTTTGCAAGCAAAGAGGATGTGCGAGCCTTCCGTCTAATTCTGCGTGACGCCGGTGCCGACAAGTGACTGAACGACCGCCATTTCACTGCCTTGAAGAAATTGGGCTGCGCAGAATCGGACGCAGTCACCTACGCCAGCATCGCGAGCTTCTTCGACCCTGCCGAGTAACGACTTAAAAGGGCGGTCGCGCGGCGCAGACGAGCCCGGGCAACGATACTACTCGACCGCGATTATGACGCTGGATGCCTTGACGACGGCGCTCGCGGGCGTGCCAACAGCCAGCATGCTGCCGCAAACCCGAAGACGCCCGGTCTACTTCCGGAAATGTCCAATTCCAGCCTCCTCCGGCCTCTTGGGTACCGCACAAGTGGTCGTCCATGACGTGATGCGTTGGGTGTCGTCGCGGCGCCGGCGCGAACTGAAGTACGTCCAATGTTTTGGTTCTGAGTTCGACGTCCTCTTCTCTGCCATGACGGCGACTGAGGAGCGACGAGAACCATAAGCAGTGTGCAATGCGCATCGTCACACAGTGCCGTGGCGCATGACGGTTACCGCGCCTCTGACGAAAGCAGTCGGTGTCCGACCGACTGCAATTCGTGAGCACAGCACGCGAGCATCTGGGTCAGGTGAGGCAGACGGCCAGAAAAATAGCTCTTTCGGACGGACTGCCGCGACCGGTTTCGATGCTGACGACGCACGTGGGTCTGCTCACGCACCAGCACCGCCGGTTGGGTCCGGACGGAGTGGCGTTGGTAGGAGCGGCGACGGTCCCCACATCTCAACCTTGAAATTGGTCGCGAAGGTCCGTAATTCCTGCTCCAGCGCGCGCCATGGCCCGTCTGCGAACGTCGCCCAGTCGATTGTAGACCTCCAGCAGGTGGTCGTTCGAATCTGCGGGGCGCCGAGCATATTCCGGTTCGCGCGAAGTTCGACCAGACCTGGCTGCTGCACAATCGTTTCCGCCGCCTTCCTGGCCCATTCGGCGTAAGACTCCAGATTCACGCCTGGCTGCAGGTCGTACGTATTCGTCACCTCTATCATGGACGTCTCCTCACCGATGGAGTTGGGTTCCGGCAGGCACATGTCCACTGCCAGTTCGCCGGTATGGCAATGCGCCGCGTGTCTGATACTGCCTTCGTTCGCCCCAGCGGGTCAAGCAGCGTTTCCATGACAAAACATCGAACTTGCTCTCGGAGACAGCCGGAAATGTGACACTTGGCTTCTCGTCGATTGATACGGACACTGAAGCTGCAGTTGCGTAGGAGTGAGCCTTCATGCAGTTGCCCGTTAGCCGCACACGTCGGCGCTCGTGCAATCGAGTCCCCTTCTTATCGTTGCGTGAACCAGCTTACCCTGTGCGCAACCGGGACGGACTCCAACTCTTGGCTCCCGCAGTCCCGCGCGATAACAATGGCGCCAAGCGGCGGCGCATTGTCTCGATTGAGGCGGCGAGGCGCTGAGAACGTCGCCCCCACGCTTTGCAAGAGAACTCGGTCATTGCCTTTCTCTCCTGGAACAATTGCTTTAATGCGCAGCAGTCGCTCCCCAAGCGCACCGGCTATCGGTGCTATAGGCTGCCCGAAAGAGAGCGCTCCAGCGCGGTTCTAGTTAATGAGTGACATCGCGCCGCGGAATCCTGCGCATCCGACGTGCGCCAACATTTCGTCAGTGCTGGCCGGCGTTAAGCAGAATCCAAATCTGCCTCGCAGGCGGCCCGGCAAGAATTCGCGCAAACACCGCGCGGCACTGAACGCAGGTGTAGTGCTCTTCGACTCGCGCGTCTTTCACCGCGCCGGCACCGTTAAGCGTGAGGTCCTGGTGCGGAAGCTCTTCCGCCGGCTTACCGTACAGGTCAGCGCATGGCGCGCAGGGTTGAATCCAAAGGTCCATTCGTCAGTTGCAGATGATTGCGAAGGGTTACGCAGCTAGCCGGTGCTCGTAGTACGGCCGGTCTCTGTCATCAAGTATCGCGTATTGCGTCGCCAAGTCCGACGCATTTGGATTGAGCCAGGCGTCTATGGGTCCCGCTGAATCCGGTGCTCGCACGATGGTTTGCGCCGAGCTTTCGCGGGACACAGACTGGATTGCTGGCAATGGGTGGCGCACTGGGCACAGGAACTGGCGGTGCTGTCATGCCGTGGCGAAGCAGAGCTGCCAAGCGGAGTCCGTTCTCGACGTCGCAGTAATGCGGGCACAAGACGAAGCGCTGTGGAGGCTCGATGACGCCGAATCACTGCTCCTGCGAAGGGTTCTGAAGTTGCAAGATGACCAGCTAGGCGGAGTTTCAACCCGGGTGTTTTTGCAGGCTCAAGCCAAGCTCGCCGCGCTTCTGCGAAGAACGAAACCAGAGTCACCAATCAAGCGAGAAATGACGCAACGTGCCCGGCACAACGGTTGACTGGCCATTCAAAGGTATGAGGTCACCGCGTTGTAGGTCGCTGCGGGGGCGTCATAGAAGACACCGTCGCGCGGGACATGGCATCACGGCAGCGATGCACCGACCTGCTGGACGTTCTTGAAGAGGGTGACCGACTGGGCCATGTGGCGTTGTGAAAAAGGCAGCCTTGGAGAGACCAAAGCTGCCTGCATCAGGTCACAGAATCGCCATCGATTCCGTCATGTTTTGCCGCATGTAGTCAAGGAATCGCTTCTGGAAGAGCATCGTATGCTCGTGCGCGAGCCTCTCCGCGGCATCACCGTCCTTGCGCGCAATGGCATCAATCATCTCGGCGTGGTCGCGTCCCAGTGGCGTCGCCGTTGGCGACGTTACCGTAAAGTCAAAGTGAAGATGCATGAGCCGCTGTCCTTCGCCCAGAAGCCGCTCGTAATATCCGACAAAGTAGGGATTATTTGCAGCATGCGCGATTGCTATGTGCAGACCCTTGTTCGTTTCGGACATCGCGCTAAAGTCGCCACTCTCTACCGCCTGCATGTAAACGTCATCCGCTTTGCGGATGCGCGCGAGGTCAGCTTCCGTTCGATGCAATGCTGCCAGGCGGGTAACTGCACGCTGAATGAGGTCCAGTGCCGACACATACTTCGGAAATTCTTCGATTTCGAACGGCGTAACAAGGGTCGTTCGATTCGGCAGAATCGTCACCAAACCTTCGCTTATCAACCGCGCAAGCGCATCGCGTACAGGCGAGCGTGAAAGGCCGAACTGCGCAGCGAGCGAAACTTCGTCGAGCGGAGCGCCTGGCTTGAGTTGCAGCGTCAGAATCTGCTTTCGCAACTCTTCATAAATGTAGCGTCCGCCGTGCCGGCGCGCATTGACCTCTGTCTCCGCCGTACCTTTGCTCATCGTCTCACCGCCTTCGTAATGGGCCCGGAAAGACGGGCGCGCATTCAAGTTTATCATCGCGCGCACTCCTTCTCAGGGCGTCGGGAAACCCGGGCCCCACGTATCGCTTAGCATAAACCCAGCGGCCAGCGGGTCATCGGGGTCCACCCCAAGTTGTTGAATCCCGTAGACCCATGCTCGCCCCTGAACGCGCGGCAACACTGCGGGTCTTCCGCCGACCTCGGTCTTCCCCAGCAATTCGACGTTGAACTCCCCCCCGATGGTCGAACGTGACTTCAGTCGACTGCCGACACTCACAAGACCTCGGGCGGCCAACGTCGCGAGATTAGCCGAACTTCCAGTTCCGCACGGCGACCTGTCGACGCGACCTGGGGGCAATGTAGTGCAAGTCTGATACAAATCGTCGTTGATGCGGTTGCGGAACATCACATACGCCACTTCGTTAATTTGCGGAAACAGCGGATGTTGAACTTGAACCTGCGCGTTGATTAGCCCCTTCAGCTTGACCCCAATTTCCGCGAGCTGACGCGCGTTTTCTGGAGCGATTTCAAGGCCTATCTGGTCAACGTCGACGAGAGCGTAGTAGACGCCACCGAATGCGACGTCCGCCCTGATGTTCCCAAAATCGGGGGTTTGAACGTTCATGTCCAACTGCTCGACGAACGCCGGAACCATATCAAGAGACACGCCAACACAGCGACCTTCCTTGCAGGTCGCGTGAGCCGTCACGAGCCCCGCAGGCGTGTCCAGCCTGACAAGGGTTTCGGGCTCACTCATCCGCACCATTCCCAGTTCAAGCAAAGCTGTCACCACGCAGATGGCGTTGCTGCCGGACATCGGATGAGCCTTGTCAGCTTGCAGGACGACGAACCCGGCATCCGCGTCGGCACGTGTCGGCGGCAACAGCAGATTGACCGACATCTGCAAGCAACCTCGTGGTTCAAGAGTAACCAGCCTGCGAAGGCTATCGTCGACCTCGTTGATGTAGTTCATCTTGTCGAGCATGGTCTCACCGGGAATGTCAAGGACCCCTCCGGTGATGACCTTGCCGATTTCGCCTTCACAATGAACATCAACCAGCTGTAGCGTTCTATTCCAGCGCATGACCCACCTACCTTACTTGATGTACCACGCCCAAGGTTTGTCGCTGTCGTATCGGGTAATCTGCTTCGTCTCGAGATAGTTGTTGAGACCCCATTCCCCGAGTTCGCGCCCGATGCCGCTCTGCTTGTAACCGCCCCAAGGTGCTTCGGTGAAAGTGGGCTGCGAACAGTTAATCCAGACGATACCAGCCCGTAGAGCCCGCGCGACGCGGTCGCACCGTGCAAGGTCCTTTGACATGACTGCGGCGGCAAGACCGAAGCGCGAATCGTTTGCGGAGCGGAGTGCTTCAGCTTCGTCATCAAATGGCCGGATGCACACGACGGGGCCGAAAATCTCTTCCTGCCAAATCCAGCTGCTTTCGGGAACGTCTGCAAACACGACGGGTTCCATGAAGTAGCCTGTCTTGAGACGCGCAGGGCGGTCGCCGCCCGTCACAAGACGTGCACCTTCGTCCTTCCCACGCGCGACTGCTTCCTGAACCTTCTGGTACTGTCCACTGCTAACGATTGGGCCCAGCAGGACGCCGTCCTCCAGACCGTTGCCGATACGGATTTTGCGGGCTTCGTCCTTGAGTCGCTCAAGTAGACGCTCATAGATGCCGCGTTGAACCAGAACCCGGGACGTCGCCGAACACACCTGCCCCTGATTCCAGAAAATACCGAACATAATCCACTCAACGGCTGCCTCGATGTCGCTGTCATCAAAGACAATGAACGGTGATTTTCCGCCTAGCTCGAGACTGACGTTTTTGATGTCGCGCGCCGCAGTCTGCATGATGCGGCTGCCCGTTGGGACGCTTCCGGTGAACGCCAGTTTATCGATGCCCGGATGCTCGCTCAGCGGGGCGCCAGCGTCGTTGCCGAAACCAGTAACGATGTTCAGTACGCCAGCAGGCAGTTCCGCTGCAGCGGCAATCTCGCCAAGTTCAATTGCTGTCAGGGGCGTCAACTCCGAGGGTTTCAGAACCATCGTGCAACCCGCAGCAAGCGCTGGCGCGACCTTCCATGCCGCCATCAACATCGGGAAGTTCCACGGGATAATCGCGCCGGCCACACCGATTGGCTCTTTCCTTGCGATGGAACTGAAGCGGTCGTCCGGCAACGTGACGGGATGCTCTGTCTTCTCGTCGAGTTGCTCTGCAAGCCCGGCATAGAATTCGAAGCAACCTGCTGCGTCGCCCAAGTCCCATAGTGCTTCGGGCAAAGGCTTGCCATTGTCGCGCACTTCAAGTTCAGCCAATTCAGGGAGTCGAGCGCGGATGCCACTCGCGATTCTGCGCAATGCCGCACCCCGTTCGGCACCACTCATTCGTGGCCACGGGCCGTTGTCGAAGGCGTCCCGCGCTGCTTTTACCGCAAGGTCCACATCTTCAGCAGTCGCCGCCGCGACTTTCGCGATTACCGTTTCGGTGAATGGGTCGACAGTATCGAAGGTCCCACCCTTGACCGGAGATACCCAACGGCCATTGATAAAAAGCTGGTCATACGATTTCATGAGCGTCCTCTTTCAGGCAAAGCGGTAAGCGCTAAAGGGCGCCAGATTCTGTTTCGTTGCGCGGCCAGCCACCATGTCGCCAATCAACTTTCCGGTGGTCGCACCAAGCGTGAGACCGAGCTGCCCGTGACCGAAAGCCATAAAGACATTCTGCAGCCTGTGTGAGCGGTCGATGACCGGCTTGGTGTCTGGCAAGAACGGCCGATAGCCAACGCCAAATTCGATGCCGTCGGTCCGAAGCTCAGGCAGAATCCGTTTGGCCTTTTCCAGGATGATTTCTGCGCGCTTGAAGTTGGGCTTCGCATCGCGCCCCGCAAATTCGATGGTGCCGCCTATCTGCAATCCGCGCGTCATGGGCGTGAAGCAGAAGCCGCCATCGGCATAAATGATTGAATGCCGGATTTCCACTCCCGGATTACGCAGCAGCGCCTGATAGCCCGCGACGCCTTCGAGCGGCACATTCACACCCAGTTGGCCGAAGAACCTCCGCGACCCCGTGCCCGCGGCGACGACTACGTGACAGGCCGCAATTCGCTCACCGTTCTCCAAAGTGACTCCGGTTGCGCGGCCGGACGATTCATCAATACGCGCGGCAGTCGAACGTACCCGACGGCCGCCTCTGGAGACGAAGCTCCCGGTCAAGGCCGCGATGAAGCCTTCGGTGTCGCTTATGAAGCGCCAGTCAGGAAACAGCAGACCGTGAGAGAAACGTCCGGCCAGTGCAGGCTCCAGGTCGGCAATCTCCGTGGCGTTGAGCCTCTGATACGAGAAGCCAAGTGACTGGCGCAGCTCGAGATGTGCCTTGTCGCGCTCTATTGCGTTCGGATTGTCGAATAGCTCGAGCACGGGCCGTTGGCCAAGGAGTGCTTTGTCTTCGCATATCTCGAGCAACGGCGCGTAGTCTGTGTACACGTCATGCGTGAGTGTCGCCATCGATTGCGCAATGTCGACAATCTTTGAATGGCGCGCCGATGCCATGAAGCGGAGGAACCACGGCAAAATCCCCGGCAACGCTCCAGGGCGCAACGCCAATGGACCCTTCTGGTCCATGAGCCAACCCGGAACTTTCATGAGGATGCCCGGCTTCGACAGCGGAATGACTTCGCTCACCGCCATCTGTCCACAACTCCATTTTGCCGTGCTGTTTCCCGGTGCCTCAGGGTCTACGAGCGTGACCTCGTAGCCGCCGCGTTGCAGATACAACGCGCAACAGACGCCCACAATGCCGCCGCCGATTACCACAGCTGCTTCGTGCGGAGCTGATTGAGGCGCCCCGGAAATTTGTTCACGAGGAACCGCGTTCACTTTACGAACTCCTGCAAACTGAATCCCTGTGCATATGGCTGTGAGTCATCAACGTAATGTTCACCGCGCCCTGTAATCCACGCACGCCCCTCAACGCTCGGGTACACAGCTTCCAGCCCGCTTTCAAGCCTGGTCGTCGCCTCGACGCGACCAATGAAACGACTGCAGATAAGGCTTTCATGCGTGAACGACTCGCCCTCGGCCAGAAGGCCGCGAGCGTATCGTTGCGCAACACGGGCAGAGCTTCCCGTTCCGCAGGGTGAACGGTCGATGAGGCTTTCACCAGCGATGACAACCGAGCGTCCGTCCGCGTCTTCAGCGACAGGCCGCCCAGTCCACATGCAATGCCTCACGCCGCGGATTTGAGGGTAGTCCGGGTGAATTACGTCAATCGCTTCGTTGACAAGCCGCTGCATGTCCCGTCCCCACTCAAGCAGGACCTCTGGAGCAAAGTGTTCGCAGCCCGGATAGTTCTCCTGGACTTCGACAATGGGATAGAAGTTTCCGCCGTAGGCGATGTCGACCGAGAGCTTGCCAAGTTGAGGCAACGTGATTTCGACGTCACGATGCAGAAGGAAGCTTGGGACATTTGTAAAGCGAACTGAGGCGACACGCTCGCCATCCATTTCGTAGCGTGCGGTCACCTGACCAGCCGGCACATCCACAACTACCGTGCCAGGTTGCTTCGGCACAATTAGACCCGCCTCAAGAGCGAACGAAATTGAGCCAATCGTCGCGTGGCCGCACATGGGCAGGCATCCCGACGTCTCGATGAAGAGCAGGCTGAAATCCGCGTTCGCGCTCAGCGGCAGGTAGAAAATCGTCCCGGACATGTGAGAATGACCACGCGGTTCCAGCATCAGCGCGCGTCGAACCCCGTCGTAATGCTCAACGAAATACTTGCGTCGGTCATTCATTGTCGCCCCCTGGAGCTCGGGGCCGCCTTTGATGACCATACGGACGGGCATACCCTCAGTATGACCTTCGATGCAAGTAAAGCTATGTCTGGACATTTTCTTTGTCTCTATGCGGTTCCACCGCCCCGGCAAGGGCGGTGGGTTACGTAATCAACCCTGCGTTGCTTCGAAGACCTTGCGGAATTCCGCCTTCTCTTCGTCGGTCAGCGGCTTCAGCGGCATGCGTGCATTGCCAACCTTGAATCCAGCCAGCTCGCAACCGTACTTCACCTTCTGCACGAACTTGCCTGCTTCCATAGTCGCCATTACCGGGAAGAGCGAGCGCATCACGGCCTGAGCGCCGAAAATGTCGCCGGCGGCGAACTTGTTGTAGATATCGACCGTTTGCTTGGCGAAGCAGTTAGCCGGTCCACAAATCCAGCTTGTTGCGCCCCAGAGCAAGAAGTCAAGCGCCTGGTCGTCCGAACCGCAGGACAGTTGGTAGTCGTCCTTGTACTTCGACCCAATCTCGATGGCGCGCAGCAGATTGCCGCTGCTTTCCTTGATGCCGATAACTCGCGGATTGTTACGGAAGGCCTCGAGCACCTCATAGCCGACTTCAACGTTCGTGCGGACGGGATAGTTGTAAACAATGAGGTTGATATCCGGTGCAGCTTCGAGGATAGCCTCATAGTGGCCGATGAGTTCTTCCTGTGACGGCAGCGCATAGTACGGCGGGGCGATGAGCAGGTTGGTGTAGCCCGCGTCGCGCGTTTGTCTGACCTGCTCGATGACTTCACGCGTGGACGAACCATTCGCGCCCGCAATCAGGATTCCGCGGTCACCGACGACTTCACGTACGGTTTTCAGAATCGCACGGCGCTCCTCATTGTTCAGCGCATAGTATTCACCCGTCGAGCCCAACGGTACGAAGCCCTTGACGCCTGCTTTCAGTTGATATTCGATGATGGAAGCCAGCGTGTCGTGGTCGACGGCCCCTTTGGTGTCGAACGGCGTAACGAGAGCGGGCAAAATTCCCTTCATTTCCATGTGTGTTCTCCAAACTAACGGGTGACTGGGTGGGTTAATAGGCATAGCGCCTCAACATCCGCGTCTCGACCACGCCGACCAGACGCGTCAGCGGGAACGCGACGAGGAAGTAAATCATCGCGACGGTAGTCAGGAACTCGACCGGACGTGCCGTGCTGTTCGAGATGTTCTGGCCAACAAACATCAGGTCCGCGACACCAACCGACGAGATGAGCGCACTCTCCTTGAACAGGCTGACGATGTTCGACAACAATGGAGGAACTGCGCGCAGCAATGCCTGCGGGAAAATCACGTAAAGAATCTTGGCCTGCGGCGAAAGGCTCAACGCGGTGCACGCGTCGTGCTGCTCGGCCGAAATGGATTTCAATGCCCCGCGGAAGGTTTCGCTGGTGATAGCCGCCATGTACAGCGTCAGTGAAATAACCACCGACAGGTAAGGTGGAATCGGAATCCGGAAGACAACCGGAAAGCAGAAGTAGACCCAGAATAGCTGGATAAGCAACGGTGTTCCGCGGAAGAATTCGACGTAGAGCGTCGTCGTCGCTTTCAACCACCGCGACGGGGACATCCGCAGCAGGCTCAGAACAAATCCCGCAAGGCTTCCGATGACGGCGCAACTGCTCGTAAATGCAACCGTAAGTCCCAAGCCTTTGAGCAAGACCAGCCAATAGGGCAATACAGCCGAAAAATCGAGATGCATGGTCTTCTCCTCAACGCTGAACAGCCAGGTCCTGACGACGCTCGATTACATGCACGAGTTTCGCAATCGGTAGCGAGAGCGCGAAGTAAATGAGCGCGACCACCGTATATGTTTCGAGAGGACGATACGCTTCAGTCGCGAGGCTCTTTCCGACATACATCAGGTCCGCCACCGCGACGATGGCAACGAGCGCACTTTGTTGCAGGCTTCCGATGCCGTTGGTCATCAGGACCGGCATCGCGGTACGAAGCGCCTGAGGGAGCACGACGTAGACGGTGCGCTGCCACGGCTTTAAGCCAAGAGCCACGCAGGCGTCGAGGTGTTCCTTCGGGACCGCCTGGACGCCAGCCCGATAAGCTTCGGCGTTAAATGCTGTCAGATTCAAGCCGAGTGCCATGACGCCCATCACGATGGGGTCGATAAATACATCAACCATCATCGGAATGCAGTAGAAAAACCAGACGATTTGCAGCAGAGCGGGCGTACAACGGAAAAACTCGATGAACAGCTGCGCCGGCCACCGAACGACGACCCAACGGCTCATGGCCAGAAGGCAAAGCAGAAAACCAAGCACAAGGCCCGTGACGTTGGAGGCCACTGCAAGCTCAATAGTGACCTTCAGGCCTGAAAGCAGTGCCCCGAAGCTTCCTTCGAGGAAGCTGAAGTCGAAGTGGTAGTTCATGGTCAGCCTCAATCGAGATGCAGAACTTTCTCGAGAAACTCGCGGGTGCGGGCTTCCTTCGGGCACTTGAACATTTCCGCGGGTGCGCCCTGTTCGACGATTTTTCCGCTGGCGCAGAAGACAACTCGGGTCGCAATATCGCGCGCGAAATGCATGTCGTGGGTCACGATAATCATCGCCATCTTCTGTTCGGCCAGCTTCAGCATCACGTTCTGCACTTCGATGACCATCTCAGGGTCAAGCGCCGAAGTGACTTCGTCGAACAGCATCAGCTTCGGCTCGAGCATGAGGGCACGCGCAATGGCAACCCGTTGCTTCTGACCACCGGAAAGCTGGCTGGGATATGCGTGTAGCTTGCTCTCGAGACCAAGGCGCGCGAGGTACACGCGCGCCCGTTCCGTCGCCTCTGCTTTTGAAATACCGCCGACCTTGACCGGAGCAAGAATCAGATTGCCCAGCACGGAAAGGTGGGGGAAAAGCGTGTAGTGCTGGAACACCATGCCAATCTGCTTTTGCAACTTGGTGTCGATGCGTTTCGACCGGGCCGAATCCGCGCCGTGGATGTACGGCCTTCCCTGGAATCCAATCTGTCCGCCCTGAATCCCTTCCAGGCCCATCATGACGCGCAGAAGCGAGCTCTTGCCGCTGCCGCTAGGACCGATGATGACGAGCCGGTCGTCGGCGCGCATATCCAGACTCATGTGGTCCATGACCACCAGATTTTCGCCGTAGGACTTATAGACGTCCCGGAACTGCACAAAGTCGCCGGTAGTCGAGGACGAGAAGTCAAAAACTGCCGGCGAAGTGTGGGGTTGGGCAATCATGGTTTGGGGTGACAACATGAAATCTCTCCAGCGGGGCGCGCCCTCAGGCACGTGATGTGTGAATCGAATCTGGCTTTCCTCGATTGGGCCGAACCGCATCCGGAATCAGCCAGGACATCTTTGCTATCGAGAGCCAGCCTGGTTACGAGCCCTCCATCGTTGCTGCCGCCGGCTCGACAACACACAATTTTGTGTGCTCCACTGTGTGCAGCGATGTATGCATGGTAGACGACCGAAAACCAGCGCGTCAACGGCTGATTTGCCATTTCGGGGAAATCACCAAGGATTCGGAGGCGCGCCGCTTTTCAGGCGCTGGATAGGGCTGCGGAACGGAACAGGAGGGTTTCTGGGCGACAAGAAGCTTCCAGCCCGAGCTTCCTGCCGCGAGCCAATGCAGTGGCGGGCTAGAACTTGTGACGAATAGCGGCACGCAGGACAAATTGATTCGACGTAGACGAGACGGCGTCGGCGCCTGGCACGTATGCGACATCAAGGACGGTCCCTGTCTTGTCGCCGCTTGCGTGCTGGTAGCCACCCTGCACGTAGACATCGGTTCGTTTGGACAGGTTGTAGTCAGCCATCAACCCCGCCGACTGGAAGATGGGATGAAGTTTCCCGCTGGTCGCATTGAAGCTCGTTCGCGTGTACGTGTAGGCCGCACCAACGTAGAACGCAGGCGTGAACTGGTACTTGCCGTTCACTTCAAAGTTGTTGAATCGAAGTGATGAGAGCGTTGCTCCGCCAACCGGCGTTATTGCGCCTACATATCCCGAACTGAGTGGTTGGTCGACATTGGTGTTCGTGTAGGCAAAGCCCAAGGTCGCGCTGCCGAATGTGTAGTTGATTCCGGCGCCGAACACTCTGAGCCGTTTCGCAACGAAGTTTTCATCCCCACCGTTGTTGATTGCACCGCCGGCCGTGGCTGACGGGTTGTTGGCCTGAAGGTAGGCCGCCGCTACGAGCAACCCACCTGTCGCGTATTGCGCGCCGACGCTGTACTGCCGGTTGTTTGCGAAATTGGTGTCGTTGCTGAAACTGTATGTGCCGCCGAACTGAAGACCGGCAAAGCTCGGGCTGGTGTACTTGACCGTGTTGTTGACGCGGAAAGTGTTGTCCGTGTTGTCGTTATCGTATGGGTGCGAGAAAAGATAGCCGCCCCAGTTCCCATTCGCCGTGGTCTGGGCGAGATAGTCGACCAGCGAGTCATACTGCCGCCCCAGCGTCACCGTACCGAACTGGTCGTTGGCGAGGCCTACGTACGCCTGGCGTCCAAAGCCAAGGCCACCTTGCGCCAGCTTTCCATTGTTCACGTCGAAGCCGCTTTCAATCTGGAAAACAGCCTTGAGGCCGCCGCCCAGGTCCTCTGTACCTTTCAGGCCCCAGCGGCTGCCTTGCGCATAGCCGCTCTGAAGTTCATAGACTTTGCTGCCCTTCACATTGTTGGTGTAGTCAAACCCTTCGTCGATGAGACCATAGAGCGTGACCGTGCTTTGCGCGAACGCTGGAACGCTGGCCGCTGCAATGACTGCAACCAAAATTGACTTCTTCATTAGTTATCCAAACCTTATTGTCGATTGAAACGATTGCTTTATCTATTTCTGATTGTGTTACAGCAAGGACGCGTCCCGGCATGAGCCAGCGCGAACGCGTCCGGAAGCAAACGAAGGCGCGAGGGTGACGAAGCCTTCGCAGCGCGTCGTATTACTTGTTAGTGACAAGCATGGCCTGGACCGAGGTCTTGATGAGCCGGTTGACTGCCCCGGATTTCACTTGCTCGTTCACATACTTGTTGAGCACGGCGATATCGGCTGCAGACGTCTCTTTTCTGACGCCGAACGCGACTTCCTGCTGCGCGAGGGGTGGATTGGGCTGGATGGCGACTGCCCAATCCAGGTGCGCTTCTGTGAGCAACATGTTGGTGATATTGGCGTCAGCGAGGAGGTCGGCGCGCTTGGACATGAGAGCCAAACGCGTTTCATCGTTACCGGGTAAACGCATAATTTGAGCCTGCTTGATAACGCCGGAAATCGCCTTGTCTTGCGCGGTCCCTGACATGACGGCGATGGTCACGCCCGTTTTGTCGATTTCGTCGATGGTATGCGCGCCCTTCGGAATCTTGGGATTGTTCTTGTTGTAGACCAGCGAGACGTTGTAGTCAGTGGCCGGCGCCGAGAAGGAAATCGCCTTTTCACGTTCCGGGGTGTCGTTAAGTGCGAGCGACAGGTCCCATTTGTCGGACTGAAGGCCGGCGACGATATTGTCCCAGGTGGTATCGACGAATTCGACCTTCACCTTCAGCACGTTCTGTCCAAACTCACGGCAGAGCTCTGAGAAGAAGCCGCTGTATTCACCCGTCTTCGGGTCACGCATCACGTACGGGGGTGCTACCGCTGCCCCACAACGGAGAACTCCAGCCTTTTTCACATTTTGCCAGGCGCTGGTGTCATCAGCGCGGGACGGCGCGCTGATGACACAGCTCGCGGCAGCCAAACATACAAGAGCCTGACGGGTAAAGCGAGACAGCCGAACCATGATGACCTCTTAAATAAGGGTAATCCCGTAGACAAAAACATACTTCCGCCACACAAGTCTGTGTGTTTAATTGTGTGCAGCGTTGTATGCATAGTAGGAAGACAAAATTCAAGCTGTCAACTAGGCGATTGCCCTAGCGCCGAAACAGGCACGCTGCATGGGTTGAAAGTCGAGCGGCCAACGCGTCCTGTCGCAGGCAGGACCTGATGAAGGCACATGCTGGACGAGTTGAAGGCGCTCCCGAGATATCGGGTTTCGTAACATCGGATGCGTACCCGCGAGCTGCCGGTAGCTTCTATTTACTTCGCTGGCGACCAGACCTCGAATTCGCGCATGCATTGAACGCACCTATGTGCCTTCGCAAGCCGGTCAGCCATCCAATGCCCGAGATTGCGGCGTTTGTCGTCGACATGAAATCTGCGTTTGTCGAGCCGGAAATCGATGAAGCCATTCGGCGCGACCGAGCCGGGGAGCCGACGTTCTTTGCGTGCGAAAATGGCGGCTCCGTGGGTACCGCTAGTCCGGTGGGAACGGATGTCTGGCGTGTTGACGGCGCCGTGCGCGACCGCCACTACTGTGACGGTTGCGACGGGTCGTGCGTCGGAGGGGATGTTCCTGCAGCGACAGATTCAATCGCATCGGCAAGGAGAAACGATAGTGAAACTGGTTGGATGCGGGTTGCTTTTACTGGCGTGTACTTCGTCCGCGTTTGCAGGTGCGCACTACATTGAAATCTGGAATCCGCCCGAAGCTCGCGGTGGATTGCATCAGGGAGCAGGCGCGCCGAAGTCGCTTACGCACAAGCGGCGTGTGCCCCATCTGGTAAAAACACAGGCGCATCGCACGCCGACCACTGCCACGAAGCTGGCCGTGAAACAGGGAGCTGTCGGCGCAGGTCCGCGACGCGTTACTCCGGACGTGTCGGAAATTCCCCGTCTGATAACGCCCGAGGGGAACGTGCTGCGCGTTGACGCGCAAGACTCGGATGTTGAGGTCGTGCGCTGATGGAATCGGGAAGCTACAAGGGATACCGCATCTTCGGTCACGCGATTCTTCAGCAAGAGGACATCCTTTCGCCTGAGCGATACGCAGGCAGCGGGACCATCACCCGCGACACAAAGATGGTTGAAGCCTCCGGGGTACTCGGTGTTTTTGACACCGAGGAAGAAGCGCAGCTTGCGGGGTTGGGCTGGGCGCGTGCCTGGGTCGACACCCACGGATAGTGCCTTGCGGCCGTCAATCCATGGCGATTCATGCGAGTCGCACCTTTCCGCGCTAACACATTGACGAGAGCTCTTTCTAGCTTCCGGTCGCCTTCGGCACCGTAGCCCTTTCATTGAGCTATACCGTGGTCTAACGACACCGACCACATTCGACGAACATGATTGATTTCACGGACGAACAGATAGCTGCCAGAGAGCTCCGCAACGCCGCTTACCATGAAGCAGGTCACAAGATGCTTTATGAGCGCTTCGGCGGCGCTGGCGACGCGGTCGTGTGGAAAAATGAGAGTGGGAATCCGGAGGAAACAGCGTGGCGCGGCCAGTTCCGTCCCCGCACCTGCCCTGAGGTGATGCGCAAGACGGCGTTGAACCATGGGTTTGCCGCTCCCGAGCTACCTGCGAACTGGAAGATACTCGTCGGCATGGCTGGCCTGTTGGCCGAGGACATCCTGAGCGGCGAGACGGATGATGCCGGCGCTATGGCTGATACCCTTTTCTTCAGAATTTCCAACGGAGACGCCTCGGCCTCCGACCTCGCGCAAATGAGCATCACGGACATCGATAACTGCGGACTGAGCTATGAGGTGGTCGAGGAAGCCGTGCGGCTTCTGCGCGAAGGATGGCCGGTCGTGCAGCAAGAGGCCGAGTATTTAATTCAGTCCGCCGCAGACTAGCCCCGGCTCGCTACGAAATGATGAGGGACCTTCGCGGGCGGCCAGTGAGCCCCCTGCCAATGCCGAAGGAGCGAGCGACCGTCGGACATCACGAGCGCGATGCGAGAACACTGACTAGCTGTTCAGTCTGCATTGAATCCATACTCCCCAATGAGCGGGTGCAATTCTGTTGCGCTGGAGATTGAAGCCAGTCACCAGAATGAAGTTGTGGCGGCGCTCTCCATCCATTCAGGTGTCCGGTGTTCGTGGCTGCTCGGCCAACAAAGCTGGCGATTCGCGGTGCAGATTGGCCTGTCGCCGCGCCAGGTCGTTAATCACTTGATGGCACCGATGGTCGGTCATCTTCTTCCACGCCCGAGTTTTATCGAGCGTGCGAAAAAACACCTGACGCACAATTTGGTCTTGCCATCGAAGGCACACACGTCGATGCACGGCGACTTGACTGCCATGGTCAGGCGGCCGCTTGTGAAGGTTGCACTTCAACGGTGACATGCGACGCCCTCTGAGCCGACGCCAGTCTCCCGTCGTTGCTACCTTGCAGGATGGTATGCGGGCAGGACAGCTGCATTCTGAGCCATCTTAAACGAGAGATATCTGAAATGCAGTTCCATGCCTTTCTCGATATCGCCTCGATGCCTACACTGGCTTCCATACCCGCTGCGTGACGCGCAGGCAAGACAGCCAAGCCCCACCGCGAGTTGACAGTGGCATATGCCCCAACTGGGATACGTCCAGATACGTAACCGCTTTACACTTCGGAGACAGCATGAAAAGCATCGACCTCAAGGGACTGGTTCCCGCTCCCGTTACCCCATTCACCCGCGATGGCGCTGTGGACCATGCGGCCATCCAGCGACTGGGGTCGTGGCTCGGGAGCATCGAAGGCGTCAAAGGCTTGACCGTTCTGGGTCACGCTGGCGAGGGTACGTTCATGACGCCGGACGAACAGCAGAAGGTCATCGAGAGCTTCGTCAAGTCGGTCGGCAACAAGATTCCGGTCATCGCCGGCATCACCCTGGAGGGGACACAGGTCGCAGCCCTGGAAGCGAAGCGCGCAGTCGAGGCCGGCGCGTCGGCGGGCTTGGTGTATCCGTCGCATGGTTGGCTGCGCTTTGGCTATCAGAAGGGCGCACCGCAAGACCGTTATCGCGCCATCCACGAAGAAAGCGGCTTGCCGCTGATTCTGTTCCAGTACCCGGACGTGACGAAGGCGACGTACAACCTCGAAACCCAGCTTGAGATTGCTGCTCAGCCGGGAGTGTTCGCGATGAAGAACGGCGTGCGTAACATGCGTCGCTGGGACACGGAAATCCCCGTCATCCGCCGCGAACGTCCGGAACTGCAAATCCTGACTTGCCACGACGAATATCTGCTGCACACGATGTTCGACGTCGACGGCGCGCTGGTCGGCTACGGTGGCCTCGCACCGGAACTGCTCATCGACCTCATCAAGGCCGGCAAGGCGAAGGACTACAAGGCGGCGCGCGCCATCCACGACCGTCTGCTGCCCGTCACGCGCTCGGTGTACCACCGCGGCTCGCACATGGAAGGTACGGTCGCGCTCAAGCACGGTCTGGTCGCACGCGGCATTCTCGAGCACGCAACGGTTCGCTCGCCGCTGCTGCCGCTGCAGGAAGGTGCTGATGTCGAAATCGCGCAGGCACTGCGCTCGGCTGGTCTCGTCGACTAACTGGCGATTTCGAGTCATCACGTGCGAAAGTACATGAGCGGCTAGTAGTAGGGGCTGAGTCCAAGGAGGGCTCAGCCCGCCGGGCGAGGAGGAACGTTCGCCCGTTCTCTCATATGACAGCATTTGAACAACACTCATATGAAGGGGCCGGTCGCGACGGACACTACCCGACTGTAGCACCGAGGGAGCCGTGACAAACAATATATAAGTGGGCCGGAGTAGAGCCTGCGGTCGATGGATTGGATGGAGACAAAATGGGCAAGATACTGGCGGGCGCCGTGGTCGGCTCTGACCATATGGCAAGTCATAAGTCTGAACCTGTAGCACGCGCTGCACATCTGCTTTTCCGCATCGAGAACGTTCCATTTAGCCGGTGGCACACCAAGGCCCGAATCATTATGGGTAGTGCCACATTCTTCGATGCGTTCGACGCACTCTCGCTCGCCTTCGCCTTGCCGGTGTTGGTCGGGCTGTGGCACCTCTCGCCGATGCAAATTGGCGTGCTTATCGCTGCCGGGTATCTGGGGCAGTTTGTCGGAGCGCTGACTTTTGGCTGGATAGCTGAGCGCTTCGGCCGAGTGCTCAGTGCGACCACGACTGTTGGAATCATGTCGGTCATGGGTATTGCATGTGCGTTCACGGGGAATTTGCAGCTCCTCTTTCTCGCACGCTTCCTTCAGGGTATCGGCGTTGGCGGCGAGGTACCTGTCGCGGCCGCCTATATCAGCGAACTGAGCCAAGCGCATGGCCGGGGGCGTTTCTTCCTTCTCTACGAACTGATTTTTCCCTTGGGGCTGCTCGGCGCGGCGCAGGTCGGGGCGTTCGTCGTCCCGCGTTTCGGCTGGGAATGCATGTTCCTCGTCGGCGCGATTCCCGGCCTCCTCGTCACGCTATTCATCGCTCGTTTGCCAGAGTCACCTCGCTGGCTTATCTCGAAGGGGCGATACGATGAAGCGGAGAGTGTCATCGAGAAGATTGAGGCTAGCACGACGCGTCGCAACCTGGATGTCGAGGGAAACTGGGTTGAGGTAGAACGGCGGCTCTCTAAGATTCGCGATGCAAGCCAGACGAGAAAAAGGGCATCGTGGAGGGAGTTGTTCTCGGACGTGTACCGAGGTCGCACGTTGATTGTGTGGGTGTTGTGGGCCAGTTCTTACTTCGTGGCTAATGGCATCAACAATTGGCTGCCGAGTCTGTACCGCACCGTGTATCACCTGCCTCTGCAAGAATCTCTGCACATGGCGTCACTGTCGAATGTTCTGAGTGCATGCGCAGTGTTGCTCTGTGCTTTCCTGGTTGACCGAACTGGCCGTCGCCGGTGGGCGATGGCCACCTTCCTGGTCAGCGGGGTGCTGCTTCTGATACTCGGTGCGGTCGCGAAGGGCGGTCCCTGGTCGGTCATGTTGCTGGGCTCATCGGCCTACGCGGTGATGGGCACCACGACGGTTATGCTCTACCTGTACACGCCTGAAATCTATCCGACCCGGATGCGTGCAATTGGCACTGGACTCGCAACGTCCTGGCTGAGGGTTGCTTCTGCTGCGGCGCCTGCCCTCGTCGGAGTCGTTCTGTCGGGTCACGGGATTTCCGCAGTGTTCCTGATGTTCGCCGCTACGACCATTGTTGGGCTCCTGGCGTCTCGGGCAATGATTGAGACGACCGACCGCTCGCTCGAAGAAATCTCGCCCTGACGGCAGCTTACGGTGTCTTGGGCACCGAAGGGAATTTGCCTCGCAACAGCAGTTCTTGAGTCATCGCCGCGCGTTGTTGGGACGCGCGGCGATGTTCTTTTGGGGCTCGACGAACTTGGGTGGTTAGATGAGACCTGTGTGTTGCAAGTGCGGCGGAAGTCGGAGGCGACAAAAGCAAAACCACCGGCACGAATCTCGCAATTCGCACCGGCACTGAGAAGGGCTATCGGATGGTGTTTTAGAAGGTGTGTCTCATGCCTACGCCGTACGTGCTTCCGGAGGGCTTCCCGCTCAGCTTGTCGTAGGAATAGACGGCGTAGACGTCGGTCCGCTTCGACAGGTAATAGTCGTAGCCGACCGATGCCGTGTTCCGAATCGAGTCCTGGTTTTTCGGTGCCGAGCGCCTCGTCATCGCCCACTCGACGAGCACGGCGGAGGTTAGCGTAGCGG
Organism: Paraburkholderia lacunae; assembly: GCF_003353175.1. Taxonomy (GTDB): domain Bacteria; phylum Pseudomonadota; class Gammaproteobacteria; order Burkholderiales; family Burkholderiaceae; genus Paraburkholderia; species Paraburkholderia lacunae. The sequence goes on along the minus strand of NZ_QHKS01000033.1, from coordinate 31,535 downwards.
GAATCGAGAGGCCAAGCTCGTAGGTATGGGAGCCGACCTCCGTCGTCGTCGTATTGGTCGTTTGCAGGGCGGCGTAGAACTTGGCAAAGTTGGCGTTGTACGTGGCGCCAGCGAGGTAGAGATACTGCTGGACGTTCGGCATGTTGACCGCCATGCGCACTCGTTGTGTGGACAGGGCAATCTGAAGCGGGCCATTCTCGTAATTGAGGTTCAGGCCGAGGTCATCCTTCCCCTGGTGGCCAGTTGTTCCGCTGACGCCGTATTGCACAGTCCCGGTGAGACCCATATACGTTGCGCTCTCGTAGCTCGCGACGTTGGCCCAGACGGTGTCGCCCACAACCGTGTTGTTGTACGCGGTGGTGTACGACTGGACGACAAGAGGCGAGAACACGACGGAAGAACCGAACGGGTTCAGCAAAATCTGATTGAGGTAGGTGCGCGTCGTCTGCTCGCCGAACCGGAAGATGCCGTACGGGGTCGTGAAGCCCACGTAGGCATTGCGCGAGAATAACCCGTCTGTGGAGTTTCTTCCCATCTGGCCGGTGTTCGGGCGGAAGAAGCTTTCCAGAACAAAGATAGCCGCATATCCGCCGCCGAGGTCTTCTTTGCCGCGTAGCCCCCAGAACGACGTAGTCAGGCCGCCGCCGCCGAGTATGACGCTACCTTGAGGTGCGCCGCTCACCTTTGACTGTGCGACGTGCGTGCCTACCAGACCGTAAAGCTGAATCGGAGCAGAAAGGTCCGCTGAGGATGGCTGGGCATGCACAACCCCCGTCCAAATGGAAATCGATGCAATTGCGAGGCAACGCGAAGCCAATCTGCGGCCAACGCGTAAGCTCCGGTCGGTTCTCATTTGTAGTGTCTCCTTTAAGTATTTGTATGGCACAGCATTGCCCGCCGGGAGCGTTGGTAACGCTCTCGGGACGGGGGATTCGGTTCGGTATTCGCGGCCTGAAGGTCGAGCCGACCTACGGTGCTGGCGCGTGCGGACTCAAAGTCGGCGCGCGCACCTGGCGTTCGAATTGATGGTGGTGTTGCCTACCGCGTATCTCGTTTCGACGGATGTCCGCATACGGCTGTCTCCTGTTCTGGCCAGTCATGCGAGTAACGCTGGAGCCAGCAATCTCGTCATCTTTTCAAGCAGTCTATTCAATGAAAATTCATGCCGATAGGCGCATCAGTGTGATTTCAGATATGCTTCAAGAGAGATGGGTGGAGACAGCGATGGAACGGGAAGCCTTCAAGTTATTCATCGAGGTGGCGGAGCTGGGAAGCATCAGTCGAGTTGCCGCGCTCCGGCAAACTGTCCAGTCCAATGTCAGCAGACAGATTGCCGAGTTTGAGCGCGAATGCGGAGGCCGTCTGTTCGAGCGGACTGGGCGCGGTGTGAAGCTGACCGGGTTCGGAGAGCGGATTATCCCAAGAGTCCGTGCCTGGATTGCGGACACCGACCAGTTGTTCAACGAAATACGCACTTCGTCGGGCGCACCATTTGGTGAAGTACGAATCGGCATCTTGCCGTCGACTGCTCATCCGCTGATGACCACGCTATGCGAGCGCGTCAACTCGGCTTATCCGGACATTCGCCTCAACGTTCGCGAGAGTCAGTTGGGTGAGGTTGAGACGTGGCTGGACAGCGGACGCGTGGACCTCGCTATCCTTTTCCATGCAGAGCGCTCCATGACGACCGAGCGGCTCGCGACGCTCGCGACAATCGAAACCTATCTTGTAGGCGCGCCGGACTCGCCTGTGCTTCAGCGGGAAACCGTCGAATTCCGGCGTCTTGAGGGGTTGCCACTGATATTGCCGGGACGTCCCAACCGCCTGCGAAATCTGATGGATGACGAGGCTCGTCGGGCCGGTATCGAGCTTCGGACTGTACTGGAAGCAGACTCGCTTGCTGTCCAGCGAGAGCTTGCGGCCAGTGGTCGAGGATATGCTGTGCTCGGGCCGTGGGCCATCGCCCCCGATGTACGCGCCGGCCGCCTGCGTGCCGCAAGAATCATCAAGCCCAACATCACTCGCTTCGTGACGCTTGCCAGTTCAACCCAAGGGGCAATGACGCCTGCAATCCGGATTGTGATTGCGACGTTGAAGGAAATCGCTTCAGAACTCTCCGAGTCCAGGGTGTACGACGGCCTCGCGACCTAGCGTGTCGAACGGCATGAGCGCACTGCGCCGGCACCAACTGCAGGAGCCAAGCAGACTTCTTCTAACCGCCGGGCGGCCACGAGCCCCAAAAAATAGGGCGTTCGGTATAGCAGTCGCTGCGCGCACCCACTCCGTGGCGTTGCGAGCGTGCAGTCCGTTTAGGACTTGATGGTAGTAGTAGACTCGAATGGCATCGACTGCTCGAAGGAGTGGTCTTGGTTCGAGCAAAATCCAACTCAATTCGCGAGCCGGCGGGGACGTTGGCCGATTCGCAGGCCTGCGCGCTGATTGCCATGATGTCGGTCACGCTGCTCTCTACGCCAGTCTTAAGCGGTTCCGGGAGATGCATGGCCCGGCATCTGGCCAGGAGTTCGCAGCTTATGTGGCCTTCTATCCGTCTTGCAACATAGGGTATCTGCGGGACGACGACATCTCGGCCAAGCCGGTGCGGATATTCCACGGAAGTGCAGACGATTACGTTCCGGTCGCACCGTGCCGGGAATATGTCGCTCGTCTGCAGGCGAACGGCAAGAATATAAACCTGACCGAATACCCCGGGGCATATCACGTCTTTGATGGCAAGGCGTTTGCGACGCCGCTGAAGCTGGCGCAAGCGCAGACGATAAGGAACTGCAAATTACAGGAAGCGGTACACGGAGAAATCCTGAATGCGGCGACGAACAAACCCTTTACCTATCAGGATTCATGTGTCGAGCTTGGTCCGACCATAGCCTATAACCCGGAGGCATCGGCGAAGGCGCGGGCGGCGGTCAAGGAACTCATGACCGCGAACGGTGCCAAGCCGAATTGATATTGCACCGTGCTCGCCGCGCGGCGTTCGAGCCGGTGTCAAGCTTCACCCACTTGGTCACGACCGGCGGTGGCCCGTGGTTCACTCCGGGCTTGCGCAGTCCTTCTCCGTGCAACGGTTCGGACATTGCGCGCGACCGGCACCGTGTTCCTCCTGTCCGCGCTCTGCGCAGCCTGCACGAACCCACCGCCGTGCGCCAGGCTTTACGTGCGGGAACATGTCGGCACGGCGCAGCACCACGACGTCACCGACAGGGTCGAGTTGTTCGGGGTGGGTTTTACGGCCAAGAAGTGTGTGGTTGTCCGCGTTGGCCATCGCCCGGGCGACACACAGGACGCCGTCTTCACGGTCCCGGGCACGCCGCCGGCGGACCCGTACGGCTTCGTCGATTTGTACTACAACCCACCGTGGTTCTACCGAGTCGGAGACCAGTCCACGGTCGACCGGACCATCCGCGTGCGCGCGACCGATGTGGCCGGCCGGACCGTGTATTCGGACGCGCTCACCGCCCAGAGTTTCGCGTGCGATGCGCCGCCGCCGGACGCCGCGCAGCGACTGAAGCGTCCAGGAAACTGAGAGCCGAAATCCCGGCCTTACCCTTGCTTCCGTCGCCTATAGTGATTGCCATGGGTGTGACGGATACGCGGGTTGATGACAGGAGGTGCGCAATGGAAACAACCTCACCGAGGGCGAAAGTGGGTCGTGTTGTTCGTGGTGGTGCCAGCTACATGTCTCAGCAGGGCTCCGTGCATGCGCCCGGTATCAGCAAGGAGACGGTGGGGTCCGAGGTCCTCTACATGGGCATGGTGTCCGTGCCGCCCGGAGGCAGAACCAGCGCTCACATTCACGAACACCATGACACCGCGCATTACATGCTAAGCGGCGACGAAATCGAGTTCTACACGGGCGAGGAACTGGAAGACCGGCAGGTGGTGCGCCCCGGTGATTACATCTTCACCCCGGCGGGCGTGGTCCATGTCGCCGTCAACCGCAGCCCGACCCCCGCCGTCTTCGTCGTCGCCCGCAATGAGCCGACGGCGCGGGAATGCGTGGTCATGCGTCCGGAACTCGACGCCAGGGTGCCGTGAGCGGGGTGTGATGCGGGCGAGGGAAGTTGGATTTCTAGATGTCGGTCTCGCGTCCTTCGCTGATGTCACGGGTAGCGGTCCAGTAGGGTTCGCGGTTGTAATAGTGATGGACCGTGGTGCCCCACTTTTCGTCCGCCATCGAAGGCCAGTGGTCCTTGTCGAACCCGGGCTCATCCTTGAGTCTCTGGGCCGGGATGTCCACGACGAAACACCGGTCGATTGCATCCAGTGTCAGCGCGCTCCACGGGATGGCGTGCAGCGTATCACCGATGCCGAGGAATCCCCCGGTCGAGAGGACGGCATAGGCAATCCGTCCGCTTCGCACGTCCAGCATGATGTCGGCTATCTTGCCCACGTGTTCGCCGTCGGATGACATGACCTTGTCGCCATTGAGCGTGGTCGCTGCCATCACCTCCGGTCCGGGCCCCGAGCCGACGGTGCTGCCAACGATTTTCGCGCCGCTAACGGACGGGTGCATTCGCGGGTCGGGCGTAGTCATCATTTGCTCCTGAGGTTGAAACACTGAGACGAGCAACTCCTGTGCCTGACCCCTTACAAACCTTTCTTCCATGATAACGGCTCTATCACAGAAGAATTTTTAGGATAACTGCTCCTCTGTTTGCTTCGCCTGCGTCACGTCCATCGCGGCCCCGATGAACTGCTTATTGTTCGGCTAGTCGGTGGTTGCATGTGCAACCACACGGGGGTGCTTGATGGGGATGCGTCCGAGCTCAGGATAACTTCACGACGGAACGTGGGCAGCTCGACCGGCAACAACTGCAGGTCGCCAGCACACATGCGCTCGAACGCCTGCCAAGCGGTTGCCCCTGTTCGGCCGACAGTAGACGGTCCGCTGTTTGATGTAATGGCCCGCCGTACCCATTACTAGAAAGCACGGGTATGCGGCGGGCCCATGCATCAACAGTTCTATCGCACTTGCAACTGCCAATTGAGTCTTCCTGACGTTCTCCTGAGGAAGTCAAGTATCTCTGCCTTCGGGGTCGAAAATATCGGAGGTCCCGTTAGCATGGACTTCTCCGGAACCGTAACATCGTGCGCAGAGCTGCCACCGCTCTCCATCGCATTTTGGGCACGTGATGATGTTGGACGTGCGAGACATGTCTGAAACAGTCTCGATTTCGGTTATCTGCACCTTTCCCGTCCCGCCACATTTTTCGCACTTGATTTTTCCTTGGCCACCACATTGCTCACAGGTAGTCATCGCCTCCCCTCCTGGTAGTTAGGTGTACATGACCATACTACTCCGGGCGCCTGAGAACACCAGATGCTGGCCTCTACGAACTCGCGGAGTTCCCTGCCTGGCGACGAGAACAAGCTGACGGGACAGGTCAATCTCGTCCGGTGCTCGGTCGGTCACATCACACAAGGCGGGTCCCTGACGCTAACCAGCGGCATTCTCTCCCTGCATCCGGTCACAGGAAGTGCCGCAGTGGGCATCGTGAATGCAGAGGTCGAGGCGTTCGTGCGGTCCGCCGCTCTCGAATTGCACGGCAAGGCACGCGTTAACGTCGTCAGCCCAGGCTGGGTTTCAGAAACACTTGCCGCGACGGGGCAGGCCTATTCGGCAGATACTCCCGCCGCGGTGGTGGCCCAAGCGTATCGTTGACTTTTGGTGCCCGCTCCGAAATTGAATACGTCTCACGTTGGAAAAAGCGGCCGCAGTTGCCCGTACAGAGCTCGGAACGACGCTAACCGTTCCAAGAGTATTGAATGCCGCTCGTCGTCAGGAAAGAATTCCTGCGACACCGACGGGGCACGGACAACGACCGAAAAATCGCCGTCAGCCGCTAACCAGCCGAGACGCGCGGCTCCGAGCGCAGCGATGCATTGTGAATCGGGCGGCCGGCTTATCCGTACTCCAAACGCGTCAGCCATCAACTGCGTCCAGAACGCACTGCGTGCACCACCACCGATAAGACTAAGCGAGGTTTCGCGGGTGCCATCCGCACGCAGGGCATCGAGTCCGTCCGACAAAGCAAACGTGACACCCTCAAGAACGGAATAGGTAAGTGTGGCGCGGTCGGTCGAATCAGCAAGTCCAAAAAACACGCCTTGGGCGTACGGGTCATTGTGGGGGGTTCGTTCACCGGAGAGATACGGCAAGAACAATGGAGCTTTGGCCCGACGGTTCGCACTGACACTCTCGACCTCACCTAGCAGACATGCTTCGTCGGCCGAAGTGAGTTTGCATAGCCAACGAACGCAGCTAGCCGCAGACAGCACGACGCTCGTTCGGTGCCACCGGTTCGGAATCGCGTGGCAGAGCGCGTGTACTCCTAGATGCGGGCTCGGCCGAAACTGCCCGGTGACAACGGACAGCACTCCCGAGGTGCCGAGAGACAGAAAACCATCCCCCGATTCCGACGCGCCCACGCCCAGCGCGCTCGTCGCCGTGTCGCCCCCGCCAGCCGCAACAATCACATTTGCGGGCAGGCCAAGCTCGCTAGCAATACTGCGACGCACGGCGCCGACCGCTCGGTTCCCTTCTTTCATCGGTGGCACCTGCATGCGCGTCATGTCACAGGCTTGCAAAAGCTCGTCGGACCATTCGCGACGCCCGACATCCAGCCAAAGGGTTCCCGACGCATCGGACGGGTCCGTCAGCTTTATACCGGTCAATCGCAGACGTAGATAGTCCTTCGGCAGCAGGACGCACGCCAGCTTTCGGAAGTGCTCCGGCTCGTGTCGTGCGACCCACAATAATTTCGGTGCCGTGAGCCCTGGCATTGCGCAATTGCCTGCGATTTCATGCAGCCTCGGTGCGCGGGTCGTGAGTTCAGCGCATTCGCTGACGCTGCGCATGTCGTTCCACAATATCGCCGGGCGCAGCGGCCGGTCATTGGCATCAAGGAGAACGGCACCATGCATTTGACCAGAGAGACCAATGGCCTGTATGCGTCCAAACGCGTCGGGATAGTTCTTGCGCAGCGTCGCTAGTGCAATCAGCGTAGCTCGCCACCAATCCTCTGGGTCCTGTTCTGACCATCGGTGCCTCGGCCTCGATATTTCCAGCGGATGACGAGCGGTCCCGACGACATGTCCATCGCTGGCCAGCAGGAGGAGCTTCAGTTCGGTCGTGCCGAGGTCAATGCCGAGAAACATTACTTGAACTCAAGATACGTCTTGCCTATATCGCCTAGAGGTCGAAGTTGGTTGGCATCAAGACCACGTCGCGGATGGTCATACCACGTTGCCGCGTCAGCATGAACATGATGACCTCCGCGACCTCGCCGGCCTCAAGCAGGCTCCCCGATTCTTTGGCCTCCTTCAGTTTTTCCTCCGGCCAGTCGGCAAGCAGTGCACTAGCGACCGGGCCGGGCGACACGGAGCCTACGCGTATTCCATGTTTGAAAACCTGGCGCCGCACCGTCTGAACAAAGCAGTTAATCGCCCATTTGGACGACGCATAGACCGGCTCCCACGGCGTCGGAAAGTGAGCAGCCAGCGAACTGGTCACGATGATATCGCCGGTCCGTCGGGCTATCATGTTAGGCAAAACGTCGTGAACGTTTTTCATCACCACATTGACGTTGAGATTCAGCATCCGGTCAATCGCTGCCGTATCCGCGTCCACCAGGTCGCCGCCGACATACGTGCCTGCGTTGGCATGCAGAATGTCGATTTGTCCCGCGATTTCCAGCACGCGTGGCACGAGCGTTGAGCAAGCCGCCGGGTCGAGCAAATCCACGACAAGCGGAATCGCCGCGTCGCCGTGCTCCCTGCAGATTGCCGTCAATGCGACGTCATCGCGGTCGACCAGCACCACGCGGGCACCCGCCGCCAACATCGCCTTGGTGCTGGCCAGCCCAATGCCTGACGCAGCGCCGGTTACAACAGCGACCTTGCCCTGCAGTTCTCCTTCCATTTTCCTGTTCCTCCTGATTGGCGGTCATCCCCGACTTGACGCAGTAGCAATCTACCCAGACAGCTTATCGCCCCCTCAGCTCGCACCGCAGGCGACTTCGATTTTTTGGTCAGCACTGAATTTGGTCAATTGCTCTTAAATCGAGCAAATATTCGATTGCGACGGTAGCTCTGTCAAGGCGATTTGGGGGAGGACAAACCCTATAGCTTGCGAGGTAGACCCAATGAGGCGCCGAGAGAGGCCATGCCGCGCGTCGGTTCCCCCGGCACTTGACGAACGGCTTCCCACAAGGGAAGTTGAAGGGTTGCATGCACGCGAATTTCGTAGAATGCCGCGTGCTGTATCCGTAACTTAACGAGACCCTGGCGGTCAGCCTAGAATTGATTGCCTCCACATCGACAACGGGCGGCGCAATGCCGATACCGTCGAAGCCGATTATTGCCGCGACTGTGATGGCGAATGCGTCGGATAGGGCGTTGGTTGCAAAGAGTGGCTGAAACGAACGGCCGGCAAGGAGATATTGTGAAAGGAATTGGATTGGCCGTATCGATGATGACGCTCGCGTCGACCGCATTTGCGGCTGGGGTCTATACCGAGGTTTGGAATCCGCCAGAGGCACGTGCGACCGCCCCACACAGGGCCAGTCCTGCGCACAAGCTCGCAGTTCATCGACATGCCGTTCCGCATGCCGTGAAAGTTAACGCCCGACGCGCGCCGACGTCTGCACCCAAGCTCATGGCGAAGCAAAGCAACCTGCAAAAGCCCGTGCCGCCAGAAGAGCCGGACATGTCGGAGATTCCGCGGCAAATAACGCCCGAGGGCAACGTGCTTCGGGTTGATTCTCGTGGCATAGCGGCCGAGGTCAGTCGTTGATGGAATCGCAAAGCTATCAGGGGTACAACCTGTGGGGCCACGCTATCTTGCAGCAAGCGGATATCCTCCAACCAGAACGGTACGCGGCAAGCGGCACTATCACCCGACACAACAAGCTCGTTGAGGCATCCGGCATCCTTGGCTGTTTTGATACCGAAGAGCAAGCTCAGCATGCCGGACTTGACTGGGCACGAGCGTGGGTCGATAGCCATGGATGAGATAACGCCTCGGCGCCCACTATGATGCACCCACTACCATGCCATCTGGAGCGCCCCCCCTCTCTTTGCAACTCATCAAGGTCTTTTGCGAGGCATCTGCACGATGCTCCCGCCCGCATCAAAAAGAGCCCCATCCATTGAATGGCTTTGAATGTCTGGAAGAACTCTTCGGTGATACGAATGAGTAAAGACATATCTAGCGAACGAGTTTATAGCGCTGTTCGGCGGCCATTTTAGAAACGTAACTCTCTCGCTATAAGCAAGCGCGAGACCACTATTCAGCAAGTAGGTATTCGCGCGCCATGGTGCGGGCGCGATGGAGCCGGCTTTTTGTCGCTGGTACCGTTGCGCCCATACGCTCCGCGATTTCGGCGATGGTCAGTTCTTCGAAGTCCCTTAACAGGAGCACGTCGCGATAGTCCACAGGCAACGATTCCAACGCATCGACCAGTTCCCAGATGAACGGCCCAAAGCCGTCCTCTTAACTGAACCGGAGACGAACATGCACACCCGCTGCCAGTTCCTTTAGCAGCTCCTGCGTGCGCCTCACGGCCTGTGTGCGCTCATACGGTGTGGTCATGTGCAGCCTCCAGCACTTTGATGGCAACAGCGACAATGTCATCCGTCATTCGAACGGGAATGGGGCCGAGGTCGATTCGTGGTTGTGTGCTACGCACTCGCGCATTTGCGGCTCCGTCCGCAACGGCAATATCAATACGCCATGTTGTCAGCACGTGAGGGCCGGAAGTGGTCTGCTGCACCGCTAATATCGTTATGTCGTCAGACACGGGAAACGGTCCCCGAACATACCTTGAGCGCAGCGCTGCAATGCACTGCTCCCATGCCGACCCCTCGAACTGGATGGCCCGCCCCTCACAGACCGGCACGGGACGGGGGGTTTGCTGCTGCCAAAACGTGTCCAACTTTGTTGCATATACGCGCACGCGCGTGTCCACGAGGGGTTCGGGTATTTCGTAGCTTTTGACGGTCATGGGTCTGCAACAAGTATGACCTCGCCGACTTCGTCTGCCTCGCTTGCATCAGCCCACGGCGGCAGCCATAGCACAACGGAGTCGAGGTCAGCTTCTTGAAGGCGGTGCAAAATGTCGCGGACTCTCACTGTTTGTTCCCATTTCGCTGGTATTCGCCGCTTCGCTCATAAATGACAATCCGCGTTCCGAGAGAGATTCGCCGCGTAATGCGACGACGCCCGGTATCCACCACTGCAAGCATTGGTACCTGAGTCGTTTTTCCTGCGTTGTAGTCGCGAGCCAGCTTGCCATGAGCGATATTGATTTCTAGCTTCCGGAAAACTTCCGCTGCTATCTCCTCGAACGTGGCGGCCGGCGCAAGCTCGTGTGTGAATTTGTTAAGCCGCGTTTTGACGTAAATCCCCACGCCGACTCGCACCAATCGTTTCGTCTTGACCAGATTGGACAAGACGCGGCTCAACTGCGCCGGACTGCCCAAGCCTGCCAGTTCGGAGCGAAGAATTACTACGCCCTTCCGCCGGGCAATTGAGCGCACAACACGGATTTCAAGTTTCATCGTGACTTGTCCGAGGTCAACCGGGGTATCGTTGGGCACTATCGTTACGGCCACGCGACCCTCTCGAGCAACGGACATCGATGCGTATCCCGGCGTCACGGCTCATCCCCGTGCATGCGAGCGAGTTTTGCTCGCAGCTCAGCTAGTACCACTGGAGCACTTATGCCCAGCACTTCGTGCGTGCGGACGAGTTTGTCTCCGCACCAGGAGGGCCAGTCGAGATAATCGTCGTCGAGTGCTATCCAATCGACGGGCTGTCGGCGTAGTACATCGGCCCATATTTGCATGCCGCGCAGTGTCTGCCGAAATGACTCTGGGTCCATGGAGCGGTGATACGTCGCCCCCACCACCCTTGCTCGCAGTTCAGGCGGCAGCTTGCGCGCAACTCTCGCAACGCCCTTATACACGCGTACCCATGATGTACTCAGCACAATCTTGACGTCGGGGTATGGCAGCAGCACGCGCTCCAGCAGTTCAGCGTGCTCAAAGAGTTCATGACCGGGTGGCGAGGCTATGTAAGGCCCTTTGTTTAGTCGCACCCAGACGTCTTCCGGATGAAGAACCCCATCAAAATCCAGGTACAACACCAGACCGCCGGTGTGACGAGGCGCACGTATGTCGAAAGTCGGTCCCGGAATTCCTGTCAACATTTGTACGCACCTGCTTTCTGCTGAATACACGCCAGTTCGCGCAGCGCCCTGCGTGCAAGTCGTCGGCGTTTGCGGAGATACGCTTCGGCTGTTACACGAAGCACGTACCGACGGCCGTGAACACGAAGAATTGGCCGCAGGACGTACGTACGCATCAGCCTGTGAACAACGTAGCTGGGACTTACATTGAGTAGCTGTGCAACCTCGGCGACTGATAACAAATCTCGCTTACCAGGTGGTAGGTGAGAGCAGCATCCGCAACTATCAAAGGACATGCATCGCTCTCCCATGTATCCGGCTGGCAATCCTGCACACGCTCTCGACGCTGAGTGCGGGCAGAGAGGGACCAGCGCGAACAGCCCTCCGTTGGCGGATGGAGCGCACACCTCTGTCTTTCATCGGCACCCTGCGAGCCATTCGTCGCCCTCACACTTCAATGACCAGTTGCGGTTCCCTTGCACAGGGGGACAACTATCTCGCGAGCCCCTAAGCAGCCGTGTCAATCACGCAGGCATCACGGAACTCTGGATTCTCGAACTCGAGTTGCTGTACGCTCATCACGGAATATCGGTTGCGAGCATAGCCACGCGGGTTCGCAACGACACGGCAATTGCCTACCCAATAGTCGAAGCTGTCATGCACGTGACCGTGAAACCAGTAGTCGGCCTGCTGAACCAGTTCGGTTAGGTCGCTTACGAAGGCCGTGTTCGTAATACCCTCGGCATATCTCGGGTGGACCGAAAGAGGATGCGGCCCGTGATGCGTGACGACCACCGTCTTGCCGTCGTAAGGGCGGCAGAGTTCCTCCTTTAACCAGGCACGGGAGAGTCGATGGTCTCGCAGCGCGTCTTCGGGCAGAAACCGCTCTCCGCTACGGGTCCGAATGACGCGGTGGTCGTGAAGGCAGCGTTGAGCGTTATCCAGTGCCTGAAGTTGCAGATGGTTGCCATGCAAACAATAGTCTGTCCACAGAGTACAACCCAGGAAACGCACCCCTCCGAAATCGACCACATCGCGTTCGAGAAAGCGTACAGACGTATTTCGAGCCTTATTCCTGATTTCCTCCTGCATTTCTTCCCAGCACTCGTGATATCCCTCGTGGTTTCCGGCTACATACAGGACGGGAACGGGCCAGTCTTTAAACAGGTTTATCGCGGAGCTGGCACGGTCGATGTCGCCCGCCAAAACGAGTACGTCGGCCTGGTGCGCGGGCTTAATCAACCGCTCCCCTGGGAACTGGCGTTCGAGAAACTCTAGATGAAGGTCGGAAGCGAGTTGAATACGCAAGGCTGCTCTCCCCGAGAGAATTAGCTGCGAAGCCGCGTGAGCACTGAAACCGCTCGAGCGTTAATGCGCGCGGCCAGATAAAAGGCATCGCCCACGGATGGCGCTGGAAGAAAGGGAGATGCGTCGGCTGTCCACTGAGCTAGTTTCTCGACCGCCGATTGCTCGGCTTCTGAGACATCCAATGCAGAAAGGCCAGCCTGAATCACCTTTACGTTCGGGTGCACCAGACCGTTCAACTTCAGACCGCGGGATTCAGCTATTTCGCATAGGCAAAAATATATGCACTCAAAGGCACACTTCATGCGCGTATGCATCGAGATTCGGCTGTCGTGCGCAGCACGGAGAAAGTCAGCGCTCATTGCCATGCGCGGCCGGTCGCGCTCAATCCGCGGACGCCGCCCGCGAATCAGACGCCCCAGCATCAGGCCGACGCACGCGCATCCCGCTGGTATCAAGAGCAGTAGCGCGAGATGTTTAACGTCATACCTACTCATCCGCTACCTCCCGGGGGAATTGGTGCACGTCCGTTGGCGGAAAACCACGCATGCAGCGTTTCAAGAATATGAAGCGTTGCCGACCCTGTCTCACCGGACATTCGTAAGGAGTGCGGGACCATCTCGACCTGGACGCCGCGCAAGTCATCGCCACGCGCTAGCCATGACCGGATGCCAGTGCCATCGCGCTCATCCATCGCCAACCAGTTAACCTAACATTCAATATACTTCGACAGGAATCCTAATCTGTAATCTTGAAATGCTTTCGTGCTGCGTAACGTCCAGTCAGGCAATAATTGTGGAAAAGTTAGCGCCGCCTGCAATTTCCCGAAGTCGAGAAAGCGTCAGCAAGCGCTTCTGGTCCTCAGGAAACCCGTCCACAGGGGTCAGGCGCACAATGAACGGCCATTCGGTGTCACGTGGAAAGGACTTTCTCAGTTTTGAACATTCGATATCAAAATCCCCCACGCTTACCTTGAGCCGCACATCTATGACGTTCGAAAGTCTCTCGAAGCGCAGTGCCTGCACCGGTGGAGGCACCACACATGCCTCTATTCCGTGTCGTTCCAGATAGCGCAAAATGTTGTAGGTTCGTTGTGTCCATCTGCCCAGCGCCCAGACAGCTCGATTGGGAAGTTCGCTAAGCCACTCAATGTGCCGTGCCATCTTTGCGACCAGTCCGTAGTAGTCGAACCGGATTTCTTTCGGCTCCTTCGAGGGATATCCGAGAGGAGCGTCGTACTCTTTTCGAGCAGCCATGATTACGGACTCAATGTTGTTTTCGGGCGGATAAAGCTCCCGCTCCAGGTCATAAGCCACCTCAGCCGCCTGCTTGAAGAGTTCCACCTCCGAGTGGATGGTTCTGCAAACACACATCCTCAGCGTTGTGCTTCGTGCCATGGTGTGCGGCACTATTGCGTCGATGTCCTTTGCTACTCTTTGCATCTCGGCAATGAGAGGCTCAACGATGAGTTTCAGCGGAGATATCAAGCCCCGCTCGATACTTAGGATAGGACTCGAAATCGGCACACGGGTTGGCGCAGCCTTTGCGCCACGTCGCCCCTTAGTAGCGGAACGCTCCAGTCTTCTTACGTTGAAGAGTTCATCAAAGTCCATAGTTGCCTCGGTGGTAGCGAAGCCGCCAAACACTCTCACACCGTCGACAACTGTCTCTCGGGTGGTTCTGGCGTGTCCGTAAAGCCACAGGTCGGCGGCATAACGATGACCTCTGAGCATAGAACGGACCTGGCTCATATCTTCCGCACGGGGGATTCGCTGACGTCCGTTTGGCATCGGCTCGAAATGTGTAACCACGACCGTTGGCCCCGCAAAATCTGTCGCCAGCTCGCTTGAAAGCCATGCCAACGCGCGCCGGTTCTCAACCAGGGAGACGACTGGATGCAGGCCGTGGTCGCCGGTCCGAACTTCTTCGTCAGGTCTGGTCCACCCATTTGCAAGGCAAAGCGCAGACGCATATTCAGCGTTGGAGGCGTCAGCCCACCACTTCGCCGAGCGTATCTCCCGGAATTCGTCGCGAGTTTTCGACGGCCAGTCGTGGATACCCACGCCTGAGACCTCTGGCGACGTCCAGAATGTCGCACCAAGAAACCGGACTCCAGCTAAAACGAGAGAGCGTCGGTCCAGGACATGGACCGTGGTATCCCGAGCGGCTTCACTGCCGACCTTGGCAACATCCAAGACATCCCGGCCGCAGTACTCTTCCACCCCCGGAACGTAAATGACCGGCTTGCCAATTTTAGAAAGCCGCTCGATGCCGGCTTCGATGTCGCCCAGACCGCCCGCCACGACGAGTACGTCGCAGTCGACGGAGTCCAGCGCGTGCAGGCGTTCGTCGGAACTGCCACCAGCAAGGAGTTGTATTCGCGGAAAAGGAGTCTCGCGGAATAGCGCCCAAAGGCCGGTCGTCGCTTCATCTACACCCAAGAGTCACCTCATGATTGTTACACCGCGAAACCATTGCAGCTCCGCGCCAACACTTTCGATGACTACAAGTTTAGGGGTTAACGAATGCAATGTAAACGCCTACACGTTATGTGACTACACGTTTTACGGCGACACGTTACATGCTGTAGACGTTTACCGTGTAGTCGTCAAAATCGCACCACTATCAGTTTTACGGTGGGAAGATGACACTGCAGGAGCGCTTCGCGCGCAACCTAAAACGCTGTCGGGAGGAGCTAGGCTGGTCTCAGGAGCAGCTTGGAAGCATGGTCGGCTCTGACCGGACGGGCATCAGCCGCCTGGAACGAAAAGCCGGGAAGATTACCCTGCAGCGCGCCGAAGCACTTGCGACTGCGATGGAAATGGACGTACGCATTTTGCTTGAGACGCCAGTAACCGCTTCCTTGCACCGTCGGCCTCCGGGCGACCAGACGTCGACAGCGCAAATCGGAGCGAAAGTTCTCGAACTCCGTACCGCTGAAGGCGTTTCACAAAAGACGCTTGCCGCACGCGTCGGCATTGACCGCAATCTCATCTCGCGCCTGGAAGCACCCGGCGAGAATCAATTGGCGCCAATCGAACTGTCCACTCTGGAAAAACTCGCGACTGCGCTTCGCGTCAAGCCGACGGACCTGTTGTAGCAAGCTGCGCGGCTTCAGTCTCGACAAGCCACTGCAGAACGACGTCTTGTCGCCAACGAAAAAGCTCTTGGTCGTAAAGCTCGGCGCGAGATGGAAGCAGCCAGGGGCGGTGTCTTGCTCGCATGGTGATTGTGCGGACTGACAGGCCGAGAAGTCCGGCGAGTTCGGAAGGGTCGAGATACGTGTAAGTTTGCGCGTGAATGGCTTTCATGCGCTTTGTAGCGCAACCGTTTTAGTCACAGCTGTATCACTAAGACCGAAAAACTTCCGGTCCGATTACCTCGCCGCTATCGCTCCATGCAAACTGGTCTTCGTCGTTGTGACTTCTGCTACATTTGGAGCGCCGAAATACCACGTCGGGCTGTGAACGCAAATAAGACTCGCCGTCGTGCTATAACAAGCATACGTTAGGGGACCGCCGTGCACATCGTAGCGCTTTGGGTCTACAACTTTCGAGGAATCCGCGAGCTCTCGTGGTGCCCTAACCAAGGTGTCAACTGTTTGATTGGCCCGGGCGATAGCTGCAAAACGACTATTCTCGACGCTATCGACCTCCTGCTCGCAGAAAGGCAAAACGTCACGTTCGACGACTTGGACTTCTACGATGCCAATCCAGCGAACAGCATCAGAATTGTTGCGGTCATCGCCCAACTTCCTCGCGACTATTTGCGCGATGACCGGTACGGCATGCTGCTCGCCGGCTGGAGCGCCGTAAAGCTCGAGTGGAAATCGGAGCCAGCGGAGAACGCGGGCTTCGCACCTGCCCTCATCCTGCAACTTGACGTCGACGATACGCTCGAGCCCGTATGGTCAATCTATGTTGGCAGCACCCCTGAAGACAAGTCCAAGCGAGTTCGCTTCGCTGACCGCAAAGAGATGGCTCCAGCACGCCTCGGAGCCTACGCGGACCGGCATCTCTCATGGGGCCGCCTGCGCAGTTGAACGACCTGTTGCGCTCCGCGCGTGACGCGTTCGCCGCCCAAAGTGCGGTGACCTTCAGTGAAATCATTGACGCCGTCTCGCCTGATATCAAAGGCTTGGGCGTTCAGGTGCGTGACAAGCTGACGGCGAATCTCGACCACACGAGCTTTTCGATGAACGCAAGCGGGGTTGCCTTGCATGACGGCAACGTGCCGTTTCGGTGCATGGGAACTGGCTCCGCACGTCTCGCAGTTGCAGCCCTCCAGAGCGCCGAGTCCGCACACCGCCACTTCCTGCTCGTCGATGAGATTGAGTACGGACTTGAGCCCCACCGAATCTCTCTGTTGGTGAGCCACCTGCGCACGCGAGTCGAAGCTAGTGGCCAAGTGTTTCTGACGACACACTCACCCAGTGTGCTACGCGAGGTGAGGTTCGGTGAGGTCTTCGTCTGTCGCAGGGATGCCACGGGAAGGGTTGAGGTCAAGGCTTCCGCAGCAACCGCCACCGCCCCCCTCGAAGCAAAGCGCTACGTTCGCGACCTGGGCGAAGCGTTGCTCACGAGGTCGGTGCTTGTCTGCGAGGGCCAGACAGAAGTCGCGCTTCTCAAGGGATACGCCGAAGGCACACATAGGCAGTTCCAGATGTTCGGCGCGACCGTCATTGATGGCGGGGGAGCCTCGGCACCAGCCGTCGCAATCCATTTCGCGTCTCTTGGTTATCGCACGGCCCTGCTAACCGACAGTGATGCCCCAATCCCACCTGGATTCGTTGCGTCGCTCAACCACAAGAATATTCCCCACTTCGAGTGGGGCGACGGACGTTGCACCGAAGAAGAACTTTTTATGGGAGCACCGCAGGACTTGCGTCCAAAACTACTGGAGTTGATTGCCGGCGAAATCGGGGAGCCGCGCGCGCTGGGAGAACTGTCCAGCGTGGTACGTCAGAAGCTTGAAACGCTGCAACAGGCATATGCGTACCTATCGGACAAGAATTGGCTTCGTCAGATAGGTAGGTTCGCACACAAGTCGAAGTGGATTAAGAAAGACTACGACCTGTGCTTCCGTATCGGCTCGAATCTAGCGACGCCCACGGTAGCTGCGGGAGCGCCTGCCCATTTGCCATGGCAACTCGACCAGATTTTCGGTTGGCTTTGCAGCAATGCTTGAACTGACCGTCCAGCAGATGCTCCGCTCTCGCGCTGGTGCGATTGAGGCGCCAGCGGGTACCGGCAAAACGGAGCAGATTGCCCTCGTCGCCGGCAATGGGCCGGGGAGGTGGCTCATTCTCACCCACACGGTCGCGGGCGTCGATGCCATTCGGCGTCGGTTGGTGAAACACAAGATACATCCGGACAAAGCCCAAGTCGAAACGCTGTCCGCATGGGCGCATCGATGGGCGCGAGCCTTTCCCAGAGGGTCGGGCTTGGCTGCGGACTGGTCGGCGTCGTCGCGGGAATGGGATGTTGTCATGGTCGCTGCGACGGCGTTGATTGACAGCTGCGCAGTGCAAAGCATACTCAGCGCGTCGTATAACGGCGTACTTGTGGACGAGTACCAAGACTGCACCGTCGCACACCATGGACTTGTGCGCGCGCTTTCGCGCCATTTGCCCTGCTACGTTTTCGGCGACCCCCTGCAGGCAATTTTTGGCTTTCGTCCGGGCATGCTGGCTAACTGGCATACAGACACCTTGACTGCATTCCCTCAGGCCGGCGTACTGAACACCCCTCAAAGATGGATTCGTGCCGGCAATTCTGCCCTTGGTGCGTGGCTAATCGGTCAGCGAGCGAACTTTCAGACCGGTATTTTCGATTTTCGCGGCGCACCGAGCTGCCTAGAATGGCAACCACGCGCCCCTAAACTCGCCGCCCAACAGCTCGCCGGCTCTTGCTCGATTCGGCCTCCGGACGGAGAGGCGCTAGCGATTATTCATTCGAGCGTCGATGAAGTGCGACGCGCAGACCTGGCCAAAGCCATCGGTGCGACTACAATTGAACCCATCGGGGGAAAAACCGAGCGCAGTTTTTACGAGAGCCTCAGAACTCAAAGCGGCATTGACCGAGTGAAGGCGGTGCTAGACCTCGTGGGGACAGCCTACGTCGGGGTTGAGTCTTCGAGCAAAAGGAAGCGCGTCGAATCATTGCTGGCAAATCCAACGCGCATCAAGAACCCTCCCACCGCCGCCGAACTCGCTTTGACCGGGGTGGCCGCAAACGGTTCGCTCGCAAGTGTCTTGGATGCAATTAGATGCATTGAGAACGAGACCGGTGTAACGACTGTGCGCCCAGAACTGGTCTACTGCATCAAGTCGGCACTGCAACTGTGCGCAGAGAATCCGTCTCTGCAACTCGATGATGCAGCGTTTCAGGTTGCAAACGCACGTCGTGAGAAAGGGCGAAACATACGCAATCGCTCAGTTGGCAGCACGCTATTGGTGAAAGGTCTTGAATTTGACCATGTCGTCATCACACCGGACGCGTGCGAGAACCGCCATCATTGGTATGTTGCTCTGACGCGAGGAACGAAGTCGGTTCGAGTGTTGGCGCCAAGCGTGAGCTTCAGCGTTTAACGATGCACACAGACGGTTCGACCAAGGTCATCTCGGACGTCAATGATACGCAGCCATGCTTCGACGACGTCCTGACGCCAGCGCAAAAGCTCCCTGTCAAGGAGCAGCGTCCGTGGCGGAAGCCGCCAAGGCGGCGTCTTGCTCGTAAGCTCACTGTTCGTGCGCTTTCGCCGAGAGGCTCTGCGAGTTCGAGTCAAGATATTGAGGCGGGGATTGTTTCAGTGAATTAGGTCGACAGAATTTCGGAAAGAATCATCCGTGATGGCGACCGTTTTTACTATTCAGAAAATTCTTAGTTTCCAGTAGTTTGGCGCGTCCGTCTTGCCGACTAGTTGGATGCAGTGTTTCTGAGACCTGTATGCCAAGAATTTTCACCGGATTGGATACATATGGCCGGCGGCCGAGTGGGAGACTCTCAACGGCAAGCCCACTAAGTTACGAATGGTGTACTCGGCGGGGTAAGGTCAGAGCGCGACACCGAAGTGTTGGGTTAGTGGAGCGACCTCCCCGCGAGAAGCGCGTCCTGAGCGTAACGAGCTGTCGATTCGTTCGTTGAAGGGAGAGAAGCTCTCTCCCCTGACCATCAACGCGGAATCGCGAGCAACTCAGCCCTGGGACCGCGGCTTGTCGCCCTTTTCCTTGTTACTTACAATGCTCATCGCTTTCATCCGTTGACCTTTCGTCGCCCGACGTAGCGGCCGACCATCGGGGTAGAAGCCCTCCATCGCCATATCAAATCTTATTAGCAGCTCAGCATTCGAAGTTGCCATGACGTCCAGCTTGTCCCGGAGTTCCGAATTCGCATTGCGCAAACGCGCGATTTCCTGTTTAAGAGTCTCCTTCTTAACCTCGGGGTCACCGGTCACAGCGAGGAGGATTGCACTTCGGGTCTCCGGAAACGGACAGTCGTCGTGGCCGATGAGCCTTCGCGAGTGCCCCGACTCGAGCGCAACGGTGGCGATGTTAATTCGAAGCTTACCGTCCGCCAGCCGGCCTTGAAGGTCTTCGTTCGTCGGCTCTCCCGCCTGCAAGCGTCGGAGAGCTACTATGAAATCCTTGGCGGTCTCGTTCCCGCCATCCAGTTCATCGTTCAATTTCCGCTCCATCGAACCATTTAATCACCTGTGCGGCCTGCTGTGCTCTCGCAAGATGGACGTGGTACTCATGTTCTCGCCCTTCCCCCTTAGCGGCTTCATGAGCCTTCGTGTATTGCTCAAGGCGCCGTTCCCAGAATTGTCTGTTGGAGCGGTCCGCTGCGAAGGCTCCACATCCGGCGCACATCCCGGGACTACGTACTGCATAATCGGGTGTCACATTCTCCCAGTTGGCGGTCCCGGTCTCCTGCCTGCATCTAGACTCAGATGGTTTGGCGGCGATGAGACACTTGCCATGGTCATTAAAGAAGATGCGGAGGTCATGAGAAATTACAACATGACGAATTCGCCCGTCGAGCTCGGCTGGGCTTTTGGCGTTCGTAAAGTCTTCTGAGCCAAAATACTGTTTGATGACCGGCGCCATGCGTCCGACAATCTTCTTGCCCTTCACGGCCTCCGTGAAGAACGCGATGGTGTCAGATATCGCGACGCTATCGACATCGTTTCTCATCCGGGCCTCTTGAGGATAGTAGGCCCGTTCGGTAGTCGCGACGTTCAGGTGCTTGAAGTGGTCCTTTACTGCAGGAAGTAGCGACGCACGACTCTCGAGCATGAATGCAGCGAATGTTTTGCGACCTTGGCGGGGCGTGACAATCGCTCCCTTCGATTCCCGGTATCTGATGAGATTCTCACCTCGGACACTTTCATCAGGAAGTGCCGACAAGTCGACCTCGTTTCTCATGAAGAACTTGAATGAATCATTCAGTGACCAGGTGGTCATGCTCACGACATATTCAGGTTTCGTCGGCAAACCGAATCCATACCGAAAGCCCACAAGCATTTCCGAGCGGTTTCCAAGCGCTCTCCAAGGCTCGAATACACGCTGCAACACGCTCAGACATTGCACGGTTAGAGGCAGCGACTTAGCTCCCGCAGGCCTGCAGCCAATGAGCCAGTCGTTCGCTTGCGGCTGGTCGAGCCCCTTGCTCAGCAGAGACCTCAAGTAAAATAACTCAAGTAGTCCAGATGTTGAACGCTTCATCAAAACGCACGACGGTAAGCCCGTTTCCTCGTCCATTCCCGCTTCTATTGCACACACTTCGCTTGGACGAATGCCTACCAAATATTGCAGAATAGTCATTGCCGCGTCTCGCAATCGGAATAGGTTGTAACGCATCGCAGTCGCGATTGATGGAGCGACTCCCTGGCCCTCGGAGGAGCTGTTAGGCGGAGTGTCGATTCTTTCCTCCAATGGGCCGCGCCACGGTAGACCGGTAGCAGGGTCCTTACTAAACTCGTAGCTGGCCAGCTCGCGCCGTGCGAGCAAGCGGGCACGCTCAAGCTGCACTCCGCGCGCAAGATGACGGTCAACTGCAGAAAGAAATATCTCTTGCACGGCCATCACGTCGAAGGCCCGGTGCTCCACCCAAGCGATTGCCGACCCTAGCAGTGGAAGTGCAACCTCATCCGGGAGGGGCGGTGTACTGTTGAACGTACGGGCTGTAACGGTCTTCAAAACTTTGCGAGCTTTGTCGCCGTTAAAAGGCACATCTTTGAGTACCCCAAACCCGCGTTCTTCGAGCCGATGATTTTGTGCATAAATCAAGTAAAAGAGCGTCACCCGAGCAATTACTTGATGGTAGGTTGCGCTGTCATCTGCCTTGTCGCACGCAAGCTCTTCTTCTGCTTCCTCGGCTTCGTTGACATCGTCGTCACTGGCCGTCGGCATGTCAGCAACATCAGTTAATGCCGTCCCGCCTGTCGCAGAGTCGCCGTCGTCATGCAACGCTAGCTCCGACTCATAGGCTTCCGCATCCGACGCGTTCCATTCATCTAACTCGTCGCATTCTCTTGTCTCAGTGTCGGCATCAAAATATGCACTCCCATGTGAAATTAGAAAAGGGAGCTCGTCTAGATAGCTGCGCAACGTCTCCGGTGTGAGGTCACCAAACGAGGTCAGGTCGTTGAAAACCATCCATCGAAAGAGACTCCGAAAAGCAGGGGAATACATCACCACGCTTGCGGGCTTAAGCGTTCGCCCGTACCATCCGCCGTTCTTCGTCATTCCCCAAATGACCTCGCGAAACGATTCCAGCAGCTCGAAATGCTGTGGGTCGGTAGACCAACTATTGTCTGGCAGCTCAAAGCGCCAACAGATGGTGTAAAAGGGATAGCCCGGATTCACGCTGTCTAGAAACCATGAGATGTCGGGCCACATTGACCGCGACGAAATTACAACGTGCTCTCGCGAGACGCCGTTGTGCGGCAAGTCTGGAATATTGATATGGCTGAGGTTCATTCAAGGGCTCCAATCGGCTCGAGTTCAAGGCGCGTCGCCGCGTCCTGCACGCTTTTATTCGTGAACAGCGGAATCCACCCGCTTTGCAACGTCTCAAGCGACTCTTGGAAGGCAGACTCCCATCGCTGCGGTGTTACGTAAAACCTTGCTGCCTTAATCTCATCAACGAGTTGGAAAAGGCGCGCCAGTGCATAGGCGGACATTAAGTCTACAAAGGCTAACGGACACGAGGGACATGCACCGAATCCTCGGCAGAGTCGGCCAGGCTGCTCACTAGGTAACGGCGAGTCGAACGGGTCGAAGCAGTTCCAGCCGGGCGTGGCCGCGAGGTTATCTGTGCATTCGGAAGCGCCTCGCATGTCAGGACGGCCACTGCGTTGTGCCCAGCGCTCTTGCGTAATCATGACTTGGACCAGCTTCTCTTCTCTCCGCCGTCTCGCTGCCGCACCTTCGTAGTGGCGTTCAACCGTTGCGGCGCTCTTTTGCCCCCCGGCTGCTTGGATGGCACGGATATCGTCGTCCCTGATGGCGCGTACGATATCCAGTCCTGTCGTACGCACTACGCCAAGAACGATAGGAGATAGGTTATGTTTCTCTGCAAAATTCCTGGCGGCCGCATTCCACGCCGAATCCGAACTTTTTCCATCATATTTGGCAGAAAAAAAGCCACGAACCTCCTGATGATGCGACACAAAAAGGAACGAGTGCCCGTTGTGTTCCCCCGCGAGTGGTCGGATAGACGCCGTCCAGCGAGCCATGACCTCATGGAGCCGATTAGGCGAAAGTGGGTCATCTTCTTGAAGCGCGAAACTGCGCCGGTAGGTGTACGGCCCTCTGCCTTTCTCGATATCAAAGACTACGCGAGGGGTGCCTAGAACGTCGACAATTTGCCTCGCGCCTTCTTGAAGAGCGAAAAGAGGAGAACTATTTGAAAATGTGCGTATTGCATGCATCAACGCAAACACGAAGGCGTCGTAGGCGCTGGGATAAAACGCTCGCGAAATCGTTCTCTTGCCGTACGTGTGATAAACGGCAGCAGCCAGTTGTCTGTCGCGGGCTGCTAACTCTTCTTGGAGAGGAACCACGAAGGAGTTCCCGTACTGGGAACGCAGCCAGCACAAGACGGCGCGGACATCCCGGAACTTCGTTCGGTCCGAGCATGTTTCGTCTGGCAGAACGATAAGGCCCGAGTCCAGGAAGTCCCAGATTGGCTGCATCGTTGAGACTATCTCAGTAATCTCGCTCCTACAAGCATTTACGAGCTGTTGCCAGCTTATATCGTCGAGCCGTTCCTTCGCGTTACTGAATTGAGCCGAATCTGGAAACGAATGATTTGGAGGAGCCCTCTCGCCCCGTGGAAGCAGGCCCTTCGTGCCGGCCCGTTCCAGCCCTTCGAATAAACCCTGCAGCGCAGACAAGTACCTGCGCCCCGTATTTGGAGACCAATTCTTTGGATTGGACTTAATCCAATCCACGAACTCCGTTACGAGGTCAGAGTCGAACTGTTGAATTGTGACGCCAGTGCGACCTGTCTCCTTAAGAAAAGCAATAATGCCGTTCTTCAGTTGGCCGACGAAAGCCCTGTATCCTAGCTTAGACGCGTGTCCCGGGTCGTTTGACCAGCGTACGTAACCAGAAATAAAATATGGTTCGAGCGCCAAGGTCTTGACCTCATGCGCCAACTTATTTAGAGAGGCTTGAAAGAGTTCCAGATTATCTGGATTCCCGGTAAAACTTGCGAAAGAATCTTCCAAAACAACTTCCGCACTTCCATCGGCCAGCACCTTTCTTTGCTGATTGGAAAGCTGAGCGTACAGTAGCGACTCCGTTTTATATGGCATTTAGATACTCTTCATAGGCGTCAGAAACAGAGGCTTCAAATTCTGGAGCGCCTCGGAGATATATGTCTAGTGTCGTTGACAGAAATTTGTGGCCTAAACATGCTGAGATATCAAGCCACGGTTCTGTTATGCCATTTGCTTTGAGGGTGTAATACGTCCACACAGCAAATGTATGGCGCAGGTCGTGGAAAACGAACAGCGGAACACTTTTCAGTCGGTCTTTTTTTACGATACCTGAGGGGCCCCACGAAATATCTTGGATGGTTTCCAATGAATACAGACCGCTGCGAATGCAGGCCGCTGAAAAGGCGCGCTCCAATGAGCGGACAGACACGACCTTTCCTCCGAAACGCGGGATACTTGCAGGGTTGAGGAGCAAATAATCTGAGTCGACTCCGCCTGTCTCCGTGACGATATGTGCGCGCTCGCCTTGCGCATAAGCTTTCAGGTCGAGCAGCAACTCACCGGGAAACTTGGCTGTTCTCTGGACGCCACCTTTCCCTAAAATTTTAATTGGATACCGCTTCAGTGGATTGATGGGCCCACTCCAAAGGTTTCTGAACTTTGAGAGCTTCAATTCACGAACCTCAGAAATCCTCAATCCAGCAGAAATTGCGATATTGCAAGCCAACCAATCTCGAGAACTCTTCGGAGATTCTGTAGTCCACTTTGCCGGCTCTGAGCCAAGCTCTTTGAATAGGCTACTTGCCTGCTTTTTTTGTAACACAGAAACGGGGCGATTTTCTTCCGCGCTCTTCTTGAAGCGCTTCTTTTTTTCTACCGCGATTTTCAGAAGTCCGTTTTCCGGCGTGTCAGCCACAACAAGCTTTTTCTGTCTTCCCCACGCATAGAAAGATTCGAGCGCTGTCTTGCGGCGATTTTTTGTCTCCGCCGCGTACGCTTTCCCGGTCTGCGGGGATACCATATTTAATATTTCGAAGTAACTATCGAGATTGAAAGGAGTTACTTGGGTCCAAGTCAACCCAAACTCTTCCAGATACATCAACCATTGCTTAATGTCGAAGCAATAAGCAAGAGCAGTGTTTAGTACAAAGCCGGAACTACGCGCTTTCAAAAACGTGTCGTATAGAAAGAGAAGAATTGGCTCGCAGATGGTCCCGGTACGCTCATCGACGACAATAGGGAAGCCATCTGGAAGAATTCTGCTTGCCAGTGATTCAATTGGCGAAGGCATTTCAGTGGGGCATTTCGCGCGACGAATAACCCACTCTGCCAGCTCTTCGTCAAGGTGGTCAAAGGCCGAAACTAAATTGCTCATTGGACAGTTCCCGATTATTTACGGCGCATTATGAACAGCGGACTACGCATGTCAATTCGCAGACCTAGTGATTCACCCGGAATCCATAGTGATTCACCGGGGTTTTTCTCGCGGCGTCGCCTAATCGTTGTTTTTTGTCTTCGCGAGGTATTTAGCGATTCAGCACGACGCAGCGCTATTCGGACCACCTGAGTGCGCACTGAAGCAGAACGCCAGGCTGCGCTTATGCTTCTCAGCGCATGCGGAATAGAAGGAAAGGACCGGTCTACAACAGGGATAGGGGCGCCGCCTAGCGGCGGCGAACACCAAAGAAAATAGACCCCAACAAGACCGTCAGGTCTGGGGGTGTCCCCACAATATTCATGCTTGATGTGTCGCGCACACTTGAACGCTCCTGACCGTCTCACACGGTCAGTGAACACTTCTAATGTCGCATAACGTGTTCGCAACCGCGATACGGATTCAGCGACACGCCAAACGGAATGTCCGGCGACGCATTGCGGGTGAGAATGGTTTTGGCCTGCTCTTCGAATACCTGCGTGCGCAAGACCTTCGGCCCGCCGTCATCCTCGCTGGACGCCAGCCAGCCGTCGTCGACCGCTTCGCGCTGGTCGACTTCATAGCGACCCTGCAGGTTCGTCACCGCGCCACGCCCTTTGCGAGGCGCTGGCGGAGCGATCGGAAATTCTGTGTCGGGACGGTTCACGGCTCGGGCTGGCGGAAAACAACAACGGAGAAAAATGGCACAGAACACCTGTATAAATATACAGTGTTTACGCCTTTTGTCGAGCCCGTCGTCCCCTCCCGTGCCGCTCAATCACCAACCGCGATGGTCAGCGTTTCCTTGATCTCTTCCATCACGACATAGCTCTTCGACTGCACCGCGCCGGGCAGCTGTAACAGGATGTCGCCGAGCAGCTTCCGGTAGTCGGCCATTTCGCCGATGCGCGCCTTGATCAGGTAGTCGAAATCGCCCGAAACGAGGTGGCACTCCAGCACCTCGGGGATCTTCTGCACCTCGCGGCGGAACTGGTCGAACATGTTGCCGCTTTTGTGATCGAGGGAGATTTCGACGAACACCAGCAGCGCCGCGCCCAGTTCCGCCGGATTCACGCGCGCGTGATAGCCGGTGATCACGCCGTCACGCTCCATCCGCTTAACCCGCTCGATGCACGGCGTGACCGACAGCCCGACCTGCTCGGCGAGGTCTTTCATGGCCATGCGACCCTCCTCCTGCAGCAGCCGCAGGATCTTGTGATCGAGCTTGTCGAGGGCGCGAACCGGATGACGCTGTGTACGCATGATGTTTTTGCTGAAAATCTTGAAAATATAATAACAAAACCTACCAGACTGTTAATAGTATAGCGGTTAAGACTGGGCGAACCGCGTTACACCTCGTTAATCGAACGAATTCCAACGAATCGACGAGCGCACCGCCCTCCAAACCTTTCCGGAGCAACTATGCGAGTCGTCGTTTTGGGCAGTGGCGTGGTCGGGGTAACGAGCGCCTATTATCTGGCGCGTGCCGGTCACGAAGTGACCGTGATCGATCGCGAGGCGGGCCCGGCGCTCGAAACCAGTTTTGCCAATGCCGGCCAGATTTCGCCGGGCTATGCGTCGCCCTGGGCAGCGCCTGGCGTGCCGCTGAAGGCGGTCAAGTGGATGTTCCAGAAGCATGCGCCGCTCGCGATCCGCCTCGACGGCACGCAATTCCAGCTGCAATGGATGTGGCAGATGCTGCAGAACTGCACGGCATCGCGCTATGCGGTGAACAAGGGCCGCATGGTCCGCCTCGCCGAATACAGCCGCGATTGTCTGCAAGCGCTGCGCGCCGAAACCGGCATCCAGTACGAAGGCCGCACCGGCGGCACGCTGCAGGTGTTCCGCACCCAGCAACAATTCGACGGCGCCGCGAAAGACATCGCGGTGCTGAAAGACGCCAACGTGCCGTACGAACTGCTGTCGGCCGCCGAACTGGCGCAGGCCGAACCGGCGCTCGCCGCAGTCTCGCACAAACTGACGGGCGGCCTGCGTCTGCCGGGCGACGAAACCGGCGACTGCCAGATGTTCACCACGCGCCTCGCCGCGCTGGCCGAGCAACTGGGCGTCAAATTCCGCTACAACACGCCGATCGACGCACTCGCGATGGCGGGCGAGCGCATCGCCGGCGTGCAGTGCGGCGGCGAACTGGTGCGCGCGGATTCGTTCGTTGTCGCGCTCGGCTCGTATTCGACCCAATTCATGTCCGGCCTCGTGAAGATTCCGGTCTATCCGCTCAAGGGCTATTCGATCACCGCGCCGATCGTCAACGCAGCGGCGGCGCCGGTGTCGACCGTGCTCGACGAAACCTACAAGATCGCGATTACGCGCTTCGACGACCGGATTCGAGTCGGCGGCATGGCGGAGATCGTCGGCTTCGACAAGTCGTTGCGCCAGGCGCGCCGCGAAACGCTGGAGTTGTGCGTGAACGACCTGTTCCCGGGCGGCGGCGATACGTCGAAGGCGACCTTCTGGACCGGCCTGCGTCCGATGACGCCGGACGGCACGCCAATCGTCGGCCGTACGCCCGTGTCGAACCTGTTCCTGAATACGGGCCACGGCACGCTCGGCTGGACGATGTCGTGCGGCTCGGGTCAGTTGCTGGCCGACGTGATGTCGGGCAAGCAGCCGGCGATCAAGGCGGACGACCTGTCGGTGCATCGCTATCTCGGCGAAAGCGCCGAAGCGCATCGTCCGGCTTATGCCTGAGCTTTAACGCTTCGCGAGCGGTTGAGCCGGTTTGCGCAAGTTCGTTATTGCACAGAGACCGGCCTGACAAAAAGCAAACGGCGCCCGAAAGGGCGCCGTTTGCTTTTTACACACGAGCTTTCGCTACATCGCGCGGGACAAGTAACGCATCAGAACTGATCTTCCGACAACGCGAGCACGCCCTCGCCGCCCTTCGCGCTAACGATCGACGCTTCCAGCGCCGACGCTTGCGGCAACACATGCTCGGCGAAAAACTGCGCGGTCGCGATCTTGGCGCCATAGAACGACGGATCTTCGTCGCGCTTCCCAGCAGCCACGAGCAACGCACGCGCCATCTGCCAGCCGCCCAGCACGATGCCCGCAAGCTTCAGATACGGCACGCTGCCGGCGAACACCGCATTCGGGTCGCTCTTCGTGTTGGCAACAACGAAATCGACCGCCGCGCTCAGCGAGCGATGCCCTTGCGCCAGATACTTCTTCATCGATTCGAACGCGGGGGCTTGCTGTGCGCCGAGCGCTCCGAGGGTTTC
This sequence comes from Paraburkholderia lacunae, assembly GCF_003353175.1. GTDB lineage: Bacteria > Pseudomonadota > Gammaproteobacteria > Burkholderiales > Burkholderiaceae > Paraburkholderia > Paraburkholderia lacunae. The sequence goes on along the minus strand of NZ_QHKS01000033.1, from coordinate 2,646 downwards.
AGCCACGCCGGCCAGCAGCGACTTCGCCACCGCGCCGCCGTCGCGCACTGTCTTGCGACCGATCAGATCGTTCGCCTGGATCGCGGTCGTGCCTTCGTAGATCGGCAGGATGCGCGCGTCGCGATAGTATTGCGCGGCGCCGGTCTCTTCGATGAAGCCCATGCCGCCGTGCACTTGCACGCCGAGGCTGGTCACGTCGATCGACAACTCCGTGCTCCAGCCCTTCACGATCGGCACGAGGAATTCGTAGATCGCCTGATGCCCGGCACGCGTCGCTTCATCAGGATGACGATGCGCGATGTCGCAATGCGCAGCGGCAACATAGGCGAGCGCGCGCGACGCTTCGGTCAGCGAACGCATGGTCGACAGCATACGGCGCACGTCCGGGTGCTGAATGATCGCCACCGACTGTTTCGCGGAGCCATCCACGGGGCGGCTCTGCACGCGGTCTTTCGCGTACGCGACGGCCTTCTGATACGCGCGATCCGACACGGCGACGCCCTGCATGCCCACGGCAAAACGCGCCGCGTTCATCATGATGAACATGTATTCGAGGCCGCGATTCTCTTCGCCGATCAGATGACCGATTGCGCCGCCGTGGTCGCCGAATTGCAGCACCGCGGTCGGACTCGCCTTGATGCCGAGCTTATGTTCGATCGACACGCAATGCACGTCGTTGCGCTCGCCGAGCGAACCGCCTTCGTTGACGAGAAACTTCGGCACGATGAAAAGCGAAATGCCCTTCACGCCTTCCGGCGCGCTCGGCGTACGGGCCAACACGAGATGGGCGATGTTCTTCGCCATATCGTGCTCGCCCCACGTGATGAAAATCTTCGTGCCGAACAGCTTGAACGAGCCGTCGCCTTGCGGCTCGGCGCGCGTGCGCACCAGCGCGAGATCGGAACCGGCCTGCGGCTCGGTCAGGTTCATCGTGCCGGTCCACTCGCCGGAAATCAGCTTCGGCACGTAGGTTTGCTTTTGCGCTTCGGTGCCTGCGGTGAGCAGCGCTTCGATCGCGCCGTCGGTCAGGAGCGGACACAGCGCGAACGACAGGTTCGACGCGTTGAGCATTTCGACGCACGGCGTGGCGATCAGCTTCGGCAATCCCTGGCCTTCGTAGTCGACCGGGTGTTGCACGCCTTGCCAGCCGCCTTCCGCGAACTGGCGAAAAGCTTCCTTGAAACCCGGCGTCGCGGTAACCACGCCGTCCTTCCAACTGCTCGGATTGCGATCGCCTTCGACGTTCAGCGGCGCCAGCACTTCGCCACACAGTTTCGCCGACTCTTCGAGCACGGCTTGCGCCGTGTCGAGGTTCGCGTCTTCGAAGCCCGGCAAGCTGGCGATGTCGTCGAGACCGGCCAGTTCTTTCATCACGAACAGCATGTCTTTGATAGGCGCCGTGTAGCTCATGTCAGTTCTCCTCCTGCCTTTGATATAAAAAGGGCGCTGGACTTGGATAGGTCCCGCGCCCTTCGTTTGCTGCCAGACGCCTTTTTACGGGGCGTCGCGGTGGTTAGCCGAGCTCGTTGACGAGCTCCGGCACGATCGTGAACAGATCGCCCACCAGACCATAATCGGCGACGCTGAAAATCGGCGCTTCCGGGTCCTTGTTGATCGCCACGATCACCTTCGAGTCCTTCATGCCGGCCAGATGCTGGATCGCCCCCGAGATGCCGACCGCGACGTACAGTTGCGGCGCGACGATCTTGCCGGTCTGGCCGACCTGATAGTCGTTCGGCACGAAGCCCGCATCGACCGCCGCGCGCGATGCGCCGAGCGCCGCGTTCAGCTTGTCGGCGAGCGGCTCCAGCACCTTCGTGTAGTTCTCGCCATTGCCCAGACCGCGGCCACCCGAGACGATGATCTTCGCCGACGTCAGCTCCGGACGGTCCAGCTTCGTCACTTCACGGCTGACGAACTGCGAGATGCCGCTGTCTGCTGCCGCTTCGATCTTTTCGACCGTTGCGCTGCCGCCTTCTGCTGCGACCGCATCGAAACCGGTGGTGCGCACCGTGATCACCTTGATCGGGTCAGCGGACTGCACCGTGGCGATCGCGTTGCCTGCGTAGATCGGGCGTTCGAACGTGTCGGCCGAATCCACTGCCGTGATGTCGCTGATCTGCGCGACGTCGAGCTTTGCCGCGATACGCGGCGCGATGTTCTTGCCGTAGGCGGTCGCCGGCGCGAGGATGTGCGTGTAGTTCTCCGCCGGGTCTTGCACAAGCGTCAGCACCGTCGCTTCGACGTTCTCCGCGAGGCCCGCTGCGAGTTGCGGCGCATCGGCCAGCAACACCTTGCTGACGCCTGCGATCTTTGCTGCCGCATCAGCCGCAGCCTGCGCGTTGTGACCCGCCACCAGCACGTGAATGTCGCCGCCGATCTTCTGCGCCGCTGCAATCGTGTTCAGCGTCGCGGCCTTGATCGACGCGTTGTCGTGTTCCGCAATTACCAGATTCGTCATTTCGTCCGTCTCCTTACAGCACCTTGGCTTCGGTCTTCAGCTTTTCGACCAGCGTCTTCACGTCCGGCACCATCACACCGGCGGAGCGCTTCGGCGGCTCAGCGACCTTCAGCGTCTTCAGGCGCGGTGCCACGTCAACACCCAGGTCTTCCGGCTTGATGACTTCCAGCGGCTTCTTCTTCGCC
>NZ_QHKS01000032.1 GCF_003353175.1 Paraburkholderia lacunae | reverse complement strand
GGGGTTCCTGCATCTCATCCATTCCGCGCATCGCATCCACTGCCAAAGATCATGAACACGATATCCATAACGCCTGTCCCTCAAACCCCGTTTACACGGGACCCAAATTCAACAGCCTGCTAGAGAGATAAATCGTGAGAATTCTTCAGCTGGTTTACGCGCCGCGACTATCCGGGGCGGAGGTGTTGGTCAAAGGTCTCGCTATTCATCATCAGCGCGGCGGCCATGAAGTGTGCATGACATCGCTGCTCCCGCAGCAGGACGATTTCGCCGATATCCGGGCTGAGCTCCAGGCCGCCGGGGTGACCTGCCTCTTCCCCAAGATTCGCTACGGGCGCGTAGGCAAGCTGCTGTACCTGTATCGCGTGGTGCGCCGGTTCCGGCCTGAATTCATCGTGGCTCACGCAACGCTTGCCGCACTGTATGTGCGCCTGTTGCCGGTCCATACGCCGATCGTCTGGGTCATGCACTCCGGCGTGAACGACTTCGAGAACGGCGCGCTCAGGCACGCCGAGCGTCTGTTGTCACGGCGGGCGAGGGCGATCATCGGCGTGTCGCAAAAAAATATCGACGACTACCTGAGAGAGATCGGCCAGCATCCCGCTCTGGTTGTCATTCCTAATGGCGTGGACGCTTCGCAGTTCGCGGACGACGTCGATGCCCCCGCGCCGGATACCGATGTGCCCGCGAATCAGATCGTTCAGCTTGGCCGCTACATCGAAGGGAAAAGCCAGTTGGACACGATTCGCGCGTTCGAGCGCGTGCTGCAAAGCGAGCCTGATGCGCATCTGCTGCTGTGCGGCGTGGTTGAAGACATCGCGTATTACGAGGCGGTGCAGGCGCTGGTCAGCCAGCTCGGGTTGGATAGCCGCGTGACGGTCAGCGGACCCCGCTCGGATGTCGCCGCCATCCTCCGGTCCTCGCGCGTCTTTGCGATGCCTTCGCGTTTCGAGGCGCAGAGCATCGGTTTTCTCGAGGCGCTCGCGTCGGGCATTCCGGTCGTGGCCAACCGGATTCCGTCGTTCAGTTTCGCGAGCGGATTCGCCGGCGTCAATCTCGTCGATACGACCGATCCGGAGGCTTATGGCCGGGCATTGCTCGCGGCGCTGCGTACGCCGCGTGCGAACCGGCATCTGGCGGGATATACGCTGCATGACACGGCGGATCGCTACATGACGATTGCGCGCAAGTTCGTGCGGCCGCTCGCGGTTTCGGCATGAGCGACTTCATCAGCGACTTCATGAGCGACTTGCGATCGACCGGTTCACGCTACTGGGCCAGCCGGTCGATCCGCAAGGTCTCCGAGAAAAGCCCCGGCAGTTCGCCGAGATCCTGCGCGGTTCCCAAGGCGAAACCGTCTCCGATCGGGTAGCGCAGAAGCGCCGCTGAGCCGCCGGTGAAATAAAAGTCGCCGAGTGTCGCGTCGGTTCTTCGATAGAGCACGAGCGCCGGATTGCCGTTGTCACGCACGAGAGCCGGAAAGACGTCCGACCACGACATGCCGCGCAGGGTCGCCACCTGGACGGGTGCGTTCGCCGTGCCCGCAAGATCCACGGTCGCGATGTCGATGACAGCGTCGTCGCTTGCGCTGTCCAGATGCGGTGTCAACAGGATCAGCGCGTCGCTGTCTTTGCCATGCAGAGCACCGATAGTCGCTTTGACGAACTCGGGTACGAAGCGTGCCGGCAGCATGCTGCGTTCGCCGACTAGCAGATGCGCTCCATCGTTGGCGATTGGCGTGAACGCGAGCCGGCCGTCTGAGCTGTCGAGTGCAACCAGCGAGGCCCGCGAGCCTTCCACGTGGACCGGCAGAAAATGGGTGTTTTGCCGCAAATTTCTTGCTTGCGCCCAAAGAGCCGGCGCGGCGCGGGTTGATCCCGTGGCGGACGCAAGCCAGAGGTCGAGGCCGCTATCGGCCCGTTTCTGGGCGATCAACACGCTCGCGCGTCCTGTTCCGGTGAAGTCGGCCGCTACGTACTGCTGTGTCAACTCGGGCTTCAAGGCGCTGCTTGTCTGCAGCCACAGACGCGGCGCCTCGAACCTGTTTCCCGCATTGCGCAGCAACCAGAACGCGGTGCCGCCGCGGCGTGCCGCAATGACCATCAGATCGGCCCGGCCGTTTCCGTCGAAGTCCCCCAGCACGAAGCGCAGGCTGTCGAAGCACAGCTTGTCGTCGGCGCAGCTCGGCGTCGTCGAACGGTAGTCGAACGGGACGGGGTTGGCGTAACAGAGCACAGGGCGCGCTGCTTTCGACAGCGACGCCGCATACACGTCGAAGCCGGGACCGTCGTGCCGTCGTTGAACATACACCGCGGATTGCTCGCCGTGGCCGGCGATATCGCCATACATCGCCGTTGCGAGCCGCAGGTCGGTTGCCTGGGTGCGTTGCGTGGTTGCCCAGCGGTAGCGTGTGGTGAGCGACGTGCAGCCGCGCATGGCGAGCTTGCCGTCGTTTTCGCCGAGGCAGTGCCGCAGCGGCGTGTAGACGAGGCCGAAGTCCCAGGGCGTCCAGCGCTGCGCCGTGTCCCATTCGTCGCAGGTTTCGGCGATCAGGAAGCCGTCGTGCTCGGCGATGCATTGCGATGTCGCGACGCTCACGAGCGCGGCGTTGCGCGCATTGCCGGGATAGACGGCCAGCGGTTGCCAACGCCATTGCTGGGTTCGGGCGTCCGTGCACGCGGCAAGAGTGGGCTCGCGGCCGGCGCCGTTGGAACTCAGGCAGCGGTTCGACGCCGCATTGAACAGTTGAACGGGATGCGCCTGAGAATCCGCTAAGGGGTGATCCGTGCGATCCGCAAACGCATAGCGGCGCGCGACCCAGTTGCCGTTCCACTGATACTCGCCGAACACGTGCGAATACTCGTTGCCGTCGATCGCAAAGTAGCTGGCGACGATGTCGCGCTTGCGCTGCACCTCGGCGGCGGGGAGATTGGCGGGCCAGTCGCCCGTCGGATAGGTGATGTGGTATTCGATCGGCACGCTTTTGCCGAGCGTCTGGGCAACGCGGCGCGTAATGCGCGCAGCGTAGATATGATCGGGATGCTCGATGAACGGCACCGTGTCCGGATTGAGCGTGAAGATCTGCGAGGCCTGCGCGAGTATCACTTTCAGCGTCGCCGACAGGGAGGCCCGATCGTATTGCACGCGAGTGGAGCCGTCCGCGTTCATCGGGTAAGTCGAAAGCGTGGCGCTCTGTTCCCACAGCAGACCGAGCGGTTCGCGTCCGCCGCGCACGCCGCCGCCGGGCAGGCGAAACTCGAGCAGGCGGACTTGCGGCTTCGACTTCAGCACCATCTGATGAATCAGCTTGCCGGCGATCGCGATGTTGGATTCGAGCCATTCGTCAGGCACGCCGGCCATGCGCGCATACGCGAGCCGGGACGCCCGCTCGCGGGTCTGCACGTAAGCGAAGTCCGCACCGTTGGCGCCGCCGATCAGATGCACCGTGGTGATACACCAGCCCGCGTCGAGACGTTCGTTGATGGCGGGGTCCACGAACAGCAGATCGTCATCGAGGTGGGCGACGACGGTGACGAGCGTACCGGCGCTGCAGTCGGCCGCTCGCGCTGAGCGAGGCGCGACGACGGCGAAGAAAACCAGCAGAAGGAAAACAATGGATGAATCGCGAACGAGCGTCGCTGCAATTGATCGCATGTCGATTCGAGTCCTGAAGGAGAACCCGATCTTACTGCGCCGCTCTGAGCCCGCACGTTCGCGAACTCACAATCGGAATCGGATCGCGCGCCGGCAACAGCGCATGGATCCACGCCGGCCGATGGATGCGCTAGCGGAAATACGCCTTGGTATTGTCGTGGACGTCGTCGCGCGCCAGCAGCTCGGCAGGTGTGAGCCAGAGATACTCGCTGTGCTGATCGAGCCGTCCGACCAGCGTGGTGCTGGAAAGCGTCAGCGAATACGCGAGAACGATGTAGTGGGTCGAGACGTCCGGCTCGCCTGCGAAGTTGTCGTCGTAGTGGTGCTCGAACACCCCTTCGAAAAGCGCCGCCGATCGCTCGAGCTCCGTGATGCCCAGTTCGGCATCGACGATGCGGGTGAACGCCGTATCGAGGGTTTCGTCCTTCAGAATGCGACCGCCGGGCACGAACCATGTGCGGCGCGCGGGGCGGTTGCGGCGATAGCCGACCAACACGCGGCCGGTGGAATCGTCGACGATCAGATCGATCGAGATCAGCGGCGTCAGACGAACGATGTCCAGGAAATCGATCGCTGCCAGCATGCCATCTCCTGCGAGTAGAGCGTGGGGTGAATGCGGGTTGGCCATGAGGCGCTAGTCGTCGCGCCGGTCCGCGTCGTCTCTCGTCAGCCGGCCGGAAACGTTCGCCAGCAGCAGCGCAAGGATGATTGCGCCGACTGTGGCGAAGAGCAATGCACCGATCATTGCGGCAAGCACCAGCATGGTCCAGGCGAGGCCGTTCATGTTCGGGCTCCAGCGCGTTGCCATGCACGCGAACCAGTACCTTGCAGAATTTTACGCGGGCAAAAAGACAGACGAACCTGTCACGACGCGCCGAAGTATCGTTACTTCGCGACAGCGGCCGGCGGCAGGCGTTGATTGTGCGTTGCCGACACTCGCACGGCGGCCTATCGCGATGCGTAGCCCTCCGGCGTCATAACGGCGTCCCTGAAAACGTCCGCGTTGCCGGAGACCACATAAATGGGGGCCGCGGACAGCTTGACGCTGGCCACGCCATCGCGATACGGCAGCGTCGACGCGTTTCCCATCATGTCGAAGACGACGACCTCACCCGACTTGCCCGGCGCATCGACCCTGAGACGAAAGTCCGCATTCTGACCCGTGCTGAAGCCCGCCTTGGCGTTCCATGTCTCGTTGTCATGGGTCCAGAGCGCGGTGACCACCTTGCCGTTGCCGAGCCGGCGGAATGCGTAGGCGTAGACGCCGTTAGGCACGCCCTTGAGCGGGCCGAGCGTCTCGGTTCCGTCGATGATCCGCGTCATCGCCGCCGTGGCGAGCGCTGCGGGTTTCGGGCTGATGCGCGTCGGGCCGTAAGCACCGGTTGGATGATCGAGCTCGAAGAAAAGCCCGTAGCCGGGCGCGGCGTCCGGCATATCCGCGAGATAGAACAGGTAGGTCATGTCCGCGCCTTCGCCGAGCAGGATCAGGTGCGTGCGCGCGACGACGGCCGCCTGCGCGTACAGCACGTTCCAGCCCGGATAGTTTTTGCCGTAGGCCTCGCCGATGTCGTAGCTGATGCCCGTTTCAGTCACGAACAGGCGCGCGCCGGGTTTCAGGTACTGACGCATCTGGTGACGCAGCGCCCGCATCGACGCAGGCAGCGCATTGGCCGCCACGGCCGGATCGCCGGCATTGGCGAGCCGCTCGGGCGGATGCGACGGAGACGTCCCGGCGTCGTAATAGCCATGGATGCTCACTCCGTCCAGATAGCGGCCGATACCGAGCGGACCGAGACGGCCGAGCCACTGGACGTTGCCTTGTACCGACGAATAGGTCAGACCCATCACCACGGCGTGCGGATCGGTCGAGTGGATGCCGCGCCAGACCGACTCGTACAACGCGACGAAATTCGCATCGGTGTCGCGCCAGGGCAGCCCGCCATCCGCATCCGGCTCCCAGGTGACCTGATAGTAGTTGTTCTGCTGCTTCGGGAAGTAGGTCATACGTACGCGGTTGGATTCCGCGCCGACTTTGGCCATGTAGTCCTTGAATTGCGCGAGCGAGGTCGGCGCATAGCTGTGAGTCTCTTTGCCGGTCGGGCTGGCCCACTTGGGAATCCCGTCGAGCTGGATCAGACGCATGATGTCGCCGCGCCGGAAGAAGGACGTCAGCTGCCGCGTCGCGGGGTCGAAGGTGCCGGCCTTGTCGGGTTCCTCCATGTACCAGTTGCGATTGTCGTTTGCCCATGACAGGCCGAGCGCCGTATAGACCGGCCGATAGCCGTCGCCGTCGCAGCAGTGCTGGCCGGGCGCCAGAAAGGCGGTGCCTTGTCCGCCGAATCGATGCAGGTCCTGATACGGAAAACCTGCGGGCGGCAAGGCGGTGGATGGGTCGGGCAGCACGCCGAAGGTGACGATGCCCGCCGGGCGTGTGCCGCGCGACTCGAGCTGTCCGTGTGCACGCTCCAGAGAAGCGGAAATCGCGAAGTAGCCGGCGAGTGCCGACGCGCAAGTGAGTGTCGATACCGAGGCCCCCGCGGGGACGGGGAACCGGCCGCTTGCGCGCACCACATTCCAGCTGTCGCGCATCTGCCAGGCGAGCGTATCGCCTTGTGTCGGCCGCGCCGTGAAGGTGACTGCAAACGGCTTGCCTGATGCGAAGAGGCGCGTTCCGTCGCTGGGCGTATCCGCTTCGAGCAGGTCGCCGTTGCCGGCCGCGCCGGCCTGTGTGGCGGGTGCGGAGCAGCGCAGCCCCTGGCCGGCAGGCACGCGTGATGCTGGGCGCGCGACAGCCGCCTGCGGGGCTGCACTCTGCGGCGTGTCCCGACTCGCGGAGAGTGCCACGGCGCAGCGCTTGTTCTCGCCGAACGCCGGGTCGCCGAACACGCTGTTATTGCATTCCGTGCTGTTCGAGAGCGTCTTCACGACGTGCCGCTCGGCCGTGCCGTACAGCACGTCGCGCGTGCCGGTGAATGGGCAAGTTTCGTTTTCCGCCGCACACGGCGTCCAGGTCCGGCCATCGGCTGCGAAGTTAGCTGTGCTGTCGGTCGCGCTGTTAGTGCCGCTTTTAGTGCCGCTGTTAGTGCTTATGTCGGCATTGCTCGCACTGTCCTGACCCGAAGCGCCAAACGCATTGAAGCCTGGGCCGGCCAAACCCGTGAAAAACGCCACAAACGCCGCCGTCAAGGCAGCGATGCGCAGCCCGGTAACCTGAGCTGCAAGGACCCTGGAGAGCAGTCGCAGCGCGCGATGTTCGCGTACGTTCGGCATGTGTTTGCCATCCTCGTTCGGTGCGTGCCGCCACGGCGAAAACGTGCCGGCGTGTCGGCGAACTGCTAGTTCACCAGGTCAGACCCGCCTTCAGCGACCTCGTACCGCAATCTGTTGCGTAAACCGCATAGTGTATTTCCGCAATTCGATGGCGGAATTATGCCGTCTCTCATACGACAGAATCCGCCACTGGCCCGTCTATTGCCGCGTGGTCTGGAGTTGTCCTGCTTGCGTGTTTCACGTTTGAAACATTAATCGTCACGTTTATATTCTTAAGCCTCGCTAGCAAAGAATTAAATAATTTCTTCTCGCTAAAATTGTTTATATTCAAGACCTGCTTTAGATATCCCTGCCGGCTAATTGTATCGTCCGAAGAAAGATTGGTGGCGCGCTTCTGATGACCGGGGCTAGTAAAGATAAGGCGGCTGCGCTCATTCTGTCGGTTCGATCGAAAAAAGTCACTTCAAATCAACGGGATGTTGGGGCGATCAGACAGATGTCCAAGCATTTCGAGCAGTGGTTGTATGTGTGCCGGCACACAAAAAACCGTAATTAATACACACGTTAAATTCGCGAAATGTAAATTCATTCATATGTGGAATTGATTTTTTAATTCATTGAAAAATTAGTGGTCGATGATCGTTCCGAAAATTACTGGCTGGCCACCATGGCGAGACGCCAATATGTCTGCTCTTTCGGTCGTGGCGGCTAAATGCTTGATTGGCGATGGTTATGATGCACCGCACAGAGCAGCATTTTGTGCGGGTCGTTCAAGGTGAAAAGTAGATCCGTTTTCCGGTGAGGATGACTATGACCTGTGCGAGTCTCGAGTCTGCAATGCTGCGCTGGGTGCATGCGCCGAACAAGGGTATGCGTCGCATCGCGATACTGATGTTCAACGAATGCTCGCTGCTGGGCGCCGGCGTCGTTGCCGAAGTGTTCCAGGCGGCCAACGAACTTGCCTCGTCAGGTTCAGGCGGCTGGCTGTACGACGTTTCCTTCCTGTCGGCCGGCGGCGGCATGGTGACCTGTTCCTCCGCGCTTCGCGTCTGGACCGACGGGCTTGACGCCCGGCACTACGGCGGTTTCGATGCGTTGTACGTCGCCGGCGGCAAAGGCGCGCTCGCAGCCGCTTCCGACGAACGGCTGATCGCCTGGCTGCGGCGGGTTCGCCGCAACACGGGCATGGTTCGTCCGATCGGAGAAGGGCGCTCGCTGCTGGACGCTGCGTCGCTCGCCGATAGTAAGGAATCCGGCGATTTCCGCCAACAGCCTGTCCCGCCGCGCCAGATCGAACCGAACGGCGACACTGGCGACCGGCTCGAATCGATGAGGAGCGCGCTTGCGATGGTCAAGCGCGATCTGGGCGGCGCCGCTGCACGCACCGTTGCAGAACGCCTGCTTGCCGACTCCTGCGCGAATCTTGCGCCGCTGCTCGGCGAGGACGGCGGCCTGAGCCCGGGCGACAAGGTCCGCGCCGCGGCTCGCTGGCTGCAGGAGAACTGTCAGCAGGCCATTTCGATTGCCGACGCGGCCCAGTTCGCCGCGATGAGCGAGCGCAACTTCCTGCGCCGCTTCAAGATGGAAATGGGCATCACGCCCTCGAGTTTCCTGTTGCATGAGCGCCTTGCGGTGACCTGCAGCCTGTTGACCGAATCGGAATTGCCGGTCGACAAGATTGCGCGGCGCACCGGCATGGGCAATGGCGACCGGCTCGCGAAGGTGTTCCGCAAACGTATGAGAATTTCCCCCACGGAATTCCGGATTCAGAGCCGCCGCATGGTAGGCGAATAGCGCACGCTGCGCCTCGGCCGGGCTCCTCGGCAGCGCAGTGTTTTGCTGAGCAATTCGGATGAGCAATGCGTTGATTCTTAAGGATTGTAAGGAATGCGAATATGTTGACAACTGGAGTTGTGAGCGCTGCGTCGGTTGGCCCGGATGGTGCTTGCAACGGGACAGCCGGGTCGCGTTGCACGCGGATTGCGCCGGTCATTCTTGCAGGTGGCTCGGGCACGCGGCTGTGGCCGGTGTCGCGCGAAAACTATCCGAAGCAACTGATCGACGTGGTCGGCTCCGACTCGCTGTTGCAGGCAACCGCACGGCGCATGGAGGGATTTCCCCCAGGCTGGAACGTGGATGCCGCGCCGATCATTGTCTGCGGCGAGGAGCACCGCTTCGTGATCGCCGAGCAGCTTCATGAGAACGGCGTCGAGGCGCGTCTGATCGTCGAACCCGCGCGGCGCGATACGGCGCCTGCGTTGACGCTCGCCGCCTCGCTCGCGTGTGCGGACGGCGACGACGCCATTCTCATCGTGATGCCCGCCGATCATTCGATTGCCGACGTGCGCGCGTTGCAAGGCGCGCTCGAATGCGCCGCTAGGCACGCGGAGCAAGGCGCAATCGCCACGCTGGGTGTGCCGCCGACACGTCCCGATACGGGCTTCGGCTATATCCGCATCGGCGCCGAACTGCCCGACGGCGGTCACGTGATCGACGGTTTCGTCGAGAAGCCGGCAGAGGAAATCGCGGCGCAGTATGTGGCGGCCGGCACGTATTGGTGGAACAGCGGCATTTTCATCGTGCGGGCGCACGTCTGGCTCGATACCTTGCAGCGTCTGCAGCCGGACATGCACGCCGCGTGCGAACGCGCATTCGCCAACGGTCATACCGAAGGCGCGTATTTCCGTCCGCTGGAGGATGCCTTTCTGAGCACCTCGGCAAACTCGATCGATTACGCGGTGATGGAGCGTCTGGGCGATGCGGACACGTCGTCCGGCGCGGTCCCTACCGGCGTTGTCGTGCGGCTCGATGCGGGCTGGTCGGATCTGGGTTCGTGGGACGCCGTGTGGGCCGCGATGGAGAAGGACGCCTGTGGTAACGCGGGCCGTGGCCGCGTGGCATTCGAAGGCGCGGTGTCGAGTTACGCCCATTCGGAAGGGCGGCTCGTCGCCTGCGTCGGCACGAACAATGTCGTGGTAGTCGAAACAGCCGACGCCGTGCTGGTGGTCGACCGCTCCCATGTGCAGGACGTGAAAGGACTGGTGGCGCGCATCAAGGCGCAGCATGCGCCCGAGGCCGACGCGCATCGCAAGGTGCGGCGGCCATGGGGTTTCTACGATTCCATCGACCGCGGCGAGCGCTTCCAGGTGAAGCGCATTGTCGTCACGCCGGGCGCGAAGCTTTCTTTGCAGCTGCATCACCATCGCGCCGAGCACTGGGTCGTAGTGCGCGGCACCGCGCTCGTCACGCGTGGCGACGAGCAGTTTCTGCTGAGCGAAAACGAATCGACCTTCATTCCACTCGGCACGCGTCACCGGCTCGAAAACCCGGGGAAAGTGCCGCTCGAAATCATTGAAGTCCAGTCAGGCACCTATCTGGGTGAAGACGACATTGTGAGGTTCAACGACAGCTACGGCCGCTGCTCCTAACGGCGGGCCGGGAATCATCTGCGGAAAAGAACGGCAAGAACGAGGTAAGCAAAATGCGCAAGTTTCAGGATTTGCTCGCGCGAGTTTTCGATGTCGCGTTGGTACTCGCGGGAGCGGCCGTGGCATCTCAGATCCGTTTCGACTACGTCGCCCAATCCGGCTTCCTTTGGGCGCTGGCGATGTTTTCCGCCGCGTTTGCGCTGGCCACGTTTCCGGCGTTCGGCGTCTACGAATCATGGCGCGGCCGTTCAAAGCTGGAGCTGGCCAGCCAGGTTTCGCTTGCGTGGCTGATGGTGCAGGGCAGTGCGCTGGTGTTGATGTACTCGCTGCATCGCATCGACTTCGTGTCGAGACTGTGGTTCTCCTACTGGACCGCGGTGACCGGCGGCCTGCTGATCGCCTACCGGCTGATCACGCATGCGGTGCTGGCGCGTGCCCGCAGCGCCGGCCTGAATCTGCATCAGGTCGCGATTGTCGGCAGCGGCTCGCAGTGCGACGCGATCATTCGCCGGATCGAATCGGCGCCCGGCTCGGGTTTCCGCGCCACCGCGGTCTACAACACGCACTCCGATGTCTCCGCTGTGACCAGCACGCGCGTGCCGGTCTTCGATTCGGTGGACGCGCTCGCCGACTACATCCGTACCAACGACGTGCACGAGCTTTGGCTCATGTTGTCGCTTGCCGAAGAGCCGCTGATCTGCAAGCTGATCGGCGAGTTTCGTGACGATCTGGTGAATATCCGCTTCATGCCGGACGTGCGCAGCATTGCGTTGTTCGACGGCAGCGGCGTCATCGATCTGCTCGGTGTGCCGGCGATCAACCTCGTCGCCTCGCCGCTCTCTGCCAGTTCGATGCTGAAGAAGGAAATCTTCGACCGCCTGTTCGCGGCGACTGCATTGATCGGCCTCGCCCCGCTCCTGCTCGCGATCGCGATTGCGGTAAAGCTCTCGTCGCGCGGTCCGGTGCTGTTCAAGCAGAAGCGCAAGGGCGCGGACGGGCGCGTATTCACGATCTACAAGTTCCGCTCGATGCGTCCGCATATCGAGGAGAAAGGCACCCTCACGCAGGCGACGCGCAACGATCCGCGCGTCACGAAAGTCGGCGCGTTTCTGCGCCGCACGAGCCTCGACGAACTGCCGCAGTTTTTCAACGTGCTGCGTGGCGACATGTCGGTCGTAGGACCGCGTCCCCATGCGCTCGAGCACGACGACCTCTATCAGAAGGTGGTCGCCGGCTACATCAATCGCTATCGAATCAAGCCGGGCATTACCGGCTGGGCGCAGATCAACGGCTTTCGTGGCGAAACCGACCGCATCGAGAAGATGGAGCGTCGCGTCGCGCACGACCTGTATTACCTGGGGCATTGGTCGTTCGCACTCGACATGCGGATCATCGGCGTGACGATCGTCGCGGGACTGATGCATCGAAACGCTTACTAAGTAGTTAACAAGCACGAGGGTCGCTGTCTCCCCCGAGGACAGCGACCTGGCGCAAGGAGGAAACATCATGGGCTCGCTTGGGATACGTACAGGAAGCGTTCTGGTTTGCGCAATCGCAACGCTGCTTTCCGCATGCTCGCTGGCACCGGGCCAGCGAATGATTACACCGGCCGCGGTGCAGGACACGGGTGGGGATTACAGCACGGAGGCGTCGCAGCAGGTGCAGATACCGATTACCGATATCAACCTGTCGTTGCTGCGCAAGATGAACGCTGCGCGCACGTCTTCCGCCGTCAGCCCCGCGACGCTTGCGCTGTTCGGCAAGCCGACGGCTTACAAGGTCGGCCCTGGCGACGTGCTGCAGATTGTCGTATGGGATCACCCTGAACTCGCGGCGGCGCTTGGACAACCCGCGGCGAATGCACGCCCGACGGACGCGGCGCCCGGTTTCCTGATCGATGAAAACGGCGACGTGCAGTTTCCGTATGCGGGAACGGTCCACGTTGCCGGGAAAGATGTCGCGACGATCCAGAAGGAGCTGCATAAGCGCCTGAGCACCGTGTATCAGAAGCCCGAGGTGACGGTGCGGGTTGCGTCGTTCCGTGCCGCGCAGGTCTACCTCGACGGCGAAGTACGCACGCCCGGCGCGCAGTCGATCAACGACATTCCGATGTCGCTGACGAGCGCGATCAACCTGGGCGGCGGCTTCAGCGCTAACGCGGACCGCAGCCGCGTGGATCTGATCCGCAACGGCACGACGTATCCGCTCAACGTGGACGACCTGATCAAGCGCGGCCGCAATCCGTCGGACATCTATCTGCAACCGGGCGACATGGTGCGGGTGGCCTCGCGCGACGACAGCGCCGTCTATGTGATGGGCGAAGTCAACAAGCCGGCGACCATCACACCGATGCGAAACGGCACGTTGACGTTGTCGCAGGCCCTGTCCGACAGCGGCAGCTTCAACTCGACCACGGCCTCGCCGAGGCAGTTGTTCGTGATCCGCAATTCGACGGCCGACCAGCCGGAGGTCTATCACCTCGATGCGACATCGCCGGTTTCGATGGTGCTCGCGAACCAGTTCGAACTTCAGCCGAAGGATGTGGTGTACGTCGACAACGGTTCGCTGGTTCGCTTCAACCGCGTGTTGAACCTGATCCTGCCGGCAATCAACGCCGCTGTAACGGGCGTCATCGTCGCGAAATGAGGCTATGAATCCTGCTCTTGAACCGCCGGGTTTTGTTGGGTGAAGAAAATGGCAATCAACTTCGAAAACCGCTACACAGACGTGTCCGCGCAGGATGAGCTGCACCTGTCGGACTATCTGCGCACGATTGTGCGTGGCTGGCGCACGATCGTGATGGCGATGCTGGTCGCGCTGGCGCTGGGGTGCGCCTACGCGTTTCTCGCCCCGCCGACTTACCGCGCGGACGTGCTGTTCCATGTCGAGGACAAGACGGGCAACAACAACGCCAACGGCAAGGATTCTTTGCCGCCGCTCACCGGGATGTTCGACACCAAACCGTCGACGGCGGCGGAGATCGAGTTGCTGAAGTCGCGTCTGGTCACCGAGGAAACCGTCAGGGCGCTGCACCTCGACATCACGGCGACACCGCGCTATCTGCCGTTCATCGGCGGGATGCTTGCCGGTCTGGTGAATGGGCAGTGGGGCTTCAGGCTGCCTTCGTTCATCAACCTGTCCGGTTACGCGTGGGGCAGCGAGCGTATCGCCGTGTCTCGCTTCGACACCGCGAAGGAGCTTTACGACACGACCTTCACGCTGATCAAAGGCAATGATGGATCGTATGTGTTGCGCGACAGGAACGGTATCGCCATTCTCTCGGGGCGCGTCGGCGAGACCGTGCAGACCGATACCGCCGACGGCCCGATTGCGCTGCACGTCGATGCGCTGGTCGGACCCGCCGGGGCGCGCTTCGAACTGTCGCGTGCCTCGACGCTGAGCACCGTCGACCGGCTGCAAAAGGCGCTGGTGGTCGCGGAAACCACGCTTCAGTCCGGCGTGATTCGCGCGAGCCTCGAAGGCGGCGACAGCGCGTTGACCGCGAACATCGTCAACAGCATGGCGCGCCAATTCATCCGCCAGGATGTGGACAGCCGCTCGACCGAGGCCGAGCACATGCTGGCGTTCCTCGATCAGCAACTGCCCGGCTTGCGCAAGGAACTCGACGACGCCGAGCAGCGCTATAACAAGTTCCGCAACACGCACGGCACGGTCGATCTCGGCGAAGAAAGCCGGCTGTTGCTGCAGCAGATCGTCGACAACAAGACCAAGCTGCTCGATCTGCAGCAGCAGCGCGCGGAGATGTCGACCCGCTTTACGGCGAATCACCCGGCAGTAGCGGCACTCGACGCACAGATCGCGGCCTTGCAGGGTGCCCAGAACAACATGAATCGAAGCGTGGCCGTGATGCCGGATACCGAACAGACGGCGTTGCGGCTGTTGCGCGACGTGCACGTCGACACGGAGCTCTATACCAACCTGCTCAACAGCGCGCAGCAACTCAGGGTGGCGAAAGCCGGCCAGGTGGGCAGCGTGCGTGTGGTGGATTTTGCCGAGGCGCCGGACGAACCGGTGCGTCCGAAGCGCGTGCTGGCGATCCTGATCTCGCTCGGCGGCGGCTTGCTGATCGGCATCATGCTGACCTTCTTCAAGCGCGCGATGTATGGCGGCGTGGAGCGTCCGGACGAAATCGAGGCCGTGCTCGGCGTGCCGGTGTTCGCCGTGGTGCCGAGAAGCCAGCATCAGCTGCGGCTGCAGGAAAACGTCATGCTGCGCCGCCGCGGGCTGCACGTGCTGGCCGAGCAGGCGCCGCAGGACATCGCCGTGGAAGGCGTGCGCAATCTGCGGACTTCGTTGCAACTGTCGCTCGACCATGCCGACAACAACGTCGTGATGATCACCGGCTCGAGGCCCGATACCGGCAAGTCGTTCCTGTCGGTGAATCTGTCGGCGCTGGTCGCGTCCGCGAACAAGCGCGTGCTGATCATCGACGGCGACATGCGGCGCGGCGACGTCCATTCGCATTTCGGTATCGGACACCAGCCGGGGCTCTCGGATGTGCTGAGCGGCGGCGATCTGCATGCCATGATCCAGCGCGACGTCCTGCCGGGACTCGACGTGCTGGCCAAGGGCACGCTGCCCGCGCATCCATCCGAGCTGCTGATGAGCAAACGCTTCGAGATGATGCTCGACGATTTGAAGTCGAGGTACGACCTCATCATCGTCGACACGCCGCCCGTGCTCGCGGTGACCGACTCGACCGTGATCGGCAAATACGCTGGCACGGCGCTGCTGGTGGTGCGCTACGGCCGCCATCCATTGAACGAGATATCCGAAACCGCCAAGCGGCTGCATAACGGCGGGGTGTCGCTCAAAGGCGTGCTGCTCACCGACGTGCCGCAGGAAGGGGCATTCCTCGGTTCGGGCTATCACGGCGGCTACTACGGATACGACAGCATCGCGGGTTGAAACGGCGGCCAGCGGCCGACCACCACCGTTCAACCGCGCTGCGACAAGGGGTTCGAAACGTTCACCAAGGAGAATGCTTCATGAAACGCAAGGTCGCGCTGATTACCGGCATCACTGGACAGGACGGGTCGTACCTGGCTGAGCTGCTGCTCGCCAAGGACTACGACGTGCATGGCATCAAACGCAGGTCATCGCTGTTCAACACCGACCGGATCGATCATCTTTACCGCGATCCACACGACCCGGAGCAGAGGCTCTTCCTGCATCACGCCGACCTGACCGACTCGACGAGCATCCTGCGGGTGATCCAGCGCGTCGAGCCGGACGAAATCTACAACCTCGCGGCCCAGAGCCACGTGGCGGTGTCGTTCGAGGAACCCGAATACACGGCCAACGCGGACGGCCTCGGCGCCTTGCGCATTCTCGAAGCGATCCGGATTCTGGGGCTTCAGCACAAGACGCGCTTTTATCAGGCCTCGACCTCGGAGCTGTACGGTCTGGTGCAGCAGATTCCGCAATCGGAGACGACGCCGTTCTATCCGCGCAGCCCCTATGCGGTCGCCAAGCTCTTTGCCTACTGGACGACCGTCAATTACCGCGAGGCCTATGGGCTCTACGCGTGCAACGGCATTCTGTTCAATCACGAATCGCCGGTGCGCGGCGAGACCTTCGTGACGCGCAAGATCACGCGCGCCATGGCGCGTATTGCCGTGGGCATGCAGAAGACGCTGTACCTCGGCAATCTGTCGGCGCTGCGCGACTGGGGCCATGCACGCGATTACGTCGAGATGCAATGGCGCATGCTGCAACAGGAGCAGCCGGAGGATTACGTGATCGCCACCGGCGTGCAGTACAGCGTGCGCGAATTCGTTCAGCATGCCGCCGCTGAACTGGGCGCGACGGTGCGCTTCGAAGGCACCGGCGTGGATGAGGTCGGGATTGTCGAGAAGGTCGAGGGACGCGAAATCAAGATGTCGCCGGGCGATGTGGTGGTGCGCGTCGATCCGCGCTACTTCAGGCCGGCGGAAGTCGAGACGCTGCTCGGCGATCCGTCGAAAGCGCACGCGCGTCTCGGCTGGCGGCCGACCACGCCGTTCAGCGCGCTCGTCAAGGAAATGGTGCGCGCCGATTACCAGATCGCGAGACGCGATGCGCTCGTCACGCTGGCCGGCTTCACGACACTGGAACACCACGAGTGATGGCGATGAACAAACACGCACGCATCTTCGTCGCGGGCCACCGCGGCATGGTCGGTTCCGCGCTGGTTCGGCGCCTCCTCGCCGACGGCTATCGCGACATCGTCACGCGTTCCAGGGCGGAACTCGATCTCACGGATCAGGCGGCCGTGAATCGCTTCTTCGAGGACGAGCAGATCGATGTCGTGCTGCTGGCGGCCGCGCGGGTGGGCGGCATTCTCGCCAATGCGACGAGACCTGGCGAATTCATCTACGAAAACCTCGTGATCGAAACCAACGTGATCCATGCCGCGTATCGGGCCCACGTCGAGCGGCTGGTGTTCTTCGGCTCGTCGTGCATTTATCCGAAGCAATGCCCGCAGCCGATTCGCGAAGAGTATCTGCTGACTTCGGCGCTCGAACCGACCAACGACGCGTATGCGATCGCGAAGATCGCCGGCCTCAAGCTGTGCGACGCCTATAACCGCGAGTACAACACCCAGTTCGTCGCGTTGATGCCGACCAATCTGTACGGCCCGAACGACAACTACGACCTGAACAGCAGCCACGTATTGCCGGCCCTGCTGCGCAAGGCGCACGAAGCGAAAGTGAGCGGCGCCGCCACGTTGACGGTGTGGGGGTCGGGCACGCCGCGCCGCGAGTTTCTGCACGTCGACGATCTGGCGGCGGCGACGCTCTTCATCCTCGAGCACAACGTGACCGAGGGCCTGTTCAACGTCGGCGTCGGCGACGACCTGTCGATACGCGAACTCGCCGAATGCATCAACAGGGTCGTCGGCTTCGAGGGGGAACTCGTATTCGATACGTCCAAGCCGGACGGCACGCCGCGCAAGCTGCTCGACGTGTCGCGGCTGGCGGGGATGAACTGGCACGCGACGATCGGCCTCGAGCAGGGCATCGCGGCTACTTATCGTGATTTCGTTGCATCACGCGCCGGCTCGACGCCCGCTGCCGCCTTGCAGGCCTAGGCGGGCACGGCGAGCTGCCGAGCGCTGTTTTCGGATCTTCAGGAACGCTTGGGGCTCTTCGCGCGGGCAGTGCGCGCAACGGGCAAAAAGACGATTTTTCGAGGGGTGGCACACAAATGACAGCGTCAGTCACGATCTTCCACAATGTCGTATGGTCGCGCCATAAAGGTGTCGTGTTCTCTGCGTTGCACAAAATTTCGGCATCCGGAGCGATTCGCTACTCCATGGTCCAGATCGCGGATACGGAGCACGACCGGGTCGGCTTTTCCGACGTCGACTATTCGTATCATCGCTATCCGATGCAAAAACTGTTCGACGGCTGCTATGAAGACGTGCCCACGCTGAAGATGATCGCGCGGCTCACGTGGGAAGTGCTGCGCGCCAAGTCGGATCTGATCATCCTGCCGGGCTATCACCGTCCGGAATACTGGGCGATGCTGGCGGCGTGCATCGTGACCGGCAAGCGGCGCGCGGTGTTCGTCGATTCGACCGCGCGCGATCGGCCCAAGCGGCTCCTCACGTCGATCCCGAAACGGGTGTTCTTTTCGCTCTGCGACGGCTACTTCGGTTTCGGCGAGCGCAGCCGTGAATATCTGCTGTCGCTCGGCGCCAAGCGGGACAAGATTTTCGTGCCGTGCCAGGCCGCCGCGTTGCCCGGGTCGTTTTCGCCGGAGCGCGCGCTGGTCGATCGAGTCGCGAGCCGTGCCGGCAATCCGCCGGTGTTCCTGTATGTCGGCCGTCTCTCCGAGGAGAAGGGCATCGGCACGCTGATCGAAGCCTTCGCCGGATTGCGGCGGCGGATTCCGGCCGCGAAATTGCGCATTGTCGGCACCGGGCCGATGACAGAGGTCCTGCACGCGAAGGTCGCCGAACTCGAGCTCGGCACGGCCGTGACCTTCGCCGGCAGTCTGCAGGACGAACCGCTCACACACGAGTACTACGGCGCGACCTGCCTCGTGCTGCCGAGCTATAGCGAGCCGTGGGGACTGGTTGTCAACGAAGCGCTCGCGCATGGCTGCCCGGCTGTCGTCAGCGAGAGTTGCGGCTGCGTGCCGGAGCTCGTGATCGACGGCGTCAGCGGTTATGCGTTCACCGCCGGCGATGTCGCCGCATTGCAGCGCACGATGCTCAAGGCGATCGAGGCTTTCGCCGACGCGGGCGGCACCGCGCGCCGCTGCATGGACGTGATTCGCCGCTTCGATCCGCCTTCGGCCGCCGCCAATATTGCGCGAGGCTGCGCGCTGATGCTGAGCGACTGACGCGCATTGCCCGGTCGAGTCGCGTAAGCGAAGCTCCAACACGTTCTGGCTGCCACCATGAAGATTCTGATATACGGCCTCAACTACGCGCCTGAACTGACCGGGACGGGCAAGTACACGGCCGAAATGGCTGCGCTTCTGGCCGGCAGCGGGCACGAGGTTCGCGTGGTGTGCGCACCGCCTTATTACCCGGAATGGCGGATTGCCGCGGGCTATTCGTGGTGGCGGTTCCGCCGCGAAATGCGCGACGGCGTGACGGTCTGGCGCGCGCCGCTATGGGTGCCGTCGCGGCCCAGCGGCGTGAAGCGGATGGCGCATCTCGCGAGTTTCGCGACGACCTCGTTGCCGCTGCTTGCCATGCAGGCGCGATGGCGTCCCGATGCGGTCGTGCTGATTGCCCCGACGCTGATGTGCGCGCCCGGCGCGCTCGCGCTGGCGCGCATCGCACAGGCGAGCGCGTGGCTGCATATTCAGGACTACGAGGTCGACGCGGCTTTCGATCTCGGTCTGCTGAAGAGCCCGCGCGGCGCCCGCTTCGCGCGCTGGATCGAAAGCGCATTGCTGCGGCGCTTCGATGCGGTGTCGTCGATTTCCAGGCAGATGATCACGCGCGCGCTGATGAAGGGCGTGGACCCGACGCGGATCGTGTGCCTGCCCAACTGGGTCGACGCCTCGAAGATTTTTCCGCTCGCGCAAGCGAGCGAATATCGGCGCCAGTTGCATATTCCGCGCGGACAGAAGGTGGTTCTGTACTCGGGCAACATGGGCGCGAAGCAGGGCATCGAAACGCTCGCCGACGCGGCGGCATTGCTCGCCGTACGCCCCGACCTCACGTTCGTTTTCTGCGGCAGCGGGGCCGCGAAACAGGGTTTGCTCGAACGCTGCGCGGCATTGTCGAACTGCATTTTCATTCCGTTGCAACCGGCGGAGCGTTTGAACGAATTGCTCAACCTCGCCGATATCCACGTGTTGCCGCAGCGCGGCGATGCAGCGGATCTGGTGATGCCGTCCAAGCTCACCGGCATGTTCGCAAGCGGACGGGCCATCGTGGCGATGGCCCGTCGAGGTACGGGCCTATTCGACGAAGTGGCGCCACGTGGCGTGGTGGTGCCGCCCGACGACGTGCCTGCGCTTGCAGCGGCGATCAGCGCGTTGGCCAGCAATCCGCAGCGCCGTGCGGAACTGGGCCTCGCTGCACGCGAGTATGCCGAGCGCGCGCTGTCGCCGCAGGCGACGATCCGTACGCTCGAAGAGCGGCTTGCCATGCTGGTCCGTGCGGCGGGGGCGGAACAACGCGCAAAAAGCCCGGCAACGCGTTTTGTCCCGGGACCTTCGACTGCTTCGGCGGCGACGACGACGGCAACTGCAACGCGGGCCAAGCCCGCCACCGCGGAGGAAGCCGCGCCGGATTGATCCGGCACACGGCGCGGTTATGAAGGCGACATCACCACGGAGAGCGGTAAACGCCGCGCTTGCCGGTGCCGGTGAGGTCGTACGGGTCGGCGTAGGTGGTCTTCGCCGCTGCTGCGGGCAGCATGGCGTCGTTCGCGTTCGGACGGGCCTGGGCGGCGCCGCGCGCTTTGCCGTTGGCGGCCGCGAGCGGCGCCTTGTTGCGTTGACCTTTGAGCGGCGCCGGCTGCCCGCCCGGACCCGTGGCGGTCATGCTCATGCGCTGCTCGTCGAGCAGGGCCGCCTGCTGGGCGTCGACGGTATTGCGCCGCGGCAAGTCGGTCGGGCTGCCGTATTCCTGTGGAGCGCCGAGCAACTGCTCTTCGCTCGCACGATGAGCCGCCCGGCCATCTTTTTTCGGCGCCATGGCGTTGCCGCCGTAGCCGGGAGCAGGAGCCGCCGCGCGCGCAGCGGGTGCGGCCGGTGCGCCGGCGGCCCCCTGGGCGAGCGCCGGGGCGGCGCATACGCACGAAGCAATGGCGGCGAACAGCGAGGTAACGGCATGACGAAGCGAAGTGTTCATCGTAGTCCCCGGACAGATGCGGTCGCGATAAGCCTATCGTGCGCCACGCAGCACGCATGTAGCCGCCAAAAGGCCTCCCCGGACGGCCATAGCGCAAAGCGTCGCCGGGCGCCGCAACATAATGGCACCACGCGCGGTACAGATGGGTATGTTTACTACCGCGCGCGTCAGGAGAGAACTGATGGGTAACGTAGCCGACGATCCGCAGATCGGCCGCATGCCGGAAGTACCGGACGTACCCGACGCACCCGCTGCGCCGGACGTGAACGGCGTGCGCGAAAACGGCCGCGTCATCGATCTGAGTCTTGCCGGGAAGGGAAACTACCGCGCGAAGCGCGGCATTCTCATCGAACTCATCTGGTTTGTCGTTGAAGCCTGTGTGATCAACAACAAGCTGCTGCCCCTTTCATTCATCCGCGTCGCGCTGCTACGGCTGTTCGGCGCGAAGATCGGCACCGGGTGCCGGTTCGTGCATCCGCTGCGCGTGAAGGCGCCGTGGAATCTCGAGGTGGGCGAGAACTGCTGGTTCGGCGTCGACGTCTGGATCTACAACCAGGCCATGATCCGCATCGGCTCGAACGTCTGCATCTCGCAGGGTACGTTGCTGAGCGCCGGATCTCACGACATGCGCAGCACGATGGATCTGCGCGTGGCCCCTATCGTCATCGAGGACGGTGTCTGGATTACGTCGAAGTGTGTCGTGCAGATGGGCGTGACGATCGGCCGTTCGGCCGTGGTGACGCCTTTGTCCGTCGTGCATCGCTCGCTCGCGCCGGGCGGCGTGTATGGCGGCAATCCATGCCGCTTCATCAGGAATCGCTTCGATTCCGTGGCCTGAAGCACAGATACAGAACCGCAGCGTCATTACGCTGAGGAGGCCGAGGTCGTTGCTCGCCGGATGTCGGCGGCCGCAACGGGTTTGTCGATCGACGCTTGCCGCTCGATGCCCGCTGTGGCGCCGGTGACGGCGCGCCGACGGCGTGTGCGTGGTTGCTTGCCGGCCCGGCGGCTCATCCAGCCGGACCGGCAAGCAACCACGTACTCGAGAATTGCATGAAGAAAGATGGGGAGCTGGGATGTTTATCGATACTCGCAACGTCGAACAGAACACGGTCATCGAGGCGGCAGTCTGCATCGTTGGCGGCGGAGTGGCGGGCATCACGCTCGCACTCGAGATGGCGAGGGCGGGGGTGGACACCTGCATGCTCGAAAGCGGCGGCTTTGGCCCCGACGACGAAACGCGCGATCTCTATCGCGGTGAGAACGCCGGTCTTCCGTATTCATTCGCGGACGGTTCCCGTAGCCGCTACTTCGGCGGCAGCAGCAATTGCTGGGGCGGATGGTGCCGCCCGCTGGATCCATGGGACTTCGAGAAGCGCGACTGGATACCGCACAGCGGCTGGCCCTTCGGTCTCGACGAACTGGCGCCGTATTACGCGCGCACGCACGAGCTGCTGAAGCTCGGCCCGCAAAATTTCGACCCCGCTTACTGGGAGCGCGAAATCGGCCGCCACGACGTGCGCCGCATTCCGCTCGCGACCGGCGACATGCGCGACACCGTGGCCCAGTTCAGCCCGCCTGTGCGCTTCGGCAAGCTGTATCGCGACGAGCTGTCCCGTTCGTCGCGCGTGCGGGTGTTCCTGTATGCGAACGTGCTGAACATCGACGCCGACGCCCAGGCGTCGAGCATTTCGCGCGTCCAGGTGGCGACGCTCGGCGGACGCAGGATGTCGGTGGTGAGCAAGATCTTCGTGCTGGCGACGGGCGGCATCGAGAACGCGCGGCTGCTGCTCGCATCGAACAATGTCCAGGCCGCGGGCCTCGGCAATGGCAACGATCTGGTGGGCCGCTTCTTCATGGACCATCCGCGGATGATGTCGGGGACAGTGCGTTTTCGCCCAGGACTCGCGCGCAACAAACTGTATGACATCAAGTACCACTATCAGAATGCCGCGGTCTCCGCGCACGGCACGAAGATCTCCTCGCAATTCGCGCCGAAGCAGGAACTGATGGAGCGCGAGAAATTGCTCAATTCGCGCGTATGGCTCTACTCGCGCTTTTACGGCGAGGGCAGCAAAGGGTCCGAGGCGCTGATCCGCTGCAAGGAAGCGCTGTTGTCCAAAGACCAGCCGGGCCGCAGCCTGAAGGCCGACCTCATCACCATGGCGTCGCATCCGCTCGACACCGTGGGCTACGGCTTGACGCGGCTGTATCAGTGGCCGGCGCTCATTACCGGTGTGACGCTGCAGGCCATCGTCGAAGCGGAGCCCAATCGCGACAGCCGCGTGACCTTGTGCAATCAGCGCGACCAGTTGGGCATGCCGCGCGTCAAGGTGGAATGGCGGCTTGGCGCCCAGGTCCAGCGCACGTTCGACAGAACCTTCGCGTTGCTTGCGCAGGAGTTGCAGATGGCCGGGATTGCGGACGTCGAACTCGACGCGCCGCTCGAGGGCCGTCCCTGGCCCGCGAAGCTGGAGGGAACGTGGCACCACATGGGCACGACGCGCATGCACGATTCGCCGCGCGAAGGCGTGGTCGATCGCGACTGCAAGGTGCACGGGATCGGCAATCTTTATGTGGCCGGCAGTTCGGTCTTTCCGACGGTCGGCGCGAACTTTCCGACCATCACGATTGCCGCGCTTTCGCTGCGCCTCGCCGGGCATCTGGTCCGGCAACTCGATACGCCGGACGTGGTGGCCAACAGCGGCATGATGACGATGCCGACCCAGGTCAAAATCGACACCTTGCCGATCGCAGCCTCTTCGTTGACGCCGTTGATGAAGGAACAGTGACCCGGAAGGAACAGCGACCCGGCCGCTGACGGGATGCCGCGCGCATCCTCTCACTGGCTTTGCTGGGTCGCTTCTCGCAGAGCGGCGAGCGTAGGTTCGCGCAGCTCGGCGCTGCCTCTGCTGTCAAGCAGAGCCGTCAACGCGCCGACCATGGTTTCGATCCGGAAGCGCGCATGGAAAGTGCGGCGTGCTTGCGCGCGCATGTTCTGCCGGGCGTCGTCGTCGAGTTCATACCAGCGCACGAGGTTCTGTTCGGTGCCGTCGATCGTGTCGGCAGCGACGAGGCCCGCGCCGTCCGCTTCGATCTCGCGCCAGACGTTGACCTTATCGGAGATCAGCGCGGGCAGCCCGCAGCCGAGCGCTTCTGCAACCGCCACGCCGAAGTTCTCCTGGTGCGACGGCAGGACGAAGACGTCGCTTGCGTGAAACGCGCCCCACTTGAGATCGCCTTGCAGCATGCCCGGCAGGCTGAGCCGATGCGCGACGCCGGCCGCGGCTGCCTGCGCGCGCAACTGCGCAACCCAGCCGGTCTCGTCGGGTCCCGCGATGACGAGATGCAATGCCGGATCGTGGCCGGCGATGCGCGCGAAGGCCTCGATCAGCAGATCGCAGCCTTTCTTGGCGTGCACGCGGCCGAGAAACAGCACGATGCGTTTGCCGCGCAAACCCGGCACGGCTTGCAGGAACGCTTCGCGTACGGAGCCGGCGTCGAGCGAAGGAACCGTCGTGCCGAACGGCACGATCCGTTCATTGGCCCGGTATAGCCAGAACGATTGCCGCGCGCGAGTGCGCTCTTCTTCCGTCGTGAAGATGACGGCGCGCGCGTCGCGCAGCACACGGTATTCGGCCCATGGCCAATACAGCCATTTCTTGAGGTGCTTGAGCGGATACGACTGTTTGAACCACGGATCGAGCATGCCGTGAACGTACACGTAGTACGGCACCTCGCTTCTTCTGAGCGTCCTCCACGCGGCAAGGCCGTGGTATTGCCACAAGCCGTGGACGATCACCGCGTCGAAGCGGCGTGCGTTGGCGCGCAGCCAGCGCGCGAGGTGCGCGCTGTAGCTGTAGCGGTTGGTGACTGGGCCAAAGGCGTGCACCGGAAACGGAAAGGCCGCGAGGTACGCGGCGCCCGGCGCGTCGCAAGTGGCCACTTCGATCTGGTGTCCGGCTTCTTGCATCGCTACGCCGCTGCGGCGTACGCCTTCTACGGGGCCGCCGGCGCGTGGGTCGACGCTTGCGAGCAGGTGGAGGATTTTCATCGGGCGAGATTCGATCGATTGACGCTGCGCGTCGTCGACGGCGTGCCGGACGACGCGAGCGGGCCGAAGCCGCCGGACCCGGCCGCGGCGCTTGCCGAACGTGAGATGCCCAAGGTTGCCGCGAGGTCCGCGCGGCCCATGCCGGGCTGGATCCTGCCCGGCAACTCGGGCACGACCACCGGGCGCATCTGCTGCGGCCGGCGAACCCGCTTCGGCCTCGCCGGGAGCGCGCGTTGCAGCCGCGCATGCGTCGCGATCATCAAGCCGAGCGCGATGCCGAACACCAGTCCCGAGAAACGCGGTCCGAGCGGATTGCCGCCTATCGACGTAGCCGGCAGCGCGGCAAACAGCATGATGGCCCGGCCGAGTACAGGGAGCATCGGCGCGTCCGGCACGACCGCTCGCCAGTGACGATAGGAGAGAAAACAGATCGCGAGCGCGGCCAACATGGCAAGCGGCATGCCGATGCCGAACAGCAGGCCGCCCGCGAACAACTGATACACCCAGAAGTTATGACCGGCCGCCCATTCCCTGATCGCATAGAAGTCGTTCTCGCTGATCTGGCCGGCGAGATCCGGCAGGTAGACGGGCGAGTAGCGATAGTAGTGTCCGAAGCCCGCGCCGAATAACATCGTCGCGGGGTCGGCGGTGACCTGGTCGTACTGATCGCGCATTTCGGCGAGCCGGGTGATGGTGGTCGGGTCCTTGCCGGTGGTGGTTTCCTCCGACGCGAAAATACGCTGCGTCCAGTGCTGGGTGACGGTGGGGAAGCTCAATGCCGCCACGCCTGCCACACTGGCGATCACCACGCCGGCGACCAGGCTGCGCGCGAGCGCGCGCCAGATCTGCTGAACCGTCGGCGCGCACAGTCCCATCGCGATCAGGAACAGCAACACCGTACCCACCAGCAAGCTGCGTGTGACGCTCAGCAACTCGACGATCACGCTGAAGGCGAACACCGCAACCGTAAAAAAAGAAAAGCGCTTCGCGACGACGAATTCGTGCAGCAGCACGCCCTGGAGTCCGAGCAGCGTGACGGAGATGATCCGGTACCGGACCTCCTCGAGACCGCCGCTCGTCGCCATGCCGTACACCAAGGTGAACACGAGGCTAATTGTGTTGGCGACGAACAGGGCTCTCTCGAACTGCGAGATTCGATATTCGCTCCATGGACGGCAGGCCACCACGTAGCCCAGCAGGAACAGCAGGAACGGCAGCAGGACACGCAGATAGTTGCCGGTGTCGTTGTCCTGCACCAACTGGGCGACGACGCTGCCGAGCACGCACAGGAGAAGGCTAAAGGTAACTAGTGTGCGCAGGCGCGAGCGGTCGTGAAAGCGTGGCGCAATCAGCGCCAGGCTCAATCCGGCGACCAGCACAGGAAGGACGAACACGAACTGGGCGAAGTGGCCTGTGTTGGCGTCGGTCGCTTTGTAGTCCAGCGCAAGCGGTAACAGAAAAATCCAAACCCACAACGTCGCATACTGATGGCGCATTGCTGATCCTCCCCGGCGCCGTTGGTTTATACCAGGCGGTTTCGCGTAAGTTCATTGTGCGGGAATATCCCGGCTTGCCAATTTCGCCTACCGGTTTCGTCGCCGATTGCCTGGGTTCTGGCGACAGAGGAAAGGCCGACTGTTGCGTGAGATACCCTGCCGCCCTCAGGTTGTCGGGCAATGCCTTGATGTTGGCGCGCACGCACGCGTGACGCCACCGAAGATGCAAAAAGGGACATTCGGGGACATTGGCCCGCGCAGGGTGTCAGCGGAGAAGAAAATGAAATTATTCGGCAGCGCGAAACCCGTCACAGCCGGCAGGGCAATCGAGCTCGATTTCCTGCGCGGCATTGCCATTATCGCGGTGATGGGGTTTCACTTTCATGCTGTCCATACGAATAACTTTCTACTTCAGATTATTGAGTACCCGCTGAAAAATTTCGGACGTGAAGGCGTGAATCTGTTTTTCACGCTGAGCGGCTTTCTGGTGGGCGGTCTCCTGCTCAGGCAGTACGCCGAAAAAGGTCACGTCAACGCACGGCGTTTTATCGTCCGGCGAATCTTTCGCATCTGGCCCGCGTATTACGTGCTGCTCGCTTTCCATCTGCTGGCAGGCCGCCACCCGTGGAATACGTTTCTGTTCCAGAACCTGGTCCATCTGCAGAACTATCTGGGCACCTCGATTACGCAGACCTGGAGCCTCGCGGTCGAGGAGCACTTTTACCTCGTATTGCCGGCGCTCCTGTTGCTGTTCGCCCGCTGGCGTCTGGGCGTGTGGACCATCGTCAGCATCCTGACCGCGATCTGCGCGGTGGTGCTCACGGCACGCTGCTTCGCGGTGGCGCACGGAAACCTGGAAGGCGCCTTCGCCTACACGCAGTACCGGATCGACAGTTTGCTGGTCGGCGTGATTCTGTCCGCGGTCTACTGGATGAGACCGGCCGTCTATCAGCGGCTGGCGAAGCGCACAGGATTGCTGATCGCCATGGTCGTCGTGCTGTGCATGTGGCTGGCGTTTGCCACGAAAAATCTGGTGCTGGACGAAAGCATCGGCTACACGATTCAGGCGCTCGGCTTCGCCGCGTTGCTCGTGCTGGTGCTCGAACATTCAGGATCGCTTCGCTCTTCGCTGGTCTATCGCGCGATCGCATGGGTCGGCCTTTATTCTTACGGCATCTACCTATGGCATTCGCTTGCGCTCGCACCCGGCGACATGCTGATTCGCAAAGCGACCGCGCTTGGCCTCGCGCCGAGCCTGACGTGGATTCTCGCACTGAGCGCGCAGTTCGCGTTCGCCATCCTGATCGGTTACGTGACGACGCGCGCGATCGAATTTCCGTTCCTGCTCATGCGCAACGCGCTCTTTCCGGAAAAGCGCAGCAGTGCGGTGCGTGAAGAGGCGCTCGCCGCCGAAGGCCCGCCATCGCGGCATCGGCAACCCGCGCGGCCGGCCGCCGAGGGCGCCCCCAGTTCCACCACGACCGCCGAGCCCGCCGATCCGCGCATCGCGGTTCTCGCCGCGCGGCGTCGTGCCGAACCGGGCGCGGGCAGCGAACCGGCCGGCTGATTGCGCGCGGGTTGCCGAGGGTCGCCGTGGGTTGTCGTGGGTTGTCGTTGATTGCCGCTGGTTGCGGGCGTGTGCCGAGGTGCGCTGAAATGTGCCGCTGCTTCAGGCCATCTGCTGAAGCAAGGTCTGCTTGAATTGCCCGAGCGTATGCCGCGACAGCAGATCTTCGCGAGCGGACGGGACGGCCTCCGGCGCATGCGGCCACGAGGTGGCGACTTCGGTGATGGCCTTGCCGATCGACGCCGTACTCAGGTCGCTCAATATCGGCCCCAGCTCACAGCGCCGGCTGAACCAGCCGATCAGCCCGTCTTCGGTCGCGATGACCGGCTTGCCGAAGCGGTACGCCTGCACGAGCACGCCGCTCATTCCGTAGTGTCCCTTGTAACCCAGCCAGACGGCGTCGCAGGCGGAGAACAGATCGCGCTCGAGATCGTTTGAGATGAACGCGTCGAGAATCACCGGTGCGGGTTTCAGGCCGCGGACATGGTTGCGCATGAAATGGCGCGTGCCCGCGTCCTGCTCGCCGGCGACGATCAGCGTGGGGGCATTGTCCAGACGCGTCAGCGCCTCGACCAGTTCGTAGATGCCTTTGCGCTCGGTGATGGCGCCGTACACCAGCAGGTAGCGCTGTTCGGAGTCCAGTCCGAGCCGTTCGCGGGCGAGCACGGGGTTTTCCGCATGCTCATCCGGAAAGGGGTCCGCCACGTAGGCGATCGCCGCGCTCGACTTCGATGCGCTGCGCGCCGACCACTCCGGCAGCGTGGGATCGATGGTGAGCAGCGTGCGCAATCCCGCCGATCTCACCGCGCGTTTGAAGAGCTGCGCCTTGATCGCATTGACCAACGGACGGTCGGGCGCCTTGATGCCAACCTTGTGATGATGAAAGGTCGCGCGCATCGTGATACCGATCCACGGCGTCTTGCCGAATGGCGAGCCGAGAAACGGCAGCGCATAAAAGAAATAGTCGACGTACGGAACGACCACGAGCCTGATCGGTTGCGCGCGGCTGACGATCTTGTACACGCGCTTGAAATAGCGGTGAAAGCGCCAGTATTCGTTGGGGTCGCGCAACAGGCCGCGGGGACGCTCCTCCGGATCGACAAACGCGATTTCCGTGTCGCGCCGGTCGGCGGCGATGATCTGCCGGGCGAGCCGATGATCCTCGTTGGCACACTCGGTGGCGAGAATGCACGGATAGCCGGCTTCCGCACAGGCCTGCATGGTCCACTCGACATAACGCCAGCGATGCCCGGTGAGATTGGGCTCGACAATCAGGACGTAGTCTTGTTCCAGCGCGTCAGTTGACATGTGCGGCATGTACGGCATGTGCGTTGTGGAAAAGCGCCAGGACGGCGGCTCGCGCGCATCCTCTCGCGGATCGTTGGCGGATCAACGTTAGCATCGCCGGCGCGAGGGGACCCGTCAATCTGATCCGATTTGTGGGTCAACGTACCAGAGCGCAATAGCTTCGGCTGAAGCGGCCTAGCTGATGGCGGTTGTCGCCGATTCTCTCGCGGTAAGGTCCTGAATGGAGTTCGATGAAAACGTCGCCAGCCTGGCTGGTGCACCTCACTGATTATGCGCCGGCGGCACATCGCAGCGATTCCGTTGAATCGTTGCTTGGCCGGATTCAGCGCCGTTCCGATTCCACGGAGAAACAGCTTGCGGGCGACCAGGCTTCCGGCGCTTTCGATGGCGACCAGTTTCGGCGCGAGTGCGGCGACTTGGGTGCTGCTGCAGCAGTTCGTCGTGCGTGGACTGGTCGCGATCAAGTTTCTTGCGATTGGCCGGATGCTCGGACCGGCGGCGATCGGCAGCGTGAGCGTGGCGCTGCTTGCAGTCGCGATCGCCGAGGCGCTGTCGGACACCGGCCTCGCGCAGGCGGTCATTCAAGGCGAACTTCCGCCGACCCGTTCGCAACTCGGCGCGGTATGGACGACGCTGACGGCGCGCGGTGTGCTCATTTCGCTGCTGCTGGTCGCGCTGGCGCCGGTGCTGGGCAGCCAGTTTCACCTCGACGGCTCGCTGGTGTTGCTGCAGCTCGCCGCGACGCTGCCGCTGTTGCGCGGCCTGGCTTCCCCCGCTTACTTCGTCGTGCAGCGCGAGCGGCGCTTCCAGCAGATTGCCGGTGTCGAAGTGGCGGCGGCGTTCGTCGATTGTTCGGCCGGGCTCGCCCTTGCGTATTTCGGTGCCGGAGCGGCCTCGGTGCTGCTCGGCCTGGTGGCCGGCGAAACGCTGAAAAGCACGCTCACGTGGCTCACGATGAAGCCGCGCCCACCGGTGCGCGCCGTGTGGTCGGGCATCGGTCACTACGTCGGCTTCAGCCGCTGGATCTGGGCGAGCAGCGTCATCAATCTGCTGCTGAATCAGTTCGACAAGGTGGTCGTCGGCAAGCTGCTCGGGCCGACGCAACTGGGCAGCTATCAGATGTCGTCGCGCCTCGCGCAGATGCTGCTGGCGGACGCCGCGATCGCCATGTCGCAATACCTGTTCCCGACGTTCGCGGCGCATCATCGCAGGAATCCGCACGGCGCGTCGCGGCTGATCAAGCTCTATCTTCTGGTGATCGCGCTGGGTCTGGCGGGATTCGTGGAAGTGCTGAGGCTGATTGCCGAGCCGCTGTTCTCGCTGATTCTCGGTCCGGCGTGGCTGCCCGCGGTGCCGCTGTTCAGAATCCTCGCGATCAACATGGCGATCGGCGCGTTGATCGCGGTGCTGGTCGCGTATCTGCGCGCGGTGGGCGACGCGAAGGCGACCGTGCACGCATCGGCGATTCAGGTCGTGGTGCTGCTGGTGAGCGCGCCTCTTGCGACGCACTGGTGGGGTGTCACGGGGATCGCGTGGTCGATGACGCTCGGTCTGGGTTGCGCGGCGACATGGATGCTGTGTCGAACGCTGACTGCAAGGGCCTCATGATGCGCGTCCTTCATCTCGTTCTGGCGCCGCGGCTGTCCGGCGCCGAAGTTCTCGCGAAGGATCTCGCCATCGATCAGCGCGCCGACGGCATGGCGGTGTGCGTCGCGTCGCTGTTGCCGTCGCATGCGGAATTCATGCCGCTGCGGGACGAACTCCAGAAACACGGCGTGCTGTGCGGGTTTCCGCTGCGGCGGCATCGCGCGGCCCGCAAGCTGTGGAATCTGTTTTTCACGGTGCGCAGCTTCCGTCCGGACGTGATTTTCGCGCACGCCACGATTCCGTCGTTCTACGCTCGCGCGTTGCCGCTTCGCGTGCCGGTCGTCTATGTCATGCATTCGGCGACCAACGACTTCGAGCGCCCGCTGTTCCGGCGCGTCGAACACATCCTCTCAGGACGTGCCCGGGCCGTGATCGGTGTGTCGCAGCAGGGCGTGACGGACTACGCGCAGGCCATCGGACCGCATCCGTCGATGACGGTCGTTCCCAACGGCGTGGACCTCGCACGGTTCGTCTTCACCGACGGTGTGGAACGCAGCGGCCGCGCGCCGCAGATCGTGCAGATCGGCAGGTATGCGTCGGTGAAGAATCAGCTTCTGACGGTGCGCGCCTTCAGCGAGGTGCTCAAGCAGGTGAAAGACGCGCGCCTGATGTTGTACGGCGTGGTTGAAGATCCCGGCTATCAGCGTGCGGTCATCGAGCTGGTGGGCCAGTTGGGTCTGGCGGACCGTGTCGTGGTTGCCGGGCCGCGCACCGATGTGGCGAGCGTGCTGTCGGAGTCGAGCGTGTTCGCCATGCCGTCGCGCTCCGAGGCGCACAGCGTGGCGTTTCTTGAAGCGCTGGCTTCGGGCATTCCGATCGTTGCCAGCACGATTCCGTCGTTTGCATTCGCGAACGGCTATCCGTGTGTCCAGCTTGTCGATACCGACAACGTGCAAAGCTATGCCGACGCCATTGTCCTTGCGCTGGGGCAGGCGCGCGCGCAACGCTCGCTCGCCGGCCTGACGCTCAGGGATACCGCCGCCCGTTACCGGGCGATTGCGCATCAAGTGTGTCTTGCTGTGCCGGCCCGGTAGTGGCTTGGTAGTGGCTCAGTAGTGGCCGGGTAGTGGCTTTGCAGTGGCTTGGCAGTGGCTTGGCAGTGGCCCAGTAGTGCCCAGTAGTGCCCAGTAGTGCCCAGTAGTGCCCAGTAGTGCCCAGTAGTGCCCTGGCAGTGCTCCGGTAGTGGCCTGGCAGTGGCTTGGCAGCGGCGCATTCGTGCCCGGTAGTGGCCAGGTAGTGGCGCGGTAATGGCCAACGGTCCAGTAGTTCGCTCAAGGCGGCCGGGCCCGCCGGCAGTCCTGGCTGGATCGCTCGTTCAGACGCGGTTCAATGCCGGTTCAATGATGGGTTGCCGGGTTGTTCTCCTCATGCGACGGGGCGGGCGCAGGCTCGGCCGTCACGACGCTCGCGACTTCCGACTCCCGCATGGCGCGCTCGACGAGGCGCTTCGCTTCTGCGCTGCTCGAATCGACGAGTAGCGCGTTGCCCGCGTTGTGCGAGACGCATGACCATTGTTCGATGTATTCGCAGCCTCGCGCGACGCTGAGCAACGAGTCGCGCTGCTGTTCGCGCTCGCTCAGCGTGGAGCGCATGCGCAACGCGTGGGGGTTGCCCGGTTGGGCGGCGATGGCCGCCGAGAGCCTTGCTTTGGTCGCCGCCAAATTGCTCTTTTGCAGATCGGCGCGCGCGGCGCGGAGATGCTTCGAAACGTCGACGCGCGGTTTGTCCGGTTTGCTGACGGCGCGCTTCACATCGGGCGGCGCCGCTGCTGCCGTTGCAACGGGTGCTGCAACTGCCGCTGCAGCTGCCGCCGCAGTTGCCACCGCTGTTGCCACATGACGTGGAGCCGGCGGCGCCACGGCGGCGGGCCGCTGTGCCATGGCAACAGGCGGCTTCGCTTTCTGAACCATCACTCTGCCGGATACCGCCGGGGCGCTGTTATCCGAGTCGCTGCTCTGTCTGATGAAGCCCAGATACGCGACGGATGCCAGCAGCAGAGAGAGGATGCCGAGGGCTGCCTGCCGGCGCAGTCTTCGATGGCTGGCTACGGTGGCCGTCGGTTCGTACTCGCAGGTGAGGTAGAACGAATCGCGCACGGCCCTCGAGGACGGACTCCACGGCTTCGGCAGCGGCAGTCGCGTGACAGGCATCGGCCGGGTTGGGCCCAGCGCAATTCCGGTGGACGACGACGTGCTGGACGAAGCCTGTGACGGAAGCACGTCGAGTGCATTGATTGAGCGCGCATGACATGAAGGGCAGGCCGTGAAGCGTCCGGCTAGCAGCGCTCCGCAGAGCCCGCAGCGGGGGAAATCGTGCTGATCGGAGGTGATGTCGCTAAGCATTGCCATGTCGCAAACGGGCGTCGACTTCCGGCGCCGCGGTCAGAAAGAACAGGGCACAGCAACGAGGCTGCAACAGGGATTACTGCATGACGACGTAACCCCGCGCTTGCATGCATGCCCCATAGGCCGCCCAGTACCGTGTCATCGGCGGTTCGGGCGCCGGCAGCGGCGGCAGCTTCACATCGGACCCTTGGGCCGTCTGTGGTGCACTGGCCGCCGCCGTCTCCGAGGCGCCGCTCTTCGCGCTGCTTGACGATGCCGCTGTCGCAGCCGAAGCCGCGGTGGTGGTCGTCGTGGTCGCCGCAGTGGTGCCCGATGCCGCCGTCGCCGCCGTCGCCGTTGCAGCGCTCGCTGCAGGCGCGTTTGCCGCCGGCGCCGACGCGGCAGTAGGCATGCTCGCGCTCATCGGCATCGCAGAAAAGCTGCTGGGGGGTAACGGAGGCCGCGACGGAGTCCCCGTCGACGTGGATTTCGACGCCGCGGGTTTGCGCGGCGGCAATTGCGATTCGTGGGCGATGTTGACTTTCGACTGACGGTTGGCGGTGGCAAAGCACATCGACGTGTCGATGCTGCGCTGATACGGACTCTGACTTCGAATCGGATAGACCACCGGCATCCACGCTTGAGCAGCACTGCTGACTAACAGCAGCAACAGCAGCGTCAAACCGGTAGATATTCTTGGTTTCATCGCAGACGCTCCCACAGCGATGTTTCGGCGATCGCGGGCAGTTGCGCCGCCGCGCTTCGCGGATATTTCGCAGGCATGTCTCATGGCAGCCGAACCTGCCGCTGAAAGGCCGCGGATGAACGTCCAGGCTGCCTGATCAGCGTAACACCGCTCTTTGTCGACCGAATGCGCCGGATAGCGCGCGAAAACGCCATCCTTCAGTCGAATCAGGACATATTTGTTAGTTGGCGGGCGGTTTGGCGCAATTTGTAGGGGATATCCCTGGGCGCGGACCGAGGCGGCAAGTTTATTAAATCGCTGTTTTTCAAGAACAATCCATGCCTTTCCAGGTTGCGGCGAGGCCGGCGGAGCGCGTTCATTCGCTACCTGTTTCTGCAAATTCCGCCACCGGCAGCCGCGAGCGCGGAGAAGCTATCCCGGGCACGGTCCTGTCGACTGCCGCACCTGCAATAGTGCACGCACCTCATGTCCGTGTTGCGGCCGTTTGCCGTCGAGCGCGTCGAGCAGGTGCTGTGCCGCAAGCCGGCCGATCTCGGCCGTGTCGACGCGCATCGTCGTCAGCGCCGGGTGCATCTCCTTCGCGATCGCGAGATCGTCGAAGCCCGTCACGGACAATTCGCCGGGAATCGCGATACCCAGTTCCTCCGCCTCGCGCAGCACGCCGAGCGCGATGTGATCGTTGCCGCAGATGATCGCGCTGGGGCGCTCGCCCGGCAACTGCCAGATCGAGCGCAGGCTGCGCCGCCCGAAGCCGATCGTCGATTCGCCTTCGAACATGTGCTCCGGCCGTACGGCGAGACCGTGGCGTTCGAGCGTCGCGCGGATGCCCGCGAGGCGCGCCTGCACGCGGTCGTTGTCGCGCGTCGGCTGGATGCACACCGCAAACGAGCGGTGCCCGAGGCCGAGCAGATGCTCGGTGATCTCCGTGTAGGCCGCGTGATTGTCGAAGCCGATGCAGTCGTGCGGACTGCCCTCGCGATACGCATACGTGACCGCATAGGGCACGCGATAGAGCCGCAATGCATCGAACAGTTCGGCCGGGTGCGCCTCGCCCACGATGGCCATCGCCTCGACGCCGCGCGCGAGCATCGCGCGCACCTGCACGAGCGCCTGCGCGGGATCGTAGTTCGAACAGCCGAGCACGAGGGTGATGCCGCGTGCGGCGAACGCCGCCTGCATACCGCTCACCTGCGAGGCGAACACCTGGTCGTCGAGCGTCGGAATGATGATGCCGGCAATGTGGCTGCGCGTGGAGGCGAGGGCGCGTCCCGCCGCATTCGGAAACCAGTTGAGCGTGAGCGCGGCATGCTCGACGCGCTCGCGTACGTTTTCCGAGACCTTGCCCGGCTCGTTGTACACACGCGACACAGTCGCCGTCGATACCCCCGCGAGCCTCGCGACGTCGGACAGCACGGTGCGCCCCGTGTTGCGGCGGGCACGGCTTGTCGGGGTCCGGGCGGCGGGAGGCGGGTCGAAGGAATCGGGCATCGGGTCGGCAAGCAGAGGCTAAGTGGCGTGTGAGTGGCCAATGAGTGGCGGGTCAATGAAGCAACGCCCGCCATCTTACCGCCGCGGGCGCGTGCGAAGCGTGAGCGAGCACGGCCGTCGGCACAGACGTTCCGGTCATCGCGAAGCCCTGTCGGGAGACGCCCGCGAATCTAGCAGCCCGCGCCGGGCGAGGCGATGCGCGCGCGGAAATGCTCGGTGCCGGCGACGATCTTGTCGAGCACGGCGTCGAGCGCCCAGAAGCGTTCGCGCACATCATAGTCGATCACGCGGCAGCGAATCGAGCCGAAGGTGCCGATGCGCTGGTGGTAGATCTTGGCGAGCGCCGGATAGCCGAGCGCCTCGGATACCGCGGCGAGCACGAGAAACGTCGCCAGTTCTTCGGCAAGCGCCGGGTCCTGGGCGGCATCGTTGCGCAGCCACTTGTACAGGTCAGGGTGGAAGTTCGTGAACACGCCGTTAAAGCCTGCCGAGCCGGCCTTCATCGCGTCCCACGCGATTGCCGCGTTGGCGTTCAGGATCTTCAGCGGCGAACCCTGCGCGAGCGCGACGCGGCGCTTGACGGTATCGAGATCGCAGCTCACGTCCTTCAGCATGATGAAGCGGCCGGTATCGATGCATAGCTTCAGTTCGTCGTCGGAGAGAAGCCGCCGGTACGGCGCCGGGCATTCGTACAGACCGAGCGGCATGTCCGACGGAAGGCGCGCGAGGAGCCGCTTGAGATTCGCGGCGAAAACCTCCGTGCCCTCGCGTTTCGGGTCGAGCCGGTTGGTCACGAGCACGATGCCCTGGGCTCCTGTGCCCGCGGCGACGTTGAGCTCTTCGGCCTGGGCGTCGGGGTCGTCGCTGATGTGGCCCGACACCACGACGGGAATGCGGCCCGCCACTTTCTCGACCACGAAGCGACCCAGCGCGCCGCGTTCGGCGAGGCTCAGGAACTGCATCTCGCTCGATTGCGCGACGGCGAACAGCGCGTCGGAGCCGTGCGCGATATACCACTCGATCAGGCGTTCGAGCCCGGCGTAGTCGATCGCGCCGGAGGCGTCGAACGGGGTCAGCATCACGGGGACGATGCCTTCGATTGAAGTGGCGGTGTGCGTAGAGGTCGTCATGTTCATCTTCCGGAAAAGGTTCGTATGGGTTGGCACGCGCACCGAGGTCACGCCGGCGCTCGCGCGGTATCGGCGCGCGCGGGCTGGTCCTCGATCGGCTTGCGCACGAGCAGCAGATAGCTCATCGCGCCGACGAACGCGATGCCCGCAGCCGTCAGCAGTGCGGGCACGAACGACCAGGTCTGCGCGATGTAGCCGGTCAGGATCGGCGCGAGCGCACCGCCTAAAAAGCCGCCGAAATTCTGGATCGCGCCGAGCGAGCCGACGCGATTCGGCGGAGCGGCGGCGGTGGCGAGAGCCCAGGAGCTGGCGGATGCCGCGTTGGCCAGGAAAATCACCACCGAGATGCACAGGATCGCGATCGTGTTGCTCTCGACGAGTGCAGCCGGAATCGTGAAGGCGACCATGCCGAGCATCGCGAGCACCACCGCATTGCGGCGGCTTGCGACCGGGCTCGCACTTCGGCTCGTGATGAGGTCGGAGAACCAGCCGGCCGTGAGCGAGCCGAGAAAGCCGCAGAAGAACGGCACCGATGCCGCGACGCCCGTATGCATCAGGCTCATGTGACGCTCCATCGTCAGGTAGCCCGGCAGCCAGGTGAGGTACACCCAGTTCAGGTAGACCGAGCCGAAGAAGCCGATCAGCATGCCCCACGTCGTTCCATGCGAAAAGAGCGCACGCCAGTCGGCGAAGCTCACCGAAGGCGCCGGCTTGCGATCCGCTTCGTCGCCTTCGAGATAGTGGCGCTCGGCGGCGCTCATCGTGGCCTTGGCGGGATCGCGATAGGCCGCGAGCCAGACGGCCGCCACGATCAGGCCGGCGATGCCCGTCACGATGAATGCCCAGCGCCAGTGAAACTGCACGACGAGGATCGACAGGCAGAGCGGCGCGAGTGCCGTGCCGAGCGGGGACGCCGAGTTGAAGATGCCGGTCGGCTTGCCGCGTGCGCGCAGCGGAAACCAGTTGCTGACCACGCGTGCCGCCGACGGAAACTGCGGGGCCTCGCCGATGCCGAGCATGATCCGCGCAGCGATGAACCAGCCGAAGGTCGAGACGAAGCCGCCGGCGGCCTGCGCGAGCGACCAGACGATCAGGCCGATGCCGAGCAGCTTGCGCGGACCGATCCGGTCGACGAGCCCGCCCACCGGCAACTGGAATAGCGCATAGCTCCAGGAGAACGCGGAGAGCAGCAACCCCATTTGACCCAGCGACAGGCCGAGGTCATGGCGGATCAGCGGATTGGCGACGGCGAGCGTCCCGCGGTCCATATAGTTGACGATGCCGCTCACCATCAGCAGCGAGAGCGCCACGATCTGGGCGCGGCGGATTCTCGGCGGTGCCTGCTCGTGGCTCGGGGTTGCGCTCATGATCGTTGTCTCCGTTTCATGTTTTGCGTTGAGGTGCGGCGGGATTGATGTTAGCGCTTACATTTTTAATCGATGCCAAGGCACTGGCGTGCAGTTTTCTGTTTAGTTATACGTAAGCGGCTTCGTGTTAGCGCTTACATTTTGTGTCGCACCGGGGAGTATGGCAAGTGCGAGAGTGCGTTTGGCGGGTAAACACCGATCATCCGGGGCGCGAATGCTTGCGCCTGGATCGGGGCGTCGGCGACGTTCTTGACGACACCCTGCGGCGGAGTCTCGTGAACTAGCCGGCGCAGGGTGCGAAGCGTGGGATTCGTCATACTGGTCGCGAGAGATACCGATCCGATCTCCCGTCAGCCCGCGTTGCGCGCCTGAACGCGCGTCGCAACGTTCCTGGTTGACGGTTTCGCATCGCTCACGGGCGAGCCCACCTCGTTCCCGGCAATGATCTTTGCGATCTCGGCGTCGGCCTGCGCGCCATATTGCGCAAAGACATCCGTGCGATACGCCGTCGTGGTGGCCGCGCCGAGTTGCGTGCCGGAATCGTCGCGCGTGTCGGCATCGGCCTGCATCGACAGGCCGATACGCAACGGATGCGCCTCGAGTTCATGCTGATCGAGCTGGATACGCACCGGCAGGCGCTGGACGATCTTGATCCAGTTGCCCGTGGCGTTCTGCGCCGGCAGTACCGCGAAAGCGCTGCCCGTGCCCGCGGAGAAGCCCACCACCCGGCCGTGGTATTTGACGCTCCCGCCATATACGTCGGCCGTCAGTTCGACCGGCTGACCGATGCGCATATGCCGGAGCTGCCCTTCCTTGAAGTTCGCATCGACCCACACACCGTCGAGCGGCACGATCGCCATCAGCGGCGCGCCCGGCGCGACGCGCTGACCGACCTGCACCGAGCGGCGCGCGACATAACCGGTGACGGGTGCCGGCAACGTGTTGCGCGCGTAGTTCAGATAGGCGTCACGAACCTTCGAGGCCGCGGCCTGCACATTCGGATGCTGTTCGATCGTCGTGCGGTCGGTCAGTGCGCGATTGGCTTCGGCCTGCTGGCGGGCGGCATCGAGCGCGGCCTGGGCGGCGTTCACCGCATCGCGCGCGTGAGCAATGTCTTCTGCGGAAACCGCACCCGTGCCTGCCACGGCCTCACGCCGGCGCAGATCGTCGTTGGTGCGAGCAAGATCCGCCGCGCGCTGCGCCACCGTGGCCGCATAGAAATCGTTGTTCACATAAAGGCTGCTGACCTGCCGCACGGTCTGGCCGAGCGTCGCTTCGGCGTTCGTCAGCGCAACTTTCGCATCGGCGCCGTCGAGCGTGACGACCGGGTCGCCTTGCCGGACGATCTGCGTGTCGTCCGCATTGACGGCCACCACGGTCCCCGTCACCTGCGGCGTCAGTTGCACCAGATTGCCGCTGACATACGCGTCGTCGGTCGACTGGTGATAACGGGCGTACGTGATGTAGTACGCGCTGTAGGCTGCACCCGCCGCCACGACGGCGACGCCGAGGAGCGCGAGCAGCAGCTTGCGCCTGGCCGGCGGGGTGGCTTGCGGCGCTGGGTCCGCGGCGGTTGCAGTGGCGGCGGACGCGTCTCGGGTGTTGTCGATGACGGCTTCAGTGTCCGCCGTCGTGCGGTCGGACGTGTTGGTATCGCTCATTTCAGATCTCCTGACGGGTGACGAACGTGCCGTATCAACGCGCGGCGACGACGGGGTTGGCTTGCGCGGAAGCGTCCGCGCGACGGGTTTCATCTTTCGAGGTATCGACATAGCCGCCGCCGAGTGCCGAAGCGAGCGCGATCTGCTGGTCGCGGCGGTTCATCTTCAGATCGGCGACGGCCTGCTCGGCATTCAGTGCGTTCATGTCGGCATTGAGTACGGTCAGCTGGTTGGTCAGGCCCGCCTCGTATTGCGCGATCGCCAGCTGGTCGGCGCTCTGCGCGGCCTGCTGCGCAGCCTGTGCGTCGACGAGTTGCGCGTCGCTCGAACGGATCTGCGCGAGTTGCGTGGCAACGTCGGTCAGCGCGGTGATCAGCGTCTGGTTGTAGCCGGCCACGGCATAGTCGAATTCGGCGTAACGGCCCTTCAGTTGTGCGCGCAATGCGCCGCCATCGAAGATCGGCAGATGGATCGCGGCGCCTGCCGAACCCGTGCGGCTCGCGGCGCTGAGGAAGCGGCCGAAGCCGAAGGCGTCGAGGCCGATGGCCGCGCTCAGGTTGATGTCCGGGTAGAACTCGGCCTTGGCTTCCTTCACCTCGTGCGTGAGCGAATCCACGCGCCAGCGGGCGGCCACGATGTCCGGCCGGCGGCTTACGAGATCAGCCGGCAGGTTGTCCGGCAAACGCACTTCATCGCCCACGCCGAGCGCCGGACGCGCGATCGACAAACCGCGGTCCGGGCCCGCGCCGAGCAACGCGGCGAGCTGGTAACGGGTGGTCAGAATGCGGCCGTCGAGCGCCGTGAGACTGGCACGGCTCGTGGCGAGATTCGCCTGCGCGGTCTTGCGCTCCACTTCGGTATCGAGACCGGCCGCAATACGGCCCGCGGTGATGCGCTCGATCTGTTCGCGGCGCGCGACCTCCTGCTGGGCGATGTCGCGCAGCGCATACAGGCGGGCAAACTGGTTGTAAGTGCGGGCGATGGCGGTGTTCAGCGTGAGCTTGACGGCTTGCGCGTCTGCCTGGCTCGCTTGCACCTGCGACACGGCCGCCTTCAGTGCTTCACGGTTCTTGCCCCACAGGTCGAGATCGTAGGAGGCGTTCAACAGCCCCTTGTTCTCGGTCTGCCATGAGCTGGCGAAGGGCGGTGGCACGAGTGCGGTGCCGCTGTACTGCTGGCGCGTGAGCGAGTAGCTCGCGTCGACGCGCGGCAGCGTGCTCGCCTTCGCGGTTTCGCTGAACGCTTGCGCCTGGGCGACCCGGGCACGGGCCTGCTCGAGTGTCGGGCTGCCCGTGAGGGCTTCGGCGAGCAGCGCCTTCAGCTGAGCGTCGCCGAACTGCTCGGCCCAGTCGGCGGCCGGCCAGTGACCGCTTTCGGCCGGCAGGCTCTGTGTGGTCTCGAAGTGCTGTGGTTCGGCCATCTGCTTGTCGCTGTGAATGCCGGCGTAGTTGGCGCAGGCGGAAAGTACGGCTGCGAAGATTGCCGACAGACCCAGTTTCAACGCCCGGGTGCCGACGGCTGATGTAGAAATCTGCGTTTTCATTTTCTGACCTGTCAGATTAATGGGTAAAAAAAGGGGGCACTTTGCCCCACGCGGCTCAATCGCCAATGAACTTGTAAAGCAGGCGGCGCAATTCCTCGAACTCTGCTTTGGTG
Organism: Paraburkholderia lacunae; assembly: GCF_003353175.1. Taxonomy (GTDB): domain Bacteria; phylum Pseudomonadota; class Gammaproteobacteria; order Burkholderiales; family Burkholderiaceae; genus Paraburkholderia; species Paraburkholderia lacunae. The sequence continues at coordinate 39,880 of NZ_QHKS01000032.1, read as the reverse complement.
AAATTCTTCAACCGGGCGTTCAACACTTGTGGCGCGATTTTCGGAATCTGGGCCGCAATTTCTTCGCCCTTTTCCGTCAGCGTCAGATTGACCACGCGACGATCGTCGCCGCTGCGCGAGCGTTCCAGCAAACCCCTGGTTTCCAGCTTGTCCAGCATGCGCGTCATCAGGCCCGTGTCGATCCCGAGCAGCTTCGACAGTTCGAACGGCGTGGACGCCGTGCCGCGCTGCATTGAAAGCAGGATCCCCATCTGCTGGCTGGTGATGTCGAGGTCCTTGAGCGCCGCATCCATTTCCGCGGCGATCAGGTTGCGTGCCTTGGTCAGCGAGAAACCGACGCTTTGCGTGAGCGAGAAATTTTTGGTTGTGTAGTGGTCCATGACGGGTCCTCGATGTGTCGATATTTACAATAATTGACATGTCAGATACTGTCAAGAGGAATCTCTGGCCCGCTCGATCGCGCTCGCTGCATTCGCGCCGGTCAATGACCGCCGGCACCCGCGGCACCGGCCCCTGCGCCTTTCCCCGGCTTGGTCAGCCAGATCAGCGGAATGATCACGATAAAGATCACCGCCGATAGCCAGAAGATGTCGTTCAGCCCCAGCATCGTGGCCTGCGTGTTCAGCGACGTCTCGAAGAACGCCAGAGCCTTGGACGGACTGGCGTTGAGCGCCGTCTGCAGGCTCGCGACGGCGTCGACGAAAGTCGGGTTGTTCACGTTCGCCTGCTCGACGAGCCGCGCGTGATGCAGGATCGTCCGGTCGTTCCAGCCGGTGCTCATCAGCGACGTCCCGGCCGCGCCGGCGAAGATCCGCGCGAAGTTCGACAGCCCGGCCGCGGCCGGAATCTTTTCGGGGGGCAGCCCCGACAGGATGATCGCGGTGAGCGGCGTGAAGAAGAGGGCGGTGGGAATGCCCTGAAGCAGCGTCGGCAGCACCAGCGTGAAGGGGTCGACGCCTGTCGTGTAATGCGAGCGCATGAAGAACACGCCGGCAAAGCCGAGGAAGGCGAGCGTCGCCAGTATCCGTGAATCCGAGCGCGGCATGATCTTGCCCAGCACCGGCGCGAGGATCACCGAGAAGATGCCGAGCGGCGCCGTCACGAGCCCCGCATCGACCGAGCGGTAGCCGAGAAAGCCCTGAATCCACTGCGGCAGGATCACCAGATTCCCGAAGAACACCGCATACGCGACCGAAATCGCGATCGTGCCGCCGAGGAAATTGCGCTGGGTAAAGAGCCGCAGGTCAACGATAGGCTTCGCTTCGGTGAGCTCCCAGATCAGGAAGAACGCGAAGCTGATCGCCGCGACCACGCCGAGCGCCAAGATCACCGGGGAATTGAACCAATCGAGGTCCTTGCCCTTGTCGAGCATGATCTGCAGCGACGCGACCCATGCGATCAGCGAGAAGAGGCCCACCTTGTCGAGTGGTAGCTTGAACGCCGGCGTTTCGCGGTCCCGGTAGACCACCCACGTCACGCCGGCGGCGAACAGACCCACCGGAATGTTGATGTAGAAGATCCACGACCAACTGTAGCTGTCGGTGATCCAGCCGCCCAGCGCCGGACCGGCGATCGGCCCGACCGTCGCGGTCATCGCCCACAGCGCCAGCGCGCTCGAACTCTTCTGCTTCGGGAACGAGCCAAGCAGCAGCGCCTGCGAAAGCGGCACGAGCGGGCCCGCCACGGCGCCTTGCAATATCCGGGCGGCCAGCAGCACCGGCAGGTTGGGGGCCATACCGCAGAGCCACGACGACAGCACGAACAGCAGGATCGCCCAGACGAAAAGCTTCACCTGTCCGACGCGCTGGGTCAGCCAGCCAGTCAGCGGAATCGATACGGCGTTGGCGGCGGCGAACAGTGTGATGACCCACGTCCCTTCGTCGACGGATACGCCGAGGTTGCCCGAGATCGTCGGAATCGCGACGTTGGCGATCGACGAGTCCAGCACGTTCATGAAGGTGGCCAGCGCCACGGCAAGCGTGCCAAGTGCGAATCTGGCCCCGCTCAGTGGCGCTGGGGAGCCTGCAGGCGTCGACGGGTTCATGTTGCGTCCTTCCTGTAAGTGGGTCTGAAATCCGCCGCCTGTCGGTCAGGGTCAGCGGCATTTATCTGATATGTCAGATATATGGGTAAAAAAAAGCCGGTCATTCTCCGAGCAATTTGCCGAGGAGACGGCGCAAGGCCTCGAACTCCAACTTCGTAAAGCTCGCGAGCCGCCTGTTCAACACGGCAGCGACGATATGCGCGCCACGGAAGGCGGTCTCCCGCCCGCCGTCGGTCAGCGCGAGGTCGACCACGCGCCGGTCTTCGCAGCTTCGGGAGCGTTGCAGCAAACCCCGCTTTTCCAGCTTGTCGAGCATGCGTGTCATGAGCGCGGGATCGACACTGAGCAGCCTCGCCAGCGCGACCGGCGACTTCGCACTGTCGTCGGCAAGCCCAAGCAGAATGCCCAGTTGCTGGCTGGTGATGCCGGCTTCTTCAAGCGCTGCATCCATTTCCGTGATCACCCGATTGCGCGCTTTACTGAGCGCAAAGCCAAGGCTCTGGGTCTGCTTGAAGTCTTCCTTGATGCAGTCGCTCATCGGCAGCCTCCATTGTCTGACTGAGAATATATCTGACAATGCAGATAAATGCAAAATTTTTTTGAGGCGCGCCACGACCGACGTAAGCAACTCAACACGAAGCCGATACACCGGGATGGAGAAAGGGTGGCGGCCGCACGTCGTCTCTTGTTTTTCGATCTGCCCTAGCGAGACCGAGACCGCGCGCCACAACCTTTCCCATCGCACGGGAACAGTGCTGTGCTGCACCATCGCTGTGCTTTGTCACATCGAAATATGTCGTGCCGCCGACAGGATGCGTCGCGTGCCATCCCTTTTTACAGCTTCCTGGAACGCCGAACACTGAATTTCCGCATGTGGCACGGCATATGCATATAGAGCCCGCATAGGATCAAAGTCGATCTATCTTCATTCGAATCAATAGCAGCACCCTTACAACGGGCTTTTGGACAACGGCGTCCCCCGAATCCAGTCATCTGATTGGGTTCGCGGGACGCTTTTTTTTCTGGAACGACGATGACAGACAAAGCAACTCGCATCGACCTCTTCAGCCTGCGCACGCCACCGATGCGCGCTTTCCATCTGACGTGGATGGCGTTCTTCGTCTGCTTCTTTGCGTGGTTCGCCTGTGCACCATTGATGCCGCTGATCAAAAGCGAATTCGGGCTTTCCGTCGACCAGGTCGCCAATATCAATATCGCCGCGGTCGCCGTCACGATCCTCGTGCGGCTGATAATTGGTCCGCTATGCGACCGCTACGGCCCGCGCAAGGTCTATTGCGGCCTGATGCTCGCCGGCGTATTTCCCGTGCTCGGCGCCGCGCTATCCACGGGCTACGAGAGCTTCCTGCTGTGCCGCCTGTGCATCGGCGCGATCGGCGCCTGCTTCGTCATTAGCCAGTATCACACCTCGATGATGTTCGCGCCGAACGTGGTCGGCACCGCCAACGCGGCGACGGCCGGGTGGGGCAATACCGGGGCAGGCGCTGCGCAGGCGCTCGTGCCGCTATTGCTGGCGGCGATCATGGTGCTCGGCGCAGAGCACGCCTCGGCGTGGCGCCTCGCGCTGGTGGTGCCGGGCCTCGCGATGCCGATCATGGCGGTGTTTTACTGGCGCTTCACACAGGATTGCCCGCAAGGAAACTTTGCGGAACTGCGGGCGAGCGGAATCGCGATCGACGGCGGCAAGAAGGGCGGTTGGGCGAGTTTTCGAGCGGCCTGCGCGAACTATCGCGTGTGGATGCTGTTCATCACCTACGCAGCGTGTTTCGGCGTCGAGGTCTTCATTCACAACGTCGCCGCGATCTATTACGTCGATCATTTCCACCTGTCGCTGCCGGCGGCGGGCATCGCCGCCGGCAGCTTCGGCCTGCTCGCGTTGTTTGCCCGCGCGCTGGGTGGCTGGCTGTCGGACAAGGCGGCCGCGCGTCGAGGCCTGGACGTCCGCGCGACCTTGCTGTTCGCGCTGATCGTTGGCGAAGGTCTGGGCCTCGTGGGCTTCGCGCACGCGGACAGCATCGCATTGGCCGTGATCGCCATGCTGGTTTTCGGTCTGTTCACGCACATGGCTTGCGGCGCGACCTACGCGCTGGTGCCGTTCATCGACCGCAAGGCGCTGGGCGGCGTTGCGGGTGTGATTGGCGCCGGTGGCAATGTCGGAGCGGTGGCCGCCGGCTTCCTGATGAAAGGCGTCGGCAGCGTCCAGCAGACGCTGGCGATGCTCGGCATGCTGGTCACGCTCTCCGCGTTGTGCGCGCTGGCGGTGCGCTTCAGCGGTGAACACAAGGCACGCGAAGCGGCGCTACGCGAGCATGCGCTGGCTGGCGCCGGCACCAACGGCATGGCGAATTGACGGAACGTTGCAGGCGATGACCTCTGCCATGCACTGCACGCAGAAGGTGCTGCGCCGCACCACCGTTGTGCTCTGCCGCATCGGAATGCATCAGCCCGCTCCCGGCGGACACGTCTGGCAAATACGCCTTTCTCTTGTGCAGGGCCTAACGGCGGTGATTTGTCCCGTATGGCATGGCCTTTGCGTAACTCACTGCAGCGGATCAACGATGATCCGGGCAGCACGCAGCAAAGACACTCTTTAGATCCTGATGTTTTTGGACAACGGCGTCCCCTGAATTCAGTCACTTGACGACTGGATCCGCGGGACGCCTTTTTATTTGCCGGACGAAAATCATGCCGCGAACCGCGTTGGAAATGGGTGAGACTCCAGTCATGAACGTTGTCGTCGTTGGCCACGGAATGGTGGGTCACAAGCTTCTGGAATGCCTTGTGGACGACGCCAAGTCCGCGCTGCACATCACCGTGCTGTGCGAGGAGCCTCGTCCGGCCTATGACCGCGTGCATCTGTCCGAATTCTTTTCCGGCAAGTCCGCTGAGGACCTGTCGCTCGTCAAGCCAGGCTTCTTCGAGCGCGAGAACGTGCTGCTCAAGCTCAACGCGAAGGCGGTTTCGATCGACCGGGAGGCCCGCACGGTGAGCATCTCGAACGGCGAGACGCTTTCCTACGACAAACTGGTGCTCGCCACCGGTTCGTCGCCTTTTGTTCCGCCCATGGCGGGCAGCGATCGTGAGGACTGCTTCGTCTATCGCACCATCGAAGATCTCGAAGCGATGCAGGAATGCGGCGCGCGGGCGAAGTCGGGGGTGGTGGTCGGCGGCGGCTTGCTGGGGCTTGAATGTGCGAAGGCGCTGCATGATATGGGCCTGGCCGCGCATGTCGTCGAGTTCGCACCTCGCCTGATGGCGGTCCAGGTCGACGACGGCGGCGGACGGGTTCTGCGCAGCAAGATCGAGGAGCTGGGCGTGCAGGTCCATACGGCCACGCACACGCTCGCCATCGTCGATGGCGAAGCGGGCACCCATCGGATGCAGTTCGCTGACGGCACGCATCTCGACACCGACATGATTGTGTTCTCCGCCGGTATCCGTCCGCGCGATGAGATTGCGCGTGCCTGCGGGCTGGAACTGGGTCCGCGTGGCGGCATTGCGATCGACGACACCTGCCGCACGAGCGATCCCGACATCTATGCGATCGGCGAATGCGCGGCGTGGAACGGCATGGTGTATGGCCTCGTGGCGCCAGGGTATGACATGGCACGCGTCACAGCGAAGCAACTGCTGGGCGATCAAGCCGGTTTCGGCGGCGCGGACATGAGCACCAAGCTCAAGCTGATGGGTGTGGATGTCGCGAGCATCGGCGATGCGCACGGCAAGACGCCGGGCAGCCGCACGTACCAGTTCAGCGACGAACGCAAGCAGGTCTACAAGAAGCTGGTGGTGTCCGAGTGCGGCAAGCAACTGCTCGGCGCCGTGATGGTCGGCGACGCGAGCGAATACGGAACGCTGCTGCAGATGATGCTGAACCGCATCGAATTGCCGGAAGCACCGGAATTCCTGATCCTGCCGCAAAGCGACGGCAAGGCCAAGCCCGGACTTGGGGTCGACGCGCTGCCCGAGGCCGCGCAGATCTGCTCGTGCAACAATGTCTCCAAAGGCGAAATCTGCGCGGCGGTGTGTGCGGGCGCGACCAGTATCGGCGCTGTGAAGAGCGCAACATGCGCTGGCACCTCGTGCGGCGGCTGCGTGCCGCTCGTCACCCAGGTGATGAAGGCGGAGATGAAGAAGCAGGGGCTCGCGGTCAATAACCACGTGTGCGAGCACTTCCCGTATTCGCGCCAGGAGCTGTATCACATCGTGCGTGTCGAGGGCGTGCGCAGCTTCGGCGCATTGCTCGCGAAGCATGGCCGCGGGCTCGGCTGCGATATCTGCAAGCCGGCGGTGGCGAGCATCCTCGCGTCGTGCTGGAACGAATTCGTGCTGAAGAAAGAGCACGCGTCGCTGCAGGACACCAACGATTACTACCTCGCCAACATCCAGCGCGACGGCACGTATTCGGTCGTGCCGCGCATGCCGGGCGGCGAGGTGACGCCCGATGGGCTGATCGCGGTCGGCCAGGTCGCGAAGAAATACGGTCTCTACACGAAGATCACCGGCGGTCAGCGGGTCGATATGTTCGGCGCGCGCGTCGAGCAACTGCCGCTGATCTGGGAAGAACTGATCGCCGCCGGTTTCGAATCGGGCCATGCGTACGGCAAATCGCTGCGCACCGTGAAGTCGTGTGTCGGCTCGACGTGGTGCCGCTACGGCGTCGGCGATTCGGTGGGCCTCGCGGTCGAGATCGAGAACCGCTACAAGGGCCTGCGTACGCCGCACAAGATCAAGTTCGGCGTGTCGGGCTGCACCCGCGAATGCGCGGAAGCGCAGGGCAAGGACGTCGGCATCATCGCCACCGAGAAGGGCTGGAATCTCTACGTGTGCGGCAACGGCGGCATGAAACCGCGCCACGCCGAACTGCTCGCGTCGGACCTCGATCACGACACGCTGGTGCGCTACATCGACCGCTTCCTGATGTTCTACGTGCGCACCGCCGATAGGCTGCAACGCACCAGCGTGTGGCGCGACAACCTCGAAGGCGGCCTCGCGTACCTGATCGACGTGGTGGTCAACGATCGTCTTGGGGTTGCGTCGGAGCTCGAGGCGGAGATGCAGCACGTGGTCGACAGCTACGAAGACGAGTGGAAAAAGGCCGTCACCGATCCCGAAACGCGCAAGCGCTTCCGTCATTTCGTCAACAGCGAACAGGCCGACAGCACCGTCGCGTTCGTCGAGGAGCGCGGCCAGATCCGGCCTGCGACGCCCGCCGAGCGGCAAGCGAAGCAATTCCCGATTCCTGTGGTCGTCGAGACCGCCTGACCATCCACAGCACCTATCTTGAGGAGCCCCGCATGAACAGCAATCGACTTCCGCAATCCTGGATGCCCGTGTGTGCGCTCGACGACATTGTTCCGAATACTGGCGTCTGTGCACTCGTCAATGGCGAGCAGGTAGCGGTATTTCACGTCGCGGACGGTAACGGCAGCGTGTTCGCGATCGACAACTTCGATCCGGGCTCGCAGGCGGCGGTGCTCTCTCGCGGGCTGATCGGCAGTCTCGGTGAGCGCATCGTGGTGGCCTCGCCGATCTACAAGCATCACTTCGACCTGCGCACCGGCGAGTGCCTCGAGGCGCCCGAGAATTCCGTCAACGCCTACCCGGTGCGGGTCGAGAGCGGCCAGGTGTGGGTCGCGGCATGAGACACGAATATGCCGTGCAGACCTCAGGAGGCGCATCGTTCACCGCGCCTTCCCGACCACGTCTCGTTGTCGTCGGCAACGGCATGGCCGGGATGCGCACTGTCGAGGAACTGCTCAAGCTCGCGCCGGACCTCTACGACATCACCGTATTCGGTGCCGAGCCGTACGGTAACTACAACCGCATCCTGCTGTCGCCGGTGCTCGCGGGCGAGAAGAGTGTCGACGATATCATCCTCAACACGCGTGACTGGTATGCAGACAACGGTATCCGGCTGCATGCGGGCGACCCGGTGGCCGCGATTGACCGCAGGCGCCGCATCGTGCGCTCGCAAAGCGGCATCGAGGTGGGCTACGACCGGCTGCTGATCGCGACCGGCTCCAAGCCATTCCTGATTCCGGTGCCGGGTCACCAACTGCCGGGGGTGATCGCGTTTCGCGACATCCAGGACGTCGAAACGATGCTCGCCGCAGCGCGCAGTCACCGTCATGCGGTGATCATCGGCGGCGGTCTCCTCGGGCTGGAGGCGGCGAACGGACTCATGCGCCAAGGCATGTCGGTCACGGTCGTGCACGACACCGACAGCCTGATGGACCGCCAGCTCGACAGGAGCGCATCGGCCCTGCTGTTGCAGACGCTGGAGCGCAGGGGCTTGCGCTTCATGCTGAAGGCACGCACCGCCGAGATAGTCGGGCCGGAGCGTGTCACCGCAGTGCGTTTTAACGACGGCACGGAGATTCCCGCCGACCTGGTTGTCATGACGGCCGGGGTGCGCCCGAATATCGAACTCGCGAAACAGGCGGGCTTGCACTGTGAGCGAGCGATCGTCGTCGACGACACGTTGCAGACCTACGATCCGCGTGTCTACGCGGTCGGCGAGTGCGTGCAGCACCGGACGGCGACCTTCGGTCTCGTCGCGCCGATCTGGGACCAGGCGCGTGTCTGCGGCGCGCACCTGGCCGGTGCGGGCCACCGTCGGTACGTGCAGCGCGCGACGGCGACCAAGCTGAAAGTCACAGGCGTCGACCTTTATTCTGCCGGTGATTTCGCCGGCGGCCCGGACAGTGAAGACCTCGTGCTTCGCGATCCGCGACGAGGCGTCTACAAGCGCCTCGTGATCGAGGATAGCCGGGTGATCGGCGCGGTCCTGTACGGCGACGTCAAGGACGGAGCGTGGTACTTCGAGCTGATCCAGAACCGGACCGACATTTCTCCGCTGCGCAGCCAATTGCTGTTCGGCAAAGCCCTGTGCGAGGCGCAGCTCGCCTGAACCGGAATCGAACGTGAGTTTTCCCATTGTCATTTCCAACACGCCTGACGGTAGGCGTGACGCGGTCCGAACCACCTGCCCCTATTGCGGCGTCGGCTGCGGTGTGCTCGCGACGCCACGCCCGGACGGCCAGCCCGACATTGCCGGCGACGAACGCCATCCGGCAAACGCAGGCCGCCTGTGCGTGAAGGGCTCGGCGCTCGGCGAAACGGTCGGGCTCGATGGACGCCTGCTGCATCCGAAGCTGCGCGAGCCGGGCAGCGGTGAGTTGCGCGACGTGTCGTGGAGCGATGCGCTCGACACGGTCGCCGGTGGCTTTCGCCGGATCATCGATCAGCATGGCCCAGATGCAGTCGCGCTCTACGTCTCGGGACAACTGCTGACGGAGGATTACTACGTCGCCAACAAGCTGATGAAAGGCTATGTCGGCAGCGCGAACATCGACACCAATTCGCGCCTGTGCATGTCGTCATCGGTCGCGGGGCACAAGCGTGCGTTCGGCGAAGACCTGGTGCCGGTGTGCTACGAAGACCTCGAACTGGCGGACCTGGTGGTGCTGGTCGGATCGAACACCGCGTGGTGCCATCCGATCCTGTTCCAGCGGATTGTCAGGATCAAGGAAACGCGACCCGATATGAAGGTCGTGGTGATCGACCCGCGCTACACCGCGACCTGCGAGATGGCCGACCTGCACCTGCCGCTGAAGGCGGGCACCGACGTCCGGCTGTTCAACGGCCTGTTCAGTTTTCTCGCGGAACACGACACGACCGACGCAGGTTTCGTCGATGCGCATACGACCGGCTACGAGCAAGCGCTCGATGCCGCCTCAACCGACGCGGCGAACGGCTTCGACCTCGCGCAGTGCGCGAAGGCCTGCAAGGTCGACCCACACGATCTGCTCGAGTTCTATCGGCTCTTCGCGCGGACCGAGCGGGTGGTGACGGTCTATTCTCAGGGTGTGAATCAGTCGACCTCCGGCACTGACAAGGTCAACAGCATCATCAATTGCCATCTGCTGACAGGGCGCATCGGCAAGCCGGGGATGGGCCCGTTCTCGTTTACCGGACAGCCGAACGCGATGGGCGGGCGTGAAGTGGGCGGCCTCGCGAACATGCTGGCGGCACATCTGGAACTCGACAATCCGCGCCATCGCGACCTCGTGCAGACTTTCTGGGGTTCGCCCGCCATCGCGGAACGGCCGGGACTCAAGGCAGTCGAGCTATTCGATGCGATCGGGACAGGCCGGATCAAGGCTGTCTGGATCATGGGCACGAACCCGGTTGTGAGCCTGCCCGATGGCGATCAGGCGAAGCGCGCGCTCGCGCGCTGCGAGCTCGTCGTCAGCTCCGACATCGTCGAGTGCACCGACACCAATGCGTTTGCCCACGTCCTGCTGCCGGCGCTCGGCTGGGGCGAGAAAGACGGCACCGTCACCAACTCCGAGCGCCGGATCTCGCGCCAGCGAGCGTTCCTGTCGGCACCGGGCGAAGCGCGTGCCGACTGGCGGATCATCTGCGACGTCGCTCAGCGCATGGGGTATGCCGGCTTCGATTTTTCGGCTCCGCATGAGATCTTCGACGAGCATGCGCGGCTGAGCGCTTATCGTAACGAGCCGGGCAACGGTGACGGGAGCACCGGCAGCGACGCGAAAACTGGCAACGCACACATCGAAGGCGATGTGCCGCGCGTGTTCAATCTGGGTGGGCTCGTCGCGCTCGGCCGCGAGCGCTACGATGCTCTGCAGCCGATCCAGTGGCCGGTACTGGCGGCGAATGGCGCGGCGCAGCGCGGTACCGCGCGACTCTTCGGTGATCGCCGCTATGGGCACCCGGACGGCAAGGCGCGGTTCGTCGCGACACCGCCGCGCGCACCGGTCCATGCGCCGGACGTCGAGTATCCGCTGACGCTAAATACCGGCCGGGTGCGCGACCAATGGCACACGATGACCCGCACGGGCAAGTCGGAGAAGCTCGCCGGCCACGTGACGGAAGCATTCGTCGATTTGCATCCGCAGGACGCGCTGTCGTGCGGTGTGCGTGAAGGTGAGCTCGCGCGCGTGTCGAGCCGTTGGGGCACGATGGTCGCACGTGTGCAGCACGGCGGTGGCATGTCGCGAGGCAGCGTGTTCGTGCCGATCCACTGGAACGATCAGGTGGCGTCCGACGCGCGTGTCGGCGCGGTAGTGAATCCCGAGGTCGATCCGGTCTCCGGGGAGCCCGAGTTCAAACATACGCCGGTTCGCGTCGACCGGTTTGACGTCGCCTGGCACGGTTTCTCGTTGAGCCGTCACGCTCCGGTGCTGGACGACGTGACCTACTGGACGCGCGTCCACGGCACGCAGTTCGTGCGCTACGAACTCGCAGGGCGCAAGCCGCTCGACGATCACAGCGGCTGGGCGCAAGCGCTGTTAGGTATTGACGATCCGCACGCCGACTGGCTCGAGTACGAGGACAGGACGGCGGGCATCTATCGCGCTGTGCATCTGGTCGACGAGCGTATCGAGAGTTGCATCTTCGTATCGGCGCGCCCCGAGTCGCCGTTGCCGTCGCGTACGTGGCTCGCGAGCCTGTTCGGGAAGGACTGGCTCGACGAGGAGGATCGTGCCGGCCTGCTGTTTGGACAGCCGATCGGCAAGGGCGTCGATACGGGGCCCACGGTCTGCTCGTGTTTCGGTGTCGGACGCAACACGATATGCACGGCGATCCGTGAGCAAGGGCTAAAGACTGCGGCGGAGATCACCGCGTGCCTGAAGGCCGGTGGCAACTGCGGGTCCTGCGTGCCGGAACTGAAGAAGCTACTGGTCGACACCGAGCTGGAACGGTTGAGCACCGCCTGAATCTCCCGTCATCGACAACAGACTTTCGCTCCCGTCTTGATAGACTTGCGCTTCCAGAAAGAAACAGGGAAAAGGCGTGAGCCTCGACGAATACTACAGGCGACTCGAACTGCCAGACACTGCGTCGCCCGCAGACGTCAAACGCGCATACCGACGGCTGAGAGCGAAGTACCACCCGGACCGCAACAAGGGGCGCGAATCGACAGTCGAGCCAGTGTTCAAGCGCGTTCAGGAGGCATTCGAGATTCTGACCGGCAAGCGCACACCGCTGGTGCGGAGTCCGGTGGCGGAATCGACTGAAGGCCGTGGCAAGGAAGCGCCGTCACGCGAACACCGCAGCCCGCCGCCGATGCGCGGCGCGAACTGTCTGGTCGAACTCTTCGCACCGCTCGAAGCCGCGATCCATGGCGGCGAGGTCGAAGCGAGCTACGCAGTGAACGGGCCGTGCCGCCAGTGCCAGGACGGCGTCTCGCAGTGCGCGCGCTGCGGCGGCAGCGGCCAGTCGGTCTCGGGCATGCGCTGCGCTGCCTGTGCGGGAACCGGGCGCGCGCCGGCGAGTGACCGGTGTGCAACGTGTCTCGGCACTGGCGTCAGGACCTACCGGAAGTTCGAGACAGTCAGGATTCCCCCAGGTGCGTGGGACGGTCAGCGTCTTGTCGTCAAAGGCGGCGGCCATCCCGGACCGAATGGCGGTCCGCCGGGCGACGCGATCTTCTCGGTCGTCATTGTGTGCGGCTCGGCCTTTCGCCGTGACGGGCTGAATCTCGCTTGCGAGATTCAGGTTGATTTCGTCACGGCGACCCTCGGCGGCCACTTCGAAGCGCAGATTCTGGGCCGCGCGCTGCAGATGACGATTCCGCCGAACGCGCAGCCGGGCAACACGATTCGTCTGCACGGGCATGGGCTCACGGACCGCAACGGCTCGCGCGGCGACCTCACGCTGCAACTGGTGCTCGCGATGCCGTCTGCGGTTGCACATCTGACCGAGAACGAGCGACAACGGCTGCGCGAGATTTTTGCGGACGCGGAGCGTCGAGCAACGCAGGCGATTGCTCCACGCTCGTACGACAATTCCTGAAAACTTTTTCTCCTTGAGGACGGCCGCATCTGTTTTGTAGGCCGCAAGCCGCGTCACGCGCGTTTGAACTTGGGCGCGCACACGTCCTCCCGATGCAGTCGTACCTCTTGTGGCACGACGCGATCAAGCCGGTCATCAACCTGCGCATAGGTCCGGTGCGTGATTCCGGTTACTTGCGCGTACCGCCACCGTGCGATCCGCTCGCGCCCGACGGCAGAAAGTCACTGCCGAATCCACTTGAGTCGTGCCCGCCGCCGCGGCCTTCGGCGTGTGCTTCGCCATGCCCGCCGCCGTGGCCTTCGGCACGCACTTCGCCGTGCCCGGCGCCGTGTCCGCCGCCAGCCATGGCGCCGCCGTGATGAAAGTCACGATCATGGTCATGGCCGCGATGAAAATCGAAGTCATGGTCATGGTCATGATCACGGTCATGGTGGTGATGATGGTGAAAGTGGTCGATATCGACAAAGCCGACAAAGCCTTCCTCGTACAGGGGATACCCAGAGCCGGGACCGCAGTAATATTCGGCGCTCGCGGGATGGGTCATCACGTATTCCTGATCACAGGAATTCATCGATGTATCGTAAGGCGTCGCGGCACAGCCGCCCAGCACCGCGGCTGCAAACACCCCTGTCAAAGGGGCTAAATTCACGTGCTGCACGGTAACACCTCGTCTAATGCGGCGGAACGACTCCGCTAAAGATTTAGACCGCGGCGGGGCGTGCATGTCCGGGGGCCGTGCAGGGGAAAATCGTTACCGCGTGTGACAAAACGAAGTCACCGAGCCCCTCGTGATGAACCCGCCAGACCCGGCGTCTGAGGCAAATCACAATCGTTCTGTCGTCCCACCCCGGGCGCCTGGCCCCGGCTGCGGATCGTCCCGCATCGGAAGCTGACAGCCGCCGACAGGCGAGCCGCCGCGCAACCCTTACCGCTCCTCGAGTTCGATCTGCGCACCGATATTCAGTGCGAGGGCGAACCCTTAATTCATCAGACGAATTGCCGTTAACGCGTTTGAGACCCTCCCAGCCGGAACGGGGAAGCGAATGGCAACCCGGTTCAGGCGGCGCGAAGCTTGCCGCCTCGAGCCCCTTTGTGTTGCTCAGACAGCGCATCCGTTGCCGAAGCGTCGGCCACCTCGCAGTGCGCGCATTGCAACGTGCCGCGATTCGCTTTCGCCTGCGCACGTGTATCGGCCCGATCGCTGAAATCCCGTCGGAGCGTCGCATTAGCGTTTGAAACACTGTGGATATAGGAGTTACGAACAAATGTGGATTGCAAACCTGAAAATCGGGGCTCGTCTCAGTTCAGCGTTCGGCCTCGTCGTCGCGCTGTTGATAGGAACGGCGGTCGTCGGCATCGAGCACCTCGATTCCAGCAACGCCAAGATGGACAGCATCGTCAGTGAGCGCTACTCGCTGATCGCCTTGAGCAACCAGATCAAGAACAACGGCTACAAGGCCAATGGGATTCTGAGCAACCTGTTGCTGGCCAGCTCCGACGAGCAGGCGAAGAAATACATGGACGACTATGCCGTCATCAGAAAAACCAATGCCGACGCGTACGCCAGGCTCGAAAGTCTACTGAAGAGCGACGAGAGCAAGGCGCTCTTCAAGGCGCAATTCGAGGCGCGCACCGCTTACGGCAGCAGTGTCCGCAAGTTCTTCGAGCTCGTGAAGGAGAACCGGCAGCAGGAAGCTCGCGAGCTCTATCTCGGCGGCCTTGCGCGTCAGCAGGACGAGTATTACGTGCTGGTCGACAAGATGGTCGACTACCAGGCGGCCCAGATGCAAAAGGACGTCGTGCGAGCGGCCGACGAAGGGAACAACGCCAAGATCCAGATGGTTCTGCTGTCCATCGGCGCAATCTTGGTTGCAGTGGCAACAGGCTTCTTCATCACGCGAGGCATCACACGGCCGATCAACCGCGCAGTGAGCCTCGCCGAAGCGGTGGCTCAAGGCAACCTGACTCATCGTCTCGAGATCGACTCGAAAGACGAGGTCGGCAGGCTGCTGGACGCACTGAGGCACATGATCGACAACCTGCACGGCATCGTAGTCCGGGTTCGCAAGGGGACCGAAACGATCACCCATGCGTCACGCGAAGTCGCAAGCGGAAACATGGATCTGTCCAGCCGGACGGAGCAGCAGGCAAGCGCCCTCGAGCAAACGGCGGCCGCCATGGAGCAGCTCACGTCCACAGTCAGACAGAACGCGGACAACGCGCTCGAGGCAAACCGGGTTGCATCGAACGCGTCCGTCATTGCGGCAAAGGGCGGGCAGGCCGTCAACCGTGTGGTGGACACGATGAGCGCGATCAACGACTCGTCGCGCAAGATCGTCGACATCATCGGCGTCATCGAAGGCATTGCGTTCCAGACCAACATCCTCGCGCTGAATGCCGCTGTGGAGGCCGCGCGCGCCGGCGAGCACGGCCGAGGCTTCGCCGTGGTCGCGGCGGAAGTACGCAGCCTCGCCCAGCGCAGTGCAGTCGCTGCGAAAGAAATCAAGGCGCTCATCGACGACTCGGTCGGCCACGTCGACAACGGCAGCAAGATCGTCGAAGAAGCCGGGCAGATCATTCGCGAAGTCGTGAGCAGCATTTCGCAGGTCACGGCAATCGTCGGGGAGATGAGTTCGTCCAGTCGGGAACAGAGCGACGGCATCGAGCAGATCAGCCGCGCAGTCACACAGATGGACCAGGTTACCCAGGAAAACGCGGCACTGGTCGAAGAAAGCGCCGCTGCAGCGCAGGCCTTGCGCGACCAGGCTGCCCAGCTCACCGACATGGTCGCTGAGTTCACCCTCGACGAGGCGGTGTCTCGCGATCTGCGTTCGCAATCCCCCGCGGTACGCGCGAGCGACCCGCGTCACAGGATCGACGTTACGCGGCCGCCGCTGCTGCTCGGCAGTTGAAAGCGGCGGTCGCTGAATCACGCTGAATCACGCTGAATCACGCAGAAGCACATAGGCATAAAGGACGGAGACACGAGCCGGTTGGGCAATGCGGCTCGATGAAAGAAGCAATGGAGCGCGAGCGCAGGTGTGCGCCACTCGCGGTCCAGGTCAGCTCGCCGCCTGCTCGACGGCGCCCGTCCTGCTGCATCAGCCTGGCGCTGCCGGCCGAGGGGCTATCGGGGAGTGGACAGCGAGATCCGATTAACGGTTTCTGTCGATACGCCTGAACATCATGTCCAACGATTATTCCGAGCACGTCGCCGTCCCGCAGCATTCTTCCGGCCTCCCCACGCAGCAGACGCCTGTCGAGACGCCGCCGGTCTCCGCATTGCAGATCACCCGCTTCGTCGAGGCGCATCGCCACGGCGGCTACCGGATCGCGCGTCTCGATCCGCTCGCGCTCGCGCCGCGCGTCGCGATGCCCGAACTCTCGCCGCAGTTCTATGGGCTCGATGGAGCCCAGATGCGCCCGGCCGAGCAGGCGGGATTTCCCTTCGCGTCCACCGTGGCGGAGCTGGAGCAGCAACTCAAACGCGTCTACTGCGGCGCGCTCGGACTCGACTGCAGCGGTGTGCGCAACGGGTCGCGCCAGCGATGGCTCTTCAACCGCATGGAGTCCGAACTCGTCTGTCCCGCGCCGACCCCGCAACAGCGCGACGCGGTACTGGGCCGCCTGCTGGCAGCGGAAATGTGGGAGCGCCTTGTGGTGTCTCGCCACGAACACGCCAAGCGCTTTTCTCTGGAAGGCTGCGACAGCCTCGTGCCGCTGCTGGACGCGTTGATCGACAGCGCGGCCATCGACGGTGTGCAGCAGATCTTTCTGGGCATGCCTCATCGCGGACGTCTCAACGTGCTTGTCAATGTGATGGACTTCCCTGTCACGAAGATGTTGGCTTGCCTCGACCACGAATCCGACATTGCCGCCGTGCAGACCGATCTGCCCTACCACCTGGGCGGCACGACGCGCAAGCAGACCCAGCATGGCGAAGTCGCGCTGTTGCTGGCACATAACCCGTCGCATCTGCAGAGTGTGTACCCCGTCGTCAGCGGCATGGCACGCGCATGGCAGGATGACCACCCGGATGCGGCTTGCGTACCGATCGTCGTTCACGGCGACGCCGCATTCGCCGGCCAGGGCATCGTCATGGAGACGCTGAACCTGACTCGCAAGAGCGGCTACACGCTGGGCGGCACCATTCATGTCATCGTCAACAATCAGATCGGCTTTACGACGCCCAATCTGATGGATGTGGGCGAGAACACGTATTGCACGGACATCACGCGCGTGATCGACGCGCCCGTCATTCACGTCAATGCCGACCACCCGGACGATGTCATTCGCGCTGCCCGGATCGCGTTCGACTACCGGATGAAACACGAAGCGGACGTTGTCATCGACCTGATCGGCTACCGGCGCCTCGGACACTCGGAGCATGACATTCCGGCCATCACGCAGCCGCGGGTGCAGACAGCCGTCGCGGTCCACCCCACGGTAACGGAGCGCTATCACGCCGCAATCGGTGCCACGGAGCCACTCGCGGATTTGCGTGCGCACGCGCTGCGTACCTTGCAGGCGCAACCGGTCGATGCGCATTCTTCCGTTCGCGCGCCAGGTACGCGTGAGAACGCTGCAACGACGCCGTTCCATCCGATATCGCCGGAGCGCATCCGCTCGTTGACGGCAGCGGCGACCTGCGTGCCGGACGGCTTCCGTCTGCATGAATTCGTCGGCAACCTCATCGCGAGGTGGCAGGCGACGGCCAGCAGCCCGGGTCATGCCGCGGACTGGTGTTTTGCCGAAAACATCGCTTACGCGTCCGTGCTGGAAGAGGGGCACAGCATTCGTCTTTCGGGCATGGACGTGGGTCGCGGCACGTTCATGCACCGGCATGCGGTCTGGCACGCACAGGAGGTTCAGCCTGCCGTCGGCGGTGTTCATATCCCGCTCAGACATATCGCCGCGCATCAGGGCGTGTTCGATATCGTCAATTCACCTCTTACCGAAGAAGCCGCACTAGGCTTCGAATATGGGTACAGCGTGCAGACGAAGAAGCGGCTGACGATCTGGGAGGCGCAGTTCGGCGATTTCGTGAACGGCGCACAAGTCATCATCGACCAGTACATTGCCTCCGGCGAATGCAAGTGGGGCTATCGGTCCGCGTTGACTGTCCTGTTGCCGCATGGTCACGAAGGTGTTGGCCCGGAACATTCGAACGGTTATCTGGGGCGCTTCCTGCAACTGTGCGCCGACGACAACCTGCGCGTCGTCGTTCCGTCGACGTCGGCGCAATGGTTCCATCTGTTGCGCGAGCAGGCGATGTCGGTCCGACCCAAGCCGCTCGTCGTCATGTCGCCGAAGTCGCAGCTTTATGGCAACCCAGCCTCGCATTCGCCGCTGGAGGCGTTCGTCGACGGTTCGTTCGAGCCAGTCCTGTCGGATCAGGGCATCGCAGATCGGCGTGCCGTTAGCCGGGTCGTTCTGTGCAGCGGCAAGTTCTTTTACGAACTGCAGCGCACACGCGACGAATCGCGAGATGCATCGACGGCACTGGTTCGCATCGAACAACTGTATCCGTTTCCGCATGACGCGCTGGCGGCTAGGCTTGGTGCGTTCGAGAACCTGGCCGAGGTGGTGTGGGCACAGGAGGAGGACAGGAACCAGGGCGCGTGGCGCTTCGTGCGCGAGGAGCTCGAACAGGTGCTGCCGCCGGGCTGCCGCTTGCGCGAGGTATGCCGAGCCTCTACCGCATCGGGTGCGCATTCGTCCATCAGAGTGCATCGACGTGAACAAAGCCGTCTGGTGGCGGCCGCGTTGTCTTGCAAGGTTGGCTGAAGGTAGTCGTGAAGAGTTTGGCTCATGAAGGTGCTCGGCCTTACGAGACGAGGGGTTCGGGGAGCGCAATGATTGTGTCACCGGCGAAAGCAGGTTATGCAGGTTGAGTAGCAATCTCCCCGTGCGCCCAAGAGGAGAAGGTCGAGCATTGCTCAAGACCGCAATTCACGTTCGCATGCAAAGTCGCGGTCGGCTTGTAAAGGCGCTCTGAGTTGCCTATGGTCATAACGAAGCTCTCGAGTACATCCACCATCTGATCGAATAAAAGAGGAGGCGCGAGTTGCACGCTATTCGTATCGAGTCGAAGCAGTCATTCTCGTGCAACTTGTCGACGGTACGCTGGACGTAATAGAGGCTGCGCTAGATGGTCTAGAAGAAGATTTCACCGATCGGGGATTGCAGCAAATCTGGCTTGCCGACCATTCATGTGAATGGTCGCCACATTCAGGAGAGCATCGGTCATGGTGGAAAAAAAACGAATTCATGCTGCGCTCCTCGCCGCAGCGATCGCCACGATTGCGCCGGCCTGTCAGGCGCAAAACACTACCGACTGGCTGGCGAACACCTATGGCACCCTCGCCAACCACGTGGGTAACACCGCACGTGCCATGTGGGTCGCGCCCGAAGGCGTCATCTACACGGCCTCCATGTGGGACGAGTATGAGGGCGGCGTCGCTATCTACCAGAACGGCCGCAGCGCTGGCTCCATCGGCATTCACGGCGAGTTTCAGGGCAGCGCCATCACAGGGAATGCCACTTCGATTTTCGCGGCGCTGCAAGCCAGCAAGTCGTACGGAAGCGGCGCAGTGGGGCGATACAACCGCACCACCAGGACCCGCGATCTTTTGATTCAGGTCAGTGCGTTGACCAACCAGCCCCGGATCGACGTCGTCACCGGACTCGCCACGGCGGGCTCGCTCCTCTATGCGAGCGACTTCTATGGCAATCGCATCCGGATCTTCACCACCGACGGCGTCTGGAAGCGGGACATCAACGTCTCGGGCCCGGGCGCGCTCGCACTGGATGGCGCAGGCAACGTCTGGGTCGCACAGAGGAGCGAGGGCTCGATCGTCGGGTTCAGTGCAACCGGCGGCCTGCTGAACACCATCCGGATGCCCAGCGGGTCGCAGCCGTCGGCGCTCTATTTCGATGCGTCGTCGGGGCAGCTCGTGGTCGGAGACGAGGGCCCCGACATGAACATCAAGCGCTACAAGCTCTCGGCCACACCGACGCTGGCCGGTACATTCGGCGTTCAGGGCGGGTATCTCGACACCACGACGGGAATCAAAGGCCAGGTCGGCGCGAAGCGCTTCACCCGCGTCGCCGGCATCGGCAAGGACACCGCCGGCAACCTGTACGTGCTCAACAACCCGTGGGGCGGCAGCTGGGACCTCGGCCGCGACGGCGGCACCGACATTCATGCGTATAACAGTGCGGGCAACCTGCGGTGGACGCTTCAGTCCCTCAACTTCGAGGGTGTCGCCGCCCCGGACCCGGCCACGGATGGTGCCTTGTTCTATGGCGGCACCAACATCTACACCGGCAGCGCGGGAGGCACCTTTGTCGCGAACACCGTCGATCCGTTCGCCTACCCGTCGGACCCGCGCATCAACATCAACGATCGCGCACGGGATGAGCACTTCGGTCAACTTGCCACCGTCGGCGGCAACCGGATCCTCGTGGTGTCCAGCCAGGATCCCGATACGTTCTACTTCTTCCACTTCAATGCTGCGAATGGCTACATCGCGATACCGGACGCCACGCTTCCCGGTCCTGCGTTCAATGCGACCGCACCGGTCAGGAACGGATTCTGCATCGACAGCAAGGGGGGCGTGTGGGCCGGTCTGGCCAGGACCGGTTACATCTACCACTACCCGCTGACCGGCTTCGACGCCGGCGGCAAGCCAACATGGGGACCCGGTATCCCCATCCGCATTCCCGCGAGCATCCAGCCGCTCACGCGCATCGTCTACCTCGCGGACAGCGACACCATGATTCTCGGACGGGGCATCGTCGGGAGTACGGACTGGACGTCGATAGGCACGCGGATCGAGGTGTATCACGGCTGGAGCGCGGGCAACACCACCACACCCAATCCGGTGATCAACCTCACCAACGCCGGCGCCAAGTCGATTGCCGCGGCCGGCAGCTATCTCTTCGTCGGCTACTGGTTCAGCGGCAGCGGGACAGCCAGGCCGAACATCGACGCCTTCAACCTCGCCACAGGCAACCTCGACGCCACGCTGGTCAACACCAGCAACAGTACCGTGGACGCCAGCAGCGCCCTCGATTCGATGTACGGCATCAGGGCATACCTTCGATCGACGGGCGAGTACGTGGTCACAAAGAACAACGTCAAGGGCTCCAGCATCACCGTTTATCGTTGGACGCCCTGATCGTGCGTTTCGTCTTGCGCCCGGACCCGACTCAGGACCGCGAACGAGCGCCAAGCAGCGAGCATCCCCCCGGTGTCCGCGATCAATAGGCCGCCGCCTCGTCGGCATTCCGCCGTTCGCCGCGCTTCCTGGATTTCGCTAGTGCCGTTATAAGCAACATTGTGACGATTCCGCCCGCAATCAGCGCTGGGTAAGCTGCCAGGATCTCGAACAACGAATACTTCCAGCTCAATGGACGTCCAACGCCTAGTAGCGCTGCATAGAACCACGAGACTCCGGAAACTACTCCCGCAAAAATGGCAACCAAACGCCGTTCGAAGGACAGCTTCAGCAGGGATCCCGCTTTCTGCAATGCCGGGAGGACCGTGTAGTGCAAAGCGATGCCGTTGAAGGTCAACAAGGTGACGATGGCTACCTTGGCGTGCAGTTTGGGATTCTGGAGATACGCCAGACCCTGAGTCCGCACATCGAGCGAAACGATCACAATGCCGGTGACCCATAGCGCTGTCAGCGCCACCGTGACGGTGCGCTGCAGACCGGGCAGGTGGACCTGGTGAAGATCGGCGGGCGGGTCAGTATTCAAAAGCCGCCTGACCATGGCAATGTCACTGGTCAGCACGAGACCAATTGCGACACAGCAGGCTATGAGATGAATATAGACGATTCCCATTCTTACGAATTCCATTACCTTTCCTTGTTCGCGCGTCGCGCATAATTAGGTTGTGCCGTCGCAAATCAGGATGTGCTTCCGCAACAGCATGCCTGCAAAGGGGAATAAGCGGTCGTAACATCTGACCTCCGAAGAAGCGGGACAGCCGCGGCGGCGCCGCCGCGCGCGGACCGCTCGGATTGGATGTTTGCAGCATATTGACCATCACTTCCCAACTGCAATGCTTAAGGAGTACCACTCGAATGTCGGTATTCGACCATAGATGCCACTGTCAAGCTGGCTCCGGGCCGGCATGACACGAATAACTCGGCGAGCCCACTACGGCGCGTCGGGTCTCATCGGGCTGCTTATGGTCGAATTGATACCCATTGCGAGTTCGACCGCTTGGTCAAGTCCGCACGGCGTGCAGACTTGCAGTGTCGGATGGCTGACCATCCAGGTATCCGGCATGTCGTGATTTGCAGAATGAAACATCGCCCAGTTGCCGGATGTCGCTGGTCGACGCCCAAAATTTAGAGCATGTAGCCGCCACGATCAACGCCACTTGTTACGAAATGCAATGACCGCGGCGAGCGAGAAATCGGGTTTGGCAAAATTGTCAGACATGGGCGCGGTTCCGCAAATCCGGAGTGCGAAGCGATGTAGCGCCTTCGATTTCGTCGCCGCTCGACGAGTAACGTCTTCTTACATTTGGGCGAGGCACGCGCTTAAGGGGGCGCATTTGCAATTCACGTTGTGAAACTTTGATATGCAGAATAGAGAAATTTCGCCCGCTCAGAATAGCATCGAGGACCGATTTCGCGGACAGAATGACCGATGCGCGCACGCTTATTCAACTGCAGATTGCATCAGTCGGATGCGATTGAAAAGCCACCGCTGAAACTGTCGCCGAGAAAATCGATAATTGTCCTCAGCATAGCCAAACACCGGTAACCGTCCGCTACTGGCCGTCTTAACGAGCGTGTCACGCGTTACGTTGACGTGCAGGGGAAACATACCTCGAGGACTGGGATGGCCATACGCCATCGATAACGACGCAACCAAGCGATTTGTTTGCCCAATGAACAACCTCGTGAACGATCTGCAGTCGAGTTTCGACCGTAGCGACATGGAGTTTGAGATATCGCGAGGCGATATCGAATGTTGGAGCGAAGCTGCCGGCGTCTCCCTATGTGCGGGATTTGACGATATTGCGATGCAGCTCGCTGTGGGTTTTTACCGCAGCCACTTTACTTTTCGGTTTTGCGACGCCGTCGTGAACAAGATGGCCGGATTGCTTTACGCAGATTTTCTCGCCAAGGAAGACGGTAAATGGCCCGACTTATTTTGGGAGGTATATGAGGCCTTTGACGCAACCCTTATGAGTCAGGGATGCACAGTCGATCAGCAACAATCCATGGCAGCAGTTCGTCGACACGGATTGACGGGATAGTCGGCGATGCGAGCGATGACGTGGCGCAGGTAGGCCTCGGGATCAAGGCCATTCAGTTTGGCGGTTCATGCCGAATCCCGTGCTATGCCGAAGCGTTTCGTATCATTCACTCCTGGTCATGCGATGCGGTTTGCGCATTCGGCATAGTCTGAGGCTCTCTCCTGTCATTTTGGCGGGAAGGAGTAGACATGACCATCGAAGCGTATTACGACAGTCCCAAGATGCTGAAACGGCTTCACGAAGGGCCGTTGGGAGTTCATATCGATCTGTTCGCAGCGCGGCTGCTGCGAGAGGGACATTGTCGGCAAGGAGCATGGCGCAATCTTCGCGTGGCTTGCGACTTCAGTCATTGGCTCGCACGCAAACGGCTTGAGCTTAACGACATCAACGAGCAATCGATAGACGAGTATCAGGAGTTCCGTCGCCGATATCGATGTCCATTTCTCAGTGATCGTCCTGCATTGATCAGACTGCTCGGTCTGCTTCGAGAGATCGATGCAATTCCTGCCAAGCCACCTCTCGCACTGGACGAGCTCGAACAGATTGTGCGGGATTTTGACCGATATCTGATCCAGGAGCGCGGATTGGCGCACGTGTCTGCCGTTCGCCATGTCCCTTTCGCTCGGCAGTTTTTGCGGGAGCATTGCCTGTCTGGGTATCCGCAAGTCACCAGCCTGACTGGTTCGGACGTCATGACCTTCGTCGAACGTCATGCAAGAGACCATAGTCCGCAATCCGCGAAACATATGTGCTCGGCCATTCGCGCGTTCATGCGCTTTCTGCAATACCGAGGTTACATTGCCGCCGATCTTGCGAGCTGCGTACCAGGTGTGAGAGCGTGGCAGTTCACATCGCTTCCCACCTATCTGCTGCCCGACCAGGTTCAAACCGTGCTCAACGGCTGTGACCGGCATACTTCCGTCGGACGCAGAGACTACGCGATCTTGTTGCTGCTTGCTCGCCTTGGACTGCGAGCAAATGAGATTACGTTGCTGACGCTCGATGATATTGACTGGCGTATTGGCCAACTTGCCGTTCACGGCAAGGGAAGGCGACGCGCTGAGCTACCGTTGCCGGCGGAGGTTGGCGCCGCAATGGTGGACTACCTAAAGCACGGGCGGCCGCAATCCGGGAGTCGACGCGTGTTTCTCCGGCACCTGGCTCCGCACGTAGGGTTTGCATCGTCGGCGGCGGTTTCCATGATCGCCACGATGGCACTCACACGCGCGGGAATCGATAATGTTTCGCACAAGGGCGCACATCTCTTCCGGCATAGCCTCGCGACTCAGTTGCTCCGAGCCGGTGCGTCATTGACACAGATCGGTCAAGTTCTCCGTCATCAGGATCATGACACGACCCGAATCTATGCGAAGGTCGATATCGCCTCGCTGCGCACGCTTGGCCTGCCGTGGCCGGGAGGTGTGCAATGAACACTCTCTCGCAAGCGCTTCGGCAGTACGTGCTCATGCGTCGTGGTTTTGGGTTCAAGTTTGAGAACCAGGAGAGGCGGCTAACGAGCTTTGTCCGTTTTATGGATGGCCGCGCCGCTACCATTATCACGCACAAGCTCGCTCTTGAGTGGGCAATGCTGCCTATAGACGGGCGCGCGTCATGGGCGTTACGTTTAACAGATGTGCGCGGATTTGCACGCTATCGGCGCATTGCGGAAATCAGGACGGAAGTGCCACCGTTGGGCATTTTTGTTGGTCCATCACGCCCGAGGCCCTATCTCTACACCGACGTAGAGATACAGAAGTTGTTGACGGCTGCGTTAGAACTTCCTCCAGCAGATGGCTTGCGTCGGTGGACGTATCACTGTCTGTTCGGACTGCTGGCCGTGACTGGACTGAGGATCGGTGAAGTACTTAACCTGCGACGAGAAGACGTTGATCTGGAAGACGGCGTTATCACGATCCGCGACACCAAGTTCGGTAAGTCACGCCTTGTCCCGGTCCACCACACAACCAGAGCCGTATTGGCGCACTATGCGCAGCGACGAGACGCGCACATCTGGCCACCGCACAGTTCATACTTTTTCATCGCTGAGCAAGGTGGCAAACTGTTGCACCAATACGTTCATCCGGTATTTTTGAAGCTTTCACGGCGAACCGGGCTTCGAAGCCCCGATGCCCATTCCGGTCCTCGTCTGCATGACTTCCGGCATCGCTTCGCAGTTCAGACGCTGCTCGCCTGGTATCGATCGGGCCAAAGCGTCGAATCATGGTTACCCGTGCTGTCCACGTATCTGGGGCACACCTGTGTGCGCGACACGTACTGGTATCTGTCGGCGTGTCCTGAATTGATGGGGCTCGCCGCGCGAAGGCTCGACGTGCGCTGGGGAGCCCCATCATGAGACCAACCCACATCCTGCCTGCGTTGATCGAACGCTTCTTCACAGAGCGATTGATGCGGCAACGCCACGTCAGCCCACACACTATCGCATCGTATCGAGACACGTTTCGTCTGTTGTTCAAGTTCGCACAAGCCTGCCTGCGGAAGCCCCCATCCAGCCTCGACCTGTGCGATCTTGACGCGCCGCTGATTGCCGCGTTTCTCGAGGATCTGGAGACGCAGCGATCAGTCAGCGTACGGACACGCAACCTCCGTCTAACCGCGATCCGGTCCTTTTTCCGCTTCACCGCATTCGAGGAGCCTGCATACGCCGCGCACATCCAGCGTGTACTCGCGATACCGACCAAGCGATACGATAAGCGACTCGTTCAGTTTCTGACACGCACTGAGATCGAAGCGCTTCTTGCTACTCCTGATAGAACAACGTGGCTTGGACGTCGGGACTATGCTCTGCTATTGCTCGCGATTCAGACGGGGTTGAGACTCTCCGAATTGACAGGGCTCGATCGTGATTCGGTGCAAGTGGGTCGCGGCGCACACGTTCGCTGCCTCGGCAAGGGGCGCAAAGAACGATGCACGCCATTGACAACGCATACCATCGCCACGCTCAAAGCCTGGCTGCAAGAGCCCCCGCGCAACGGCGCGCACGCGTTGTTCCCTAATATAAGCGGCGGTCGGCTCAGCTCTGACTCTGTGCAACATCTTCTGGGCAAGTATGTATCCACCGCGAGTGCCTGCTGCTCGTCCTTGACACGTAAGCGAATCACGCCACACGTCCTCAGGCACAGCGCTGCAATGGAACTACTTCATGCCGGCGTCGACTGCTCCGTCATTGCGTTGTGGTTAGGACACGAATCGGTCGAAACCACTCAGGTCTATTTGCACGCTCATTTAGCCCTCAAGGAAGCCGCGCTGGCTAAAGTCAAGTCCTCGAACGGCAAACCATTGGGTCGATACCGTGCAGGCGATAAACTACTTGAGTTCCTAACCGCGTTGTGAAGAGTCCGACTATGCCGAACGCGCACGATGTATGATCGGCAGCGAGGTCGCTTTTGCGGTGCCCAAATCGCCATCAGCACCAGCCGTTCGGCATAGCACGGGATTCGGCATGATCTGCCCTATGCCGGATGCGGCATAGGGCGGTGCCGACCAGAGTGTAGATTGCAGCACCGCGTTCGCCACTGCTGTCGGAGCCGAAGTGCATAAGGGTCGACTTCTATGAGCAGTGAGTTGTCAAGCGCCGATCAGCTTGGTTGTCGCGATCATCTACATAGCATCGACATGAGTTTGCACTGGCCCATTACAGGCCAGTGCTAAACATCCCAGACATCGGGTACAGGGTGTCTAGTTGCTGCCCGACTTGTTCACCGAAATCGAAACGCCATACGTGCTTGCGGAACCAAACCACGCCAGCGTCATGCCGCCCAGTGGCAGTTGCAGCACTGACTTGCAGGTCGTTGCCGCACCGGCTGTAGTCGTGCAGGTATTCGCGGCGCGGTGACGCATCCCACCGAACGGATCGTTGTAGCTCACCACGTCCGTATGGCTATCAGCAAAGGTGCGCGTGACGGCCGTGCCACTCTGCGCGGTGATGGTATGGCTGTCTTCCGTGACCGCGCTCAGGCCGGTGCTGCTGACAGTGCTTTGCCAGAAGGCGCTTGTCGTGCCGACTGCAGGCAGGGACAACGTCGTTTGCGGAACGAAGACGCCTGCGCCGCCGCCTGAGGCCAGCACCGTCGCAAACCAGAGGATGTTGCCTTGCGCGTTTCTGAATCCCACCGCGTGAAACTGCGCGGTACCCGCCTGACTGCCGTCATCAATCCAATCCGCACCGCCGTCGGGCGTGGCGACCAGATGCCCATAGGGCGTAACGTTATCGACTGCGCAGCTGCCGTAGCCATTCGGGCAGTTGGTCGCCGCCGTGGTGACGCCCTTTAAATAGTTGTGGGTGCCAAACAGGTTTTGCTGTGAGCCACTGAAGAACGCAAAGTTGTAGCCCCCGTTGATGACGCTCGGGTCGATGGTCTGCGCCGGCATCGAGAGCGAGGAGGTTCCCGTCGCGCCGCTGCCGTTGGTCCAGGACGCAAGGCCGGATTTGGCCACCAGCACGCGCGTCGAGCCGGGGTCGTTTAACGAGAAATCGCAGGTCGCGTTCCTGGTGAGCTGATAGCTGCTGCCGTTCATGGCGACGGTCAGTTTCACCGAATCTACGGTCACCTGTTTCGTGGACCCGTCGGATAGCTTGATCAGGCGGTGATCGCCGCTCTTCAGCGCCGTGCAGTCGGGGTTGGCAGGCGCCAGAATGGTGCTGAGGGTCGAGGCAGCAGCGGTGGTGCTGCTGGTGCTGTTGGCAACCGCGGTGCTCAATTCGCTCAAGCTCGTGCCGGCGCTGGTGATCGTGGATTGCAGCGTGTCCAGAATGGCGTCATAGCCCTGATGGCTGCCGGCGCTGATCGTGCCGCCGATAAAGTCGCCGATGCTCGAAGGATCGACGCCCGCGCTCTTGAGCACAGAAATCAGGGCTGATTGAGCGCTGGTGAGCGCAGCAGCGCTCACTGCCGTGGTTGGACCGAAGGCCGACGCAAACTGGGCTGGATCCTGCCCGCTCAACTGGGCGACCAACAGTTCGGTGAGCGGCGTGATATGTGCAGTTGCTTTGCTGCTGCTCGACCCGGCGCCAGGAACCACTGAATGCAGGATGACCTTGCTGTCGCTGCTGGTGGCGGTCAACACGCAGGGCAGGCTTGCGCCCTTGATCGTGACCGAATAGCTGCCGTCCGCAGCCGTCGTTGCCGTTCCGGAACCGGATGCGCAAGTCGCATTGACCGTTGCGGCAGGCAACGGCAAACCGGTGGCGGCAACGCCACTGATGGTCTGCCCAGCCGCCCCCCCGGCTGTCGATGTGGAATTACCGCCCCCGCCACATGCCGACAAAGCAAGTACGCATGTGCTCAAAGCAATCGTTGTGAATTTCATTGTGGACTTCCCCCGAGTTATAGTTTGAAGCGGTCTAGATGCCTGGAAACGGTCAACCGCGTCGCGGGGCAGCTACGCCACGCAACCAATGACCGATTAATTACAAATTATTTCCGATGCTAGACTAGCGAAACATCGTCGAATAAGTTGTTCCCGGGCTCTCGGGACATTTTGCTGGTTGTCTCTTTGCGGAAAAGACTATGACGGCTGCTTTGCAAGCGAGCACGGCTTTGGTGCACGTGTCGACGGATGCCGTCCGCGCCCGCGATAAAGTAGCATTCTGGGCGGATCTGGTTTGCCAGCATTTGGTGCAGGTCGATTGCAATTCAGTTGCCGAGCCGGAACAGTTCCACGCGGCAATCAGCCTGCGCAAAATCGACAAGATTAATCTGTCCCGGATCGCCGCCGGGGGGCAACAAGTTGCGCGCACGCCGCAACTGATGGCGAAGGCGGATAGTGAATATTTTCTGGTGAATATTCAGCGCAACGGAAACAGTGGCCTCCAGCAAGACGGTCGTCTGGCTACGCTCAAACCGGGGGACATGGCCCTCTATACCAGCGCCAGGAGATACGATCTTTCATTCAAGGAAGACTTCTCACAGACTGTACTGATTTTCCCCGCCGATGCCTTGCGGCTGAAAATTCCGGGCATCGACGCGTTGACCGCAACCGTCCTCAACAGTCAGAATCCAGCGGTGCAATTGTTTGCACGAATGGCAGACAATTATTTTCAGACCGAATTCGACGCTCTCCCGCCATCGGCTGTTGCTTACGCAGGTGATGCGCTTACGCAATTGTTTGCGGCAACGGTGGCAGCATTTTCGCCTACCGCCGAAACGCAGATATCAAATCTTGCCTTATTCCACCTGACCAGAATCAGGCAATATGTCACCGATCATTTTCGCGATCCTGCACTGTCGATGAGTACGGTGTCGCAGGCATTGGGTATTTCGCCTGCGCATATTCACCGTCTATTCGAAGGAGAGTCGCAAACATTCAGCGCGTGGCTGTGGTCGTGCCGTTTGTTGGCATGTAAGGCAGAACTGGAAAATTACGCGAAGGTGCACCTTACAATCGGCGAAATTGCTTTTAGTAACGGATTCAACAATTCCTCTCATTTCTCGCGTGCCTTTCGTGTGAAATTCGGTATCACACCACGTGAATTTCGTGAAAGATTCATGGCCGCGACGAACGAAAGGTCGTGGCAGAAAACAGGAGAATCGACCAAAAGGTTGGCGAGGCGCGCGCGGTGAAGATCGGCAACCCGCCATTCGGGGCATTACGCAGTTAGATCGCGGCTCGTTATGTGGCGATAATAGAGTGCTTCGCTTCAGCCACCGACGATACCGACATGAACGATTCAAGCGACATTCGTTTCCTGCTGACGATACGAGACGCGGGCAGCCTCGTTGCGACAGCGAGAAAGCTTGGGATTTCGCCGTCTACGGTCACGCAGCGACTGCAACAGATCGAAAGGAAACTCGATACGCGCCTCGTCGACCGCACCGCTCGCCGGTTGCGATTCACGGAGGAAGGGACGCAGCTATGCCAACGCGGCGCAGAGCTCGTGCAAGAGTTGGACACGCTGTTCGAGGATTTGCGTGCGCGCCGAGCAGGGCTCGTCGGCACCGTGAGGATCCGCGCGCCACTAGGGTTCGGGCGGCGCTACCTGGCTTCCGTCGTTTCCGGCTTCCAGCAAGACAATCCCAACGTCGACATCGAGCTGACGCTCACCGATCAACCCTTGACCGAAACGGCCGAGCGCTACGACATCGTGGTTCATATCGGCGAGCTGCCTGCGTCGAATTTGATCGGCTATGCGATCGCACCGAATGCACGCCTCGTCTGTGCGTCCCCGGCGTTTCTGAAGCGCTTTCCGAACCCGGAAACACCCGACGATCTGGCACATCTGCCGTGTATCGTGCTGCGCGAGAACAACGAAGATGTATCGCTTTGGCAGTTCCACAAGGGCCGTACGGCGCGCAGCGTCAGGGTGTCGTCGAAGTTGAGTTGCAACGATGGCGAAGTGATTCGCCGATGGGCGTGCGAGGGCCGGGGCGTCATTCTCCGCTCGGAATGGGACGTCGCGGACGATGTCGCGAAGGGCAATCTCGTGCGGCTGCTCCCCGCATGGAAGGCGCCCGACGCCGATGTCATCGCTCTTACCAGCAATCGCGCCGGATTGCCCGCCCGCACGCGCCAATTCATGCGATATCTACAGGCGCGGTTCAGGCCGCAGCCGCCGTGGCGAAGCTAAGCCGTGCCTCGACAGATATTCAGTTTTTTTGAATGATTGATTTTGCTTGACCGAATCGACAGCGCGCGATCGAACTCTATACTTGGTGCCATGAACGAACGGCAATCACGGGAGTTGCCTCGCTCATGAGCAATTCATTCGCACCGGCCGCCTACCCGAAGGCGGTCCTCTTCGATCTCTTGACCGCGCTTCTCGATTCATGGACGCTCTGGAATCGTGCCGCCGGCTCGGAGCAGGCGGGCAGGGCGTGGCGCGCCGCCTCCTGAAATCGAAGTGCCCACACTCGACGCTCTTGTCCCTTGGTGCAGCCGTTTTAGCGCATCGGCGCACAACAACCTGTCGGCCTGAAATCATGAAACTCGACGAACTCGATACCCCTGCAGCCTTGGTCGATGTCCCACGGATGAACAGGAATGTTGCGCGCATGCAGTCACGCATGAACGCACTCGGCGTGAGGTTCCGCCCGCACGTGAAAACGACCAAATGCCTGGAGGTGGTGCGCGCGCAATTGGCGGCGGGCGCGAACGGCATCACGGTATCGACGCTGAAAGAAGCGGAAGCGTTCTTTGCGGCTGGCGTGACCGATATTCTTTATGCGGTCAGTGTCGCGCCGTCGAAGCTGCCAAGAGCGATGGCGTTGAGACAACAGGGCTGCGACCTGAAGCTGGTGGTCGATAACGCATCCGCAGCAGCAGAAGTCGCGAAATTTTGCGCCGCGCAGAGGGAAACGCTCGAAGTCTGGATCGAGGTCGACACGGACGGGCATCGTTCAGGGATCGCACCGGAGCAGGATGCGTTGCTGGAAGTCGGGCGCATTCTGCACGACGGTGGCGTCAAGCTCGGCGGCGTGATGACGCATGCGGGGTCCAGCTACGACCTTCATACGCCTGACGCGCTATCCGCGCTCGCCGAGCAAGAGCGCTCGGGTTGCGTTCGCGCCGCACAACGCCTGCGTGAAGCGGGTTTTCCTTGTGACGCCGTGAGCGTCGGTTCGACGCCCACGGCGTTGTCCGCCGAGAAACTCGATGGCGTGTCCGAGGTGCGCGCAGGCGTCTATGTCTTTTTCGATCTCGTGATGCATAACATCGGCATATGCTCGACCGATGACATCGCTTTGAGCGTGCTCACGACAGTCATCGGTCATCAGCCGGAGAAAGACTGGTTGATTCTGGATGCGGGCTGGATGGCGATGAGCCGCGATCGCGGAACGTCGAAACAGACGCGAGATTTCGGATATGGCCTGCCATGTACGCTCGATGGCACGCCTTTGACCGACTGGGTATTGAGCAGCGCGAACCAGGAGCACGGCATCCTGTCGCCGGCGCATGGGACGCAGCAGGGAAAGAGCTTGGCGGCGCGCTTTCCGATCGGAACGAAGCTGCGCATCCTGCCCAATCATGCCTGTGCGACGGGTGCGCAGTTCCCGGAGTATCACGCGCTATCCGCAGATGGCGAAACTACCGTATGGAGCCGCTTTCATGGCTGGTGACGAATCGAGCGCGCGGTTGCCGCGCATGGACAACCCGGCGAGCCTCGCGACGCCGGGAGGCCACTATAGTCACGTGGCGATCGCAAACGGGCTGGTGTTCGTGTCAGGCCAGTTGCCGATCGACGCGCAGGGCCGAAAGCTGACGGACGCGTCGTTCGAGGTGCAAGCCGGGCAGGTGCTGGCGAATCTCGAGGTGGCGCTGGAAGGTGCGGGCAGCAGCATCGCGCAACTAGTGCAGGTTCGCGTCTATCTCGCCGATATCGAGCATTGGCGAAGTTTCAACGAGATCTACGCGGGCTGGGCAGGCGATGCGCGGCCGGCACGCGCGATCGTGCCGACCGGTCCGCTCCACTTCGGCTTCAAGATTGAGATCGAAGCGACGGCAATGCTATGAGGTAGCTTGAGCGCTTACGCATGAATGACGGGAGCCGGCTGAGAAGCTGACCTTCGACGCACGGGTGTGAGTGACTGAGTTGGTCGAGTAGCGACATCTCCGTTCGGCAGAGCGCGGGCCACCTTCTGACGTTCATCGCCGTGCTCGCAGTGCGCCATGACCGGCACAGATGCAACTGTCAAATATTCTGGATTACGGCCCAACTCGCAGGATCAGCCCAGAAGAGATCTGCACCATCAAATAGTCGCCGCCGACGCCGACCCAGGAATAGCCGCGCGGAGGCGGAGCAAGCCGGTAGGCGCGCCAGTCATCGATCACATACTGTCGATCGCGGTATTCGGGAGGCAGGCGATCACCTTTGCGCCAGTGGCCGGGCGCGTTCGCCGAGTTGCCTGGTCCCTCGGGGTCGTGTCCCGGCGGAACCTGTTTCGGACCGTGCTCCTTTGATCCTTGACCGTGATTGCCTTTACCCGGGTTGTCGTGCGGCGGTTGCGCGATAGCGAGTGACGATGCCAGCATACCCGTGACCGTCAGCGACGCGAGAAGTACGCCGGATTTCTTCATGACTTATCTCCTGTCAGATTCGCAGCATACGGGTTTAGGGAAGCACTGAAACGAACAACCGGGAATCGCTGCACCTCTCCATTCGGATCAGAGCCGTTAGCCCGTGCTGACTGCCGCCCGAGGGGCAAAATTATTCGAGACCTGGGCTTCGAGTTCATCCAGTTGCAGCAGCAGGCTGTCCAGCGAGCGCAATTGCGCATTGGTCAGGTGCTGCGAATCGAGCAACTGATAAATCCGCTCGCGCCAATAGGCGCCCGGCAGAATCGGTCCCGCGAGGTCCCCGATCATTGATGCGCCCATCACCCGTACAAGATGAGCGATTTCGAGGTCGAATAACGTGACCATGCTTTCCCCCAATGTTCGTTCTTGTTATGTAACGAAGAGCAACTACCACCATAGTGCAAATGCCGCAGATTAACAATTAGGCCGGTTATCAGTCGCCTCGCTAAAGCCGTGCGCCCTTTGTCCCAGAAATGCACACTGCATCACATGCAAACTGGCGACCAAAGTTTCTCCCAGCATGCGAGAAAATGTTAAATATTTTGGTTACTGATCGTTGCAATTTGCTCGATCTACTTACAGGGCATTTCCGTATCCTTCAGCGCACAACAATGGAGGAGGATTCCCGATGAAGGCGACACTCAAAACACTGACGTGCGTGCTGGCGTTCCCATTCGCGTTTGCCGGATGTGGAGGCGGAGGTGGCGATGGCGGCAGCACCGCCACGGGCACGCTTCATGTCCAGATGACAGACTCCCCGTCATGCGGTTTCGATCATGTATATGTGACGGTCAGCAAGGTTCGCGTCAACGCGAATGCGCAGGCCGGTGACACTGACGGCGGTTGGACTGACGTGGCATTGGCGAGCCCGCAGAAAATCGACCTGCTGTCGCTGACCAACGGCGTGCTGGCCGACCTTGGACAAACCGCATTGCCCGCCGGCCAGTATCAGCAGGTTCGACTGGTGCTCGCGCAGAATCAAGGCAACACGCTGGCAAATTCGATTGTTCCGACCGGCGGCAGCGAGCAGTCGCTCGACGCGCCAAGCGCCACGCAAAGCGGTTACAAGATCATCCGGCCGTTCACGGTTCAACCCAACACGCTGGTCGATCTCGTACTCGACTTCAATGCGTGCAAATCGATCGTCCAGAAAGGTAACGGCTCGTACAGTCTGAAGCCGGTTGTGACCGCGACACCGACGGTCGTGAGCGGCACGATCTCCGGCTACGTTGCCCCGGCCGAAGCGGGGGCCGCTGTCTATGCTGAGCAGAACGGCCACATTATCAAGGGCACCGTCGCCGACAGCAACGGACAGTTCGTGCTAACGCCGCTCGAGCAGAGTTCAACCAATGGCAACTATGATGTCGTCATCGTGCAGAATAACGTTGCAACGGGTGTCGTGCGCTCCGTGCCGGTCGTTGTGAATACATCGACGGTCGTGGCCACGTCGTCGGCACCGATCGTGCTGCCGGCATCCGTCATGCACGTCGCAAGCGGGACAGTTCTGCCGGTCAGCGCGCAGGCCATCGTCCGGGCGCTACAATCGATTAGCGGCCTTAACTATGAAATCACCAGCGCGAACGCCAATCTGGATACCGGCAACTACGCGCTGAACCTGCCTGCGGCTGCGCCACTGACCGGCACCTACACGGGAAGCCTGCCGGTCGCGCTGGCCCCGGCCG
Source organism: Paraburkholderia lacunae (assembly GCF_003353175.1). Lineage (GTDB taxonomy): Bacteria > Pseudomonadota > Gammaproteobacteria > Burkholderiales > Burkholderiaceae > Paraburkholderia > Paraburkholderia lacunae. The sequence goes on along the minus strand of NZ_QHKS01000032.1, from coordinate 4,992 downwards.
CAAGTGCCGCCGGACAGTACACCGCAGAGGCCGATAGCGTGAGCGGGGCGACCCAGTCGTCCGCAGTCAACGTGTCGGCAAGCGATCAGGCCAACGTCAACTTCAGTTTCTAACGATCATCACGCGATGAAGGAAGGGCGCAAGCCCTTCCTCGGAGAACCCCGTGAAAAAAATTTTCTGTCTTCTGATGAAAGGTGCCGCCCTGTTGAGTGGCTGTGCGCTGTATGTGCCTGATTCGCCGGGCGTGGTTGTCGTGCCGCAAGGCGGGCCACAAGGTGGTCCGGGCAACGGCTTCTGTCCGCCGGGACAGGCGAAAAAGGGGAATTGCTGACGAGAAGGAAGATGGACCAACGAGGGCGCCCGCGGGCGCCCTCTGTGTTTCATCAAGTCGAATGCCTGATGGCAATGTGCTGGCTGTGGTGAGGCTTCGCGCTCACCAGCGCATGCGAGTGTGAATGCGCGTGATTTGTGTGAGACGCGCACCACACAGTGCAATGTTCGGTGCTCTTACTTAAGCGATACCGACGCACGCGCCTGCCATGTACGGCGCTTTATCAAGCAATCGTTGGAACGCGTGCGAAGGCGCATGGACAAGTTGGGTTCCCGCGCCGATCATAGGCTAAATGGCATGCCAGAGATCCAGCGATGACCGACGATCTGACGACATGGCTGGTGCAGATCGGCCTCGGTGAGCACGCTGCGAAGTTCGCCGCGGAAGGGATCGACTGGGATGTCCTCGGCGATCTTTCCGATCATGAGCTGAAGGAGCTCGGCCTGACGCTCGGTGACCGCAAGCGGCTCGCGAAAGGACTTGCGGCACTGGCCGAAGCTCACGCGCGATCGCTCGAACGCGCGGGGGAACGAAGAGAACGACCCTCGTCATCTGCGTCCGTAGCCGTCGAGGCCGAGAGGCGGCAGCTCACTGTGATGTTTGTCGACCTTGTTGATTCGACGGGGCTCGCGGAACGATTCGATCCCGAGGACATGCGACGCCTGCTGGGGCTCTACCATCAAGTCTGCGCAAGGGCGATCGAAGCTCATGAAGGTCACATCGCGCTTTACCTCGGTGACGGACTGCTCGTTTATTTCGGCTACCCGAATGCACACGAAGACGATGCCGTGCGCGCGGTACTTTCCGCGCTCGCCGTCGTTTCGGCGCTTCGCGAGGCCAACAATCGCATCGAGGTTGAGCACGGCGTACGACTACAGGTACGTATCGGGATCGAGACGGGACTGGTCGTCGCCGGCGCGATTGGCGCTGGATCTTCACTGGATCGCCAGGCGATTGTCGGAGAGGCGCCAATCATCGCGGCAAGGCTGCAGGCACTCGCACCGCCCGACGCGGTAGTCGTGGGCCCGGCCACGCAACGCCTGATCGAAGGATCGTTCCTGCTCGAAAACCTCGGTAGGCAAGAACTGAAAGGGGTTTCCGGTCCGGTTCAGGTCCAGCGCGTGCTCGCGCAACTGGATGCGATCGACCGCTTCGAAGTCACGGCGGGCCACGGCATGACGCCGCTCATCGGACGGGCCGCGGAACTCGACATGATCCGGCAGCGCTGGAAGCAGAGCGTCGATGGCGAGATGCGCTGCGTGATGCTGATCGGCGAGCCGGGAATCGGAAAATCCCGCTTGCTGCGAGCATTCGGCGACAGCATCAGTGGAGACACCCATGCGGTCATTTCGCTCCACGGTTCCCCGTACTATCGCAACAGCCCTTTTTGGCCGGTGTTGCGCTGGCTACGGCGCGTCTTTGAGCTCGGACTCGACCTGCCCCGCGCTTCGGATCTTGAACTGCTGGAGGCTGGAATCGCAAGACTAGGCGTCGATGTCGACGAAACGGTTCTCGTACTCACAACCTTGCTGGGAATTCCGGCGGCCGCGCGCCATCAGGCGACCGACGTCTCATCTCCTTCCTTCAAACGACGGACGCTGGACGTGCTCGTCGCTATCGTCGAAAAGTCGACCCGAGTCCAACCGGTGCTCGTCGTTGTCGAGGACGCGCACTGGATCGATCCGTCTTCACAGGAGCTCGTCCGGCTAGTGCTCGAGCGCCTGGTGGCCGCCCCGCTGCTTGTACTGCTCACGGCGCGGCCCGAGTTCGAACCAGGATGGGCTTACCCTCATCTCGTACAAATCAATCTCGATCGGCTCTCGCGCCGCGATTGCATCGCGATGATCGAACGGCTGACGGATGGAAAGCGGCTTCCGGGTCCCGTACTCGATCAGATCGTCTCAAAAACGGACGGCGTGCCGCTTTTCGTCGAGGAGCTGACGAAGACCGTCCTGCAGGGCGACTGGTTGCAGGATGCTGGCATCAGCTATGAGTTGAAAAGAACGCCGCAGACCATTGCGATTCCGGACACGCTGCAGGGCTCCCTGCTATCGCGGCTCGACCGGCTGGAGCCGACCGTCAAGGAAACCGCCCAGATGGCGGCCACAGTGGGGCGGGAGTTCGGCAGGAAGCTGCTTGGCCTGATTGCATCGAAGCCAGAGAATGAACTGCGGGACACGCTTGACTGCCTTGTCGCGGCGGAAATCATCGTGCCCGCTTCCGGTACGCCAGCGGAGGGAGACACGTATCTGTTTCGGCACGCGTTGGTCCAGGAGATCGCGTACCAATCCCTGTTGCTTGCGCGCCGTCGCCAATACCATGCGCTGATCGCGGTTGCGCTGGAGGACCATTATCCGGAAATAGCCGAGCGGCAACCTGAACTGATCGCTCAGAACTTCACTGCGGCAGACCTGCCGGTTCGCGCAGTCAGCTACTGGCAGCGTGCCGGAGAACGGGCACTTTCGGGCGCGGCCTACGAGGAGGCTATCCAACATGCACAGCGCGGGCTTGAATTGCTCGATCGATGCTCCTACGGTGATCAGGATAGGGCCGCGCACCTGCTGCCTTTGCTGCTGACAAGAGGCGGAGCGGAGCTCCGATTGGGCCGTCTCGAAGCGAAAGCGACCTTCCACCAGGCGGCGCAGATTGCCCGCGAACAGAAGCTTCCGTCGTTTCTTGTGCAGGCGGCCTTGGGATTCGACACCGCGGAAACGTTCCTCGAAGGCTCCGGCAAAGCATCGCTTTCCTTGCTCAAAGAGGCGCTCGCCTTGATCGGAACCGAGGAGTCGATCGAGCGTTGTCGCCTGTTGAGTCGACTGGTCCGCACCGTTCACATGACCGGTGCGCGTGAGCAAACTGGCGAATTGGCATTGGAGGCTGTCACCCTCGCCAGACGCCTGAACGACCTGCCGAGCTTATTCGACGCATTGGTGTGCGAGATGATGCATGTCGGGGCCCGTCCTTTGCCTGCGGACAAGTTTGCGGAGCGCCAATGCGTGTTGCAGGAGCTGCGCCAGATCGCGGAAGATCTCGGTGATGCGGACACCATAGGTCACGCATGCGCTCGATGTCTTGCCGGCTACCTGGAGATCGGCGACGTAGAACGCTTCGAGAGTGCCCTGGAAAGGTATCGGGAAATTGCCACCAGTGGACAGCACTTCGTCGACAAGTGGTGCGTCAAGGGTGCGCAGGCGATGCGCGCCGTACTCGTCGGGGACTTCGCCGTGGCGGAAAACAAGGCGCGAGAGTCGTTCCAGATGGCGCAGACCGTCGGCGCGACACTCGCAACGGGCGTGTACGGCATGCAGATGTTCACGATACGCCGCGAACAAGGACGGCTCGCCGAGGTAGCGCCGCTCTTCGAGCGGTTCGTCGACGAGCATTCCGAAAACGCAGCGTGGCGGCCCGGGCTCATGTTGATCTGCAGCGATCTCGGCCTGGAAGCGCAGGCCCGCGACAATCTCGACCGGCTCACAGAATCGGATTCCAGCATCCCTCTCGACAGCAAGCGGCTCGTGACCTTGACGTATCTGGCGGAAGTTGCTGCGCGGCTCCGAGAGGTCGAGCGCGCCGAACAGGTTTATACCTTTCTCCTGCCGTTCCGGGATCAGGTCGTCACCGTTCCTGTCTTTACGCTGTGCTGCGGATCCGCGGCACGGTATCTCGGCATGCTCGCCCATGCACTGGGCGATTGGTCTGCCGCCGAAGAGCATTTCGAATACGGGCTACGCATGGACGAGCGCTTGCGAGCGTGGCCCTGGCTCGCGCATGGCCGGTACGAATTCGCGCGAATGCTGGCAGCGCGCAATGGTGTAGGAGATAGGGCACAGGCAAAGGCCTTGCTCGCCGATGCGGCCGCCGCTGCGAAGGAACTGAAGATGTTTGCTCTCGTCGAGCGCATCGCTGGCGTGTGTGCGAACACAGCGCTCGGAAACTAGTGCACGCCTATCGCACAGTTCGAACTGCGGCGATGCGGCCATCACTCTCAGGAGAATCTCATGCCACGTTTTATGATTGAACGAAGCTTTGCAGAACAGCTAGAGGTCACCAGAGAAAGTGCGGACGCTGTGAAGCGGATCAACGACGAGGAGGGCGTCGAATGGCTCTTTTCATTTCTCAGCGCGGATAAGAAGAAGACTTACTGCCTGTACGAGGCGCCCAATGCTGAAGCCATCCGCACTGCCGCACGCCGGGCGAAACTGCCGGCTGATGTGATCATCGAGGTGAGTGACTTGCGGCCGGAAATGTTCAACTAGAAGACTGAGTGCAAGAGGCAGCGTTGTCTCGCAGGGGAGGAGGCAACGACAGGCGGAACCCTGCTCGCGCCATGGGAGCGGCGACAACGCTGGAGTGAATGGCTCGAGCCATAACAGGCAGCCGTGACAATTTACCCCGGGGGCCGGAGACCGGGTTGGGCCGTGGAGGTCGATGCACCGAAAGGCGGATAAGGCCTCGGACATGCCGGCCGTTGGGAACGTGCAGATCACCGTTGTATATTGGAAGCCGCCATTGATGTGACGCCTCGTCCAGTGGCTGAGTTGGGTGTGCGCCGTGAAAAGGTGGCGCTTTCCAGCGGGTGTAAGTCCCGCCCGGCAACCGCTCCAGCCGGAAGCAACCGGAGCAGCTATGGAGGCAACGAAATGGCTGAAGCCTTCGGTGAT
>NZ_QHKS01000031.1 GCF_003353175.1 Paraburkholderia lacunae | reverse complement strand
CATAGCCACCGCCAGTGGAGCGGTTTAGCTCAACGAATTGTTAGCGGAACGGAAACGGCCCGTTCGCCGTGCCTTCGACCCTCTCATTGCGCCGTTCCCGTTCCGCTAACAATCCTCTGGGTTGTCGCCGCAAAGCTCGGCAAGCCAGTCTAGGGCAGCGAAGGCAGGAGCATCAGTTTGACCGCGAGGACAGTTTGCCACCAGTAGCTTTGCCAACGGGCGGCATCAGTTTGTCCGACGGAAATCTGTTCGGCGCTAATCGACGCGGTTGCGCTCGTTAGGTCGTGAGCGACCCGAGGCGCCCGGAACCAGGAAAAAGTGGACATTCGGCGACCCGAGCGACAACGTCACGTGACGACGACGGAGCGTCCTGCGCCAGTGACGGCGTCGGAGTGACTGGTGCGGCGTCCGGATGGGAAACGATAAATGCAGCGTCCAGTGTGATCGCCAGCGGGTGCACTTCTACACGTGGCTCGCTCGAGAGCTTCTTGCGCCACAGGCCGAAGGTACTGACGGCGAGCCCCTGCTCACGACAGATAGGTCGAATTCCCGGTCCGCTTGCGGTCCATGCCATGACCGTCTCGCGCTAGAATGCTCCGCCTTGCCGGGGGCGTCGTGCGCCCGTCGGCACGGCCTCGCCCGTTGCGCCGTCCATTGCCTTGCTCCGTCGTTACGATGGCATCACCTTCGCACCGCGCTTACGTGCGTTCAAGACGGGATGCGCTGACGGATACTGCTTCTTCATTTCGCCTGGGGACGTTCCGGTTCGGCGTAACGCATCGGTCCGGCACTGGCTCGTATGCACAATTGGACGACCTACTGTTTCAGGGAGTCGCTACCATGGCCGTCCAGATTCGTCGCAACGTGCCGCCCGATGCCGTGCAGGGGCGGTCCGATTCACCGGATGCGGCTCGCGGGACCGACGGCGCGCGTCCCCGATCGAAACGTCTTTCGCCGGGCGGCGCCGTTTTGCAGAGTCTGCGACAGATGACCGGCTTGTTGCGCTCCTCGCCAGCCAGGCCGCAGCGGGCGCCATTGGCCAACCTGCCGCCGGCTTCCACGACCGTGCAGCAAGATCTCGTTGGCGATACCGTCAAGTGGATCAACCAGCAGAACGGTAGCACCGCTGGCCGGCCGCGAGGCATTCGAAGCTTGACGCGCGAGCAGGCCATGGCAGCGGGAAAGCCCGTGCCGACCCGCGCACCGCCGCCTCCGCCAGCCGGCAATGCGGCATCTTCCGCCGACCTCGACGATGACGACGATCTGATGGAGTTGGATGCGGCAAGCGGCAAGATCACCAACGCGCCGCGCCCGGAATCGGCGCCGCCGTCTGCCGCGACACAAACGCTGTCGGGCACCGCTCCAATCGCTTTGCACCGACAGCCAGGCTATGGCCCGCTTGGGCCGCACCGCCCCCGCAGCAGTTGGAAACCGGACCTCGCCACGATTCACGAGGAAAAACACGAAAGCGGCCCGCTCAGGTCTCTCGGGGCGCATTACGACGACATCATGCGGCAGCTTCGGAACGCGAACACGCAGGCGCAAAACGCATTGACGCAACCCAAAATCCCGCTTTTCGCAAGCACGAAAAAGAAACGGGCCACTCTGGAAAGCAAGCGCGGCGAGTTGCAGCAACATTCTGCCGTGCTCAGCCGTTTACTGGACGAAAGTGGCTCTGCCGCCGTCGATGAAAAAACAGTTCGCCAGCTCGGCCGCAAGGGTCATCGCGAGATACCCGCAAGCCAGATTCTCGCCGTGGATCGCGACATCGCGGAAACGTTGCGACAACGGAGTCACGTTCAGAAGACGCTGGAAACGGTTCACAAATGGATCGCTGAAATCGATCGAACACTCGCGTGAGGGCTGTGTCGCGTTAAGGATGATAGGGTGAGAAAGTACCTTGTATGATAAGGATCACTTATATTGAGAGGGGGTAGAATTTCTCGGCAGCAGTCGATGCATTGCAATCGTCATACACCTGCCCCTCGCGGATCATGTGCGCAATCTCGATGCCGGACAGGATGATGCGCTTAACGGCGCGGTGGTCCTGGTCGACGATGTTGTTCAGGTATTGTTTTACCGGATCTTGATCGGCGTTAGCCGCTCAGTGTTGAGCGCTTCCAGGGCGGCCAGGTTAGCGCCGCTCTTGTCCACCGTGATCGTTTCGGGCTCGCCGTTCTGATCAATCGCTTTCTCGAAGTAACGCCGGGCCGCAGCCTTGTCACGATGGGCGCGCAGCAGGAAATCGACCGTATTACCCGCCTTGTCGACGGCGCGATCTTGACGTAGGTCTCGTCGACGCGCCAGCTCCTGCCCACCGGGCGTTTGCGATGGCGAAATGTCTTTTCAAACACCAGCAGCAGCTTGATGACCCAGCGGCGGTGCACGCTCGAATGATCCACCTCGATACCCCGCTCGGCCATCATCTCCTCGAGGTTTCGCAGACTCAGCGAGTACGCCACATACCAGCGCGCACACACAGCAGGATCACATCCAGCGGAGAGTGCAGTCGCTTCAGTACCTTGCCAATGCCGGTGGGCAGCGTCTTGCGCGGCGTCTTCGTCTTTACCATCATTCTCGTCATGCGTGGTGGTTCGACCGATCCTACTTCACCGCGTTGGCGCGACAGAGCCGGCAATAGCGCTACGGAACGCTAACCTTCACCTTGAAGTAGGCCAGTTCGCGGGCAACCGGGATCTTGCGCCTATAGCGAATCCGGATGTGGTCCCCAGTCCCGGTCGTCCAGTCGTAGATTCGCCGGGCCTGGGGGATCGTTACTGACGTCGCCCATGCTGGCCAGCAGCCTCGAGCACTCACCTTCCGGCGCATGCCTTAAGTATTCGATGGCGCGATCCAGGTAAGTAAGGCGCTTCTGCTCGATGGAGGTGCTGAACGTCAAATTCCTGACCTGTACTTCCAGGTCCGGGAGATTGTCCTGCATGAAGCGCGAGTGCACAGGCTTGTCATACCGTGTCTTTCGGTGATCGTCGAATCGATCCGCCAGCGATTGATCTTTCTTGTTGACGCCGGCGTTAGCAAATGCCGGCGGATTGGCCTTCAGCCAGTTGCTCAACGTGGTTCGGGACTGCGAGTGCTTGACGAATGCCGGCGGCAGTATGCCCTTGCCATCCAACACCCGAACCTTACGCGTACTCGCAAGCACCTCCGCATCCTGTCCGAGCGCTGTCCTGATTGGCTGGCGGGACAGGTTTTGCTGATGCAGCGAGTCGATCAGGAATGCGTTGTCAGCCAGCTTGGCTGCCGCCGATAGCGCAAAGACGCGACAGTCGTTCGTGGATTTTTGCGTGTCAACCGTTAGCACCGACAGCGTGACGTCCGATTTCAACGCTTTTTTCAATAGGGGCAGCGTCCGCTTTTCGTATTTATCGCGGGTCGAGTCCTTCAGGTCGGCGTTGTCTTTAAGGCTCAGTGGTTCGATCACGATGACCGAAGTCTTTCCTCCAATACGGCGGATATCTGCCGTCACATAGTGGGCGTCGTTGCCTGGCATCGGGAACATGACGCGGGCTCGGGCAGGGCGCGTCGCCTTGAGCCAACTGGCGAAATCCTCTTTGGGAGACAGCAGCGTCAGGTTCAGCGCTGGGGACCGGTCGTTTTCCGCAGCGACGATTGCGGGCAGGATCGCTGCGTCATATTTGTCATCGGTTGGGCCGGGCGACCAGTTGCCCAGAAGGAGCGCCTGGAAGTGCGCTTTCACCTGGTCCAGTCGGGCGATGGCGAAATGCCTGGCGGAAGCGGTCGATGAATCGGCGTTCTGTTGCGGGGCGTGGGCAATTAAACCCGCGCCAAAGCCCACGTCGCGCAATGGAACATGCAAGGCTTCGATGCCGGCGGAGGCTGCGCCGCCCGCATCGGACCCGCGGCGGAAACGCAACTCGATCCTGGCGTCAAGGCCCACGCTTTCCTGGAGCCGGGTAACGCCTACGCCGGGGACAGCCGCAAGTCGCGGCCTGGGTGCCGGTGCCTGTGACGGTGCCGAAGCGTTCCCGTCGTTGGGCGGGGTAACTACAGGGCGAACGCACGCAGATATGCGCCGCTTCAAACCACTGAAGACCGATCCGGCCTTACGCAACTGTTTCTGGCCGGGTTGCGCCTGTCGCGGTTCCGTTTGCGCAGCAGCCGTCGGCGACGGTAAATGGGATATGGCGTTTGACGGAATACGGTTCGGCATGCTGCCCCCGGAATGCTTGGTCGCAGCGCCATTACAGCGGATGTCCGACATTGCGGGAAGATTCTGTAGCGCAGTTGTCGCTCGAGAAGCGAAGTGCACCGCGGTTGAGGTCGAAAAGATCATCGGACCGCGCATTCGGCGACGCCCGATTGCCGCCGCGCCGGATGCAGAGCGCCCTCAGGGCGCCGTGGCCGGCGCACACCCGCAATTATTGCGTCAGAAGTCGTGCCGAGGATTGTCCGCGTTAGCATCCTGTCGAAGACCGTCGTCAATCTCCTGGTAAGCGACTCGCCAGAGCGGTGCCCGACGTTACGCGCGCGAAAGGCGCGATCATGATGATGGTCCGGAGGTTACGGCTAGATCGGGTGACAATCCGGTGCTCGACAAAGAGCGTGCCATCGCACTGTTGCGCATCGTGCAGCAAGCGCTGACGAACGTCGCGCGCCACGCCGGGGCGACCGGGGTCACGATTTCGCTCGAGCAGGTCGGACAGCACGGGAGACTGGAAATACGCAACGACGGGCGCGGGTTCGATTCATCGGCGCCACGCGCCAGACCGTTTGGGCTTGTCGGCATGAGAGAGCGCGCGCTGATGCTGGGCCGCGAGATCCCCCTGCATAGCGCGCCCGTCAGCGGCACGTCGATCGCGGCACGCACACGCGCGGATGACGAAGCACACCGCCAGGCGGGCGTTTAACTCATACCTCGGACGTGACTCCATATCCGCCGCCACCCGGCGTCTGAATCACGAAAACATCGCCGGCATTCATCTGCACCTGGTGACGCGCGCCGAAGGTTTCCTGCGCGGACGAACCGGCTCGTTCGACCCAGTTGACGCCGAGCTTGCCCGGCGACCCGCCCGCCATGCCGAACGGCGCCACCCGCCGGCGGTTCGACAGAATCACGGCGGTCATCGGTTCGAGGAAGCGGACTCGCCGCTCGGTGCCGTCGCCGCCTCGCCATTGCCCTTCGCCGCCGCTGCCGTGACGCACCCGGAAGTCATCAAGGCGAACCGGGAAGCGCCATTCGAGGATTTCGGGATCGGTGAGCCGCGAGTTGGTCATGTGTGTCTGCACCGCGCTGCAGCCCGCCGCCGACGCACTGGCTCCGGCGCCGCCGCAGATGGTCTCGTAGTACTGGTAGCGATCGTTGCCGAACGTGAAGTTGTTCATCGTGCCTTGGGCGCCCGCCATGACGCCGAGCGCGCCGTAGAGCGCATCGGTCACGACCTGCGACGTCTCGACGTTACCGGCGACCACCGCGGCCGGATAGCGCGGGTTGAGCATCGAGCCCGCGGGAATGCGAATGTCCAGAGGTTTCAGACAACCTGCGTTGAGCGGAATGTCATCGTCGACCAGTGTGCGGAACACGTACAGCACGGCCGCCTTGCAGATGGCGGAGGGCGCGTTGTAGTTATTCGGTTGCTGTCCGCTCGTGCCGGCGAAGTCGATGACGGCCGAGCGCGCCTCGCGGTCGATCGACACGGCGACGACGATCTTCGCCCCGTCGTCGAGTTCGTATTCGAAGCGTCCGTCCCTGAGCACCGACAGCGTGCGCCGCACGACCTCCTCGGCGTTGTCCTGCACGTGCTGCATGTACGCCTGCACCACGTCGAGGCCGAACTGCCTGCACATGCGGTCGAGTTCCTCCGCGCCCTTCGTGCACGCCGCGATCTGCGCCCGCAAATCGGCAATGTTCTGTTCGACGTTTCGAACCGGATAACGGCCCGAGGCGAGCAGCTCGCGCATTTCGTCTTCGAGAAAGCGGCCCTGCGCGACCAGTTGGACGTTATCGAGCAGGACGCCTTCCTGATCGACGTGCGTCGAGTCGGGTGGCATCGAGCCCGGTGAAATGCCGCCGATATCAGCGTGATGGCCGCGCGCCGCGACATAGAACGTCGGCGCCGCGTGCTCCTCGACGAAGACCGGCATGACCACCGTGACGTCCGGCAGATGCGTGCCGCCGCCATAGGGCGCGTTGAGCACATACACATCGCCGGACTGCATGGTGCCCGCACGCCGCTCGATGATGGTCTGCACGCTCTCGCCCATCGAGCCAAGATGGACCGGCATGTGAGGCGCGTTGGCGATCAGGTTGCCGTCCGCGTCGAAAAGCGCGCATGAGAAGTCGAGGCGCTCCTTGATGTTGACTGAGTATGATGTGTTGGCAAGCGTCATGCCCATCTGTTCGGCAATCGACATGAACAGGTTGTTGAACACCTCGAGCAATACCGGATCGGCTTCGGTGCCGATCGCATGTCGGTTGGCGAGTGCGGTCGCGCGATTGACCACCAGGTGGTTGTGCCGGCTGACTTCGACTTGCCAGCCCGGTTCGATCACGGTCGTGCCGGTCTTTTCGCTGACGATGGCCGGACCGTCGATACGTGCGCCGGGCGCAAGCGAATCGCGATCGAAGACGGGTGTGTCGTGCCATTCGCCGCCTGAGAAAATGCGTGTCATAGCGAGCGGCTGCGGATTCACCGAGGCGCCCTGGGCGAGCGGCCAGTGTTCGTCTTCGACCTCGTGCGCCTGGCCGATCGCCTCCACGGCAACGGCTTCGATCACGAGCGCCTTGTTCGGCATCAGGAACCCGTAACGGGCGCGGTAGAGCCGCTCGAACGTCTCGACAATGGCCGGCGCGTCGCGGCTGAATTCGATCTCCAGCGCAGTGTCGGTGCCGTCGTATTTGACGTGAAGTGTTCGGCGTAGCGTGATGCGGTCCCTTGTGATGCGCTGCTGGGCGACTTCGCTTTCCGCCGCCGTGCCCAGCGACGCGAACGCTTCCTCGCAAGCGGCGAGCGATGCCGCGTCGAGGCGCGTTTCGACTGCCAGTTGGCGCAGGGCGCGCACATCGGCGAGACCCATGCCGTATGCCGACAGCACGCCCGCGAGCGGGTGGATGAACACTCGCGTCATGCCGAGCGCATCCGCGACGAGGCACGCGTGCTGACCGCCTGCGCCGCCGAAGCAGGCGAGCGTGTACTTCGTGACATCGTAGCCGCGTTGCACCGAGATCTGCTTGATCGCGTTCGCCATATTCTCGACCGCTATCTTCAGAAAGCCTTCCGCGATTTCGGCCGGTGAACGCGCGATACCCGTCGCATCTTTTACCTGCGCGGCGACTTCGGCGAACTTGTGCTGTACGACAATGCTATCGAGTGGTAGATCGCCTTCAGGTCCAAATACATGCGGAAACCAGCGCGGGTTGATCTTGCCCGTCAAGACGTTGCAGTCGGTGACGGTCAGCGGTCCACCGCGCCGGTAGGAGGCCGGGCCCGGATTTGCGCCGGCACTTTGCGGCCCGACCCTGAAGCGCGCGCCGTCGAACGAGCAGATCGACCCGCCGCCAGCCGCAACGGTATGGATTTTCATCATCGGCGCGCGGATGCGAACGCCCGCCACTTCCGTGGCGAACTCGCGTTCGTACTCGCCCGCATAGTGCGTCACATCGGTCGACGTGCCGCCCATGTCGAAGCCGATGATCGATTCGAAGCCCGCGAGCTTCGACACCTGCGCCGCACCCACGATGCCGCCGGCGGGGCCGGACAGGATCGCGTCCTTGCCCTGGAAGCGATGCGCGTCGGTGAGGCCGCCGTTGCTCTGCATGAACTGCAGCGGCACCGCGCCCAGATCGCCTTCGACCTGCCGGACGTAGTGGCGCAGAATCGGCGAGAGATACGCGTCGACGACGGTCGTGTCGCCGCGCGAGACCAGCTTCATCAGCGGGCTAACTTCATGGCTCACGGAGATCTGCGTATAGCCGATGTCCTGCGCGATTTCCTTGAGCCTGCGTTCATGTTCGGCGTACCGGTAACCGTGCATCAGCACGATTGCGCATGAACGGATTCCATTTTCGTAGGCCTGCCGCAATGCAGCCTGCGCCTGCCTCGTATCGAGTTCGCGCACCACTTCGCCATGCGCGCCGATCCGCTCGTCGATTTCCACCACGCGCTCGTACAGCAGCGTTGGCAACTCGATGTTGCGCACGAACAGCTTCGGACGGCTTTGATAGGCGATCCGCAGCGCGTCTGCAAAGCCCCTGGTGATCGCGAGCACGGTAGGCGCGCCCTTGCGTTCGAGCAGTGCGTTGGTGGCGACCGTCGTGCCCATCCGTACGTTGTCGATCAGATGTGCCGGCACGGGCTCGTGCGCCGCCACACCCAGCAGGTCGCGGATGCCTTGCACCGCGGAATCACGATATCGCTCGGGATTCTCCGAAAGCACCTTATGCGTGACGATCCGTCCATCGGGGCGGCGGGCGACGATGTCGGTGAAGGTGCCTCCGCGGTCGATCCAGAATTGCCAGCGGCGATCACGCGGTAGATGAGCGTCGGCTTGATGTGTCATCAGAGGGTATCTCCGGTAAATGATTTTGTGCTCACGATTCGAGTTGCGCGCCGCGCGTCTCCGGCAGCGTCAGCGCCGCGAGAATCACGACGCCGTAGGCGGCCGCGGCGAATGTGCCGATCGCGACGCCAAGCGCCATTTTTTGCGCGACGAAGCCGATCAGGAAAGGGAAGGTCGCACCGACCGCGCGGCCGAAGTTGTAGCAGAAGCCCTGGCCCGACCCTCGAATCCGCGTGGGGAAGAGTTCGGTCATGAACGCGCCCATTCCGGCGAAGATTCCGGAGGCGAAGAAGCCGAGCGGGAAGCCGAGCACGAGCAGCAGCGCGTTGCCCATCGGTACACGGGTGTACACGAGGGCGATCGCCATCGAAGCAATCGAGAACGCGATGAAATTGAGCTTGCGGCCAAAGCGGTCGCTGAGAAAGGCGCCGCACAGGTAACCCGCATACGAGCCCGCGATGATGACCGCGAGATAGCCCCCCGTGCCGACTACGCTCAGATGCTGTTCGGTCTTGAGGTAAGTAGGCAGCCAGGTGGTGATCGCGTAGTAGCCGCCTTGCGTGCCAGTGGCGAGGATCGCAGTGCGAAGCGTCGTCAGCCAGATGCCGGGGCCGAAGATTTCGAAGAATGAACTGTGGTTGCCCGCTTCCGCGTCGCGCTGCTTCTGCTGCAGATGGACTTCGGGTTCCTCGACGAAACGGCGGATGAAGATCACAAACGGCGCGGGCAAAACGCCGAGCGCGAACAAGGCGCGCCACGCGATATCGCCGGGCAGCAGCGAAAACACCAGCGTATAGAATCCCGCCGACGCCGCCCAGCCGATGGCCCAGCCCGCCTGAACCATGCCTACCGCCTTGCCGCGGTCGCGCGGCCGGATCACTTCGCCGATCAGCACGGCGCCCGCTGTCCATTCACCGCCGAAGCCGAAGCCCATCAAACCGCGCGCGATCAGAAGCTGGCTGTAGTTCTGCGCGAACGCGCATAGCAGCGTGAAAAAGGCGAACCAGACGATGGTGATCTGCAGCGTCTTGACCCGGCCGATGCGGTCGGAAAGAATGCCGGCGACCCAGCCGCCGAGCGCGGAGGTCAGCAGCGTGACCGTGCCGATCAAGCCGGCTTCGCCCTTGCTGAGACTCCACGTCGCGATCAGCGTCGGAATCACGAAGCTCAGGAATTGGGTGTCCATCGCATCGAGCGCATAGCCGACCTTGCAGCTCCAGAATGCCCGCCGTTCGCTCGCGTTGGTGTGCCGGTACCAGCCGAACATGCCGCGGCTCGCGGTGGTGTCCGCCATTCCGCTGTCGGCGGGCGTGCCTGCGTATTGCGCTTCCGTATTCATGTGGTTCTCCTGTGATGCGGCCAATCCGTGTGTCAGAGCACCGCGAGCGATGCGTTGGGGATGTCGGTGATCAGCATGTGGCCAGGCCGATGCGCGATCGCGAACGGCAGCCGCGCGCTTTCGATGGCACTTTGAGGCGTCACGCCGCAAGCCCAGAAGACCGGCAGCTCGTGTTCATGAATCGATACCGGATCGCCGAAATCCGGGATCGACAGATCTTGGATGCCGAGTACCGCCGGATCGCCGATGTGCACCGGCGCGCCGTGCACCGACGGAAACCGGCTCGTGATCTGCACGGCGCGAATCGCGTGCGCGCCGCTCATCGGCCGCATCGAGACGACGAGCCGACCGCCGAACCGGCCTGCTGCCTGATTCGCAACGTTGGTGCGGTACATCGGCACGTTGACGCCTTCGTCGACGTGGCGCAGCGGAATGCGTTCACGCGCGAGCATCTGCTCGAACGAGAACGAACAGCCGATCGCGAACACGACGAGATCGTCGCGCCATACTTCGCGGATGTCGGCGAGCTGCTCGCACAGCACGCCGTCGCGATAGACGTTGTAGCCGGGCACGTCGGTGCGGATATCGAGGTCGCGGCCTAGCATAGGCAGATCGAATTGCCCCGGTTCGCCGACGCCGAGCAGCGGGCAGGCTTTCGGATTGCGTAGGCAGAAGCGCATGAAATCCCCGGCGTAGGCGCTCGGCAGAATGGCGAGGTTGGCTTGCGCAAAGTCGCCGCAATAACCGGCCGTGGGCCCTGAAAATGCCTTGCTGCGAACTTGCTGGCGAAAGGTGTGCGGCATGACGGCGATTCCGTTCGTGAGTGCGATGGCGTGCAGATTAGGGCCAACAAAATAGCTGCGCCAGCGAGTTATTCGTGCCGCTGGCGTTCAGGTTTTTCTAACGGTTTTGTGAGGGTTTTTGCGTAGCCGGTCGTTGGGTGAACATCGGGAGAAGCGCTTGGTCGGCGGCTTGAAAACCTTTACGGACGGGCCTTGCAGGGCAGCGTGGCAAAGCTGCGTTCATGCATGGCGAATACCCTACGTCGTTTCGGAATAGCGGCCATAAAGGCGCTCTGTTTCGTATAAATGGAGCTTTTTGTTAAGGCATACTGCGAACAGAAACAATGAAGGAATCCGCCCCAATCTTCAGACATAGCCTATGAACACGCGCTTTCTCGAAACCTTCGTGACGCTTGCCCAGCTCGAAAGCTTTCGAGCGACAGCGCGCGTGCTGCATGCGACCCCGGCGACCATTTCGCTGCGCATCCGCTCATTGGAGGACGAACTCAAGACGGAACTCGTCGACCGTTCGACGACGACCTTCCGGCTGACGCCCTCGGGCCAGAATCTGCTCGGACCCGCGAAAAACGTCGTCAATGCAGCGCGCGCGTTGCGGGAGGCGGCGGGCCAGGAAGTCGTGGTTGGCGGCAAGCTGCGCTTGGGCGTCATCGAAACGGTCGTGCATAGCTGGCTCGCGCACTACGTCACCCAGTTGAACGCGAGCTTTCCACGGCTCGAAGTGGACCTGACCGTCGATTCGAGTTCGGTGCTGCAACGGCGTCTGCTGAGCGGCGATCTCGATCTCGTGATACGGGTCGAGGGCATCGACAGTACGAAGATCGTCTCCAGTGCGATTGCCAGTTATCCGGTTCGCTGGATTGCGAAACGGGGCTTGTTGTCCAAACGCGCCGAAGGGCTCGCGCTGCGTGTGCTGGAGCGTCCGGTTCTGACCTTTGGGCGCGGCACCGCGCCGCAAGTCGCGCTCGAAAGCATCGTTCATACGCTGGCGCAGCAGATCGGCATGCCGGCCGGGCAAACGCGCATCACCTGTTCGCCCTCGGTCGCCGCGATCGTTCAACTGGTTCGCGACGGCTATGGCGTCGCCGCCATTCCCGGCCTGTTCGTCGCGGAGGACTTGCAAAGCGGCGAATTCATCGAGTTGCCGCTCAAACCCGTGCCTCCGCCGATCATTGTGTCGATTTGCAAGCCGGTGAACGCGAGCCCGATGATTCATGCTGCCGCGAATGCGGCGCAGCTTGCGTGCTCGGCGTATTGCCAGACACGGCGCAAGGATCTGGTCGAGGCGCTTTGATCAAGACGGAGCGGCAGATTCATTTCGCGCGGTGAAAAAAGCGGTTCGTCTCGCGCCAACCCGGTTCGCTATCGGCGCGACGCGGACGGCCCATCGGTACGAGGATGGTTTTTTTCAACCGTGACCGGGATTCAGAATGTTGCTGCCGCGTTCATTCAAGCTTGCCGCAGGCGTTGTTTGCGCACTGCTGCTTGCACCCGCGAATGCGTTTTCGCAACCTTGTGCAACGGCTGACGACTGCGCGAGCTTGCTTCAAGTTAGCACCCACGACGACGATGTGCGCGCCGAACGTCACAGAGAAGAACAGCTGCGCTCAGAACGTTTGCGTTCGGATCGATTGCGTTCGGATCGATTGCGTGTGGAGCGCTTGCGGTCGGAGCGGTTGCGTGCCGAACGTTTGCGTGACGAGCGCCTTCGCGAAGATTAGTCATCGCCGCATTGCGGCGGTCCTGTTCAACGGGCCGCCTCGACGCAGGGGCGGTGAAGCGCGGTAATCGCGCGGCACGCATTGATGACGCGGCCATACTGCCGGCTCGGGCCGCTTGTCTGGTCAAGCAGCACCTCGATCGAATGCGCGTCGAGATTTGGCTGCAGCCCGAGCAGCAATGCGATGGTGCCCGTCACATTCGCTGCCGCGAACGACGAGCCCGAGACGAAGTCGTAATGTCCGCCCGGCGTGAGCGTCAGGATGTCACGGCCCGGCGCGTACAGCACGCGTGCAGCGGGGTCGGAGGCGGGGCCATTCGCAGCGCGAGCCGAATCGACGGCGATCACGCCCGTCACGCCGACCGGAAACGCTTTCAGGTCGCCGTCCGGCAGCACTGCCCCGACCACGATCACACCTTTTTTCACCGACAGTTCGATCAGTTGACTCAGCAGCGGGTCCGCCGGCCCGCCCAGACTCAGATTGATGATCTGTGCGTGCGCCTCGAGCGCCGACTGGATCGCTTCGGCGAGCGTGAACGAATTGCACCGCGAAGGCCCGCTGCGATTGTCCGCTTGCCAGCAGGCCTTGACCGCGATCACTTTCGCGTGTGGCGCGACGCCTTCGATGCCGGCGCTGCCGTCCGGGCCGCCGGCGCGATCCGCCGCGATGACGCCCGCGACCGCGGTGCCGTGCAGGTCGCGATTGAATTGCTGCCAGTCCTCGTCGACGAAATTGCGGGTCCCGACAATGCGGCCGTGCAGATCGGGGTGGGTGGTGTCGACGCCGGTGTCGATCACCGCGACGCGCACCGAATCGCCGCGTGTGACCTTTTGCGCGGCGTCCGCGCCGATCTCGCGAAAACCCTGCTGCAAGTCGGTATAGCCGCTGCCATGCGGCGCCTCGCCGAGCAGATCGAAGGTCTGCAACGGCTGCGCGAGACGCACGCGAGGATCGGCAGCGAGCCGCGCGAGCACTTCATCGCGCCGCGCGCCGTCGGCGATTTCCAGCATCGCGCAATGCACCTTCAGCGACGGGATCGGCCACGCCGACACCTCGTGCAAGCCGTATTGCCGCGCGAGCGCGGCGACCTGAGCCCGCGCGCTGCCGCCCGGCGAATAGCCGCCAGCCGCGCCGTAGCCGGCGGCAGTCGAGCCGGCTCGCAGCATGAGCGTTTCCGGAGGATTGGCGACGGCCAGCACGATCATTCGCTCGGGACGCGCTTTCATCTGCTGCGTCGCGACAGCGGGGTCGGGCGTCGCGGGCACGAGCGCGCACGCGGACACCGCGAAGGCGGCGCACAGGGACAGCCAGCAAAGGCACGTGCGCCGCACCATGGCGGCCCACGTGCCGCGAACGCCGCCGTTCACTGCCGAACCCGCGCCGAACGGAAAATGCGGGACATAGCGGTCCTTGGGCGTCATGGCAACTCGATTCATGATGTAAATAGCCGTAGGTGCGCGTTGCCGGGTAAAAAGTTACGCCGCCGCTCAGAAATGCCAGATGACATCGGCGATCCAGCGATTGCTCGCGCCCGGCCCAAGCTTCGCCTTGGCCTTGGCTTCATCGTTCGTCGCGATGAACGACACGTCGAATTGCCACGCGCGAAACTGATAAGTCAGCCCGACGTTACCGTAGACGTACCCGAGGCCGAGCACCGTGTGCAGATCGTAGTAGCCGATGCCGGCCGTCGCAGTCCAGCCGTGCACGAGCGGCAGGCGGCCCACCAGGTCATACGAGACAGCTCGCGAACTCGGCGACGGCCCAAAGCCCGTATTCGGCGAGAGCGCGACCGAGGCGAACACTGAGTCGCGCCAGCCGGCGGTTAGCACCAGTTCGTCGTAGTTGAGGCGCGAGGACTGCGATCCCTGGAGGAACTGGTAGTGCGAGAGCATGGCCTGGGCGCTCCAGTCGCCGGCCAATCGCCAACCGTATCCGCCGTTGGCGACAACTTCCGCGCCGTTGGTCGGACTGCGGGCGGACCGGAGTGACGCCACGGACGCGCCCGCAAAGAAGCCGTTGCCCGGATACCAGTTGGCCCCCGCACTAACCGACGGCTGCCCGTTGCCGATGTCCATGCCGCGGGTGACCTTGTTGGTGGTGATACCCGCCTCGAACTGCCAATCGTCGCTTGTGGCTGTGGCGGGCGCGGATAAAACTGCAAGCATGACGAGCGCAGTGCAGCATCGAAGCAGGCCGGGTAAGCAGGCTGCACCGCGGCAACGCGGGGACAAAGGACGCTGCAACTCCATATTGTTCGTTCACGTTCCGGTAGATCGGGGACTGTGACCGTGGTCAAGCCATCTGAACGACCCGGCGCCGCGCCGCTGCCAGGGTCGTGCCAATCCTAACCGATAAACGTGACCGGACAAATATCGAGGCAGTAACACCAAGCGATCGTCTCGACGACGATGACGATCCGCCGTCGGTAACGCTGCCTGACTAAACGCTTGCGATATGCGAATTCGCGCGTAGCCGCTCAGATGCCGCCGTTCGGGTTAGGTGACATGAGGTCGTGCTCGCAATCTGCCGGAGTGAAATTGGAAATATGACGGTAAGTGACGTCGAGCGCGAGGAAAGTTGCGAACGACCGAAGAAATTTGTCGGCAAGCCACGATGCGCGATACGAGCGCCGCAACCATGCCGACGCGGGCAATAGAAGCCGAGTCAGGATGCGCGGATTCTCGTGTCAGCGCATCCTGAACGTTCAGTAAGGGCGTGCCGGCGAGTGCGCCGCGATGCGCCGTGGCTGCGAGGGTTCAGCGATATGCGGCATGCCTGCTGCACGACGGGGCGCGTGGGCAAGACGCCGGACCGCCGGCGCGGCAGCGCATCCGGTTTCGCTCCCGGTGGCACTTACCGGAACCGGGACCGAGAACGATCCAACCCGTCCGTATGAACGATTCATTGATATCAGGCCGACCAGGAGAAGACATGCGATTCGCCCTAGTGACCGAGGACCCCATATTGACCCGCGATCTGGCCGGCTGTCTTGCCGGTGATTCGATTGCCGTCGAATCGTTTGACGGCGAGTTGCCGCTCGTGCGTGCAATGCGCGCCTCCACGTACGACCTCGTGCTGATCGACGCGAAGAACAGATCATTGCTGCTCGATTCGTTGCTGTCGTGGCGCCATTGCAACGCGGCTGCGTGCACGCCCGCGATCGTTCTCACGCCGTTTCCGGACTGGACCGCCATGCTCGGGTGGATCAACGCGGGCGCCACCGACGTGGCGTATCGCTTCGATCCGGAGCAGGTGCGTCTGCGCGCGCATGTTGTGCTTCAGCGTGAAAACCATCGGGCGGGTGCGGACACCGTCACGCTGGGCGGCTATGTGTTGAGAAGAGATCTCGGCGTGCTGACCCTCGACGGCGTCGAGATACCGCTGACGCCGCGCGAATTCAAGATGGCGTGGCTGTTCTTTTCGAATCCGGGCAAGTTCGTGACCCGCGCGCAGATCGCCGGTGGCGTGTGGGGCTCATGCGAGGACGTGGCCGCGCGCTCCATCGAGCAACACATCTACAAGCTGCGCAAGAAGCTGCGTTTGTCGCCTCGAAACGGCTTGAATCTGAAGACCGTTTATGCGCTCGGCTACAAGCTGGACAGCGTTGCGTCGATTGGCGAAGCAGGCAACGCGCTGGCGCGCGTTGAGCAATTCGCCTAGACCACTGCCTCAAGTTTCAGGGCCTTCTCGCGATCGAGCGCTTCGCCGTCGCGACGGAAAAACACCCACGAAGACGCGGGGATTCCAGTAAACGACTCGAGCGCGGCCGCTTTCACTTTCAGTTGCTGCATATCGATGACCGGCGCACGCTTGAAGCAGATGAGAATGTTGTTGTCCTCGCACGGCAACCGCAGCACCGCATCGAATAGCTCGGACAGCCATTGCAGGTTCTGCCGCGTCACCGCCGCCAGGTCCGGGCCGAAGATGTTGATCGTCATCATGCCGTCCGTCGCGAGGCTGTCGAAACAGGCCCGGTAGAATGCGCTGCCTTGCCCCACCGGCCCATCGCGTTCGCTTAGATAAAGGTCCACCTGCAAGATGTCGATCGATGCCCGGTGCTCTTGCGCGCTGAGATAGTCCATCGCGTCCGCTTCGATGAGAGCGAGGCGCTCGCCCTCGGGCGGCATGCAGAACATCTCGCGGCACGCGTCGATGACCGCGGGGTTGATGTCGACGACTTCGACACGCGCGAGCGGAAAGCGGGCGTGACAGAAGCGGGCCAACGCTCCGGCGCCCAGTCCCAGTTGCGCGATGAGGCGCGGCTTTTCATAGAAGCGCTCAGCGAAGAGCATCCACGACATCATTTTTTGCGCATACTCCATCCAGAGAAACGTTGGATGATCGAGCACCATACACCCGAACGTCGAGTCCCACTCGTCACCGTTGTGCATGTACAGCAGCCCGTCCCGCTTCGAAAAGGTGAGTGGCGGGCAGCGTCCTTCGTGACCGGCGTCAACAATTTGCAGGTTGTCGTGTTTGAGCATGTCGTTCGCGATAGAAATGTCAGGGGCGCGCTGCTTGGGCCTTCATCATAAGCAGCGCGATCGGGCGCGCTGGCATGGCGCCGAAACGAGGGGGCTTTGGGCGAACGTTTTCTACATCGGTTGCGCTGCCACGAGCTGGGAGGGGGGAACGTACCTATTCGGTTCGCCGCCAGGCGGATCGATATCGCTTTCGTTTGCGAACACCACCTTGCGTTTTTCGGAGGATGTCGCCGCCTTTAAATACATTTCGCCTTGCCAGGTACTTCCGTTGTTTCGCGCAGCTTGCAGCTTACCTGGTGCATGCGCGCCTTGACCGTCGTGACCGGGCACTCGGTGATCTGCGAGATCTCCTCGACGGAATGGCCGAGGACGTACGCCAGCGCCATCACGAGACGCTGTTTGGCAGGCAACAGATCGAGCGCCTTGGACAGCAGGTCGGAGAGCTCATGGTCATGCCAGTACTGAACCATCGAATCGACATGGTCGACGTCCAGCAACTCGAACTCCGAACGGCGCTGATCGCGCAAGGCACGCAGGGCGGGGCGATACGCAATGCCGATGATCCATGTCGAGACGTTCGAATCGCCCCGGAAATCACCTGCCTTTTGCCACACGATCATGAAGGTGTCGTTGACGATTTCGTCGATCAGCTCGTTTTTCCAGGTGAGCCGGTTCAGAAAGCGTGCGAGCCGCCGATGGTAGCGCCGGTACAGGCGCGAGAGTGCGGATGCGTCGCCGGCCGCGATGCAATTGAAGAAGGGGCCGGTCATGATCGACCGAGGGCGAAAAGCCGTCGCCTTTCCACGTATTCGCGGACACGTGCTGCGTGACTTCCTCGATTTCCAGGCGCGCGGCCTCGTGACCACGCTCGTTGCCGATGTCGTGCATCGCGCCGACGATGCCGGTGACGCGTCCGCCGTCGTCATGAACCACGCCTTTATGGAAGCGCACCGTGCGCACCAGGCCGGCACGGCCGGGCCCCCCCGCCGTATAAATCTGGATGCCGCCTTCGGACGCGAGGTCGAGATCGGCCTTGTGACAGGTGAGTGCGAGGTCCGGGGGGCGCGACATCGCAGACGCTCTTGCCGAGAAAACGCTCGAACACGGCGTTGCAGCCGGTGTAGATGCCGTTCGCGTCCTTGAAGAACACCGGGGAGATCATGCCGTCCGCGTGACTCTGCAACGTGGAAAAATAGGCGGCGCTGTCACGTGCAAAGGAGAGCATCCTGGTTTGATCGAGCGCGCGCGTAATGATCGGCTCGGGATCGAGCAGGTCCAGTTCGTCGGCGACATTATTGGCACCACGTGCGATCAGCGGGACGATGCGCTCCGCCGAGCATTCGGGCAGCACCGGAATCAGGTAGTGCTCGTGGCCGTTCTCGGCAATTTTTCGATTTCGAAACCGGCCTTGACGCTGGCGCAATCGACGAACACCACGGCGGGCGACGGGTCGGCGATCAGATGGGGCGGCCGTAAAGCCCGCGCCCCATGACGCTGCATGACAGCCGGCATCGAACGGCCGGCGGAACCGGACCAGATAACGCGCGTGCAGTGGGCTGGGGTGGGTTCCATCAGCGTTCCTCATTACTTTCTTCGTTGGCTCTCGCACGCCGAATCGAGGAACGGCTGTGCGTCATGCGGGCAGGCGAGGCCTGCTTGCTTCAGCCCGCGCTTGCCCGAGCATGAGGATACCGTCTTGGCAGCCGAAAAATTATTGCAATCGTTTTCTGTGAAGGTCCAGCGTTATTTTCTTTTCCAGTTATCGGGAAATTTACGACTTGTTGATGAATCACGCTGCTAACTTCCGGCGCACCCGGCAAAAGACGCGGTTAATCGCCCTGCGGCGCCGGCCGGTTCGGGGGAATCATTTTTGAGCGACATGCTCCGGCTGCCGCAGTTGATGCCAGCCCGCGAGGATCGCGGCGATGTGGCGCGCGTACAGGTCCCGCTCGGCAGGGGTCTCCGAATGGTAGGCCCCAATCGCGGCCCAGGTGTTGCCGTATTTGTCCATCTTGCCGCGCAAATGCCAGGCCGCGATATACACGTTCTTGCACGGCTGCATCAGCGCATCGCGATCGATGTGGTAGCGCGCCAGGTCGCGCAGGTGAATGGAGTTGATCTGCATGACGCCGTAGTCGAGCGAGCCGTTTGCGTTCAGATGCGTCGCGTTGGGCCGGTTATGCGACTCCTGCCATGCGATCGCCCGCAGCACCATCGGATTGACGCGCTGGTACGCCCCTGCGTCGTCGAAGCAGTCGGCCCATGCGGGCTGCGCGGCGAGGCCGAGCGCAATATCGACGGCGATGGCGATCAGCGCGCGGCGCGTAAGCGGCGGACGATGACGGATGGCGTGGCGCATGACGGTCTCCTCGAATGCGTACCGGTGAACGGCGCGATTGTGATCGCCCTCCATCTGGAATTCGAAGCGACGGCGCGAAAACATGAGGTCGCGTGCGAACCATGTTGCGCGAGGCGCGCGGGCCCTATGTATGTCCCAGTATTTGCGCCGCCATAAAGGACGTTGGCGAGGAGCGAGGATGAAGGCCGCGCGTGGCATTCATTCGCGCAGGGGTTCAGCTTTTCGCAAGGCGCTTGCAACGCGGTGCCTTGCGAAACGTCCAATATGGCATCGAGCGCCTCCGCCGAACCGTCGCCGTCAGCGCGCGGCCACGCGGTGGGGCCGTACTACGCCGCTTAAACAGACGACGCTCCATTGCGAGGGTTTATGACGATCAACCGTCTTTCGCGTTTCTTCCACGCTACCCGCTCCAGCGCGGACACGGCCACGCCGCCGACGGCAGGCGTCAGTCCGAGGCCGGTTGCGCGCAGCCTGACCGCGCCTGGTGCTCTGCTGTTGCCGCGGCGTCCGGCAAGCGCCGCGGCGCCGGGCGGCAAGACATCCATGCCGCCGCGCGCCGCGAATCCGCAAGCACGTGCGGCGGGCGAGCCGGGCCGGCACAACATCGATTGGCTCACGCGGCGCCATTTGCTTGTGGACAATGGCGTCTCCAGGACGGACTCGATTGGCAATCCGGAACAGTAAGTGTGTGTGCGCATCAACAGCGGAAACCGTCCTTGAGCAGCCGGCATTGCGGATTCGCTGTTCGCGTGGCGCAAGGTAACGGTCATCAACGCTACAAGATGCTTTCAGTCGCGATACAGGCCGTAATTTTTTTCGCATGACGCCGCGCAAGCCGGTTCACGACTGTATCGCGTGGAATGGCACGCAATTCACGAGAGTTGTCGGAAGATGCTCTGCCTCGCGAACTGGATTCTGGCTCGTCGCATGAAAATATCCACGCAATACGCATCCACCGCGCGCTCCCGATGCACTAACGGAGAGAGAGACCTCGCCCGATACGATCAATGCTGATGGCGCGATGCAATGGGTCTTGAATTACGCCGCTACAGCCATTGACTAAAACCACGACGACCAGACGGGCGAGGGGATAAAAAGTTGTGCTTTGGGGAAACGCCGCCGTCTCCGCTGGAGGGGTGACGGCAGGAATCGAGAAGCGTGGATGCCTTTTTGGGATGCGAACCGCGGTGAACAATAACCTGTTATTTGCCATTGCAACCGACGACCGGCTGCTTCGACGGACTGTTTCCGAAACCTTTACCGGAGATGGAGTCGTCATCGAGCCGTTCCCGAGTGAACTCGATTTGCTGCGCGCAATGCGTGCGAACCGTTATGACCTGGTGCTGATCGACGCCAGGACCGATCCGACACCAACCAGTGCGTTGCTGTCGTGGCGCGACTGCAACGCCGACGTGTGCACGCCGGTGATCGTACTGACGCACCAGTCGAGCTGGTCGGGACTGTTGCGCTGGATCGACGCGGGGGCGACCGACGTCGTGAATCGCGTCGATATCGAGCAGATCCGCTTTCGCGTCCATCTGGCGTTGCAGCGGCGTTTTTCCGATACGGTCACGCATCAGATCCAGATCGGCCGCTACGTGCTTCAGCGGGATCTCGGTCTCGCGACGATCGACGGCGTCGGGATTTCGCTGACAGCGCGCGAGTTCTCGATCGCCTGGATGTTCTTTTCGAACCCCGGAAAATTTCTTAGCCGCGCGCAGATCGCAGCCGGCGTCTGGGGTGCGACGGAGCAGATCGCCGCGCGCACGCTGGAGCAGCACGTCTACAAGCTGCGCAAGAAACTGCAGCTATCGCGCACCGCCGAGCTGAATCTCAAGACCGTGTATGCGCTCGGCTACAAGCTCGATGTCGCTCAGGCGGCGCAGTCCTGCTTCGACGCCGACGCGCGAGCGGGGTTCGATACGCTGCCGGTGAGTTTGGGGCAGGGCGCTACGCGGCGCGGTGGCGACGGTACGTTGTTCGATCGCGCTTGCGATTCATCCGCGCAGTTCGTCGTGACGGCGGCGTAGCAGCCCTCCGCTTGCGTCGCGCCTCGCCTCGCCTGTCGGGGCGGCCGGCGCTGGCGGGCCGTCGCGTCACGACGCATGACGCGAACGGCCCGCGCTCAGGCAGCGTCCTCGTCCTCCTCGCGTGCCTCAGCCCTGCGTTCCTGCTGATCCTGGAAGATCTGCATCATCACCTGCGTGCCGAAGGCCTGGATCGCGGCATCCAGATCGGCCGGGCTGCCTCCCTGGTCGTCCTTCTTGCCCGTGTTCTTCGTGTCCTTATCGTCCGTCTTGTGGGTCGAAGGACTGTTGGTCGTGCTGTGACTATGGCTGACTTGGGTCATTTCATTCTCCGTTGAAAAGAAGGTTCATGCGCGGATCCATACGTAGTCGCCACGAGCGAGGTTTTCGAACATGTCGTCGCGAGCGACGAAGATGTTGTCCCGCCAATAGCGCCCGTGCTCGACATAGTGCTCAATCAGCTCGAGCATCCACTGCCCCGTGATTTCCTCGCTCAACGCCACGCGCGCGATCAGAACGATCGCGCCGGTATCCGCCTCCAGGCCGAGCTGCGCCTGGTCCTGCGCATAGACGGCGAGATTCGCCTCCAGCAACAGGCGAAACACGCGCAACGTGCGCCCCGCCGTGACGATGCCGAACTGGAACGTCATGTACAGCGCGTCGGGGTCTTCCTCGAAATGGTCGATCGCCGCGTCGAAGCCGTCGATCTCCAGCACACCGCGCTCCAGCACGGCGTCCGGCGCGGGCATGTCGCGCAGTTCGCAAATCTCGCAGATCAGTTCATCACGTCTTTCGATACTCATCGCTATCGCCGAATCGCTTCACGAACACAGGTCTGTAGGTGGATGGCCCACGCGGCAGAGCAAAAAAAAACCGGTTGGGAACCGCGGACGGTTCTCAACCGGCGCACCATGCGCGGCCGGATGGCGCGCCGGAGCGCTTAGCCTACGATGTCCTTCGCGGCCTTCGGGCCCATCGTCGCAAGCTTCGCGGTCGTGTTGGCCTTGTTGATTTCGTTTTCTTCAGCCATTGCCTTGTAGATGTCGGCGATGGAGCTGCCAGTTGCGCCTGCGTCGGTCGGGATCTTGCTGGACATGTTGAATCTCCTAATAGAATTGAACAGCGGTACTGCGCTAAAGTGTCCCGCGTCATGCGGAACGCTGGGAAAATGTGCGGCCCTTGCGGATTGCGCACGGTTCGCCTGCATCGCGGGACACCTCATGTGTGTGTCGCGGTGCAAGTGTTACTGCTCGATTGCGGCGCGGCACAACTGCGCCGCGGCGCGAAATCCATCGACAACGACACGTCCTGCCTGAGCTTCCGTGCTTGCCGCATCCGTTGAATGCCAGACCACGGTGTTGGCTATCGCGTCGAGTGCGCTCGCCACTTTCCGCATGCGCGGCCGGATGGCGCGCCGAAGCGCTTAGCCTACGATGTCCTTCGCGGCCTTCGGGCCCATCGTCGCAAGCTTCGCGGTCGTGTTGGCCTTGTTGATTTCGTTTTCTTCAGCCATTGCCTTGTAGATGTCGGCGATGGAGCTGCCAGTTGCGCCTGCGTCGGTCGGGATCTTGCTGGACATGTTGAATCTCCTAAAAGAATTGAACAGCGGTACTGCGCTAAAGTGTCCCGCGTCATGCGGAACGCTGGGAAAATGTGCGGCCCTTGCGGATTGCGCACGGTTCGCCTGCATCGCGGCACACCTCATGTGTGTGTCGCGGTACAAGTGTTACTGCTCGATTGCGCCGCGGCACAACTGCGCCGCGGCGCGAAATCCATCGACAACGACACGTCCTGCCTGAGCTTCCGTGCTTGCCGCATCCGTTGAATGCGAGGCCACGGTGTTGGCTATCGCGTCGAGTGCGCTCGCCACTTCCCGCACTTCACCGTGACGGTGCGTCTGTGCCACCGCCTGCGGCAAGTCGTCGAGCACGTCGATCAGTTTGTCGGTCATCGCTTCGTACATGTTGGTCATCCTCAATGAAGGGTGGTGTTGCTGGGCAGTTCGGCTATGAAGTTCTTCGTGCCGTCGCTCGATTCCACGTATTTCACGCTGTCCGCCGACAAGGCCGAATCGATGTCGCCGGCTACTTTCAGGTCGTCGGTGCTTGTCACGTCCACGTCGATGCGCGCGACAAGCGGCTCCATATCGCTGCGAAACCGTTCGACCACCTGGCGTACTTCGCCGGGATGGCGCGCGCTGCCGGTTACCTCGAGGCGGCCTGCACCGGCATAACTCACGTGCAGGTTGGCTTCATGCAGCGACTCCGCGAGCGACCCGGCGATCTCGTCACCGGACCTGACGCTCCAGTTCAGGCGATTGCCTGCCAGTGCCTGAAGCGCGGCGCGCGTTCTGCCGGCTTCGGCCGCGTTCGCTGCGATGCCCGTGACGAGAAACCCGTCGCCCTGCCGCGCGACCGCCAGATCCGGCTGATGCAGCTGCGCCAGCGCCTGCTGCACTTCGGCGAGCGTGGCGCGCGCTTGCGGCCGGTCGGCGGCCAGCGTCGTCTTGCCGGCCGGCAACACCACCGCGGCTGCGCCCATCGAACCGATCAGCAAGGCGGCGACGCCGGCATGCACCCATGGTGAACGGCGCGAACGCATGACGATCGGTGTGGAGGGCGGGCCGGCCGGAAACACGCCGTCGCTCGTTTCGCCGTCGTATTTGCGCCCTTCGGGTTGCGCCGCCAGCATCGACTCCAGCAGTTGCAAATCGGACGGCCAGCGCGTGTCGGCAGGGCCTGCGCACAGCACGACTTCACCGAAACGTCGCGGCATGAAGTCGTCCATCGCTATGCCAGCGTCGCCGGGCACAGCGATCGTCAAATTGTTTTCCGCATCGATTGCCAGCTGCATAGTGCACTCGCTCCAGTCGTTGATCAGGATGTCCGCATCAGGTTTGGCACCGATCGACATCATTGTTGTACTCAACTCTATTTGAGCGCCGGCATGGAAGCCGGTCAGTACGCGAATTTCTTTGGACATGAACGAAACCTCTTCGATTGTGATTGACGGGATGGCGCCCGCCGTCACCATCCGCGTCCGCGGCGGATCAGTGCAGCAAGCGCGGACACGCCCATCGCGCGGCCCGCGCGGGTGCGGCTGCGCCCGAGGTTGAGCAGCGCGATGGGCAACAGCAGATTCATCGATTCCTCCGCGGCGGACAACGGGCGTCGAGCGGCCCCGCGCGTTCCATTTTGTGTGTTGCTTTGTGGATTGTTTTGCATGTCGCGTCCGGCCCGCGTGGATGCCGATACGAGCCGGTCGCGTATCTGGGCGAGCGTGGTGCGCGAGGTGCGCTCGCCGTCCGGCATCTGCAGAAATTCGCGGACGATCGCGAGCACGACATACGTCGGGCTGGCACGCCCGGGCTCTTTGCCCGCAACGGCCGGCTCCTGCTTGCGCGCCGCGGTTTGCACGCCGATCAGCGCAGCCTCGGCCTGATTGCCAGGCGAGCAAGCCGGTCCATGGCTGACCGCGCCCGAGTGCTTCAACAGCGCCGTCTCGTCGCGCGCCGCGCGCTGCGAAAAACGCATCGGCAGCGCGCGCGCAGGCAGATCGTGCGTGTCGTCGGAACGCGCCCATTTGTCGTTCGGCTCAGCGCCCGCGGAATGCTCGTCCTGATCGAAGCCATGCTGATTGCCGCGCGGCTCTCGCGCATCGACCCGCATCACGTCGGTCTGGCTGCGCCGCAGATGCTGGTCGAGCATCATCAGCAGTTCCTCGCTCTCGGCAGCGGGGTCGTTCGCGTCCGGACTCTCGGCGCTGCGGCGCTTCCTCAGCGACGGGCGCTTGGCGCGCGTCAGCGCATGTCCGTGACGGTGATGCGGCACGGCCAGCGCCGCCTGTTGCTGGGCGACAGTATCAGCATCCGAAGAAAGATCGGCGGGCGGCGTGTAGCCGCCGCCTATGCGTGGAATGCTCATGTGAACATCACCTGTACTAGGGTGCGCGCGAAGTTCTGGATCGCGGCCGCGCCCCATGGCGCGGCGATTACGATGACGACCGTGACGACCACCAGTTTCACGCTCTGCGAAATGCTGGAATCCTGCAATGACGTGACGGCTTGCAGGAACGCGATGAGCAGGCCGGTCACGGCCGCCACCGCCACCGGCGGCAACGATACGAGCAGGCACAGGGTGAGCGCCTGCGTGGTGAAATGAGTGATCGCGTCGTATTCCACGGCGTTACCTGTAGGTGGAGATGAGACCGTGGATCAGCGTCGACCATCCATCCATCGAAACGAACAGCAGCAGCTTGAACGGAATGGCCACGTTGGTCGGATTGACCTGCGATAGCCCGAGCGCCATCAGCACGTTGGCGATGACGAGGTCGATCACGATGAAGGCGAGGTACAGCAGGAAGCCCATCTTGAAGGCCGCGGTCAGCTCGCTCAGCGTGAAGGCGGGCGCGAGCACGATGAGATCGTCCTGCTTGAGTTCGGCGGCGCGCTCGGGCGGCCAGATTTCGCGGGCCGAGCGCAGAAAGAAGGCCTTCTCGCGCTCCGACGCATGACGTTTCAGAAACACGCGAAACGGTTCGCGCGCGGCATCGAGAAGCGGCATCACCTGCATGCCCGAGCCTGCCTCGTTGGATAGCTGCGCGCGGTGCATGGCTTCCATGCCGACCGGCGCCATGATGAAGCACGACACCATGATGGCGACGCCATTGAGCACGGAAGTGGGCGGCACCTGCTGCAAGCCCAGCGCGTTGCGCAGCAGCCCGAGCACGACCACGATCTTCGTGTAGGACGTGACCACCATCGCGGCGAATGGCAAGACGGCCAGCGCGAGCGCCGCGACGAGCAGCGAGGCGATTTCAGGTGTGCCGTTCATCGGAGTTCGCAATGTGCTGGATGAGGAGGCCGAGGTTGTCCCCGACCGCGACGAGTTCGCCGAGCGCGAGCGTCTGCCCATGCGCGACGAGACGGATTTCCGCATCGGCAAGCTTGAGCGGCAGCGTCAGGACGTAGCCGGGCCGCAGCGCAGCGATTTGCCCGAGCGGCAGATTAACGGTCACCACTTCGATATGCACGGGCAGTTCGACCTCGTTCAGATCGACGGTGCGCTCCGCGGTGGCGGTCTCGCCGGCGAATCCGGCAGCGCTCTCAAGGGAAAGATCGGGATCGTGGCTCATCGTCTCAGGGAACGTCTCAAGGGTCATGTGGTGGCCGTCGATGCGGGCCTGCGCGCAGGCGGCGCGACCATCCGCTGCGCCCCATAGCACGGTCGCGTGTTCGAGCGGTGCGCTTTGCGCATAGCCGCTCGCGCGCGGCCATCCGAGCAGGACGTCGCCGACGCGCAGCGAGGCCAGTAGCGCCGTCGTGCAACGGCGGGTACGCAAGCGGATGCGGGTTGGCACGGCGATGGCGGCAAGCGCGTCGGGCAGCGCGACCGAAGCCGCGCGCGTGCCGGTCATGCGGCGCTCCAGCGCGGCCGCGAGAGGCGCGGGGGCTTCCAGCAGCACCGCCGTGTGGGCGGGGTTGTCCGCCAGTCCGTATTCAAAGTGGAGCGCGCCGGCGGCGTTCTGGCTATCGGGCTGTTCGGCATCGAGCGAAATGTCCAGCACCGAGGGCTGAGCGACGCCGTGACCGGCAAGCGTGTCGAGCGGTGCCGCGAGCCACAGATTGCCGAGCGCCGCGCGACGGTCCGGGTCCGGCTCCAGGGCAATCGCCTCGAGCGCGGCGTGACGGCTCACATCGACGCAAACGCACAGCTCGCCATGCGCGCTGCCGATGCGCAGGCGCGCCGTGCGGTGAGAGGACAAGGATTGCGCCGCTGCCGGTTTCACGCCGAGGCCGCCGCGCGCATCGAACAGCGCGCGCGACACGCCGGCGAGCGCCGGTGTATAGCAGCGCAACCGATCGCTGATGCTGGTGCAGCCATGAGGCATTGACATGATCTCGAACCCTTCAGATAACTGTAACTTCCACTGCGACGCGACCGCCGAGACGTGCTTCGAGGCGGGTCCTGAGCTCGTTGCTGTTGTCACAGATTAGCTGCCGCGCCCGCGCGTCCCGGCTATCGAAACGAAGAGATAAACTCCAGCCCGAAAGACTCAAATGCAGCTCGGTGCGCGGCAGAATGGCCGGGTCAAGTTCGACAGCGACGTCCCACTGGCCCGCACGTTCGACGGCGGGGTTGGTGCAAAATCCGGCCACGCGTTCCGCGAGATGCTCGGCGAGAAGATCGCCCTCCGCCGCCCTCGCACAGCGGCGGATCATCTGCATGCCGAATGACGGTTCCGCAACGGCGTGCTGCGCGTCTTGCGTGGCTTCATGCACAGATTTGCCTGGCGCGCCGCGCACGCCAGCCTTGCGCGCCGGACCTTTTGCGTGTGCCGCGGAAGTGCACGCGCGGCGATTCTCGCGAAGGGCGAGCAACGCGCCGTTCAGCGCAAGCGAGGGCGGCAGAGGAGGCACGGCGGGCAGCAGGGGCAAAGGCGCATCCGTGGCGCTGATGCCCTCGGCTGCTTCCTGGTGTTGAGCGTCGCCGCCGGAGTCGTCGCCGCCGCCCTGCGCATCGTCGTCAGGCGCGGGTTCGCCGGGCGATTCCTGCTCCTGCTTTTCATCACGCCAGGCCTCGCCGGCCTGCTGCCGCGCGGTCTCATATAAGGTCTCGAAGCGTTGCGCGCCGGCGCCGCTCTCGCCGGTTTTGCCGCTCGTGCCCGAGGTGTGCGGCGCAGTCGGCGGCGTGATGCTGACTTCGCGCGTGGAGCGAATCCGTGTCATCGCGTAACCTCCGCTCAGAAGGCGACGCGGCCGACAGGCTGAAGATCGACGCCATCGCCCAGTTCCTGGAACGAATAGACCTGCAGCCACTTCATCCGTTGCTCGATCATGCGGCGGAAGTAACGGCGAATGTCCATCGACGTGACGATCGCGAGGTTGGGCTGCGGCTCTGTGCCGACCAGTTCCTCGAGCGCATCGAGCAACTGGTCGATCTGTTGCGGTTCGAGCGTGAGGAAGTTGCCGGCGGGCGTCTGCTTGATCGATTGACGGATGGTCTGCTCGACCTCCACGTCCAGAACGATCGCCGGCAACTGCCCGGTGCCACCCGTCGCCCGATGCCCGATGAAGCGGCCGAGATCGCCACGCACGTATTCGGTGAGCAGCAGCAGGTCTTTTTCCTTAGCGCCCCAGTTCACCAGGCTTTCGAGAATCGCCCGCAAGTTGCGGATCGGCACGTGTTCTTCGAGCAGCCGCTTGAGTACATCGGCGATGCGCAGCACCGGCACCACCTTCTGCACCTCGGCGACTAGCCCCGGATACTCGGTGCCGACGCGTTCGAGAATCCACTGCGTTTCCTGCAAGCCGAGAAACAGATGTGCGTGTTCGCGCACCGCGTCGCCCACCGCATCGGCAAGCGCCTGTTCGCGGCCGCTGCGTGCGGGCGCGAGTTCGACCGGCGGCTGCGGCACGTCGTGCAGCAGTAGCTGATAGGAGGCGTCCGGCACAGCGTCCGCCGTCCATACGGCGGTGCGCGGGAACGGCAGGCCCAGTTCGTTGACGAGCGCGCGGCGCGCCGCATCGAATGCGCGATTGAGTTCCGCCGTGTCGAGCTTCGCCGCGAGTTGTGGCGCGAGGCGCACCGAGAGCGGCGCGGCGAACGAAGGCGGATGCGCGCCGATGGTCGGCGGGTGTCCCTTGTGGCCGTCGGTGCGTAGCGAGGGGAGCTCCGGGCCGGCGTGCGGCGCTTTGTCCTTCAACTGCTTGCGCAACACGTGGCCGGCGCCGAACAGTGCGACCGCGAGCACGACGAACAGCGCGGAGGGAAAGCCCGGCACCAATGCGAAACCGCCCAGCAGCGCGGCGGCGCTATACAGCGCTCGCGAACTGGTGGAAAGCTGGCGCACGATCTCGGTGCCGAGCGAACTGGGCTTGCTGTGCTCGTCGGCGACGCGGGTGATTAGAATGCCCGCCGCCACCGAAATCAGCAGCGAGGGAATCTGCGAGACCATCGCGTCGCCGATCGACAGCACGGAGAAGCGGTTGGCCGCTTCGCCCGCTGTCATGCCGTGGTAGCTCACGCCGATCACGATGCCCGCGAGAATGTTGACGAGCGTGATGACGAGGCCCGCGATCGCGTCGCCCTTGACGAACTTCATCGCGCCGTCCATGCCGCCGTGCAACTGGCTTTCGATCGCCAGCATGCCGCGGCGCTTTTGCGCATCTTCGGCGGTCATGTTGCCGGCGCGCACGTCGGCGTCGATGCTCATCTGCTTGCCCGGCATCGCGTCGAGCGTGAAGCGCGCGCCGACTTCCGCCACCCGCTCCGAACCCTTCGCGATCACGATGAATTGCACCGTCGCGATGATCAGGAACACCACCAGGCCGACCACGAGATTGCCGCCCACCACCAGCTCGCCGAAGCTTTCGATGATGTGCCCAGCCTCCGCATGCAGCAGGATCGACTTGGTCGACGCGATGTTCAGCGACAGCCGGAACAGCGTAGTGAACAGCAGCAGCGACGGAAACGAATACAGCGCCGTCGCGTACGGTATGTACATCGTCACCATCAGCAGCACGACGCTGATCGTAATGTTGAGCCCGAGCAGCGCGTCGATCAGAAACGGCGGTAGCGGCAGGATCATCAGCGAGATCACAGCGACGATCAGCGACGCGATCGCCACCTCGCCGCCGAACTCATTGAGGCGGAGCGTCTTCAACATGGTCTTCTCCATCGGATGTCAGGGGGTTGCCTCGGTGCCGCCGCGCCGTCCGCCGATGCCTTCCACCCAGGCGAGCACCGCGGCGACCGCGTCGAACAGCGGCTCGGGAACCGCGTCGTCGAGCGCCACGCGGTAAAGCGCCCGCGCCAGCGGCGGATTGCGCGCGATTGGTATGCCGTGGCGGGTCGCGGCCTCCCGGATTACGCGCGCCTCCGCGTCCACGCCCTTGGCGATCACGCGCGGCAAGCCGGATTCGGAGGGTTCATAGCGCAGCGCGACCGCGTAGTGGGTCGGGTTCACCACGACCACATTCGCGTTCTTGATCGGCTGCTGCCGATCGGAGGAAGCAGCCTCGCGCGCGATCTTGCGGCGCTCGTTCTTGATGTGCGGATCGCCTTCGGAATTCTTGTGCTCGCGCTTCACTTCGTCCTTGCTCATGCGGTGATCGCGAATGAACAGCCAATGCTGCACGCCATAGTCGGCGGCGCCGATCACGAGATAGAGCGCGCCCGAGATGCCGAGCACCTTGCACAGCGTGCCCCAGGCAATGCTGTCGATGCTGCCGATCGGCTCGTACACCACGCCGACCATTAGCGGCACGAGCAGCACGAGCGTTTTCCACAACACCGCCGTGATCACGACCGCCTTGATGACAGTCTTGGTGAGATCGATCAGCGAGCGCACCGAGAAAATGCGCTTCAGGCCGGACGCGGGATTGATCGCGTCGAACTTCGGTTCGAGCGGCTTGAGCGAAATCTGCAATCCGACTTGCGCCGCGATCGCGGCGATGCCGACGAGAGCCGCGCCGAGCGCAATCGGAAGGATTAGCATCACGGCGTGCAGGCCGGCTTCGACGAGCAGGTCGTGCAGCGGCGCATCGGGCGTCTGCAAGTGGGCCACGTCGAGGCCGCTGCGCAATACGAGGCGCAGTTGCTCCGCCATGCGCGGCCCGCCGACGCCGAAGCCGACCGCAGCGGCGAGCAGGATCGCCGCGAACGGGAGGTCCGTGCTCTTCACGGTCTCGCCGTCGCGTCGCGCGTCGCGCAGCTTTTTGTCGGTGGGCTGTTCGGTCTTCTCGTCAGACATCGCGAAGCCTTCGTGCTGTGGATTGCGGTTAATTGCAGTGGATTGCGGCGGATTGTCATGGGCATGCGCCGCCCTGGCCCGCCCGCGCGGCGAACCAATGGGTCCGGCGCCGAACCGGGCGCCGGCGGCCCAATGTGCGGTCCGCCCGCGAAGCAGGCTTTTCGTTCGGAGCGCTCGCGGTTCGTCGTTACTCGCGTTCGCGGGAGCCGCCTCGCGTTACGGTTCGCACACCGCCGGCCACAGCGTTGTCGTCCGCCATCTCGGCAGACGCGCAGACATACGGCGTTTTGATCACCAAAGGAGTGCTCCATGTCCCTGACGAAATGCAGTAACCGGCTCGTGTCGGCATTGATCGAGGCGCTGATGTTCGGCGCGAAACATGGCCATATCGAGCAGTCGGAGCGGCTGCTCGCCGCGCTGCACGTGCTGCGTCCCAACTTCGTCGAGCTGCATGCCTACGACGCGTGGATGATGATTCGCCGGCGCGACTTCGCCGAGGCCGTGCGCCTCTTGCGCCCGCTCGAGCAGCAGGCGCTGCGCGGCTCGTTCGGTCCTTACGTGGCGGCGCTGCTCGCGGTGTCGCTGTGCGGGCTCGACGACCCTGCGTGGCGCGTCTATGCCAACGAGGTCGCGAGCCGCAATGAAGACCCCGATTCCGTTGAGCTCGTGATGACGCTGATGGGTAAACAGAGCGCAGCCGCGGCGCCGGCCGCCGAGGTGCAGATCGACCGCGGCGAGCTTCAGAAACTGATGCAGCATCGCCATCTGCGCGCCTAGTGCAAGGAGCATCGCGATGAACGTAACGATCCCACCCATCCCGCCGCTCGACGCCGCGTCCGCGGTGCGACCCGACGAAGCCGTTGGCCGCGCCGGAACCGGCGGCGCGTCGGGCCCCGGCGCGCTGCCCGAGCCTGCCTCGAGCCTCGTTGACCTGTTTCGCAGCAAGCTCGACGCGGCGCGTCTCGCACCGCCGAGCGCCTCGCACACGCACGGTCCGTCAGCGTTGTCCGAAGTCGTCACGCAGCAAGACCAGGCGGTCGCGAACTTGCGCGGCGAAGTGGACCGCTTCGCCGGCGAGGTGCCGACGATGACGATGCAGGAAGTGGCGGCACAGTCGATCAAGATGCAGCTCCAGGTATCCGAGATGGTCGGCAAGATGTACGTCGGCGAGGCGGTCGCGCAGGGCACCAAGGGCTCCGTACAGACGCTGATGAAGAACCAGTAGTTGGCGTACGAACGACAGGACGGACTAAATGGCTTCCTATTTGAAACTGGCGCGCACGGTCGTGCTGCTGTGCTGCGTGACGGCGTTGATGACCGGCTGCAGCAAGCAACTGTTCGCGCAACTGTCGGAAAGCGACGCGAACGACATGCTGGCCGTGCT
The DNA here is from genome assembly GCF_003353175.1 of Paraburkholderia lacunae. Taxonomy (GTDB): domain Bacteria; phylum Pseudomonadota; class Gammaproteobacteria; order Burkholderiales; family Burkholderiaceae; genus Paraburkholderia; species Paraburkholderia lacunae. The sequence continues at coordinate 49,252 of NZ_QHKS01000031.1, read as the reverse complement.
GCTCGACGCGAGGGTCGACGTCTCCAAGCACAGCGACGACGGCGGCAAGACCTGGAGCGTGGCGGTCGAAAGCGACCAGTTCGCCCGCGCGATGGACGTGCTGCGCGCGCATGGCTTGCCCCATCAGCGCTTCCAGAATCTGGGAGACATGTTCAAGAAGGACGGACTGATCTCCACGCCGACGGAGGAGCGTGTGCGCTTTATCTACGGCGTGTCGCAGCAACTCTCCGAGGTGCTGTCGCGAATCGACGGGGTGGCGTATGCGAACGTTCAGATCGTGCTGCCGAACAACGATCCCCTTGCCGCGACGGTCAAGCCGTCGTCGGCCGCGGTGTTCATCAAATACCTGCCGGGCACCGATGTGTCGACGCTCACGCCGAATCTGAAGAACCTGGTCGTGCATGCTGTCGAAGGGCTGACCTACGACAACGTTAGCGTGACGATGGTGCCGGGCACGGCGGCGCCCGAGCCGCCGCCGCCGGTTGCGCCAAGTTTGCCGCAGGAGTGGTTGTGGGCCGGTGGAATCGCCGGGGCCGCCTTGCTGGCCGGCGCGCTGGCGTATCTCGCACGCCGGTTCGGCGCGACGCTGAAGGGCGCGGGTACGCGCTTGCGTGGGCGTGCCGGCGGGGTGGCGACATGAGCTTGAGTTACGCGCAGGCATCGGCGGCTGCAATGGGGACAGGCGCCGACTTGCCGGATCCACAGCGCCAGCTCCGGTGGCTGAATTCATACGAGGCGCGCATTGCCGACGCGGCGGCCCGGTTCAGCGAGCGGCAATGCCGGCGTTGGGGCGCGCCGTGCACAGACCGCGCGAGGGCCGCCTGGTACGCGGCGCGCGACCTATGGCTCGGCGCGTCGATGCCGGTCAGCGCGTATGCGCCGCGCGCCAACCGGCTTGCCTTGCTCGACGCAGCGTCGCTGCGCCCGGTGCTGGCTGCGCGCGCGATCTATCCGTCGCGCGGAACGCTGCGCCGGGTTGTGTCGGGCGCGCGGCGGCGCGCGCTCGCCGATGCGCTGGGGGACCATGCGCTGGCCGCGCTCACGCAGTTGGGCGTGAACGCATCGACGGCCAACGCGCCCCTTCCCGCCGATCTGTCCGCCGATGCACTGGTTTGCGCCGGCCGCGCGCTGTTCGAAGGCGACGAAGCTTGGCCGCTTGCGCCAGCGCGCAGATTGATCGGCTTGACGCTGGACGATGACGCCGAGGAGACCGATCTCGCCGCTTGTGCTCGTCCACGCGAAGCAGCGACGTCCGATGCCGGGCCCGACGCTGAGGGCGAATCGGAAGAGTTTCTGTCCGCGGCCTGCATGCTGTTTCCGGAGCTGACATGGTTATTTGGCTAAGAGCCCAGCAGGGCGGGATCGGCATCGAGAGCGATGTCGTGCGAGCAGCGGACCTGGCGCAGTTGATCGAACTAGATCGTGCTTCCGGCCACTTCGAACGGCGTGCCGACGAAATGCTCGCGAGCGCGCGGCGAGAGGCCGAAACGATACAGCGCGCGGCCGATGAAGAGGCCGAACGCACGCTGCGTGCCGCCCAGACGAAGTACGACAACGCCGCGCGCCTGGGTTACGAGGCTGGACGCCGTCGCGCGATTCGTGAAGCGCACGAAGCGATGCTGCACGGCGCGGCATCCGAGCGCGACCTGCTGGTGGCGTTGCGCGAGCGTGTTGCCGACATCGTCATGCGTACCGTTACGCGGGTGCTCGGTGAAGCCGATCGCGACGCGTTGTTCGCGCAGATCGCGGTGGGGCTGTCGCGCAGTCTCGAGGGCACGTCTTTCCTGACCGTCCGCGTCGCCGACTGCGACGTGGATGAGGCGACGCGAGCGTTTCGGCGCGTGTGCGACGAGCATCGCTGGCCGGTGAATCCCGAGGTGGTGAGCGATGCCGAGGCGGAGCCCGGCAGTTGCGTGTGCGAATGGGACCACGGCTTGGTCGAAGCCGGACTGCCGATGCAGTTGCGCGCGATCGCGAGTGCCATTCGACGCGTGACGCGCACCGACACGGAGCAGCAGGCCGCGGCCGCCGTGAACATAGCCGCCGACCAACTGCTCGCCGATGATCCGCAGTTCGATGACCAGCCCACCGGAGCGCCGCAATGAACGAAGTCACCGCTTTCATCGACGCGCTGAGCCAGGAACTCGCCGAATCCGACGGTACGACGCGTCACGGCAAAGTGGTCGAGGCTGTCGGCACGTTGCTGAAGGTCGGCGGGCTCGACGCGACGCTCGGCGAGCAATGCGAACTGCGCGACGCGCGCGGCGTGCTGCTGCAACGCGCGGAAGTGGTCGGTTTCACGCGTCAGTTCGCGCTGCTCGCGCCGTTCGGCAGCGTCGCCGGCTTGTCGCGCACCACGCGCGTCACGGGGCTCGGGCGTCCGCTGTCGGTGCCGGTCGGCGAGATGCTGCTCGGACGCGTGGTCGACGGCCTGGGCGAACCGATCGACGGCCTTGGGCCGTTGCATTGCGCCGCGCCACGCCCCGTGATGGCCGCCGCGCCCGATCCGCTGAAGCGGCGCATGGTCGATACGCCGCTGCATACGGGCGTGCGGGTCATCGACGGGCTCATGACGGTGGGCGAGGGCCAGCGCGTCGGCATCTTCGCGCCCGCGGGCGTCGGCAAGAGCACGCTGCTCGGCATGCTCGCGCGCGGAGCAGCGTGCGACGTCAACGTGATTGTGCTGATCGGCGAGCGCGGCCGCGAGGTGCGCGAATTCATCGAACTGATCCTGGGCGAAGCGGGCATGGCCCGTAGCGTGGTGGTGTGCGCGACGTCCGACCGCTCGTCGATCGAACGCGCCAAGGCGGCTTACGTGGGCACCGCGATCGCCGAGTACTTCCGCGATTGCGGCTTGCGCGTGCTGCTGATGATGGACTCGCTGACCCGCTTCGCGCGCGCCCAGCGGGAGATCGGTCTGTCGGCGGGCGAGCCGCCGACCCGCCGCGGTTTTCCGCCGTCGATTTTCGCCGAACTGCCGCGACTGCTGGAACGCGCCGGTATGGGCGAGGAAGGTTCGATTACCGCTTTCTACACGGTGCTCGCCGAGGACGAGGAAGGCAACGATCCGATCAGCGAGGAAGTGCGCGGTATTCTCGACGGACACCTCGTGCTGTCACGCGCGATCGCGGCGCGCAACCGTTATCCGGCCATCGACGTGCTGCATAGCCTGAGCCGCGTGATGACGCTGGTCGCAAGCCCCGAGCATTGCAGCGGCGCGGGGCACGTGCGCAAGCTGCTCGCTCGCTTCGACGAGGTCGAATTGCTGCTGCAGATGGGCGAATATCAGCAGGGCGCCGATCCGCTCTCCGACGAAGCGATTTCCCAGCACGAGGCTATCGAATCGTTCCTCGGCCAGAGCACCGAGGAACTGACCGAAGGCGAGGACAGCCACGCGTTCATCTCCGGCTTCGCACAGTCATGAGGGCGCTCGTGATTCGCAAGTGGCGCACCATCGTCGCCGCCAAGGCCCGGCGCTGCGAGCGGATCGAGGCCGATCTCGCACGGGAACGCGAGGCGCTCGCCGAGCGCGAGGCGCAGTTCAAGGATGCCGCACAGGCACATGTCGAAGCGCAGCAAAAGCGCGCGGAGCACGAAGCGCGCATCGTCGCCTTGCTCGACGGCGACGCGCGCGTCGCGACGTCCGACTATCTGTGTCACGACGCGTGGCGCGCGCCGCTGAAGGAAGCGCTGGAAGCCGCGCGCGCGGCGGAGCAAAAGCGCCGCACGGCGCTGGATCGTCAGCGGCAGAAGGTGGCCGAGGTGCAGGCGGCGCTCGCACGCGCGCAAGCCGCGGTGGAGGAATGTCGCCGCAAGCTCGATACCTTGCTGCGGGCCGCCGCCACGGCCGTCGAGCTCGCCGCCGACGAGGAAGCCGCGGAAAACCTGCTGGCGCGCCGTTACGCGAGGTAGCCGATGACACATGATTTTCACGCGTGGGCCGAGGCCCTGCTCGGCTTCTTCGAGGCGTATCACAACTTCATCGTCATGCTGATGCTCACGGGCATTCGCATCATGGTGACGTTCATCCTGCTGCCCGCCACCAGCGACACCGTGTTGCCCGGCACCGCGCGCAACGGCGTGGTGTACGTGCTGACGATGTTCGTCGCGGCGGGCCAGGTTCCGCAGGCGTTCGACTCGCTCAACAGCGCGGCGCTGCTGGTGCTGGCCTGCAAGGAAGCGTTTCTCGGTTTCGCGTTCGGCTATTGCGCCGCGCCGGTGTTCTGGATCGCGCAGTCCCTCGGCACCTTGATCGACGACCTCGCGGGTTTCAACAACGTGCAGATGACCAACCCGCTGCGGGGCGATCAGAGCACGCCGGTTTCGACGCTGCTGCTGCAACTCGTCGTGACGCTCTTCTATATCGGCGGCGGCATGCTGTTCGTGCTGGGCGCGCTCTTCGAGTCCTTCAAATGGTGGCCGCCGTATGTGCTGTATCCGTCGCTCTCCAATACGGCGGAGACGTTTCTGATCCAGCGCACCGACACGATCTGGACGGCGCTCGCCAAGCTCGGCACGCCGGTGATGCTGGTGCTGATACTGGTCGATCTCGGCCTCGGCATTGTCGCGCGCGCGGCTGACAAGCTCGAACCCAGCTCGCTCAGTCAACCGCTGCGCGGCGTGATCGGCGTGCTGATGCTGATCGCGCTCGTCGCGGTGTTCGCTTCACAGGTTGTCGGCGACGTGCAGCTCGGCGGTCTGTCGGCAGCATTGGCGAACGGCATGGTGGCGAAACCGGCACACTGAACATTGTTGTGAAGTCCCCTGCTGATTGTTGAGTTTTGTTGAGCACGATGTCTCTACCATGGTTTCCGTGCCCGGCGATCGCCGGGACCACAGGTTCGCAGGGCGGATCAGATGGTCCGCCACATCGGTCACTCCTGAGGTGGAACCATTATGTTTTCGACAATTTATTTCGCGCTGTCGTCGGGGCTCGCGCAGAAGAACCGCTTGCCGGCGTATGCGGCCGCCATGCTCGACGGCGCATCGGAACGCGGCTATTGCCTCGTCGACGATGTGCTCGAACGCCCGTCCCACAAACTGGATGACGCGGACGTCGCGCGTCTCGTCGCCGTAGCTGATGCATCGCTTCTGCTCGGCTACGAGCAGGATGCCGAAGAGATGTACCGGCGCGCTCAGAAAACGATCGTGGGCGATGATGACCGTCTGCGCATCATGTCGTGCCGCAACACCGGTTGGCAATTGATGATGCGTGACCGCTACGCGGCCACCGCCAAGTGCTTTGCGCGTATCATCCAGGACGAGGCGGCGAGCCCCGCGGAAGTTCTCGAGGCATTGATTGCATCGGCCATGGTGCAACATCAGGTGGGACGTCAGCGCGATGCGGACGACGCGCTCCTGCAAGCCGCCGAACTGGCCGACATGCATGAGGAACCCGGCTGGCGACTCGTGATCGCGCTGCTCGCGCGCGAATTTGACGTGCAATTGCGCATTCGCACGGCGACCACGCTGAGCGATCACGCGTTCTGGAGCTCGGCGCATGTGGCGCGTGCTCAAAGCGCGGGCGACCGCGCAGAAGTGACGCACAAGCTCACCGAAACCACGGTGCTGATGTCGCCGATGCCGGCGCTTCTCGCGCAGCGCCACGAGTATCTGGAACAGATCGCGGCGCTGGCGCGCGGTGAGCGCATTGCCGCCGCGCCGCTCTTCGACGCGGTCAGCCGGCCGCAGCATTTTCGCGGCGCCGGCCAGGCGTTCCTCGCGAAGCTGGACATCGTGCTCGCTGGACTTGCTGGCGGACTCGACGATGTCGCCGATTCGGTGCTTGCCAAGATCAGCCGCGCCGAAGCGGATACCGGCACACGCCGCTGCAATTTCGACTACCTGTATTGCGTATCCAAGATCGCGGTATGGCGCGGCAACCCAACCGAGGCGCTCAAGCTGTACGCCAGCTATGCGTCCGAAGCGTTGCGCTGCCTGCGCAGCGAGACGCCTGGCCTCGGCGCGATTCAATCGCCGGCGAGCCGCGCACTGCCCGCGGACGACGTTTCGGCGCGCCTGCCCGCGAAGTATCGCCGCGCATATCGCTACATCATCGAGAATCTCGATCGCGCCGATTTGAATACCCGCGAAATCGCCTCGCAGATCGACGTCACGGAGCGCGCGCTTCAAATAGCCTTCAAGCGTTCGATCGGAATGTCGCCGGGCGGGCTGATCCGCAAGCTGCGGCTCGAAGGCATTCGTAACGACCTGTTGAACGACGAGCGCATGCAAGGCTCGATCTTCGATACGGCAAGCCGCTGGGGCGTGAAGAGCCGTTCCGCGCTCGCGAAGGGTTATCGCCGCGAGTTCAAGGAATCGCCGTCAGAGACGATGCATCGTTAAGCGGAGCCGCCATGAAAGCTATCGTTCCCGTCCGCCGCGGCGCGGCTGTCCGTATGCGCACGCTGTGCGCGGCCCTCGTCGCAGCCGGCGCGCTGGCGTCGCCGTTGCCGGCCCATGCAGAACGTGTCGCATGGCAGGGCACGCGCTTCGAGTACGTCGCGGATCATAAAGACCTCAAGGATGTGCTGCGCGATTTCGGCGCGAGCCAGCACGTGATGACGTGGATCTCGCCGCACGTCGAAGGCAGCGTGTCGGGCCGGTTCAACGCGGCGCCGCAGCGCTTTCTCGATCAGATGGCGGAGTCGTTCGGCGTGCTGTGGTACTACGACGGGTCCGTGCTACGTATCTACGGCGCGAACGAAGCCCGCAGCGCGACGCTTGGTCTGTCCAACGCCGGCACCGAAGATTTGCGGCGCGCGCTGGGGCGCTTGCAGATCGACGATCCGCGCTTTCCAGTGCGCTACGACAGCGTGTCCGGCACGGCGGTGGTGTCCGGGCCGCCGCGCTTCGTCGAACTGGTGACCGACGTCGCGCATCTGATCGATCACAAATCCGAGTCGGGCGAGAAGGTGGTCGTGCAACGCTTTCCGCTGCACTACGCATGGGCGACCGATCGGACCATCACGATCAACGGCCGCGGCATTGCCGTGCGAGGCGTCGCGTCATTGCTGCGCACGCTGTACGGCCAGGGTGTTCCAGCCAACGGCGAGGCCTCGGGCGATGCGCCGCCGGCTCGGCGCGACGCATACCGCGTGCCGAGCGTGCGCGAGATGCAGGACGACGGAATGACGACGGGCGTGACCCGGACGGCGGGCGGGCATCCACCGCCGTTGCCAACGCTGCCCGGCCTCGGTGCGGGACAGTCGTATGCGAGCCCGGGCGAGGGAGGGGTGGCGCCGCCTGCCGGAAGCGTCGGCGACGGCGGCATGGAACCTGTCTCCGCGCGCGACGGCACGGGCTCGGCATCGTCCTCGGCGAGTCGCGCGAGAGCAAGTACGGCTGCTGGCGGTGCGCCGACCATCGAGGCGGATTCGCGCAGCAATTCGATCCTGGTGCGCGACCGGGCGGAAAACATGGCCGCGTTCGGCACGCTCATCGAATCGCTCGATACGCGGCCGGGCATTCTCGAAATCGACGCCAGCATCATCGAAATCACGGATAACGCGTTGCAGGAACTCGGTGTCGACTGGCGCCTGCATTCCGGGCACATCGACATTGAGACAGGCAATGGGCAGCAATCGCAGACGGGCAACCCCGGCTCGCTCAATCCACAGGGCTTCGGCAATCCGCTCGACGCGACCACCGCCGGCGTGCTGGCGACGCCGGCGGGCGGTGTGCTGACCGCGGTGATCGGCGGCGCGGGACGATATCTGCTGACCCGCATCAGCGCGATGCAGCAGACCGACCAGGCGCGCATCACGGCGAGCCCGAAAGTCGAGACGCTTGACAATGTCGAAGCGCTCATGGACAACAAGCAGACGTTTTATGTGCAGGTGTCGGGTTATCAGTCGGCGGATCTGTACAGCGTGTCCGCCGGGGTGTCGCTGCGCGTGCTGCCCTCGATCGTGAGCGCGGGCAATGGCGAACAGATCCGCATGGACGTACATATCGAGGACGGCAGGCTGACCGATCAGCAAGTCGGACAGTTGCCGGTTGTCAGCAACAGCACGATCGACACGCAGGCGCTCATCAAGGAGGGCGATAGTCTGCTGATCGCGGGCTATTCTGTGGATCAGGACGATCACACTGAAACGGCGGTGCCGCTGCTTTCGAAGATACCGGTGATCGGCAACCTGTTCCGCTATCGCAAGCATCAGGGGCAGCGATTTCAGCGGCTGTTTCTGCTGACGCCGCGGGTGTTGTCAGCGGCTGCGGGTGGTGGTGGTGGCGGGGGAGATGCAGTTCCAGGTGGTAATGGCGCGGGCTTCGTGCCGTCGCCACCGCCGCCCCCGCCGGATGCGATGAATCTTCCGGGGCAGCCCGCTGCGGCCCGTGTCGCCCAGCTCGTTGGGTTGCCGCCGCCCCGAACGGGTAGCAGCGGCGGCAATGGCGGCAACATGAGCATGCCCTTGGGCGATAAGCCTTGAGGTGACGCGTTAGGTGGGGTGCCTCTGCTCGCTGCAAGGCCGACGGCACCACCGCCCGGTTTGTTCGTCACTCTGTTGGCCTTGCCCGCAATACTTGCTTTTCATTCCGCCCCTGCAGCGAAGCTTTGAATATCAATAGAGGGGGCGGGCAACAGTCCTCGGTAGGCGTTCTGGTCGAAGGGACCAGCCGCCTGGTGCTGCCTGCGAAGATGGAAGATGCCACGGCGGCTTCAGCGCTGGCGGGCTTCTCCGCCAGACTCAATTCGATTGCCGAGCCCTTACGGCAGAACTTCACCTACGACCAGGGCAAAGAAATGTAGCGACATAAAGAGCTCGCCGCCGCCACCGGCGTGAAGGTGTACTCCTGTGACCCGCACAGTCCATGGCAACGGGGCACCTGCGAAAACACCAACGGGCTGCTGGGACAGTATCTGCCCAAAGGCACGGACCTTTTGGTCTACAGCCAAGATGAACTCGATGTCATTGCCGACAGTCTGAATAGCCGGCCGCGCGCCACACACGCCTTCCATTCCCCATTCGAGGTCTTCGCCGCGACACTTGCTTCAGCAAGTCAACCTCAAGGCTCGAAACATTAATCCCGCTGTTGCGCGGCACCCTTGAAAGCACCCAGAGAAAAGTAAAAGACGGAGCAGGAGAGACACGCGAGGATGACGAATAGCAGGCTTGATGGTCCATCCATTATTCTGGATACGTAGCCGTATGAGAAGGCTTGCATTACAACTGAGGCCATGACGTACAGGAAATATTTCATCGTTGTGGGCTTATTGCGCAATGCCGTAGATTACATGCTCGTCTTCCGTTGCGTGCAGCCAACGCTTTGCATTTTCGCAGACTTTCTATTTGTCGGGATCTGTTGGGAAACGTCATTCAATTCCGAAAAATTGTTCAGATTCACACTGCGGCAGAGCGAAATGGTTTTAATCAATTGTTTTGACTTCACCAATTTTCATAAACAATCAGGCGCTCCTGCTTCTCTTGTCGGAGGACATCACATAACCATAGTAGAACCGGCGGTCGCGTAGGGTGCCGCGAAACGTGACTTTCGGTTTCCAAAATGAATACAGCCCGCACACCGTGCGGGCTGTATCGTTACTGCGGCAAGGTTACCGTTAGCGCAAAACAATCAGAGTCCGAAGCCTGACTGCCGTCAGGCGACGCGCCGCTGGTTGTCCGCAAGATAGCTGAGCAGCAGCGTATCGAGCACGCCCGGAGGCGGTCCCGCCTGCAGGGTCTTTTCATCCTTTTCCTTTTCCTTGTCCTTGGAGTTGTCCTGCTTCTCCCTGGAGTCGGATCTGGTTTCGGTTTTCCCGTCCTGCTTGTGCCCCTCGGCGCTGCCGTTCTTCGGTGTTTCACCTTCCGCTGAACGGGTGTCATGCGAGCCTTCCACGCCGCGATGCCCGCCGCGCCGGCCGGAGCCGCCAGAGGCGGAGGCCATCGCCATAAGCGCTACCGCGTCGCCGCCCGTCGCGGTTGCGGTCTCGGCACTGCCGCCGCCCAGCAGCTTGTCGCCCAGCTTCTGCGCGCCCTGGCTGACCTCCATCTCGCTGACCGACTTGATGACCTTGCCGACGCCGCCATGCATCGCGGCTGCGATCGTGTTGTCGAGCGTCTCGCTGCCGATATGCGCCGCGGCGAGCGTCGAGGCTGCGACGGTCGCACCCAGGCCCTCGGGCGTGAGGTCGGCGGCGGCTTCGAGCGCATCCTCCCCGACCTGCGCCAGGTCGTTCACCATGCCCTTGAAATTGCCGTGCGCGAGATCCTTCACCGCGTTGACGGAGCCGGATACGACGCCCTCGACGGATGACACGAGGTCCTGGGCAGCGGCGTCGACGCCCTCGTTGACGTCTTTCTTGACCGTCTCGACTCCCTTTTCGACGCTATTCAACACCTTGTCGAAACCCTTGCCGAGATGCAATCCCTGCAAACCTTCGAGCGTGGCTTCCGCGCTGGCGGTGGCCGCGTCCGTCGCAGCCTTGCCGACGTCATCGGCCGTCTTCAGCAGGTCTTGCATGGCGAGCTTCATATTGCCCTGCATGAGCGCTTCAGTCATTGCCAGTGCGTCCTGCAGCACCTTTTTGAAATCCTTTTCCAGCACATGGGCCACATGCTCGACGCCGTGCGCGACCGATTTCGCGGCCTTCTCGATGTCGTGGCCAATATGCTGGAACGCATGCTTGATTTTCGAAAATATACTCATTGTGTGCTCCTCGATGCGCGCGGCCCACGCAAGGCGGGGCCGATCGGATGGCCTGCCAGCGGGGCCGCGCGACGATGTGGGTGGAATTGCCTCAATTCGTCGACGTTTTCTCGCTCATCGCCTTGTTGAGCATCGGCAGCAATTGCGAAAGCAGCTTGAGCAGTTCGTTGGTGAGCGTGCTCGGATCGGCCGTGCCGTTGTTCGACCCGTCCGTGCCGTCTGTGCCGTTCGTGCTGGTGTCGCTTGGGTCGCTCGCGCTGTTCGGATCGGTGTCGCCGTTGCTCGAACCGTCGGATTGCGACGACCCCTGGAGCTGTTGCAGCAGTTGGATCACTTCGGAAAGCAGATCCTGAATCTGCGAGGTCTGATCGCCACCCTTGTTCGCACCGCCGCCGCCGGCCTGGCCGCCGCCTTGCGCGCCCTGGATCTGTTGCAGCAGCTTGAGAATATCGTCGATCATGCTCGCAGTCTGCTTGTCGAGCCCCTGGCCGCTTTGCGACGACTGCTGCAGCATTTGCAGGATCTGCTGCAGCAGCGACATGATCTGGCTTTGCACGTCGGTCGAGTCGTTGCTCGGATCGACGTTGTTGTCGGTCGACGGACCTTGCGTCGAGTTCGGACCTTGCGTCGAGTTATCGCCGCCACCGCCGCCGGCAGACGGGTTGCCGCCTTGCGAGCTGCCGTTCACCTTCTGTTCGATGATCGCGAGGATCATTTCGAGCAGCTTCTCGATATCGTTGTTGCCGAGCTTGCCGCCGCCTTGCAGGTCCGATTCCAGTTGCTGCAGATCGGCCTGGATGGCGCTGCTGCCGGAGTCATTGGTAATCTTGCTCATGAATAGCCTCTTACAGTAAACGATGAGAGAGGCACAGCGGCTTTGAACACGCTGCGCATTTGAAATCCGATTGGCCGCGCGACGGCCGCAGCATGGCGATCGTCCCGTAACAAAGCGTAAGAGACTGGCTTGATTGTGTTGTTTCGTAAAACGAAACATCAAGCGTGGCGGCGAATCGGCGGGGAAGGGGGGCGGGGGAGAGAGCAGACGGCGCAGGAAGACGATGCGGCGCCGCGCGAAACGCGCGGCGCCGCACTTACCGGCGAACCGGAAAAAACCGGCAAACGACTAACGATCAGGAACGATCGGGCTCCGGCGGCGTGACCGGCCGCTCCGCGCGCAGCACGCTCAGCTGACGCGGATGGGACACCTCGGTGACGCGCTGCAGCGTTGCAAGGAAGCTCGGTCCAAGCGTGCGCGACGCGCCGTTTGTTTCCAGCGAGTACAGGAAGCGGTTATCCCAACTGTCGTCTGCCTCGAGCAGGGTGGCGATCTGCGCATTGCGCTCGTTGATCTGCGCGAGGTCGCCCTTGCCTGGCTTCGCGCCAGGTGGTACCACCGCGTCGCGCAGCTCGCGCAGAATGTTGATCTTGCTCGCCGCTTCAGGCTTGAGCCAGACACGTTCCGCAAAGAGCTGGTTGCCGCGTAGCGCGTCCTGATCCACTCGCGCAAGATAATCGTCGATCGGCTCGGATTGCGCGGCGCCCGCTGGCTGCTTGTTGTACGTGTCGTCCCACGATGCGCGGCGGCTGTCGACATACCGCTTGAACTCCTTCATGCTCGTGAAGGTGGTGTCGCGATAGCTGAGCGATGCGTCGATGTGGCCGTCTTCCTCGGCGATGCGCCATGTGGAACCCGTCTCCGATTGAAGCACCGTGGTGCCGAAGCCGACAATCGAGACATTGGGCAGCACGACCGATTTCACGTGGCCCGTCTCGTCGGCGAAATTGCCTTGCGGCGCGAGGCCGGCGACGAGCGTAGCCGATGCACCTGCCATGCGCGCGCTACTGCTGCCCGCGAACTCGGCTTTCAACGGACCGGTTTCCTGACGGTGCGTGCGCGTGAACCAGGTCTTCGTGCCGCCCGCCTGCAGCGACGGGCCGATCTTGTACCCATCGTGTTCGTAGCGGACACCGGTCGACGCGTTGACCGTCGTCGAAAGCGATTGCGCCTTGGAGTCGAGCCAGTTCACCGACACGTCCGGATCCTTGTAGAACGAGTGAGCAATGGCGTCCCACATCGACCCCGCGTCGTGCGGCAGACCGCGGTTCGGCCCACTCGCGGTTGCCTCATCGATCACGCCGAGCATCTTCGCTCGCCACGGGTCGGGCTCGCCCGCGGGCTGCTGCCCGGCCGGCAGCGTGCCGGTCGGCTGAAGCCGCGCGCGCACCATCACGCCCTTCGGCTGCGACGCGTCGAAAACGGCCGGCAAGACTTGCGCCGAGCCGATCGCCTGGAAGCTCTTGTGGAACAGATTGACGCCGCTTGCCGCGCTCACGCCCGCATGCGACGCCCAGCGTCGATCGCTGCCGATGAACAGTTGCCCGTGATTCGCCGAGGAACCGCCGTTGATCATCGCGTGGCGGCCGTGGATTAACTTGATATCGGGTCCGGCGAGCACGAACGGCAGCTTGCTCGCGCCCGGCAAGTTGAGCAGTTCGGCCACGCCGGTGTTGATGCCGAACTGTCCGCCGTCTGACAGGCGCACGTCGTAGGTCATGCGCGGTTCGGTGATGACACGCCTGAAGTTTTCAAGCACGGTCTGCGGCGTGGAGCGGTCGGGCGTTGCCTCGCCGTTGCGCTCGAGCGTCGTCAGGTTTTTCAGCGCGGCTTTGAATTGTGCAGCTTGCGACGCGGCGGGCGCGGTCTGCGTTTCTACTGCCGTGATTTCATCGGTTTCGTCCAACTGTTCGGATGCCTGTTGCGTCGTCGGCTGAGGCGTTGCGTCGCGCGGCTCACTGGCTTCGAGGCGGTTGATCCAGCTTTCCAGCGTCGCGGTCGTGAGCCGCGAGCCGGTGCGCGATTTCAGCGCGGCATATTCCGGACTGAGCTTGACTTCCGTTTCGCTGACGCCGGTCAGTGCCGCGGCGCGTGCGGCGATCGCATGCCGCATGTGCTTCGGCACGCTGGTCTTGTCACGCCAGCCCTTGTGCGCCACGCGCTGATACCACGCTTCGAGCGTCGCGGCTTGCACGGCGTCGGCAATGCGCGAATCGGGCGGCCCGTCGCCATGCGTTTGCGCGCGCTCCGCGAGCGCGCCGCCCAGTTGCCAGATCACATCCGCCTTGAGCAAATCGTCCTCGGGGTGACGCAGGCTCGCGCCGCCGGTGCCAAGCGCAAGCGCGGACATCGGCGACTTGTTGAAGCCGAACATACGCCGCAGGTTCGCGAGCGTGCCCGGTTGGCTGGCACGCCGTGCGTAGCGCGACAGCTTGAAGAGTCGGTTCTGCGCATGCGCGAGCAGCGTACCGGGCCCTTCATGCGTGAAGCCGCAGCGCCACGTGAAATACGCGGACTTCAGGTGCCGCTCGGGTTCAGCCGTCGGATCGTCGGCAAGCTGCACCGCGGCCAGCAGCGCCTTGGCAGGCACGCTGACATCGCCGTTCATGCGCTGCGACGGCGGCACGTTCGTGATGCCGGTCGGACGCTGATGTTCGGGGAGCGCGGCCAACGCGAGGCCGACGACTTCATCCATGCTCTGCGGCGGCGGGTGGCCTTCGGGCAGCGCGGCAATCAACGTGTTGGCCGCGCGCAGCGCGAGCTTCGTGGCGTCTTCGCGCATGGCGTGCTGGACTGGGTCCGCGTCGGCGGCGACGTCGCCGCTCAACGTACGCAGCGTGCCGTAACCCAGCGACGATACCGCGAGCCGGTGCGCCAGTTCGAACGCGCCGCCTTTCACTTCGAGCAGCGGACCCATACCGCGCAAGTCCTGAAGCGCTCTGCTTGCGCGGCCGACATCGGCGCCGAACGCCTGATTCATGCGGCGCAGCACGAGTTCCTGACGGGCCGCTGCCTTCAACTGGGTGTCCATGTCGCTGCCTTCGGGTGCGCCGAGACAGGCTTCCAGTTCGCTCGCGAGATCCGTCGTGGGTTTCTGCGGACCGAGCCCCGACCGATTGAAGAGCCGCGCCGCGACCGACGCCGCACCGCCTTCGCTGACGACCCGCTCGGCGGGCGCGGTCTTATCGGTTCCCGCGAGCGTCAGTGCGACGTTGTGCTTGTGCCTCGCGATGGCCGCGGGCGGCGTCGCATTTTTATCGGGCTTGTGACGCTGATCTTCTGTCACGCCGATCTTCGCGCGTGCGGTCGTGGGACGCGCTGTCGTGACGGAGCCCAACAGCGAGTTCGAGACCGTCATCGGCCGCGGCGCGAGCGTGCGCTTCAGGTTCGACCAGAAACCGTCGCGGCGGCGGCTTGCCGTGGGCCGCGTCGTTTGCAGTCCCGTCGCGGCAGAAGACGACGTGCCGGCGGTGACGTCGCCGGTCGCCACGGGCTCGTGCGCGTGGCCCGAACTGGATACTTTAGGAGGAGTCATGGGCGTTGAGATGAAGTGGACCATTGGACGCAGGCCGCTGCGGCTTGCGCGGATGCCGAAGTGGCGCGCGAGAGCGGGCGTGCCGGGGTATCGACAGGGTAGCCGCGAGATGCGGCGGCCCGGCTGCCGTTGCAGCGAAACGCAGTGCGCGCCGGCGAACTCACCGGACCATCGCGGGGAAGATCGAAGGTTTCGCTCCGGTCGATAAGGTTTCGCCGGTTGGCCGCTCATGTCATACGCAGTCCCGATAATCAGCGGCATCGGAGGAGGAAACATGCGGTTTACCAACATGTTGCGGAATGCGACGTCGATGCTGCGGGGAACGCCGCGCTCGTCGACGACAGTTGCTCCGGCCGCGAGTCCCATCGGGTCGACGGGAGCAGGCGTGCAACCCGCGTCGCCGGGCGCGCGGGCGGGCGCCAAGGCAGGCTTCGCAGCCACGCGTGAGCGCTTCAAAAGCCTGCTTGGATTGAGCCGTCCGCCGTACGCGACACCCAAGGTGCCGACGGACCGCCGGGCGCTCGTGGAAACCGAGTGGCGCATACCGTTCGTGCGCGCGAACAGGTTCGGCCGCTCTTTTCCGGCACACGCTGTGCGCATTGCGCCGCAGAAACCGGCTCGCCCACTCGATCCGTCCGGCGACTGGGGCGAGGTGAGCAGGGCGGGCCCGGCGCCGGGTACGAGCGCCTCCGCCCAGCGGCGCGCGGCGAAGGCGCAGCGCATGCTGGCCAAGACGATCGGCAAGTTCACGGCGAAGCGCGCGGACAAGTCGGCGAATGCCGACGCGGCACACGCAAGCCGACGCCCGCACGATGCGGCCGAACTCGAGCACTGGCTGAATCATCGGGAAGGGCTGGATAGCTGGGTGCGGGAGTACTTCGGCGCGGCGGGCGGCAGCAGTGCGGGGACGGCAAGCGAGGGTAACGTCAACGAGGGCAACGACGTCAACGGAAGCGACGACGTCAACGAGAACAACAACAACAACCCCAACGACGTCAGCACCACCCCGAACAGCGACCCAGCACCTGCCGATCCAGTCGCCACCCTGTCCGCATTGCTAGCCCAGGCGGCGCAGCGAACGGAGGCCGTCCACGCCGCCACGGGCGAGGCCATCGAGCAAGCCGGTTCATCCATAACGGACAGCACCCATCGATTCGCGCCTTCGCTGATGCTCGGCTATGCCGTGCTCTCCGCGCTCGGCTCGAACGAGCCGGCGCGCGCGGCGGCGGCATTGCAGGCGTTGCCGGAAGCGGTGAGCATCGAAGAGATCGCGCAGCGGGCCGCGACGTTCGACCCGAACGCCGCGCGCCCCTATGTCACGACGACGGAACAGCAGCCACCGCTAAATGACGAGCCTGTCCGGGTAAGCCATGCGGACGAAGCGTCCGCCGAAGAAATCACGTCGGAAGACGCAGGCGAAACCACTCACGACCACGGCACGGTTGGCACGACCAATGCGGTAGATCCCACTTCGTCTCACGAGCCGGTCAATCAGGCGCACGAAGACGCGTGGCGCATTGCCCGCTCGCTCGCGCACACCCACCTGGGCTTCGACGTACTGAAGAGCCTCACCCGCAGCGACGCATCGGGCGCCGACAATGCGACCGCGCTCGCGCTGCTGCAAGCGTGGCATGCGTTGCCCGAGCCGCCCGCCGATCTCGATGCGGCGCTCGCCGCCGCGCACGCCACGGTCGACGACAAAGGCAACCTCGCGCCACGCGTGCTGCGTGCGGTGTCGGGCTCGAGCACGCCGCGCGATGCCGCGGCGCTGTTCGCGTGGCGCCAGGAGTTTCGCAGCGACGCGCCAGGCAGCCCGCTGAAGCAGGCGCAAACGCGGCTGAACCGTTTCGTGACGCGCGGGATATTGCGGCTCGACAAGGCCAACTGGTTCTTTCAGCGCATGTTCGGCATGAAGAAGTCCGCGTTGCGCGGCATGATGCTTGGCACGTCGAGCGCGGCGCTCGCGTCGTACACGAAAGAGGCGACCCGTTACGCCGACGCGCTCAAGGCGGCCAGCGCGACTTTGGCCGCCTCGCTGCGCAGCCCGCGTCTCGCGCTCGGCGCGCCGGATGGTCCTGAGGCGCGAGCGCGTGAAGGCGCGGCGGCGGCGCTGGAGGCGATTGCCGCGCGGCCCGCGGCGCACATCGGCGATCTCGAATTGGACGAAGCTACCAGGGCCGCGCTGGAAAATCGCGAGCCGGTGCCGGGCGTTGCGCAACGCGACGAGGCTCCTTCACTGCTCGACCTCGGCGCGTTGCGCGACTGCGCGAAGCGCTTTCAGGTGCATCGATGGCAAGACGTGAAAACCGCGCTTGCTCACGCCGAGAAAGTCGGTGACGCCAAGCCGCTCAAGCCCGAGCGATTGGGCCGCGAGGAAGTCAGAACCGTGCTGCGTCAGTTGATCACCGATCTGCAGCAATCGACCCAGGTCGCTTTCGCGGACGGTGCGCGCTACGGCTTCAGCACGCGCGGTCTTTCGGTGTCGGCCACCAAAGGGCTGCATCACCACTTGCCGGTCGGGGGCGAACTCACGCTTGGGCATTACCGCGGCCGCCGAGCCCTCGTGACCCTGCAGCGCAATAACGTCGGCTTCGATATCTTCATCGGCACGGAACACAGCAAGCGCTCGCAGCTAAAGGTGGGCGCCCGCATCGGCTACGCCAGGCGTCTCGACTGGCTCTGCGGCTTGCGCCTAGGCGGCTCGCTGCGCATCGCGCCGGTCGATCGCGAATTGCGCGAGCCGCGTGGCGTGATGATCCGCGTCGCCCGCGAGCGTCTTACCGACGAGAACCTCGACTGGGTCGCGATGAAGTACGACGATCCGCGCACCACCGAAACCGTGCTCGACATGGTCGACTTTCTGTTCGAGGAAGCGCGCGAACCGGTGCGCAAAAAGGGCGCCGAAACCTCGCTGTTCGAGCGCCTTGCCGAGCGCATCGGCGAGCGCACCGATATTTCGATCGGCTGGCAGGACGGTAGGACCAAGGCATCTCGCCAGAGTATTCAGGCAACGGGAGGCGCGTCGGTGGCCGGACCCCAGGCGACGGCACGCGGCACTTTCGGGCTCGACGGCACGGTGACCGTGGACCTGAACAGCCGTAACGACACGGCCGTCAACGAGGCAACCGGTTCGCTCCGCTACGACCGCCGAACCGTGACCTCGAGCATGCGCGTCTCCATGCAGGGCACGGCCGGCGTCGGCCCCGCCTGGCATAAGGGCGACCTGACGGGCGGGCTGCCAGGCGCGTCGCCGCTCGGGATCGGCGGCGCGCTGCCGGAGCGGCTCGTCGCAGCGCGCGTGATGCTGCCGGAGCGCGAAGGGCGGCTGCTCAATCGCGGCTGCTACGCGGACCAGCAGTTCGCGTCGTTCAACGCCTTCATCGCGGCAGTCAACAGTTCGCGCGAAGAATGGATCGAGATGTACCGGAACAGCCACAACTGCGACTATCCGACGGCTGTCGTCAAGCTGAACGCGGACCTCGCGATGCTGCGGAGCCATCAGCGCTCCAATCACACGTTCCTCGTGCGGCGCCGCCTGAAGCCGGAGCACGCGCGGCGCGGCGACGTCTATCGCGCGCTCGAACGCATGCACGACGCCGCCGCGCAAACCGCGGGCGGCAAAGGCGAGGACTGGTCGCGTCCGCTCGACGCCATGCTGCGCGAGCGCGCGTCGTGGCTCCCGGAGCGGATCGCGGTCAACGAAGTGGCGGGACGTGTGCACAGCACACCGGGCGTGATTACGCCGATCGGCGGCGTCGCTTCCGCAAGCGTGCTCGCGCAGCGTGAACTGCTGCGCTCGAAAGCGTGAGGTGTCGAAGGGCCGGATATCGATGAGTCTGCACAGGTTTGCGTGAAGTTGCGCAGGGTTGCGTCGGCGTTTCGTGGGGTTTCGTTAAGGGATGCCATGTTTCGCTGCAACCGCAAAGGAGGGCGCCGGGAGGCGCCTAGCATGCTTTCGCGCGCCACCCTGAAACTCTCTTGGAGAAAAACATGACTCGCATCAATTCGGCTCACACGTCAGCGACCGATCACACCTCGGAGGCCGGCTCGTCCGGCACCGGCGAATCCGCCGCGCGTCGCGGCGGCACTTCGCGCAAGCGCGGCGCAACGTCGCTAGGCGGCACGGGGAGCCCGCAGCCGTCGGCGCCCAAACGCGCCGCAACCGGCGGTGGCGAGAGCGCCAATCCGCCGGTGCGGGCCGGCGCGGACAAGCTGCTGCGCGCTCACACCCGCTTTTTCGACGACAACAGCGTGTCGGTGCGAGGCTTCGACGTGTCTCCCGCAGGGCCTGGCGCAGCGGGGCAGAAGCGCGCGGTTTCGCAGGCTCTGCGCGGCACGCCTGAACTGTCCGCCATGCTGACCGCCACCGTCGACACCATGGCGCAGCACCCGCTGGAGAATGCGCACGCGAGCCGCAACGCCACCGGCGACTGGATGTCCGATTCGCACTTCCACCCGACGAATTACGTGCAGCAGGGCATGGTGCCGCGCGAGATGTTGAAGATGATGGACGAAGTTGGCATCCACCGCACCGTGATGTCGCCGATTCCGACCGACGTGATGCCGTGCGGCAGCCATGACGAGCACGCCCACGCGCCGAACCACAACAACATTCCCGCCGAGTCGTACTACGTGCAGCAGAAGTACACCAACATCCAGCCGCATGAGTTGACGCAGGGTGTCGAGAAGGAAATCACGCAAGGCGCGCACTTGATGCTGAACCAGCAGGTGGATGCCGACACCGCGTTGTTCATGCAGATCGCACAGCTCTCTCATGCCGAGCGCGATCGCCTGGATCCGATGGTGACCGGCCTGCACCTGGGTTCGCCGCTGAGTCCGCAAGCGCTGCTCCTGAAGCTCGCGACGCACCCGGGCATGTTTACCGGCGTGGGCGAAGTGACGATCCACAAGGAACTGGTGCAGCAGCAATACGAGGGATCGCGCCAGGCGAATCTCACTAACAACGTGCAGTCATTCAAGCATCTGGTGGCGACGGCCGGCGTGATCGGCATGCCGGTGGTGCTGCATTGCGACGTCGATTCGACGGCGAACCAGCGAGCCAATGGCATCGGCCAGCCGCAGTATCTGAATGACCTCAAGAAGCTTTTTGCGTCGCCGGAGACCAGCAAGACCACGCTGATCTGGGCGCATTGCGGAGGTATCGGACGCTTCGTGCGCAAGCCGATCGACCACGCGAACAATCTGCGCACGATCCTCTCCGATCCGAAGATGAGCCACATTCACATCGACATTTCGTGGTCGCGCGTGGCGCGTCAGATCGTCATGAAGACGCAGCCCGACGGCACCGAGGTGCCGGATCACGAATCCGTGCATGCGTGGGCGGCGCTCATCAATGAGTTTCCGGACCGTTTCCTGTTCGGCTCGGACGCGCTCAATCCGCAGGTGAAGGACACCTGGGCGGAAACCGGCAACATGTATAAGCCGCTGCTCGACAAACTGACGCCGGAAGCGCGCGTCGCGGTGAAGACGGGCAACTACGATCGCGTGATTACGGAGGCGCGTCCGAAGGTGCGTGCTTTCGAACAGCATGTGTTGACCCGGGATTTCGTGGAAAAGGGCTTGCGTTCGTCGGGCGACGGTCGGGTCAATGACGGTCCGCACATTAACCCGGATGCCTTGCGCGCCGCGCGTGACGAAGCATATGCGAACGCAGGTGTCGATCTCACCGGGCGCCCGCTGGACGCCGCGGCGCACTGAGCATTGTCTGGCTGCCGGCGCTCGCGTCGGCCAACGTGTGTGGAAAAAGCGCCCCGCGAGGCGCTTTTTCTCGTCTTGAGGTCTGCACCGATGAATGAAGCGGCGAGCTTCAGCCTGCAGTCCTTCGCGGCGGCGCTTGCTCCGGCCCGCGAGCGGCGAGCGTCTCCAGTGCGCTCCGATAGGCCGCCTGCAGTTCGAGGAGCGCCACCTTGCCGTGGGCAGTCGTCGGGTTCAGCAGTCGTTTCTTGAGGTTGTAGCGTTGCATCACGAGCTCAAGTGTCGCGTGCTCCTGCGGCACACCGAGGACCGTGTGCCACGGGCGCACCGGGCTTGCACTGCCGGGGTGATCTGCGACCTGCGCCGGTTGGCCCTGAGCCGCCGCTCCGCTTGCGGCGTAAGCCGCATGATAGCCATGCGCGGCGAGCCCGTAGTGATACGCGGGCGGCGTGTGCCAAGGGGCCGACGACGGCCAGACAGGTGGCGGCATCGCGTTCATGCGGCCGCTGTGAGTCGACACGAAGAACGGCCGCGACGCGCTCGGATAGAGGCCGAAGCTTAGCGTGCGAAAGCGGCCGTTGAAATGGAAACCGATGTGCATCTGTTTGCCGACGGGACCGTCGCCGGAGCCGTATGTGAAGCCGAACCGGCTGTTTGCGCCGACTACCCGGCTGTGATAGGACGGCATGCTCCAGCTTGGCTGCGGTTGCCAGTGCTGCGGTTGCGTGTAGGCCGCGTATCCGTGTGGTGAAAACGCGGATGCCGTTGCGGGATGCGTCTGCTGGGCCGTCCAGTTCCAGTTCGAATAATAGGGCGCGTGGTAGGGTGCCGCCCATGGTTGCATGTGCGGCGCGTACGCATGGGACGCGTAAGACGCATAACTCGGTCCCGGATTCGGAACGAAATACGGGACCGCATACGGATGGGCGGGGGCGCCGTGGCCGCTCTGCGGCTCATGTGAGCCGGCAGTGGTTTGCTCGGGCGCGGCATGCGTGGTTGCCGTGGTCTCCGGTCTTGTCGCGCTCGTCTCGCTTGCGATGCCGGTCGCGTTCTGCGGATTGCTTGCGCTGCCGGCCGCCGACGCCGTTGCCGGGGTCTCCACCGCCGTGTCCCTCTGCGGTGGAACCGCCGGCCGCTCCTGCACATCACGCGCGTGCGTGATGCTGAAGCGCGCGGCGGGCGGTGTTTCCTGGTCCTCCCGAAAGCGGCGCGAAAAGGCGGCGACGCGATCGGTGATGTCGCTGTGCGACAGCGTGCGCCGCAACGTGCGCGGCGCGGGCGCACCCGGGGTTCGCCTCTGCAACGAAGACGCGCTTCCCGGCCCTTCCTGCAAGCCGGCGCTCAAGGCGCGCGAAGGCCGATTGCCTCGCCCGGCGGCGTGGTCCCGTGCCGGCTGGGCGTCCGGTCTATCGACGGTGGAAATGCTGGGCGAGGAAGTGATTCGATCGGGCATCGGATGCTCCTTGTGCCGCGGATGCGCACATTCGCGATGTGATGAGCGGCCGGTCTGCGGCTCGCGCGGATATCGGAGCGTAGACCCGCGCGGCCCGCGCGCCAGGCGCGCGCGGCGACACCATGGCGCCGCAAACGAAGCGCCGCGCTGACTTCGCTGCCGGCGCACCGGTTTCGCCGTCGTCCCGCGCGAACGAGGGCGGTCCTGGCTAATGTCACGCTATCCATAGACATGCAATTCCAGCCGGATACGGCAAAGCGAGGCCCGATGACTGTAACGATCCAACCGCGCGCGCAAGCGCTTGTCGACACGATTCGCGAGCGCATTGCAGAGGCGGGGCGCATGCCGGGACTGGTGGCGCGGCACGAAGCCATCTTCGATATCGTGCCCGCGATGAAGGCGCAAATCGACGAGTTGCTGGCCGACGACGCCCTCGTCGCGGACCAGGCCATGCAGTCGCTGCGCGAAGCCTTCGAAGCGTTCAAACACGATCATGCGATTCCGCGTCTGCCGTACTCGCCGCAAATAGACGCCCGCTATCCGTATCGCGACGAGTTGTCGAATCCCGTTTACATCGTCGCGTTGCGCTCGAAGCAGGCGCCGAATGCGACAGCGGACTCGCATCTCGCCGCGGTGCAGCGCTATATCGATCCGGGTCTGCCTGACCGCGCGCGCGCCGATGCCTATGCAAACGCCATGTACTGCCGCACGATCGGCCCCGCTGACCTGCGCGATGCGCGCGAGCACACGCTCATTGGCGAGCGCGGCGCGTTCGCGGCGCGGGCGATCCGCGCGGGCGAATGTCTCGGCGTCTATGGCGGCCGGCTCATGAGCGCGGCGATGTTTTTTTCCTGCGTGGAGGAATCGTTCGTGCTGAGCGCGAATTCGGACAATGCCGTCGCTTTTATCGATGGCGAGAACATTCTGGCGATGGCGAACACGTCCCTCGCGTACGACGCCGAAGGCGCGCCGGTTGCCCAGGCCGATGACGACGGCTACAACATGGAGGCGCTGACGTTCGATGCGTCGTCACGCTGCGGCCGGCACTTCTCGATCCGCGCGTTCTTTGCCCGACGCGAGATCGAACCGGGCGCCGAACTGAGGTGGAACTATCGCTATTCGCCGGAAATCGTCGAGCACGTGTTTGGTGGTGCACGCCGGCAAGCGCAGCAGGCACGCGCGAACGAGTTCTGTTCGGGCTGAGCGGCGCGGGCATGCGTGTTCGTCAATGGACGTGTTGCTGTTGCTCGCCGCGCCCCAATCCGGCGCCTGGGACGATATGAGCGAACGCGCCGAAGGCTGCGTGCGGGAAATGATGCGTCAATTGGAACAGTCGCGCTTCGCCGACTGATCAGCGAGTGCTTCCTTGATGGCGACGCACAGGCGGAAGGCGACGATTTGCGCGTTGCCGCCGGCCCGCTCGATGGCGTCGGTCTGCTCGAGTTCGAGCGCGTGTTCGTATTCGCGCAACGCGGCGATGTCGTCGCCCGATGTTCCGAGGCATTGCGCCGTGCCGGTCAGCCGGCGTGCGATCGTCAGCGCGTCCGCATAGCGGCGTTCGGACAGACACAGGTCGAGTTGCGCGCAGTAGTCGCGAATCTGCCCGAAGTGCTTTTCGAGCAACGCGACAAACTGTTCCGGCGGACAAGTGAGTGCGAGCCGGGGCACATCGCCGTCGACGTCGCGCGGGTCGCCTGCACGGGTCGAGCGCTTCAGAGATTTCATGTATCGAAGGGTATTCAGCAATTCATCATAGTTGACAGGCTGCGGATCGCAGTCGGTGAGACCCGCGGCAATCGACGCAACGATACATCGATTGGCGGAGCCGCGCAGCACGCGTGAAGCATGAACGTTCGCATCGAGGGCCAGGTTTTCGGCCTCTGGCGCTCTTTCGACGGCGTTGGCGACCTAGCATCACGACACCGTACGTGACAGGCGACGAATTGATGAAGGCGACAAACCTTCGAGGGACCATACGGCAAACTGAAGTGTTGCCAAGCGCCGATAAGACGTCTCCCGTACCTGCTATGTCGGCGCGCGGATCGCGCAGTTCCAACGGCGTGATCCGCGCGTTGCAAAGCCTTGCGACGGCTTTCTCAAAGTCGGGCCCGCCAGCCCAACACGCGCCGCACCGGTCGACGCAATCACCGCAGAATGCCGAGGCTCATCGCCGCGGCGATATTGCGGCCGCCATCAAGCGCATGCGTGGTGGCGAAGCGACCAGCAAACCGTCACCCGTGCACCTGAGCAGTACCACCGGCTGCAGGCAGGTGCCAGCCGATCAGGTCGCAACGCCATCGCATTCCTGATCGGGGCGCCGACTGGGCGAGTTGTTGCACGAAGAACGGCCATGAGGCCATGAGGCGTCCAATTCGAAACCTCGACAAAGACTTTGTGCATATTGAGAAGGATTGTTCACAGTGGTCAAGACGACAAGAGCGGTATTGTTGGGGTTGGTTCTTTCGGTGAGCGCGCTTTCCGCGCAGGCTGGCGAGACGAAAAAGGTCGATGTCCTGCTGGTGGGCGGCGGCATCATGAGTTCGACGTTGGGCGTATGGCTCCATGAGCTCCAGCCCGACTGGTCGATCATGATGATCGAGCGCCTCGACGGCGTGGCCAAGGAAAGCTCGAATGGCTGGAACAATGCGGGCACGGGACATTCCGCGTTGGCCGAACTCAACTACACGCCCGAGAAGCCGGACGGCACGATCGACATTTCGAAGGCCGTCGAAATCAACGAGGCCTTTCAGGTGTCGCGCCAGTTCTGGGCCTGGCAGGTCAGGAACGATGTGCTCAGGAATCCGCGATCGTTCATTAATTCGACTCCGCACATGAGCTTCGTCTGGGGAGACGACAACGTCCGTTTCCTCAAGAAACGCTACGATGCGCTGCAGGCGAGCCCGTTGTTCCGCGGTATGAAGTACTCGGACGATTTCGACCAGATCAGGCAGTGGGTTCCGCTGATGATGGAGGGGCGCGACCCCGCGCAGAAGGTCGCGGCGACCTGGTCCCCCGTGGGCACCGACGTGAACTTCGGCGAGATTACGCGCCAGTTCGTCGGATACCTGCAGAGCCAGCCCAATTTCACGCTTTCGCTCTCCAGTGAAGTACGAAGCATCAAACGCAATGCCGATGGTACGTGGCGAGTGTCCTACGTGAAGACCCAGACCGGTGATTCCGGGCAGGACGTGGACGCGAAGTTTGTGTTCATCGGTGCAGGCGGTGGTGCGCTGCACCTGCTGCAGGCATCGGGCATCCCGGAAGCCAAAGACTACGGTGCGTTTCCCGTCGGTGGTTCGTTCCTGGTGACGGACAAGCCGGAGATCGTGAGCCGGCACCTGGCCAAGGCTTACGGCAAGGCTTCCGTCGGTTCGCCGCCGATGTCGGTGCCGCACCTGGACACGCGCATCATCGACGGCAAGAAAATCATTCTGTTCGGACCGTTCGCGACATTCTCGACCAAATTCCTGAAGACCGGGTCGTACCTCGATCTCCTGAGCAGCACCAATGTGCATAACGTCGTGCCGATGGTGCATGTGGGCATCGACGAGTTTCCGTTGGTCGAATACCTGGCCGGTCAGCTGATGTTGTCGGATGACGATCGCTTCAATGCCCTGAAGGAATACTTCCCGCAGGCGAAGAAGGAAGACTGGCGCCTGTGGCAAGCCGGTCAGCGCGTTCAGATCATCAAGCGCGACGGTGCGAAGGGCGGCGTCCTCAAGCTCGGTACGGAAATCGTGAGTTCGCAGGATGGCAGTATCGCCGGTCTGCTGGGCGCGTCGCCGGGTGCCTCGACCGCTGCGCCGATCATGCTCAGCCTGCTCGAGAAGGTGTTCAAGGACAAGGTCGCGACGCCGGCCTGGCAGGAAAAGATCCGCCAGATCGTGCCGAGCTACGGGACCAGGCTGAACGACAGCCCGGCCAGGGTCTATCAGGAATGGACCTATTCCAGCGACGTGCTGCAGCTGACGCCGCCGCCGCAGATCGACCTCACCGTCGCGCCGCGTTCGACCGCGGGAGCGGGTGCGCCCCGGCCGAACAAGGCTGCGGCTGACATGGCGCTATAAGCGCCATGGGCGCTCTCAAGCGTCCTGCCGCTGTACGGAAGGTGAGGCGTTTGCGATAGCTGAACCGATCGGGATAGGTATGTCCCGATCCGCATTGGAACGAAGTCACACGAAGGGAGCGGCGCGCGAGCCGCAGCATCCCCGTCGTGTTTCATCGCGAGTATCACAGCCAGAGAGGAACATCATGAAACGGATAATGAAGGCGAGCTCAATGAACCTACCGAAAGGCAGGCGCGGTCTGCTTCGCGCCTTGGGTGTCGGGGCTGTCGCCGTGACTGCGGGTGCGAGCATTTCGGGGGCTCGTAGTGCTGTCGCTGCGACCACGGGAGCAGGCACTTCGGTGGATGCTGGGGTACGGGCGTTCAAGCTATACACTGGGCCCGATAATGCATCGCGTGTGCTTGAAGGCACGATAGACCAAATGGATCGCACTGATGTAGTCGCCATCCATTTTAAGGAAACGCCCGCGCACGCCTCGTACGGTTGGCACACTGCCCCGGAGTCTCAATACGTGATTACGCTGTCGGGAACGCTTGAATTCACTACCCGTGAGGGCGAGACATTCGTGGTGCGACCCGGAGATGTCCTGCTCGCCGAGGACAATATCGGCATCGGCCACAAATGGCGCCTGATCGACGATCAGCCGTGGAGGCGTGCATATGTAGTGCTGAAGCCGGGCGCCAGGGATTCCTTCGTGGCGAAGAAGGGTGGTTGAGAACTTTTCCATGAAGAACCTGGCAATTGCTTTAGTGGACCGTCCTGGTACCCTCGCCGAAATGGCCGACGCTCTTGACAGAGCAGGTGTGCGCATTGAAGGTGGCGGCGTGTTCGTTGTTGACGGATGTGGCGTGGGACATTTCCTTGTTAAGGATGTATCCAGTGCCCGTCGTGCGCTTCTCGCCGCAAACATACAAGTATTGTCCGAACGAGATGTGCTCATCCCGAGACTCAATCAATCCGTAGGAGGACAGTCCAGCCACTTTATGCGCAGAATGGCCGACGCTGGTATCAATATCGAAGTCCTGTACACCGATCGACACGGCCAGGTCGTCATCGTAGTTGATGATATCGAGGCATCAATTGCAGTCAGCAGGGCATGGGATATCGAACAGGACATGCTGTGGAGTCTGTTCAATGACGGACTCCACTAGACGGGATATGCGCAGCATCGGGACTACCGGGTCAACGCTTCTCGTTTGTGCGGGTTAGGCCGTGGCGCGTTCAGGCATCGGCGGCCTCCGCGACATATTCGTGAACCTGACGGCGTTGCCCATGGGCGTCGTGCCGGGATATTCCGCATATCCGATGCGCGTCGCGCGCTTCAATACGGCGATATCCACGGATGCAAATGGCTGATACGCGCGCCCTGGCCGCGTATCCATTCGAGCGCGTACTGGCTCGTGCCAGTACGCGATTCCTCGACGCCGCGCGCACTGTTGCGCACGCCGTGGCCTATGGTCCGGCCATGATGGCAGAGCGCGTCGATGCGCCCACGCGGATAGCCTTGCGCAATGCGCTCGAATGCGTCGCGGTCTTGCGCAACGAGCGCCGACTGAGGCTGCTCGATTTCATGACGTGCGACTTCGGCAATCACGCGCAGTAAGCCGGCGCGCGAAACGAACGTGCCCGTGCGCATCACCTTGCTCATCCGCGCGTGCATCTGCCCGGATGTCTGTTCGACGTGCACCTTGATCACGCGTTCCAGCGCGCCGCGCGAAATTACTCGCAATAGCGCCGGTTCGCGCGAGACGCTGTCCCACAGTTGACCGAGACGGTTTTCGATCGGTTCGCTCTGATTGCCACGAGCCGTACGCTGCCGCATCTGGATTTTACTTCCATCACGCAAATCCTTCAGCGTCTGGCGATGAGCCGACAGTTGTTGCCCGATGTCTTCGACTTCGTCGGATACGGTCATGTGACGCGCGCTGAGCTTCGCGTAGTGCTCGAACTCTTTCTTGTGCTGCTCCGCGTATTGAAGTATTTCGCCTTGTAGACGTCCAATGCGAATTTCCAGTTGGTCGATATCGCCATGGCTTGCGCCTGTTCCGACCGAAAGTGACTCACCTGTTTTCGCTTTCGGCATGCCCTCGCGCGTGAGCCTGGTGCGCTCGGCGTTCACTTCGGCAATCCTGTCCTTGTAGTAGGCGTCGAGTTTCGGCGCCACATGTTGACCCAGTGCTTCGATGTCGTCGATGTCGATGAGCTTCGCGAACTGTTTCTCCACCGCCTCGATCATGGCCTGAAACGCCGCGCGATTCGCGGTGAGCGCCGTGGTCACGGTCTCGACCTGCCCGGCCGCGCGCGCGATGTCCGGACCTATCAGGCGCACCTCGCCGAAGGTCACGCCGGACGATTGACGTTGCACGGC
Source organism: Paraburkholderia lacunae (assembly GCF_003353175.1). GTDB lineage: Bacteria > Pseudomonadota > Gammaproteobacteria > Burkholderiales > Burkholderiaceae > Paraburkholderia > Paraburkholderia lacunae. Next base: position 20,629 of record NZ_QHKS01000031.1, on the reverse strand, counting down.
GGCCTGCAGGTTGTGCTGCGCGTTCCTGAACACCCGCAACACCTCGCGCGTGGCGATTTGCGCGGGCGTCACACCGAGCCAGCGGCGAAACCCATTCATGTGGTCCATTGTTTTGCCTTGCCGCCGCGCAACCGTCGACACGCGCAAGCTGCGGGCGAAGTCCTCCACCAGCAAGCGCTCGACGACGGGGTACAACGGCTTGAGCCGGGGATGCAACACGAGCGCCATGAACGCCTGCAACGCGTCTTCCGGCTTGACTTGCGGTTCTGCGGCACCACTTTGCACAATGCGATCGAGCGCAGTGTCGAAAGATTCCTGAAACTGACGCTCGGGATCCGGCGGACGGCGCGACGGCCGGCCTTGCGCAGGCTGCAGGCCGTGCAGCCATTCGGTGACCTTGTCCGCGAGTTCGGGACTCACGTGGTCGATCATTTCGAAGGTGCCGACGTCTCCCAAAGCGCGCAGCGTATCGCGGCTCGCCACGGCTTGCACTTCGCGCGCCGCGTTGCTGCGGCTGCTCTTTAGCAGATGGACCTGCTGCCCCAATGCGGCGATACGTTGCTCGTGCGCGGCGCGCAGTTCGGCGCGGCTCGTGCCGGCTTGCGGCGGACGTGCCGCGATGCTTGCGACGGGCGCGTCGGCGGTACGGGCTTCATGCAATTGTTCGAGGCGGCTCGACTTTTCTTCGAGCGACGCATTCAGCTTTTCGACAACCGCACGCGCGCGTTCGCACTGTTTGCCGAGCGTGTCGACGCTGCGCTGTGCGATCTCGTCGCGCGCTTCGAGCCGCGCAATGGCCTGCTGAACTTCGGCTTGCGACATTGGCGGGGCATCGGGCGCGTCGGGCGCATCGGACTGTGCGGGTGCCTTCAGCGCGAGTAACCGGGTCTCGATCTCGCGGATTTCATCGGCGAATGCGAGTATCGCATCAATATCGCGCTGCCTCGCCCCGAGCACGATGGCACGGCTCGTGGGCTCGGACCGTTGCTGCGTGACGGGCGTCGCTTCGATCGAAGACGATGACGACGCGCCTTCAGCCGCCGGCGGACGCGCCGGCAAGCCGGCGATGAGCGGATTCGCGCCGGCACGCAACCGGCGTCCCTGTTGCGCGGGCTGCTGTGCGCCGCTTTGCGCGCCGCTTGTTGTTCCAGTTGCTCCGGTTGCTCCGGTCGTTGCGGCTTCATGCTCCGGCACGTCGTGAGGTCGTTGCGGGGATCGAATCGGCTGAACCATATGCATCCTTTCGTCGGGCGGTGGCTCACCGATGCCGCCGCGCGAAACCAGAGGATTCCGCGACGCATGAGCCTGTGACGAGCCGATTGTGGCCGCCGACAATCCGCAAGCAACCAAGATACGGCGAATAGGCGGCGACGACGGCGAAACAGCGCGGCTGTGTAACCCAACAGTCGCTCGCTGCGAAACAAGCCTGCCGTTCAGGCTTCATTGAACCGGTTCGCTGACGGAATACGGATTTCGCTGACTCTCGATCGTGTGCCGCGCGGCGCTTGCGATACTTGGCGTATTCAGGAGACGTCGCTTTCGCGATCCGCCTGCAAGTCCATGCGCGCGCAGCGTCACTCGCGTTGCGCGTTTGTGCCGTGGTGCGTTGTCGACCGCTTGCATCGCTGACCGGCACGCCAAACCGATCTCAGGACAGCCATGAAACGTGTCGATAGCCCCTCCGCGCCCTTCACGAGTGCCGCAGCCGACGCTGCGGAGCACGATCAATCGGGATCGACGTCGTCTGGCGCGCCGTCACGTAGACGTTCACCGCTGCGCAGCCGCGCTGCGGGATTGTTTGCGGCGCTGACGCCGTCGTCCATGCGCGCACAGCGGCATCAGCAGCAACCCCGGCAGCGTCCCCAGTTGCACGGCAACCTGCCGGCTTCGCTGCATCGACCGGGTGGCGCAGGCACCGATGCCCACACAGCCGCCACATCAACGGGTGCACCAAGGCCCGCGATGGCAGCGGGCAGTTCGACGGCTCCCACGATGCCGGAACCAGTGGACCTCGCGGCCGAGTACGGCCTTTCGCGCCCGCCGATACCTGGAATCATCTTCGCCGTGAGCGATGCCCGACCGGACTATCCCGCACCGGTTCCGGGACGCCCATTGACATCCGATGAACGGAACGTGATGTCGAATTGGGCGAGCCGGATCGACAGAACCTTGCCTCGTAGCGCCAAGGCCGCATTCCACCACGACGTGGCGGCGCTCGGCCAGGAGATGTCCGGCGATGGCGCGCTCCTCAAGACCTGCATCGACCACATGCGCGAAGGTCTGACCGAATGCGCGGACCGCGCGCTGCTGATGTGGCAACAGGTGCAGACCGCCCGTCACGCGCATCATGCGAGCCGGGGCGCATACGATGCAGGCCAATTGTTTTTGCTCGGCCGCGGCATGTACCGGCTCGGCCAGGTGGACGCCTACGCGCTCACGTCCGCAAGCGGGCGAGGGTATGGACACGACGAAGGCGTCGAGGTCGTCTTGCGCGCTCGCGAAACGTTACGCGAAACCCTCGAACTTCCGATTCCGCACACGGACGGCGCATCGACGCACGATGCCGGTGTCGTGATCGAAGGACTCTCGGACGACGCGTTGAAAGCAGCGTGCTCGCGGATCATCAGAGGCGAATTGCGCGACGGCGGCAAGGCGCTAGCCGAGTTCCTCGCTAGCTGGACGCCGCTCGTCACGCATCTCACGGCGACCACGCCCGAACTGGCCGATTTGCATAAGTCGATCAATCAATACCGCGATGGATTGATCGATAGCATCGAGGCGCACTGTCACGATCCAGCGTCGCAGGCAGCCGCCGGCAAGGCGCCGCTGACGAGCGCGCAATACGGCGCGCGGCTCACGCAGGGCGGTGCGCAGGTCGGCGAGTTGCGCGATGCCGCGAATCTTGCCGCCGTGCGTGGCGCATATTTCCCGGTTGAGCCAGGAGCGCTCGAATCGCAATGGCAGGGCGTCACCGCGATGCGCACGCGGACAGCGGCGAGACCTTTCGTTCAAGGCTTGCGCGATGCGGCGAGCCAAGGCATGTTCAAGGCCGGCTGGGTGCATCCGACATATCGCTGGAATCATCTGCATATCGCGGCGGCCGCGGGCGATGCGCAATTGACTCGCGCGCTGATCGAGCACGGCGTGCCAGCGGATCAGGCGGACACCTCCGGGCTCGCGCCACTGCACGTCGCGGCCGCGAGTGCGAGCGCCGGTTCCGTTGCGGCCTTGATCGCTGTGCGGGCTGATGCGAACGCGCCCGACCGCGCGGGGTATCGTCCGTTGCATTGGGCCGCGCGCTCGGGCGACCGGCGCACTGTGGAAGCAATGCTGCCGTCGGTGACGGAAATCGACGCCGTGCATTCCGACACGGGCACGACGGCGTTGCATCTTGCCGCGACGCTCGGCAAGCTCGACGTGGTTCGTGCGTTGCTCGCGGGCGGGGCGAATCCGTTGCTGAAAACAGCGGACGGATCGACCGTGCGCGATGCGCTGAAGCACTCGCAAGCCGCCCGTCGCGCGCCGGAATACAAGCTCACTTACGAAGCATTGAAGGCGGCTGAACGCGTGACGCTCGCCGCTGCGTCCAGCCACGCGCGGTAGGTGTCGATTTCAGGAAGCGGTCGTGCCGGGCAGCATATCCGCCACGCGGCACGACTCACGTTGCGCTGAACGCGCGCCGTATCATAGCGGCTTGCGCGCGACCACAGTCGGGAACATGCGCGCGCGGTCGTCGATGAACTCGATATCCACGAAACCGGCTTCGCGAAGTTGGCTATCGGTTTGCGCATGAGTGCGGAACGCGCTCCATTGCGCTTCGATGATGCGCACGAAGAGCAGATGCTGAAGCGCAAGCACTTCACGGTCGATCTGCGCCATGTCCCACGGCGACTCCGGCGACAGCGTGGGCGGTGGCGTCAGGAAACTCGTGACGAGCTTTCCGCCCGGCTTGAGCGCATCGAAAAACGAGCGATACAGCGCGACGACACGGCCGTCGTCGGGCTCGTAGATGTTCAGGCCGTTGCTCGTCAATACGTCGAAGCCGCGATGGACGCCCAACGACCATGCGTCCTTGCGATGCAGCGATACGCGCGCGGCGAGGTCTCGTTCACCGGCGAGCGCGGCCGCGTGATCCAGCGCGGCCTGATCCAGATCTACGCCGACGAGTTCGATGTCTTCCAGCCCCGTGTAGTCGAGCAGTAGCAATTCGCCCATCACGCCGCACGGAACCGATGCGAGCACCATCCCCGGCGCGAGCAGTGCCTGCAGCGTACAACGGAAAATGCCGAAGCGTTCGCGCGTCGCGAGCACCGCCGGCAGCGTGTCGAAAATCCGCGATTCCAGCGCGGTCATCGCGACGGGCGTAGCCGCGCCGGCTTGATACGTGACCAGCCGATGCGTCCAGTCAGCATTCAAGCCGCGATGCTCGAGCAGAAACCTGCCGAGTTCGAAGCCGGACAACTCGTTCGCGAGCGCGATCTGTTGCTCGACGGTGGCGCCGGGTATGTCTCCCGCGCCGCGCAATCTCTCGACGATGGTCCGCAGCCGGTCTTCATACCCGCTCTTCGCGTTGCCGCCGTGAGAAATCAATCGGTCATCGGCGTTGGCTTCAATTGCGGCTTGATCTGCTTTCGTCATTACTGGTCCTCTAGAGCGATGTTCGATGTGCGGCATGCCGTGGTGTCGTTGGCTGCCATCGGGGCTTCGCACTGTATCGCAGTTCCGCGGACCGCGCCGCGCGAAAAGATGGCAATCGGCGGATCGACGCCGACACTTCGGTAACGGAGAAAGAACTTCGCTGTCCCACGCCGGGCGGCTCGCATTTTTGCGTAAGGTATGCGCCACCCGATCGGAGCTGAAGAAGTCACCATGTCCAAAGTATCGGCGGAAAGCGGCGTTCAGGCGCTTGCTGAGCTCGCATTGTCAACAATCGGCGATGCAGACGTCGCACGAATGCCCGCGCATTCCAGGGCGAAGCTGGCTCCCGGCTTCGCAGCATTGAAGTCGACGGCCGCGCACTGCAGGCAACGCCCGATGGACCGCCCCAAGCTGATGCGTACGCCGCAAACGCGCGAGCGGCTGCATCGCCTGCGTCACGAACTGGGCAGGATCAGCCCGCCGCCGTCGACTATTGAAGAGGCGCGCGCCGAAATCATCCAGGCCATGGCGCGCGCGAATCTTGGCGCGTGGCGCATGCCGGAACTCACCAGCGACTCGGCACTTCACCATGCGGACGGCTCAGTGCAAATCGTTCTCATTGCGCATGTGATCGTTTTCAACAGCACCGGCGCCTTTCAGATTGTCGACACCCACCCGCCCGGTGCGCCGTATTTCGAAATGCGCGGACGCGATGGCGCGGCTTTCGTGCCGCCTTGCGATATGCATGCGGAAGCTGACCGTAATGTAGGCCCACCACAAGACGAAATCTGCGGACGTGCGGGCCCGGCGCATCTGCGGCGCGCCTGACCGCTGGTGGGGCCCGAACAATTATTTTTGCATCGCTCGCAACTTTTCGCGGCGGCGGCGACACTCACGGTCATCCACACAATCTGGCGGATTGCGAGCACAGCGACATGTCACCGGAACCGATCGTTACAAGCAACGTCTGTCTTGCCGCGCGTAGCGTCGACGCGGAGGATGTCGCGCTGCTGCAGCGCATCTCGGCGGCGGACAGGTCCGCGCTGGCCACGCTCTACCGCGAATATCACCGGCGGCTGGTCCGCTTTCTCGGCCGCTTCACGCGGCGCGACGACGTGATCGAGGAAGTCATCAACGACACCTTTATGATCGTCTGGCAGAAGGCTGGCGAATTTCGCGGCCAGTCGCGCGTGTCGACGTGGCTCATGGGCATCGCGTACCGCGTTACGTTGAAGGCCCTGCGCCAGGGTGGCTTGCCGGCGGAACAGCAGCACGACTATGAGGGGCCGTGCGTCGAGCCGTTCGCCGAACACGAAACGACCGACTGGGTGACCAAGGGGCTGACCAGGCTCGCCCCGGAGCAGCGCATCGTGATGGAGCTGGCCTACGTAATGGGCCATTCGCTCGAAGAGATTGCGGAGATAACCGAAAGCCCTGTCAGTACCGTGAAGGCCAGAATGTTTCATGCGCGGGTCAAGCTGCGCAATCTGCTGCCGGCGCTCGCCGGCATCGATGGGAGCGCTCGATGAGCAATCCAGCCGAGAGCGAACTCGCTCATCTGCATGTATGGGAACTGTTGCCGTGGATCGTCAACGGCCGGGCGTCCGACGCCGAACGCAAGCTGGTCGACGCGCACGTGCGCGATTGCGAACGATGCCAGGCCGAGCTCGCATCGCAACGCACACTGTGCGCGGCGATGGCGTCGCGCGAGGGCGCAGGCCCCGACATCGAACGCGGTCTCGATCATCTGTGGGAGCGTTTCGACGAAGCGGCGCAGCCGGCCGTTCGCACCGGCACGTTGTCGTCGGCACCCTGGCGCGGCCGCATGACGGCGATCGCGTGCGGTCTCGCGGCCATCGTGCTGCTGGAGACGGGCGCACTGGCGACGCTCGGTTTCAGCCGCGGCGCCGATAGCGCGCCGGCGAACTATCGCACGCTGTCCGAGGCCAATGCGGGCGCTGCGCGCGCGACGATCCGCCTTGTCGCCGATCCCGCGATGCCGGTTGGCCGGCTGCAGGCGCTGCTCGTGCCGCTGCATCTGCAGATTGTCGGCGGGCCGAGCGAAAACGGCGTCTATTCGCTCGCGCCGCTCGTGCCGGTTGCTCCGGGCGACGTCGCAAGGCAGCTCGGCGTGTTGCGCGCCGCGCCCGGCGTGCGCTTCGCGGAGCCGGTCGGGGAGGGCGCCAGCGGTCCCTGACAATTCCTTGTCAGTTTTTTTACTGTTCGGGGTCATCGGTTAAGATCGGCAAGCCTGGTGCGTTCCCGCGCGCCCTGGGCTTGCCGGATGGCTTGTATAACGCCATTGCTTTTCCATCCCACCCGGATCAGTGAACGACAAGATGGTGTCGAGGTTTCGTTTGATCGCGCTTTGCGCCGGCGTGGCGCGCCCGTCAGCGCGTCCAGTTCGATGGTATGCATCGTCCACGTTGCTTCCGCTGCTGCTGCTGTTTCTTTCTGCGCCGCGGCCCGCGCTCGCCGCCAGCGAGGACTGGCAGGTCGAGGCCGGTATCGCTACCGACAAGGTCACGCGCGGCATGGACATCAGCTACCATCAACCGTCGGAGAGCCTTGCGGGGAGCTGGTATCCTGGCAACGGCTTCTTTGCGGGCGCGTCGGCGGCCTCCATCAGATGGGGCGACCCGATGACCACGGGCGCGGGGTTCGTCGTCAACGCGGGCTATGGCTGGCGCCTTTCCGGCGACTGGACCGCGCAGGCCATGCTCTCGCACTACCAGTTCACCCGGGCACCGTCCGCGTCGCGTTTCAATTACGACGAACTTGTGTTGACCGCAGGCTGGCGCGACTCGGTGTTCGCGTCGCCCGCTACGCCACTTCTCGGTGGTGGACGAACCGGTTCGCCCGCCGGCCACACTGGGCGTTATCCAGGGCGCATGCTCTTATCAGGCAATTTCACTAGTCAAGTGAGCGGCCTTCCGTCCGATGTCCGGTTCGACGCAGCGACAGGTGATGGCTCTTCCTTGCCCGCCGAATTTTCCAGTGGAGCCACGTCATGCGTACACAGCGCACAGCCAGCACCCTTGCAACCGATCTCGTCGATTCTCACGCGCCCCGGCGTGCCGGTGGCGATGCGAGCCGGTCACGGTCGAAGTCGCGCTTCTCCGGTTCGGCGAGCGCAATCCTGTCGCAGCTGAGGTCGATTGGCGGCGGCTCGCGTCCCGCGACGCGCTCGCCCGGGGCTGCGTCGGCGACTGTCACGGCGAAGGAAGATCCTGTCGGGAACGCCGTCCAGTGGATCAATCAGCAGCGTCGGCGAGTCGATGCGCCGCGCGCCGGTGCGAATGGTGGCGTGATGAAACTGACTCGCGAGCAGGCCGTGGTGATGAACAAGGTCGTGCCGAAGCGGGCCGCGCCCAAGCCGCAGACGGGCGCGAGCGGCGCAACCGCCAAAGCGCAGCCGAGCACGACAGAGTCTTCTCACACCAACCCGGAGATCGAGTCCGACGACGAGCTGTTCGAACTGCCTCTGCCGGCCACAGAGCGCGCGCCGCAGAAGACGCTACTTCAGTTGTTCAATGAAGAGCGCGCCTTTCAGCACGCCCCGGCGTCACCCGCTCAGACGCGAACTCAAAACACGGCAGCGGCTCCCGAGTATGACGACGATCTGATCGAAGTGGATCTGCACAGCGGTCGCGTCAATACCGGCGCGAAGGCATCGGGGCCAGCGGAGCCATCGGCCCCAACCGGGCCGAAGAGCGCATTGCGCAAACCGGGCGCGGCCCGCCGCGAGGCCGGGCCGCGCGTGAGTTGGCATCCGGATGTCCGGGACACAAAGTTGGCGTCCGCGGAAGAAAAGAGCGGCTCACCGCAACGCGAAGCTACGGCGAACACCGGAGAAATCGCGGTGCTTCAGGACCCCAGCAAACTTCATATCGACGAGGCAAGCGATCAAGGCAAGGAAAGCCATGCAGGTGTGACTGACGAGCCGACGCTCGCGCGGTCGCCGTCACGCCGTGAGCAATCGGGCGCGAGGGTATCGTCCGCGGCTTCAGTCGCGACGCCCGGGACATCAACTACGCCCACAGGTCGCGCGCGTCGCAGCGGTATCACGGGCATGCTCGGCCGCATGGTCCAACTGCCGCGAAAACTGTGGCGCTGAGTGACGAGGTCACCCAGCAACATTGCGGGGGCAGGGGCGCACTTTGAAGCGCGCTCTCAAACGCACTTGACCTTCCCCAACATATCCATCGTCTCTCGCAGCTTGCAGCGCGCCCGATGCATGCGCGCCTTGACCGTCGTCACCGGGCAGCCGGTGATCTCCGCGATCTCTCCGACCGAATGTCCGAGCACATAGGCGAGCGCCATCACGAGCCGCTGCTCGACGGGCAGCAGATCGAGCGCCTTCGATAGCAGGTCCGACAATTCATGGTCGTGCCAGTACTGAGCCATTGTATCGGCATGGTCGATGTCCAACGGTTCGAATTCCGAACGGCGCTGGTCGCGCAACGCGCGCAGCGCCGAGCGATATGCGATGCCGATGATCCACGTCGAGACGCTGGCCTCGCCCCGGAAGTCGCCGGCCCGCTTCCAGACGACCATGAAGGTGTCGTTGATGATTTCGTCGATCACCTCGCTCTTCCACGTGAGCCGGGTCAGGAAGCGCGCAAGCCGCCGATGGTAGAGCCGGTACAGGCGGGCGAGCGCCGAGGCGTCGCCCGCCGCCACGCGCTCGAGCAAGGGCCGGTCGTGATCGACGGCAGCGAAGCCCTCACGCGCGACGAGATTCGCGGACACGTGGCTGGTGACTTCGTCGATCTCCTGGCGCGCGGTTTCGTGTCCGCGCAGATCGCCGATGTCGTGCATCGCGCCGACGATGCCGGTGATGCGTCCGTCCTCGCCATAGACGACGCCCTTGTAAAAGCGAACCATGCGCACGATGCCCGCCCCGTTGCGCACACCGGCCGCATACGTCTGCACGCCGCCGTCGGCTGCGAGATCGAGGTCGGCCTTGTGATAGGTCAGCGCGAGGTCCGAGGGCGCCACGTCATAGACGGTCTTGCCGAGAATGCCGCCGCGGTCGATACCGAGAAAGCGTTCGAAGACCGGGTTGCAGCCGGTGTACAGGCCATTCGCGTCCTTGAAGAACACCGGCGACACCATGCCGTCCGTGTGATTTTGCAGCGTGGAAAAGTCGGTGACGCCGTCGCGCGCATACGCAAGCAGCCTCGTCTGGGCGCGTGCGCGTTCGATGATGGCGTCCGGGTTCAACAGGTCTTCGTCGTTCACCGCGTCGTGGGCGCCGCGCGCGATGAGCGAGACGACTTGCCCGGCAGAAAGCTCGCGTAACACCGGGATCAGATAGTGTTCATCGCCGTTCTCGATCCGCAGCTTTTCTATTTCGACGCTCGCGTCGGTATCCGCGCAGTCGATAAACACGACCGCCGGCAACGGGTCTTCGATCAGATGCGCGAGCCTTAGCGCCTGTGCGCCATGGCGCCTGATTGCCGCGGGCGTTGGACGATCCGATGAACTCGACCAGAAAATGCGCGTTTCGTCGACAAGATGTGCCACCATTCGCTTTCCTCACTTCTTTCTCATTGACTTGTGCACCGAACGAAAGAACGGCGGCAAGTCAGGTCATGCGGGCAAGCGAGGCACGGATCGGATAAACCATGGGGCTGACGAAAGTTGCATGGCCCGCGCCTCAAACCGTTTGCCCAGCTATGAGCATACCTGCCCGACAGCGCGGAAATTATTGAATCGCGCGGCAGTTGGGAGCGGCGGCCGCGTCTTGTCCCATGTATCGGGAACTATGTGACTCAGCGATGAATGATTCGCTTAATTCGCGTCCGGATCGCGGGTAACCTGCGCTTCGTCGCGCAACGCGAACTATTCTTTGCGCAATTATTTTTTTGCGATGCGGGTCGGATTCGGTGATGAAGTTGGCGATGCATCCGGCATATCGTGCCATTGCCTGACGATGGCCGCGATATGCCACGCGTAAAGATCGCGCTCGGCTGGCGTCTCCGAGTGATAGGCACCTACCGCGGTCCAGGTGTTGCCGCACTTTTCCATCTTGCCACGCAGATGCCACGCGGCGATATACACGTTCTTGCATCGGCGCATCAGCGCATCGCGATCGATGTGATCGTGCGCCAGCTCGCGCAGATGAATCGAGTTGATCTGCATGACGCCGTAATCGGGCGAGCCGTTTGCATTGAGGTGCGTCGCGTTGGGCCGGTTGCGCGACTCCTGCCACGCGATAGCCCGCAGAATCAGCGGATTGACTTGCTGGTAGGCGGCGGCGTCATCGAAGCAATCGCCGCGCGCGGATGGCGTGATGAGCGCGATGGCCATGCCGAGGGTGATGGCGAGCGGCGAACGATGAATGGCGTGCTGCATGACGAACTCCTTCGAATCCTGCCGGACGGCGCGATTATGGTCGTCGCGTCAATGAACGCAGGTGTGACGGCCTGAAAAAATGAAGGCATGAACGAAGCCTGTCGCGCGGCGGCATACGGCGTTGTGCATGGTTCGCGCATGGACCCGACTTTTCGCGGGGCTTCAGCGGACGTGCTCGGGAGCAAACGTTCAATACATGCTCAGCCGATGCGGGGCGCATCGTGCCGCGTGCCCGCGGCCGTTCGCTTAACCGCCTGCCGCGCAGAGGAGGCGCCATGAAAACCCGTTCAGCGATCGACGCACGCTCGATGTCCGATCTCGGCCCGACGCCCGAGACCTCGACGCGCCGCAACGACACAGGCCGTCGTGCGCGCGCTCGTTCAACCGACTCCGCGTTGCTCACGCTCGGCGCGCGTTCGCCATCGCCGTCGCATTCACCGGCCGCGGTCGGCGACGGACGTGCGTCGCGCGCACCGGTTGAGCAATTGCAACGCTGGGGCGCGAGCGGAGAAATCCGGGAAGTGGCACCGGGTACGACGCTTGGCGAACTGATGCACCGCGAACGCCCCACGCCGGAGACGACCGCACACATGGCGCGCCTGCAACAGCACAACGCGACGCACGAACGTTCGGTGGGCGACAGCGGCAGCATGGTCGGCATGCGCTCGCCATCGCGTGGATCGCCGTCGACGCGATCGCAAGGTGGCGTCGATCCACAGATGTCCTTGCAACCGAAAACACGGGCGCAAACATCGACGCGCACGGCAGCTCCCGGCGCGACCGGAAAAGTCGCGCCGGCGCCGCAATTCGCGGGGGCATTGCCTGCTTCCGAGGCGCGCACAGCAAAGCCGCGCTCCATTCGCGCGTTGCCCTCAGGACCGAAGATCAACGGTATGGACAACGTGCTGATGTCGGCCTACAACCTCGACGACGAGCAGCTCTCGTCGATCACCGGAGCACTCGGGCTTGGGCCCGCGCATGCCGATGAATACGTACGCAACATGCAGACGGCCACACTTGGGCGCATACTGCGCGGCGCGGTCTATCAGGAGCCGCCCATGCCTGACGCGGCTTCGATCGCGCAGTTGGAATTCGGCCGCGGTTTGCCGCCCGAACGCCTGCAGCATCTCGTCGCGGTAGCCCGCCGGGCCGGCTGCTTCATGACGGAGCGCCAGCAGCGAGGCAAGAATGGCGAGACACAGCATCTGTTGCAGCTGCATTTCACCGGCGACGATGGCGCCGAGCCCCTCGCATCGCAGCTGGATTCCGTCAACTACAAGGCCGTGAAGGCGCTGGCCGAACTGATGGCCGAGCTCACAGCGCCCGGGCATCGCGAGGGCGCACAGCGCTTTTCGATCGGCTCGGTCGCCGCAGGGATGAGGCAGGGCGACAGTTCGCAGGTATTCGTCGAGCACTTCGCAAAGCACACGCAGGCGAGTCCGCCGCGTATCCAACTGGTCTCTGAACACTTCAACGAGGCCAACATCCGCAACGCCTGGCTGTTCACGGCGCTCACTCCCGAACAGAAGGAGAAGCTCGTGCATGCGTCGAACGTCTCGCATCTTCAGTTCGAGGAACGGCGAACCACGGCGGCGGACGGCACCCGCTGCGTGAAGCTGCGCGTCTTCTTCGGCGGAACGGAGAACTGGCGCGATGTGCGGCAGGCGCTCGTCAGCGGGACGGGCGGCGTCGGCACGGTGTTTGGCGCGGTACGCGACGCGGCGGAAATCATTGCGCAAAAGATCGAGCACGCGCAGCGCGAAGGTTATCGCGTCGAATTCGACCACATCGCGGGGGCGTCGATGGGCGGGGCCAGCGCGCAACTCTTCACGGCGGCGCTGCAAAGCCGCGTCAGGTTGCAGAAGCAGCCGCCGCTCGTACTGCTCGATCCGCAATTGCCCAACACCGCGCAGTTGCGGCATGCGGTAAAGGGGGGCACGCTCGAATACGACTATGCGAAGCCGCGGGGCGTCGCGGTCACGCTCGACTATCCTGCGAACCCCCGAAAAGGGCTGATGGGCCGCATGAAGGGCCTCGGCTTCAAGTCACCGGGCCTTGTGCGGCTCAAGCTCGCGTTAAGCGACTTCGACGCCACGAGCCTCACGCCGGACGGCGACATCGAGAGGTCGCCTCCGCAGACGAGCGGCCCTCCGGGCATGGGCTATCACGCCGACCCCGAGCTGTATCTCGCGGCGATAAACCGCTTCACCCGCCGCGTCGAACTGAGTTGATACGCGAGCATTACGCGTTGTGCGTGAGCTCGCGCGCCCGCATCCGTAAGCTGACAGTTAGAAGCACGACACGAATCTTTCACATGTGCTCGCAGCGCGACTTATCGTGCGCACGACCCCGCATCGCGCCGTTTAAGGCTTTTTTGCTGGCAATGGCGGGCAATAGATAAAAGTTGAAAGAAGATGCGCTGTCTTGCGAGGCCATGTTTTACGCGCCGCACAACAAAATAAATACGCGATGTGCATCCGTCGCGTCCTGCCGATGCACTAACGGACAGAGAGATCTCACTCGATACCGTCAACGACGTTTCGCGCAACGAAGCGGGCCTTTTAGCGCTCCGTTCCCGCGCTCCGCGGCATACGACGAACAACATATCGCGAGTGAGAGGACAACAAGCTGTCTCGGGGATGGCGGTCGGCATCGCAGGAGGGGTGCCGGCCAGTAATCGGAAAGGTTGTCACTTATTTGGATGCGAACCGCCCGTGAATAATGACCTGCTCTTTGCAATCGCGACTGACGATCGGATGCTTCGACGCAATCTTGAAGAATCACTCGCCGGAGATGGCATCGTTGTCGAGTCGTTCTCGTGTGAGCTCGACCTGTTGCGCGCGATGCGTGCGAACCGCTACGACCTGGTGCTGATCGACTCGAAGACCGAGCCGACAGCGACGAGCGCCATACTGTCATGGCGCAGCTGCAATGCCGACATCTGCACGCCGCTGATCGTGCTGACGAACCAGTCGAGCTGGGCTAGCCTGTTGCGCTGGATCGACACGGGCGCGACCGACGTCGTCAATCGGTACGACATGGAGCAGGTCCGGTTTCGCGCGCACCTTGCATTGCAACGGAGCGTTTCCAACAGCACGACGCACGAGATCCAGATCGGCCGCTATCTGCTGCAAAAGAACCCCGGCCGCGCGACCAGCGACGGCGTCGAAATTCCGCTGACGGCGCGTGAATTCGCGATTGCGTGGCTGTTCTTCTCGAACCCCGGCAAATTCTTCAGCCGCGCGCAGATTGCAGCGAGCATCTGGGGCGCCACCGAGCAGATTGCTGCGCGTACGCTCGAGCAGCACATCTACAAGCTGCGCAAGAAGCTGGACCTGTCGCGCACTTCGGAGCTGAGCCTGAAGACAGTGTATGCGCTCGGCTACAAGCTCGACGTCGCTCAGGCGGCGCAAGCGGAACTCGATGCGAGCGTCGAGCCAGGCTTCGCCGCGCTGCAAGGCTGTCTGGACAAGAGTGGTGCGCGCGAAGCAGACCATCTGCGTGGCGCCGAGCGGATGATGCTCGCCGCTGCACTGTCGTAAGGCTCTGGTGGAACGCCTGTCCGGGCCATCGGGTCATCGGGCCGTCGTGCCCGGCGGGCCACACGTGTCGCCGACCTATCCGACGCATGCGGCCCTGGGAGGGTTTCCGTGCCGCTCACGCGGAGTCCGGATCTTCCTCCTGTTCTTCCGCGCGGCGTTCCTGCTGGCCCTTCTTCGCATTGCCTTCACCTTTTTTCTTTCCGTTCGAGATTCGTTTGCTCTCAACACACCGGCAATAGGAGCTGAAGTGGCCAACGCTGGGAAAGCGGGAAACTGCGCCGGTTTCAAGCATGATCGTAGCCGCAAGGATGTTGCCGATGCCGGGTGCGGTTTTGAGGACCTCGAACTCGGGGCGCAGTTTTACTTCACGATCAAGGACAGTTTCGATAGCAATGATCTCTGCCTGCAGCGTGCGCAGGACCGCGAGGTTGGCCATCAGGGCGCACTCAGTATGGGCCGGCAACCGCAGTGCGGTCACGGCCGCACTGTCGAGGTGACGGACCTGCTCGGCGTTGAGGCGCAAGTTCATCTGCCTCGCCAGGATGCTCTCGATACTGAGAATGTTAAGCGCGCGCTGCTGTACGAGCTGCAGACGCTTGCGGGCGAGATCACGCAATCCGCGCTCCGCTGGCGGATAGATGTAACCTTCGGGCAGTAGCCCAAGGCGGAAAATGTGCGCGAGGAACACGGCATCGCGTTCATCGCCGGAATACTTAAGACCTTCGTACTGCTTGGTGGCCGCAGTGTTAGCCAGATGCACAGCGAAGCCGGCGCCCATCAAGCCGTCGACCAGCCAGTACCAGTTAAAGGTTGATTCCACCACGACTCCTTGCAGGTCCTCGTGATATGGCTCGAGGGCCGCGATGATCAATGGCAGGTCGTTGGTGAGTCGCCTGCGGTACAGCACTCGGTCCTGATCGTCGATCACGGCGACCACGGCGTTGTTCGAGTGCAGATCGATGCCGCTATACTTCATTTCAGCTGTCGGGTAAGGACGCGACGTTACCGTCGCGTCCTCCCCTAAGAACCGGACAGGCGAGTCACCCCGCATCCGGCTCAAGCCATTCTTCAGCACCATGGTGTGGCACCGAACAACTTGATGGAGCGTTTTGCGGCTCGACGGCGGATGAGGTAGTCGTCCCACTCGGGATCGAATGGCTGTGTCATGCTGCGAATCTTGACGTGCCTGGTAATCGGGACCGTCGATGCACGGAAGAGTTTCAGGCCATTACCGCCGTAGGCCGGATCGACCGTAGCGAAGACCCATGAGCGACATCCATCTACCCGGAAGTATTTCTTCCTGACCCACCGTGCTCCTTTCGTGGGGTGCCGATGCGTTGCCCATTTCCAGAGCAGTTGCCAGATGTGCGAGTCTACCAATGAGAAGGTCGCTTTCGCCACAACGTGACGGTGATACATGGCCCATCCCCGGATAACCGGGTTGAGCGTTCGTATCAACGCTTCCTGCGTGGCACTCGCGTTGCCTTTGACGATTTCCCTGACCTTATCAAGCAGCGATTTGATGCTCTTCTTCGCTGGCTTGATCAGCAGCTTGCCGCCGTACTTTCGTACGTTCTGGCCGAGGAAGTCGAAACCGTCCGCTATGTTCGTGATCCTGGTTTTTTCCTCCGAGAGTTCCAGACCACGATCCGACAGGAAACGGCGGACCGCGGGAAGAACCTTGGATTCGAGCACTTCTTTCGAGGTGCAGGTCACCACAAAGTCATCGGCATAACGAACGACGTGGAGTTTGGTCCTGCTTCGTCCGGGCTTACGCAAATTCTCGCTTGCGTAAACAGCCGCTTCAAGACCGTCCAGTGCCATGTTCGCGATCACGGGCGAGATAACCCCTCCCTGGGGTGTACCGGCCCGCGACTCGAACAGGGTTCCCTCATCGATATATCCGGCTTGAAGCCACTTGCCCAGAACCTCCTTATCCATCTGTATGTACTTCAGAATCCAGGAGTGACTGAAGTTGTCGAAACAGCCTCGAATGTCACCCTCCAGAATCCACTCCGACGAGGTGCGTTTCGCCAAAGTACTGAAGCACTGCTCAATGGCATCAGCGGTCGAGCGTTCGGGCCGAAAGCCATAGGAATTGGCGTCTGCAAAGGTCTCCGCAACGGGTTCCAGAGCGAGCTTCCATAAAGCCTGCATCGCTCGGCACCGCATGCAGGGGATACCCAGCGGCCGCTTCTTTCCATTACTCTTGGGAATGTAAACACGCCGCAGTGGCATCGCGCGATAACCGCGATGACGTAGCGACAACATCCCGTTCCATCTGGCCGCCGGAGATGACCATATCCTGCCGTCCACCCCCGGCGTTCTCTTACCGCGACTTTCCGTCACGCGCTTCGCGGCGAGCATCTTGCCGCTATGCGAGCGGGTGAGCAGACGTTGTAAGGCTTGCACCTTACCCCATCGGCGTTCCCGGGCTGCCTTGGCGATACGCACCTGAAGTCGTTTCACCTCTGCCTCGATGTGGGACCAGTTTGCCTGTTCCCACATTTGAGCAGCGCGCGAGGGTGCACCGGACTCCGGCGCTTGCGCGTCGATCTCCGTCATCTGCTTTCCCCCGTATAACGATTGGTCAAAGTTCTCTCGCCATGAATGACCACGCGGAAGTCTGCCCGCTTTCGCGTCGGACGATGTCTCAGTCCGTATCCCGTCCATTACAGCCGGGCCTTCGCTTTCTCCGCGATCCTTTACCCACAACGCCAACAGCGTTCCTTGCGGTTCGCCTGCCGTCACCGGCAGCGCTATGGGCTTACCCTGTTCCGCTAAAGTTTCCGAGCGGGGCGGACCCTTCCTATTCGCCGGCGGCTTATCGTCCACGATGGCCCACCATATAAGAGCCATGCCTTGCCGCACACCATTTTGGTTCAAGCCTGTCGGCACGTTTGGCTTGTTGAGGCTGACGACGTTTAGCGGAAGTTCACATACGTTGGTCGTACCCACTCATCCCTTGCTCCTCTCCGCCTTCGTGCTGGCAGATTCCGCCTCGCCTCGCGGCTCAGCGTACCGGATTCCCGGTGGCTACGTTGTCCCCGGGGCTTCACACCGAGCTGTTACCGGCTCCGCATGTCCAGGTAGGGAACGGTTGATGGAACAACCGGTTTCATCAAGTCATACTTCTCCCGTGAAACAGAAACTCAAGCGACTTTCAGGTCGCACATATGAACGCCTCCCGTTTGCGAAGGGTTCTCGTGTGTTCTGACGGACAGGATGGGCTGCAGTACTATATCCGGCCTTGTTGCAGCCTGATTCGCTGCGGGCCACTATGAAATCCGCTGACTCGCGCCTCATTCCTCCAGCGAGCTCGAAGCTCTTGCTGAGATTCAGGTTTGGCGAGTCCCGGTCCGACCTGTTTTGTCATCACACTCGATTGCCAGCGCAACCTTTCGACGTGTCATCCTGTACAAAAGTTGATCTTCTACGTAACGCTAGTCGTTCATGCCGGTTTCGCGCTGACGTAACCTTTCTGGTACGGTCTGTCGTAAGCTAGGATTGCCCAGACTGTCCTCGCCATCCTGTTGGCGAGTGCCACGGTGACTACGTTCGGTGGCCGACGCCTGCTGATCTGCTCGACCCACGGGCTAGGCTCTTTTGCGTGACTTAATACGCTGCGCGCACCATGAATCAGCAACGTGCGCAGGTAGGGGTCGCCGCGTTGATGCCCAGCAACGTGACCTTGCCACCGGACCCGAGCTGCTTCGGCACGAGACCGATCCAGGCCGCGAACTCCCGGGCTGAGCGGAACGACTTCGCATCGCCCATCGTTGCGACCACGGCTGTCGCGGTCAGCACGCCAACGCCTGGGATTTCAGCAATCGCCTTGACCGCCTTGTCCTCCTGCATCCATTGCCGCAACCGTCGCTCGATTACGGCAATTTGCTCGTCGAGCTTCGTCAGTCCAGTCCACTGCTCGCGCAGCGTGTCGATCAGTACTGCTGGCAGTCGATCCGCAACCCTTGCCAGTACAGCCGGTATCGCCCTATCCAGCGCAGTCCGGCTCCTGGCCATAACCTCGCCGTACTCAGTCAGCAGACCACGCAGACTGTTCATCTGCATCGTCCGGAACTTCACCAGTTGCTGGCGCATCCGGTGCAGCGCCAGCACCGCCTGCTGCGTTTCAGTCTTTATCGCTACGGCCTTGCCTGGCTGCTGCACTGCCAGCCAGATCGCCCGGGCGTCCGCCGCATCGTTCTTGTTGCGGATGTTGAACGCCTTGACGAACTCCGCAGGCATTAACTTCACCTGATGCCCCATCTTTGTCAGCTCCCGTGCCCAGTGCTGTGCACCGCCGCAGGCTTCCATCCCGATCAGACTGGGCTCCCGGTTCGCAAAGTGCTCGAGAAACCTGGCTCGCTTGATCGGCTTGTTCACGATTTCCCCTGTCTCAGCGTCGATGTAATGAAGCTGAAAGACGCTCTTCGCAATATCGATCCCAACTGGCGTAAGCTTCATTTCGGACCCTCCGGTTTGCCTGTGAAGACCTTTATGATCTTCCATCCTGGGCACTCTGATGCCGTCGGCCCGTGAGGGTCCGCTTAACCTTTCTTGTTCCCACCACTCACAGGTGGGAGGCGTTCATTCCATTCCTCCTGAACGGGTCGGTTGAGCCTCGCATCTCAACTGTAGACCCTGGCCGCCCCGCTCCTTGGGCGGCCAGGAGGCCTTCCAGTGATTATCAACTGTGCGCCATTAAAATCGTCAACTCGTCAAGCCTCCGGCATTGAATGTGGCGGCGCCTTGCTGGACAAGGGTTCCTGCGCGCGAATTAAAAATGTCAACTGCCGGCGTGGCTAACCTGAGAATTTCTCGAATGCACAGACGCGGTCCGACTAAGCGCGGTCGCCGAAACTGGGGCTGATGCTTGTCAGGCAGAGACCGGCCAAAAGGAATAGTTGACGAATGACATCCGCGGCGGAAATCAACTCGATACTGCTGGCTCGACGACGGATGGGGAGGATTTGGGGAGGAGCCGTTTTCGCATGCACGTGGCCGTTGTCAAACGAAGTAGAGTTGAGACAAATTTGCTACTAAAGTTGCAACCTCGATGCGTAAAGCGCTGTGTCGCATCAAAAATTCGTTAGATAACAAGCATTTAGCCAACAATTGACGTAAAGATGCAACCCTTGCCGCGGGTTGCCGTGTGCCAAGACTTCCAATGCGGATAGCCGATTCCCAGCAGTGGCGCGGTTGTGTTCGAGCGCAGCGTCGCAAGATCCCGAGGTGTACAAGCCGCTCGTTCCGCAGATGGTTGCCCCGGACACGGGTGAAGAGCGTGACGCGCGGCTATGTCTGGCTGATCACGTGAGGTCGTCGATAGGCACAAGATCATCTGGTCCCGTCAGCGAGAACTGCGGGTTCCTCGGCGGAATGGTAGGGCGCCTCATGAGGCCGTCCGGCGAGAGCAGCGGCGGTATGGACGCGACACCCTTTGGCGAATGCACGTGAGAAAGTGTGCCAGCTGATCGAACAGCTTGGGGTCGTTGCGCCATCGCTGCCAATGTTTCGTGCCCTGGCTGCAATTGATCGCTGCTCCTCACCTGGGACATTGGTGTGTCGGAGATGGGGCATGCCGCCGAAACGTTCCGGTCCGTCGCGTAACCCATATTATTCGCATGCCGAATTAGTACCGAAGAAAAAGGTCATTCTCTGAAAATAAGCGGCGTTTGCGCCTAGAAAACGTGAGGCGGGTTCGGGACAAACTCCGATCACGAGAGCGTGTCTTCGCAGCGATAATGTTGAAACTTTAGTTCAATTCCCATGAGTGTCGCGACTTTAAGTCAATTTAAAGTGACAACAACTTGCAACCCCCGATGGGGTGGTTTGTTGATTGGTGCGGGTTTCCGGCCACCGAGGGGGTTGCATGTTTAGTTCGATCGACAGGGGTGTCCAGTACTACGAGCTCGGAACAGACGACATGGTTGTATGGGAAGGGGGTGGCTTGCGGCGCTTGATGTGTAGTGGTCTAATTTCCTCGGACAGGTCGATAGGAGGACAATCCGGAATCGACGAGGAAAAACAATAGATGACAAGAAGGCGCCGACAATTTGACGCCAGCTTCAAGCTGGAAGTGGTAC